>CAJTSE010000006.1:0-142558 GCA_910578815.1 uncultured Acetatifactor sp.
GGTTCAAGGTTTTATAGTATCAAGCATTTCTACATGCTCATGAATAATTCAGGTTTACATTATACAAAATTATTCGTTTTGCCATAGAAGAAAAATCTTTTTCACTTTTTATTTCATTCAAACTATTATACAGACGTTTCCCTTTCGGATTGGTTTGCAGGGGAAAATTATGATTCTTTATTCTCTATTTTGATGAGACAAGCAAAGGTTGACAAGAGGCTGATCATTTTCTCAAATTGTTTTTGTAACACATGGAATAGCCAGTCTGCTTACCAACAATTCAATGGTTTATGATGAAGCATATTGTATAAACACATTGTCTAATGCCTATTTTGGAATAATGTATCTGATAAAAGAAAGAGACTTATCATAAAATACCAACACAAATAGTTTTTTAAAGGAGATTAAAATTTCCAAAATGGATAATACTATAGTAATAATTGTGTGTTTGGTATCAATTTGCAATGACTTATTCATACGAATTCTCCTTCGTCAAATCCATCTCGTCTATATCCAGCTCCACCTCAATATGCTGCTTGGCATTTAGTTTGGACAATAAACATACCGTCTCCACATGCACCGTCATTCCAAATTGATCCACGCCTCTCACCCTGCTTAGCTCATATCCGCCCTCACAAAGTACCTTCAAATCCCTTGCCAAGGTGGCAGAATCACAGCTGACATACACAATCCGCTCCGGCTTCATCTTCAGCATAGTGGCAAGGCAGGCGTCATCACAGCCCTTACGGGGCGGGTCAACTACAATCACATCCGGATGAAGCATGACGACGGTTTCTTTGTCGTCAGTCATTTCTTTATCGTCCGTGGTTTTTATGTTGTTCACAACGCTGCCGGCTTTACCTGCTGCCCTGCTGCCATCATCCACTCCGCCCCGACAGCACTCGGAAGCCGCTTCCGGCCATCGCTCATAAAACGCCGGCAGCACTTCTTCTGCTTTTCCCGTAAAAAACTCCACATTGTCAATTCCGTTCCACCTGGCATTTTCTCTGGCGTCCTCTATCGCCTGCGGAATAACCTCCACGCCGTAGACCTTCTTGGCGCTGCCTGCCAAAAACAAAGAAATAGTCCCAATGCCGCAGTACAGATCCCAGACAATTTCCTTTCCGGTCAGCCCGGCATACTCCAGTGCCAAACTGTATAGCTTTTCTGTCTGCAGGGGATTCACCTGATAAAAAGAAAGAGGCGAAATGGAAAAGGTCAGCTCTTTTCCTGTCAGTGGATACCCCGGCTTATTCATGTCCCGCACATGAATAGTGTCAGAAATAGAATCTTTACCCCAAATCGTATAGATCTCTTTACCCATAATAACATTAGAGCGCTCCCTGTTGATACTGACTGACACACTTGTCATTCCTTTTACAACAGACAACTTTTTCAACAATTCCGCCTGCTGCGGGAGTATATCCTGCCACTGTCCACGTTGATTTCCTCTTTCTTTATGCCCAAATTTATTCATCAAGTTCTTTGTTTGAAATTTACACGGCACCCTTGTCATGTTCTTGTTGATTACCAGGCAGACCATGATTTCCCCACTGGTAAAACCTTTTCTAATCAGCACATGGCGCACCAGACCTGTTCCCGTGGATTCATCATAAGCAGAAACGCCGTTTTTCTCCATATAATTCAAAATAATCTCTAAGATTTCCCTGTTTTCTTTCGCCCCAAGCGCACAATCCGTATTGGCAATAATGGAATGGGTCCGGCCGGCATAAAAGCCTGTTACAATTTTTCCCTCCCGATTCCTGCCTATGGGATACTGGGCCTTATTCCTGTAATGCCAGGGCTCTTCCATACCCAGGATGGGCTCCATTTTCTCATCCACTGCCGCCTCGTCAAACCCGCCGATTCTAACCAGATTATGGCGAATCTTATCCTGTTTAAACTGCAGCTGTTTTTGATAGTCCAGTGCCTGCAGCTGACATCCTCCGCATTGTCTGTGAAAGGCACATTTGGGTTCCACACGAAAAGGGGAAGGTGTTACCACCTTCTCCATTCTGGCATAAGCATAATTCTTTTTTACTTTTACAATCCTGGCTTCCACCACATCTCCCGGCACCGCATCCTTCACAAAAAGGGTAAAGCCGTCGGCTTTTCCGATGCCTTCTCCCTCTGTGCCAATGTCATGAATCTGCACCGTAATCACATCATTTTTCTGAACTTCCATATGGATACCTTTACTCTTACTTAAAGCAGCTTCTCTTATATCAGCTCTTCCGCCAGCTTCTCGATCTGCGCCCTGGTTTCCGGCTTTACAGCCGACAGAATTGTGACCGTGTTCTCCGCAAAGCTGATCTCCTTACAGCCCTCCAGCATCTTACTCATGGTCTTGGCCGCCACAGGCGCCCAGGAGCCATTTTCCATCAATGCCACCTTACGCTTCTGGTAATTGCGCTCCGTCAGCTCCTGAATAAACTGGCGCATACAAGGGAAGACACCGCCATTATAGGTACTGCTGGCCAGTACCAGTCTGTCATAGCGAAAAGCGTCCTCCACAACTTCCGCCATGTCGTGCCGGGCCAGATCATGCAGCACAACTTCGTCCAGACCCTTTTTATGCAGCTCTTCCGCCAGGCACTTTGCCGCCATTTCCGTGTTTCCGTAAATGGAAGCATAGGCGATGACAACACCTTTGCTTTCCGGCTCATAGGAAGACCAGGTATGATAATGCCCCAGATAATATTGCAGATTTTCCTTTAAAACCGGCCCATGCAAAGGGCAAATCATGCTGATCTCAAGCTCCGCCGCTTTCTTTAAAACTGCCTGCACCTGCGCTCCGAACTTGCCTACAATCCCAAAATAGTAACGTCTGGCCTCGCAAAGCCATTCCGCATCCACATCCAGGGCCCCGAACTTGCCAAAGCCGTCGGCGGAAAAAAGTACCTTATCCTTCTTGTCATAGGTCATCATAACCTCCGGCCAGTGTACCATGGGCGCAAACACAAACTGCAGGGTATGGATTCCTAAGGAAAGCTCTCCACCGTTTGCGGCGTTGACCTGCCTGTCCTTAAGCTCCAGGGAAAAGAACTGGCCCATCATTTTAAAGGCCTGGGCCGTAGCCACTACCTTCGCATCAGGATACTTTTCCAGGAATAACGGAATATTGGCCGAATGATCCGGCTCCATATGCTGAATCACCAAATAATCCGGGGTACGTCCCTGCATAGCGTTTTCCACATTATCAAGCCACTGCTGCCCAAAACGGGCATCCACCGTATCCATCACCGCAATTTTCTCATCCAGAATCACATAAGAATTATAGGCCATGCCGTCAGGCACAATATACTGTCCCTCAAACAAATCCGCCTCATGATCATCTACTCCTGCGTATACAATATCTTCCGTCACCTTCATGTTGAAACACTCCCTTCTTAATCTATATACTTGATACATTATTGTAAAACCTTTCATCTGTAAACAGGTTTTAAATATCCCTGATAATCATTTACTTCGTTCCCCTCAGATTGGACTCAAACAGCCGATTATACCCCAGCCATCCGGTATTTTCCCGGTTATTCTCCAATATCTCCTTAAAGGTTTCCAGCTTCGCGTCCGTATCGTCCGCATAATTTAATGCCAAAGCTTCGATCAGCGCCGGAATCTTGGGTGATCCAAATTCATACTTTCCGTGATGCGCTAAAATACAGTGCTGCAGCTGTGACAGCAGAACATGCGGAAACCCCTGAATCATCGCTGCTTTTTCAGCCACCATCTGCGAGCCCATTACAATATGTCCTAACAGTTGTCCGTCATCCGTGTAATCATTTTGAGGAAAAGGTGAAATTTCTTTTGTTTTTCCGATGTCGTGACACATGGCTGCCGCAAGCAGCAGGTCCCTTTTCAGTATGGGATAAGCGCCGCAATAATAATCACACAGCTTCGTCACACTTAACGTATGCTCCAGCAGACCTCCAACAAATCCGTGATGAACCGTCTTGGCTGCAGAGGAATTTTTAAATGCCTTTGCAAATTCCTGATCTTCCACAAAAAAAACTTCCAGCAGTCTTTTCAGATAAGGATCTTCCATACTGCCTATTAACTCCAATAACTCCTGATACATCCCATTTATACTTTTTGAGCTTACCGGCAGATATTCCCCAGGATCATATTCCTCCTCTTTGCACACGCGGATGCGTTTCACGCTGACCTGAAGCACACCCTGAAAGCTGTTGACTTCCCCGTAAACTTCTATATAATCCAGAGCATCATAATCCCCGATTCCCGGATTATTGGGCTCCCATACCTTAGCGTCGATCGTTCCGGTTTTATCTTGAAGAATAATGTTCTCATAGGGCTTTCCGTTCTTTGTCACTGCCGCCTGCTTGTGTTTGCAAAGATAAATGTCAAATACTCTGTCTCCTTCTTTCAGATCCTTTATATATTTCATTACTATACCTCCCTGTCTGCTTCAGCGGACATCAATTCAATATTTGGAAATTTACTTCCAAGCTTTTGCCTCTCCTACCTCTATTGTAAAAATCATTTCTTTATATTCCTCCTGTGATTGACGCATAACGGTTACGGTTACGGTCTGTCCCGGTTCATAAAGCATCAACGCGCTGGTATAATCCTGAAATAAAGTCACGTCCCGATCATTGATGCCGACAATCACGTCTCCCTGGCGGACTCCTGCCAGCATGGCCGGCGAGTTCATGTCTACTTTTGTTACAAAGCCTCCAAAGGGCACACCCTGAGTCCGGTTTACTTCTTCTGGTACATCCATCCCACTGATTCCCAGATAGGCAACTTTATTACTGTTTGACATCTTATTCATAATTCGAATCAAATCCGTAATTCCATACGCATAAATCACACTTCCCATATCGGAATTTGTCTTATTATCCGTAATGATACCCATGATCTGTCCATCTAGATTAAAAAGTACACCACTGGCATTTTTGCTTCCGCTGATGTCTGTCTGAAGAATCTTATAATTCCTGTCCGGCACGGAAAAAATATAGCCAGCCCAGGTTACCATGCCATAACCCACGGAATTACTGGCCCCCATAGGACTTCCCATAGCAATCACCGGCGTTCCGATAAGCCTGCTGCTATTGGATGAGCCCATCACCGGATATGTCAAGCTGTCTTTGTCAATTCCCGCAGGCAGATCAGTCAAAGGCACGGACAAGATCGCAAGACCGGTATAGCTGTCCATCTGCTTGATCTGGGCACTTGCCTGTTCTCCGTTATGAAAAGTGAGAATCATGCTTTCCGCCGCCCACAGCATAGAGGCATCCGCCAGAATAAGCAGCTCCTTGCCGTTATCGTTGACAATGATTCCCGATGTCTGGCTCCTGCTCTCCTGAACATTGCTAAACCAGTCAATATTGGAAGTCACCGCCGTCACCGTCACCATATATTGCTCCAGCTCTGCTATATAAGCAGACATTGCCGAATAAAGCTCCTTGTAATTTTCCTTATCCAAAATCACTCCGGAAAGAATTTCTTCAATCTGTTCCTGAGAAAATATCATTCCTTCCGGCTCCGGGTCAGGTTCAGGAGAGGGTGACGGAGACGGGCTTTCCGTGGGAAGGTTTTCCGCCAGCATTTCCTCCGGCAGCATTTCCTCCGGATCCTCCGGAAAAACCACTGTCTTAGGATCTTCCTCCGGATAAAGCCAATTATTAATCACCGGCTCCAGTACCAGAAAAGTAACACAGGCAATTAATCCGAAAATAACCGCCATGGATGCCGTGAGAATGGTCCTGCGGAGCAGCTTCTTTCGGTTAATGGGGCGCTGCTTGATTTTTTCTATCATAAAATCGCTTTGACCATGTTCCTCTTTATCCGGCATGTGAACTCCTTTCAAATCTTACATTTTCAGGCTTTGGATAATTGCCTATCTTACAGTATAGCCAACCACAAATAAAAAGTAAAGGTCAGCAGGGTACAAATTCCGCCCTGACCGCACGATAATCCATATGCTTTCCGGGCCTTTCTTCCGCAAACTCCGCAAACCGCCGTGTAACGGGAAGCAGGCACTCCATATGATCCAACAGCAGATCCAGTCGATTGCGCAGGGGAACAGGATCCTTATGTATCAAATAAGCAGGCATGATCTTCCCCAGAAAACTTTCCTTCGGATATTTGTTATCCACATCCATATATGTCCGCATATCAGCTACATAATACTCCGCCTTTTCCCCAAAGTCCTGCAGACACAGCAAAGTATACCTTTCTCCGTCACGCCGGAGAACAATATGATTCCGCATGGGCTCTCCCGTTCTACGGACTAATAAATCTTCAAACATTTCGGGGGCAAAATGTTTTCTGTATTCGTCAGGAGAAACATCCCAGGACAGCCTTACCCAAACCACGTCTCCCTTGAAAAAAAGTTTCATGGCCTCTGTGAATAAAGGTTTCTTAATTCCGTTTATCTGTATGATATTCACCGCCCCGTCTGCAGTCCGCCGTTCCAGCTCCAGGGGATGGCTGTTCAGGATCCCCTGCTCCTGATCCAGCAGCACAGGCTGCCGTTCCGAATTGTAAGCACGTTCTAAAGGAAATTTTCCCAGCTCCTGCTTGGCAAGATTATATTTTACCCGGCGGTTTTGGATGAACACACCGCCCCAGGCATCCCGCCAGGCGCAGTCATTGCGAAAGGGCACACCGCTCGCCCTTTTAAATCCTTCTGCTGTAGAAGTCATCTTAAGGATCAGCTCCAGGTTACAACATATTGAATCAAAAGAATCAAATACACACTGCCGTGGAAGATTTTTATGAGTCAGGGATATATACTCCGTTCCTGCTTCACCAATACTGTTATTTCTTCTCATAAAGGCATGAAACAAATACTTGGTATCATCAAAATAAAAGCATGTATACTCCTGTTTCTGCTTTAAAAACACAAGAGAACGTTTTCTGGAATATGTTTCCTCTTCTTCTGCCTTCAGCTCCCAGCGATTGGGAGTAAAGGAAAATTCCAAACGGATTAATTCTCCCCGGACAAACTGTTCCAAAAGATCGCTCAGCACATCTTTCGTTATTTCCTGATTCTCCAGCACGCTCTCCGGAGCGGCGGTCCTTGACACATACACTGTATCCGGAAACTTCTCCATACAGCTTAAGTCAATGACAGCCGGAGTAATCATCTGCTCCAGCAGCTCCATTCCTCTGGCTGCTGCCTGCAGATCATCTTCAAAATAATCATATTCTTGCGTAGAATGGCAAACCAAACCGCTGGTGCCTTCCTCTACATAAAGAGACATCCGCCCTTCTTCCGGTCTCCACTTGGCACAATAAAGCGCATCCCAGGTCTCCCGATAAATCGTCAAAGCCAGGGTAGTCCCTCTCTCCTCTGCCCGCTGGATCTCGCCAAATCTATCAAGCAGTTCAGACCCGATTATTTTGGCTATTTCCGCCCTGTTTTCCAAGGGAAGAGCCGTTTCTGCCAGCCGCTCCTGCAGTTCCAGCGCCAGCTGCCTTTTATATTTCATATACACGTCTGCATCCTGCACCCTGCCGTCTATGGCATAAGCAGCCGGCAGCAGCAGAAACAGTTCTTCCGTTTCAAGAGACACTGCCTTTTCATAGGGAATAAAGGGGCGGAACATTTCCTGTCCGTTCAGCCTGTACTCCACATAATGCAAATGCAGCAATACCTCTATCTCTACTCCCTCCAGCACAATGCGACGGCTGATAGGTACGATTTCTTTAGCGCTTTCCGAATCAAACAGCCTTTCCGCCCACTCCGGTGAATTAGGAAGCTGTTTCTTAAGATATTGATCCAGATAAAGAAAATCCCGAAAAGCCGTATTCAGGAAATAGCGCAGAAAGGGGCGATAATTTACCCTTGCCAGCCGGGGAGATGCCTCAGCCTCCGTGTCCTCATTGTTCTGTTGAAAAATCCTGCGGTATTCTTCTGCTTTATCAATCGTTTTCAATACTTCCCCGGAACAGGGCGCCATTCGATTCTCTTCATAAAAAGCGCGTAAATAGCGAAGAAATACAGCGCTTCTCCGAAAACCAATCCAATCGGTCAGCACGGTGGTCTCTACATACCTGCGGTTGTACAACGCTTTTTTCAAATCCTCCCGCTCAAAAAAACTTTTTACCACTGCTTCTTCCTGTACGGGATCGTATGCACGTTCAACAAATGTGCCATACATCTTGTTCAGCTCAAAAAAGCTCCCCGCTTCTTCTTCGTTCAAATCGGGATATTTTTCCAGACAAATTTCCCGCAGCCTGCCGTAAAGCAGTTTATCCCGTCCCATTACCGCCTGTTTTAATCCCAGGGTTTCCCATGCCGTCTGATAACATTCTCTGTTCAGTACTGCAGTTTCAAAAAAGTAATTCAACAGCCTTAACCCTAAGGGATGTCTGGCATGTTCCGGCAGGGCGCCTCCGTTATAATTGTCTTTGATATACGCCGGAACATACCGATCCAGCACCTGCCTTAAGCTGCGCATGGAATCATCGGTCCAAGACAAATCAATCCGGTCTGCTCTCTGAGCCAGTGCCCACAAATGGTAATAATTGCTGAAGGCCATCCTCATGGTGTAATCGTTGCCTGACAAACGCCTGGGCACAGGACAGGAACGGGCAATGGCAAAAATGGGCTCCGGCACCGTGCAGGCATTTTGTTCCTGGCGAAACTGCAGCTCATCCTCCCCATATCCTCCTGCACCTATTGCCGTAAAACAATAGGCCGTATACAGGCTTTTCATAAACTCCTGTCCAGGACGGAATTCAGACTCCTTTTCCCGTACCGTTTGTTCTAACAAAGTACAAAAGTCTTCCTCCAAAGAAACCGATAAAAATTCCGGGGAAGTGATATATTCCGTCCAAAGCTTCCAGTTTTTCTGGTTTTCTTTTTTATAGATCTTCAAAAACATCCGATATGCTTCGCTTTCCCGATAGGGATTCGGACCGCCGGAATCCCTTTGAAAAACGAAATGTGGTTCCGGCTGCAGTGATTCCTGTTTTTCTTCCGGAAAAACGTCATCCTCCGCTTCCTCCGCCCATTCCATGGCAAGCTGATATGCTTTTCTCAGGCGCATAAACTCCTGAGGATTTTCTTCCGGATGATAGATTCTGCTCTGTACTGCATATGCCATTTTAATTTGAGCCTGATCTCTGGTAGGCTCTATCTGCAGCAGCCTCCAAATATTGTCACTCATCTCCAAATTCCTCCCCGTCCATATCCAGTCCTAAGCCCCGCAGCTGTTCAAAGGGATCCTCTCTTAACTCTCTTTCAAAACGCTCCACCAGCTCCGAAAGATATTCTTCCGCTCTGCGAATATTAATCACATCCTGCGTATCCTGAGCCCCGCAGTACATAGCCAGACCCCGGCCAAGCTCCGCCCGTCTTTCGTCCCCCAGCTGTTCGTACAAAGACAGTGCCTGCGTAAACAGCCGTTGATCCCTGTGGGCCTCCGTCGTAAGCCGAATACTGTTAATGCGCTCCATGGCTTTTTCCATCTCTTCCTCCGACAGGTTCAGATTGGGATTAAGGATTACTGTCTCCCGTTTGTCCCCGCCGCTGCTTTCCACACTCACATGAAGGATGCCGTCAATATCATAGGTAAAAACTACCTCAGCCCACTGAGAGCCTGCAGCTCCCCTGGGAACCCGGACCTGCAGCTCTCCCAGCTTTAAATTTCCGGCTACAAAATAATCCTCACCTTGATAAAATTCAAATTTCAGATATTCCTGGCCGTCATGTAAGGTATAAAAACGGCTGCTGTGGCTGACAGGCAGCATACTGCTGCGGGGGATCAGCACCGCCATGTGAGGCTCCCTGTCGATCTGGCTGTTATAGGTAGCAACCCCTAAAGAAAAAGGGCACACATCCGTCATAACCACATCCTGAAGCTCTTCCCTGCGTTCCTTAATTCCGGCGCAGACCCCCGCACCCAGCGCTACGATCTTGTCCGGTTCTGCGGCGATCACCGGACGAGCGGACATCAGCTTTTCCAAAAAATCATGAAATACAGGCATTCTGGAGGAACCACCCACCAATACTACCCGACGGATCCCCCTGGCTGCCTTCTTATTTTTCAAAGCCCTTCTGAGTACCTTTTCCACGCGCTTAAAAACAGGCTCGCAAAGCATTGCCAGTTGCTCTCTGTCAAGGCTTAACTCGTAATCCTTTTCGCCCGCCCGGAGCTTCATCAAACCCTCTGTCGCCCCCGGCTCAGACAACGCGGCCTTTGCATTTTCTGCCTGCCGCATCAGCACCGCTCCTTCCTCCGGCGTGAGCGCCTCCCGGCACAAATGATTCTTTTCGCAGAAGTACTTTGCAATGGCGGCGTCTATATCGTCACCCCCTAAGTGATTGTCCCCGGCAATACACAAAATTTCTATAATATTGTCAAAACAGTCCACGATACTCACATCCAGCGTACCGCCGCCAAAATCCACAATCATCAGCTTACCGTCCTCCGCGGCAGGATCACTCCACCGATAATACACTGCCGCTGCAGAGGGCTCATTGATCAGTCTGGAAACCTTCAGACCGGCCAGCTGTGCCGCGAGCTTGGTGGCGCAGCGCTGGTTATCATTAAAATATGCAGGAACACTAATAACAGCTTCCTCTACCGGCTCCTGCAAAAATTCTTCCGCATCCTGTTTTACCTGTCGAAGCACAAATGCGGATAGCTCTTCCGGCTTGAAATACTGCTGCCCCAGGCAGATCTCCCGCTCTGTTCCCATAAATACTTTGTAAGACGCCGCGGTACGGTCAGGATGGGTCAAAA
The DNA here is from genome assembly GCA_910578815.1 of uncultured Acetatifactor sp. Taxonomy (GTDB): domain Bacteria; phylum Bacillota; class Clostridia; order Lachnospirales; family Lachnospiraceae; genus Acetatifactor. The sequence continues at coordinate 10,719 of CAJTSE010000006.1, forward strand.
GCCGCTCTTTTGCTGCCCTCCCGGTAATAATCGTGCCGTCCTCCATTACACTGACCGCACTCTTGGTCAGGTATCCTCCCTCTTTGTTTGGAATTAACACTGCCTTTCCATCCCGGAATACACAGGCAAGTGTATTTGAAGTTCCCAGGTCAATACCGATTACACTCATACTTCCTCCCATTCCGCCGCGCAAGCGGCATCTAAATCTGCGGGAACTTTGGGACGCGCAGCGTCACAAATTCCGAGATTGAAAATGACAATTTTCAATCTTACACCCTCTGCGTGCTTTAGCACGCACTTGTATTTTATCATTCTCCCGCTTAATTTACCATATAAAAATAGATCTGACGATTTCGTCATACCGAAACCAAGTAACAGCCGGTTAATCGCCATCAGATTTGTAAAAAACTGAATTGTTATATCAAGGCCTTTGATCAGTTATAAAACTACTCGCAATTTTCATTTATTCATGGTATACTTTGAGCGGAATAAGCCGCCGATGTCAGACCTGACGATCTGCGGTAAATAATAAATATTGAATGGAGTGCCCGCCGTGGGCACACAGGGGAGAAAGATTGAAAATTGTCATTTTCAATCTCGGAATTTGGGACGCTGCGCGTCCCAAAGTTCCTGCAAATTTAGATGCCGCTTGCGCGGCGGAATGAGAGGAAAGATGAACGAAAAGGTTTTAAATACACTGGAATATAATAAAATAATTGCTCTGCTTGAAGATAAAGCAGATTCGGCGCCGGGAAAAAAGCTTTGCCGGGAGCTTCTGCCTTCTACAGATCTGGCTGAAATTCGAAAGAATCAGCTTCTGACCGGAGACGCATTAAGCCGCCTTTTTAAAAAAGGCGGAACTTCTTTCGGCAGCAACAGCGACTTAGGATTTTCGATTAAGTCATTGGAAATTGGCAGTACCCTTTCCATTCTTGAACTGATCCAAATTGCTTCTCTGCTGGACAATGTATCCCGTATTAAGACTTTCGGTAAAAAAGAAAGGGAAGATTCCTCTGATGACAGTCTCACCGAATACTTTGAACAACTGACCCCCTTAACCCAGGTGGCCAATGAGATCCGCCGCTGTATTTTATCTGAAGACGAAATAGCCGATGATGCCAGTCCCAAATTAAAAAGCATTCGCCGTTCCATGATACAGACCAACGAGAAGATTCGCTCCCAATTAAATTCCATGCTTACTGGTTCTTACCGCACCTATCTGCAGGACGCAGTAATTACCATGAGGGATAACCGTTACTGTATTCCCATCAAAGCGGAATACAAGGGACAGGTAAACGGCATGATTCACGATCAGTCGGCCACCGGCTCCACCTATTTTATTGAACCGGCAGCGGTAGTGGATTTAAATAATAAGCTCCGTGAGCTGGAATTGGAAGAAAGAGAAGAAATCGCCGTTATCTTAGCCTCTTTAAGTGCCATGGCAGGAGAACATACCGAAGAACTCGATAAAAACCAAAAACTCATGACCGAGCTGGACTTTATATTTGCCAAGGCTGAGCTTGCGATGGACATGAACGCTACGGCCCCTATATTTAACAATGACCATTACATTAACATCCGCAAGGGACGTCATCCGCTGCTGGATAAAAAGAAAGTAGTACCCATTGACATTCATCTGGGCCGGGATTTCGATCTGCTTGTCATTACAGGTCCCAATACCGGAGGGAAAACCGTTTCCTTAAAAACCGTAGGTCTGTTTGTGCTGATGGGGCAGGCCGGACTGCATATTCCCGCCCTGGATCGTTCGGAGCTTTCCATTTTCAACGAAGTATATGCAGATATAGGAGACGAGCAAAGTATCGAGCAAAGTCTGTCCACCTTTTCCTCTCATATGAAGAGTATTGTCCACATCTTAAAACACGCGGACGCCGATTCTTTGTGCCTCTTTGACGAGCTGGGAGCAGGAACGGACCCTACGGAAGGTGCGGCTCTGGCCATTGCGGTTTTAAATTTTCTCCACGACAGAGGCATTCGCACCATGGCTACCACTCATTACAGCGAGCTTAAAGTTTATGCCCTCTCTACCTCCTTTGTGGAAAATGCCTGCTGCGAATTTAACGTAGAAACCTTGCAGCCTACCTACCGGCTTCTCATCGGCATTCCCGGAAAGAGTAATGCCTTTGCCATCTCTTCCAAACTTGGACTTTCCGAAGAGATTATCAATGCTGCCAGAGAGCAGATCGGCAGCCAGGACAAAAGCTTCGAGGATGTCATTTCCGATTTGGAGCAGAGTCGGATTACCATCGAAAAGGAACAACAGGAGATTGCAAAATACAAAGAACATATTCGCAGTCTTCAGGAACAGCTGCAGCACAAAAATGAAAAAATAGATCAGGCCAAGGATCGAATCTTGCGGGAGGCCAACGAAAAAGCCAGAGAAATCCTGCAGGAAGCAAAGGAAATTGCCGACGAAACCATACGGGATTTTAACAGGGCAGACACCGGAACAGACATTAGGGAGCTGGAAAGAAAACGCCAAAAAGTACGGGATAAAATCAACGAGAAAAACGAAAGGCTTTCCGTAGGAAGCAGTAAAAATACCCCGGAAAGAAAGGGGCTTGATCCGAAAAAGCTTCAAAAGGGCGATGCCGTTCGAGTCATTTCCATGGGGTTAAAGGGTACTGTCAGCACTCTGCCTGATGCAAAGGGAAACCTGTTCGTACAATGCGGCATTATGCGGACTCAAACAAATATTAAAGATCTGGCGCTGATTAACGAACCTGTTGTCACGGCTCCCGGCCTGCAGCGAAGCGGCGCAGGTAAAATTAAAATGTCAAAAACCCTCTCCGTATCCATGGAAATTAATCTTTTGGGTAAGACCGTGGATGAAGCTCTGCCGGCTCTGGACAAATATCTGGATGACGCATATCTGGCCCATCTGCCCAGTGTCAGAGTGGTACATGGCAAGGGTACAGGCGCCTTGAGAAATGCCGTCCACAGTCATTTAAAACGGCTGAAATATGTAAAAGAATTCCGACTTGGAGAGTATGGAGAAGGAGATGCCGGCGTAACAATAGTTACCTTTAAATAAATTACAGGAAGGATATGGTATAACATGGCGAACAGGCAAAAAATATTAATAGTCGATGATGATAATAACATTGCGGAGCTTATATCCCTATACCTGACAAAGGAATGTTTCGAAACCTTGATTGTAAATGACGGCGAATCGGTGATGCCTGCCATGGAAGATTTTTTTCCCAATTTGATCCTGTTGGATATTATGCTTCCCGGAATAGACGGTTATCAGGTTTGCAGAGAGGTAAGGGCAAAATATTCCGTTCCCATTATCATGCTGTCTGCCAAGGGAGAGATCTTTGATAAGGTTTTAGGTCTAGAGCTGGGAGCAGACGATTATATTGAAAAGCCCTTTGATTCCAAGGAGCTGGTAGCTCGTGTAAAAGCCGTGATCCGCCGCTATAAGCCGGTAAATGTCATCCCCGAAAATTCAAACGACAAGTGCGTGGAATATATTGATCTGTCCATTAACCTGACCAATTATTCCGTTATTTACCTTGGTAAAAATGTTGATATGCCTCCCAAAGAGCTGGAGCTGCTTTATTTTCTGGCAGCTTCGCCAAATCATGTTTTTACCAGAGAGCAGCTGCTTGACCAAATCTGGGGCTATGAATATATTGGTGATACCAGAACCGTAGATGTGCATATTAAGCGTCTCCGGGAAAAGATCAAGGATCACGCCAACTGGAAAATCAGTACCATCTGGGGCATTGGTTACAAATTTGAGGTAAGAAATTAATGAAAAAGACCCTGTATCTAAAATTTGTACTGGCCTATTTTATATTTGGAATTTTCAGTTTTATTATGGTTTCGGTTTTTGTACCCAGTATCACAAGAGAACAACTGGTAAGAGAAAAGGCAGAAATCCTCTACGCTGAAGCAATGTTGATTTCAGATACTTATGCCACAGGCCTGTATACCAGCGAAACCGATCTGGAAACCGTAAAGACGCAGCTGGACTTTCTGGCCGTATATCTGGAATCCGATATTCGCATTATCAACCCTTCTGGGCGTCTGGTGCTGGATACCGGCAGACCCTTAAACGTAGAAGAAGTGGTAATGATTGAAAACTTTGACCCTGCCGTAACCAATACTTCCTATTACATGGTAAACGATTTTTATGGCAGTTTTGAGTCGGAAATGCTTAGCGTATTGGCACCTATTACCTCCAGCTATAAGGTAAAGGGTTATGTAGCCATTCATTGTGATTTAAACAGTATTCAGGCTTCCTGTAACAGTATATTGAACATCTCTTATATTACCTTGGTGATTCTGCTGCTGTTATCCCTGATTATTTTGATCTTTTTTACAGAAATAGTGTACATTCCCCTGCGAAAAATTACTTATGCCACAGAGCAATATGCCGCCGGAAATATGCACTATGAATTCCAGGTGGAAAGTGACGACGAAATTGGTTATCTGGCCGCATGTTTGAACTATATGGCAAGTCAGATTGCAGGCGCCGAAGATGATCAGAAAAAATTCGTGGCAAACGTATCCCACGACTTTCGTTCTCCACTGACTTCCATTCGGGGTTATCTGGAGGCCATGATAGACGGAACCATTCCGCCCGAAACTCATGAAAAATATTTGAAAGTAGTACTGGCAGAAACGGAACGACTGACAAAGCTGACCAACAGTCTTCTTACTTTAAATAATTTAAACACCAAGGGAATGCTTTTGGATCGTACGGATTTTAATATTAATCCAGTCATCCGTGCTACCGCTGCCTCCTTTGAGGGAACCTGCCTGAAAAAAAATATTGCCATTGAACTGATTTTGACCGGAGACGAAATGTTTGTTCACGCAGACGTGGAAAAGATACAGCAGGTCCTTTACAATTTAATAGACAATGCCATTAAATTCAGTCATCATGATTCAGTGATCAAGGTGGAAACCTCCTTGAAAAAAAATAAGCTGTTTATATCCGTCAAGGACACAGGAATCGGTATCCCAAAAGAAGACTTAAAACAAATTTGGGACAGATTTTATAAATCCGATCTTTCCAGAGGCCGGGACAAAAAAGGAACCGGATTAGGTCTCTCCATTGTAAAGGAAATCATTAACTGTCATGGAGAGCATATTAATGTGATCAGCACCGAGGGAGTAGGAAGCGAATTTATTTTTTCCATGCCTCTTTCTGCAGAAAGTGAAGACGAGGATTAGAAACTGCTTTATGTCTATTGTCCTCAACGAAAAACAGGTTTATAATATGAAAAAAGTCATAAGGAGAAGGTAATTATGCCAAACAAAAGATGAATTACCCTCTTACTTTTATTGACCATGCTGCTTACTCTTGTCGGCTGCGGCAATACAGTAGATATGCCCATGGAAGTCACCATTGACGGATATACCATCGTCCTTGGACAGACTACCATGCAGGATATGCAGGATGCCGGTTATAAAGCTTCTCTGTCTGCCGTTCCGGATACAGCCAGGCAGGGAGACAAATATATCTCTTTTGACTACTTCAGGATCTGACCTATGAATACAGTGAAAAAGAATGGGGCGCTGAAAAAGGAGAACAATATTCTAAACCTGTTTATAAAATTGAGGCAAAGAACGGAGATGTCATATTATCCTCCAAAAATTCTTTTAGAACGGATTTTTATTCTCTGACGGTACAGCTTTCCATGAAAGCATTTGAAAAAATGCAGAAAAAGTAAAGGCTTTGTTCGTCTTAATAATCAATGATATGTACAATTCGGTCCATAGCCCTACGGACCGGATGATACAGTACCAGCATCAGCACAAAATTGCCGATACAATGTATTATATCATAACGGATACCTGCCACCCACCAGGTAAATCCGGCGTAAAGTCCGCCGCGGATTCCATTACCAACAGCACCTGTAACCCCATAGGGTATGGCACAGAGAATTCCAAAGAACAACCCAAAAAAACCAGACAGGATACTCCAAAACCATACGGACTCCTGTCTTCTGTTTATATAAGAAATCAGGGCCAGCAGGGGCCAGGTATAAAGATACATAATCCACCAGGGCCCCATACCGTAAAGACACCCCTCGATCAGGACAAATACGGGAACCACAAACAACACTCTCCACCGAAAGAACAAAGTAAACAGAATAATCCAAAAGGATACCAGCTCAATATTGGGCAGAAAACTCAGTATTTCCTTGCAGACTGTAATCACTGCCGTCATTACTCCAATCAAAGCTATATCCTTGATTGAAATCTTTGCCGATTTTCCTTGATCTTTCATTTTAACCTCCCATACTCTGCTCCGGAAATCTTCATAATCTCAAGGCCGGCAATTTGGCCTGAAAGAGTGTTTATGTGGCAATTTTGCCGATTTTCTATTCGGTATAAGGCGGCGTATATTCAAACCGGAATACATCACCATCCTCTATGGGCTGGCTGTCAATGCCGTATTGAGCGTATTCCTCGTTTACATAAACAGCCCAATAAGAACCATCCACATTCCAATTATGAGTTTCTCCGTTAATCGTGTAAAGAGTAAACCCATAATCTCCTTCCTCCCCTTCAAAGGTAAATCCCTTTGCTTCTTCCATAGCCTGGCGCAAAAACTCCGCATCTGTCTGCACCTGGTATTCCGATGTCTGCTGTTCCTGGTTCAGCACCTTAAGGGTAATATTTTTACTTCCCTGTACGGGCTTTTCCCGGAATACATTGAAAATGATCAAAAAAGCCGCAATCATTACAATCAGCGCTGCTGCCCCAATCATCATTTTCTTGTTAAATTTCTTGGTTTCCATCTTAACCCTTCCTCCTGCTTATTTTTTCCGTGAAAAGAATTCCTGTTTGCAAAAAAAATCCTGCCCCCATGGACAGGATTTAGTTACACAAAATAATGCACATATCATATCTAAAATAATAGGATACCCGCTTCTTTTGTACAGACCAAGCCCTCGTGGTCACACAGTACTTTATTACAGGCAGGTCTTCTGACTTAAGTATCATCACAATATTTCGCCTTCCCGGAGTTTACTGTCTGATTTTACAGCCATAGACAGATCCTTTTCCAGTGACATAACTCTTTTCTGCTTTTGTGTGTATGCGGATCACCCCAAAGCCCGATTTCGAGTGAAATACTGCTCCCCTATCACAGCGACGAGATCGTTCAGGTCTTTCACCTGATTCCCTTTTCACCGGAGCAAACAAAGATAAGTTTCTCCGACACCTGTAATACTCTTATTCACTTGGAAAATATCTTAACACAGACTGATTCTAAATACAAGCGGATGAACATCTCTCATATACCAATGACATTTTATATCTCTATAATCTCATACAGATACATACTCCCCTTTTTTCCCACTCTGGTCAAGATGCCCACATGGTACAAGATATTTAACACTATTTGAGCCAGAGTAACATTGATATGAGCCGCTTTGGCAAACTCTTTGGAAGTAAATTCTCCGTTTATTTCATAAGGAACAAACTGCATATAGTCCTGCAGACAGTTAATCTCCACTTCTTCCACAAGACTTGTGGGGATTCTGTCATAGCGGCTGGCACCTCTCTTTTTATCTCTGCTCCAGCCGTTTAAAAGTTTATATTCCTCCACATCCATCAATACAAGCTTCAACCGCAGATTAGGGTCCTTTAAAAACATTTTAATTTTATATAATTCAGGAAAAGCCAGATAAGGATTTCCCTTCACCGGAGATTTCCGTTTATTACTTAACTCGCCGCTTTCTTCGTCAATCCAGACAATCCATTTTTCCCGCGGGATGGGATAAACGATGGTTACAGGGTAAAGAGGAAGAAAGGCAGAAAGCTTACCCCGCATCCGGTCAAACTGCCTTGTCTGGATCTCAATAATCTCACCTTCCGCATAAATATCCGCCACATAGTTTTCAATGGGAATCTCCTGTCTGTCCTCATCCGGCTCATAATAATTTTTTAAGATGGCATGAACCGTTTTTTCCGATAAAGTACCGATTCCAAGTCGCTGCCTGTCCACCCCTATAATCTTTTTTTTTGCTGCCTCAAAGGCTTTTTGATTCAACATCTTTAGCAATATCCTCTTCTTTACACAGCCCTTAAATTGAGTTCTATAGTTATCTATATCATTTTTCTATTTTGCAGAAAATCCTTCATATTTTAACTTTTTTCAGGGTTATAGAGGTGGTAAAATAACTAATTATTTTATTAAAATGTTTATATTGCAAGATTTTATGCAAATTATTTACCTGCATTTATCATTTTACTTCCTGAATTTCCTTATCCTTGGCATACAACAGCTTTAAAATAATCGGCGTTGAAATGCTGGAAACAATAATCAATAAAATCACCGAAGTAAAATACACAGGAGAAAGCATTCCCACAGACAATCCTTTTTGCGCCACAATCAAAGCCACTTCGCCTCTTGTCATCATACCTACACCGATTTTCAGACAATCCTTGGCACCAAATCTGCAAACCTTTGCCGCCAGCCCGCAGCCTATTATTTTTGTAATCATTGCTACCAGTACAAATCCAAGCGAGAATAAAAGGATATTGCCATTTATATTGTCGATATTTGTCTTTAAACCGATACTTGCGAAAAATATAGGTCCGAAAATCATATAAGAACTGACTTCCATTTTTTCATCCACATAACTGGAGTCTCTCATAGAACAAAGAACAATTCCCGCTACATAAGCCCCTGTAATATCTGCAATACCAAAATATTTTTCTGCAATATAAGCAAAAGCAAAACAAACGGCAAGACTCATTATGGGAATCCTTCTGGTATGAGGATACCTGTCGTCTATGGCTTTAAACAGCTTGTAAAGGATAAATCCAACCACAATGGCAAAAACAAAGAAGAGAATTGTATTTAAAACTACCTTTCCAGGATGATTGTCCGGACTTTTAAACCCGATTACAAAGGTCAGCACAATAATACCGATTACATCATCAATAATGGCCGCACTTAAAATTGTAGTACCTACTTTTCCCTTCAGCTTCCCCATTTCCTTTAAGGATTGAACGGTAATACTGACACTGGTGGCCGTCATAATAACGCCGATAAACACAGCCGTGTAAAACTGCTCTGATCCAAAAGGCGCTGCTCCGTAAAATCCCATATACAGCAACGTACCGCCTGCCAACGGTACAAACACACCCGCACAGGCTATCAAAAGCGCAACCGGACCTGTTTTTAACAGATCCTTTAAATTTGTTTCCAAACCTGCAGAAAACATTAAGAGTACAACGCCAACCTCTGCCATTCCCGCCAGAAAGTCAGACTGTTGTACCAAACCCAGCACACTGGGACCAATTAACAGACCTGCGATAATTTCACCTACTACCTGCGGGGCCTTACATTTTCTTGCAAGAACTCCAAATACCTTTGCAACAATAATAATAATTGCCAGATCCCTGAAAATGTTATATACTTCCATAATTTTCTCCATTTCTAAGATTGAAAATTTTTCTTTTCAATCTTTCCCCTCTTAATTTACACACATAGATAATTTACTTGTTTAACATAACCTTTACAATATCATTTTTATGCCTCAATTTCTACGGAAAACAAGACGAGATTTTCATCCCGCCTTTGTTTTTTTATTCACCTTCCTCATTATTTATTTCTTCATTTACTTCTTCTATATCTCCATTATCATTTGTTTCTTCCTTTTTTTCACCTTCCTCTTTAATTTCTTCCATGGCATCTTCAGCGTTTTCAAATTCCTGTTCGCCGTTGGATATTTTCTCCCTTACCTTGGCAATTTGAGCTACCTTGACACCTTTTTCGAGATTAATCATTTTTACTCCCGACGTTATTCTTCTTAAAATGGATATATCCTCCATGCGAAGCTGAATAATAATGCCTTCTGTAGTGATCATCATGATTTCATTATCGTCCGTCACGGCCTTGACGCCCACCACATCACCGGTTTTTTCTGTAATCTTATAACATTTTACGCCCTTGCCGCCTCTCTTCTGAACTGCAAATTCATTTAAGAAAGTACGTTTTCCCATACCGTTTTCAGATACAAACAACAGGTAATCACCCTGGGTTTGAAGCTGCATCCCCACAATTTCATCTCCGTCGCTGATATTCATACCGATCACGCCCATGGAAGATCTACCGGTAGCCCTTACATCCGTCTCTTTAAAACGGATACACATACCCTGCTTTGTTACCAGAAAAATTTCGCTGTCTGACCTGGTGGTTTTCACTTCAATCAGCTCATCGTCATCCTTCAGATTAATGGCCGTCAGACCGTTTTTCCTCACATTGGAATACTCCCGCAAAGGCGTTTTCTTTACCGTACCGAATTTTGTTACCATAAACAGATTCTTGCTGTCGTCATATTCCTTAATGGGAATCATGGCAGTAATTTTTTCTCCGGGATTTAACTGCAGCAGGTTTACCACTGCCGTTCCTCTGGCAGTTCTTCCCGCTTCCGGAATTTCATAAGCCTTCAGACGATATATACGGCCCATATTGGTAAAGAAGTTTAGGTAATGATGAGTAGTGGTCATCAGCAGATCCTCGATAAAATCATCCTCTATAGTCTGCATACCCTTAATGCCCTTACCTCCTCGATTCTGGGATTTAAAATTATCTACGGTCATACGCTTGATATAACCTAAATTCGTAATGGCAATTATCGTATTTTCATGAGGAATCAGGTCCTCCATGGAAATATCAAACTCATCATAACCGATTTTACTGCGTCTGTCATCACCAAATTTATCAGAAATCTCCGTTATTTCCGTCTTAATTACACCCAGTAAAAGTTTTTCATCAGCTAAAATTGCCTTCAATTCTCCGATTTTTAATTCCAGCTCTTTATGTTCATTTTCGAGCTTTTCCCTTTCCAGACCGGTAAGAGCACGAAGACGCATATCTACAATCGCTTGTGCCTGAGCATCAGAAAGCTCAAAACGTTCCATCAGTCTTTCCTTTGCAATCTGTGCGTTTGCACTGCCGCGAATAATGGAAATTACTTCATCAATAAAATCAAGAGCCTTCAACAGTCCTTCCAAAATATGATTTCTTTCTTCTGCTTTATTCAAATCATATTTTGTTCGTCTGGTAACCACCTCTTCCTGATGCTTTAAGTACTCAGTCATCATATCCAGCAGATTTAAAACCTTGGGTTCATTATTTACCAAGGCCAGCATAATTACCCCAAAGGTATCCTGAAGCTGGGTATGTTTATATAAGTGATTTAAAATCACATTGGCATTTACATCCTTGCGCAGCTCAATTACTACTCGGATACCTTCCCTGTTAGATTCATCTCTAATATCCGTAATCCCGTCGATTTTTTTCAGCTTTACAAGCTCCGCAATTTTAATAATCAGGTTTGCTTTATTCACCATATAAGGAAGCTCTGTGACGATAATCTGATTCTTACCGTTAGGAAGCGTCTCAATATTTGTCACCGCCCGGACAATTACCTTGCCCCGTCCTGTCCTGTATGCTTCCTCACAGCCCCTGGTGCCAAGAATAATACCGCCTGTAGGAAAATCAGGAGCCTTGACAATTTCCAAAAGCTCTTCCATAGAGGTATTTCTTTCTTCTTCCACCTTATTATCTATCATTTTCACAAGCGCAGAAATAACCTCTCTCAAATTATGAGGAGGAATATTAGTGGCCATTCCTACGGCAATACCCGTGGTTCCGTTCACCAGCAGATTGGGATAACGGCTGGGAAGAACTACCGGCTCCTTTTCCGTATCGTCAAAGTTCGGCTCAAAATCAACCGTGTCTTTGTTCAGATCCGCAAGCAGTTCCATGGAAATCTTAGATAGTCTTGCTTCCGTATAACGCATGGCAGCCGCGCCGTCTCCGTCCATGGAACCAAAATTTCCATGACCGTCAACAAGCGGATAACGCATATTCCAATCCTGAGCCATATTTACCAGGGCGCCATAAATAGAGCTGTCTCCATGAGGGTGATATTTACCCATGGTATCACCGACAATACGCGCACTTTTACGATGAGGCTTATCAGGACCGTTATTCAGTTCGATCATGGAATAAAGCACACGGCGCTGCACCGGCTTTAAACCGTCCCTCACGTCAGGAAGGGCACGAGACGCAATTACGCTCATAGCATAGTCGATATAAAAGGTCTCCATTCTTTCTTTTAAATCAACCTCATGAATTTTATCCGTCTCCTGAACATTATCAAAAATATCGTCGTTCATAATTCCTCTTTCTGTCCTAAGAATTTTTAAACAATCTATGCTGTGAAAAACGCCTGCTTCTGGCGTTTTTCTGCGTGAAATTTAGTACTTCTCCGCGGAATTTCAAATCGGCATGAGAAATGTCGTATTTTAGGCATTTCTCGGTGTGAGAAAAGTCCGCTATGCGGACTTAGAGTTTCTCCGCGAAGCAGCCAAGCCTGATTCTCAGGCTTTGTGCTGATGAGCGGCTAGAAACTCTTCTCACACTAAGCCTGTTTATCCAGATTCTTCACAAACTTAGCGTTTTCTTCAATAAATTCTCGCCTGGGCTCTACTTTATCCCCCATTAAAGTAGTAAAAGTTAAGTCGATTTCCGATTCCATTTCTTCATCATAATTCACACGAAGCAGAATTCTTCTTTCCGGATCCATGGTAGTTTCCCAAAGCTGCTCCGCATCCATCTCTCCAAGACCCTTATATCTTTGAATCTTGTTATTTTGATCCCTTCCTACTTCCTGCAGAATCGAGTCAAGCTCTTCATCACTGTAGGCATACCATATCTTTTTATTTTTCTCCAGCTTATAAAGAGGCGGCTTTGCCAAAAAAACATGACCCTGCTTAATCAGTTCAGGCATAAAACGATAAATAAAGGTTAAAAGCAGAGTACTGATATGGGCCCCGTCCACATCTGCATCAGTCATCAAAATAATTTTATTATAGCGAAGCTTGCTGATGTCAAAATCATCATGAATTCCTGTACCAAACGCCGTAATCATAGCTTTTATCTCGGCATTGGCATATATCTTGTCCAGTCTTGCTTTTTCTACGTTTAAAATCTTTCCTCTTAACGGCAGGATTGCTTGGGTAGCTCTGGAGCGGGCCGTTTTTGCACTTCCGCCTGCAGAATCTCCCTCTACAATATAAATCTCGCAGTTTTTCGGATCCTTATCAGAGCAATCTGCCAGCTTTCCTGGAAGAGCCATACCATCCAAAGCGGTTTTTCTTCTGGTCAGGTCTCTTGCCTTACGGGCCGCCTCCCTTGCACGCTGAGCAAGAATAGATTTTTCACAAATTGATTTTGCTACAATCGGATTCAACTCCAAAAAGTAAGTAAGCTGCTCGCTGACAATATTATCCACTGCACCTCTTGCTTCGCTGTTTCCAAGTTTCTGCTTCGTCTGACCTTCAAATTGAGGATCCTCAATTTTCACACTGATAATAGCCGTCAAACCTTCCCTGATGTCCTCACCGGATAAATTAGGCTCATTATCCTTTAACAACTTGGCATTTCTTGCATAATCGTTAAAGGTTTTTGTAATGGCATTACGAAATCCCTGTAAATGAGTTCCTCCTTCAGGAGTATTAATATTGTTTACAAAACTGAACACACTTTCATTATACGAATCATTATGTTGAAATGCCACTTCAACGTATACTTGATTCTTTTCCCCTTCAAAATAAAGAATATTATCATAAAGAGGAGATTTACTTCTGTTTAAATAAGAAACAAATTCCTTAATACCGCCTTCGTAATAAAATTCAACTTTTCTCTGCTTATTTACACCTGTTTCTTTATTTTCGCTATTCTTTTTTTCCGCTGCAGTTATCTCGTCAATAACATTTTCTTCTTTATCTTCCTCTGCCCGTCGAAGCAGCTCATTAATCTGATCATTTTCAATTTTTGCGGCATTTTTTTCTTCCTCAAAAATTCTGTTATCTTTCAGAATGATACGCAGGCCCTTGGTCAGAAAGGCCATTTCCCGGAGTCTCAGTTTTAAAATATCAAAATCAAATACAGTTGTTTCCGTAAAAATCGTATCATCCGGCATAAAGGTAACTTTGGTACCTGTTTTATTTTCAGGGCAGGTCCCTGTTTCCTTTAAAGGATAGCAGGCATGCCCCCTCTCATACCGTTGTTTATAAATTTTTCCGCCCTGACAGATTTCAACCTCCAGCCAATTAGACAAAGCATTTACCACAGAAGCACCTACACCGTGAAGACCACCGGAAACTTTATATCCGCCGCCGCCAAATTTTCCGCCGGCATGAAGAATGGTAAAAACGACTTCTACTGCCGCAATCCCTGCTTTATGATTAATACCTACAGGAATGCCGCGCCCGTTGTCTGTAACTGTAACGGAATTATCCTCGTTAATGGTAACGTCAATGGTATCGCAAAAACCCGCAAGTGCTTCATCCACTGCATTATCTACAATTTCATAAACAAGATGATGAAGTCCTCTGCTGGATGTAGTGCCTATGTACATGCCGGGACGCTTTCTTACGGCTTCCAACCCTTCAAGAATCTGAATCTGGTCCGCACCATATTCATGATCCACAGTTGTATTATTCATGGTTTCTTCGTTCATTCAACGCCTCTTTCTGATAAATCGGAATTCTGATTACTGATGCAGCTTACATTTCCTTCGGAAACTTTAAATACTCTATTAATTTCAAACCTGTTATTTACAAATTCCTCCAAACCGGTACAGGTAATGATGGTTTGTATTTCACCTATGCTGTTTAAAAGATAGTTTTGCCTATTGGAATCCAACTCGGAAAGTACATCGTCCAACAGCAAAACAGGCGTATCTTTGGCTATCTTTTTTACAAGTTCTATTTCAGAAAGTTTTAAAGATAATGCCGCCGTACGCTGCTGACCCTGAGAACCATATTTTCTAATATCAATATCTCCGATCACAAATGAAAAATCATCCCTGTGAGGACCTACGGAACTCATTTTCGACTTTATATCCCTGTCTTGACTGTTTTTCAGCTTTTTCTCAAATTCATCAACTTCTACATCCGGCTCATAAAGAACCTTTATTTCTTCTTTTCCCCCTGA
The DNA here is from genome assembly GCA_910578815.1 of uncultured Acetatifactor sp. Taxonomy (GTDB): domain Bacteria; phylum Bacillota; class Clostridia; order Lachnospirales; family Lachnospiraceae; genus Acetatifactor. Next base: position 25,723 of record CAJTSE010000006.1, read on the forward strand.
GAGCTTTTTATGTATTTCATAAATAATTTCATTTAATTGCTCTACAAACATTTTCCGACGTTCAATAATTTTGCTTCCGTACGAAACCAGCTGCATATCCCAGATACTTAAGGTTTCTTTCAGATCAGGGTTCATGTACATATCTTTTAAAAGCTTATTTCTCTGATTTACTATTTTATTATAATGATTTAAATTATAAAGATAAAAGCCATCCAGCTGACAAAGCTCCATATCTACAAATCTTCTTCTCTCTGCAGGACCGTTTTTAATAATTCCCAGATCTTCCGGAGAAAAGAACACCACATTACAAAGGCCAAGCAAATCTGCTGCCTTTTTCAGCTTTTGCCCATTCACCGCAATTCCTTTAGAGCCTGACTTGCGCAAGTGCATATCTACCCTTGTCTCAATACCTTCTTTTTCAAGGTAAGTTCTCACATGGGCTTCATCTTTATCAAAATTAATAATTTCTTTGTCTTTACTGCCTTTATGAGACTTTGTGGTGGCGGCTACAAATACAGCCTCCAGGATATTTGTTTTTCCCTGGGCATTGTCTCCGTAAAGAATATTTGTTCCGCTGTCAAATTCAAGTTTTAAAGAGCCGTAATTTCTATAATCTGCCAACTCTATTGATTTAATAATCATTCTATCCTGATCTTATCTCCTTTATACTCCACAATGTCTCCGGCTATAAGCTTTTTTCCCCGCTGGGTTTCCGTCTGCCCGTTCACTTTTACTTCTCCGCCCTGCACGGCATATTTTGCATCCACGCCGGACTGCACCAAACCTGCTGCTTTTAATGCCTGCCCCAGCTTAATAAAATCATCTCTTAAACGAACTGTTTCCGTCTTTCCACTCATACCGCAAGTCCCCTTTATCATGGCCTCAGCATTTATAATATTTCAATTGTCGTTGAAAGAAATTAAACATTATCTTTTCAACTTATGTTGAAAGAATTAAACATTTATTTTTCAACTTACTGTTGAAAGAATTAAACGTCAACTTTTCAACTTACCGTCGAGAAGTTGACGGGAAGTATCAGATAAATGTAGCTTTCTTCCGGGTTTTTAATAAAACAGGGAGCCTTTGGATTGACCATATAAAGCTCTACGTCTTCATCATCTATCACTCGAAGAGCATCAATTAAAAACTTGGGATTAAATCCGATCATCAAATCCTTCCCCTGCTTTTCTATGTCAATATCTTCGTTCATGCTTCCAAGTATAGAATTAATTCTCAGTTCCATGCTTTCATCCAGAATATTAATGATAATTGGCTTCTTATCCCCTTCTTTTACCAGCAGAGTAGCCCTGTCAATACAATTTAACAGTTCCTTCTTGTTCACTTTTACCTTTGTCTCATAATCACTGGAAAGCATCTGATCAATTTTAAAATATTCACCTTCAATTAATCTGGATACCACAGTGGTATTTTCAAATTCAAAAACAATATGTTTCGGTGTAAAAGAGATAGTTACAAGGTTTTCTGCTCCGCCAGGCAGAATCTTACTAACTTCGTTTAAAGTTTTGCCGGGAACTATCACTTTCTTAGGGGAATACTCTTCCTTCAGTTCAATTTTACGGATAGATATTCTGTGTCCGTCAAGAGAAACTACCTTCATTTCATTTTCCTTGATCTCAAAAAGCTCTCCACTCATCATTTTATTGCTGTCGTTATCGGAAATAGAAAAAATTGTTTGTCTCACCACTTCTTTTAACGTGAACTGGCTGATGACAATACTGTCTTCTTTTTCCACAACGGGAAGATAGGAAAAATCTTCTCCAGATTTTCCGATAATGGTAAATTTAGATTTTTCACAGGTTATCAACGTCTTGTAAGAAGAGTCCGTCTCTATTGTGATTTCACTATCAGGAAGTTTTCTTACAATTTCAAGAAAAATCTTTGCATCCAGGGCAATCGAGCCCTTTTCTACAATTTCTCCTTCTATGATCGTTTCTATACCCAGATCCATATCATTTGCAGTCAGAGTAATATTACCTTTTGCAGCATCTACCATAATACATTCCAGAATAGACATGGTAGTTTTATTTGAAACTGCCTTTGATACGATCTGTACTCCATTCAACAAATTCGATTTTGAACAAATCAATTTCATGTGAATAACTCCCTTCGCGTCTTTAATATAAAATATAATAAAGAAATTCATATTATAATTAATAGAGGGTGTTCATATGTGCATAACAAGTTCTATTATACTATTTTTCAGGTAAAAAGGAAATGGTAAAGTGGTTTATATTTATGGAACAACTTTATAATAATTGTAAAGTTATCAACATCTGCTTTAAACTTATTTTTATGTCTGCCATTGCTTATGATGCTTTATACCTGTTTTTGTACATTTTATCCACTTAATTTAAGACAGTTTCTTCATGATAACATTGATTTTATTGCGGAATTCTTCACTGTTCTGCATCTCTGCTTCAATTTTCTTAACACCGTGGATAACTGTTGTATGATCTTTTTTTCCTAATATTTTACCGATGTTTACCTGAGATACATTGGTAAGCTCACGGCAAAGATACATAACAACCTGCCTTGGCTGAACAAATTCGGAATTACGCTTTTTCGATACAATGTCTTCCGGCCTTACACCAAAATGCTCTGCCACTACATTTATAATTAAGTTGGGAGTAATTTCTCTTGCTTTGTTCGGATAAATGACATCTTTTAAGGCTTCTTCTGCCGATTCAATGGTAAGATCTACTTTATTTAACCTTGTAAAGGCAATGATCTTGTTAAATGCTCCCTCTAATTCCCTGATATTTGACTTGATATTGGTGGCAATGTATTTGATGATTTCTTCGTCAATCTGTTTGTCGTAGTTTTCAGCGTTTTTACGCAAAATAGCCATTCTGGTTTCATAATCAGGGGGTTGTATATCCGCAATCAGTCCCCATTCGAATCTGGAACGAAATCTTTCATCCAAAGTTTCCAGTTCTTTCGGCGGCTTGTCCGACGATAGAACAATCTGTTTTCTGGCTGAATGAAGGACATTAAAGGTATGGAAAAATTCTTCCTGTGTACTGTCCTTTCCTATTATAAACTGTATGTCGTCTATCATCAATACGTCTACGGTCCTGTATTTTTCACGGAGTTTTGTCATGGAAGCAGCATTACCGCTTCGAATGGATTCTATTACTTCATTTGTAAATTCCTCACTGGTGACATAGAGTACCTTTTTTTCAGGATTTTGTTCTAAAATAAAATGGCCGATGGAGTGGATCAAGTGGGTCTTTCCAAGTCCTGGTCCTCCGTAAAGATAAAGAGGATTGTATACTTCTCCAGGAGATTCTGCCACAGCCAGTGCCGCAGCATGAGCCAGCTTGTTATTGTTGCCGACCACAAAGGAATCAAACTTATATTTTGAAATCAAATTTGCATTTTCATAATTAATATTATAAACAGGATTTGTAAAGCCGGTGCTGTTGTCCCTTTTTTCCAGATCAATAGCGTCTTTTTCAAAGATAAACTTTATCTCATAATGATGATCAAACATCTCTGTGATGGTAACCTGAAAAAAGCTCTTATATTTGGAAGAAATATAATTAAGAGCAGGAGCCAGATCAGTGGGTATAATGATATGAACCACATCATCCGTCACATTATAAAATTCCAGAGGGGCCACCCAGGTTTGATAAGAAATATCGGAAATATTATATTCTTTTTTCATTGTTTCCTTGATGACCTGCCAGTTTTCTTTTATATCATTCATTTTTACTTTTCCATTCTGCCAAATAAGTGGTATCCGCATAGACGGTACATTTAAGATATACTAATTCATTGTAATATAGATTCATTCAGATTTCAAATGTTAGTTATGAACATGCTATTAATAAGATTATCCACATATGTGGATAATAATGTTAATAATTTTATTATCTACATCTATATGTGGATATATATGTTCATAAGTGGATAATTATAGAAACTTGAAAAAGCCTGATTTTATCATATATAGAAAAGTACTATCACATTATTTTACATAAAAAAATTGTGTTATCCACAAGTAATTAACACAATGTGAATAACTATATATACACATTTTTATGTGGATATATATGTGTATAACTTTTTTTATATTAATTTTGCTTAATTTTATTGACATTGTGCTGTTTTTCTTATAAAATCAATATTGCTATTTTCCTGAAAACAGGAAGGAGGTGCGTTTCAATGAAGATGACATTTCAGCCTAAAAAGCGTTCTCATGCAAGAGTACATGGTTTTCGAGCAAGAATGAGTTCTAAGGGCGGAAGAAAAGTTTTGGCAGCAAGGCGTGCAAAGGGAAGAAAAAGATTATCAGCATAAAAATAGTCGGCAATAGCTGTAGTAATATGCTGGGTCACAGAAATGTGTTAGGTCACAGAAATGTGGCCTTTTTCTCTTCTTATTCATTTCTGCGTGTAAGATTGAAAATTGTCATTTTCAATCTCAGAATATGTGACGCTGCGCGTCCTAAAGTTCTCACAGATTTAAATGCCGCTTGCGCGGCGGAATGAGAGGAAACATGGTTTGCTGAAAGGTATTTGACTTTTGGAGGAGTGAATGAGATTTTCTGAAAGTTTGAAAAAGAATCATCAGTTCCGATTTGTCTATCAGCATGGTAAATCTTATGCAAATAAGTATCTTGTCATGTATATTAAGGAAAATGGCACGGAAAGAAACAGAATCGGAATCAGCGTGAGTAAAAAAGTCGGTAACAGTGTTGTGAGGCACCGGGTAACAAGACTGGTACGGGAAAGTTATCGGTTACATGAAGCGGTATTCAATAGTGGTTTGGATATTGTGATCGTGGCAAGAGTGAACGCGGCCTCGGCAGGTTATGAGGAAATTGAAAAAGCCCTGCTTCACCTTGGAAAGCTTCATCGTATTATTAAGGTATATTTTTATTTGGATTAAGCTTTATTTGGAATAAGTTATGAAAAAAATTATGATAGCCGGAATTAGATTATATCAAAAGTATATTTCACCAATGAAAAGAACAAAATGCCCTTATATACCTACCTGCTCCCAGTACGGTCTGGAGGCGATACAAAAATACGGCGCTTTCAAGGGCGGCTTTATGGCTTTTTGGAGAATATTGAGATGTAATCCCTTTTCAAAGGGCGGATTTGATCCGGTACCTTAATACCGTAAAAATACGTATCCGGCGAAGCCAGGAGGATAAATGAATTTTATTTTATTGACTCAAAGCAGTGGTTTCTTGGGGTGGATCGCTAAAATTCTTGGTTATATCATGAACGGTATCTTTTTTGTGATTGACAAGATTGGCCTTCCGAATATCGGTCTTGCGATTATCCTTTTTACCATTGTGGTGAATCTGTTGATGCTGCCTCTTACGATTAAGCAGCAAAAATTTTCAAAGCTGTCTGCCAAGATTACTCCCGAAACTCAGGCAATTCAGGCAAAGTATAAGGGAAAACAGGATCAGGCTTCCATGATGGCACAAAATCAGGAGATTCAGGCCGTTTATGCAAAGTACGGCGTTTCTCCCAGCGGCAGCTGTATTCAGCTTTTGATTCAGTTTCCGATTCTGCTATCCTTGTATAAGGTAATCCAATCAATACCTGCTTATGTATCAAAGGTAGGAGATACCTTCAGGGTATTGGCAGAAAAGATTATACAGGCGGATAATGGTGCTTTTTTACAGGAATCAGGAGTCGATAGTATTTCCCATACGGTGGCTATTTATGGAAAAGCCATGACGAACGGTAATCTTACCAATGGAATTATTGACGTATTAAATAAGATTTCTTCTGCAGACATGGATCAGGTAGTGAGTCATTACGCTGCCATGGGAGCGGAATTTGATTTGTCAAAGCTTACCTATGAAGGACAGTTGATTCTTGGTGACGGCGGTCTGATTAATACTTATAATAATTTTATAGGATTAAATATTGGTGATTCGCCTTCTTCATTAATTACAACTGCCTGGGCGGCCGGTGCTTATGGTATCGTGATCGGCGCTCTTTTGATTCCGATCTTGTCTGCTTTGACACAATGGCTGAATGTAAAACTGATGCCTCAGCAGAAAACGGATAATAAGACCGATGGTCAGCAAAGTACCATGATGCAGTCCATGAAGATAATGAATATGATCATGCCTCTTTTTTCCGCATGGATGTGCTATACACTTCCTGCTGGTATGGGCCTTTACTGGACGGCCGGCAGCGTGGTGAGAGGTATTCAGCAGGTAGTGATTAACAGGCACTTTGATAAGATGGATTTTGATGAAATTATTAAAAAGAATTCGGCTAAAAGTGCTAAAAAGATGGAAAAGCTGAAGAAAAATCAGGAAAGAATAAATGCCTATGCCAATATGAATACCAGAAATATGCAGAATAAGGCAAATGTAAATTCTTCTATGACGGATTCGGAAAAAGAACGTGCCATGAAAGAAGCCACGGATTATTCTAAAATGAACAGCAGTGCCAAGCCCGGAAGTATGGCATCCAAAGCAAATAAGGTAAAGGAATACAATGAGGGAAAAGGCAGGGAAAATTAAAGTTGTTATTTTGAGGGAGGTTGAGAGCTATGGAATATATTGAATTTTCTGCTAAAACAGTTAGTGAAGCAATTACGGAAGCCTGTAGAAAACTGGGAGTTACCAGTGATCGGCTGGATTATGATGTAATTGATGAAGGTTCCAGTGGTTTTTTGGGAATTGGTTCTAAGCCTGCGGTCATCAAGGCTGCGGTAAAGAATGAAGAAGTTTCCATAGAAGATAAAGCCGGAAAATTTTTAAATGATGTGTTTGCTGCAATGAATATGACAGTTATTGTCGATGTAAAGTACGATAAGGCAGAAGGAAATATGGATATTGATTTAAGCGGCGATGATATGGGTGTGTTGATCGGAAAAAGGGGACAGACTCTGGATTCTCTTCAATATCTGGTTTCTTTGGTAGTAAATAAAGATGCGGAAAATTATATCAGAGTAAAGATCGACACGGAAAATTATCGGGAAAGAAGAAAGGAAACTCTTGAAAATCTTGCAAAAAATATTGCCTATAAGGTTAAAAGAACAAGAAGACCTGTATCTCTGGAGCCTATGAATCCTTACGAAAGACGTATTATTCATTCTGTACTTCAGAATGATAAATATGTAACGACCTACAGCGAAGGAGAAGAGCCTTTCAGAAAAGTAGTAGTGGCATTGAAAAAATAAGGTGATTATTAATTGAGAGGGGCTGTTGCAAAGCTTAGATGAAATACAAAGTATTAAATTGTATAGCGTCTTTGTTTTACAACAGCCTCTTCGTCTTATATTTTTAAAAGGTATAAACTTGAAAAAGAGTGATGGGATTGATATGAATATCATTTCAAATGAAACAATAGCCGCTATTGCTACAGGGCTTACAGATTCAGGAATTGGAATCATCAGAATAAGCGGAGAAAATGCCGTAAAAGTTGGAAATGGCTTATTCCGGTCTCCTTCCGGAAAAAAAATACTGGAGCATGCTAAAACTCATACTTTATATTATGGATATATTATAGAAAATGATATTGTAATAGATGAAGTCATGGCAGTGGTTTTAAAGGCTCCAAGAAGTTTTACCGGGGAAGATACCGTAGAAATTCAGTGTCATGGCGGAACTTTTGTAATGCAGAAAATTCTTAAAGCTGCATTAAGTCATGGTGCAAGACTTGCAGAACCTGGTGAATTTACCAAGAGAGCATTTTTAAATGGAAGAATTGATTTGAGCAGGGCAGAAGCGGTTATGGATGTGATTCAATCTCAAAATGAATATGCCCTTCGTTTTTCCGTGAATCAGTTAAATGGAAGTTTGGAAAAAGAAATCCGAAAATTGCGAGCTGATATTTTATATGAAATTGCTTTTATAGAATCAGCTTTAGATGATCCAGAGCATATCAGTCTGGAGGGTTATCAGGAAAAGCTTAAAATTAAGCTGGATAATTTGACAGAAAATGTAAACAGATTGATCTCCACATCGGAAGATGGAAGATTCATAAAAGAAGGTATTAATACGGTGATTATTGGCAAGCCAAATGTGGGAAAATCTTCTTTAATGAATTTTTTAACTGGAGAAGAAAGTGCTATTGTTACGGAAATTGCCGGAACTACAAGGGATGTACTTCGTGAAACCGTAAAAATTTCAGGAATTCATTTAAATATTGCTGATACGGCAGGAATACATGATACGGAAGATACCGTAGAAAAAATCGGCGTAGAGAAGGCAAAGAAATATGCCAAAGATGCTGATTTGATTCTTTATATTATAGATCGTTCTTTGCCTTTGGATGAAAGAGACAGAGAAGTGATTCCTGTGTTAAAAGATAAAAAGGTGATTATTCTTTTGAATAAAAGTGATCTTCCAGGTATTGTATTGGAAAAAGACGTAAAAAAAATGTTTTATGAATTGTTACCCGATAGATCTTTTGATGATGGAGATATTGCAATGATTCAGACTTCAATAAAGTCAAATGAGGGAATGGAAGAATTTAAAAATAAAATAAAAGATCTTTTTTTTAAAGGAGAAATAGATGTAAATCATGAGGTAGTAGTTACAAATATTCGTCATCAGGAAGCTCTTTTAGATGCTTATGAATCTTTACGAATGGTAAGAAAAAGTGTAGAACAGGGGATGCCTGAAGATTTTTATTCTATAGATCTTATGAGTGCTTATACTTTTTTGGGAAGAATCATAGGGGAAGAAGTGGATGAAGATTTGGTAAATGAAATATTCAGCAAATTTTGTATGGGTAAATGAGAATTAAAAAGTTGTTGGAGAAGCCATGGTTATGAATAAATACAACAGAAAAGAAAATGTGGATGTGTGTGTGATTGGAGCCGGACATGCTGGATGTGAGGCTGCTCTTGCCTGTGCGCGGCTTGGACTTGAAACCGTGATTTTTACGGTAAGTATTGACAGTATTGCGCTTATGCCGTGTAATCCAAATATAGGCGGAACTTCTAAAGGCCATCTTGTAAGAGAATTGGATGCTTTAGGAGGTGAAATGGGGAAAAATATTGATAAGACATTTATTCAATCTAAGATGTTAAACGTTTCTAAGGGTCCGGCGGTTCACTCTCTGCGGGCACAGGCAGATAAGGCAGAGTATTCCCGCGCAATGAGGAAGGTACTTGAAAATCAAGAGCATCTAACGATTAAACAGGCTGAAGTTTGTGAGATTTTGTGGGAAGAGCCGGATTCTGAAGATCAAATACCAATAAAAAAAATTACGGGAATAAAGACATTTACAGGAGCGGTTTATGAATGTAAAGCAGTGATACTTTGTACTGGAACTTATTTGAATGCCAGATGTCTTTGTGGAGAAACGATTACTCATACCGGTCCGAACGGATTACAGGCGGCTGCTTATCTTTCAAATTCTCTGGAAAAAATGGGAATAAGCTTACGTAGATTTAAAACGGGAACGCCGGCTAGAATGGATGGTCGGAGTATAGATTATTCTAAAATGGAAGAACAATTTGGAGACGAGAGAATCATTCCTTTTTCTTTTTCCACGGATCCGGATTCTGTACAGAAAGAACAGGCTTCCTGCTGGCTGACTTATACAAATAGTAAAACTCATGAGATTATCAGAAATAATTTGGATCGTTCTCCCATATATGCGGGAATTATAGAAGGTGTTGGACCCAGGTATTGTCCATCTATTGAAGATAAAGTAGTAAAATTTGCGGAAAAGGAGCGTCATCAGGTTTTTATTGAGCCGGAAGGACTACATACCAATGAAATGTATGTAGGCGGTATGTCATCTTCACTTCCGGAAGATGTTCAGCTTGCCATGTATCAGACGGTTCCCGGATTAGAAAAGTGTAAAATTGTTCGTAACGCTTATGCGATTGAATATGACTGTATTGACGCCAGAGAACTTTATCCTTCTCTTGAATTTAAAAATATAAAAGGCATGTTTAGTGCAGGACAGTTAAACGGCAGCAGCGGTTATGAAGAAGCAGCGTGCCAAGGACTTGTGGCAGGGATTAATGCGGCAATGGAGATATTTGGAAGAGACCCTTTGATTTTGGACAGGTCAGAAGGATATATTGGCGTGCTGATTGATGATCTTGTGACGAAGGATAATGTTGAGCCTTATAGAATGATGACTTCCAGGGCAGAGTATAGGTTGTTACTACGTCAGGATAATGCAGATCTGCGGCTTAGAAAAAAGGGATATGATGCAGGTTTGGTTTCTAAAGAAGAATATGAATTTCTTTTAAAAAAGGAAGAGATGATTGAAAAGGAAATTCAGCGTCTCAAAAATACTATAGTAGGTGCAAACAGCCGGATTCAGGATTTTTTGAAATCCAAGGACAGTTCTTCTTTGAAAACAGCGGCAAGTCTGGCGGATTTGATCTGCAGACCGGAACTTTCTTATGAAAATATTGCAGAGATCGACGAGGGTCGGGCAAATTTTGCAGAACAGCTTTGTGGTAAGCCTTCTCTTCCGGAAAATGTAATTCAGCAGGTAGAAATTGAAATTAAGTATGAAGGATATATTCAAAGGCAGAAACGTCAAGTAGAGCAGTTTAAAAAGATGGAAAAAAAGAAAATACCCGGAGATATTGATTATGATGCAGTTGTGTCTTTGAGACTGGAAGCCAGACAAAAGTTGAAGCTTTTACGGCCTGTTTCCATTGGACAAGCTTCCCGTATTTCGGGTGTATCTCCTGCGGATATTTCTGTGCTGTTAGTTTACTTGGAACGTTTCACACCGAAGAACGTTTTGTTTCATTGACGCCAAAGAAGCCGTTTTTGTAGATGAATTAATTTGCCTTGGAATTAGTCGCAGTAGTGTTGCAACATGGAGGTTAGTGTGAAGAGTGTAAAGGATTATGATACTTCTAAATTTGAAAAAGATGTAAGTGTTTTTGGCGTCAGCCTGACTGATCAACAGCTTGAAAATTTCCTTGTTTATTATGAAATGTTGACCGAATGGAATCAGGTAATGAATCTGACTGCAATTACAGAATATGATGATGTAATGAAAAAACATTTTATAGACAGCATATCTTTGATAAAGGCTTTTGATGTTAGAAAGAAAGTTTCTGTGATTGACGTAGGCACGGGGGCGGGATTTCCTGGTCTTGCTTTAAAGATTGCCTTTCCTCAGCTTGAAGTTACTCTTTTGGATTCTCTTAAAAAAAGAATTCATTTCTTAGATGCAGTGATAGAAAAATTAAATTTGTCCGGAGTGAAGACCATACACGGCAGAGCGGAAGATTTTGCAAGACCAGGAAAACTCAGGGAAAGTTTTGATTTGTGTGTTTCCAGGGCGGTGGCAAATCTTTCTACTTTGTCCGAATATTGTCTTCCTTTTGTAAAGGTAAATGGTTGTTTTGTTTCTTATAAATCAGAAAAAGTTATGGGCGAACTTGCAGCTGCGAAAGGGGCAGTATCACTTTTGGGAGGAAAAATGAAAGAACAAATAGAATTTCAGCTTCCGGATTCCGATTTTGATCGAAATCTGATAGTAATTGAAAAAATAAAAAAGACACCTGCAACATTTCCCAGAAAAGCAGGATTACCTTCCAAAGAGCCTTTAAAGTAAAATAATAAATTGTATTTTACATATTTCTGTTTTTATTATATGATGATAGGAGAAAAGTCACAGGCAAACAATAATAAGAAACGTATGTTCTTATATCATATGTATAACAAGAAAATGGATGAAATATGGATTTTGATGATTATAATGCTTTAGAAGAAATTGTGAAAGAAATGGGCCAAGAACTGAAGATGATCGAAGAAAAAATCAAGTATAATCTTCAGTGTATTAAAGAAGCAGATATATATGCTGGTTTATTGATAGATAGTGAACCTGAAGATTTTAAATTTTTTTCTCCAAGAAACGCCGAAAACGTGCATAAGGAAGAAATAGCAAAAGCATTTCAAGAAAAAGAAAATTGCAGATGTAAAAACGAACGGTTATATGAAAGACAAAATTTGCTGATTAGTCATATAAATGTTTTACAAAATATTTTGAAGCATAGAACTGACGGCATGATAGTTCTAAATATTCAAGAAGAAGACAGACAAAGAATTGCCAGGGATCTTCATGATACTTCGCTGCAAAATTTGGCACATTTAATACATAAAATTGAATTATGCAGCCTTTATATAGATGAAGATGTTATTAAGGCCAAACTGGAATTGTCTGTTGTCAATAATATATTGAAAAAAACGATTGATGAAATTCGTAATATTATTTTTGATTTGAGACCTATGACTTTTGATGATTTGGGTTTTAAGGCAGCCTTGGAAAGATTACTTGCTGTTTTTAATGAAAATCAAAAGTATTTTGTGGAGACAGAAATAGATGATGTTTCATGTGAAAATAATCTGGTATTGGTATCAATATACCGGGTAGTGCAAGAATGTCTCAATAATATTGAAAAACATGCGGATGCGGAAACAGTTTTATTTTCCTGCAGGAATCAGAAGGGCAGCTGCATTATTACGATTAAAGATGATGGAATAGGTTTTGACCCAGAAAGATTGCCGGAAGAAAAACATTTTGGTCTTTCCTTAATGCAGGAGAGAATTCGGTTGATAAATGGAAAAATTTCGATTTTGTCAAAGGAAAGGGAAGGTACATGTATTAAAATTGAAGTTCCTATATTTTAATTTTTGGGTTGGTTATGAAGTATATATGTGCTAGGAAAAAGAAAGGAGTAAATTGATATGAGTGTAAGAGTAATGTTGGCGGATGATCATGTTTTAATGAGGGAGGGTATTAGACAACTTTTGGAGTTTGATGGAAGTATAGAAGTAGTTGCTGAAGCAAATGATGGAGAAGAGTGTATTGAAAAATTACTGGAAATGAGTCCTGATATTTTATTGTTGGATATTAATATGTCTAAAAAGAACGGAATTGAAGTGTTAAAAGACATAAAGAATAAAAACATTGATGTGAAAGTTTTAATTTTAACTGTTCACGAAAGTATTGAATATTTATTGAAGGCGGTTGAATTAGGAGCAGACGGCTACATTATGAAGGACTCCGAGTCTGCAGAATTGAAAAAAGCAATTAGTGTTATTATGAACGGCGAAAATTATATTCAGCCTAATCTTATTCCTGCTTTGAATAATAGATTAGTAGCCAGAGATATTGATAAGGATAAGATTGAATCCTTAACCGGCCGCGAATTGGAAGTTTTGATTCAAGTTGCAAATGGAATGTTTAATAAGGAAATTGCAAATTCTTTAAATATTAGTGAGAGGACAGTGAAAAATCATATATCTAATATTTTTAAAAAAATAGGTGTTTTTGATAGGACTCAGGCAGCAGTGTTTGCTATTAAGAATGACTTAATTAAACTGTTTTAGTGCTAATATATCTATATTTAGTGGTAGTTGTGTGTAAAAGGAAGAAATGTTTCACGTGAAACATTTCTTCCTTTGTCTAAAATTAGGTACTAGATAATGTTTCACGTGAAACATTTTACCCCAATATATTGTGAGATATATGCGTGAAACATCCTAAATAGGTACTGTGAAACATCTTATATAGACAATATTGCAAAATATATAAGTCTAGATATTGTGGTGTGGACCTAATGGTTAAAACTTTTATAAAGTTCAAGTGCCTCTTCTTCAGACATTTCTGTTTCTTCGTAGTAGGGTTTTCCATTTTTTATACCCATTTTTATTTTGTTTGGACCATCTAGATAATATCCTTCATATTCATAATCCAAAACATCTGCTTCACGAATATATGTTGCCAATTCCTCAGCAGCTTTTATGTATTCTGTTTCGTTGTCCTTTGAATGGCCTCCGATGGAGGGTCCGGAGCCAGCAGAATAAACACTTAATAAAAGAATATTTCCGAATTCATCCTTAGCTTCTATAATATAATTAAGTATATTTTCAAAGTCCTCATTCATAACGAAAGGTTCGCCAAATAAAAATTTAAGCTGACCGGGAAACTTGGCCATATTTTCATTAAAATCTGCACCGAATGGATAGTATATATTACAAATTTTTGAACTGTAGTACATTGTGGATTCCGGTTCCTGAGATCTTTTAAATGTGTACATAAAATATTCCTCTCTTTCTTCTATATAGGCGGCAGTTGTATTTAGTTTAGCATAATATATTTAGTGTAGCAAGCTGCAGATAGCTATTGTTTTCCATGCACAATAACGTAACTGTTCAGCCCACGCCATTCAGAAAGTTGCACTTACGGTGCTTTCTACTGCTTCACAGCTGCCTTTGTTTATAAATCCACATTTCCTCATCTGGTATAATCAGCTAAAAATTCGTACCAGTTCGATTTTTAGCTGCTCACATTAGCTGGCTAAACTGTTATATAATTACTAATTTTCAAAACTTTCATGTAGATATATCTTGTAATTAGTGATATAATTGAAAAGCAAAACAAAAGAAAGGCAGAAAGATTGAAAATTAATCATTTCAATCACAAGATTTGCGTCTGCGCGTTGCTTGCCACAAACTTGTTATGCGCAAAAAGCAGCGCAGAAATGGAGAAAATCATGGGAAAAATAATTGCAATAGCAAATCAAAAAGGGGGAGTGGGTAAGACTACTACTTCAATTAACCTTTCAGCATGTCTGGCGGAGAAAGGTAAGAAGGTTTTGGTAATTGATACAGATCCTCAGGGAAACACTACCAGTGGTTATGGTATTGATAAAAATAATCTGGATAATACCATATATGAGCTGGTTTTGGGAGAATGCTCGATCAGGGATTGTATTATTCAAAATGTAATTGAAAATGTATCTGTTTTACCTTCCAATGTAAATTTAGCGGCTGCAGAAATAGAGTTAATCGGAATAGATAAAAAGGAATACATATTAAAAAATGAAGTGGATTACATTAAAGAAGAATATGACTTCATTATTATTGATTGTCCTCCTTCTTTAAATATGCTCACGATTAATTCCATGACTACTGCGGACAGTGTTCTTGTTCCGATCCAATGCGAATATTACGCACTGGAAGGATTGAGCCAATTGATTCATACGGTAAATTTGGTAAAAGAACGGTTGAATCCGGATTTGGAAATGGAAGGGGTAGTATTTACCATGTATGATTCCCGTACTAACCTTTCTATGCAGGTAGTGGAAAATGTAAAAGAAAATCTTCACCAAAAAGTATATAGTACCCTGATACCTAGAAATATCAGATTAGCAGAAGCGCCCAGTTATGGAATACCAATTAATAAATATGATGCCAAATCTGCAGGAGCAGAAGCTTATTTGAATCTTGCGGATGAAATCATTGAACTGCATAATGAAAAGATCATTAGATAGAGACGGTTTTGTACCGATTACGAAAAGTCCGGTTATAAAGCGAAAGTTTTAAATTGCCGGTCAAAAAATGAAGAAAGGATAATTGCAGAATATGGCGGTAAGAGGATTGGGAAAAGGTTTGGATTCTTTGATTCCTAACGCAGTAGGGGAAGCGAAGGCTAAGAAAGAAGCAAAAGAAATAAAAGAAGCAGAAAAAGAAGAAAAGGGCGGACAAGAAACTATCGTAAAAATTTCTATGGTGGAGCCAAATAGAAAACAGCCACGTAAGAATTTTGATGAAGATGCTCTGCAGGAACTATCTGATTCTATTAAGCAGTTTGGGTTGATTCAGCCGATTTTGGTTCAGGATAGGAAAAATCACTATGAGATTATTGCCGGTGAACGTAGATGGCGGGCGGCAAAGCTGGCAGGTTTGAAGGAGATACCTGTTATCATCCGGGATTACTCGGAGCGAGAGATCATGGAGATTTCCTTGATTGAAAACATACAGCGTGAAGATTTAAATCCGATAGAAGAGGCGCAGGCTTATAAGCGGCTTTTGGAAGAATTTCACTTAAAGCAGGATGAAGTGGCAGAGCGGGTTTCAAAGAGTCGTGCTGCAGTTACCAATTCCATGCGATTATTAAAACTCTGTGATGAAGTACAGCAGATGTTGATAGATGATATGATCAGTACCGGACATGCACGTGCACTTTTGGCAATCGAAGACGGGGAAGAGCAATATACAGTAGCTCAGAAAATTTTTGATGAAAAGCTTAGTGTAAGAGATGTGGAAAAGCTGGTAAAGAATCTTCATAAGCCTGAAAAGCCGGCAAAGAAGGCAGCAGATAATAAGACTATGGAAGCAATTTATCTGGATATTGAAGAAAAACTGAAAACACGTTTGAGTACAAAAGTTACTGTAACCTCTAAGGGAGAGGGTGCGGGAAAGATTGAAATTGAATTTTACAATCACGAAGATCTGGACAGACTTATGGACTTGATGGGAAACAGATAATAAAAGTACAATATCCATTTTTTATGGTGGAGCGAGAGGAAATATGAACAGTTTATTTTTAGACCGGATCGGCCTTGGTTCATTTGACATGGGATATTTATTAATCGCTGCTGCAGTACTGGCCGTAATTATGCTGGCAGTAATTATTCTGCTGATTATGCAGATTAAAAAAGTAAGTGGATTAAAGAAACGTCTGGATAAGTTCCTGGTGGGAAAGGATGGAATGAGTCTGGAGCAGGATATTATCGGATTGTGTGAGGATAATAAATTTTTAAAGAACAGTACCGATCGAAATAAAAAGGACATCAGAAATCTATATAAGCAAATGGAAACTGCTTATCAAAAAATGGGATTGGTAAAATATGATGCGTTTAACCAGATGGGTGGGCAGCTTAGTTTCAGCCTGGCCCTGCTGGACGAAAATAATAATGGATTTATTATAAATTCCGTACATAGTACGGAAGGATGTTACTCTTATACAAAAGAGATCAAAAATGGCGTCAGTGCAATTTCACTGGGAACTGAAGAGGCGGAAGCGCTGGCAATAGCAATGGGAGAATAGAATAAAAGACCGTTTGTGCGGCAGAATACGAGGACAATCATGATATTAAAAAAGATCGACGAGCTTAAGGGTGGAGAGATTCTTGCACGGAATATTATGACTTGGGATTATCAGATCATTCTTCCGGAAGGAATCACGATACGTAATGATTATGTCAATAAATTAAGGGAACTGGGCATTACAGAAGTATATATTAAAGAAGAAACAAAGTCTGATGAGATCGTTATTTTAAAATCAGAAACGGAAGAAGTTATTAGAGAAACGGTAAAGGATATACTGGAGCGTCATACCTATCAAAATAATAATGAGCTTTCAGTGTTGAGCGGTGCGGCGGATAATATTATTTCCACAATCTTGGAAGAGGATCAGGTTGTAGAAAAAATATTTGATATTAAAGAAAGAAGTGCTGATATTTATGAGCATTCTATCAGTATCTGCTCTCTGGCGATCCTGACTGCATTAAAGCTGAACGTGGACACAAAAAAGATCCATGAAATTGGTGTGGGCTGCCTGCTGCATGACATTGGGCTGCGCTATACTACCGTTGATTATAATAACAAGGATATGGAATCTTTAAATAAACAGGAGTTAGCTGCTTATAAAAAACATCCTATTTATGGGTACACATCTCTTAAGGACGAGCCTTGGATCTCGGAACTAAGTAAGTCCATTATACTTTATCATCATGAGCGCATGGATGGTTCCGGCTTTCCTCTTCGTACAAAGGACATTTCCTTTGAATGCAGGATTGTGAATGTGTGTGATGCTTTTGACGAAATGATCTGTGGAATTGCCTGCGAGCGCAGGAAGGTATATGAAGCCATTGAGTATTTGAACAATTTTAAAGACAAAAAATTTGATGCAAGAATTGTAGATGTATTTTTAGGATTTACGGCAGTGTACCCTTCAGGAACACATGTTCTGACAAATGAAGGGGAAACGGCAATCGTACTTTCCCAGAATCGGGATTTTAAAGACCGGCCCGTAATCCGTATTATAAAGGATAAGGACGGAAAAGAGGTAACGGGCGAAGTTATCAAGGATCTTGTAAAGGTTCATAATATCTTTATAGAGAAAACATTGGATTGATACAATAATATTGTTAATGTAATTGCTGATTAGCGGTGTATATACTTACCTGCACGGCGGAATGAGAGGAAAAATGATAGATATTAAGTTTTTAAGAGAAAATCCTGAAGTGGTAAAAGAGAATATTCGGAAGAAATTTCAGGAAGAAAAACTGTCTTTGGTGGATGAAGTAATTGGTCTGGATGCGGAAAACAGAAGAGCAAAGCAGGAGGGAGACGATCTGCGGAGCCGCCGCAATAAGATTTCTAAGGAAATTGGAGCATTGATGGCTCAAGGTAAAAAGGAAGAAGCCGAGGAAAAAAAGACAGAGGTTGCTACAGGCGCTAAGAGACTTGCTGAATTGGAGGCTTTGGAAACAGAGCTTCAGGAGAAAATTACAAAGATCATGATGGTAATTCCTAATATCATTGATCCTTCCGTTCCTATTGGAAAGGACGACAGTGAAAATGTGGAAATACAAAAATACGGGGAGCCGACCGTTCCTGATTTTGAAATACCTTATCATGCAGATATTTTAAACAGCATAAATGGACTGGATAAGGAAGCTGCCGGTCGTACCAGCGGAAACGGTTTCTATTATCTTTTAGGTGATGCTGCCAGAATTCATTCCGCCATGATCAGCTACGCCAGGGATTTTATGATTGATAAAGGATTCACATATTGTATCCCGCCCTTTATGATCCGCAGTAGTGTTGTAAACGGGGTGATGAGCTTTGCTGAGATGGAAGCTATGATGTACAAAATAGAAGGAGAGGATCTTTACCTGATCGGCACTTCCGAACATTCCATGATCGGAAAATTTAAGGGCGAGCTTGTGCCGGAAAATCAGCTGCCGGTTACTATGACCTCCTATTCTCCTTGCTTCAGGAAAGAAGTAGGATCCCATGGAATCGAAGAGAGGGGAGTTTATCGTGTTCATCAGTTTGAAAAGCAGGAGATGGTGGTTCTTTGTAAGCCGGAAGAATCTATGGACTGGTACAATAAAATGTGGACTTATACGGTAGATTTTTTCCGCAGCCTGGATATTCCTGTTCGTACATTGGAATGTTGCAGCGGCGACCTGGCAGATTTAAAGGTAAAGTCCTGTGATGTGGAAGCCTGGAGTCCCAGACAGAAAAAATTTTTTGAAGTCGGTTCCTGTTCTACTTTAGGAGATGCACAGGCCAGGCGTCTGGGAATTCGTACAAAGGGGGAAAATGGGACATACTATGTGCATACCTTAAATAATACGGTGCTTGCTTCTCCCAGAGGCTTGATTGCATTTCTGGAAAACAATGTGCAGGCGGACGGGAGTATCAATATTCCAAAAGCACTGAGGCCTTATATGGGCGGAAAAGAGAAGGTTTTTCCGAAAAATGGTAATGTGTAAGATTTGGATAGATTGTAAATGAAAGAAGGTGAGATTTTTGCATAAATTTATGAGAGCCATTGGCTTCAGCCATTTTGAAAGCCGCCAAAAGCTGCAGGAGCTTTTGACAGATGTAGTGATGAATTCCGAAAGGCGGGCGATTACCATGAATACGGTACATGGCTATAGAGAAAATATGCTTTTGGGAGAATTCTGCAAAAATTTTGCCGATGGTTTGGGAATTGCGGTCTGCGGTGAGTTTGACGATGACGAAAAATTTACTTATGAATATTATTATCCCTATCTGGATGGCAGCGGTATTACCTCTTGTGAGGACGTTTCCGTAGAACGCCATGCAGATAAGGATTCTTATGCCGGAGTATGCGACGATATTAAAGTGGGAATTTCCTTGATTTTCTATTTAAAAAACAAAATTCCCTATGTAAAGGCTCAGGCAACAGACAAGCTTCCTATCAGAGGTACTACATTGACATTATCGGCTTTATCCGTCAGCGGCTCCGTTTTGCTGCCCATCCAAAAAGATGAAGGTCAGATTGAACGTGTAAAGCAGGCTTCCGTCACTAGGAATAATTTACTGGCAGCAGCCAGAAAGGGAGATGAGGATGCCATCGAAACCTTAACCCTGGAAGATATGGATATGTACACCACTATTTCCAAGCGGATTTTAAAAGAGGATGTTTTCAGCCTGGTGGATACCTGTTTTATGCCCTACGGGGTGGAATGCGATCAGTATTCCGTGCTGGGCGAGATTATGGGTGTCCGGATGGTGAAGAACAAAATGACGGACGAGAAAATTTATATTTTAACAATTTGCTGTAATGAATTGACATTTGACGTATCTATTAATATAATAGACTTATTCGGAGAGCCGCAGGTGGGCAGAAGATTCAAAGGAGTGATCTGGCTTCAGGGACATATTAATTTCCCCGAAGATGCTCTGTTGTAGTTCCCGTATTGATTCTATAGCCGGATAATCTGTCAGCTGACGGATTTTCCATGAGTTGGTGTAGCACAGTGGATAGTGCAGCCGCCTCCTAAGCGGAAGATCGGGTGTTCGAGTCACCTCACCAACGTTCTAAAGCATTGAAAGAAAAGGAGTTTATCCTTGGTTTTTTCAATGCTTTTCTTGTCTTATATATTTAAATAATTTTTTACTAAATGTATTAAGGTTTCAATGAATCAGCAATGAAGGGTTGAAAGGTAAAAGGAGGAAAAATGGTAAAACATGTTATTTTGTGGACTTTAAAAGAAAATTTGACAGCTGCGGAAAAGGCGGAGGTAAAAGCCGGAATCAAGGCCGGGTTGGAAGGTTTGGCAGGAAAGATTCCCGGTCTGCTGGAGATTAGGGTGTTTACGGAAGGACTGCCCAGCTCCAATGCGGATCTGATGTTAGATTCCAGCTTTGCAGATCAGGAGTCATTAAAGGACTACGCGGTTCACCCGGAGCATGTGGCGGTAGCGGAAACCAAAGTCAGACCTTATACGGCTCTTCGCAGCTGCCTGGACTATGAGGTATAGAATATCTATTCCCTTTTCTTCATACCCGTGATATAATTTATCGTAATACCCATGGAGGATAGCATGATAACTTCTAAATCTCTCTGTGTGGAAAAAATTTTACATATGCAAATTTGTGCCTGCGGTTTTTACACTAAAAGGTTATGCTTTTCTTTATCAAGAATTCGCAGGCTACAGAAAGGTTGGTAATGAAAATGGGAGAAGAACATAAGAAAGGTCTGGATGCTGAATTAGTATGGGAGGATCTGCAGGCATGTTGTCTGGGTGGTATTTCCTGCAGCTTGTGTCAGGGAAAATCCTGCACCATAGGCTATGCCAAGCAGTGTATTGAGGAATACCGAAAAGCGCCGAAAAAAGAAGTTTCGGAAGGCGTGGAGCATGTGCCGTCCATAGACCTTAAGGCATTTAATGAAGACAGGCTGGAAACAGCCATTGCTCATATTTTAAAGGAATGTAAGGATTGTAAGGAGGATCATACGGAAAATTGTATTATTAATGTGATCCGCAACTGTTATGAGGTGGATCTTTTTGGGGAAACTCATCCATATGAAGGAAGTGCGCTGCAATATCTAATATATGTAAAAGAGCATTTTCCGGAACATGCGGAGCAGATTGCCAGCATGTATAAAAAATAATCTATTTGAAGTAAAGCCATTGTGAAAAAACAAGGCATTTTTCATTGGTTTTAAACGACGGTTTGTGCAGGGAACGTC
Source organism: uncultured Acetatifactor sp. (assembly GCA_910578815.1). Taxonomy (GTDB): domain Bacteria; phylum Bacillota; class Clostridia; order Lachnospirales; family Lachnospiraceae; genus Acetatifactor. The sequence continues at coordinate 47,244 of CAJTSE010000006.1, forward strand.
ATAAGCCGGTTTCCATATTTTTTGCTGCGTTCCCGGAACGGAGTTTATCATGAGTATTGCAGAATATGACAAGGCCTGTCGATTGGGGAAAAAAGATTATCAATCCAGACTGATGCAGGGGCAGTCTCCTACTCTTAAGGTATTGGACGATATACTTCCCTTTAACCATCATTATGCAGAGATTCCCTTAGGGCTTGTACAGATTCCTATTGAGCGGGTTGTAGGAACCAAGACAGGAGGCAGAAGTAATGCTTTTGCCAGTAATTTTATGCCCATTCTCAGCGATAAGACAGAATTTGCCTTTAAGTGGGCCAATTTAAGTGACAGCCATGAGAAGGAAGGAATCCGGGATCCGATTAAGGCCTATGAATACATGAATGAGTTTTATGTGGAGGAAGGAAATAAGCGGGTCAGTGTGTTGAAATATTTTGATGCCGTTTCCATAATGGGAAATGTAACGCGAATCCTGCCCCCCAGGACTCAGGAAAAGAGCAATCGAATCTATTATGAGTTTGTGGATTTTTATGAGCTGTCTAAGATCAATTACATATGGTTTTCCGGTTTGGGAAGTTTCACAAAACTTCAGGAGTTGATTGGAAAGGGCCCTGATGAGCCTTGGAGCGATGATGATAGATTGGATTTCAGCTTTATCTTTGCCAGATTTTCCGCGGAGTACAGGGCCAACGGCGGCGATAAGCTACCTGTGACTACAGGTGATGCTTTTCTTGCTTTTATTTCTTTGTATGGGTATAAGAGTCTGGCGGATAAAACCTCCAGCGAAATCAAAGAGCTTGTGACCAAGAGCTGGGAAGAGTTTATGGTAGGAGGCTCCGGGAAGGAAGTAGAGCTGAAGATGGAGCCGGTTCAGGAGAAGAAACCTCTGCTGAACAGAATTCTTCCCATCAGCACGACCAAGCCGAAGATTGCTTTTATATATGAAAAAACACCCGGATCTTCCGCCTGGACTTATGCTCACGAACTGGGGCGGCAGCATATTGAAGTAACTTTTTCCGATGAAGTATCTACTGTCTGTTATGAGAATATTACACAGGAAACCGCGGAAGAGACGATTGAAAAGGCAGTTGCAGAGGGCTGTAATATCATATTCAGCACCACTCCGACCTTTGTTACGAGTAGTGTAAAGTCCGCCATCGCTCACCCGGAGGTAAGGATCCTGAATTGTTCTCTGAATACTTCCCATCGGTACATTCGGACTTATTATGCCCGCATGTACGAGGCTAAATTTTTGATGGGAGCCATTGCGGGGGCCATGGCGGATAACAATCGGCTGGGCTATATTGCGGATTATCCTATCCTTGGCTGCATTGCCAATATCAATGCCTTTGCACTGGGGGCAAAGATGGTAAACCCCAGAGCGGAGGTATATCTGGAATGGTCTCGGTTGAAGGATAATACGGATATTTTGGCAAAGCTTCAAGAGAGAAACGTATCCATTATATCCGGTAAGGATATGAATATTCCAGAGGATTCTTCCCGTTACTTCGGTCTGTTCAGTGTGGAAGGGGTTTACCCCCGGAGTCTGGCTATGCCTTTGTGGCATTGGGGGAAATTTTATGAGCGGCTGATTCGTACAATTATGGATGGTGCCTGGAAGAATGATGATAATACGGATACGGTAAAGGCTATCAATTATTGGTGGGGCATGTCCGGAGGCGTGGTGGATATGATTTGTTCCCAAAGCCTTCCCATCGGCACGAAACGTCTGGTAGATTTATTAAAGAAAAATTTTTATACGGAAAGCTTTAATCCTTTTTCGGGTATCCTTTATTCTCAGACGGGTATCATCCAAAATGAGCCGGAAGAAAGTCTTTCAGCAAAGGATATAATCACCATGGATTGGCTGGCGGAAAATGTGATCGGTGCCATTCCCAGTCCGGAAGAATTAGCGGAATCCGCTCAACCTGTTATTAATCAGCAGGGCTTGGAGACGGCTGAACGATAGAAAAAGGGGAAGGGAGCTTCCGTCATGAGAATACTTGCCGTTTCGGATGTGGAATCTAAGCTGTATTGGGATTTTTATGAGAGAGGGATGCTGGATGGCATAGATTTGATCATTTCCTGCGGAGATCTGGATCCCAGATATTTATCATTTTTGGTCACTATGGCTTCGGTGCCGGTGCTGTATGTACACGGAAACCATGATACAAAATATGCCGGAATCCCTCCGGAGGGCTGTGTCTGCATTGAAGATGACATATATGTTTACCAGGGTGTCCGGATTCTGGGGCTTGGCGGCTCCATGCGCTATAAACCCGGTACTCATCAGTACACGGAAAAAGAAATGCGAAGGAGAGTCAAAAGGCTAAAGTATAAACTGTGGCGAAAGAGAGGCTTTGACATTCTGGTGACCCATGCGCCGGCATATCAGTTGAATGACGGAATGGATCTTCCTCATCAGGGCTTTCGCATTTTCTTGAAATTGATGGAAAAGTACAGACCGAAATACTTTTTACACGGTCATGTCCATATCAGTTACGGAAGAAAGCATAAACGATATGATAAGTATGAGGATACGCATGTGATTAATGCCTATGAAAAGTGCATTTTTGATTTTGAAGCGGAGAACGTAAAGGAAAACATAAGGTGATTCCGGCAGAATCGAGTAGAAGGCCCATGTCCGGAGCAGAAGAGAGGAACAGAATTACATGAAATACAAATGGTATAAAATTGGGGTATTGATGATTATTGTTTCCTTTATGGGATTTGCCGTGGAAAATATCTGGCTGGCACTGACCAAAGGGTATATGAATAACCGCAACATGGAGCTGCCCTTTTTACTGGGCTATGGTATGGCCATGGTGGCGGTTTACATATTATTCGGAATACCCTCCGAGATGAAATTTTTAACGAAGTATCCGGTGAAGGTCTCCCGTCTGGCAAAATTTCTTCTTTATTTTTTATGTGTTATGGTTTGTATCAGCATCGGCGAGATCATTCTGGGAATGGTTACAGAAAAGTTTTGTCATATCGAGTATTGGAATTATTCTTTGATTCCCCTTCACATTACAAAGTATACCTCCGTACCCACCAGTATGGGATTTGCGGCGATGGTTACGCTGTTTATGGAAAAGGTATTTCCCTTTCTGATGGATAAGATGGAGGGCATGGACGGAAGGGTTTTCCGCATTGTGGTATGCGTGGTACTGATCATGATGACCATTGATTTTATCCGGTGTTATGGTCATATGATCAGGACACAGAATTTTTATGAAAAATGGCGGATCACCTTGTCGTGAAGCCGCTTGGTTTTTATCGGGCTTTGTGATAATGTAATGTTGAAAAGAGGCATTGTAAGATGGACATGCTTAAAAAATTATATTCCAATCCGCTGCCATCGTCACGAACAGGAGCTTTTTACAATACTTTTCCGTATCCCACCAAGATTTCACCGGAAGCCATTGCCGTATATATTGCCTGTGCTACCGATCCGGGAGCTACGGTTCTGGATGCCTTTGCAGGGAGCGGCAGTACCGGAATCGCGGCGTTATTATGTGAACATCCTACGGAGCGGATGAAAACCATTGCCGAAGAGTTGGGGATAAGTCCCAAATGGGGAAGGCGGAACGCCGTTTTGTATGATATTGGGACATATGCGTCATTTGCGGCAAAAACCATGTTGAACGGATTAAGGTCAAAGGAATATGATAGGGTAATTGCGGATTTTGCAGTTAAGGCGGCTGAATCGGCAGGGGAGATGTATGCTGCGCAGGATCCCAGCGGAAGGACAGGCTCCATCAGATATATTATCTGGTCGGAAGTCCTTGTATGCCCGGAATGTGGAGAGGAGATAACATATTTTGAACATGGAACTTCCAGAAACCCCGTGAATTTTAAAGACAGTATCATCTGCTCGTGCTGTAAAAAAGAATTTTCCGTAGATAAAATGCCCTTTGCCAGAGAACAGGTTTATGACAGAATACTGCATAAAAATATAGTTCAAAAGAAGCGGATACCGGTATGGGTCTATGGGACGACAAACGGTGAAAACTGGGACAGAACTGCAAATCAAGAGGATTTGGACAGAATAAACGGAATCTATGCGGAATATGAGGCGGATGTGATTTCTCAGGAAATTCAGTGGGGGGAGCTGCACCGTGCAGGATACCATTTTGGAATTACACATCTGCACCATTTTTATACTGTAAGAAATTATGCGGTGATGAAGAAATTATGGGGGCTTGCCGATACTTACCCCGATAGGGAAAGGGACGCCATAAGGCTGCTGCTGTTAAGCTATAACGCTGCTCATGCTACCTTGATGACAAGGGTTGTGGCCAAAAAGAATGCCAGAGATTTTGTTCTTACCAGCGCACAGAGCGGGGTATTATATATCAGTAAATTACCGGTGGAAAAGAATATTCTTTTGGGATTAAAGCGAAAGGTAAAGAATTTTTCCCAGGCGTATGCCCTGTTAGAAAAGTGTACCGGAAATGTGTATGTGAACAATATTTCCAGTTCAAAAATGAGAGAGGCGGACAACAGCATAGATTTTATTTTTACGGACCCTCCCTTTGGAGATTTTATCCCTTATGCAGAGGTTAATCAAATTAATGAGCTGTGGCTGCAAAATGTTACCGACCGGCAGGAAGAAATGATTATCAGCCCTTCCCAGGGCAAGGATATTGCTGCTTATAAAGATATGCTGGCCATGGTATTCAGGGAAATGTACCGGGTGCTGAAGCCGGCCGGGCGTATATCGCTTGTATTTCATGCGGCCAAGGCAAAGATATGGGAGGCTTTCCGTGAGGCCATAGAAGAGGCGGATTTGCAGATAGAGTATACCAATATATTGGATAAGTCACAGGTTACATTTAAGCAAGTGGTTTCTGAAGGCTCGGTTAAAGGGGATTCGCTGTTTTTATTAAAGAAAAAAGGGACCGTCCCTGGATTCGTAAATACGGACAGGGAAATTCTGGAGCAGATTATGATCCGGAATTGTTCTGATCAGGCTTTTGATAAATGGCGATGCTATTCTGCATATGTGAATAACTGTATGCAGCATGGAGCCGTGATGACAATGGATGCAAAACAGATTTATGATTTCTATGATACGTATAAGGGCGGTAACGACGGATGCTGAAGCAGGGTGAGGATCGTTATCACAAAAAAAGATTCGGACAGTATTTTTCCGGCAGCAGGGTGGCGGAGCTTTTGGTGTCTTTACTGCCCGACAGCGCCGGGATTACAAGCATTGTGGATCCTATGGCAGGGAAAGGTGATCTGCTTCGAGCCGCTAAATCCTTTTTTGGGGTTTGTGAGACCGTTTTGGGCGTAGAAATTGACCGGGAGGTAGTAAAAAAGTGCCGACAGGATATGCCGGAAATTCGTGTCATCAATAAAGACGCCTTTTGTTGTAAAGAGCTGGTTTCTCCTGCGGGCTGGGATCTGGTTATCACCAATCCGCCGTATGTAAGGTATCAGCTGCAGGTGAAGGACAGCACACAGATGCCGTCAAGGGAGTCAATTAAAAAGAATCTGATCCGGCAGATTACATCTCTGAAGCATTTAAAAGGTCAGGACAAAGAACTGTTTATTAAACTTGCGCAGGGATATTCCGGGCTGTCGGATATGGCGGTGCCTTCCTGGATTCTTTGTGCGGCGCTGGTTAAGGAGGGAGGCTTCCTGGCAATGGTGGTGCCGGATACGTGGTTAAGCAGGGAGTATGCGGCTCCGATCCAATATTTGCTTTTAAAATGCTTTGATATTCTGGTGATTGTCAGAGATATTAATGCCGTATGGTTTGATGACGCTCTGATCAAGACCTGTCTGGTGGTAGCTAAAAGAAGGAAAACCGGTATACTGGATCAGATGAAGGAGCGCACTGTGCGAGTTTTGAATATCAGCGAGGAGCTGACAGACAGCAGTTCCCTGATCGGAAACCTTATTTATGAAAAACAAAAAGGATTTGCGGCGCTGAAAAAAGTACTGGCGGTAAATGAAAATAATAGCGGTCAGGGGTATTCTGTCGAGATGAAAAAGGAAACAGAGCTGTTTCCCTTTATGTTAAGCGATGTGAGAAAACAAAACTGGGTGATGACAGAGGATCAGAAAGAAGGCCTTAACCGAAATCTGCCGGAGGAGATGAAGCGGTTGACAAAGGGAAACAGCAGAACGGCGTATATTTCTTTAGAAGAGGCGGGTATTCACTGCGGGCAAGGATTTCGGAGCGGTGCAAATGACTTTTTTTATGTTGAGGTGGAAGCGATAAACGACAGCGAGGTATTGATCAAGCGTAAAGCCTGGCAATGCGGGGAAGGAAAAATAAAGATTCCGGTCCGGTATCTTGTAAAAGGTGTTCAAAACCGGAGCGAAATAACGGGGCTGCGCGTGGAGCCGGGGAACATAAAAAAAGCCCTTTTGTCTGTAAGGGAAGAAATACGGTCCTGGGATTATGAAATATGCAGTCCTGAATGCAGGGACGCCTACGGCATTATGGAAAAAGCCGTGGAAGAGTATATTAATTCAGCGGAAAGCCATACAAATTCCCGCGGACAGCATTTTAAAGATTATTCTGCAGTGTGCCCCAATGAAAAAAAAGATCCTTCCGGTTACAGACGCTTTTGGTATATGCTTCCCCCGTTTACAAGGAGACATCTGCCGGATTTGTGCATGAACCGGGTTTGTTCTTCTGCCTGTGAATGTATTTATGTACCGCAGTCAGAAGATGTTCCGATTGTCATTGATGCAAATTTTGTAACCATGTGGGGTGAAGAACAAAGAAATATCTATATCTTCCTTGCACTGTTAAATTCTACCTGGAGCCGCTGCAGCCTGGAGCTGATTGGCACCGTTATGGGAGGGGGCGCGCTTAAGGTTGAGGCAAGCCATGTAAAAAAGCTGCTATTTCCGCGGTTTTCCGATAGTCAGGCGGACAGCCTGGAAGACTGTGGCAGAAGAATTGCAGACAATTCTGCGGTTTTACCTGCTTTGTTGAATGAGATTGACGAAATTGTTTTTGAGCCGTTCGAGGACGGAGATAAAATACGACTTGAAATGAAGAAGCTTATGGAGCTGAAATTAAGGGAAAGAAGGAAAAACAAGTGAACTATGAAGAATTAAAAAAGTTTGTTCACGAGGCGCAGAGCATGATAGAAGCCAATGCCCTTGAGGATCAGCTGCGGCATTTGCTTTCCTTTCAGTTTAATAACATATTTCCGGATTGTCCCTGGTGGATTCGAGCTCATGTGAAAGGCACGGAGGCCCATGTAAAATTTTCTGCAGACAGCGGGGTCAAAGACGGATATGTAGATGCGGTAGTGGGCAAGACGGCAATAGAGTACGAAAGGAATCTCACAAGCCAGGCAATTTTTGCGGAAGGGTATCATCAGGTAAAGGAGTACTGCGCAGCGTTATGCAATCTTGGCATTCCCGAAAATGAGATACTGGGTGTGCTTTCGGATACGGTACGCTGGTACGGATACTCCGTTAAAGTAATCCGAAGGAAGAAAGAGGGTTGTTTATATGGCCCGGATCATCTAGAATTAACGCAGCTTTCCTTTGTGGACTTATCTCTGGGAAGCAGCGATGAATTTCAGCGCTTTGAGGTATTTGTCAGAAGATTTCTGGATCGGGGCCAGTCCAGGTTATTAAATGCCAATACGCTGGCGGTGGATTTTGGTGTGGGCAGTGATTTTTATGAAAAATCTATTACGAAGTTTCGAAGTGTTGTGGAAAGGGCAATGAGGGAAAAGCCGGAGTATGCCGGTTTGATTCGTCAGGTATGGCAGAACTTTGTGGCATATTTGGGTTTATCCGATTATAGTGCTTTTTCGACGGATACCTATATTAACGAATTTTACCTTGTGACCGTTGCCAAAATGATTTGTGCCGATATTTTGGCCGGGGAACCTGTGATAAGTGACAAAGAAGCCTTGAAGTCCATTTTGGACGGAAGGTATTTCAAGCGGCTGAATATTTACAATTTGGTGGAGTATGATTATTTCGGGTGGCTGAATTCTGCGCCGTATGTCGATCTGCTTTTGGATTGTGCTTCGGAAATGCAAAACAGACTGGCGGCGTATGATTTTTCTCATATAGGAGACCGGGACATTTTCGGGCGGCTGCTGGCAGAGCTTGCCGATCGGGAACACCGTCTGATGCTGGGACAGGAGTTTACGCCTCATTGGATCGCACAGGCTATGGTAAACTATCATCTGGACCGGTTATCAGGGGAAAAGCCGCAGATATTGGATATGTGCTGTGGCTCCGGGGTGTTCTTAATTGAGTCCGTCAAGGCGGTAAGGGAACGATACAGGATAAACCCAGATGCGTATACCTCCGAAAAGGATTTTATCATATTTTCCTGTGTTATGGGGTTTGATATAGATCCTCTTGCCGTAATGCTTGCAAAGGTCAACTGGGTCATGGCCATGCGTGATCTTTTCCCTGTTCATAAGGGCGGGGTTATGATACCTGTGTATCACGCGGATTCCCTGTTTGCCGTTACCCCCGTCAGTCATAAGATGCCGGAGGAAGGGAGTGAATCCTGTGTCATGTGTTTTGACGATCATGAGATTTCTCTGCCGGCGTTTCTGTTGACGGCAGAATACAGGAAAACCTTTGACTCTTATATATCCGTAGCTTATAAGGTGGCAATGGCCCGGTCCGAAACGGAAGAAAAGCCGATGGAGGAATCAGAGACCGAAGATATGGTCACGGCGGTTTTGGAAAACAGCGGAGCGGAATTATCAGATGAGGATAAAGAACTTCTTACGGAAGCATCCGGAAATTTGGTGGTTGAGTTGGAAAGGCTGCAGCGGGCGGGGCGCAATGGAATATGGTATTTTATTTTAAGCAACAGCTATCGTCCGGGACTTACGGAGAAACAGTTTAACTGCATTTTGTCCAATCCGCCCTGGATGGCCATGAGTAAGCTGGCGGATAATCCATATAAAAGGGTGGTAAGCAGGCTTGCAAAGAGATATGGGATAAATCCTGCAGGAGCTGCGCACCCTCATATGGAGCTTGCCACCATTTTTTTACTGAATTCGGTTGATCGTTATTTAAAGGATGAGGGCTTTTGGAGCTGTATTATGCCGGGAAGCCTGATGAGCGGCTTAAACCATGAGCACTTCAGATGTGAAAAATACAGAGATTCCGCAGTAGGATTAAAGTGCCGAATGGAAGCTCTTTGGGAACTGCCGCAAAACACTTTTAAAAATAAGGCCATCGTTTTGTCCGGCGCAAAGAGCAGGCGGCAGACGCCGGAGCGGCTGGAAGGCCGTGAATATGAAGGGATAAACAAATTTAAAATCTGTACATACACTCGGAATCGTCAGGGCAAAAGAAGCGCCTGGACCAACAGGGGGTCGGAGGCTGGGCTTGTGGAAATGCTTGGGGAGGCCATATGGAGGTTTCGGGAGGGATGTGATTTGTTCCCAAGAACGGTGCTGTTTCATGATTTTAAGGAGCGTGCAAATGGAAACCTGGACATAGGGCCGATCGAGAGAACCGGCGGCTTATGGTATCTGATCAGCGAAAGTAAGAAGGTATGTTGTAATGATTTGACGGCAGCGGATTTTGACAGAAGGTATATTTTTGACGCCTATATTTCCAAGCATCTTTCTCCTTTTTATGTTGCGGCGCCGGCAAAGGTCTTAATGCCCGGTCAGAAGGTACAGGGAGAGTGGAAAGCGTTGACTCCGGCGGACAGAGCGTTGATGAATGCCGGTACGGCCTATGTTTTTGAGGAAATAGAAAAAAAGAATGGGAAAAAGCTGGGCGCTTATCTTTTAGAGGTAATCAATATCTACGGGAAGCTTAGGCAGCAGGATTTTTCGGAAGGGAAATGGCTTGTACTTTCCGGCGCAGGCGGATCCAATCCGTGTGCCGCATACATTTCTCTGGAGGAAATTGACAGATCGCGGGTTATCGTTGACCAGACACTGTACTGGTATTTGACGGGCAGTGAGGAAGAAGCCCTCTATATCACAGGGCTGCTAAACAGTGATGCACTGGCGGATATTATCAAAGATTTTCAGCCGGACGGAGGATTTGGAAAACGCCATATACATACCATACCCTATAAGATAATTCCTGCATTTGATCCGGAGGATGCTCTTCATGCGGAGGTTGTTACGAAAACAAGGGAATTAATGGGGGAATGGGCAGACAGATGCAGGGAAGCTTCACTTGCCGGGCTGTTAAAGCCTGACAGCGGGCAGCTTCACATCAGAAGAAAAAAGCAGCAGACAGCGATCAGAGGCCTTGGAGCGTATGATGATTACGAGAAGGCATGTCATGCCATTCTCTGCTGACGAAAGGACCGGCAGTTCTATCATTTACCGGTATGTCAAGAGATTTTAGGAGGAGGATAATAATGAACAACATTTTTTGGGCGGGGGATTCCACGGTACAGACAAATGATTACACCACTTATCCACAAAACGGGATTGGCCAGGTGTTTTCCATTTTTTTAAAGGAAAGCTGCAGTGTTTTCAATCATGCGAAAAACGGCCGCAGCACAAAAAGTTTTCTTGATGAGGGAAGGCTGGAGGCCATTAAGGAGCAGATTGGCGAGGGCGACTTTCTGTTTATTCAGTTCGGACATAATGACGAAAAGAGTCAGGACCCTGCACGTTATACCGAGCCCCATGGTTCCTTTATTGATAATCTAGGGATTTTAATACAGGCAGCCAGAGAGCGGGGGGCTTATCCGGTATTAATTACGCCCCTGGAGCGCAGATGCTTTACGGATGAAAAGCATCTTGGGCCCGGAGAGCATCTGGAATATGTAAAGGGAATTAAGGAAGCGGCGGAGAAGTTTAAGGTGCCGCTGGTGGATCTTTATACTAAAAGCCGCAGAGAACTGGAAAAGGCCGGGGAAGAAAGAAGCCGGGGCTGGTATATGTATTTTCCCGAAGGGTATTATCCGGAGCATCCGGCGGAAAGTAAGGATAATACTCACTTGCGCCATGATGGGGCCGTACATTTTGCCGGTTTGATTGCGGAAGGCTTAAGAGAGCTGGGCGGAGTATATGCGGATTTGCTGATATTCTGATATTCTGCTCGCGTTCCTCAACAAAGAATGTTTTGAAATGGTGGTAAAAATGAGTGAAAGAAAATATACGTCCCGTCAACTGATTAAAAGATTTCTTCCGTATTATAAGCGGCATTTTGGGGTCTTGTGCATGGATTTGTTCTGTGCGGCGCTGACTACCGTTTGTGAGATTGTGCTGCCCTTGATTATCCGTTATATTACGAACCAAGCCACACAGGATATTGCACTCTTGACGGTGGGCATCATTGCCAGGCTGGGTATTTTATATTTGGTGCTGCGGTTGATAGATGTGGCGGCCTATTATTACATGTCTTATACGGGGCATGTAATGGGTGTGGATATGGAGACGGACATGCGGCGGGACGCCTATGCTCACCTGCAAAAGCTCTCCAATTCGTATTACAATAACACGAAGGTGGGACAGATCATGGGCCGCATTACCAATGATTTGTTTGATGTGACGGAATTTGCACATCATTGTCCGGAAGAATTTTTTATTGCCGGTATTAAAGGGATTGCATCCTTTATCATTCTTTGTTCCATTAATGTGCCGCTGACGGTGGTTATTTTCTGTATCCTCCCCGTGATGGTGATTGTCTGTGGAAGGCTGAATCTGCGGCTCCGCGCTTTGTTCCGCCAGCAGCGTGTGCAGATCGGTGAGCTGAACGCCCGAATTGAGGATAGTCTCTTAGGACAGAAGGTAGTGAAGGCTTTTGCAAATGAGGATGTTGAAAACGAAAAATTCCAGCAGGACAACCGGAAGCTGTATAGTATCAAGAAGCATGGTTATCGGTATATGGGTCTATTCCACTGCTCTACCAGGCTGTTTGACGGAATCATGTACCTGGTCACACTGGTGGCAGGAGGCTTCTTCGTGGTAAAAGGCTCCATCAAGCCCAGCGATTTGGTGGCCTATATCATGTATGTAACCACTTTTATAGCTACCATTCGGCGGATTATAGAATTTGCGGAGCAGTTTCAGCGGGGAATGACGGGTATCGAGCGTTTTCTGGAAATTATTGACGCCGACATAGAAATCTTTGACGAGCCGGGGGCAGTGGATCTTGTGAAGCCTGCCGGAAATATTGTATTTGAGGATGTGAGCTTTGAGTACCCGGACGATCACAATCAGGTGTTCCGCCATCTGAATCTGAATATCCGGCCGGGAGAGAAGGTGGCGCTGGTGGGTCCTTCCGGCGGCGGAAAGACTACTCTTTGTAATCTGATTCCCAGGTTTTATGATGTGACGGAGGGAAATATTTATATTGACGGGAAAAATATTAAGGAGCTGACGCTGAAGAGCCTGCGCAGAAGCATTGGCGTAGTGCAGCAGGACGTGTACCTCTTTTCCGGTACGGTATTTGAGAATATTGTTTACGGCAGGGTAGGGGCTTCCAGAGAAGAAGTGATGGAGGCGGCAAAAAGGGCCGGCGCTCACGAATTTATTGTGGAGCTGAAGGACGGTTATGATACCTATATCGGAGAACGCGGGGTGAAGCTTTCCGGTGGGCAGAAGCAACGGATCAGCATTGCCAGAGTCTTTTTAAAGGATGCACCGATTATCATTTTGGATGAGGCTACCTCTGCGCTTGATAATGAGAGTGAATATGCGGTGGCAAAGTCTTTGGCGGCGCTTTCCGAAGGACGTACTACCTTGACGGTGGCCCACCGCCTTTCCACCATTCGGGGCTCGGACCGGATTATGGTTCTGACGGAGGAAGGCATTGTGGAGGAAGGCAGCCACGAGAAGCTGATGGAACGGAAGGGAATTTATTATCATCTTTATCAAATGGCAAACGAGATGAAATAGAGGTAATATCGGATAAAGCTGACGGGAATAATATCACATAAAAAAAGTTTTAAATACAGGGATGACAGTACAGAAAGGGCAGGACAGGATGCTTACACGAACCATGGTAAGACGCGAGGCAGGTGACACTATCTATCTTCGGGGTGAAGAGCTGCAGAAAAACGGAAGTGTAAAAAACATTCAGGTGGAAAAGAAAAATCTGCAGGAGAAGATTTACGCCCATGTGCAGGGGAGCGGTAATTTAATGTATCCTGTGCGTATGGTATATAGCTGGGTAGGAGACTGTATAGACGAATATGTATGTACATGTGCGGCATACTGTAATTATGACGGTATGTGCAAGCATTGTGTGGCTGTGGCGCTGGAGTACATTGAGCATTGGGGGGACCAAGATTCGGAAGACGTATCTGATTTTGAAGACAGTGCTGATTTTTCGTTTATGAGGTATGGCAAGAGAGGCCAAAAAAGGCCGCCCCAGACTTCTCCTGCCATTGCGATGCTGCTTCGGCAAAGGGTATTAAAGAAGACACTGCCTATTACGGATACCGCCAATTACGGCAAGGTGCTGTTGATTCCAAAGCTGCAAAGGACGGAGGAAGGAACAAAACTTACTTTTTTGCTGGGGACGGCGGACAGCCATAAATATGTGTTGAAGGATCTTGTTGCCTTTTCCAGGGCCATTGAACAAAACGAGGAATTTTCTTACGGGCGCAAGCTTTCTTTTGTACATACAAGGGAAGCCTTTGCAGAGGAATGCCGGGGACTGGTGGACTTTATCTGCAGCTGGATGGGAAATAATGAATGGCGTTATACTCAGAGCTACTCTTACTATGGCTATTATAATTCTTCCGCGCATTCGTCAAAGCTGAGGGAAATGATCCTCACGGATGAAGGGCTGGAAGAATTTATCAATATTATGGACGGGCGTTCTTTTGAGGGAGAAATCAACGGACAGGAGTATAAGTACTGGCATGAAACAGATGAAAAGCTTTCCCGGATCTTAAATATTACCGGGGAAGAAGAGGGACTGCATGTATCCGTGAGTCACTGGGAGGTTTGCCGTGGAAAGAAGGACAATTTTTATTTTCTGGAGGGAAAAGTTTACAGGATAAGCCGCATGGAGGAAGATTCCATACAGGATTTCCTGGACTGCTTTCAGGATATGGAAATAAAGAGGCCTCTGTTTGTGGCGTTCCGGGATGTGCCTGTCTTCTGTAGAGAGGTGCTTCCGGCGCTGGAAAAGACTTTTACGCCAAACTATGTTTCTTTTCACAAAGAGGATTATGGTGTCAGAGAGGTTACGTTTCAGATTTATCTGGACGCTCCCGAAAGAGACTGTTTTACCTGCAGGCTTCAGGCCGTATACGGGGAACAAACTTATGATTTGCTTAAGGATAACGGGATTGATGCGGGCAGGGATACGGTTCGGGAGATGCAGGCAGGGCAGCAGGTGCGGCGGTATTTTAACGAATACAGTCAAATGAGAGGCGAGCTGGTGCTTCGGGACGATGAAGACATGGCTTATGAGCTGCTGACCAGAGGAATTCCGGAGTTTCAAGCTATAGGGGAGGTTTTTATATCCGAGGCGTTGAAGCTGGTAAAGGTTTCTCCTGCCCCGAAGCCGGTGGTGGGTGTATTTCTTTCCGGCGATCTGTTGGAGCTTACCTTGACGGCACAGGATTTATCCATGGAACAGTTGCAGGAAATCTTAAGCAGGTATGACCGGAAGAAAAAATTTTACCGTTTAAGGAACGGTGACTTTATTAATATGGAAGAGGAAGCCATTGGAGGACTTTTGGAGCTGAAGAAAGGGCTGGACTTAAGCGACGGACAGATTAAGAGCGGCAGGATTCGGCTTCCCAAGTACCGAGCGCTGTATCTGGACATGGAGGCCAAGGAATGGGTTTCCCTAAGTGTGGAGCGGAACAGGGAATTTAAGTCCCTGATCCGTAACATGAAGACGGTGGAGGATAATGATTTTGAAGTGCCTCCATCCTTGACCAATGTACTTCGGGAGTACCAAAAAAAGGGATATTTGTGGCTGAGGACTTTAAAGCATAATGGTTTCGGTGGTATTCTTGCGGACGAGATGGGCTTGGGAAAGACTCTGCAAGTTATTGCATTCCTGCTGTCGGAAACCACGGAGACTTTGGCTGCGAATAAAACTTCGGCTTCAGAAGAGGCGGGGGTCGTGGCGGTAGATAAGGCTCCGGCGACGAAAGCCGTGGATGGGAACAGAAACCACAGGAAGCCGCTGGCGCTGGTAGTGTGCCCGGCGTCGCTGGTGTATAACTGGAGCAGCGAGATTGACCACTTTGCGCCGGAGCTTTCTGTAAAAATGGTAGTGGGAACGATACTGGAGCGACAAGCCTTATTGGAAAATTGTAAGGCAGGAGAGATTCTGATTACTTCCTATGATTTGTTAAAAAGGGATATAGAGCTTTATGAGCCTTTGGAGTTTACTGTCCAGATTATCGACGAGGCTCAATATATTAAGAATTACAATACTCAGGCAGCCCGGGCCGTAAAGGAAATTCGGGCGGGATTTAAGCTGGCCCTTACGGGAACGCCGATTGAAAATCGTCTCAGCGAGCTTTGGAGCATTTTTGATTATCTGATGCCGGGCTATTTATATTCCTACAGTCATTTCCGGGACAGTTACGAGGTGCCTATCATTCAAAATCAGGAGGAAGGAGCAAGAAAGCGCCTGCAAAAAATGATTCGTCCCTTTGTGCTTCGCAGGTTAAAGAAGGACGTGCTGACGGACCTGCCCGACAAGCTGGAGGAAAATCTATACGCCCGCCTGGAGGGAGAACAGCGGGAGCTTTACGATGCTCATGTACAAAGGCTGCGTTTATCGCTGGATAAACAGTCCGAGGATGAGTTTAAGAAGGGAAAAATTCAGATTTTGGCGGAACTGACGAAGCTCCGGCAGCTTTGCTGTGATCCGGGACTGTTGTATGAAGGTTATGGGGGAGAATCCGCAAAGACCCAGTTGTGTCTGGACATTGTCAGAGATGCGATCAGCGGCGGACATAAAATTCTCTTGTTTTCCCAATTTACCACCATGCTGGACAAGATCAGTCAGGAATTTAACAGGGAAAAGATTTCCCATTATATTTTGACGGGTGCCACCAGCAAGGAGGAACGCAGGAGACTGGTGGAAAGCTTTCAATCCGATGAGACAAGTGTTTTCTGCATTTCCTTGAGGGCAGGAGGCACGGGCCTGAACCTGACGGCTGCGGATATTGTGATTCATTATGATCCCTGGTGGAATCTGGCGGTGCAAAACCAGGCCACGGACCGTACCCACCGCATTGGCCAGGAAAATGTGGTCAGCGTGTACAAACTGATTGCCAAAAACACCATCGAAGAAAAGATTATGCTCTTACAGGAAAAAAAGCGGGAGCTTGCGGATCAGCTGTTAAATGCAGAAGATATGGGTACCGGCAGTTTCAGCCGGGAAGAGCTGCTGGAGCTGCTTGGGTAGTGTGAGAAAAGTCTGCTATGCAGACTTTTCTCACACGGAAAAACGCCAAAGACGGGCGTTTTTCATCTGGATTTTGTATAGATAACCTCTTCGTCCAATATTTGTAAGGCTTGTTTCTCATTTGATTAGCTTTTAGCGCCAGTATATTAATTTCTTCCTGTGTCCTTTTGCACTTTAATAACGGGATTGGAATGGCAAACAGGCTGTGGTCATCAATCATATTTACAAGAGAACCGTATGTTTGTCTGCAAACAAGCCGGTATTTTTTATGGCGGCGGCGTAATATTTGTGGTACAATAAAAAGCACAAGCGGCATTCCTTTCGGAACAAAATTCCGGAGACTGCGGCCGAATAAGGAGGAAATGTTATGAATCTTGTGATTACCATGAGCCGCCGGTTTGGCACCGGGGCAAGCATGATTGCGGAGGAGCTTTCCAAAAAGCTGGGTATTCCAGTTTATGACAGGGCTTATATCGAGAATGAGCTTCATGACAGTAATTATGCGGATGAGGCGGAGGTCATCAGGAAGCTGGCGGGGGAATCCTGCATCCTGCTGGGGCGTTGTGCTTCCGAGATTTTGAAGGATCAGCCCAATGTATTTAACGTTTATGTCTGCGCCGACAAGGAGGATCGGATTAAGCGGATTATGAAGAAGGAATCACTTTCCCATGATGCGGCCAAGGAGCTGATTGAAAAGAACGACAGGGCCCGTTCGGAATATTATTTCAACAATACGGGCAAGGTATGGGGCGATGTGAGTAATTATCATATGATTTTGGACACCTCCGCTCTGGGCGCCGAAAACTGTGCGGGTATCCTGCTCCGGTATTTTGAGCGGGTGGAGATCATATAAGCCGCAAGAATTTTTTGATTGATTTTTTGATTTGCGCATTGTATAATGCAGGAGATATAGATTGACACTTGTTGCCGCCGGGTAAGAAGTTAAGCGTCATACTTTCTGTCGTTAGGCCTTTGAAGACAGAAAGCTGTGACGCTATTTTTTTGTGATAGATACAGGAGTGAGAAATCCATGGAACAACGACACTGGCTGCGGGATTTTTCCCGATATACAATTTTGAGTGTTATAGGCACATTAGGAGTATCCTGCTATATATTAGCCGATACCTTTTTTGTGTCAAAAGGATTGGGGACAAACGGACTTACCGCTTTAAATCTTGCGATTCCCGTATACAATTTTATTCACGGAACAGGACTTATGCTTGGTATGGGCGGCGCCACAAGGTTTTCAATATGTAAAAGTCAGGAGAAAGTCAAAGAGGCACAGCTTGTTTATACGAATACCCTATATCTTGCATTGATTTTTTCGGTGGTATTTGTTCTGATTGGTTTCTTTTTTTCCAATCAGATGGCAATACTTTTAGGGGCAAGCGCGGACATATCAGAAATGACAAATACCTATTTGTGCTGGCTGCTGTTGTTTTCACCTGCTTTTATTTTGAACGATGTGTTCCTTTGTTTTGTTCGAAACGATGACAGTCCCCAGCTTTCCATGATTGCTATGCTGGTCGGGAGCTTATCCAATATCCTGTTGGACTATATCTTTATTTTTCCGGGGGGAATGGGAATTTTCGGGGCTGTTTTTGCGACAGGCTTATCGCCCGTGATCAGCATTGCTATGATGCTTCTTCACTGGGTGAAAAAGAAAAGTAACCTTCGCCTGGTAAAAACGAATATAAGGAAGGAAATCGTAAAGCAGGAATTATCATTAGGCTTTCCGTCTTTGATTGCGCAGTTATCCTCCGGAATTGTAATGATTACCTTTAACGCAATGATATTAAAATTGGTGGGAAATACAGGAGTTGCCGCTTACGGAGTCGTTGCAAATATTTCGCTTGTGATTGTTGCGGTCTATACGGGTATTGCACAGGGCATGCAGCCGTTGGTCAGTATTGTTTATGGTGCGGGAAATAACAGGCAGACAAAAACCATACTCAAATATGCTCTGGTAACGACATTGACAGTATCCGGTATCATTTATTTACTAATCTTTTCTTTTGCAGAGCCGATCACTGCCGTTTTTAACAGTGAGCATAATGCCGAATTGCAGCAGATAGCCGTATCTGGACTGAAATGGTATTTTATATCTATTCCGTTTGTCGGATATAACATTAATCTGGGAACTTTTTTTACCTCGATAGAAAAGGCTCTGCCCGCTCATATCCTATCAATTCTAAGGGGATTGATTCTCATAATTCCCATGGCCTTTTTACTGTCTGCCCTGTGGGAAATGACAGGTGTCTGGCTTGCTTATCCGGTAACGGAGTTTTTAACGGCGTTACTCGGATTTGTAATGGTAAACAGAGAGAACAAACAAAAAGGAAAAAAAGGAGCTGCGCACTAACAACCGGTGCGCAGCTTTTATTTTGTATTCAGCGGTATCCGCCGCATCCGTATGTGAACTAGATTTAGGCCTTCTTTTTCTTATGGCCGGAAACCATGAAGAAACTGATCAATAATGAAATAATGTACAATACCACGGTCAGATATAGTACCGACTGATAACCTGTGGGATTAATATTATATTCATGTCCGTCAACCGTAATATTACTCCAGCTGCCAACTTTGTTTACGATCAGGGTGGCTACCTGATTACCGGTGAGGCCTGCAATGGCCCATGCAGAAAGGGTAATGCCGTGGATGGCGCTGATATTTCCCATCCCGTAATGGTCGGACAGCAATGTGGGAACATTGCTGAAGCCGCCGCCGTAGCCTGCATTTACCACAAAGAGCAGGATCAGTACCAGTATCGTAAGGAACATACTGCCAGAACCGCCGCTGATAATACTGTTGCCCTGTTTGGTGATTGCCTGGGTGGCAATGACGAGTCCGGTAGCCGCAATGGAAAGAATAAAGATGATTTTGTAAATGGTGTTTCTGTCCTTCATGGTGTCAGCCCATGCGGAAAAGCCCAGACGTCCGCCTGCGTTGAAAACTGCGGTCACGGAGGAAAGGACACCCGCCATGGCGCCAAGGCCAATACACTTGATAATCATTTTCTCCTGAGAGATCAATGCCAAGCCGCAAGTAATGTTAAGGTAGAACATCAGCCAAATGCCCACAAAAACAACGGGTTTGGTTTTGATCACGTCGATTGCCTTCTGGCCCTTTTCCTGCTTTGCAGGCTCATGCCAGCCCGCGGGCTTTGCCAGGAGTAGATGTCCTGCGAACATCATCACAAAATAGACTCCGGCTAAAATCAGGAACATCTGCCAGATACCGTTCTTGCCCAACGAATCAAGAAGAGCCTGCATTATGGGACTTGCAATAGCCTTTGCGGCACCGAAGCCTGCCACTGCCAGGCCGGTAGCCAGGCCCTTACGGTCTTCAAACCAGAGCATCAGAGTTTTTACCGGAGACAAATAACCGGTACCCAGACCGATGCCCATAATGAAGCCGTAACATACATAAATACCGATCAGTGCCAATACGCTGCCGTGACCGGTCGCCGCATACTGCTTACCGCCGTACCAGATGAAGAATCCGGTGCCAGCCATACCTGCCGCAAAGCAGATGGCAGCAATTAAGGACGAGCGGTGTATATCCTTTTCCACCACATTTCCCAGAAAGGCGGCGGACATGCCTAAGAAGAAGATGGCGAAGCTGAAGGCCCATTCGGTAGCACCCTTTGAAAAGCCGATATATTTGCCGATCTCTTCACTGAAAATGGACCAGCAGTATACCGTACCGATACTGCAGTGAAGCAGCAGGGCGGGAATAGCGGCCCTTATCCATTTGTTTTGTACTTTCATGAAAAAACCCCCTTTTTCGATAAGTATTTCATCGTTTTCATGATACTCTTGTTTGCGGCGAAATGCAAGAGGAAAAGCGGGTGTATAGAAAACGGTATACAAATCCCTGTTTCTCCATTATAATAATAAAAATAACATATGTAAAAATGCAGGTATAAAATCATTCTCTGAGAAGCAGCATGGTGGATTCATAAAGAAGGAGGGAACCTATGCACTCACCAATAGAAATTGCAAGAAATTTTATAGAAATCGGAATACATAAGGTAAGACTTTCCATTTGGAAAATGGTAATTTTAGGCTTTTTTGCCGGAGTTTTTATCGGATTCGCGGGAATCGCCTCCACCACCATATCGGCAACGGTGGACAATGCTTCCGTAGCCAGACTGTTAAGCGCCTGCGTCTTTCCGGCAGGTATGGCCATGGTACTGGTGGCGGGCAGCGAGCTGTTTACCGGGAACAATCTGATTATCATCAGTGTGCTGGAAAAGAAGGTAAGAATGCGGGATATGCTGAAAAGCTGGATTTTCGTATTCTTAGGAAATTTTCTTGGCGCATCCTTTGTGGCGGCGCTGGTGGTATACGGGCATACTCCCGGCCTGTACGGCGGGCGGCTGGCGGAAAAGATGATAGCGTCGGCGCTGGTGAGGGTGGAGCAAAGCTTTTCCGAGGCCTTTATACGGGGCATACTCTGTAATATTCTGGTCTGTATCGCGGTTTGGGCGGCTTTTGCAGCCAAGACGGTATCCGGTAAGCTGCTGATGAGCTTCTGGCCGGTAATGCTGTTTGTACTCTGCGGCTTTGAACACAGTATTGCTGATATTTATTTCTGCATCGCCGGAATACTTACAGCCGGAGAATACGGTATGGATTCGGGGATTTTGAACATGGGGAGCTTCCTTTTGAAAAATCTGCTGCCGGTAACCCTGGGCAATATTGTGGGCGGAGCGGGAATCGTGGGCGCCGGTTACTGGCTGGTATATCTGCATCGCACACCTTATTCCACAATGACCATTGAAGCCGAGCAGGAAGAAATGGATATTGCGGAGGAGTATTGAGAAAATAAAGATAAGAAACAACAAGATAAAGAATTAAAATAGATCAATATAGAGAATAACTAAAATCATTGTATTTGCTCAAAAAAATGGTATTATAACTAAAAATAAGAATAAATACGAGCAAGAGGGCAGGATAAGATTATGGCAAAAGTAAACGTAAAAGAGAAATATCAAAAGACCTATCATATGCCTCCTGAGGTTACCTATGACTGGGTACAAAAGGACAGCATTGACAAAGCGCCCATATGGTGCAGTGTGGACTTAAGGGACGGTAACCAGGCATTGATTGAACCTATGAGCCTGGAAGATAAACTGGATTTTTTTAAATTGCTGGTAGAGATCGGCTTTAAGGAAATCGAAGTGGGCTTTCCCGCATCCTCCGATACGGAGTACAATTTTATCCGGGCGTTGATCGAGCGGGATATGATTCCCAATGATGTGACCATCCAGGTGCTGACTCAGGCAAGAGAGCATATCATCCGCAAAACCTTTGAGGCGGTAAAGGGAGCGCCCCATGCCGTAGTACATCTGTACAATTCCACATCCGTGGAACAGCGGGAGCAGGTGTTTAAAAAGGATAAGGAAGCCATTAAGAAGCTGGCGGTGGACGGCGCGGCCCTATTAAAGAAGCTGGCGGAGGAAACGGAGGGGAATTTTACCTTTGAGTACAGCCCGGAAAGCTTTTCCCAGACAGAGGTGGACTATGCCCTGGAGGTCTGCAATGCGGTGTTGGACGTATGGAAGCCGGATGGAGAACACAAGGCCATTATTAACCTTCCCACTACAGTGCAGGTGGCCATGCCCCATGTCTTTGCCTGCCAGATCGAGTACATGCACAAGCACTTAAAGTACAGAGAAAACGTGGTGCTGAGCGTCCACCCTCACAATGACCGGGGCTGCGGCGTCAGCGACGCGGAGTTCGGCATTCTGGCCGGAGCGGACCGGGTGGAAGGCACACTGTTCGGTAACGGCGAACGCACGGGAAATGTGGACCTTGTGACGGTGGCCCTGAATATGATGTGCCACGGTGTGGACAGCGGGCTGGATTTTAGCCATATTATGAGGGTAAGGGAAGAATATGAGCGCTTTACGGGTATGAGGGTCCACGAGAGAACACCCTATGCGGGAGACCTGGTGTTTACTGCGTTTTCCGGTTCTCATCAGGATGCCATCAGCAAGGGTATGACATGGCTGAAGGAAGGGAAGAGCGGCAAGCGCTGGGATGTACCTTATCTGCCCATAGATCCTGCAGACGTGGGAAGGGAGTACGAGTCGGATGTGATTCGTATCAACAGTGTATCCGGTAAAGGCGGCGTTGCTTTTGTGCTGAAGCAGCAGTTTGGCTATTCTCTGCCGGCAGCCATGAAGGAAGAGGTCGGCTATCTGGTGAAGGGCGTATCCGACAGGCGGCACCAGGAGCTTCTTCCTGCCGAAATTCTGGCGATATTTGAGGAAAATTATATTACGCCCCGCAGCGTATTTGAGATTCCGGAATGTCATTTTAGACAGGAAAACGGGATTCGGGCGGAAGTGACTATAGAACAGAGCGGGGTGAAAAGGGTGATTAAGGCGTCCGGAAACGGGCGGCTGGATGCGGTGAGCAATGCAATTAAGACCTTTTTCGGCATGAGTTATCAGCTTGCGGTGTACGAGGAACATGCTATATCCAAAGGTTCCAGCTCTAAGGCTGCAGCTTATGTGGGCATCATGTGCGACGGACAGCTCTATTGGGGTGTAGGGATTGACGAGGATATTATTAAGGCATCCATAGCAGCGCTGGCTTCGGCAGCAAATAAGCTGGCGGCAGGGCAGCATATTACTGCCGGCAGGGAAGAACGTATTGTGGAGATTATCAGCTATATTCAAAATGATTATAAAAATGTGACGCTGGAGGCCTTGTCCGAGGAATTTCATCTCTCCAAACCGTATCTTTCCAAGTACATCCGAGAGAAAGCGGGGATGACCTTCCAGGATGCAGTGAAGAAGGAGCGGTTGAAAAAGGCCCGAACTTTGCTGCGAGAGACCAATCACACGGTGGAGGCCGTAGCCGTGGAGGTAGGCTATGACAATGTGGAGCATTTTAATCGGCTGTTTAAGAAAACCTATGGGATGACGCCGGTGCAGTTTCGAAAACAGGGATCATGACAGGTGATTGCTCAAAGCCTGATTTTAGAATGAACGTTTCGCAAATACTTGGGAACAATGAGCAGAAAAAGAGCGGGATACTACATGTGGGAGGTATCCCGCTCTTTCTGTGTTTCTTTGGGAGTTGCTTCCAGTGCCGTTTCCGGTACTGCCGTGTCTGCAGTGTTCTGTATCTCCCGGCCGGAGGGCTTTAAGTGAAACCAGCGTTCCAGCCGGCTTCTGGGAAGAAGGTAATTAACTACAAGAGCGATGACGACACCGATGCCGGTGTCGATCATGCGATGTAAAGCGTAGTCAATATGATGAGCGGGGGTGTTGAAGAGGATGATACATAACACCACCCCGCCGGGCTGAACTCCGCCGGGCCAGCGAAAGAGTACGCACAGGCAGATCATGACGATTGTACCGAGAAAAGCCAGAGGAAGGCGCAGCCAGTAATTTCCCTCAGGGAAGAAGAGATGTTCTCCCCAGTAAAGAAACAGACCGATAAAGCCGCCGATGATCGTACCGAAAAAGCGATTCCCGCCGCTGCGGCGGGATTCCTCCATGTCGGCGCCCATGCCAAAGATTGCACCGATACAGGCGAAGGTAGGGTTTCCTCCGAAAAACGGGATGGCGTATAAAAGTGCAGTCAACATCACGGCCAGAGCAGTCTTAATGCTCCTGAGGCCAAGACCGGGGATGGGGGCATGTATCGAGTGATGATCTTCCATAAAGACAGTCTCCTTAAGACCTATGTTTTAATGGAAAGATTGTATCACAAAAGTCATTCTGAATCAAACCCAATTCTCTATAAAAAGCGGATTCCCCAATTGGAATCCGCTTTCCATTAAATAAATAATATACTTATGAGTTAAAACCTTCAAAGCCCGGCTCAACCGCCACATGCTCCACGGTATTATAGCGAAGCTGCAGGAACTGTGCCCGGTCCTTGTTGAACATTTTCCTCAAATCCTCCGAATAACCGACCACAACCCAGGGATAAAGCTGGTTCATCTTGTTTAAAATATCCTGAGAAGTAGCCTCATCGGGAACACCGATGTTAAACGCGTTTTTAAAACCGTCCGCAAAGACCATGATACTGTAAGTTACGCCGGTTTTGATGCCATTGGTTCGGTGCGTGGTGGTGCTTTGATAAGCCCACAGAATTTTATTGTTGGGAATTGCTCTGGGGCCTGCGCTGTTTAAGCCGAAATAGGTACAAAGCCGTCCCAGTTTAATATCATTATGCTTTGTGTAGGAGGCCGCCGCAGCGATATCGGATTCGATGGCGGAATCGGTATAGCCTGCATTATGGAAGTCTGCCAGGAATGCCTTCAGGCTGTCGCCCTTAGCGCCGTTAATAATGCGGATAATGCCCCATACGATCAGTGCCAGGCCCGCCAGTACAAGAATAACGTAGCCGTACTTCAAGGTATCCATGCTTAAGTTGACGTCTATGTAGTAAGGAAGAGTATTGTCCTTAAACTCGGCTTCGGTAAAGTCGTTGTCGTCCACAAAGTAGTCATGGAAATAGTCGTAATATTTTCCGGAAAGTTTTTTAACCTTGCCGGCAAGCTCCAGAGAATCGGAAGCGGGCAGGCCGTATTCGTAGTAATAATCCATGATGTCATCCATCTGGCTTCCCATTTTCTTGGGAACCTTGATGGCCATATACCTGTAATCCGTTGCGTATTCGTCTCCGGTGGCGATGATGTACCAGTAATAGTTTATAGTGGTACGGTTGGTGGCAGTATCTTTAGTACCCTGCTCCAGATAGCAGTCCCAGACAATATTGACGTTTGCTTCAACCAGCTGATTGCGAATCTCGTTGGGCTTAAGATCCTCAAACTTTGCAAGCCCGAATAATGCGTAAAATGCGCTGCTTGCATTCCAAACGATCAAAACAAGTCCAGCAATAATTAAAATGATTGACAGGGGCAAGGACTTTTTAAAACACTTTTTCTTTAGCTCTTCTAACATGTTTAACCTCCTGATCATAAGAAAATTGTTATACAAAAACTGTATCACAGGACAGCCAAGTTTACAAGATGCAAATGTTACATTTATGTTAAGAGGATAAAAAGTAACAGTACAACCTTTCGACAACCTGACGGCGACAGCCGGCCGTCATTTTCATTCGGACACGCTTGCGCTTGGGGCTCGACGTAACGGTACCTAAGCAAGCATAGAACGCTTGCCAAGTACCGACGTCTCGCACAGTCCTCATTGAGAACAACAGCCGTCTGTCACCTGTTACTTTATTACAGAGATTTGAACTGTTACGATAAAAACGGAAAGTTTCATATGCTTCTGTTTACAGCTCGGCAGGAATCGTGTAAAATATAGAACATGGCAGCAGGAAGGACAGGTGTGCCTGCAGGCAGATCACGGGCGGCAAAACGCGCGGAAATAAAAACGTATTTAATAAAGAAACGGAGGCTTGAACATGAAATTTAAGGATATGCCCTATGAAAGAGTGGATTTTGATCAGGTGGAGAAGGAGCTGAAGACGCTCATGGATGAGTTTGACGCGGCGAAAAGCGGAGAAGAACAGTTTGCCGTACACCAGAAATTTTATGAGCTGAATGACAGGGTAAGCACTTTGTATACCATCTCCCATATTCGCTTTGACATTGATACCAAGGATGAATTTTACGAGAAGGAACATGATTATTACGATGAAAAGCTGCCGGTGTACAGCAACCTGGTGCTGGCTTACCAGAAAAAGCTTTATGACTCGCCTTATCGGGAGTTTTTGCAGAGCAAGATCGGACCGGTGGCCTTTAAAAACATGGAAATTGCGCAAAAATCAATGGACGAGAAGCTGATTCCCCTTATGCAGGAGGAAAATAAGCTGACGCTGGAATATGACAAGCTGATTGCCAGCGCAAAGATCAACTTTGACGGCAAGGAGTTGAATCTTTCTCTTATGCGGCCCTATCTGGTACACCAAGACAGAAATATCCGGTCGGCGGCCTGGAAGGAATATAACGCCTATTTCGAGGAAAATGCAAAGCAGCTGGATGAGATATACGATAAATTGGTGAAAAACCGCACGGCCCAGGCAAAAATGATGGGCTACGATAATTATTTGCAGCTGGGTTATTACCGTATGGGACGCAACTGTTACGGCCAGGCAGAGGTGGAGGCATACAGGGATCAGGTGAAAAAGGATTTCGTACCCTTTGCCGAAGAGCTGCATGACCGCAGAAGGAAGCGTCTGGGACTTAACAGCTTAAGTTGTATTGATAATGCAGTTTATTTTAAAGAAGGAAATCCCGCACCGGTGGGCACGCCGGATGAAATACTGGCAGCAGGACAAAAAATGTATGGGGAGCTTTCCCCTGAGACGAAGGAATTCATGGATTTCATGATGGAGAATGAGCTGTTTGACGTGCTTGGCCGTAAGACAAAGAGGGCTGGGGGCTATATGACGTATATGCCTCTGTATAACTCACCCTTTGTATTTGCCAATTTCAACGGCACCAGCGGCGATGTGGATGTGATCACCCATGAGTGCGGCCATGCTTTCCAGGGTTACCTTTCTGGAAAGGACCCCATTAGAGAGCATGGGGACATCGGTATGGAGACTGCGGAGATTCATTCCATGTCTATGGAATTTTTTACTCAGGGCTGGATGGAAATGTTCTTTGGTGATAGAGCCGGGGATTACATTGAAATGCACTTGGAGGATTCGGCGGCCTTTATCCCTTATGGATGTATGGTGGATGAGTTCCAGCACATTGTGTATGAGAATCCTGACATGACACCGGAAGAAAGGCATCAGGCATGGCTGAAGCTGGAAGGGGAATACCGGCCCCACATGGATTACAGCGGCTATGAATTTTTTGAGAAGGGCGGTTTTTGGCAGAAGCAGACGCATATCTATACCTCGCCCTTATACTATATCGACTATTGCCTGGCACAAACCTGTGCCCTGCAGTATAAGGTAAAGATGGATGAGGATTTTAAGAAGGCCTGGGAGAGCTATCTGAAGCTCTGCAAGCTTTCCGCAAGCGATTTCTTCACCAATATGATAAAAGAGGTAGGTCTGGACAATCCCTTCGAGCCGGGCTGCATGAAAAATATTGTGGAAAAACTTGAAAAATATGTGAAATGAGTTGCGAAAGTATTTGGCCATGGGGTATAATTGACAAAATCTGCAGTGATATGCCCATGGCTGAATTACTGCCAAAATTTAAGTTGTAAAAGAGGAAAGGATCATTATGTCTAAGAAAGAAGCAGAGAACAAGGAAGAGAAAAAGGTTTTAACCAAATATGACCTGAAAATGCAAAGAAGGGAAGAAGAAAGGAAAAAGGCCAGGCGGGACGAGCTGACCGGCAGGATTACAGGAATTGTCGTTGTTTTGGCGCTGCTATGTCTGGTGTTGTCTTTCCCGATTCGCAGCTATCTCACCATAAACGGCACATATATTGAGGTGGCAGGCGAAAAGGTGTCCAGGGTAGAATTTGATTATCATTATAATCTGATGAAGAATAGTTATATTACCCAGAACAGCTACTATTTAAGTATGTTTGGCATTGATTTGAGCAAGGATCCGTCTGCGCAGATGTATAACGATCAGCTGACTTTTCAAGATTACTTTGAACAGATGGCAGTGAATAATATTGCGGAAAATAAGGCGCTGCGTGATCAAATGAAAGCTGCCGGTTTTACTTATGACGCGACAGGGGAATATGCAAAATATGAGGAAGCTATTCGCACTGCGGCTTCTGTTCAGGGAGTAACGGAAAAGGCATATATACAGCAGCTGTATGGACCTTACGCCACGGCTTCCAGGGTGAAGGGCTTTGTGATTGAAAACATGGAGCTGGGTGCATTTTACGAGCAGGTTTCCAGGGAAAAGGCTCCCACAGAGGCGGAGATCAAGGCTTATTACGAGGAAAATGCCGACAGCTATGATTCAGTGAATTATCGTATTCTAACCTTTAATGCAGAATTGCCCACGGAGCCGACAGAGCTTGCTGATCCGGTAGACGAGACGGAAAGTGCAGAGGGAGAGGAAGGCGCCGATGGGGATAAGGCCTATACACCCTCCGATGCGGAGATAGAATTTGCCATGGGAGAAGCCAGAAATAAGGCGGATGCGGCATTGGGGGATATTTCCACGTTGGGCGATCTGCAGGAAAACGTTAAGAAAAGCGCTGTTTCCACACAGCTTCGGGATTGGCTTTTTGACGATACACGTAAGGAGGGAGACAGCTCCGTGATCGAAAATACGGCCAGCCATCTTTATTATGTAGTGGAATTTGTGAGCCGGTATTTGGATCAGACACCTACGGCAGACGCAAGGATTATTGTCCTTGGCGCCGATTCGGAGGTTACGGCGGATGCGGTATTGGATGAGTGGAAGAGCGGTTCGGCTACGGAAGACAGTTTTGCCGAGCTGGCGGAAAAATATGGTTCCTCTGCGGAGGGTGGACTGTATGAAGGGCTGACAGCAGGGGCCATGACTGACGAGCTGGCAGCCTGGATACTCGACAGTGCCCGTACAGAAGGCGAGACAGCGGTAATTACAGGTAATGAAGAAACACATACCGATGCGGACGGAACCACTCATACCGGCACGACAACTTATGTTGTCTACTATGTGGGTACCAATGCTCCCGCCTGGTCGTTGGATATAGAGGGCATCCTGCTGACGGAGCGGATGAACGCATACGTGGAAGAGATCAGCCAGGGATATGAGGTCACAAACGATAAGGGTAACCTGAATTACTTTAAGATTCAAGAAGCGGAGAAGGCTTCCGAAAGCGGGAGCGGGGAAAGTGAAAGCGAAGAGCCGGAGACTTCTGAAGGCTCCGATAATGCGCAATAAAAGGCGACAGGATTTGTAAGGATGACAAGAATTCAACCAATGAAAATCTAAGGCTTGCCTTGAAGAACGCAGGGGAGCAAACTTGCCCTGAGCGGTGTTCATCCAGATTTCACGGATTGTATGCGCCGCCACAGGCGGCATGTCGGGAAGTGTGAAGGAAATGAAGAAAGCGCTGGTTTTAGACATAGACGGAACGCTTACAAATTCAAAAAAAGAGATTACCCCCGCTACCAGGCAGGCTGTACAGGATCTGATGAAGCGGGGGCAGAAGGTGATTCTTGCTTCGGGCAGGCCAACGCCCGGTATGCGTAAGTATGAAAAGGAGCTTGAGCTGGAAAAATACGGAGGGTATCTGCTTTCGTTTAACGGGGCAAAAATCGTGGAGTGTTATACGGGAGAGATTCTTTATCAGAGGCTTTTGCCTCTGACTCTTCTGCCTGGAATATACCGTTTTGCCAAAAACAATGGCTGTGGCTTGGTCACTTATCTGGGCAGTGAAGTCATTTCCGCATTTCCAAAGGATAAATATGTGGAGCTGGAAGCGGCCATCAACGGTCTTCCAGTGCGGGAAGTGGAAAACTTCCTGGAATTTGTGGACTTTGACATCAATAAATGTTTGATGACTGCCGAGCCGGAGAAAGCAGGAAGGCTGGAAAAGGAGCTTCAGCAGCAATACGGGGGCCGGGCCAGCATATATCGCTCGGAGCCTTATTTTATCGAGATTATGCCTGCGGATGTAAATAAGGCGGCATCCTTGGACAAGATTCTGCCTGTGCTGGGAGTAACCCAAAAGAACACGGTCTGCTGCGGAGACGGGTTTAATGATATTTCCATGATTAAATATGCCGGAGTGGGTGTGGCCATGGGGAATGCCCAGCAGGAGGTGAAGGAAGCGGCGGATTATGTAACGGCTGCCAATGATGAGGACGGACTCATACAGGTGATCGAAAGATTTTTTTGATGCGGGAGGAAAAAGGTGGGCAGGCAGAATTTGGGCCGCGATATAAAAATAGCAGTACCCGGCAAGGCCAGGCATATTTTAAGAACCCTGCAGGCAGCAGGCTTTGAAGCCTATGTGGTAGGCGGCTGCGTGCGGGATTCCCTGATGGGGAGAGAGCCGGAGGATTGGGATGTTACTACCTCTGCAAGGCCGGAGCAAGTGAAAGCCCTTTTTCCCTATACGGTGGATACGGGAATAAAACATGGTACCGTTACGGTTATGCTGGGAAAGGACGGGTTTGAAGTTACCACTTACCGCATTGACGGGAAATATGAGGACAATCGGCATCCTAAGGAGGTGATCTATACCCCAAGCCTGCGGGAGGATTTAAGGCGGCGGGATTTCACCGTAAATGCCATGGCGTATAATGACGAAAGAGGACTGGTGGATTATTACCGGGGCATGGAGGATATGGAGATCGGAGTAGTCCGCTGCGTGGGCGTTCCGGAGGAACGGTTTGAAGAGGATGCTCTGCGTATCATGCGTGCGGTCCGTTTTTCGGCGCAGCTGGGTTTTCACATTGACTCTTTTACCATGAAGGCAATCCAAAAGCTGTCATCCAGTCTGCTGACTATCAGCGCGGAGCGGATTCAGTCAGAGCTTACAAAGATATTGACCTCTCCCCATCCGGATTATCTTCGGGGAGCATATAAATTAGGGGTTACAAAGATCATTCTGCCGGAACTGGATCGGGCCATGGAGACGGAACAGTATCATCTTCATCACATTTATACCGTGGGAGAGCATATTCTCCATTCTTTGAAATGGGTGGACGCCGATAAGGTACTTCGGCTGACCATGTTGTTTCACGATATAGGAAAGCCTGAAACTTTGTCTAAAGACGAAGACGGGATCACGCATTTTCACGGCCATGCAAAAGTAAGTGCCGAGATAGCAGACCAAATCATGCACAGACTGAAATATGACAATGATACGATTGGTAAGGTTTGCAGGCTGGTGGAATATCATGACTACGGAAATAATCTGGAACCAGATGCGGCGGCAGTACGCCGGGCCATCAACAAGATAGGAGAGGATGCGTTTCCCTTGCTTTTTCAGGTGAAAAGGGCGGACATTTATGCCCAGAGTGATTACCTGAGGGAGCAGAAGCGGGAGCGGCTGGAAAAATGGAATCAGTTGTATAATGAAATAAAACAAAAGCAGCAGTGCGTGACATTAAAAGATTTGGCCGTTTCGGGCGCCGACCTGATCGCGGCGGGCATGAAGCCGGGAAAGGCTCTGGGAGATATGCTGCAAAGGCTGCTTATGCTTGTGCTGGAGGACCCATCCCTGAATACAAAGGAGAAACTGCTGGCTGAAGCGGAAAAGCTGATGAATTAACAACATACTTTTATGCCCCACCTCATAAGATATGATGAAAGCAGGAGCTTTCCGGCTTGAACAAACATATGCGGGAGGGGTAGTCAGTGAACGACAGGGCAGTGGAATTACTGGAACAGTATGATATAGAGGTGATCCGTACCAGAAAGGGAAGAGGGGCCATTGTGTGCGACACAGCGGACGGATGCCTGATCTTTAAAGAATATAGCGGGAATGATAAACATGTTCAGCTGCAGAATAAACTGCTGCAGAAAGTTGCTGCCTGCGGCAGGGTGCGGACAGAAAGCATTATACCTGCCAGGGAGGGTGGATTATTGGTGCGGGATGGAGACGGAACGGCTTACATCCTGAAAACCTGGCAGGATGGCAGGGAATGCAGTATCAGTGAAAGAAGCGAATGTGTACAGGCAGTGAAGCTTCTGGCGAAGCTTCATGAGAGTATGGAGCTGCCTGCGGAGGAAGTGGGGGAAGTTATTGCATTTTCACCAGAAAAAGAATATGAAAAGCATAACCGGGAAATCCGCAAGGTAAAGAAATATCTGAAGCAGAAAGGACAGAAACAGCCCTTTGAGGTCAGCCTTTTAGGATCCTGTGATTACTTTTTGGAGCAGGCTCTTGAGGTTACGGAGGAATGGAAGCAGTATGCGGAGGCGTTTCGCAAAAGGGACGGAGAAGGGAAAAAGCCGGAAACCGTTACCTTTTGTCACGGAGACTATCAGTATCACAATATCCTCATGGGATCGGGGGGATGGTTTGTAGTGAATTTTGAAAAGTGTCTGCCGGATCACCCTGTACGGGACCTTTATCTACTTTTGCGGAAACTGCTGGAAAAAGGAAACTGGCAGGCGGCAACAGGTTTGGAGCTGCTGCAGGCATATGAGAAAGAACGCCCGCTGTCTGCAGAGGACCGTATTGATCTGTATTATCGGCTTGCATATCCGGAAAAGTTCTGGAAAATTGTAAACTTTTATTATAATTCCGGGAAAGCATGGATTCCGGGAAAGAATCAGGAAAAATTGGAGAAACTGATAGCACAGGAAAAGGAAAAACAGAAATTTTTAAATCAAGTGTTTCGGGATATAGCGGGATAAGGCGTGAAGGGAAGCTTGCCTGCCTTGGGAATGTGAGATTCCGCGCAGCGGAATCGTGGAGGATAGAGTGTGAAGGACGAAAGAAGGAAAAAACTTGGAGTAAAAAACATGTTCTCCGGTAAAAAGGGGCAGGTGTTTTTTCTGATTGTGGCATTAAGTTTATGGCTGACGGCCTGCACCAGCCCATTCCGGCTGATCTCCGGAAATGAACCGGGGCAGGCCTTCCCGGATAAAGATACAGACACCGGATTTGTGGTAACGGGACCTGACAGTTATGACTCTGCGGATACGGCCATTCTTGTAGGAAGAGATGGAGAGAAAAATACAGCCACCTTTCTGAATTTGGAGCTAGGAAAGCGATACACTCTTTCTATAGACGGCACAACCGGTTTTTACGATAAATACGGGGAAAGCATTTCTTTTGATCAGGTGGAGACCGGCGATATTGTAGATGTGACTTTTTTAAAAACAAAAAAGCATCTGACTACTCTGCAGCTGTCTCCTGCAGCCTGGTCCTATGAGGACGTGGA
Organism: uncultured Acetatifactor sp.; assembly: GCA_910578815.1. Lineage (GTDB taxonomy): Bacteria > Bacillota > Clostridia > Lachnospirales > Lachnospiraceae > Acetatifactor. Next base: position 80,318 of record CAJTSE010000006.1, read on the forward strand.
GCGATATGAAATTCATCCGGTTCGTGGTGAAATCAGCATTGGCTCGGATATTTATAAACTTACGGACAATACACAATACCTGTCGGAAGGCAGGAGTATGGACAGCATGGACCTGAATGCTTCGGATGTTTTAAGCTTTCAGGGAATTGGCAGTCAGATTTTGAGTGTGCGGGTAGAAAAGGGGCATGGATACTTAAGGCTTGCAAATGATGAAAACTTCGTGGGTGGATGGATTGAGATTGGCCAGACTCAGATCCGCAGGATTACGGAAGATATGCTGTTGCTGGTACCGGAGGGAGATTATCAGGTCAATATCAGTAATAAAGGCGGCGGGGGAATCAAAAGTGTCACCATTCATCGAAATCAGGAAACCACTCTGGACATTGGAGATCTTGAGATTCCGGAGCCTCAGTATGGAATGGTACTTTTTTCTTTAAATCCTTCTTCCGCTGAGCTGTATATTGACGGAGAAAAGGTAGATCCCTCCGGTCCGGTGGATTTGATTTACGGTATTCATCAGATGATTGCCAGGGCGGAAGGGTATCAGTCCATTACCCAGTATATCCGGGTCTCTCAGGAATCGGCGGGAATCAATGTGGTTTTGGAGCCAAATGAATCCGAGGAAGAAGAGGAAAAGGAAAGCTCTTCGTCATCGGGGGATACGCTGACGGATTATTATAAGGTTTACGTAGATGCTCCGGAGGGAGTGGAAGTGTATGTAGATGGCAATTATGTGGGCATTTCTCCCTGCAGCTTTAAAAAGAATCCGGGAGTTCGTGTGATTACGCTGAGGAAAAACTATTTTGAAACCAGAAGTTATACGGTTCAGGTTGATGATGAAGAGAAAGATTTGTCGTTTTCGTTTGCGGATCTGGTATACAGCGGCACTTCTACGGTCTCAGGGAATTCTGCATCCGGTAATTCCTCATCCCGATAATGCAAAAAAAATGCCGTAAAATCAGTATTATTGCGTAAAATACCTTGACAAACTGTTGGAAATCAGATATAAATGGTATAGATGTTTTGAGATGGCATCTGAGAACATACAAAAAAGAAAACTCAGTACAGGAGGAGTTCAATATGAACAAAACAGAGTTAGTTGCAGCTATGGCTGAACAGGCAGGTGTATCCAAGAAGGATGCAGAAAAGACACTGAAGGCTTTCACCGATGTGGTTGCTGAAGAGCTGAAGAAGGGTGGCAAGGTTCAGTTGGTTGGATTCGGTACTTTCGAGGTATCTGAGAGAGCAGCCAGAGAGGGCAGAAATCCTCAGACCGGAAAGGCAATGAAGATTGCAGCTTCCAAGGCGCCTAAGTTTAAAGCTGGTAAGGCTTTAAAGGACATGCTGAACTAAGCCCAGCGTTTGATTACAGCGGAGAACCTTTTCGGAAGGGTTCTCCGTTTTCATTTTGCCCAGGCCTGCAAATGGAAGTATGCTGCGAAAACAGCATGTGGGCCGCGCGGCGAGCAGAGGAAGTCATCTTCCCTGCTCGATTTTGCACTTTCATAAGGAGGAAGTATGAGACTTGATAAATATTTAAAGGTATCGCGTTTGATTAAGCGGCGCACCGTAGCAAACGAAGCCTGTGACAGCGGCAGGGTTATGATTAATGATAAGCCTGCAAAGGCGTCAGCAAATGTGAAAGAAGGAGACATTATTACCATCAGCTTCGGCAATAAGGAGGTGAAGGTAGAAGTTCTGGATGTACAGGAAACGGTAAAAAAAGAAGAGGCAAAAGAACTTTTCAAGTACATTTAGTGCATGAACTGATGAAGATCTGCATAGGCTTTTAAAAAAGGAATCCAAACGGAGGGCTTATGGAGGATTTAAGCAGCAGCACACGAATGCACAGGATGACTATGACAAACCGGAAAAACTGCACCATAAACGGTGTAAATGACGTACTTTCCTTTGACATCCATGAAATTCTTCTGGAGACCGAACAGGGAATGCTGATGATAAAGGGAGACGATCTGCATGTAAGCAGACTTACTTTGGAAAAGGGCGAGGTAGACATAGACGGCAGAATAGACAGCTTTACTTACTCCGACGCTGCGGGAAGCGGACATAAGGGCGAATCTCTGTTGAGTAAGCTGTTCCGGTAATCTTTATGGTAAATGAAAACCAGTTTCTTTTTCATGCCCTGTTAATGGGCATTTTTATTACATTTGTCTATGATGTCATCAGGATATGCCGCAGAGTGGTTCCTCACAATTCCTTTTTTGTATCGCTGGAGGATCTGGGATTTTGGATTTATTGCGGGGGCTCGGTCTTTATGCTCATGTATCACGAGAGCAATGGGGAGCTGCGCTGGTTCGCCGTATTTGGAGCGATCGGGGGAATGCTGCTGTACAAAAAGCTTGTCAGCCCGCTGTTTGTAAAGTATGTGTCTTTTGTGCTGTCTAAAATGCTGGAGGGGTTGGGAAAGGTATTGGGGTGGCTGTTTCATCCTCTAAAGGTACTTTTGCGCAAGACCAGCAGAGGTACATACAGAATTGGCCGGAGCTTCCGGCGTGCATTAAAAAATAAGTTGACGTATTTTCTGAAAATGCTTAAAATAGGATTAAAGGGTAAATAAATACCGGAAGGGGGGCTTATGGCAAGAACGAGGCGCAGAGTTGCTTACCGCAGGAAAAATCAAAATCGCTTTAGTATGTTTTTGGTATCGCTGGTAGTGTTGCTGATTTTGGCAGCAGTTGCCTGGCAGAGCGTAGGTCTGCGGCAGAAGATCAGCGCCAAGGCCCAGGAGAAACAATTACTGGAACAACAGATTGCCGATGAGGAAACCCGCTCCCAGGAGATTGATGAGTTTGGGAAACGAATTCAAACCAAGGGTTATATTGAAGATATAGCAAGGGAAAAATTGGGACTGGTTTATGAAGGTGAGATTTTGTTTAAAGAGGAATAAAAGCAGGAGCCAAAAGGCTGCTGCTTTTTTTGTCGCAAAAATTTAAGCCTGTTCTGCCCGGTTTTGACAAAAAAAGCAAAGAAGGGATTTTATACTTTGCGTTGCAATTCAAGAATGCCAGATAATGATTGACTGGTATGTGTGCTTAAAGCGGGCATGGGGTGAAAGGTTGAAGGAAATTCATTTCAACCTTCCTGATTTGAGTGCGTGCTTAAAGACGCAGATAGGAGCGAGATTGAAAATTATCATTTTCAATCTCGGAATTTGTGACGCTGCGCGTCCCAAAGTTCCCACAGATTTAGATGCCGCTTGCGCGGCGGAATGAGAGGAAACATGAAAACAGTTGAAAATGAGCTTCGAACGGCACAGGTTTCGGAATTTTGCCGAAGAAAACTAATTCATTATGCAGACAGCTTTTACGAGCTGGCAAGAAGTTATGAGGGGGATTTTTCGCCTGGTACGGCGGACAGGCAGGAAATTCTTTCCCAGAGAAGACTGTGGGAAAATCGCCAGATCCTAAAGGGCCATCTGCACGAAATGGCAAAGATTATGACTGATGTGGCCTGCGAGGTGCTTTGCTACCGGCCTATGGAAGAGAAAAAAAAGCGTCTGATTATTCATGCCATGAAGGATGAGGGAATCCGGGTGGATGATTTATGCTACATGACAGGGGACGACGGGCGGGAGGCGATTGTACTCACCATGAGTACGGACAGGCGGACAGGCATTTCTGCGGAGGAAGCGGCGGATATGATTTCCGTTCTGCTGAACAGGAGGCTGCAGCTTTCCCTGACAAGTCCTTATATGGTGGAAAAGGAGCCTCACAGCTATATGCTGGAGCAGGAGGCGCGGTTTGTGGCACTGACAGGATTTGCACGGGTGACGGAAGAAGATGAGACTGTTTCAGGAGATAATTATGCGGTGCTGGAGGCGGAGAGAGGAAAGCTAACGGTGATGATCTCCGACGGTACGGGTTCCGGAGAGCAGGCTGCAGGAGACAGCGGCCGGGCGCTGGATTTGATGGAAAAGCTATTGGAGGCAGGATACGGCACGGAGGCGGCTGTGGAGATGGTAAATACGGCTTTTTTTGCAACGGGTGAGGACAGAAATCATCCTACGCTGGACCTTTGCAGTCTGAATCTTTACAGCGGAGCCTGCGAGTTTAGAAAAGTGGGTGCTGCTGCTTCGTTCTTAAAACGGGAGACAGGAGTGGAGCAGTTGGCAGAAGGAAATCTTCCTTTGGGAGTCTTTCAGCAGGTAAACGTCCGGCCCATCTCGAAAAGCCTGAAGGATGGGGACTACCTGTTCCTAATGTCGGACGGGGTGATAGATGCCTTCAGCGAGCAGGGCTATGAGGGGGCGGTGTGCAGGGCCATTGGAGAGATGCGGGAGCAGAATCCCGGTGAGCTGGCGGAAAAGCTGCTGCGGCTGGCGCTGATTGCTGCAGGAGGCAGGGTGCGGGACGACATGACCATCGCGGTGATCGGAGTCTGGGAAAACAGCGCCGGGCAGGGGGAATGCTAAATGCTTGACAGGTATACGATAGCCTGGTATACTCAAAATAGCTGATCGGCATATAAATAAACGAAGGAGTGTTATTGTATTGAAAAAAAGCAAACCAAAAATAATTATTTCAATAATGGCGTTATTTGTTCTGACTTCATCTATAGTGGTTTCTGCGCAGAGTTATTCTGATAAATACGTTTATGGAGACCGATTTACAGTTATTGTGGATGGAACGACTGACAATTCGGGTAATTTTGTAACGGTTACGCTGACGGAGATCCGAAAGGCTGACGGGGACGCATCCAACTATGCAAAAGTAAGAGCAAAGATTTATGATTCTAATAACGACCGGATTTCGGTTGGAAGTGACGTTGAAGTTGTTAAGCAAAAGACAACGACAATTCTATTGACATATATGTATGCAAGCGGAACTCGAATGAAATTATTGATGAAAGGTAACAATTCATCCTTGGATTGTATTGTGGATTTTGCGGCGTCCATTTCGCAATAGTCGAGAATAAGGTCGGTATTGGTATGTATACCAATACCGACCTTATGATGAAAAATACAAAAGGGGCTTCAATGAAAGAATACATAAATGCAATCAGTATGCAAATGCGTCTGATGATAAACAAAAAAGAATTCCAAATAACATATATCATTAATGCAGGGTATGTGTTGTTGACATACTTATATTATGTAATTTACTATTGGGGGGATGATGTGTCTACAGTATCTTCTTCCAGTGCGGTATTTTCTTTATTATCCAAAAGCGTATTTTTTGATCTGTATATCAGCATAGTGCCGTTTCTTGTGGTACTTCCCTTTGCCATGTCTTTTGTGGATGACAAAAAAAATAATATTTTGCCGGGTTTGCAGGTAAGAAGCGGAGTCAAGGCTTATTATATTTCAAAAGCAGTTGCTTGTTTTCTGGGAGGGTTTTTTTCTTTTTTTATACCGATGATGATCGGAATGCTTTTAAATGTTTTGACTTTTCCTGGAAGCGGGATCACATTTCTCGGAGACTATTTTGATATGAATTTTGACGCGGCGGTGACGGGAGCGGATGTACTGATTAGGACAAGGTGGGCCGGTCTCTGGTTTCCACGTTTGTTTATCAGTTCGCCGGACGGATACAATATTCTTTTTTGCACATTTTTTTCCATTGCCATGGGAATCAGCAGCACCTTTCTTTACATTGTTTCTTTTTTTATAAAGCGTCAGAAGCTGTTGCTGATGCTGCCCTTCTTTTTGATTGTCTCAGTGCTTAATATTATGGACGAATTTAATATGGAGCATCCGCCATATGTATGCTTCAAGGTAATGCAGTATATAACGGTAAATGCAATGTATGGAAAAGATCCTTTGTATATATATTTTTTCTTATTATTAATGATATTGGTAAGCGTTTTCGGAATAAACAGGCAGATACAAAGAGATCAGCTTGATTAGGGATGACGGCATGATAAAGCGTAGAGACCTTCTAAAGATTTTGCCCATTATTTTTATAACATTATATCGAAGGTATAATCTGTTATTATCAGGAATGGGAAGAACATTGCCGATTGCCGAATTATTTTTACAAAATATTTTTTCAGGAAATCCCTCCAGAAAAGAAACAAAAGTAGTCATGGTGCTGTTTGGCATGATGGAAATTGTGGTATTTAATCTGCTGTACGGCTCTCTGATTTATCGTGATCTATATGAAAGCAGTGCGTATATATTTGTAAGGCAAAAAAGCAGAAGACGGTGGTTTGCCGGGAAGTCGCTGGAACTTTTGGCATACAGCGCAGTTTATAATTTATTATTTATCGGAATCACTTTTGGTCTGTGTGTTTGGCGTTCCGATCAGAGATTGGATGCTGTGGCTGTCAAAATTGTGATACTGACGTATATTCTGGCTACGTTGTTTACATTTTGGACCACACTGCTAATTAATTTGACGGCTATTTTGGCAGGAGCGGCAATGTCCTTTGTTATTAATTATGTTGTGCTATCGCTTTTGTCACTATTTGCGGTCGGGTTTGAGACAATATCTATTGTAAATAAATTTCCGCTTTTATTAAAATTAAATCCCGTTGCCAATGTAACGATCAACTGGAAATGTGATATGGAAAGCGCCGCGCTGTCGGTTATGTACTTTGTCGTACTATGTGTGTTGACCTGCATGGGCGGCAGTATGGTAATTGCGCATAAAGATATAGTCTGAAATGATAACTGTTTATGAAAATTTTGCCAATATAATCGAAAGCATAATGGACGGGAATATGTTATGAAAATAGAAATAAGGGATTTGTGTAAAGAGTTCAAGAAAAACACAGTGCTTGATCATGTGAATCTGCAAATGGAAGATGGAAAAATATATGGTATTGTGGGAAGAAACGGTTCTGGAAAGACAATGCTGTTCAGGTGTCTGGCCGGACTGGTCAAGCCAACTTCCGGGGAAATTATTTTTGATGGCAAGATACTATTTCGAGACATTTTTGCACCTCCGAATATGGGGGTTGTGATAGAAAATATGGGGCTGTACCCAGATTTTACGGGATTTGATAATTTGAAATATTTATCGAGGATTAAAAAAATAATATCCGACGAAGAAATACGGGCAGCGATTGCGCGAGTGGGGCTTAATCCTCAGGACAAACGTAAAATCAGGAAATATTCGTTGGGAATGCGGCAAAGAATTGTTTTGGCTCAAGCGTTTATGGAAAAACAGGACATTATAGTACTGGACGAGCCTACAAACGGGTTGGATGAAGAAGGAATCAGGCTGATCCGCGGAATATTGAAAGAAGAGGCGGACCGGGGGGCGGTGGTCGTAATTGCCAGTCATAATAAGGAGGATATAGAATATTTATGCGACAAGGTATTCCACATGTCGAGGGGGTGTCTGGAGGAAGGGTGACTGCTTTTAAGACTGACAGGCATATGTGCGGAAAATGTGAAGGAGTATGCAAATGAAAAAGTTATGGTGCGTTACAATTTTTATACTAATAGCGGGTATCGGGACAGGATTTGCTTTCAGGAATAACATGAGCGACTGCGGCATTAGTGGTATTAGGAAAATAGAAGACATCCAGGCGTTAAATTGTAATGTAAATCAAATATTTGAGGAAGAGGATGTAGAACTGTTTATTGAAGATGGAAGAAAGCAATTTGATAATTTGCCGGAAACTGTGGAAATATATGTGGCCGTGCCAACAGGCATTATAAGACAGATTAACTTTACGTTTTTTCAGGAAGTTAAAATTGCAAAGATCATTAAGGGTGAACTGGAAGAAGAGGAAACCATTGAAATAGTAACTCAGGGAGGTTTTTACGATCAAAAATATAAGTATCACGATTATTCAAATAACCGACCCTTGTACTTTGGAATGAAGAATATTCTGCTGCCGGAAAGCAAATATCTGATTTTTGTACAGCCGCTAAAGGTCAATGAATATACGGAAAGAAAAAGATATAATTTGGCTTCGCTTTTATTTGGCACATTTAATCTTTCCAGCGATTATTCCCAGCCCATAGATCAACCGGCCAATGAAATACCTTATAATGAATACGTGGGCAGCGAATATTTGTGCGATACAAATAATACGTTGGAGCGATTATTAGAATTTAAGCACAATATAGTAGAGAGATATTTGCCGGAAACAGATTAATCAAAATCCGGAGGGAAAATTATCATGTTAAAGAAGAAAATGTTGTGTTTTACTATGTCCCTGTTGATGCTGACTGCTCTTTTCTGTATCGACATTTCTGTTCATGCCAATAGTGTATGGCTTGGGAAATGAGGAAGGATATGGAGAGGAATAAAAAAGTAATGGCAACTTTAGTCAGATATTTACTTTTTACGGGCGTACTGCTGCTGGCAGGCTGCGGAGGGCAGGAGGCCGCCGGTGGGGCCGTGCGGCAAATAAACGATACTCCCATTGATAGCTCTGCGGCAGTGGAAATTACGCTTCCTTCAGAAGCAGGGGCACAGGATGTGCTTTTGCGGGAATGTTTTTCCGGAAAAAAGGGCGGCAGCGATGGCAGTACCTTTTATGAGGCAGACGTCTGCAGGCAGACGGAAGAGGGTTGTTTTTATACAGTGAGCCATGCAGAGGATATGGCACAGTACACTTTCCTGAATCAGGTTTTTCGAGTTAATCCGGAAACAAAGGCTGAAGAAATGCTTTATGAAACAAGGGAAGCATATTGGCTGAATGAATTTGAGGCGGCGGGCGGTTTTTTGTACTGGGTGGAGTACATTTGGACGGAGGCAGAAGGGGAAATCACTGGGACATTGTACCGGATCATGCAGTATGAGCTTGCTACAGGGGAAGTAAACTGTATTGCGGAAAGAAACGGCGAGGAAGTCTTTGAAATCTGTCTTGCCGCTGCCGATGATTATGTAACCTGGTATGATGATTTTGGGGACGGGAAGACGGAGGTTGTTATTTATGATGTAAAGACGGAGGAAGTTCATACTTTGCCGGGAGTGAAAAAATTTTCGGCCTATGCGAGGCTGGATATAGTAGACGGCGGGATTACTTATTTCAGTGAGGATGAGGAAGGAAATATTTTTGTAAACCGATATGTTTTAGACAGCGGGAAGACGGGAGCTTTAATGCTGGGGAAAAGAAATGCGGCTGAGAAGCTGTCGGTTTGTTTTTCAACTGAAAAATACATGGGATGGCAGACAGACGGCGGCGTTGTGAGAGACGGTTATTTCTTTTATGACAGCGAGAGCGGTGCATTGTACAGCCTGCGCGGGAGTAAGGAGATAAATGTTTTTTCCGCCTGGCTTTCTGATAAGCTGTATCTTAACTGTCATGATTCGGAGGGCTATACCCTTTATGTCTGTGATCTTTCCGAGGGCAGGATCTGGCAGGAGAAGCTGGAGGGTCATGGAATGCAGTTTCGTGAGTATGGCGATGGGCAGGTATATCTGGAGGTCAGAACGGAGAATGAGGTGAAGCTGATGGAGATTGACGTTCCCGGCCGATGAGTTACTATTCCTCAAAGTCGGAAAAATTCTCTCTTTGCAAGGCGTTCCGGACGCTTTCGTGGTCTGCACCTGCTACTTGTAATAAATCCAGTATATCAAGCAAGAGTTTCCTCCGGTCTGCTTTTGACTAAGCATAACAGCAGAAATTATAAAGGTCAATAAAAAAGTTGAATAAAGACGCAAATCTTCCTTGGGGAGTTTTTCAGTAGGTAAACGTCCTAACCATCTTAAGAAGCCTCGTTTCTGGGAAAACAGTGCCGGGCAGGGGGAATGCTGAATGCTTGACATAAAATGGATTATATGATAATATAAAGCAGACATAAAAATATAGCAAATGATAAACAGTGAAATTAAGAATAACCGTAGCGCATTAACAAGTTCATATGTTTTGAAGTATATAGAGCCAAATTGGCGTAATTATCAAATAATTGGACGTCTAAAACATTGTGTGCTTAAAGAAGGAATTTTTTATGCTATGAAAAGGAAACGCATACTAGCAGCAAATGTCATTTGCAGGATAAAAAGGGAGGGAAATGAGCAATGAAAAAAAACATTATTACAGGGATAGTAGTTTTGGCAATGTTTTATATGATGTCAATGTCAGCCCATGCAGTACAAGCCTTGTATTCTATACCAGCAAATCAGGTGTGGACCGGAGGGATACCTATTGCTCGATCAGGCGAGGTTAATTATGTTACGGTTAGTCTTGCTTCCGTATATCCATTAAAGGGTATTGATACTTTTAAGAAAGTGCAGGCCCGTTTGGTAAATTACGCGGGGGATTTAGTGTCTGCATCTGAAAGCGTAGTTTTAGAAGAAGGCAAAGGAGACAAAAATATTTATCTTAATAGTGACTATGCCTATTTTACTCTTGTGTATCTTGAGCTTAGAGGAAATTCAAATGCTGCAGCGGAAGCCGTTATTAACTATAACGGCAATTAAATGGTTACTAAGATATGCTTGTTATTAGCAGCAGGTAGATTAAGCTGCAGTTAAAAATTGGGAAAAGACAGAGGGAGGATTTATGCGAAGACATTTGCTGTGGGTTTTGCCCCTGTGCGCTTTCTTGGCGGCGATGGCATTTGGCATGATAAAAAGGCAGACATATAAGGATATATTTGAACAGGAAAATTATCTGGACCAGCTTGCAGTGGCCGAGTTGCCGGAGGACTTTGTGGAAAGGCAATGTGCTATTCTGAGTGAAAAACTGCCCCAGGTCCCTATTATTTTGCGGGTGGAAGTAGAAGGTGGAATTGAGCATTTGTTTCATGTGGACAGACAGAAGATAATAATTCGAGAGGTTTATGCAGGAGACGGATTGGCGGCAGGGGAAGAGTATTATCTTTTTTCCAGGTCCTGGAGCGTGTCATTAAATGGATACATTGACACACTGGAAAGAGGCTTTGTAAATATTTTAAAAGCTGGTGAGGAATATCTCATTTTTGCATCGGAGGTGCTTCAGGATTTGAACGAAGATCTTCCGGCAATCAAGTTGTATGATGAATATCTTATCAATCCTGTGTTTTGTTATGAAGAATGTGAAAACGTAGTAGCGCCGTTGTTAGGAGACACATTAGCTGTTTCCTATAAAGATGTAAAAGATAATGAGTTTTTTTCAGCATCAGAGAAAGGAATTGAAATGCTGAAAGAATTTAAGGGAAAAATGTTGTCGCTATATCCTAGGTAGAAACATCAGGCTATGGTTGGATGCCCTGCAGAATTGATATTTGAAATTTTCTGAAACGGATTGCTGCATTAGCAAGGAGGGGTATTTCGTTTTTTATGTAACATATTTTTTATTATTATGATGAAACGAGGAAAAAAGGATGAAGAAGAAAATAACTACAATTATAATAACTTTTGCAATGTTTTGTGTGATGTCACTTTCGGCGTTTGCAGCAAAATCAACGTTTTCTATACCTGCAAATCAGGTATGGACTAACGCTGTAGCTGTAACACGAACGGGTAGTGTTAATTATGTTACAGTCAGCCTTGCTTCAGTATATCCGTTGGAAGGTACTGATAACTTTCATAAGATACAGGCGCGCTTGGTAGACTATTATGGAAATGTAATATCTGACCCTGGGTGTGTGGTATTGGAAGAGGGAAAGGGAGATAAACAGATTAATCTTTTGAATATACATTTATCTTTAGATACGGTATATCTTCAATTTAGAGGAAATTCAAAGGCTGCAGCGGAAGCTGTTATAGAGTACAATGGTAATTAGCTCATTCAGGAGATTTCAAATGATAATAAAAGCCACAATGGCGCAGACAAAACTGATTTTGAAAAGGAAGGAAGCAATCTGCGTATTTTATGTTCTGTTCTTTATGGTGCTTGCAAACTTTATCGGCAATGTATTGGATTTTCAGGGATCATATGTTTCGAACATGTACCATCCCATGAGGCTGCTTTTAATAAGCTACGATATGACGGATTGGAATGCGGACGGTATACTGCTGCTAATTCAGGTGTATCCTCTTTTAGTGCCATGCGTGGCAGGCTTTTCTCTGGCCGGAGAGTACAGGCGTGGGACACAGGTATTTATGGTTTCCCGGCTGGGAAATCGTTCCTATTATGTAAGCAAATATCTGTCCGTGTTTTTAGCTACCATGATTATTTTTACGTTGCCCTTTTTACTGGAGATTTTTTTAAACTGTGTATCTTTTCCTCTTTCGGCTACGGGGAATCTTGCTAATGAGCCTTATTACAGCTCTGAATACAGGAATGCAGTGGAGCATTATTTTATGAAAGGGCTTTTTCTGCATTCCCCGTATTTATATGCCATAGCAGGGACGCTTCTTTTCGGAGCGGTGTCCGGGCTGTTTGGGGTCTTTACGGCGGCGGTTTCCTCACTGATCCGGGTAAAATACACGGTATTTCTCTTTCTCCCGGTCTTTGTGGGCTTAAATCTGTCTTCGATTGTGGGAAGTAATCTTCCACGGGAGGCTCCCAGCATTTTGTGGTATGATTATCTTTTGCTTTTTAATGATCAGGAGAAAAGCCCGGTGATCCTGGCGACAGGTATGCTTGTACTGGTATTGTTCTCGGTGGCGGCTGCCTGTATAAGCGGAAAGAAGGATTGTCTGTCATGAGGTATGGAAGGCTGATTTTAGCGGCGGTTGCAGGGGGCATTTATCTGTCTTTGATGTATATCAATCCCTATGGCGGCGTGATTCCCCTTTCGGAAATGACGTTGCAGCTTAGCGGCTCCAGAGGAACTTTTGTATTGGGATTTTCGACTTCGGAGCTGATGTCCTTCAGTATGCGCTTGTTTCCTGCGTTTTTATTTGAGCTGTATGCAGGCATCCGTTTATATCGGCATTTCTGTACGGCAAGCATATATGTTTTCTCGCGCTATCCCCGCAGGGTAAAATGGTATTTACAGGAAGTTGGGCGTTTAGCAGGGGAAGTCTGTTTATTTCAGCTGTTTTTGCTTTTGTCAGCACTTTTGGTAACGGTTATCCGCTGGGAATTACAGGTGGATCAGGCGGGAATTGCTCTTTTGTTTTACCATTTTCTGATTCAGACCCTGTGGATTTATATTATGGCTCTGGCAGTGAATTTGTGTGCTGTTTACCTGGGAAGCAGCGCCGCCTACGGAATTGTAATCTGTACACAAATGGTTTGTATTGTGCTGTTTTATCTGGCGGATCTGACAGCGAGAAATTCGGAAGGACTGTCCGTAAGCCGATTCCTGATCTGGAATCCCCTGACGCACCTTGTGCTTGGATGGCACGGAAGCGGGATAAAGGCAGTGAACGGGGTGCTTGAACCGCAGTGGATGGGAGCAGACCTGAATCACTCTCTGTTCCTGTTTGTGATACTGGCAATCGTTTTTACAGCGGTGGGAGCGTGCATTATAAAGAATCATGAGCTGTTGGTCTCGGATTCGGAAAGGTCGGTGGCATAGATGGAGCTGATCGCGGATCGTATTCAAAAGCAGATAAAGGGAAAGGTTATTCTTTCGGATGTGAATCTGCGCTTGAAGGGCGGAAAGATTTATGGCTTTGCAGGAAGGAACGGATCCGGAAAAACCATGCTGTTTCGGGCATTGTCGGGATTAATGAGAATAGATTCCGGCAGTATTACGTTGGACGGGAAAATACTGCATAAGGATTTTTCCGTGCTGCCAGGCTTAGGGATTCTGCTGGAAAATGCAGGGCTGTATCCTGATCTCACAGGGGTTGGTAATCTTCTTTATCTTGCAAATCTGACAAAACGGATCGGGCGGGAAGAGGCGACAGAGGCCATTTCACGTGTGGGCCTGGATCCTGCGGATAAAAGAGTATATAAAAAGTATTCTCTGGGAATGAAGCAGCGTCTTGCAATCGCTCAGGCCATCATGGAAAAACCGGATGTGATCATGCTGGATGAGCCTACGAATTCCCTGGACGAAGCAGGAGTGGAGGAAATCAGAAAGGTAATTCTGGAAGAAAAGAAAAGGGGCGCGCTGATCCTGGTGGCAAGTCATAACAGGGAGGATATTCGGATTCTGGCTGACGAGCTGTATCGGGTGGAGGAAGGCCGGGTGGAAAAACAGGGAGAGGATTTATGAAAAAACATTTGCTGTGGGTTTTGCCGCTGTGTTTATTATGCGGGGCAATGATATTCGGCATTGTGAAAAGGGAGACTTATATTGATGCACTAAAACAGGAAAACTATCTGGATCAGCTGTTGGTGGCGGAGATACATGAACAGTTTGCCGAGGCGCAATGCAGTAATATGCTGCAGAATCTGCCGCAGGTTCCGATTATTTTACGGGTGGAGGCGGTCGGTGAAATCGAGCATCTGTTTCATGTGAGCAGGCAGAAGATTATCATCCGGGAGGTATATGCGGGAGAAGGGCTGGCAGCAGGGGAAGAATATTACCTTTTTGCCAGAGCCTGGCGTTTGTCATTGGACGGATATTATAATGCAATCAATACAGGATATGTAAATATGCTGGAGGCCGGCACGGAATATCTGGTATTCGTGGAGGACGTATTGGAGGACTTAAAGGGGGATCTTCCTGCGCTTAAGGTGTATGATGATGGCAGGGTTTCCACAGTGCCGGTGTTTTGTTATGAAGATCGCCAAAGTGTGGTTATCCCTTTGTCAGAGGATCCCACATATGTACCTTATAAAGATGTAAAGGATAATGAATTTTTCACCACCTCAGAGAAGGGGCTGGAAATGCTGGAAGCATTAAAAGGGAAAATACTGTCGCTGTATCCCAGGTAACACACCAGGTAACGGATGGTTTTCAGGATTTTGCCCAGAGCTTGAAAACTTTACTGATTTTGCATATATTATAGGCATCAACATGAAAGAGGGTATGGTATATGAGTGATAGAGAAAGAGCAGTACAGCTTTTAAATGTGGTTCCTGATGATAAGATGGCTTATGTTATTGGCTTTATACAAGGGTTGACCATAGTGGAAGGCATGGAAATTCCAAATCACGAGACCATTGAAGCTATAGAAGAAATAAAAAATGGCGGTGGTGAAGTGTATGAAGGCTCTGCACATGGCTTTGTACAAATGATGCTTGAGGATTAATAGATACTAAAAAATAAATTTTCCGGAAAAATGAAGAAAGATTTAAAAACTTGCCTAAAAAGAGGATTCAATTTATGCCATATATCTCCGGACTGGTTATTGATATATCGGCAAAATGGAGAATATTTAGAATTATATAGGACGGGAACGCATTCAGATTTATTTGACGAATAATGGCAGTCCAGTTGACTTTTGTCCGGGAATGAGATACATTTTCCATATGGGAAAGCAGCAGACGGAAGAAAAGGTATTTTCCTTTTTGGAAAAGTATAAAATGATACAGTCTGGGGATAAGGTGATTCTTGGGGTTTCAGGAGGGGCAGATTCTGTTTGCCTCTTATTTCTGTTACTGGAATATCAAAAAAAGACGGCCTTTGAGATGTTGGCAGTTCATGTTGACCACGGCATCCGCGGGGAAGCGGCCCTGGAAGACGCTGTTTACGTGGAGGAATTGTGCCGGCAGCAGGGGGTGGCTTTTCGGCTGGAGAGGGCAGATGTAAAGGGATTTTCGAAGGCGGAGAAATGTTCGGAGGAAGACGCAGGACGGCGCCTGCGTTATGAAGCCTTTAGAAGGGCAGCTCTGGAGTTTGGCGGAACAAAAATTGCGGTGGCCCATAACGCGGAGGACCGGGCGGAGACCGTGCTGCTTCACCTGTTCCGGGGCAGCGGTCTTAAGGGTATGCGCGGCATAGAGCCGGTGCGGGAGGACATCCTGCAGACCGAGGCAATTCCGAATGGGCGAATAAATAGTGATAGCCAACGGAAGGTGCAGGAGAGCGGATTTTGTCAGACGAATGACGACAGTCCGCGGGAGGCATGGACAGAACCGGTTTACCGGATGAATATCGTTCGCCCTATTCTCTGCATGAAACGCGGAGAAATAGAAGAATACCTGCGGGAGAGGGGAATCCCCTGGCGGACGGACAGTACTAACGGAGAGGACGAATATGCCAGAAACCGGATCCGGCATCATCTCCTGCCCTGGGCAGAGCGGGAAATTTCCGGCAGGGTGATAGAGCATATGTGCAGGACGGCGGATATTTTATCCGAAACGGAAGGCTATCTTGCGCAGCAGACGGAAAGTGCATTGGCAGACTGTACGGTCAGGCGTGTTACTGGTGATATTACCGGCTGCGCCGGCATGACGGGAAGTGTGGAGATTGATGTTGAGGGCTTTCTTGCATATCACCCTGCCATTCAAAAGAGAATGATCCTAGAGCTGGCGGAGGAACTGTCGCCCACGGGAAAGGATATTTCTGCGGTGCATGTGGAAGCCGTTTTGAGTTTGTTTAAAACCGAGGGTAACCGCAGTATTGACCTGCCCTTTGGCATCCGTTTTGTCAGGCAGTACCGGAAAGTAGTTGCCGCTCCGGGGCGGCTGGGGAGGCAGCCCTGCCCTGAAAAGCCGGCGCCCTGCCGGGACGAACCGGAGCCAGGAGAGCTGCCTGAACCGGAGTTTATCCGTTTTTCCATACGAGAAGGGCAAGAAGTTCCTCAAATTCAGTATACGAAATGGTTTGACTGTGATAAAATAAAGGGGCCACTGATTTTGCGATTTAGACAAAAGGGAGATTACCTTACCCTGTCGGACGGCGCCGGGAATATGATTCATAAGTCCTTAAAGGATTACATGATCGGAGAAAAAATACCCCGTGAGCAGCGGGACAGGATTCCCGTGCTGGCAGATGGCAGCCATGTACTGTGGCTGGCCGGGTATCGAATCAGTGAATATTATAAGGTAGACAGGAATACAAAGCGTGTTTTGCAGGTAAAATTAAAAGGGAAACTGCCCGGACAGTGAAATCTGTCCGATAAGTGAAACGGAGGAAAAATGCAGGAGCGAGTCAGGGTACTTTTATCGGAGGAAGAGGTAGACAGGAGGATTCGGGAGATCGGTGAGCAGATCAGCAGGGATTATGCGGGAAGGAGCATCCACCTGGTATGTGTGTTAAAGGGCGGGAGTTTTTTTATGTGCGAGCTTGCAAAGAGGATCAGCGTTCCGGTTTCCCTTGATTTTATGTCGGTATCCAGCTATGGCAGTGACACGAAGTCCAGCGGTGTGGTAAAGATCGTAAAGGATCTGGATGAGTCCTTGCAGGGCAGGGATGTGCTGGTGGTGGAGGACATTGTGGACAGCGGCAGGACATTGAGCTATCTGCTGGAGATGCTGCAGGAGCGGAAGCCGGCTTCCCTGCGGCTTTGTACCTTACTGGACAAACCTGACAGGCGTGTTATAGATGTAAAGGTTGATTACACAGGATTTCAAATTCCGGACGAATTTGTGGTTGGGTATGGTCTGGATTATGATCAGATGTACCGTAACCTGCCATATATCGGCGTAGTGGAGAAATAGGAGGCTTTGAACTTGAGGCGAGAGGGTAAGGGATTTTATTCGTTTTTTGTATTTATTCTTTTTATGTTGTCCATTGTTCTGGTGTTCAACATTGTAAACCAGAAAATAGAGGAAGATTATACCAAGGGGGAGCTTTACACGGATCTGGAAGCCGGTAATATTACTGCCGTGCGGATTCGGCTCAACGGAGAGACGCCTACGGGTGTGCTGGAGATCGAGTTAAAAAGCGGAGAAAGCAAGACGCTGTATGTAACCGATGTGGTGGAGATGGAGCAGGTGGTCCGCTCTTACGGCTTTGACCCTATGGTCAGCGACGTGCCCAGGCAGAGCTGGGTTTTGACAACGCTGGTGCCCATGCTGATCGTGATTGTGGTGGGTGTTTTCCTGTTTATGATGATAAATGCCCAGAACGCAGGGGCAAACGCCGGCAATGCCAAGATGATGAATTTCGGCAGGAGCCGGGCCAAGATGTTCAAGGGAGACAAAACCATTTCCTTTGAACAGGTGGCGGGGCTGCGGGAAGAAAAAGAGGATCTTCAGGAGATCGTGGATTTCCTGAAGGAGCCGGGCAAGTATAATAAAGTAGGAGCAAGGATCCCCAAGGGCGTACTGCTGGAGGGGCCTCCCGGAACGGGTAAAACGCTGCTGGCAAAGGCTGTGGCTGGAGAGGCTGGTGTAGCATTCTTTAGCATTTCCGGTTCTGATTTTGTGGAAATGTATGTGGGCGTAGGTGCGTCCAGGGTGCGGGATTTGTTTGAAGAAGCGAAAAAGAACGCCCCCTGCATTGTATTTATTGACGAGATTGACGCCGTGGCAAGGCGCCGTGGAACCGGTATGGGCGGCGGTCATGACGAGCGGGAGCAGACCCTGAATCAGCTGCTGGTGGAGATGGACGGTTTTGGCGTTAATGAAGGGATCATTGTCATGGCGGCCACAAACAGGGTGGATATTCTGGACCCTGCCATTCTTCGTCCGGGGCGTTTTGACCGTAAGGTGGCGGTGTGTACCCCGGATGTGGGTGGTCGGGAGGAAATTTTAAAGGTTCATGCCCGGAATAAGCCCCTGGCCGAGGATGTGGATTTAAAGCAGATTGCCCAGACGACGGCAGGATTTACCGGAGCCGATCTAGAAAATCTTTTGAACGAGGCAGCCATCAATGCAGCGAAGGCCGGCAAGGCATACCTGTGTCAGGAGGATATTCGCAGAGCTTTTGTGAAAGTGGGCATCGGCGCGGAGAAAAAGAGCCGGATCATTTCAGACAAAGAAAAGAAGATTACGGCTTATCACGAGTCCGGCCATGCCATCCTGTTTCATGTACTGCCGGATGTGGGACCGGTATATACGGTGTCCATTATTCCGACGGGTCAGGGGGCTGCAGGATATACCATGCCTTTACCGGAGAAGGATGAAATGTTTTTGACGAAAGGCCAGATGCTGCAGGACATTATGGTGTCTCTGGGAGGCAGGATTGCGGAGGAAATCATTTTCAAGGATATTACGACAGGCGCCTCCAGTGATATTAAACGGGCTACAAAGGTTGCAAGGAGGATGGTGACTCGCTTTGGCATGTCCGAAAATATCGGTGTGATTTGTTATGACGATGATGACGATGAGGTGTTTATTGGCCGCGATCTTGCGCATGCCAAGTCTCACAGTGAGGCGGTGGCCGGAGAGATTGACCGAGAGGTGAAAGCGATTATCAAGGAATGTTACTCCCGTGCAAAGGTGATTATCATGGAGCATGAGCAGGTGCTGCATAGGTGCGCGGAGCTTTTGCTGGAAAAGGAAAAGATTGGCAGGGAAGAGTTTGAGGCTCTGTTTGCAGTATAAAGTAAGCATTAAATGTGTTGGCAAAAATGTATTGTAGGAAATGTACAGAACAGAGCATACAATTTTGTGAAATTTGTGAATTTTGAGAATAGCCAAAAGCGATATGAGATGCTATTATAATATGCGTAACCCCCCCAATATATTGTATAGTTTTTACTATACCCCTTTATGAAACAATACCTTCTCTAAAAAGGGCAGTCACCCCATGGCTGTCCTTTTTACTTTTTTCAAGGAAACTATTGAATTAAGGCGGCATATTCAGTAAAATATACTTGTTATAGTGTATTTGCCGTTCGGTTCTCGTTTAAGCTTCTGCAGCCGCATGAGATTGCATGGAAGATTAAACGGCCAGGGCGCGCTGTAAAAGTAAACATGATAGAACAAAAGCAGGAGAGCAAATCGTGGAAGAAAAGCTGAATTTAGAAGAGATTAAACGTCTGGAAAACAACAAGAGATACATTGGGACAATGCGCCCGGTTTTTAACAGGAGGGCTCTTTTTACAGATACCACGGGCGATTACCTGATCCCGGATGAACCGGCTGAGGGTCAGGAGATTACGATAAGATTTCGTACGGCTAAGAATAACGTGGATAGGGTAGTTTTACTTTGCGGGGATGAAAACATAATCATGTCGAAGGTGGAGAGTGACAAACATTTTGACTTTTACGCCTGTAACTTTAAGCTGGGAAGCGAAAAGCTGACCTACCATTTCGAAATACAATCAGGAAGCCTGCGGGCGTACTATGATACCAGAGGGCTGGTACATGATCAGAACGGATATTATGATTTTGCGGTTATTCCCGGCTTTAAGACGCCCAAGTGGGCTAAGGGTGCGGTTATGTACCAAATTTATGTGGACCGTTTCTATAACGGGGATCCTTCTAATGATGTCTTGACTAATGAATACAGCTATATCAATCAGCCGGTGCGCAAAGTTGAAGACTGGAATCGCTATCCTGCAAACATGGATGTCAGGGACTTTTACGGCGGTGACCTGCAGGGCGTGTTGGATAAGATGGACTATCTGCAGGACTTGGGGGTGGAGGTTCTGTATTTTAACCCTTTGTTTGTGTCTCCCTCCAATCATAAGTATGATATTCAAGACTACGATTATATCGACCCCCATGTAGGCAGGATCGTGGATGATAAGGGAGAACTGCTTCCCGAAGGACAAAAGGAAAATCGGTTTGCTGCCAGATATATTAACCGGGTTACCAATCCGGCAAATCTGGAAGCCAGCAACGAGCTTTTTGCAAAGGTGGTGGAGGAAGCTCACAGGCGCGGTATTCGCGTTATTATGGACGGTGTGTTTAACCATTGCGGTTCTTTTAACAAGTGGCTGGACAGAGAACGTGTTTACGAGAATGTTGGAGGATATGAAAAAGGGGCTTATATCAGTGGAGACAGCCCTTACAGGAGCTATTTTGCTTTTGCTAATCAAAACGGCTGGCCTTATAACAAGTCCTATGACGGCTGGTGGGGCCATGATACTCTGCCAAAGCTGAACTATGAGGATTCAAAGCAGCTGATGGATTATGTGCTGAGAATAGGAAAAAAGTGGGTATCGCCGCCTTTTAATGCAGATGGATGGAGACTGGACGTAGCGGCAGATCTGGGCCGCAGTCAGGAGTTTAATCATTATTTCTGGCAGGAGTTTCGAAAGGCCGTAAAGGAGGCCAATCCGGATGCTATTATTTTAGCGGAACATTACGGAAATACAAAGGAATGGCTGCAGGGAAACGAGTGGGATACCGTCATGAACTATGACGCTTTCATGGAGCCGGTGACCTGGTTTTTAACAGGTATGGAAAAGCACAGCGATGATTTCAGGGAGGATCTGCTGGGAAATGCGGAAAGCTTTTGGGGTTCCATGCAGCATCACAGCGCCGGGTTTACCATGCCAAGCTGGCAGGTAGCAATGAACGAGCTTTCCAATCATGACCATTCCCGATTCCTGACCCGGACGAATCGTAAAGTGGGAAGGACTGACAGCGCCGGTCCTCAGGCGGCAGAGCAGGGCATTAATAAGGCTGTGTTTCGTGAGGCGGTTGTCATACAGATGACATGGGTAGGGGCGCCTACCATTTATTACGGAGACGAAGCGGGAGTATGCGGATTTACGGACCCGGACAGCAGGCGGACTTATCCCTGGGGTCATGAGGACAAGGAGCTGCTGCAGTTCCACAAGGACATTATTCGGCTTCGCAGGGAAAACTCGGAGCTGCGGAACGGGTCTATCAAATACGTAGACAGAGATTATAATTTCCTGGCATACGGACGGTTTAACAAAAATGGTCAATGTCTGATCCTTGTGAACAATAACAACCATCCTATCCAGAAACAGATTTTCGTCTGGGAACTGGGAACGGCGAAGCACGGAAAAATGCGGGCACTGATCTGGACGGATGAAAACGGATACAGTTCAGGGCAGGAGTTCGAAGTGACTGGCGGGAAAATAATGATTACGCTGCCTAAAACCTGTGCTGTCGTGCTGAAATTTATTATAGAAGAGTAGCTTTTGCAAAAATGATGCAATGCGGGATTATACTGGCTTTATACGGATGATTGTCTGTATGAAGCCGGTATATTATTTATTTTCGAACCTAAGCTTTTTAGGTAATCAAAAAGCAGATGTGATGTGAGAATAAGGCGGGGTGTATTAATTGGGGAGAGCGGGTAAAGCTATTTTACTGATAGTATGCGTTTGCATATTAGGATTACAGCCGGCAGCGAAGGCAGAGGCTGTTCAGATGCAGAGGGATTTGGGGCCGTCGGAACGGCCCGGACAGGAAGAGACGGATGATGATGCAGAGCTGCAACGGCTGATCAGGCTGTATGAGGAATATGAAGCCAGGTTTGCTGCCATAGAAAAAATTTCGGATATAGAGGATAATGGATTTGCCATTATCAAAGAGCAGAGCTTTCCTGTTATTTTGGAATCCTTTGGAGAGGAAGAAGTAACCTTTCTCTCCATTATGGAAGAAGAGTACAGCCGGCTGGGGGTATTGATTGCAGACAGTGAAGGAGAAATTCTTTTCAAGACAAATCAGTTGGAGACCAATAACAAGCGGCTGGGGCAGCTGGAGCAGCCCACGAAAGGCATTGCGGCGGTATCTTTTCAGGATCTAAACCGGGACGGACTCACGGATATTATTCTGATTACTGACTGCGAGAGCGAGGCGGGCGGGTATTACAAGACGGGAGACGTATTGTTTCAGAGTGAGGGAGGATTTTACCGGGATTGGCGGATCTCGGACAAGATTAACCGATTCAGCATGAATAAAAGCGTGGATTTCATTGTGGCGTATGTAAGGGACGGTGTATCCGTGGAGGTGCTGTATACGGCCACGACTTTGGACGAGCTTTTAGACAGCGGCTTTGAGATAATGGAGGAGCAGTGTTATTGGCGGAGCTTTGAAAAGCAGGGCAGCCTTCGTGTGGTGCCCGGCGTGATTAAAATGGCAGAATACAATATCTTTATGATATACTTGGTGAATGCTCAGGGATATATCGTTTTCAGTCTGCAGACTATGGACGAATATGATAATTTATATGCCCTGAAAGGCATGACCTGCAGGGACATAGACGGGGACGGAATGAAGGATATTCTGGTTCTTGCCAGATACAGCTATTCGGATGCGGAGGGTAATCTGCTGATTAATACCGTATGCTCAGTATTTTATCAGAGAACGGATGGCTTTGTGGAAGCGAGAAGCTTTCGGTGTACTCCGGAGGATACAGTGAGCGGGCTGGTGGAACGGATCCGCGGATACTGGGGATGGACGGTGGAAAATGATTAAAATACTGATCGTTGATGATGAAAAACCTATCTGTGACTTGATCGACATTAATTTATCGGCAGCAGGATACGACTGTAAATGCGTTCAGGACGGATTAAAGGCTATTGACCTGATTGAGTCGGAAACCTTTGACCTGATTCTGCTGGACATTATGCTGCCGGGGGCAGACGGTTTTGACATTATGGAATACATAAGGCCTCTGAAGATTCCGGTTATCTTTATCACGGCCCGGCATGAGGTAAAGGACAGGGTAAAAGGCTTGAAGCTGGGAGCAGAGGACTATTTGGTAAAGCCTTTTGATGTGGTGGAGCTGGTAGCAAGGGTTGAGGTAGTGCTGCGCCGTTATAATAAAACGGAAACGGTGCTTACGGCAGGGAATGTCACAGTTGACGTAGAAGCCAGAAAGGTAACCAGGGCCGGGAGACAGGTGGAGCTGACAAACAAAGAATACGGTCTTTTAGTGCTGTTTATCCGGAATAAAAATATAGCACTTTTTCGGGAGACCTTATATGAAAAGGTTTGGGGCGATGAGTATCTGGCGGACAGCCGTACGCTGGACCTCCATGTGCAGCGGCTGCGCCGAAAGATGGGCTGGGAGGATAATTTGGTAGCAGTGTACAAGGTGGGATACCGTCTGGAAATATAGATGGACAGGCGAATTTTCCGGAAGGATGTATATGAGATTTTTATATAAGATTTTACTGTGGACCATTATAATTATGGCGGCGGCTTTTGGGGTGAGCGGATATTTCTTTGTTAATTTTGTGTTTCAGACAGCCTTGGAAAGAGAAGTGGATCAGGCTCTGGACGGCAGTAATATCCTTCGCTTTGCCTTTGAGACGGCGGCCTTGAATGCGCCAACCAAATACGGCGTACTACAGGACGTTGCCATAGAACAGATCGGTGCAAAACTGGAGGTTGGCGGGCAGGGATCCGGGCGGTTGCTGCGTCTTTCCGACGAAGATAAAAAGGCCCTGTATGTCAGCGAAGGATTTACGGAAGACATGGCCCTTTTACAGACGATTACAGAAAATTCCAGAAGCTTTCAGGTGACTCCCGTGGGTGAACGTTATTATATACAAACGGGGATCATGGTGAGTGTTTTAAACCGATATTTGTATCTGGAAACCATGGAGGACGTGACAGAGGTGTTTGAAGAGCGGGCCATGGGCTTTAAGCTCTATCGGCAGGTTACGGTAGTTATGCTGGGCGTCAGCGCGGTGGTGATGTTTATGATCGGTACTTTCCTGACACGGCCCATCCGTATTCTTGCCAGAGCCACCAGAAAAATGGCTGTAGGTGATTACGGCTATCGCGCCAGACAGGTCAGCAATGATGAGCTTGGGCGTCTGACACAGGATTTTAACAGCATGGCAAATGTGCTGGAGGGGACCATTGACGAGCTGCAGGGCGAGATACAGGCCAGAGAAGACTTTATTGCCGCTTTCGCTCATGAACTGAAAACACCGTTAACAGCTATCATAGGCTATGCGGATCTACTTCGTTCCAGAGAGCTGGACGACGAAAAGCATTTTCTATCCTCTAATTATATCTATACAGAGGGAAAGCGATTGGAAAACATGTCTTTCCGTCTGCTGGACATTATTGTTACCAAACGAGGACAGATCGAGCCTCAGCCCGTTTCGGCGGAAGTTTTTTTCCGCCATTTGGAGGATATGTTTGCGGGTAACAGAGAACAAAGGCTGCAGGTGTCCTTCGAGGTGGGGACGGTTTATGCCGAGGTAAATCTGATTAAGTCTGTTCTTTCTAATCTGGTGGATAATGCCTGTAAGGCTTCTTCGCCGGGAGGTGTGGTGGAAGTGTCAGGAAGGATTACGGAGGGGGGCTATGAATTTCGGGTCCAAGATTACGGTGTGGGTATTCCGGAGGAAGAGCTGCAAAGGGTTACAGAGGCTTTTTACATGGTGGATAAATCCAGATCCCGCAGTAGAAACGGCGCCGGATTGGGGCTGGCGCTCTGTGTAGAAATTTTAAGATTGCATGATAGTGAGCTGTGGATAGACAGTGTGGTGGATGAAGGAACTTGTATGAGCTTTGTGCTGCAGGGTAAGCCTGATCAGCCTGAGAAGCCGAAAGGCTGTGAAAGGCATGAAGAAACGGAAGGGCCTGCAGGACCTGAAAAGCCGGAAGGCCTGGAAAAGCCCGGAAGATCAAAGAAGGAGGCAGCGAATGAAATTTAGAAAGTTAAGTCTGCTGCTTTTACCCCTTGCGGCGATTACTGCCGGTTTGGCAGTCTGGGGGCCGGAAGCGCTTGCGGAATATCGAGACAAGGATATATTAAATCAGATTAAGGCACAGGATGCAGAGACAGAAACGGAGGGCTACCGTTATTCTTTAAGCGGCAGCGAAAAACTGTACATTTTGTCAAAATGCCTGAACAATCAAATACTGCCCGAAAGTAAACAAAATGCTATGGCGAGGGAAGACGGCGTGGATCTTGATTATCAGGAGCTGACGGGCACCTATGCACTAGTGGTGAACCGTAAGGATTCATCCGGACAGGAAGTAATGGAGGCGCAGGGAATTGCGCTGTGTGACAGGGCTTTGGGTGAACTGAAAGAGCTGGGAATCATTCCGGAGTCCGTAAAGACTGTAAACGAAAGGGCGTATACGGCAGTGAGATATTCGGCTATTGATGTGCCGGAACCCAAGAATAATGTGCTGGTGTGGAAGATCTCTCTGGATACGGGGCTGCAGACGGCAAACAGAGACAATCGGCTGCTTGACGCCTATGTAGATGCCGACACGGGAAAAGTTTATGAGTTTTATGTGAGGATTGAGGCTTCTTCCTGGGCAGAGGTGGACCCGGATGGGATCATTGGTGCCTGGGCTGAATATATGGGGTTGGATGCACCGCAGGAATACGCGGGTACAAACCCTTTGTCCGAAACCACGCCATATTTTAAAAAATATGTCTTTGCGGGAATGGAGGAAGGAACTACGATTGTGACAGTGGGATTTTATGAAGGCATCCAGGAGCTTTTTTTGAAGATTTCCAAGTAGGGACAGTTTCAAAAGGGAGTGATGCAACTATGATGGAAAAAATATGAAAATTTTATGCTAAAAATATGAATATTTGACGGTGTTCCCTTGTATGCTTTATATAATAGATACAAGGGAATTTTTATATTTTTGAAAAGAGGTTAAGGCCATGTATGGACAGGCAAGGGGAAAAGGGTATGAAGTAAGGCTGGTGAGAGTAAGCCCCTGGGATAACAGGACTGCCCGCGGTAAAAAAGGCAGCAGAAGACATGGCAGGATAGCCGCGATCCTGATGAGTACAGCCCTGACGCTGTCTATTGGAGTGAGTATACTCTATTTTGGTCTTTTGCCGGCGGTAGGTAAAACAGTGCCGGCATCCGGAGGGCAGGACATGCAGGGAGCTTCCATGGATGCAGGAGCGTCTATGGGCTCCGGATACTCAGAGGGAAATGGATCATCCGCTCATGACATGGAAACAAATATGACACAAGTGTCGCACGGGGAAGAAAGCGAAGCATCAACGGCAGAAACGGAGTCTCCAACGCCCTTGATCGTTCTGGATCCCGGTCACGGCGGTGAAGATGAGGGCTGTATGCGGGGAGAGGTGCAGGAGAAGGAGCTTAATCTGGAAATTGCTTTAAGAACTGCAGAAAGACTTAGGGAAATGGGGTTTAAGGTAGAGCTGACGCGGGATGATGATACTGAGCTGACGCTGGAAGAAAGGGTTGCAGCAGCAGAGGAAACAGGAGCCGACATATTTGTCAGTATTCACCAGAACGCTTGTGATGAGCAGGAAAACCCTGCCAGGGGAATCGAGGCCTGGTACTGCGGCGAATCGGAAGGCAGCAGACGTCTTGCCAAACTGATTTACGGAGAAGTTCTGAAAAAAACAGATGCCAAGGAACGAAATTTGAACGAAACCGGAGAATTGTACGTAATCAGGGAAACCTCCATGCCTTCCTGCTTAATTGAGACAGGCTTTATCTCTAACATGGATGAAAGAAAGCGGCTGAGCGATCCGGATTATCAGGATAAGATTGCCGCCGGTATTGCGGAGGGTGTGAATTATTATTTTCATCCAAAGACCATGTATTTGACCTTTGACGACGGGCCGTCTGAGGATAATACCACGGCAGTGCTGGACATTTTAAAAAAACATAATATTAAGGCTACTTTCTTTGTAGTAGGAGAAAATGTGCGTAAGCATCCGGAGGTAGCCCGCAGGATTGTGGAAGAAGGTCACACCATCGGCATTCACTGTAACCGGCATGAGTATGATGTGATCTACGAGAGCTTGGAAAGTTATCTGGCTGATTTTGAAGCGGCTTATAAGGCGGTGTATGAGGTTACGGGAGTGGAGGTGAAGCTGTTCCGTTTTCCCGGAGGCAGCATTAATGCTTATAACGCAGAGGTTTATGAAGAAATCATCGAAGAAATGACAAATCGAGGCTACATTTATTTCGACTGGAACGGCTGCCTGGAGGATGCGGGGGCTGGAACTACCCCGGAGCAGTTGATCAAAAATGCCAGGGAAAGCACTTTGGGGCGGAAAAAGGTAGTTATGCTGGCTCATGACATTATCTATCATACCACTCTTTGCCTGGATGAGCTGATCGACAGCTTTCCGGAATACAAGTTTGAGCCGCTGACGGAAGAGGTAAAGCCGATACAGTTTTGAGAATCCGTTAGCTCTGCGGCAGGATGCGCCGCCTGACGGACAAGAATTCCCAGGAAGACACGTTTTCACTCGAAAAAAACGTAACGGTACATAAGTCTCCTGAAAAACGGAGACTAAGTACCGACGTTTTTTACGGTCTTCCCGGAAATCCATTGTCCCATGCGGCGCAAGATGCGGCAAGGCGGATATAATGTATCAGCTCATCCATGTCGTTTACAGGTAACAGGCGGCAGGCTGTGAATGGCTGTTGCGGCGCACAATACAGCACAATGGGACAATGACGCATCCTGCATTTTGCTGCCAGACAAAATGGAATTGACATTCTCTTCAAGCGGAGTATAATCGTTGATGAAAAATTTGGCGCATTATACACGCGGGGGAGGCTTTGGGCATGAGCGCAAATAGGAGCTTAAATAAAGATTTGACGGTAGGGGAACCGGAAAAGGTATTATGGAGGTTTTGCCTGCCGCTGTTTGGAAGCATTATTTTTCAGCAGCTTTATAATATTGCGGACAGTTTCACGGTGGGAAAGTTTGTGGGGGAGGATGCACTGGCGGCGGTAGGAAACAGTTATGAGATCACCCTGATTTTCATTGCCTTTGCCTTTGGCTGCAATATCGGCTGCTCCGTCATAGTTTCCCGGCTGTTCGGGACAAAGGATTACGGGGAGATGAAAACGGCAGTATATACCTCTCTGATTGCCACGGGAGTGCTGTGCGGCGTGCTGATGCTGTTTGGCATTTTCGGCTGTGACGGACTGCTGGAGCTGATCCATACGCCTCAAAGGGTATTTGCAGATTCCGCTTTATATCTGGATATTTATATCTGGGGTCTGCCCTTTCTGTTTTTCTATAATGTGTGCACTGGTATTTTTTCCGCGCTGGGGGATTCCAGAACACCTTTTGTTTTTCTTGCCTGTTCTTCTCTTTCCAACATCTTCATGGATATATTGTTTGTACAGGCGTTTCACATGGGTGTGGCAGGCGTGGCCTGGGCCACCTTTCTTTGCCAGGGAGTAAGCTGCCTGCTGGCGGTTACGGTTGTGTTAAAAAGGCTGGCGGCCATTAAAACGGAGCGGAAGGTAAAAATTTTTTCCTGGCCTCTTTTGGGCAGGATTGCAGTAATTGCAATTCCCAGTATTTTACAGCAAAGCTTTGTATCCGTAGGAAATATTGTGCTTCAGAGCGTAATTAACGGCTTCGGACCTTCCGTTATGGCGGGATATTCTGCGGCCATTAAGCTGAACAATCTGGTGATTACCTCTCTGACTACCTTGGGTAACGGTATTTCTAATTTTACCTCTCAAAATATCGGTGCCGGAAAGCTGCATCGGGTAAAGCAGGGCTTTCGGGCGGGCCGGAAAATGGTATGGATGCTCTGTCTGCCCCTGACACTGCTGTATTTGCTGGCGGGGCGTTTCCTGGTCTATATCTTTATGGAGGACATCACCGGAACCGCTATAGACACAGGAATAATGTTCCTAAGAATCGTTTCTCCCTTTTACTTTGTTATATCCGTAAAGCTGGTGGCGGACGGTGTGCTTCGCGGAGCAGGGCTGATGGGCAGATTTATGATTTCCACCTTTACGGATCTGATCTTAAGGGTGGCACTGGCAGTTCTGCTTTCCGTGCCCTTTCAGGATACCGGAATCTGGTGCGCATGGCCTGTGGGCTGGGTGCTGGGAACGGCGCTTTCCGTGCTGTTCTATAAAAGAGGCCCCTGGAAGGACGCAGCAGAGCCGGCATAGTCATAACCTCGTCCTGTATTTTGCGCCCTTGCACGGTAATCAGTCCTGTGTCGCACATTTGGCGTGCCACAAGATAAGTGCGGGTTTGCTTTAAACGCAGAAGTTCCTGCAATTCGTCTTCTCCAATTTCCCCGTACTCCGAAAGATAGTCTAGCATTTCTGCATCTGCGGGGTGACATGGAAATAGGGCTTCTTCAATCTTGTTTTAAATTCTAATATATTCACTTCCATAATCAAAATCAGGCGATAAAAATAATAAATAATGTTATTGACAAATATATCAAGTGTTGATATATTTAAATCACGATATATCGGAGGACGACATAATGAAAAGTACAGAAACGACAAAAATATTTCCGTTGACGGAGGCATTATTCTATATTCTGCTTTCGTTGCGGAAGCCAAACCACGGTTACGGCATCATTCGGGAGGTGGAGGAATTGACGAAGGGCCGGGTGGTACTGGGACCGGGAACGCTGTACGGAGCCATTCAGACCATGACGGAGAAGGGCTGGATCCGTATTTACAGCGAAGAGACGGATTCCCGGAAAAAAAAGCAATACATCATTACCGATCTGGGCAGAGATATTTTTCAGGCGGAAAAAAGGCGACTGGAGGAGCTGGTGGAAAATGCAGGACTGTTTGACCTGAGTCTGTGACCAAGGCTGTGGTCTGCATAAAGTCAGCGCAAAGCTTCCGGCCGGCAGAAAAAGGATTGGTGAAGAAGGAACTGATCAGAAGGAAGGCCTGAACAGAAAGAGGGGACGGAATAAAAAAGGACAGAACAGAAAAAGGACGAAATAGAAAAGGGACAGAACAGAAAAGAAGGATTGCTCAGAAGAAAAAACGGATCAGAAGAAAGAACCGAACAAAAGTGAAGACTGGCGAAATGAGAGAAAAGAAAACAAAGATGGTTAAGTTCCGGTGGTACTTTGATACGGATAAGGAAACGGAATGGCTGAACCTCATGGCGGAAAAGGGATGGGCCTTAACAGGATTCTGCCTTGGCTTTTACCGTTTTGAAAGGTGTGAGCCGGGGGAATATATTTATCAGATTGATGCGACGGATAAGCTGTTTGGCGTGTCGGAGGATTACCGGCAGTTTATGGAGGAAATGGGAGCAGAAATCGTTTGTATCTGGGGTTTATATGCTTTTCTGCGCAGAAAGGCTGCAGAAGGGCCTTTTCAACTATATACGGATGTGGAATTTACGATTTCCCACTATTCAAAAATTATAAACAGGTTTGAAACAGTAGAAGCTATGGAAGCTGCCGGTATGCTGAGCGGCATTTACTGTGCGGTGCAGGAGATAAATACCTTCGGCTGGGTGCTCGCTCTTTTAGCGGGGAGCCTTTTCTTGGTGTTTCAGCGGCAGGCGGCGCGTGTGAAGAAGGAATTAAAGGAGCTGAAAATAGGCGGCATGGCACTTAAGGGCGAGGATGAAACGATACATCTGGCCTGTACGGGAAATCAGGTTCAATCGGAATTTCTTCCCGTTTTCCTGGAAAGCGGCAGCTATACGCTATGCTTTTATTATCTGACCTGTGAGGAAGACTGGCTGGAATACTGTGAGATTACCGGTCTGGAGGCAGGCAATTTAGTGGATTATTTCTGGGAGCCGGGATTACCTGCTGTATTCACTGGAAGTTATCAAATTTACAGTAATCTATCAGAAGAAAATTCTGCATCTAATTCTGCATCCGGAGGAAATTAAGATGGTGGAATACGCGGTTTATCCTTTCGCCTGGGGGTTTCTGGAGATCGGCTGCGAGGGAGACACGGTAATCAGCATGAAAAGGACGGAACAGCCGGGTAAGGAACAGGCACGGACGACGCTTGCAGAGCTGGTATACGGGCAGGTTACGGAGTATCTGCAGGGCCGCCGCAGCGCCTTTACCTTTCCCCTTGAACTTCGCGGCACGGAATTTCAGAAAAAAGTGTGGCAGGAGCTTTGCAAAATTCCTTACGGGAAAACCAGGACCTATGGAGAAATTGCCGCCGCAATCGGAAACCCAAAGGCCGCGCGGGCCGTAGGGATGGCAAATAATAAGAATCCCATTATTATTGCAGTACCCTGTCACAGGGTAATCGGGGCAAATGGAAAGCTTGTAGGGTATGCCGGCGGGCTGGACATGAAAAGGGATTTGCTGAGATTGGAGAAGAGCCTTTGAAGAAGTGGTGAGACATGGTAATATACTCATGACCGGTAAATGCGGATCAATTATTGCGGAGGAACGGATATGGAACATTTACACGAAAAATTCTGCTGGTATGCAACGGGGCCAAACGATGGGGAGAACGGGAGTCCAGAGGCGCGCTATGAACAGATTGTGAATTGGGCCAGCCGGGCAAGGTGCACCAATCCTACGATTTTTGACGAGCTTTCGACCTGGCTCATGGGAAGCGGGGAGTGGATGTAGAGCCCTGCCATGGCCTGTGGGGGCGGTTTATGGCGGCGGACACCGCTGTGCCGGAGGGGTTTGCGTACGTGGATTTTATCTCGCAAAGAGACGGCAAGCCGGGGATGCCTTATTTAGCGCAATTTGCCTGTGCTCGATTTGCAGGTGATCCTGCTTCCATGCACGGCACGGAAGGATTTGACTGTGATGCCATGTATGACGTGACCAGAAATATTATACTGGGCCAAAATGTAATAATTCCTTATCCGGATAAGTACTGGACGGCTGAGGTGTACCCTGAAGGATTGGGGACGGACAGCTCGGTTTATTTATTCAGCGTGGAACGGTGATTTCCTGTCCGGGAAGGATGGAAGTTGAAGTGAAAAGGACGATGGATGGGAGATTTTGTTTGAACTGCCGAGATTGAAAAGAATTCAAATGCAAATCGACAGAATGAACTTGCAATTTGTGGGAAACTGTGATAGAATTTCACATTGTCAGGATCAAGCGATATAAGATTTCATTGCTTATGATTCCGATTTTCAAATGGATGGGTTCCCGAGTGGCCAAAGGGGACAGACTGTAAATCTGCTGCAAATTGCTTCGGTGGTTCGAATCCACCCCCATCCATGCCATGCGCGCACAGAGTCATGCTGACGCGCATGTGTCCTGCTGGTATGGTGGAATAGGCAGACACAAGAGACTTAAAATCTCTCGGAGGCAACTCCGTGCCGGTTCAAGTCCGGCTACCAGCATTATTTTCTGATTGGAAATATATTTATATAATCGTTCATGCTTCGGGATTTTTAATAGTATAAATCATCGGTATTCAATTCCAGCCCGAATTCTTTCTGGTTATTCAGCCTATTAACCGTATTCTCTAAAATTTCAGCAGACTGTCGGATAAAACTGTTTATATTGTAGTAGGCCAGTGTGATCCCTTTTTTCATAGAAATTGATTCTGTACAAAAATTCACGATATGCTTCCATAAAAGCATCCTCCGTATACAGCATATCATAGCGGCAAAAGAAATGTAAGTATAACCGTATAAAAAGCAATTCTGAATTTGTGTGCCTGTCAATGTATTTCTTTATTTTTTTCTGCTAATTATGTCAAAAAGACGACCAATTTTGAACCCCTCCTTTTTTTTAAATGGTTTTTTGCTATAGTGAAGTTACAATAAATATTTAACACAACGGATTTGCTGCAGGAACGATAAGCGGTCTATAGGGGGAACAGGATGAATAACAGATGTACAAGGTTAACAGGAAGAAAAGGGCGCTTACGCAGAATGGCAGTGTTGCTCTGTTTTTGCGTGCTGATTACGGCCTTTGCTGATATTCCGGCAGCATTTTACGTCTTTGCGGCGAGTGGATCGCCGGATACGGAAGAAAGGATTATACTTGCATTTCGTGCTTTGCCGGACGAAGTCAGGAAGCAGTCGGTTCCGATGGAAACAAACCTGGATGAGTTGGTGCTTCCAGACACAATGGAGGCAGTTATGTCGGGAAGTGCAGAAGGCTCTGTTTCTTCTTCGGACCACATAGAGGCAGATGCGCCTTCTGAAAAACAGGAAGAAGCGATTGCCATAAGCAGTATTACATGGCAGTCCAGTCCGGAATATGACGGAAGCGCAGAAGGAATTTATATCTTTACCGCTGCTTTGCCGCAGGGTTGTACATTGGCGGAAGGGATAGTTTTGCCGCAGATTACGGTAACAGTGCGAGAGCAGGGAAACGATGAGGATAATCCGGAGCAGGGAGACGGCACGGATATGCCGACGCAGGAAAACGGCATGGATGGTCCTGTACAGGGAAATGACAAGGATACGCTTGTAGAAGGGGGCCTGGCGCAGGAAGACGAAATGGATAATCCGGAGCAGGATAGCGGAATGGATTTCAGGATGGAGGCATTGTCCGCCAGGATAGCGGCATTGCCGGAGACGGAGGAATACCTTGCCGCAGAGCCGGATATGGAGGGAAATGCGGAAGCCTATGCACTGTGGGAGCAAAAGCTGTATGAGTATGCGGAAGAAGCCCTTGCCATCTGGGTGGAATATAAGGCATTGACAGGGGAGCAGCAAGCAGAAGAGCAGTGGGCAGATGAGCAACGGACGGAAGGGCAGCAGGCGCAGATTTCCGGGGAAGAGCCGGCAAAGCTGGCGGCCTGGGTGGAGCTTGCAGGGATGCTTGGGGAAAATATAACGGTGATGGCATCTGCAGCCGGCGAGCATGGGACTCATTCAGGCTGGACGCAGCTGACAGGCAGCACGAAGACGTTGACCGGTGGTAAAAGCTATTATCTGGCGGGTGATGTGGAATTATCCAATCCGCTTACGGTGACAGGAGGAACGGTTACTCTCTGCTTGAACAGGCATAAGCTGACATGCCGTTTATCCGATCAAAAAGCCTGGATTATTACGGTGGAAAGCGGGGCGGAGCTGAACCTGTATGACTGTGCAGACGGAGGAATGATCGAAGCCACCGTGAAAGGCGGCGGAATCAGTACGTCAGGCAGGCTGAATGTATATGGCGGCGTCATCAGCGGGAAGTGTACAACGTCTGACAGTCAGAATGCTGATAACCTGATCAGCCTGACCTACAGCGCCGGTGTTTGCGCGCAGGCAGGCTCCGAGGTGAATTTGTACGGCGGGACGGTGCAGGGGACGGAGTCCAGCGGCGTGTATGTGGCCTCCGGCGGAAAGCTGACGGTGGATGGGGCTGCGGTGACAAGCCAGGTAACCAGAGCAAAGGTTACAACAGCGGGTTTATATATAGAAGGAGGCGCGGAGGCGGAGGTGAGATCCGGCGCGCTTTCCCTGGCTTCAGACACGTATAATTCTGCTGTAATAGTTGTGAGTCCGGGCGGCGGTCTGACAGTTTCCGGAGGCGTTGTTTCCCATTCGGGAAGCAGCGGAGGTATTAGTATTGAAAAAGCATATTATCATAGCTCAACGGAAGCCGCTCATGCCCTTATAAGCGGCGGCACGATTACAACTGGGATCGTAGCCAGATCCGGTATGAGCGTGGCGGTGACCGGCGGCAGTGTGACAGGGGGCATTATACTGTATGGGGGTGCCCTGGAGATGCACGGCAGCCAGGATATTCAGGTCAGTCAGAATATGCCGGGCAGCATCGGAGCGGCCATATACATTGGAAGAGACGGAAACAAGCCTGCAGTAGGAAAGATCAGGCTGACAGGCGCGCTGACCAATGCGGAACCGTATAAGGTATCTTTGGGCGGCGTGCGTCCGTCATCCGCATATCCGCTTACCATCACTGAGGGTTTTGGCAGCTATATGTCTGGCAGGGAACCTTCCGATTATTTTGTAAGCGTTGACGGCTATAAGGTCATATTATTGAATGGGGAGACGGCTTTTGTTCCCTATGTGATGGCCTTTGACGCAAACGGCGGCAGCGTGGAAACACAGAAGGGCGATATGAATGGCGGGCAGGCCATGAAAAATCTTCCCGAACCGACAAGGGAGCATTATAATTTTGACGGCTGGTATACACAGAAAGACGGCGGGGATGAGATTACCATTGATACAATTCCTTCCGGCCAGGATATGACCGTCTATGCCCACTGGACTCCTAAGGACTATGCAATCAGCTATGATCTGGCGGGCGGTGAACTGCCGGACGGCGTGTCCAATCCGGCCACATACCATATTGAAATGTCTGAGTTTACCTTGCAGAATCCTGTCCGCGCGGGCTATGTCTTCACGGGCTGGAGCGGCACGGGGTTGACGGGCGAGGCCAATATAACCGTTAAGGTGCCAAAGGGCAGCGCGGGAGAGCGCAGTTATACCGCTCATTGGGAAGAGGCAAAATATAAGGTAACTGTAAGTACCTATAGGGATGATGTGCCCTGGAGCAGTAGCGCTCCGACGGTAAAGCTGACAGCGGACAATGGGACAAGCTTTAGGACAGACCTTTCAGCGGTGGGAAACGGAACCTATAAAATTTACAGCGGCAATACCGATACCGGTGTTATAGTTACCGTTGGCGGAGGGGACGCCGCAGCCAGAGTGGATTATTATACGGTAGTTTTCCAGAGCGGAAACAGCGAATTGTCCAGGCAGACCGTTTTAAAGGGAAAGACGCCGGGAAAGCCGTCCGTTCCTGCCAGGACAGGCTATGCCTTTGCAGGCTGGTGCGATAATGCGGCTCTGACGGGGGCGGCGGTAACGGAGATTTCTACGCCCATAACGGAGAAGAAAACATTTTATGCCAAATGGACGGCCAACACCTATCAGGCGGCATTTGATTATCACGGCGCGGACGGCGGAAATATTACTCAGAGTAAGGTCGTAACTTTTGACAGCGCATATGGTGTTCTCCCTGCGCCGTCTAAGGCCGGTTATACGTTTAAGGGCTGGTATACCGGAGAAAACGGACAGGGCAGTAAGGTCGATGCGGAAACGGTTGTCAAAACGGCGGCCACACACACCCTTCATGCCTGCTGGCAGGACGAAACGCCTCCTGCTGCGCCCGTATTACAGGATGGCGTGACACTGCCTGCAGACTGGACGAAGGCACAGGATGCGATCCCCTTAACCCTGAGTGACGTAGTAGGCGTTACCGAGCTGTGGGTAAGTGTTGACGGCGGCGGGTATACAAAAGCGGACGGTTTCGCCGGCGGCACAGGCAGCGTGAGCTATGATTACTCTGCGGCAGAGGGAGAGCATACCTATTGTTTCAAGGCAAAGGACGGAGCGGGCAATACTTCCGATGAAAGCGCTGTGTTTACTGTCAGGCTGGATCGGGAAAAGCCGGTGATCGGCGCCGTTACATATGAAAATAAAGCGGCAGACCTCTGGCAGTGGATCATCGGAAAAAAGAGCATGATTGTCCATGTTCCCGTCACGGATGAAAGCAGCGGTGTGGCACAGATCAGCTTCTGCCTGACGCCGAGGGACGGGGAAGGAAACATTGACGGCAGTCAGGCTATAACAAAGACGGCGGCAGTTAAGGACGGCGAAGCAAGGCTTACCTTTGATACAGATTTTAAAGGAACCATTACCATTGGCTGTACAGACACGGCGGGCAATGCCGCGAACAGTGTGACGATTGGAGTGGCGGCCGGGGGCGTGCTTGTGGAGGACAGAGCGCCTGTAATAACGGTACAGGCTGATCGGGAGTTGTCCGACCTGCAGCAGACGAAGCCGGACGGTGCGGCGCTTGCCGAAGGATATTATGACTCTGCGCCTGCACTGCTTGTAACCATAAGTGACGATTCGGACAATGCAGTCACGGCAGGGATTGCCTCCGTGACTTGGCAGATTGGGGATGGTGCGGAGGAGTCTGTCAGCATAGATACAAGTACGATGCAGACGGAAGTCTCTTTTGTGATCTCGGCGGCGCAGATACCTACGAGCGTTACGGAGATTAAAATAACCACTGTGGACAACGCGGGAAACGAAGCCGTAGAGAATGTAACCGTGAGAGTTAAGGGGCCGGAAAGGCGGCCTGCGGCAGAAATTGATTACCGGGAGGAAAAGCTGACTGATCTTGTGCCGGGCGGGAAATACAGCATAAACGGTACGGAGCATACAGCGGATGAGAACGGCTGTATCCGGATCAGGGAAGACTGGATCGGAAGCAGTGTCAACATTGTAAAGGAAGGCAATGGCAGCGAAACCACCGACAGCCTGGCGCAGAGCCTTTCTCTTCCGGCAAGGCCTGGCGCGCCCGGCGCGCCGGAGCTGAATGCCCGCACCGACCGATCCATTACATTAAATACTATCGCAGGTGCACATTACCGTATAGATGACGGGAACGAAGAGAAAAGCTGGCAGGACAGCACGGTATTTACGGAATTGGGGCATAGGACCGTTTATTCCTTCAGGGCATATTATCCGGCAACGGATACAAGTTTTGCATCGTTGGAGAGCGACGCGGCAAGGATTGCCACTATACCCAAGGCGCCAGCCGCGGATGCGCCGGTGATTGACTATACGTCAGAAAGCTTTTTCCTGCCGGAGGATATGCAGGCCTTCAGCGATGAGAGCTGTACCACGCCTGTTACGTCAGACAGCGTGGAAAGCTATATGGGGCAGACAATTTATATCCGCTGCCCGGCGGACGGTATCGTTCCGGCAGGCCCGGTCACAGCGGTAGTCATTCCGGTAAGGGCGCAGAAGCCTGCGCCTGGGAGTACCGACGCTTCCTATCCGGGAGCCCTGGACGGCGCGCTTACCGGCTTAACTGCCGGCAAGGCTCATGAGATCAGAAAGCAGAAGGACGACGGCACATGGGAGGACACTTGGACATCCGTCATGGCAACAGCGGAGGGGATAATTGACGGACTTGAAAAGGGCGTCTATGAGGTGCGCGTACAGGCTGTAAGCGGTGAAAATTTCCGCAGTGAGGCGGTTGCCGTTTCGATTGGGGGAAAGCCCGCTGCAAAACATGAAACGCCGGATATACAAATTGATTTGGACAGGGAGGTATTGACGGGATTTGTGCCGGAGGCTTGGTACAAGGTGGAATACACGGATTCAAGCGGAGAAGAACATGCGGAGGATCTCCGGACGGAGAACGGCACAATTCTGTTAAAACCGGAATGGTTCGGCAGGACGATCTCCATTGTGCGCACAGGGAATCAAAAAGATAAACTTGACAGTGACGCCCGAAGCCTGACCGTACCAGCAAAGGGGCCGGAGCCGACACCAAAGCCAGACGAGCCCAAACCGACACCCGCACCCACGGAGCAGCCAGGGGGGACGCCGGCAACACCGGCACCTGTGCCTACAGAGCAGCCTGGAGGGACACCGGCACCCGCACCCACGGAGCAGCCAGGGAAGACGCCGGCAACGCCGACGCCTGCGCCTGCAGGGACATCGACGTCGTCTGCTGCGGGGCCGTCCGCAAATGTTACACCGCTGACGCCGACGCAGCCTGCGGAGACACCGGACAATCAAAAGGAGGATCAGCAGAGACCGGGGGGCACGGGAACGGCGGAATCAACAGGTCAGCCGGTCGAAACGGAAAACCGGCGCCTGCCGGGAGAAGCCGGAGAGCAGATACTTCCGGTTTTCCTGGACAATGAAAGGCTTACCGTATCCGGCGAGTCTGTTGCGACAGGCAACGTACAGGAAATGAAGGATACTAGTACGGTTTTGAAGCTGGAAGACGGTGCGGTTATTGTGACGGTAGCCTGCGCGGAACAGAAAATAACGGCAGGCGTGGCGGATACAGTCGCGGTGGCAAATGCGGTTTTGACGCCGGAGCAGATGGAGCTTGTAAACAGCGGTGAAACCATGGAGGTCCGGATTGACGTAAAAGATATTTCCGGCAAGGTGCCGCAGCAGGATAAGAGGGTGATAGAAAACGGTATTGATGAATACAAAAAAGAAGTACCAGAGCTGACGCTTGGCATGTATATAGACATCTCCATGTTTATGAAGATTGGGGGGGGCAGCTGGAACGCCATTACCGCTACGGATGAGCCGATTGAAGTGGTGGTCGGCATTCCTGAAGAATTACAAATTGAGGGCAGAGAATTTTACATTGTCCGCGCCCATGGAGGGGAGTATACACTTTTGAGAGACACGGATGATGCGTCTGACACCATAACCGTCAGCACGAATTTGTTTTCATGCTATGCGATTGCGTATGTGGAGACAGGAGAAACAGGTGTGGGTGCTGGGCATAAGTGCGGACTCTGCCACATCTGCCCCACATTTTTGGGTATATGTTACTTTATATGGCTGCTAATTGTTGTTTTACTGGCACTGATTATTTGTTTTTCTGTTAGAAGAAAGGTCCGGGAAGAAAAAATTTCATGAGACCGGCAGGACAAGAAAGGGCTGCTCCTGCATGCCTGGAAGTGGAAGGAGTCTGTAGCTATCAAATCAGGTGTGTAGTCAGGTCAATGCGGAAAACAGGAAGATGGCGAGTCCTAGGACCACCAGTACAACGCCGGTTGCTCGGTTTAAGGTCTTAGGCTCCGCCTTATTGGCAAACCTTGCCGCAATTCTGGCCCAGATAAAAGTAAAAAGCACGCAAAGGCCCAAAATGGTAAAGTCCGGCATTCCCCCCAGCGTAAAGTGAGAGACGGCTCCCGTCAATGCCGTAAAGGTCATGATAAATACACTAGTGCCCACTGCCGTCTTCAGCTCATAGCCCAAAACGGAAGTCAGGATCAGGAGCATCATCATGCCGCCTCCGGCGCCGATAAACCCGCAGATGAAGCCGATCAGAACACCGCAGATCAGGGATTGGATCATTCGCTTTTCAGCAGACACTGCCTGCATATCCTCTTTTGTTGTCATAACCGGGCGGACAATAAATTTGATGCCTAGAAGAAATGTCATAAACACGGAAAAATTTCCCATGGTCTGTGCCGGGACAAGCTTGGAAACATAGCTTCCCACTACAGTGAACACCAGGACGCTGGCCATCATCACGACCCCGTTTTTTATATCCAGGTTTTTATTTTTGCCGTAGGTGTAGGCGGATACCGCGCTGGCCAGTACATCCGAGGAAAGGGCGATGCCCACCGCCATATAGGGATCCATATCCAAAAAAGTAATCAGCATGGGGCTGATGACTGCCGCGGCGCTCATACCGGCAAAGCCTGTCCCCAGTCCGGCTCCCATGCCTGCAAAAAAGGTAATAAATATCGTCCATAATATTTCCGGCATTTATCGTCCCTCCCGTTTATCAGATTGAACTGTCTGGCGATTTGTAAATTCACTTGTTTTACAAAACATTCATATACTCTGCGTAGGTCTGTTTCCAATCGCTCTCCGCCCAATATTCCGATCCGTCCTTCAGTCTCCCGATCAGCTTATATTGAAACATTTCTCTGCGGATCAGTTCTATATCGCCGAAAGCAATGGAGGAACGGATAATTTCGTTCATTTCTTTTTCCGTATATTTCCTGCTTATATCAATTTTTTCAGCAATTTTTATCAGTGCAATAATTCTCATTGGTTTTTTCGAAGGATACTGCAGGAGTTTTCCGTCCGTATCATAATAATGTTCCAGCTTTTTTATGTATTCCTGAACAGTGTTTTCCATGGATGTGTCCTTTCTGCTTTCTAAAGTAAATGCCTGTATTTCATTCATATATCTTGCCTATGTGTTGTAAACGGCCGCGCAGAACCGCCTGAAATTGATTTTAACACGGGCTTCCCGTCGTTTCCATGAAATGCCGCTAAATTTTATATAAAATTTATATTGCTATTTTTCGCTTGGCAGTCAAGCCAGATAAAATCTGCGGCTTGCGAAATGCAGAAAAGTTTGGTACAATATTCAACAGGTAAATCTCTTAAGGAAGCAAATGCGGGAAGGCCTGAAACAGGGACGGACCGGAAGATTTAAAAATGCGGGAGGAAGCGGAATATGCGCATCGGAGCAATCGGAAGCGCTGGGGGAATCGGCGCAGTGAGTTTTCAAGCCTATCGTCCATACATATATAATACGAATACCGTAAGCGGCAACAGTCTGTCTAAGGTAAAGGCCATCGGTGACGATCTGCTGGCATCCAAAACGGATTTCTCCGGCATGACGGAGGAAGAAGAGAATATCAATCCCCTGCGGAAGGGTGAGACTGCTAACTTTGCGGATGTGAT
This sequence comes from uncultured Acetatifactor sp., assembly GCA_910578815.1. Lineage (GTDB taxonomy): Bacteria > Bacillota > Clostridia > Lachnospirales > Lachnospiraceae > Acetatifactor. The sequence continues at coordinate 121,655 of CAJTSE010000006.1, forward strand.
TGCCATGCAGATGCAGATGAGCAGAATGAATGCGGACAGGATCATGAAGCCTGCGGAGCGTTTTGCATCGGCAGCCGATGAGCCGGATAACAGCCAGCCGGTAGATGAGGATGGTGTCCTGACAGTGAGAATGATGGATGCGGCAGGAGCTGCTCAGCCAGCAGTCGACGAAGAGACCGTACAGCCGCTGCAGACAGGGGCAACCCGGTATCAGATGCAGCAGGCGGCTTTTGCCTACCAGATGAATATGATCGCGTGAGAAATAAAGCCGCAGAGGGAAGATTTTTACTCTGCGGTTCTTTAATGTAGATGAATATTAATTGGCTAAATGCCGGACTCGGCGTAGGCGTGTTCCTGCGCTCATATGCAGAAACGCAGACTGGAGATTTCATGAACAGACAGGAAATTTTTAAGTGGGTGAAGGAGCAGTACGATACGGACCCGGATTATCCATGGCAGGATGCCAATGCGGTACTGCGGCATTGGAAAAACAGAAAGTGGTATGGCCTTATTATGAAGGTGGGCAGGGATAAACTGGGGCTTTCCGGTGTAGAAGAGATAGAAGTTCTCAACCTGAAATGTGACCCGGAGATGATTGGCTTTTTGAGGACCAGACCGGGCTTTCTGCCGGCATATCATATGAACAAAATGAAATGGATCAGTGTCTTGCTGGACGGCACTGTGTCTGATGAGGAAATTCGGAATCTGATCCACATAAGCTATGGATTGACAGAGCCGAAAAAGCGGTAAGCATCCGGACGGCAGTTTCTGGAAAACGGCAGATTATGAAATGTCAGATACTGGTGCGGTAAATGTCGCGGCAGTGTATGGTTTTCGGTTTTACGGGGCATTCTGTCTTTATGAAGAACAAAATGTCTGTAAATAAAACAATAAGAACCTTTGACTTTTATGTCATATTATTTTTTCTTGTCTCCTTCGGTGGCTGGTTGTGGGAGGTGGGTATTTTCCTGGTGACAAAGCATGCCTTTATTAACAGGGGAATCTATAAGGGCCCTTACCTGCCAATTTATGGAGTAGGAGGGCTTTTATTATGGTTTTTGCTGCACCGCCTGAGTAAGAGGCCCTTTATCACCTTTTTATTGTCCGCTGGAATCTGCTCGGTTCTGGAATATCTTACCAGCGTCTTTTTGGAGTGGAAATGGGGCGTAAGATGGTGGGATTACAGCGGTTATCATTTGGACCTGAACGGAAGGGTCTGCCTGTTGGGAGCAGTGTGCTTTGGCCTGGGAGGTATGGCCCTGAACTGTTATCTTATGCCATTATACATGAGGCTTTACCATAGGCTTTCCCATAGATGGCGTTATATCCTTTGCGGAATATTTATAACGGTGTTTTTGCTGGATATTACCTATTGTGCGGTCAGCCCTAATATGGGATACGGAATAAGCGGTTAAAAAAGAGGCTAAAAGTATGCAAAAACTTTAGTAAATCTTAAGTTGTCTTGCCGGAGCATGTGAGTTAGAATGTATTAAGCAAATGACAGTGCCATAAGCGGGAACCGCTTGATTTTATAAGCATAGATATATTTAAAGGCACATATAAACTAAGGATGAAGGGAAGATTATGATTGCTTGGCTTGTTTACGCAGGAATATTGATTTATATGGAAGCCGTGTTTCACTTTGTCTGTTTCGGCTTTCAGGGCTTCAATCCGATCTTTACCATCGGGCTGATCAGCTTGATTGCGGCGGTGCAGGCGTTTATCGGCGGCTGTTTTTCCAAAAAAGGGGAAAAGGCGGCATCCAGGATCATGCTTTGGACGGAATGGCTGGTTTTTGCCGTGCAGGCAGTTTATTTTCATATTTTTAAGCAGCCTCTGCAATTCAAGGCAATGTTCGTTACCGGGGCGGATGCCCTGACAAGCTATTGGCGGGAGGCGCTGACAGGCCTGCTGCAGACGCTGCCGCTGCTGATACTTTTGCTGCTTCCGATTGTGGGGCTGGAAGTTCTCCGAAAGATGAAAAAATGGAAACCCAAGCCGTTGCACGGCATCAGAAAGCTGAGCATGGGCCTGGTTGGAGTAATGTCTCTGACGTACTGCATCTGCAGCATTATGATCGGTAATATTTTGGAGGCGGCTTATGCAGAGGAATACAGCGAGTTTTATGATCCGGAGACTGTCATGCGCAACATGGGTACGATGGCTATGGTGCAGCGAGATGGATTTTATGAGATTGCGGGTCTTTTTGAAAATCTGACTCAGTCGAAGGGAAAGCCGCAGACTACATCGGGCGGTAATGTGATTGCTCAGGGGCTGTCCGGTACTGACACGGTGATTGTGGAGACAATGACGGGGGATCAGAACCGGACAGGTGAAGACGGAACGGATCCCGTTGAAGAGGGCGGACAGGGACAAGAGGAAATACCGGAGGAAGCCCAGGGGCCGGACACGTCGCCCAACGCCTGGACGATTGATCTGGAGAAGCTGACGGAGTTGTCTCAGGGCAGTAAGGAAGAAAAATGGCTGGCGGATTATATTGCCAGGCTGACGCCGACAAAACGCAACGAATACACCGGTATGTTTGAGGGATATAACCTGATCTTCCTGACGGCAGAGGGATTTTCCACATATGCCATCAGGGAGGACCTGACGCCCACACTGTATAAAATGGTAAATTCTTCCTTTGTGTTCAATAATTATTATGTGCCGATCTGGGCTACCAGCACCAGTGACGGCGAATATGTAAACTGTACGGGCCTGATTCCGGACGGACAGCACAGTATGAGAACCAGCGCCGATAAAAATATGGCATATGTTTTGCCGAAATTTTTTGCAAAGGAGAATGTTTACTGCCGCGCGTATCATAACAATACCCTGTCTTATTATGATCGTTATCGTTCCCACCCGAATCTGGGATACGATTTTAAGGCCATTAAGCTGGGCAAGGGCCTTTCGGAGGAAGAGTGGGGGGATCAGCTTTTTACGGTGGAGACTCCTAATGCCTGGCCTGGCTCCGACTATGAGATGATGGTGGGAACCGTAGGCGAGTACATTAATGATGAGAGATTTCATGTTTATTACATGACGGTGTCCGGACATATGAATTATGATTTTTCGGGCAACCGCATGTCTTCCTGGCATAAGGAGGATGTGGCCGGCCTGGATATGTCGGAAAATGCCAGAGCTTACATTGCCTGCAATATGGAGCTGGATAAGGCGCTGGCGTATCTGCTGGACCAGCTGGAGCAGGCCGGAAAGCTGGAGAATACAGTGATTGTCTTAAGCGCGGATCATTATCCCTACGGGATGACCGAGGAACAATATGAAGAGCTGGCAGGAAAGGATCTGTCTCAGGATCTGGACGTTTACCGCAACAGCCTGATCCTGTGGAATGCCGGGATGGAAGAGCCGGTCTATGTGGATAAGGCCTGCTGTTCCGTGGACTTGCTGCCAACGCTGCTGAATTTGTTCGGATTTGACTTTGATTCACGGATGTATGCGGGAAGAGATATTTTTTCCGATGCGGAGGGGCTTGTTATTTTCAAGGATAAAAGCTTTGTGAGCGATACCGTGGCTTATGACCGGAAACAGAAGACCACTACCTGGAAGAAAGAGCTGACGCCGGAAGAGCAGGAGGCATATATGGCGGCGGCGAAGCAGGACGTGAAGGACCGTTACCAGTTTAGTGCGTATATTCTGCGGAACGATTATTACAGCCGGATTCAAGAATGTATTATAGAGGGAGGCCTTCCTTAAAGCTTTAAGGAAGGCCTTAATTTAGGTTTGCGTGCCATGGGCGCATGTTCTAAGCTGTTTTCACAAAAAACTCTTTCAAAAAAGGTAAAATAATTTCAGGCGTTCCCTGTCGGATAAAATTGTCAAGTCTTTTTGCCTCCGCTGATATTGGCTCCGTCCTCTCCAAAGCTTTCCCTCATTAATGCTCCCGCGTCCAGTGCTTCTACATAGGCATCAAAGTTGTCGGACTGATAACTGCCGAACAGGGTTATATTGTCTCTGGCACCGGCATTAAAGATAACGGCATCCTGATTGATTTCCGCAATTATTTATATTTTAAAAGGATTGACATATAGTTTCTAATGAGATACAATTAAAGTATCAAAACAGATACGAATTGGGCATAAGGAGATTAAAAAATCCAAAAAAATATCACAAAGGAGGCGGGAAATTTGTCTGTGGAATTGACATCAATTTTAAACTTAGATAAAATTAATGTATCAGGGATGAGTGCTCCGAATCCGGAAAGGCTGAAATATTACGAGAACTATTATCTGGCGGAGGGGCGATTTGCGAATGCCGTTATAGTGGACGAGTACTGGAATATCCGCACGGGCTATATGACTTATCTGCTGGCGAAAAAGTATGGCGTAAGGCCGCCAATTTTTGAAATACGCGCATTCCGCTCTCTGCGGAAGGTAGTGCGGGGGCCGTATGTGCGCTATCCTGCCTGGCAGCAGATTTCTGCGGATAAAAGGCGGGAGACTTGGTTGTATACATTGAGAGAGCCTGTTGTACCCGGTGATATTCTGCGTGTGGAAACTCGGAAAGGAGCTTCTCACATGCAGGTTGAAGCGGTGAATTATATGGCGGAAGACGAAAATTGTGCCGGTATGCGAAGAACCCTGAAACATATTAGAAAAAGCGTATTGGAGAGTGGAACATGAAAAAAGCGATGGATTACGTATTTACCTCGGACAATCAGGAGATCTTGATTGAAGGTCTTCAGAAGGAAACTAGGGCGCAGGTCATAGGAAATTATGTGAAGTGCCGCAAAGACAAGAAGCTGACGCAGGACAACTTAGCGCAGCTGTCCGGTATTTCCAGGCCTAACATCACCCGGTTTGAAAGCGGCAAGTACAACCCTTCTCTGGAAATGATGGTGCGCATTGCTGCAGCAATGGATATGGAGCTGCAGGTGTCTCTTGTCCGGAAGAAGCGCGGAAGCAAGAGCTGAAGCAGCTGTTGAATCATCCTGCAACATCCCGTTGCTTTACAGCATGCTTTTCCGCGGATAGAATGGAGACAACACCGCAGGCATATTTTACATATGAGGCGGCATGAGAGATTAGTAAGCCAAAAGGGGCGGAAAGGCGGGAAAATGAAATTGGACAATCATATTGCGGAGGTGATCTGCAGGGGGCGGCAGAATCTGAAAATGACTCAGGAAGAGCTTGCTTCAAGACTGGGGGTGACGTCCCAGGCAGTGAGCAAGTGGGAATGCGGCACGGGGATGCCCGATGTCGGCCTGCTTCCGGGAATCTGCAGTGTTTTGAAGGTCAGCGGGAATGAGCTTCTGGGAACGGAAGGAAGCATTGTGGAAAACGGCAGCCTGAAGATGGAACGTGAGATCAGAGAAGCCATGTTTTCTGATCCGTTAGTGCTGCAGTTTGGAATGGATCTTGTACCATGTTTTGCGGAAGGTGTGCCCACTAACTATGTGAATAAACAGAGGAAGGGCCTGGCGGCAAACACGGGAATGCTGATGCCTATTTTACGTATTCGGGATCAGTACGGATTGGAGCCGATGGAATATGAGATATTATCCTATGACAAGGTGCTGTTTAAGGGGAAAGCGGAAAGCGTGGATGAACAGACCTTTCATATGCTGGTGGATAAAACAGTGGAAGTTTGTTATGAAAACTATGATACTATTTTGAATAAGCAGCTTGTGAAGATCATGGTTGACAATATTAAGGATCTTTGCCCCGGTGTAGCTGACGGACTTGTACCCGAACGGATCAGTTACCTGGAGCTGCTTAAAGCTCTCCGCAAGAAGGTTAAAGAGGACCACAATATTCGCGACATGATTCATATTTTAGAGGATTTGGAGGACAGTCTTTAAATTCTTTGTCCAAAACCTGTATTGAAAGACGCGAGGCATTGGAAGAAATGTTCCCAATGCCTTGAACTTTTGTAACTTTATTTGTTATTTTCTTCTTCCGGATCCGGCCGCAGGTAGTCGGACAGAATAGAATAATCTTCATCGCTTGTACAAACGACTCTGGCGCGCTGTAACTCTCCGGGTTTGCATACGGAAACAACCACATACCGTGAAAGCAGGGACTTGACGTTTAATATATCGCCCTCCGGTGTGTGAAAAAATACATCCCCGAAGCATTTCTCTGCGGCCTCCAGAAATGCTGACAGATCAACGGTTTCCTTTAATCTCATGACTGACACCCCCTGACAGACTTTTGTTTCTACATGTTTTAAGTATAGCATATTCGTTACAAAATGAAAACTTTTTTTGCTGAATAAATAGACAAAATGTCTTTTTGGAGATAAAATAGAGAAGGCAATAAAAAATGAAAGGACAGGAGTACTCTATGAAGAAAAAATTAGTAGCAGCACTTGTGATAGCAATGGCTGTGAGTGTTCTGGCCGGATGTGGTGATGGCGGTGACGGACAGTCCGCCCCTGTATCCACGCTGAACCCTTCGCCTATTATGACAGATCCCCCGGAGGCTTCCGGCGATCTAACGGAACAGCCTCCCGAACTGCCGGATCCGGGGCCGGGGGAAGTTATTTCAAGTGATGGCATGATGTCCGGCGGAGAGACCCACACCATCGGTACCAGAACCGTAGTGGACGGTAAGATGCAGAGCTGGCTTACCGGGGAATGGAAGGACGAGGCGATTGCCGGCAGGAGAAATCTGGCGATCATGATACCGAATAACAAGCGGGGCGGCTATAAGGACAGCAGTCCGCTCATGAAGCAATACGGTATATCCTCTGCCAGTATTATTTATGAAGCTCCCGTCGAGGGACGTATTACACGTTTAATGGCTGTTTTTGAGGATTATGATGATTTGGAGTTTATCGGGCCGGTGCGTTCCAGCCGCGATTATTATATCCATGAGGCTATGTCCTTTGACTCCATTTATGTAAACTGGGGTTTGGCGATTCCCTGGGTAGAGAAGCTGATTGAATCTCCGCATATTGACAATATCAGTACGGATCCGGTAATTGATAACAGCTATGACAGGGCGTTTGAACGGAATAAAGACTTAATGCCGGGTGCAGCCACTGAATTTACAGGTGTCCTGAATGTGAAGAAGTACGGCGAAGGCGTGGAAGCCAAAGGTTATGACAAGAATTACAGAAGTACTTTTGTCAAGACCTTTGAATTTGCGGATGACGATTATCTGGCGACTTATGATAACTGTCCGGATGCAACAAAGGTATATCCTGGCGGGACTCAGACAAATTCCGGCGGTTACGGCAGCCATAATCCCTGCTTTGAGTATAATGCTGCGGATCGGCTGTATTACCGCACCCAATGGGGTTCTGCTCATACCTGCGGCAAGACCGGCGAACAGCTGACCGTTACCAATGTCATATTCAAGGTATGTCATGGCTCCAGAAAAGAGCCCAATAACCCTAAAAGCGATTACCTTGATTTCGTGACGGATGGCAGCGGCAAGGCTTATGTGTTTACCAACGGAAAGGTGATCGAGGGCACCTGGGAGCGCAAGGGCGCCAGCGATCCGAGCTATGGCAACTACTTTAACCCCAATCCTACCCTGTACTACGACACGGCGGGCAATGAGATTGTGTTGAATCAGGGTAAGACCTGGATCTGCTGTATCTGGGATGATTATGAACAATACATTTCATGGGAATAAAAAAATCAATAAACGGATTTTTCTGACGATTTTGGCGGTCATTTTTCTTTTGAATGTGGCGGCATGGTGCAGTATGGCCTTTTGTGACTGGTATATTGCAAATGTTTTTCCGGTCTGGGTCAACACCTATGGGCGTTTTACGGGAATTTTTCCCTTTTCCGTGGGTGAATGGCTGCTTGCCGCAGGAGTTGTTTTGACCGTGCTGGCATTGATCCTCGGAGCCTTGTGGGCTGTGTGGGGGATCTTTGCTGGGATCAGAAAAGTCCACAGCCGTATTATGGAGCGAAAGGCTTCGGGAGCGGTGGGACTGGCTGGTGTGTGGGTATATGCAAAGCCTATGCAGGTTAGCGGTTTCCGCCGCTTTTCCCGGAGCTTTTTCCGCTTTTATGTATGGACATTTCTGACAGTCTGCCTTGTTATGACGTTAAATTGCTTTATTTTGTATCATGCTTCTCCTTTTTCGGATCGCTATTTCGGGGAAGACGGCGGAGACTATACGTCCACGGAGCTGATTACCCTGTATAATAAGGTGGCGGAGGAATGTAATCGGCTGGCGGAGGTTATGGAGCGGGACGAAACAGGAATGGTGGTGTACACTGGCGGAGACGAAACGAAAATATCGTTGCGAGACAGCGAGTCTTGGCGGGCAGGATTGGACTGCATGGGTGAGGATGCCCGGAAGCTGATGCGGCAGCTGGGAGACACTTATCCTCAACTGGCCGGCTGGTATCCGAAGCCGAAGGCTATGTTATTTTCCGACTTTATGTGCCAGCAGTATATGCAGGGATATTTTTTCCCGTTTTCCATGGAGGCCAATTATAATGATGTGATGCACATCCTGAATATTCCGGCCGCCATGTGTCATGAGCTTGCTCATCTGAAGGGCTTTATATATGAGGACGAGGCGAATTTTATCGGCTATCTGGCGTGCATACAATCCGAAGATCCGTTTTTCCAATATGCCGGTTACCTGAGTGTATTAAACTATTTGTATAATGATGTGTGCAAGCTGAAGATGGAGAATCCTGCCGCCTATGAAGAGGCCGTTTTGGCGGTGCATCCTGTAGATGTGTCAAAGCAGGTATGGGAGGACAATATTTTTGTGTCGGAGGAAGAATGGGAGCGCATTAATAAAAAGGCGTTGATCGACACGGAAGTCGTGGACAAGGCAGCAGACGTGTTTATTGATATGAACTTAAAAGTCAATGGTGTGTCTGACGGAAAGGTCAGTTATAGCAGGGTGGTAAGACTGCTGCTGCAGTACTACAGGGGGCAGCAGGATTAAAACGAAAATGACGGAACATTATGCTTTTCGTTTGGAGGGGAGGTTTATGGCATGAGTACAGAGACAGGAGAACAGGAAATAGTGATTCGGCCGCTAAGCCCAAAGCTTTGCGAGGACTGGCTGGAGTTTTTTGAAAAGACAGCGTTTCGGGATCATGATGACTGGGCTTTTTGTTATTGCCTGGAGGGGCATTTGGATCGAAAAACACAGGAGAATTGGACCGATTTGAAGGAGCGCAGAGAAAAGGCCATTGAGTTTATTCAGACAGGCAAGATGCAGGGATACCTTGCTTACCTGGAGGGCAAAGCAGTGGGCTGGTGTAACGTGAATGACAGAAAAAATTATCCTTATCTGGCTGAAATGTTTAAAGAAACCGGTTATAACGAGGATGAGCAGGCGGATTTAAAGGTGAAGGCGGTTTATTGCTTTTTGATTGCACCGGAGTATCGAGGAAGAGGGATTGCACAGTGCCTGCTGGAGCGGGCGTGCAGCGATGCAGAAAAGGCCGGTTATTCCTGTGTGGAGGCGTATCCCTTCGCGGATAAAAAACTTGAATTTCAGTATCATGGTACCTTCGGCATGTATGAAAAATGCGGTTTTGTGCAGGCGGCGGATTTAAACTTTGTGAAGGTCATGCGAAAGGAATTATAAAATTCTTGACAATTTATGGTTTTCCATGTAAAATCATGAAAGTTGCAGAAGATGTGGCAAGGCTGCAGCGTGAAGATGAGTGCCACAGGCCCAGATAGCTCAGTTGGTAGAGCAGAGGACTGAAAATCCTCGTGTCACTGGTTCGATTCCGGTTCTGGGCATTGGATGAGTAAAAAGCTGCCGTGGATTTTTCCACAGCAGCCTTTTGTTTTAACTTATAAGAGTGCGAAGCCTATTTTTACAAGCGGGCTTGCCCGCCTTTTGTTTTTTGATGGATACTTGGCTACATTGACAAAGAATCCCGTAATTCCTCAATTTGATCCGTTAGTTCCTCGATGTCACCGCGAAGCTCGTCAGCAATGCCGGAAATGGAATCTGACGCATCGGATAGAATGTCATCCAGCTCATCAGCTTCCTCCGTATTCATTTTGATGTTATCCGCAAGGCTTTCCATATCAAGATCTTCCAGCAGATCACAGGTTGATGATAACGACTGCAGACCTGCATAAATTGCATTCAGCTGTTTCTCCGCGTTTGTCTGAATCTCATGGGTAACCTGCTGCAGGGCATCATTCAGCTTTTGTATGGCACTTTCTATTATTTCCCGTGCCTGTTCACCGCTACATTCCACCTCGCCTTCAAGATGATCAATGGAAACATATTTGCCCTGTCTTACCTTGTCAAACAAGTTTTTAATAGAAGCAGCAATCTGTGAGGTATCCACATTTGTTGTTTGATTCTCCGGCATATTTATGCTGGGGTCAAAACCGGGAATCGGTGGAATTGGCGGAATGCCCAGGTCCATGGCGGAAAAGCCCATGCCCTGACGGAAACCAAAGCCGTCCTGATGTTTTTTATCAGTCTGCTCTTGTTGGCGTTTTTCCCGGAGGCTCTTCGTGCTGTACCAGTTGTTAGCAGGAAAGCCGTCACTGAATATGATGTTGTGCCGCTGGGGCCTTTCTGATTCAAAAGGATCCGGATGATCTTTCATGTCCTTATAAAAGGATACATCCTTTGCGGCCAGAATCGTTGTATAGGCCTTCTGTGCCACAAATCTCAACTCGGTGTACTCGTTATTCCCGGTTCGAAAGGGAATTTCATACAATTCCCACCCGTTTAGCTTTTTGGCGGGGCGGATATAGTTGCGGTTCAGGTTGTAGGAGAGGCGCTGCTCGTGATCATTGTTAAAAATAACGTCAAAGCGGCAGACCTCGTCATTCCTGTCATTTTCTCCGCCGTTTAGCCAGAAGGTAAAGCTACAGTCCGTATTCTTCGGCAAAAGCAGGGTTTCCGAAACAATCTCCGTCCATCTGTTGCCCCAGTCGCCGATCATGTAGCCCTCTGCAAGTACCCCGTCAGGCCCCGTAATAAAGGAACGATTACCCACGTTGTCTTTGCATGTTTTGTTAAAGGACCATTTGCGCGGGTCAAAATATAACTTTACGATCTCGCTCTCTGTCTGTTTGTTTGCAGCGTCTATTGTAATAGGTTGATCCATCTTTATTACCTCCGATTTTTGTATGTTGTCTGGCAACATGGCATCGGACATAGTCAGATGAATGATAAAGTCGTTCACATAATATGCCCGACCCTTTTTTACCAGTCCTGCCGCTCGTTTTGGATAAGTGAAACCAATCTGGTTTCCCTCTCCGTCAAGTACGCGGACAGTTTTCCGTTGTTCGGAATCCGTGTTTTTTGCTATGGGTATCCTCCCCTTTTTTCCGATTCAAGTTCAGTTTACAGGTTACAATTGCCGTTTTTTGTTATGGGTGCCATCCCCTAAAATAAGTATAAGCGAAAAAAACGAGATTGTCAAAGTATTTTCGATAAATTAGGGGTTGACTTTTGGCGTTTCCTATGATAATATTTACTTCGTTCACGAGAAATATTTTTGCAGGTGTAGTTCAATGGTAGAACACCAGCCTTCCAAGCTGGATACGTGGGTTCGATTCCCATCACCTGCTTGTCAGGTGATTGCCCTGCTTGTCAGGTGATTGCCCTGCTTGTCAGGTGATTTTCTGATTCTGTGCGATAGTAGTACAGTTGGTAGTACGCCACCTTGCCAAGGTGGAGGTCGCGGGTTCGAGTCCCGTCTATCGCTCTTGTTCTTGCCCCTTATGGGGCTTTTTTTGTTGAGCAGCGGCGCTTAAAGGTGATTTAAAATTCAAAGTCGATAAACAAGAATTCTCGTAGCTGATGTTTATAATAAAAGTATAGCAGAAACCTGACGAATTAAGGTTTCTGCCTTTTTTCATTGGATTTTTAATTGACCGGTGGATGAATGATGGGATTAACAAGATTGATGAAGAATCAAACGAAGAGCTCTTGCGTGAAAGAAAGATTAATTCTTTACCTTGCCCCGGTCCCATACCTTTGCGGGCTGGGCCTTTGGCGTTGGACAGCGGAACAAAAGCCGCCACAAGGCTTTTCCGTTAAAGGGAAACAACGGCCAGAAATAGCTGAATCCACCGAAGGTGGGGGTGGCAGCAATGGATAGCAGGACGGCGCATAAGCCTGTCAGAAAACCGGCCAGGCCCCAGATGCCGGTGACAGCAATCAGTAGAATACGATATATTCTTAATGCACTGCTAAAATCCGTACTGGAGATGGAGAGGGACGCTAAGAGTGTTACGGCGCCATAAAAAAGTGCCTCTACCGAAACCCAATTTAAGCTGACAGCAATATCTCCGATGATCAGACCACCAATCATGGACAGAGAGCCGGAAAATTTTCCGGAGCTTAAGGCGGAGGAATAGCGGAACAGGTCCAAAATAAATTCTACTGCCAAAACATAAAAAAATAATTGCGCACCATTCAGGTCCGAGGAAGTCAGGAGCCCTAAACGTGCGGATTCTTTTGGAAAATATGCAGTGAGCAGTAAAAACAGAGGCATTAACAGTAAACTTGCAGGGATACACAGAAAACGCACCAGGCGGAAATAGGTGCCGACGGAGGGACTGCTGTAATAGTCTTCGGGGCTTTGGGTAAACTGAAAGATGGTACAGGGAAGAATCAACACTACAGGAGAATTATCTACCAGTATCAGGATATGTCCCTCTGTCAAATAGCTGCAGGCTACGTCAGGGCGCTCCGTAATCTGAAAATTGGGCAGGGGGCTCCACCAGCGTTTGGGAAGAAGCAGTTCTTCCAGGCTTTTTGTACCCATTGTAAGGGAGGAAACATTAAGGCCGTCGATGGCGTCGGATAGTTTTTTAAGCAGTTCATTATTTACGGAGCCTTCCAGATAGGCCAGAGCTACATCGGTTTTACTTTCCGTACCTACGTTGTGCATTGAGAAGCAGAGTTTAGGGGAGCGTACCCGGCGTCGAATTAAGTTGGCATTAAACAGTAGTGTTTCCACAAATCCGTCACGGGAGCCTCTGGTTACTTTTTCCAAATCCGGTTCGGCAATGCTTCTTGTAGGATAAGTGCGGGCATCTATGAGGACGGCTTGGTCAAAGCCGTCAATCAGCAGAGCTGCGGGGCCGCTTAAGATACTGCGGATAATGGTATCCCAGGAATCCGCGAGGGATACCTGAGCGTAACCCAGTTTTGCACTGACATATTGCTCAATGTTCTGAACAATGCCGTCCTTCATATATAGGGGATTTTGCAGATCGGAAAAAATCTGTTGCAGGATTTCCGTTTTACAAAATCCGTTGACACCCAGGAAATAGGCTCTTGTATCACCCAGCAGCAACTCTCTTGTCATCAGGTCAAAGCTGCGTTGAAGGGGCAGAGCCTGCTGCAGATATTGTATATTTTCCTCCAGTTTTTTGGACAGATCCATGGGATTCTCACTTTCAGTTTGTTTTTGTGTATTTTGTCCCCAATGTAATGTGGCTATTCAGCAGGGGAATTTTTGTAAAAATATGGTATTTGCAATTTATAGTGCAAGCTGAATAATACCCAGCCCGATCAGCAGAAGGCCCGAAATAGGATCGGCGGCATTGCCGATTAGACGGAGAAAACGGCTTTGCCCAAGCTGGTTTCCGCACAAAAGGAAGAGAACGGAAAAGATTAGGGTTGTAACGGCAGCGGGAAGCAGTGGAAGGCCTGCCATGCTGGCGCTTAAACCGATGCCAATATTGTTCAGGGAAAGGGTCATGCTCAGAAAAAAGGTTTCCGCGGGCTTTAGGCGGGCCGGAGCTCTTTCAGCCGATGCAATTTCCGGGACATGTGCCGTTTTTGCGGATTGATTCAAATCGTCTGAACGCAGGATCCATTTTAAAATATAGTAGGTTCCTAAAAGGATCAGAATGATGCTGCCGATGCGGTCTGCCAGAGAAGCGTGAAGAAAAAGCAGCAGACGGTTCCCAAGGCAGACAGAAAGGCAGGTTCCCAGCATAGATACCAGACTGATACAAAAATTTTGCAGCAGATTAATGTGGACTTTGCGGAGCCCGTAACCGATGCCTACCAGCAGAGCATCCAGACTGGCGGATATTCCAAACAGGAGGGAAGGAAGTAACTGCATAATAAGGTCCTATATATATTCAACTTTCAATTAATATATTCCTGTTTTTTGTATCTTGTGCTATCATAAATGTAAATAGCCGCAAAGGAAAACAAGCGGCTGCGAAGCAGACATTTGTTTTCCAGCGGCATTTAACGAGAAAGAGCTGGCGAAAGCCAGCAGGAAGCGCGAAAGCGCGGGCTTTCGAGTATAAGCAGGAGCAAAGGAAAACAAGCGGCTGCGAAGCAGACATTTGTTTTCCAGCGGCATTTAACGAGAAAGAGCTGGCGAAAGCCAGCAGGAAGCGCGAAAGCGCGGGCTTTCGAGTATAAGCAGGAGCAAAGGAAAACAAGCGGCTGCGAAGCAGACAAGGAGGGCACCAATGAGATTTGTATATCCTAAGGGACTGCGGAAGGCTTTGACCTTCAGCTATGATGACGGCGAAATATTTGACAGAAAACTTGCAAAATTGCTAAGAGACTACGGAATGCGCGGGACGTTTCACTTAAATTCCGGCAGCCTGGAGCCAGTAGAAAAAGGTAGTTACCATGTTGGTACGGGAGAGCTGAAAGAAGTTTATGCGGGGCATGAGATTGCCTGTCACGGAGTAGAACATAGGAATCCGACGCTTATTACAAGGCAGCAGCTTGTATTGGAGATTCAGGAGGACAGAAAAGCGTTGGAGAAGCTGACCGGAGGGATGGTACAGGGGATGTCCTATGCCTTCGGAAATTATGATGACAGTGTGATCAGGGTGGCGAAGGAGCTGGGAATAAAATATTCCAGAACGGTAAATAGTACAAGGGGTTTTTTCCCCCCTGCTGACTTTATGCAGTGGCATCCTACCTGCCATCATAGTGATCGCCTGTTGGAGCTGGGGGATAGATTTTTAAAGGTAGAGGATTTTTATGAACTGCCGTTGATGTACGTCTGGGGTCACAGCTTTGAGTTCGGACGTTCCGGAGACTGGAGTGAGATCGAGGCATTTGCTGAGAAGATGGCAGGGAAAGACGACATTTGGTATGCCACAAACATGGAGATCTGCACCTATATCAGCGCCCAGCGCCAGCAGGAATTTTCGGCGGACGGGCATACTATGTATAATCCCACTGCAATCAGCGTGTGGGTGAGTATCAGGGAAGGATGTCTGGAGGTAAAGCCGGGGGAGTGCGCAAGGATTATTTAGGCTGCAAGAAGATGTTCAAACGCCGTTCCCTGAATATAGCCTGATAATATCCAAATTGCTCACAGAAGAATGTTAAGCAGATAGAATTGGTTTGTGTTGACATGTTTAAATGATAAATTGCAGGGAGGGATGAGCATATATGACGGAAGATATGACGATTATCGGGGAAGAGGCGTACAGGGCGGCAAAGGAGCTGTTGGATGCTGCCCGGCCTAAGAAGGATCAGATACTTTTGGTGGGCTGTTCTACAAGTGAGGTAGGTGGTGCCACTATTGGCACTTTTTCCCGCCCGGAGCTGGCGGAGGTGGTCTTTGGAGGAATTTATCAGGCCACACAGGAGGCCGGGGTTTATATGGCAGCACAATGCTGCGAACATCTAAACCGGGCAGTGATTCTGGAAAGAGAAGCGGCAGAGCGGTATGGATATGAAGAAGTGAATGTAGTACCGCAGCCTAAAGCAGGCGGGTCCTTTGCAACGGCTGCTTACAAGGCTCTTGAGCAGCCTGTAGCAGTGGAGCATGTCAGGGCTCACATGGGATTGGACATTGGCGATACGCTGATTGGGATGCACTTAAGGGATGTGGCCGTGCCGGTGAGAATCCGCACAAAACAGATCGGGGATGCTCATGTGGTATGTGCGAGGACCAGGCCTAAGTTCATCGGCGGTGAGCGGGCTGTGTACGACAGCGCACAGATGTAAAAGGCTGCCGGCATAGCACCGACAGCCTGTAAAATACTTTATTTATTCGGAAAGCTGAACTTCTTCCAGGAGTCTCAGGATCGTTTGAACGGAATCCATCTGGCCGCTTCCGCTCATTGCATCGTGATAATTTTGGCGATTGAAGTACAGCTCGTGTACCTTATCGACCAAAAGTTCAGGAGTCAAATCGTCTTCGTTGATCACGATAGAAAACCCCTGAGCCTCGAAGGATTGAGCATTCAAAAGCTGATCTCCCCTGCTGCTTGCTGCAGGGAGAGGAATGAGAATATTAGGCTTCTTCAGTGCCAGAAGTTCACAGATGGAGTTTGCGCCGGCTCGTGAAATCACGATGTCCGCCATGGCAAAAAGATCCTTCAGCTCTGCCTTGATGTACTCAAACTGCTTGTAGCCCGGTGTATTCAGGAGCAGGTTATCAATCTTGTTTTTTCCGCAGAGATGGACTACCTGATAATCCTCCAAAAGTCTGGGAAGTGCATCTCTTACCGCCTTGTTTACGCTGGCGGCGCCCAGGCTCCCGCCAATCACCATAATTACCGGCTTATTTGCAGAAAAGCTGCACATATTCAGCCCAGCCAGCTTATTTCCCTGGGAAAGTTCAGCCCGGATGGGTGAGCCTGTCAGTACTGCCTTTTCCGCAGGCAGGAGCTTTATGGTTTCAGGGAAATTGCAACATACCTTTTCTGCCGCGGAAATACACAGCTTGTTGGCAAGTCCGGGCGTCATATCCGATTCGTGGATAATACAGGGAATTTTCAGAATGGAGGCAGCACGGACTACCGGCACACTGACAAATCCCCCCTTTGAAAAGATCACGCTGGGCATATATTTTTTTAAAAATTTTTTGGCTTCGTAAAAGCCTTTTATGACCCTGAAAGGATCTGTAAAGTTTTTAAGGTCCAGATAGCGGCGAAACTTGCCGGTGGCAATTCCTACATAGGGAATGTTAAAATCAGCAATCAGCTTTTTTTCGATTCCGTCGTAAGAGCCCATGTATGTGATTTCATATCCGGCCTTTTGCAGTGCGGGAAGCAACGCGATATTGGGCGTGACATGCCCTGCCGTACCACCGCCTGTCAATACGATTTTTTTCATATCATGCTCTCCAGTGCGATTGCCAACTGATCAGGACAAGAGGTGGGTTTCATGCCACACTTAATACCCTTGAGCTTAGAGATGGCGTCCTCCGGCTTCATTCCCTGCACCAGAGCACAGATGCCCTTTAGATTACCGTTGCAGCCGCCGACGAACTGAACAGAGTCGATAACACCGTCCTTTATTTCAATATTAATTTCCTGCGAACAGGTTCCGCTTGTCTTGTATTTCATAGTATTTCAACCTCCTTATTCATTAATTCAAGTATATCAGATTCGGAGCGGTGTTTCAATTTAAAAATATACTGCCATGGCAGAATAATGTTATGGCACAATAAGCATTGAGCCATGGCATAGCAAGCATTCTGCCATGGCATAGCAAGCATTCTGCCATGGCATAGCAAGCATTCTGCCATGGCATAGCAAGCATTCTGCCATGGCATTCATAAGCCGCCGATAGGGCTGCGGCGGCTTATTCATGTCGGGCGTCCCGCCCTATAGAGAAAAATATTCAAATTGTCCTTTGTGAGCAAGCTCCCACGGACAATTTAAATATTTCTCTCTGCATGGCAGAATGCTGGCGCAATTTGTCGATGGAAAAATCTGTAAAAAAAGAGAAGTTTATCTTATAATTATGATATACAAAAGCCGAATCCGCGAAACAGCGGATCCGGCTTATTTTAATTTTATAATGATGTGGGAAAGGGGTGTGGTGTAAAAGATAAGTTTTTCTCAGACGAACTTGTTTATCATGCAAATATTGTGCCTGCGCCTGGTGCGTCAAAAAGTTTATGTCTTTTTGCGTCAAGAATTAGCAGGTTACGGAAAGGTATGGTTATTATTATGATCAGTGTTTTTGCAGAACAAAAGGTTGTAACGATATGTATGTTTGCTTGTCTTGCCTTAAGTATTTTTCTGAAAATTTTTTTGGGGATGCTGTACCGCCATATGATAAAGGAGGCGGACAACATGGCAATTACCAATAACAAGCTGCTGAAGCAGTGCAAAATTAAATTTTCTAATTGTTATGAACTGAACAATGGCATTCATAATATTCCTGTTTTTGTGGACAAGTTTATTAACAGGCTGTCATTAGGCTGTTTTTCCTTTGACCTTCTTTATCATCTCTCAGGACAAATGATGTTGTTTTCGGTAGTGTCTGCAGGAATCGGTATTTGCCGGAGCATTATTGCCGGGCGAACGCTGGGAGCAATTCTTCCCTTTTATATCGTTAGTTTTCTGGGACTGTATCTGTATTTCTCCGTGTCAACGGTAGCGGATATTAAGGGGAAGAGGAGGATGCTAAAAATTAATTTGGTGGATTATCTGGAAAATCATTTGGCTTCCAGGATGAATGTAACCAGGCGGGATATGGAGATGCTGTATGGCGACGCTGCTTTTCAGGAAAGGGAAGGCGCTTTGGAGATGCAGGGATCCGATAGGGGAAAGCGAAGTAAGACGGGAAGAAAAACTGTGGAATTAATGCCTGTGGGCGGACGGCTGGCGGCAGGTAAGGAGAATGCGGTATCCAGGGAGGCCTCTGAAGAGGTACGGCGTATGATGGAGGGGGCCAGGGAAGCGTCGCTTAAAATTACGGCAGGAGAGCCTGAGCAGAATATGCAGCCCATGACACGGCAAAATATGCTTTCACAGATGAAGGGCATACAGGAGGAACCACAGCCTGTCGGAACGGAAGCGCACAGAGGGGCTTCTGAGGAAGTACAGCGTATGGTACAGGCATCGCAGGATGCGGCGGTTACGGAGGAAGAACTGGAAATGCTGTTAAAGGAATTTTTAACAGGCTAAAGAGGCGGAGAAGCACACTTTTTACATTGCGGTTTTCCTGAACGGATATTATAATAAAGGTGTTAAGGAGCCGCCTATGAAAATCAAAAGTCTGCGCATTCAGAATTTTAAGTCCATACATGATATGTATATCCCCGATATTGAGGATGCCCTGATCCTGGTGGGACAGAACAATACCGGCAAGACCACCGTGCTGGATGCTATCCGGGCGGTGGGAGGTGAGTACAGGGTCGGACCGGAGGATTTCGGGGAGGCAGGGGCAAAAATCAAAATACGGGTGACACTGTCGTTTACAGAAGAGGATCTTGACCTGCTTCGGCGCAGGGGCGTAGTAAGCCAATATCGGAAAAAGGAGGCATGGATCCGAGATTTTTGCGAAAAACTGCCCTCCTTTTCGGATGGTGTTCTTACTTTTACCATGACGGCAAACCGGGATGGCCGTATCCGCTATCTGGATGGCGTCAACAAAAATAATCTTTACATTCTGGAAGTATTTCCCAAGATTTATTATGTAGATACGGAGCGCAGGGTGGAGCAGCTGCAGAGCGATTTGCTGCTTTTGCAGGAGGACGAAATATTAAAGCGCATGCGTTCCGGCTGTTGTATGTTTAATCAGGCAAGAGACTGCAGCTATTGTTTCAGCTGTATTGGATTGATTGAACAAAAGAACCCGGCAGAGCTGGATGTCTTTGAAACCTCCAAGCTGCTGGATTATAAACTGTATCAACTGAACTTGGATGCTTTTGCCGGGCGGGTAAACGACTGCTTTCATAAAAATGGCGGCAGGGAAAGTATTTTATATTCCATGAACAGGGATGTGGAAAAAATACTGGAGGTTACCACGGAAATACGTCATCCGGCGCAGAACGTGCCCCGTCCCATTTCTCATATGGGAAAGGGGATGAGGTCTATATATCTGTTTTCTCTTTTGGAGGCGTATACGCAGGTAGAGGAGAGTCTTTCCAGCATCATTATGATTGAGGACCCGGAAATATTTCTTCACCCCAGCCTGCAGAAAGTGTGCGGTACTATTCTCTACCGTCTGTCTGCCAAAAATCAGGTGATTTTTACGACCCATTCTCCAAATTTACTGCCGAATTTTAACAGTAAGCAGATCAGACAGGTGATTCTGCGGGAGGATGGCTCCAGTGATATTCGAAAAAAGACTGACATCAGTGCGATTTTGGATGATCTGGGCTATACGGCGGGGGATCTGATGAATGTAAACTTTGTGTTTATTGTGGAAGGCAAGCAGGATAAATCCCGTCTGCCGCTGCTGCTTAGGAAGTATTATGCGGAGACTACCGACAGTGAGGGAAATCTGTCCCGTATCGCCATTATCACCACCAATAGCTGTACCAATATTAAGACTTATGCCAATTTAAAATATATGAACCAGATTTATCTTAAGGATCAATTTCTGATGGTGAGGGACAGTGACGGTCAGGACCCGGCCGTTTTGGGGAAGCAGCTTTGCCGCTATTATGAGGAACGGAATCTGGAGGACATGGAAAAGCTGCCCAGGGTCCGCCCGGAAAATGTGCTGATCTTAAAATATTACTCCTTTGAAAATTATTTTTTGAATCCGGCAGTCATGGCGAAGCTTGGCATTGTGGAGTCGGAGGATGCCTTTTATGAGATTTTTCTGGAGAAATGGAAGGAATACCTGTATCGCATAAAGAGCGGCCGTCAGTTGGCGGAGGTGCTGGGGCATGATTTGGAAACCGTAGAGGATGTCCGGCGGCACATGGAAGAAATCCGCATTTATATGCGGGGGCACAATTTGTTCGACATTTTTTACGGGAAATATAAGGAACAGGAAAAAGAAATTTTGGAACAATATATAGAAACTGCTCCCAGGGAGGATTTTCAGGACATATTTGCGGCTCTGGAGAGATTCCCCTATTTTGAGAGCAGAAGGAATGAAGATTTTCTAAGCTCATAAGAGGGGTGTAAACACTCATCTTTAGGACCTGAGCCAAGAAAATCTAAGTCATTCCTCGAAGAATTTCCATTCGATAATTCTTTCAAGCGCGACCTTTGCGCTTTGCGCGACCTTTGCGCTTTGCGCGACCTTTGCGCTTTGCGCGACCTTTGCGCTTTG
>CAJTSE010000006.1:142658-150071 GCA_910578815.1 uncultured Acetatifactor sp.
CGTGACCTTTGCGCTTTGGTTTCACGGAGCAGTATTTAGGGGATAATGATTTGGAAAGGAACAGAATAGATGAAAATTGTAATTTTGGAGAGAAACAGCGTGGGGGCGGATATATCTGTAGACTGTATACGGGATTTCGGAGAGGTCACGGAGTATCGAAATACGGTGACGGCGGAAGAGGTTCGGGAGAGGGTAAAGGAGGCGGAGATTGTCATTGCCAACAAATCACCCTTAAACGAGGATACATTACAGGGCGCTCCCAATGTAAAGTTGATTTGTGAATTTGCCACGGGTTTTGACAACTGTGATTTGGAATATTGCAGCCGCAGGGGAATCAAGGTCACAAATGTGAGGGATTACTGTACCTCCATGGTAGCACAGCATACCTTTTGCCTGGCACTGGCTCTCAGTGAAAAACTGGCATATTATGACACCTATGTTAAGTCCGGGGAATACAGTGCTCAGGACAGATTCTCCAATTTTGACCTTCCCTTTTATGAGCTGGAAGGCAAAACCTGGGGCATTGTGGGGATGGGGAATATTGGCAGGCGGGTGGCCAAGATTGCAAGGGCTTTCGGGTGCAGGATAATCTTTTATTCCGTGACGGGGAGGAGTACCTGTAAAGAATACCAAAAGGTGGATTTTGATACGCTGCTGGCGGAAAGTGATTTCCTGTCGTTGCACTGCCCGTTAAGCAGTCTGACAGAAGGGCTGATCGACGGGGAGGCTTTGAAGAAAATGAAAAGGACGGCAGTTCTGGTGAATGTGGCGAGAGGAAAGGTGGTGGATAATGCCGCCCTGTACGAGGCCCTGATGCAGGGAGAAATTCAGGCGGCAGGGCTGGATGTGGTAGAAAGTGAGCCTTTGGAGAAATCCAATCCATTAAGCAGGTTTCAGGACAGCAGCCGCCTGATTATCACACCGCACTTGGCCTGGGCCAGTGTGGAGGCCAGGACCAGGTGCGTGTTGGAAGCTCACGAGAATATTGCCGCATTTTTAAGGGGAGAGGATAGAAATGTGGTGAACCCCTGAGGGATTGTAAGAAGAAGGTTTTTCAAGACGCTTTCCTATTTGTCTTTTCATGCTGATATAAGGCAGCTGCCAGGAGTACCACAGCCAGGAGCATAATGATCTCGGACAAAAGAACGGATACCGTCCGGGACAGAATCACGACTCCCGCGTTTAAAAAAGCATGAAGAAAAATAGACAGTACATAAAGCCTAAGGTTGTTTTTACGGACAGTCAGGTAGATCAGATAGGACAGCACAATATGAAACAGCATGGCTCCAATTCGCTCTATGCCTGCCAGATAGAACTGCTGGCTGGGGAGCGAACCCAAGACGCTCAGCTGCTGCACAAGAGTCTGCTGTGTGTCTGCGTCATAAGCGGAGAGCAGATTGGGCAGAGCACCACTGTTGATCAGCAGAGAATAAAGCAGGTTATTAATGTAGGTCAGGCCAATAATCAGCATGGCCTCAATACCTCCATGGCCAACCCCGTAAAGGATGGCATTTTCCCGGCTCAGGGTATCCTTCATGACATATTTCATGGCGACCAGGCGCCCGGTTTCTTCAAACAGACCTGCGGCCAGTCCCCCGTAAAGAGCATAGAGCCAAACATTACCGGTAATCAGAGTACCCGTAGCCCGGAAAATGAGAGTGTGAAAGATCCGCTCCAAAATCATAGCAAACAGGATAAAAGTACAGGCGCCGATAAAAAAGCTGGAAATCCGGACTTTTTTCCTCCATTTCAAAACTAAAACAATGCAGGCGGCGATGGGAACAATCAGGGATATAAGCAGTGTAAAAATCATTCCGATAATGCTTGCTGTAGAAACAGGTGTCATAGCGGCAACCTCCTTTGTGATTTCATTTTGATATACATATCATATCAAGACATTAAGAAGCTGTCAAACAATTTATTCTGGTCTTTGCTGGTCCAGATAGTCTGCAGGCGCCTGGTGAACTTGACAAGTTTGCCAATCCATAGTAGAGTTACAGTATTATTTTGTAGAACAGCAACTAAGATTCCGCGGAACGGAATCATGGAGGTTAGTGTGGCAGAAAAAGTAAAAGCGCTATGTATAAAGTACCGGGAAATATTGATTTACCTGATAGTAGGAGTTATGACCACCATCGTATCCTGGGGGGCGGCATACCTGGGAAAGCTGGTCCTGAATACGGACATTTCCTGGCAGAATACGGCAAATAATACCTTCAGCTGGCTGGTGGGCGTACTGTTTGCATACCCCTTAAACCGTAAGTGGGTATTTAAAAGCGTAAATGAGAAAATCTTCAAAGAATTTCTCGGCTTTGCGGCTTCCCGTGTGTCCACCCTGTTAATGGACATTGTCATCATGTGGCTTACGGTAAATATCATTCATATGAATTACTGGATCGCGAAGATCTTTATTTCCTCCGTGATTGTGACCATAGCCAACTATGTATTCAGCAAGGTGCTGATCTTTAAGAAAAAGTAGCGGCCAATGTCAGATATGCTTTACCAGCTCCCTGACCAGGGCAGCGGAATGCTTTGCAGCCGCAGCTTCAAAGACAGGGTAATCCATCTCGGCGCTATTGTCCGCCTTGTCGGAGATGGCGCGGATAATGACAAAGGGAATATTGTTCAGGTATGCGCCGTGTGCGATGGAAGCGCCTTCCATCTCGGCGCAGTCTCCTTGGTATTCTCTAATTAGTTTTTCTTTGATTTCATTGCCGGAGATAAATTGGTCGCCGCTGACCACACGGCCTAAGATGGTGTGAATTTCAGGGTTTACTCTTTCACAGGCTTCCTTTGCCAGCTGTGCAAGCCGTTCATCTGCAGGGAATTCCCGCCGGCCCATCTGTGGCACTTCTCCCAACTGATAGCCAAAGATGGTCACGTCCATATCGTGATGCAGGGCATCCCTGGAGATCAGTATATCACCGATGTCCAGCGTTGCATTCAGGGATCCCGCTACACCGGTATTGATAATATGAGTCACCTGGAAAAGGTCGGCCAGAATCTGGGTACACAGTGCGGCGTTGACCTTGCCGATTCCGCTTTGAACGACAACCACCGGTACGTTATTTAAAGTACCTTCATAGAATTCCATATTTGCCTTGTTTATAATTTCGGAGACGCTCATTGCCTCCTTCAATTCTTTCACTTCAAGCTCCATAGCTCCGATGATTCCGACTTTAACCATTATTTTTTCCTTTCGTTCCCTTATTTTCAGGCGAGTATAAAACAATTTGTTTCTGCGGGTCTATAGTATTCTTTGAACGGGTTGTGTTTGCAACGAAATGTTGACTTACTCCGGATAATTCAGCCTGTCGTCCGTAATATGATATAAAACTTGATCCAGGTATCTTTTTGCCAGCAAGTTTGCCATTCCCAGATTCATGTCAAGGTAGTTTCCACAGTCTTTGGGAGATGCGCCGGGCACCTGGTCCTTGTACTCCCGGATAAACTCATACATTTCTACCATCAAAGGAACAATATCGCGGGAGATATAATCCCCTGCCAGCAAAAGATAAAATCCAGTGCGGCAGCCCATAGGTCCGAAATAAATGGTCCGGCCTCCGTAAACGGGATGGTTTCTTAGGAAGGTTGCGCCCAGATGTTCAATGGTATGTACCTCCGCCGTATTCATCACAGGCTCTTCGTTGGGACTTGTCATCCTGAGGTCAAAGGTGGTGATAACCTCGGAGCCTGCGTGGTCCTTGCGGGAAACGTAAACGCCGGGCTGCAGCTTAATGTGATCAATGGTAAAGCTTGTTATTTTCTTCATAAGATTCCTCCCTCTGCATAATATATACTGCACGTTGGAAAGACTTGCAGTCATGTTGTCGATTTTAAGTCTGAATCAAGTATACAACGAAAATGGTGTAATGAAAAGTAAAAAGTAAAAACATCAGGTATGCCACATGTTCACCTGCTGCTTTCGTAGTAAGCATGAACCAGACTTCGGTAGCCCCAGGACTTTATCGTCTCGTAACGAATGCGGAAGCCGCCCTTGTAATGCCTGCCAGTAGCAGCATAGCGGATATATTGCAGAAGATAGGCATCCAGCTCCTTTAAGCCGGTATCCACCGTGAGACAGGGAAAAAACCAGCGATTCCAGGTAAATTCATCCTCGCCGCTGTCAGAGCCGTAAAATTTCCGATTCATGGTATGAATCAAGCCGATTGCTGCTTTTTCGGGAGCAAGTCCCTTTTTTCGCTGCCAGCGCCGCAGGGCTTCTGCCTTGCGCTTGATTTTGGCCTTTGTTTTGCGCAGGGTGTTGGCAGAAAGGTCAATCCGGCCGTTTTGATAGCAAAAGCCTAAGAATTCCCAAGGCTCTCCGGGGTTTGAAGTATGTACCTTGTCCGGGTTTACGTGCAGATCCAGCGCATCTATTTGAGAATAGAGAATGCCTTTATATTGTGTCAGCTCTTCCTGGCTGTCTGCGAAAAGCAGAATGTCGTCGGAATAGCGGAAATAAGTAATGCCGTTCTCCAGAAAAAAGCGGTCTGTATCACTTAAATATACATTTGCGAAAAAAGGGGCAAGAGGCGTTCCGGCCATGGCGCCATGCTTTTCCCTGATAATATGCCCGTTTTCCAGAACCCTGTCCTCCCGCAAGATGCGGGCAAACAGCTCATATAGCAAAGGATCCTGTCCTTTGACAAAAGACAGCTTTTCCAACAGCTTTTCCACATGAATAGAGTTAAAATAATTGCTGATGTCTGCCTTCAGGCAGTATTGCTTCCCGATCCGATGATTTCGGCAAATGCGTTCAATCGCGTCCTTAGCGCCGAAGGAGCGGCGAAAGGCATAGCAATTTCCGCAAAAAAAGTCGTCAAATCGAAAAAGCTGCCAGGCGATGAATTTCAGGAAGAGCCCTTCGTCTCCTGCAAAGGAGTAAACGATGCGCTTTTTGGCGGTGCCGCTCTTGTTTATAGTGAGTTTAACGGGAAGGGTGGCAGGGAAACGGCCTTGTTCCCATAGAGCACACATGGGCAGATAAGCCTGTCTCTGCATAAAATTCAGAATAGCTTTATCTTCTGCGGCGCTCAGATGCCGGTTTTTTTGTTTGTGTTCATAAAAGCGCTGCCAGCTTTCCGGGCAGGCGGCTTCATTGAGGATGCTGTCAGGAGCTGCCATGATGATTACCTTTGGTTTTTGTGCATAAAAAAAGAAAGAGAAAAAGATTTGAATGAATCAAACCGTGTTGATTCATACCAGACTGAACGGATCCCCATTGCCCGTAAAATGCGATACAAAGGTATCGGTAACGGAATGCGCTTTGTCCTCCGCGGGCGCAGCAGATGCTGCATTTCTCTTTCCTTTTTCCATAATGTTAGTGTGAAGGGAATGATGGGTATGCCTGTAGTTAAAAGGGCATAACTGCTCTTACACGCTCTGCAATATAAGCCTTGCGGTTAGGCAGGTGCATCAACAGGTGAAAGGAGCCAATTCCATTCCTTTTGCAGGCTTCGTGAGCCTGCAGTACGTTTTCGCTGCGGTACTGATGCTGCTTTAAGATCATAATCATGACCTTTGGCTGTCCGTTCAGATAGAGTCCGTAATCAAAGCTGTGGGCCTTTTTGCCGGCGCCAAGCTCCATGGCGGATATATTACGGCGCAGCTCAAAGCCCGGCCAGTTCTCGGCAGCAACCATTTCAATACGACGGCATACCGTGCTTTGGCAGCCTTCGCAGTGAGCATCATCGCCGGTTTCGTTCTCCCGGTCTTTTTGAGTTACCGTTTGGCCGCCGTTCTTTACGGATACATTGGGAGTGGGTACTGTTTCCGTTTCCGCATCATTTCCCTGTATGGCTCCCTTTACACTGTCTATCACGTTATCCACCACGCTGTCTACCATATTGGAAATGATTTTTCGTGTTTTATTTTTCAACAGATTATCTAAAAACCCCATATTTTTCTCCCTGCTTATCTGCAGTAGTTCAACCCCGGCTGGCCGTTAGAATGTCCCCTGCTCCGAATAAAGTTATCATATCATAGGAAAGTGCCTTTTGCAAGGAGATGAACACTGGCAATATGGATTTAAATAAATTGAAGTTTAGACGGCAATCGGCTATAATAGAGTCATACATGAAAAGGAGCTGAAGATTGAAAATTGAAATTTTCAATCTCAGAATTTGTGACGCTGCGCGTCCCAAAGTTCCCGCAAATTTAGATGCCGCTTGCGCGGCGGAATGAGAGGAATTATGAATGCTGCATCTATATTAAAGCTGATGAGCGCCAAGGCGCAGTTTGAACGGAATCATCCCAAGTTTATGGCCTTTGTGAAGGCGGTGATGTCCAGACCCATGGAAGAGGGGACAGTGATGGAGGTTACTGTCACCAGGCCTGGCGAAGAGCCGCTGACGGCCAATATCAAGGTACAGCAGTCGGATCTTGATTTGCTGGCAGAGCTGAAGGAATTGAGTGGTGAAATGCGGTAGGCCGGTTTGGCTGATTAATTGCTCATGGCTGGTTGGGGATGGAGGACGCGGGTCAGGGGCAGTCCTGACTGTGAAGGGGAAACAAGCATGGACGGGAAAATGACGGTGAACGATAAACAATACGAAATCCTGAAGCTGCTGGGAAAAGGAAAGGGCGGATATTCCTATCTGGCAGGCGACGGGAGCAGGAAATATGTGTTGAAGCAGATTCATCATGAGCCCTGCGGGTATTATCAATTCGGAAATAAAATCCAGGCGGAATTAAGGGATTACGAGAAGCTAAGGAAAATCGGAATTAAAATGCCGGTAATGATTGAGGCGGATACGGAAAAAGAGCGTATTTTAAAGGAATTTATCCAGGGGGAAGAGCTTTATTATATTGATTATGAATGCAATGATTACATGGAGGAATGGAATTTTGAAAACTGGGGCGTGAAGTACTGGTCCAAAACCCCGGAATTTCTGCAATATGTGCAGGAGCATGAATAACCCTTCCGCAATTATCGAAATAACCGCAGACATACAGGAGGAACCATGAAAAAGAGAGACAGCCTGTCGCAGATTAAATTATCGGATCAGCAGAAGGAGGCCTTAATGGAAGAGATCAGGGCCTTTTACCTTGACGTGCGCGGGGAAGAGATCGGCATGATCCAGCAGATGCAGCTGGCGGAGCTGTTTGAAGAGAAGCTGGCTCCGATCATTTATAACAGGGCCTTGGATGATGCAAAAAGATGGTTTTCACAAATGCTGGATAATCTGGATTCGGATTATTATACGTTGTATAAAAATGAAAATTGAAAATCATATGGCGTCTGAATAAAATTGGGTATGCAGGATTACTCCAACATACCCTTAAATTATAAAAATATTCACTTTGAGGCGTTTGCCAGTTACCCGAAGTACCTGTTTAGCAAGCCTTCAAACGCCGAGGCGTTTGCCAGTTACCCGAAGTACCTGTTTAGCAAGCCTTCAAACGCCGAGG
>CAJTSE010000006.1:150171-239811 GCA_910578815.1 uncultured Acetatifactor sp.
CGTTTGCCAGTTACCCGAAGTACCTGTTTAGCAAGCCTTCAAACGCCTTGCCATGTCTTGCCTCATCCCTTGCCATCTCATGTACTGTATCATGGATTGCGTCCAGACCCAGCTCCTTTGCCCTCTTAGCCAGATCCGTCTTGCCTGCAGTAGCGCCGTTCTCGGCATCTACACGCATCTGCAGATTCTTCTTGGTGGAATCGGTAACCACTTCGCCAAGCAGCTCCGCAAATTTTGCAGCATGCTCAGCCTCTTCATAAGCTGCTTTCTCGTAGTACATGCCAACCTCTGGATAACCCTCTCTGAAGGCAACTCTTGCCATTGCAAGATACATGCCGACCTCGGAGCACTCGCCGTTAAAATTATCGCGAAGATCCTTGATAATATCCTCACGTACGCCCTGTGCAACGCCTACAACATGCTCTGCCGCCCAGGTTTTCTCACCGGACTGAGCAGTAAATTTTTCGGCGGGAGCGTGACAGATAGGGCATTCAGCGGGGGGCTGATCTCCTTCATGAACATAACCGCATACCTGACATACATACTTCATAATACTTTCTCCTTTATATTTTATTGAATTCAAGGAATTTGTAAGCTCCTTTTCGCGATGCCTCAGGCTTTTGGACTGTTAGGCAGGCTCGGTGAAACGAGAACTATACAATTCCTATATTCGCATTACAACAGGGTATCCGGGGAAGCCTGTTGCTTTGAACAGCTTCCGCAGGTTCCATAAAAATACGTAATATGACCGGCGATATATCCGTCGAAATTGGCTCCGGCAATCTCTGTGATTTTTTCAATGCTGCCCATTTCCAAATCCGTTACACAGCCGCATTCCGAACAGACAAAATGATAATGAGGCGAGGTATCCGCGTCAAAATGATCAACGCCGTCTCCCACACGCAGACGCCGGATTTCGCCGATCTCTGCAAGCAGAGTCAGATTTCGGTATACGGTGCCCAGGCTGATATTGGGGTTTTGCTGCCGTACATTCATATATACTACATCTGCAGTGGGGTGATCCTTCCTTGTCATCAGAAAGTCCTTAATCATTTCCCGCTGCCTGCTGTGCTTTAATGTAGCCACTGCGGCCTCCTTTTATAAAATCAGTAATCGTTACTGATTTCATTATACAGAGTTGGGCTTAAATGTCAATAGGAGAAATGTTACTCTAATTAAAATTTTTCTGACCCTGACAATCTCTTGCTCAGATCAGTAAAGTTCTCTCATAAATCAAAAGTCCAAAGCATTCTCATATAATGAAGATGCTTCGGGCTTTTAAAGGTTGGAATTACTATCGTTTATGTTCTGCGCATTATTTTATTAACTGCATTCATCACGACAGTGCCTGTACTCTAATCTCTGAATGATTGAAACCAGTTGAATAAGCTTTCAGTGATGCGGACACCTGAATTTGCGGTTGAAGTACCGATACCTCTTGTATGGATACCAATAACGGTATGTCCATAGGAAGCGTTCCATATAATTGGCGCTCCGCTATCACCAGGCATTGTATCGATGTTATAGTACAACATATATAGATCGCTCCTGGAAATAGTACCTGTTGCTATCCACTGCTGTTTCAACTTATCACCGGGATAACCTGAAATGAAAGCGGTTTGATTTGTATAGCCATCACTTCTCCAAGTGGTACCGAAATATCCTACGGTATCTCCAATGTTAGAGTCCAGTTCAAGTACGGCATAGTCTTCGCTTGTACTTTGATAATTCTTATATTGGGTGCTTATATGTATTGTTTTTACAGCTGCGGAACCATAAGGTGCATTATTGGCACTAAGTCTTCCCGGCCAGATTGTGATAGAAGTAGCGTAGCCCTTACTTGGCTTGTATACTGTATGTCCCGCTGTAAGAGCTATATCAGACCAATACATAAAGGCTGTTCCATAAGAAACTGAGCCATCTGCAAAGGTCGATTCAAGAAGTGCAATGCAAGACCATGGGGCAAATGATGTATCTGTAATATGCTGTCGATTGTCCTCACCAATAATGGAATGATTCTGGATACCAGTCTGAGGGAAATGGCCCTCACTATATCCTCCGTCACTAAGCCCCAAAGCCATAGGAACTGAATAATATTCTTTTTCGCCGGTCTCTAAGTTCTGAGATTCATAATCATATGCGGTTGTTGTTTCTAAATGGCTGTCATTGACTGCTTTGGCAGTTATCGCAGGATTAGCTAAAAGCAGCAAAGGAACCAAAGCTAAGCAAATTCTCTTTCGGTACTTGAATAGTTTCATTTCTTTTCCACCTTTACAGTTATGGTAGTGTATATTATTTACTAAATCACCATCTTCCTTTTAAATGTGAAAGAGCAGATTACTCCAGAAAGCTATCTTCTTTAAGTGTAATTATTGCTTTAACTACAGTTTCGTTTATTTCAAGTTTGAAGAAATATGAATTTCCCAATGAATCAACAAGAAAAAAAAGGTGTCTTCCGCGTGTTGGATTTTCCCAAACAAATGATCCATCATAATCAACTATTCCCAGAAAACTAATATCATCATTTAGATTACCGTCGAAATAATTTTCTTTTACAAATAGTTCAGCATCTTGTAAAGGGAAACCATATGGATTTAAAATAACAAAATCAATATTATCTCG
Organism: uncultured Acetatifactor sp.; assembly: GCA_910578815.1. Taxonomy (GTDB): domain Bacteria; phylum Bacillota; class Clostridia; order Lachnospirales; family Lachnospiraceae; genus Acetatifactor. The sequence goes on from CAJTSE010000006.1 coordinate 152,794, forward strand.
TATGTTTACAGCAGAACTGCTTTTTCCTACATTCACAATGCAATCAAAATTTCGATCAGCCGTTTCATAATTTGTATAGGTTTCCTGACACTCCAATTCGTAATAAAGATCATCTATTTCCCAAAACGTTGAATTTTGTAGAACATTATTTTGTGTTACAGAAAAGGCTTCAGAAATACTTGTCATACACTTATTTACTTCGTTATTTGTATTACCGCAACTAGTGAAAGGTACGCATACACAGATTATTTTTAAAGCAATTAAAAAAATTTTTTTTGCGTTAATGGTATAAAGTGTTCCGCATTCTTTGTCTTTCATGAACAGCCACCGCTCTAAAATATTCTGATAACATAATAGCATGTAGATGTGCGAACGTCAATGTGCATAACCTTATTAAAAAGCCAAAATATTCTTGTACGGGAAAATCAGTCCAATCAGGGAGTTTTTTCTCTACTTGACTGATAAGAGTCATCAGGTGCTGATAACTCGTTCCAGCCGTGCCCCCAGCCGGCTTAAAATCTCGTTGGTAATGGTGCCGCAGCGTTCGGCCAGCTCTCCGGCGGTGATTTCCTTTTGACCGGAGCGGCCGATCAGAACGGCGGTGTCTCCCTGAGCAATCTCATCGTCAGGAACCCCGCTTACGTCCACCAGGGTTTGATCCATGCAGATACGGCCCAGAATGGAAACGCTGTATCCGTTAATCAGAACTCGGCCGTTTCCGCCGGAAAGGGCTCTGGGAAGTCCGTCCGCATAGCCGATGGAGAGGACGGCCAATTTCATTTCCCTGTCCGCAATAAAAGCAAGGCCGTATCCGGCGGATTCTCCCTCGTGCAAAGTACGCAGGGAAGCTACTTGGGCTTTCAGGGATAGCACGGGACGCAGGAGCGAGGGCGCGTCCTCTGTGTCCTCTTCCGGCAGGATTCGGCGGGAGTCCGTCTCATTGCTTAACAATCCGTAAAGGGCAATGCCGGGGCGCACATAATCTCCGGCGGCCTCCGGGTACCTTAAGATGCCGTAGCTGGAAAGCAAGTGCAGCCCCCTGCAGGGGCAGCCCTTTTCTGTCAATATTTCCGTTACCTGGCGGAAAGCGGTAATCTGGCTTTCCGTAAAGGTGCGGCTTTCGGCGGAATCCGAATCGCAGGCGGCAAGATGGGTATAAATTCCGTCAATGGTAAGATTTCGGAACGCATACACGGCGGCAATCTGTTCCGTATTCTCACAGCGGATGCCCAGCCGGTGCATCCCGGTATCTACGGCAATATGCACATGGAGCCGAAGGCCGCTTAAGTTCAGACTTTGTGCATAAGCGTAATCCGTTATGGTCTGTGAGAGGCGGTATTGCCGCAGCAGTGGGAGCTGTTCCAGGGGAGTGTAGCCTAATATCAGGATTTCGCCTTTGACTCCGGCCCTCCGAAGCTCGATGCCTTCCGATGCACAGGCAACACAAAAAGACTTCACACCCAAACGGTTTAGCTGTCGGGCGATGGGAACGGCGCCATGGCCGTAGGCATTTGCTTTAACCGCAGGCATCAGCCGGCATCCTTTGGGAAGAAGAGACTGCAGAAAATGAACATTGTGCTCCAGAGCGTCCGGATCCAGCTCGATCCAGGCCCGGTGAGGAGAACAGGGCGTGAGACATGGAACTTCTCTGCGAAACAGCTTGCTTGCCAAAGCTCTTCTCACACTGAATCCAATTCCTGTGGACAGCAGTGCCACGGTAAGATAATGCAGCAGGCTGTTGTCCACTAGCAGGGCTGTAAGATGCAGTACCTTTGCCATGCCCCGGACTGCCACAATGACGGCGGGATGCAGAATATAAATCCACAGGGCGGCCGTGCGCAGCTCAGGGCCCTGCAGGAAAGAGCCGCAGCGCAGGGCAGGGCCCGGCAGGGCCCGGCAGGAAGGAACCGCAGGCAGTGACAACAACAGCAGATACAGGAAAAATACCGTAGGCACAAGAAAGATATACATACTGTCATGGCGCTGTAGTTCAAAATGACGAAGGAGAAAGGCTTCCGCCGTCATGGCACTGAAAGAGAGGACAAGGAAAAGGGCTGCCATGGGGAAAGAAGGCAGTCCCACAGTCTTTTGCCCCACAGGGTCCGCCGATAATCTCCCCGCCCATACTCCCAACAAAAGGAACAGGGGAGCCAGAAAGATTCCGTTTCTGGTATAGGAAAAAATATGGAACATGGCCTCATATGCGGTATGCAAAAAAGGTACTTTTTCTGCCAGTCCGAAATAGCTGTCGCCCAACAGGCCGGCAATGTACAGAAAGGCAGAGATAAGGGTTACGCATTTCAGGCTAAAAAAGCGGCAGAGCAGGCTTACCAGAAGCACACCAAGGATACAGGCGGGGAAATACCATAGATGATAAAAGGTGCCGTCAAACAGCAGCATTTTCGGCACATCCCCTAATGTAAGCTCCCAGTAATGCCCTGCATAAATCCCCAGGGGCAGATAGAGCAGGACGGACAGGCCGTAAAGCAGGCACAGCTTTACAAGGCCCGGCTTCAGCATGGACAGGGGGACAGGCTTTGACCCCAGACCGCATGGCGCATCGTCCCCCTGCTTCGGAGCGCGCCGGCGGTCTCCTTTTGGAAAATGGGTGGGGCAGGGCGTTACGGCCGGATCAGAGGAAAAAAGAGGCCCCAGGGTGAAATGTCCCGTAAGCATGAAAAAGAAAGGGACCGCCACTCTGGCCAGAATTCTGGTAAAAAAGAAATCGGCGTCTTCACTGAAGACGGTCAGGGGAGATGTATGGATGGCGATGACAAGCAGGGCGGCCACAAGCCGAAACTGATCAAGCCGGCCGTAGTACTTTGGTGTTTTCATAAGAATCCTTCTTTCATATAGTCCGTCAGAATAAAGCCGTCGATGTTATCGCCGGAGACGGTGCAGGTGGAATCAAGTGCGGGTTTCTCTGGGAAAGTGGAAAAATAGCTGATGCAAACCCTTCGAGAGCCGCTTTTAGTCAGGTACGGCCTGCTTCCATGAGGAAACTGCCGGATAAACTGTATATATTCTTCCAGCGTCAAATCTGCTTCTGCCATGACCTGTGCGTGAGGTGTGCCTACATATCGAAAGTGCCAGGGCTCATGGCCGATGCCGGTAATTTTTTCCTTTCCTTCAGGATAGCGGAGGATAAAGCCGTATTTTGCGGCCCTTTCCCGAAAGGTCTGACAGATGCCGCTGTATGGGAAATCGGGACGGATGAAATCAATGTGTTCCGCCTTCAGCCCCAGGTCAATGGCAAGTCCGGTCTGATGCTCGCTGTGGCCCGGAACCGCTACATATTTTTTGGTAAATTCGACTCCGTTTTCTCTAAGAGAATCGTCCCAGATGCGCTGCTGTTCCTCCTGGGAGCGGTAGCCGCTGACCGGTACGATATACTCCCAGCCGTTAATTTCTTTCATCAGCTCATTTAACAGGGCGGCGGCGCAGCGCTGTAGAAGTATTTCCGGAAACCGGCCGCAGGCAGGCACCAGAACATCCTTTGGAGTACCCTGTATGCCATGGCTCGCATTTACCAAAATCAGGTTTCCCGTGTGTACGCTTTGTTCGTTCAGTGTGAGCATAGAGCATCCTCCAAAATCATGGTGAGAACTTCGTTAAAGCTGTATCCTGCCGCCTTCATCATACCAGGATATCGGCTGTGGGCGGTAAAGCCGGGGATGGTGTTGACCTCGTTAAAGACGATTTCGCCTGCGGGAGTGAGAAACATGTCCACTCTTGCAAACCCACTGCAGCCTAAAGCACGGTAAATTCTTGCGGCAGTATTCTTAACCTCTTTTGCCTTTTCCGGGCTGATCCGGGCGGGAACATGGATAGACGAGGTCTTTAAGGTGTACTTTTCGGTAAAATCAAAGAATCCGCCGGCGAGCTGTATTTCATCTACTTCGCCTACCGTCAGCTCCCGGCTGCCAAGCACGGCGCACCCTATCTCAAAGCCCTCAATGTTTTCCTCCAGAATGACCTGATTATCATATTGAAATGCCAGGAGATAAGCACCCCGCAGCTCGTCTGGAGTATTTACTTTTGTTACGCCGTAGGAAGATCCTGCCTTTACGGGCTTGACATAAAGGGGACAGCTCAGCCCCTGATAGCTGATTTTCCGTGTAAGCTCGTCCTCCGTCAGTGTGGGTGAGTCCAGCACCAGAGACCGTGGCACCCGGATTCCTGCCAGATTCACAAGGCGGTGAGCTCTGTCCTTGTCCATGCACAGGGCGGATGCCAGAGTACCACAGCCTGCCAGGGGAATATCTGCCAGCTCCAGCAGTCCTTGCAGAGTGCCGTCTTCGCCGTTTCTGCCGTGAAGCACAGGGAGGGCAATATCTATGGAAATCCGCTCCGGGTCTGAGCCTTTTAGAAGAAGCAGACAGCGTTCGCCCCGGTTTGGGGAAAGGACACAGGGGATGCAGAATTTTTCATCCTGCCAGGTATCATTCAGGATTTCTTCCGTGGAGCCCGTGTAATAGTACCATTTTCCTTCCTGCGTAATACCTACGGTAACGGGCTGATACCGTTCCCGGTCCAGATTCTGAATCACACCGGCGGCGGAGGATAAAGATACGCCGTACTCGGAGGAACAGCCGCCAAAAAAGATCAGTACCCGTATCTTTTTACTTTGCATTACTGTATTCATTTGATATTCCTTTCTCGTTTTGGTTTTGTGTTTGTCAGGACAAAAAAACGTCCTGTCGGTACAAACAGTGTACCAAGACAGAACGTTTTATATATTTCGCTTCTATTGCTCAAGTACTAAGAATTTCGGTAGGAAATCTTACAAATTCCTGACGTCTGCGGGCAGCATCACCGTAAAGGTAATGCGTTCATCCTCACTGGCGGCTGTAATGGAGCCTCCGTGAAGTTCTACGATCTCCTTGGAAATAGCCAGTCCCAGGCCGGCGCCCCCTGTGGCGGTAGCTCTGGAAGAATCCAGGCGGAAAAACTGTTCGAAAATGCGGTTCAGCTTGTCCGGCGGGATCGTCCGGCCGTGATTGCTGACCGTGATGCGTACCTGAGGGGTGATGCTTTTAACAGGGACGGCAGTTTCAGCTGCATATTCCGTGGAGGCAGCTTCATCCCCGTGATCAGCGTGAGCTTTTGGGCATAATGTCAGGGAGAGTAATATTTCTGTGTTCGGATAGCTGTAATTTACAGCGTTGCGAATCAAGTTATCAAATACCCGCTCCATTTTTGCCGGGTCACAGAGCAGCTCCACATTTGGCTCAATTTCTGTCCGCCAGCTTAAGCTCTTATCCAAAAGAATAGGCAGAAATTCGCTGGTAATCTGCTCCAGCATTCGGCTTAAATGGATACGTTCCTTTTCCAGAGTCAGGGTGGTCAGGTTAAAACGGGTAATGTCAAAAAATTCGTTGATCAGATCCTCCAGGCGCATGGCTTTGTCCAAAGCGATACCAGTATAGCGGGCCCTGAATTCCTGGGATAGTTCCGGCTCATCTTTAAGGAGCGTTAAATATCCGATAATACTGGTTAAAGGCGTTTTCAAATCGTGGGCCAGATAGACCACTAGGTCATTTTTTCGCTGTTCCGCTTCCTTTGCCAGAATAGCGCTGCGCAGGGCCTGCTCCCTTGCCAGATTCAGATTGTCCTGGATATTCTTCAAAGCAGGAGACAAGACCACGGTCTGGTCTGAGGGTGAGATCAACTGTTCCGCCGCCGCCACAATTTCATCCAGATAACGCAGGGGTCTGCATATAAAGTGTTTGGTTAAGATAATCCAGCCGCCTACACAGTAAAGAATTACCCAAAAGATAAAAGTCTCTCTGACGATCTGGGCAATCCAGAAAAGGATGCTGGAGTTATCATTTGTCAAATAACGGTAATAACTGTAAAGCGTCAAAGCCATCATCATCAAAGCGGCTGATATTGCAAAAAACAGGATCAGGGAAAAAGCATACTGCATAATGGCTTGTGTAGCGGCCTGCCTGCTGTCCTCGCTCAAAGGCCGGCGATTGCTTTTCGGCTTGTTTTTTTGGCGAAAAATAATTTTATTCAATGGTGTATCCTACCCCCCAAACGGTTTTTACGTATTTTGGTTTTCTTGCGGGTTCATCCATTTTTTCCCGCAGCCTTGCAATATGGGTCATAACGGTATTATTGCTGTCCAGATAAGCCTCCCCCCAGACGGCAGAAAAAAGCTCTTCGGAGGTGACAACGTTTCCCCGGTGTTCGCAAAGGTGCCAGAGTATATTGAATTCAAGGGGAGTTAAAGCCAGCTCTTTTCCGTTTAAGGTGCATTTGTGACTGCTTTTGGAAATATAAAGCCCTCTTATATCAATTTCCTGTCCTGCCGCAGGACAGCCGGGCACATTATAACGCGTATAACGCCGAAGCTGGGTTTTCACCCGCGCGATCAGCTCCAAAGGGTTAAAAGGCTTGGTGATATAATCATCCGCCCCCAGGGTGAGCCCGGTAATCTTGTCCATGTCTTCAACTTTCGCCGTCAGCATAATAATGGGAAAGAGATACTTTTCCCGGATCCTTCTGCAGAGGGCGAAACCATCCATGTCCGGCAGCATCACATCAAGGATGGCAAGATCCGTCTCTCTTTCGTCCACACATGCCAGCGCATCCAGCGCGTTATAAAATTTGTATACCTCATAGCCTTCGTTTTGCAGGTAGACTTCCACTAAATCCGCAATTTCCGTTTCATCGTCTACAATCAGTATTTTTTCCATCAAAGCCGGGCTCCTTTCCTACTAAGTTTAGATTTTTTTAATGATTATATTTCTTTCACTTTACACTTTTTTACAGGAAGCATGATATAATATAGCTACTTTATTAGTATATAGGGGAAAGTCATGAAATTCAAGACAAGACTTCGGGTTACATTTATAACCATTATACTTCTGCCCCTGTTTTTGACGGCCATCGCCTTTTGCGCAATCGGTCTGTATCTGACAAGCGTACAAAGAGGGCTGCCCGTAGCGGAATTAAGCTACGAAAACATGCAGGAGCTGATGGAGGCTACAGACAAGGCATTTACCGTGTTGAAGGAGCAGACCCGGACGGATGCTTCCAAATTGTCGGACAAGGCTTATCTGCATCGGATCAACACGGAGATTGCCAGAAGGTCTACAGATATTATCGTACGTAAGGGAAGAGGCTTATATTATGCCGGCAATGTAGAAGAGGCACAGGCTATTCTGCCTGTTCTGCCGGATTACGGAGATGCGGATCTTTCTGAAGAGTCAGGCATTTATTATGGCGAATTTAACCGCTTTGTCAAGCAGCTGGATTTCCTTTTCCCGGACGGAGAAGAGGGCAGCGTTTTCGTGGTGACGAAGGCAAATGCGCTGATCTCAAGGCATTTGCTGGTGGATATGTTTGTGGCAATTTTCCTAATTCTGATCTTTACCGGTCTTATGCTGACCAGGTGGATACACAAGGGGGTATTTCATCCCGTTACTGAGCTGAATACGGCAATGCGGGAGATCAAGGAAGGGAACTTTGAGTATGCGCTGGAAACCGGTATCAAGGGTGAAATCGGAGATTTGTACCATAATTACGAGGATATGCGCCTAAGACTGAAGGAATCCACCGAGGAAAACAGGGAGAACGAAAAGCAGAACAGAGAGCTGATCAGCAATATTTCCCATGATCTGAAAACGCCGATTACGGCTATTAAGGGTTATGTGGAGGGAATCATGGACGGCGTGGCAGATACGCCGGAAAAGATGGACAAATATATAAAAACCATCTATAACAAAGCCAATGACATGGAGCGCCTGATCAATGAGCTGACCTATTATTCCGGTATTGACAACAACAGGATTCCTTATAATTTTCACCGGATCAACGTGGCGGACTATTTTGGAGATTGCGTGGAAGAGGTAGGGATGGACCTGGAGCAGCGAGGGATAGAGTTAAACTACTCCAATCTTGCCGATCCCTGTACAGTGGTGATTGCCGATCCGGAGCAGATGAAGAAAGTTATCAACAATATTATCAGCAACAGCGTAAAGTATATGGACAAGTCACAGGGAGTGATTGACATTCGGATTTTGGACGAGGCTGATTCCATCCGCATTGAGATCGAAGATAACGGAAAAGGAATTGCTCAGAAAGATCTGGGCAGAATATTCGAAAGGTTTTACAGGACGGATGCTTCCCGTAATTCGGCTCAGGGAGGAAGCGGCATCGGCCTGTCCATCGTAAAAAAGATTATAGAAGATCACGGCGGCTATATCTGGGCCACCGGCAGGGAAGGCGAAGGGACCTGCATTCATTTTGTACTGAGAAAATATATTGAGCTGCAATCGGAAATTTAGTGTAAAAGTCGGCTTGCCGATTTAAGAATTTGAGATCAGAATGGAGGCTGAAAATGAGCAGAATCTTAATTATTGAGGACGAGGTTGCAATCGCGGATCTGGAGAAGGATTATTTGGAGCTGTCGGATTTTAAGGTGGACATATGCAATAACGGGGATGAGGGCCTGACCACCGCACTTTCAGGAGAGTATGATCTTGTCATTCTGGATTTGATGCTTCCCGGAATCGACGGCTTTGAGGTCTGCCGCAGGATCCGGGAGGAAAAGAATCTGCCTATAATCATGGTGTCGGCCAAGAAGGATGACATTGATAAGATCCGGGGCCTGGGTCTGGGTGCGGATGATTATATGACCAAGCCTTTCAGCCCCAGCGAGCTGGTGGCGCGCGTGAAAGCCCATATGGCTCGATATGAGCGGCTGGTAGGCACCAATCAAAAGCCCCAGAACGATATTGTGGAGATTCGGGGAATCCGTATTGATAAGACAGCCCGGCGGGTATATGTGGACGGAGTGGAGAAAACCTTTACCACCAAGGAGTTTGACCTGCTGACATTTCTGGCAGAGAATCCCAACCACGTATATACAAAGGAAGAGCTGTTTCGGGAAATCTGGGACATGGATTCCATCGGGGATATTGCTACCGTCACGGTGCATATCAAGAAGATTCGGGAGAAGATTGAGGCGGACACTGCAAAGCCTCAATATATCGAAACGATCTGGGGTGTGGGCTATCGGTTTAAAGTATAAAAAAGAATTTCTTTCATAATTTTTTTGTTTTTTCTCTTTTATTTTTTCAGGAGATAAAGATATACTGACCCTGTACAGGCGGGACTGCCGAAAAAATGCTTCGGCGGCCGCCGGGAAAGGCAGGGGGTATTATGAATGTTTTGATTTTGACGGGGAAATTCGGCATGGGACATTTAGCTGCAGCTTGTTCTCTGCGGCAGCAGCTGTTGCAAGGATTTCCCAATGCGGCCGTTACGGTGGAAGATTTTCCCGCTTATGTGCTGCCGAATGCTTCGGCAGCGATCTATAAAATCTTTGATCTGGTGGTAACTCACGGAAGTCACTTATTTAATACCTACTATAAGCTTACGGCATTGGGACATGCCGATGCCCGTCCGCCTATGGAAGGTCTGTTTCTGGATAAATTGGCAGAGCTTTTGGAAATGCGCCGCCCGGATGTGGTAATCGCTACCCATCCCCTGTGCGCCCAGATTGTGTCGCGGCTGAAAGAAGAGGTAGTCCGGAAGGAAAATCGCTGTCTGGATCTGCCGCTGATCACCTGCATTACGGATGTTTCCTCCCACCCTGAATGGATCAACCGCAATACGGATTGTTATTTGGTTCCCAGCAGTGAGGTGGGAAGAAACCTGGAGCAAAAGGGGGTTTCTGCTGCCAGGATCTGTGTTACAGGAATCCCTGTGAGGGAAGAATTCCGCAGGCTGGCAGAAAAAAGGGCGGCAATCAATCCGGAAAATAGAAAGGGGACGGAACTATTAATAATGGGGGGCGGGCTGGGATTGCTGCCTGGGAACCGGAGCTTTTATGATGCTTTACACAGAATTCCGAATGTTCATATTACGGTCATTACGGGACATAATGAAAAGCTGTTTCGAAAACTGGCTGGCTGCTGGGAAAATGTTCAGTTATTGGGCTATGTGGACAGAGTCTGGGAGTATCTTATGACAGCTGACATGATTGTCACAAAACCAGGAGGCATTACACTTTTTGAAAGTATTTATGCAAAAGTGCCAATTTTTGTGTGGCCCCCTTCTCTTTGTCAGGAATGCAGCAATGCCCGATGGATTTTGGAGCAGGGGATTGGCTGGGTGGCAGAACGCAAGGATTGTGCGGAGGACATTCGGAAGATTCTGACGGACAAAATGAGCCTGGTTCGGGCGGCAGCTTGTATGGAACAGGTGCAGCGGCAGCTGGAGGCGGAGGCGGTAAGCCGTCTGATGGAGGTAATTGCCGCTTCCCAGGAGGTGGCGGCATGATGCAGGGAAAGAAGACCGGTCTGGGAATACTGTTTCTGCTGGCGCTGATGGCAGTAACGGGCGGGATCTTGCTGAAAGGGCAGCCCATAAGTATTCTGCTGGCAAATTTGAAGCATTTAAATCCCTGGCTGCTGCTGCCGGGGCTGGCTATGATGTTTGGCTATGTGGGGTGCGAGGCTGTATGTACCCGGCAGATTTTAAGACATCTGGGACACAGGACCTCCCTGCGACATTGTCTGGGCTACTCCTTTGTCGGATTTTATGTCAGCTCTGTTACGCCGTCTGCCACCGGCGGACAGCCGGCACAAATATGGTATATGAGTAAGGACGGCATTCCGGTGGCTCACGGTGCGTTGAATATGATGTTGATTGCCTCCTGCTATCAGACAGCGGCATTGCTTTGGGGGGCAGGAGCATGGCTGCTTCTTCCTTCGGTCCGGGCGGCGGTAGAGGGAGGATTGGGCTTGTTCCTGCTATGCGGTGCGGTCATAATGCTGCTGTTGACATTTGGAATGGTGATATTTATGTTTCTGCCGGGACCTGCACGGAGGATTAGTGAGGGGCTGCTCAAAATACTGACCCGTGTGAAAATCCTGCGAGACCGGGAAGCGGCGGAAAGCAGGCTGGATAAGATACTGCAGGATTACAGGGCAGGGGCAGACTGTGTGAAGCACAATCCCTGGCTGGCGGTAAGGGTGCTGTTGCTATGTCTGCTGCAGCAAGGGCTGCTGTTTTCCGTGCCCTGGACGGTGTACCTTGCATTCGGCTTGACCGGGACCGGCTGGATAGAAATGGCGGGGCTTCAGGCACTGCTGACCCTGGCGGTATGCAATTTGCCCCTGCCGGGGGCAGTGGGGGCTGCGGAGGGAGGATTTGTGAAAGCTTTTGCAGGGGTGTTTGGACCGGGTCTGGTGACGCCTGCCATGCTTGTGTCCAGAGGCATCAGCTTTTATGCTTTTTTGGCCATCAGCTTTTGTGCGGCGGCAGCCGTTCATCTGCGCGTCCGCAGAGAGAGCAGGTCAAAGGCCTTGCAGGAGATCATTTTAAGCAGTAAAGGGCAGCCCCGCGTAAAGGCGCTGGAAAAGTATTTGAATACTCGTTGACTTCCCGGAGATTTTATGAAAGAATGAAAGAAGTTAAGAGAGGTTGGATCAGATGCTTCCGGAAGCTTTTTTAAACAGAATGAGACAGATGCTGGGAAGTGAATATGAGGAATTTTTGTCAGCCCTTGAAGGGGAAAGGCATCAGGCCCTGCGCCTGAATTCTTTAAAGAGGGGGAAGCAGGGAGAAACGGCGGCTCAAGCCTTCGGGGAGGTGCCGAAATGCGGCCGTCCGGAAGAGCTAAGGCGGGTGTCGGTATGCGGCCGGCCGGAAGAATTTGAGCGGTTTAGAGGTCGGTTGACACCGGTGCCCTGGGCGGAGAACGGCTATTATTATGAAGCTGGTCTGCAGCCGGGGAAGCATCCCTATCATGAGGCGGGCTTATACTATATTCAGGAGCCCAGTGCTATGGTGCCGGCAGAGCTTTTGCAGGTAAAGCCGGGAGAGCGGGTGCTGGATCTTTGTGCAGCGCCCGGAGGAAAAAGCACACAGCTGGCGGCAAAGCTGGAAGGAAGGGGATTACTATTATGCAATGAGATCCATCCGGCCAGGGCGAAAATATTGTCGGAAAATGTAGAACGCATGGGGATTCGAAATGCCTGTGTGACGAACGAGACCCCTGAGAAGCTGTGCCGCGTATTTTCGAAATATTTCGACAAAATTCTGGTAGACGCGCCATGCTCCGGCGAGGGGATGTTTCGTAAAAACGAGGCAGCCTGTGAGGAATGGAGTCCGGAAAATGTGATGCTGTGTGCGGACAGACAGGATGAAATCCTGGACTGCGCCGCACAGATGCTGCGCGGTGGAGGCAGGCTGGTATATTCTACCTGTACCTTTTCGGAAGAGGAAAACGAAGGCAGCGTGGAGCGGTTTTTAAAAAGGCATCCGGATTTCAGAGTAGTGCCGGCAGAGTTCGAAAAGGAGAGATTGACCGGTGGTGAGAGCAGGCTGGCGGGAATGATAAGGCTTATGCCCCATAAGGTCAGGGGCGAGGGACATTTTGCGGCGGTCCTGGAGAGGGAGAGCGCGGCTTCTGCGGTAGAGGGAAGGAATACGGTTCACGGGGCGGAAGAGAAAAATGCTGCTCCCCCGGCACAGGGAAAGGGTCCGGCGGCAGGCGGTGCAAATGCCGGTTTTAGACAGCCTTCCAAGCAGGAGCTTGGGGATTATCTGTCCTTTTGCAGGGAGAATTTAACATATGTTCCGGGGGCCGGAAGCGAATACGGGACGGGACCGGGAGTTGAGGACGAGGCTGAGTATATCCGATTTGGTGACAATCTTTATCTTGTACCCAAAGAACTGCCGGATATGAGAGGCATAAAGATTTTACGACCGGGTCTGCATTTGGGAGAACTGAAAAAGAATCGTTTTGAGCCCGCACACGCATTGGCACTGGCTCTTTCGCCGGATGAGGCGGTACATGTTCTTAATTTGAAGGGGTCTGATCCGTCCGTCTGTGCTTATTTAAATGGCCAAACCCTTTCAGCGGCAGGGGAGAAAGGATGGTATCTGATCTGTGTGGACGGATTTTCGCTGGGCTGGGGAAAGCTGGCAGGGGGAATGGTAAAAAACCATTACCCCAGGGGACTGCGCCGCAATTTTGCCCCATTTTAAATCTTTGCTAGTGAAATACTCCTCCCTGTAACAGAACACGAAAATAATCAAATCCGCAGATCAGGTGCAGGGCATATATTGTCCACTGGACGCCCAGCTGCCATATGGGCTGTCTATGCTGCAAGGTATTTTTGGCAAGAACGGCCAGACTGGAAAGGTAAGTAAAGAACAGACCGTACATATATCCCCAGGAAAAGTTCACATGGGCAAGCCGGGTTCCCTTTTCATATAAAAAGAGCAGCATCAGCAGTGCCGCCAAAAAGAACTGCCAGGCGAATTTCAGCAGATTTGGGAATTGTTTCTGCAGCAGGCTGAACAGGAGAACCGTCAGGGGAAAAGCTGTTCCCAGTAAAATAGACCATGGAATATTGTCTGTTACCTGGGACCAGGCTTTCAGAAAACCAAATCCAATCCCGCTGCCGGAGCTGCTGTCGGGCCGGAAAACACTTCCAAACTGGTATAACAATACCAGAAAAGTAGGAATAAACCAGATGCCCATCCGGAAAAATGCTTTGATTCCCTGAAAGCGGCTGCGGCAAAGCCGCCATAACATAATGATGCCGGCAGTGCTGACCAGCACCAGAGTAAAGCTGGGTTTTGCCAGCGTAGCGAGCAGCAGGGAAATGGAGAAGCCAAGATATTTAGGGTGAAACCGGCGGTCTTCTTTCTCATAAAAGGTCAGAATATCCACAAACAGGAAAAAGGCAGGAACAGAAAAAGCACGGGAAGCCAGATAAGTAGCATTATGATAAGGATTTGGAGTGAAGGTTCCCAGATAACGATAAAGAAATCCCTCGCCCAGTTCATGATAGCGGCCAAGGTAGGTGAGCGGGAAAAGCATGGATACAAAAAGGAGTGAAAAAACCAGCAGGCTTGAGAGGATACCTCTTTTAAGGGATTTCGTATCCCGTACCTCCAGCAGGCAGTCAAAACAATATTTAAGGGCAAAGGGAGTCAGCCCGTTCAGCAGGGTAACGGCGATTGCCATGGCGTGCTGCGGCGTGGTAAAGGGCATGAACAATTTTCCGGTCAGGAACAATATAGGATAGGGAAAATCAAAGCCGCTGTATAGTCCCTGCATTTCCTGAAGATAGGATTGAATATCAGAGGGGTATTTTCCGCCGTAGTTTACGGTCTGGCGGTGAAAAAGAAACAGAGTCACAATAAGATAAGCGAACAGCATAAGCAGAAAAATAATACTATTTTGTAAGGATAAATTTTTTTTCACGGTTTTTACCTCCTGTCCGCACACTTCCTATATTATAGCAAACATACATGACGCTGCCAAGCTAAAATGCGGGAGTGAAATTTGCTGTGCGGGAGTGATCATTTCCGCAGGCAGTCATAGTTTTTCAGGAAGCCGCATAAACATACAGGGCGGGGCAAAAACGGTATTTTTTAAAAAAGGATTAATTTTTTGTGAATGCCCTGCATTTCGCAAGCATTTATGATATAATAGCCGCAAAGGGCAGAGTCAAGTGGGAGAAGAAGCAGATGCTGAGCTTGCTCAAGCAGATGTTTCTTGGACCATTTGACGAGCGAAGCGCCCCCGGAAAGCCACAGGCTTTTCAGGGCTCTGCCCATAATTTGCGTAACAAGAGGCGGCGAAGCTTTTCCTGCGGCGGTAACGAGAAATATTTTTGAGTAAATTTCTGCGACGAAAGAAAATCTCTGTAATGAAGGAGTAGCAATGGAATTGAAGGAATTAAGAGGTGACAACGGAGAAGGCGTAGACAGCTGGAAAGAAGTAACGTTAATCTACAGTGCGGCACTGCGGCAGATTGAGACAAAAATGGAGATACTTAACAACGAGTTTCAGTATGTCCATCAGTATAACCCCATCGAACATATTAAGGCACGTATCAAAACGCCAGAGAGCATTGTAAAGAAACTGAAGCGGAACGGATATGAGTCTACCATCGACAATATGGTAAAGTACATAAATGATATTGCAGGCATCCGCATTATATGTTCTTTTACCTCGGATATATACAGGATTGCGGACATGATTGCGGAGCAGAGGGATATAAAGGTTCTGGCGGTAAAGGACTATATTACTTTTCCGAAGGCCAGCGGCTATAAGAGTTACCATATGATCGTAACCGTTCCGGTATACTTGTCGGACCGCACTGTGGATACTACGGTGGAGATCCAGATCAGGACTGTAGCTATGGATTTTTGGGCAAGCCTGGAGCATAAAATGCACTATAAGTTTGAAGGGGATGCACCGGAGCACATTAAGAGCGAGCTGGTGGAATGTGCGAAGATGGTTTCGGATCTGGATGCAAGGATGTTGTCCTTAAATGATGAAATACTTGCGATCAGCCAAAAATAATGTCCGTTAAAAGCCTTCCGCATTTTGCGTGAGGGCTTTTTGCATACGCAGGACTGCATGTAAAAAGCGGCTTAAATGAGGAGTGCCCAGGCACCTCTCAGCACCTGGGCTATTATGAAAAAATTAACTTAATCGCTTTTTGAAAGTAATTAAAGTATATCAATAAATTATGAACAAAGTATGAATAACGTGTAAATATACGGTGAATGTTACAAAAACTTCAGGATACAAGGTGATTCTATGTGCATTATATACAAAAAGCCGACTTTGAGGAAACGTTGATGAAAACGTTCCAGCGCGGGATTCTAGCTGCGAAGCTGTATTTTTTCTTGTCAATCCGCGCGCATCTGTAGAAAGCGGACATAGGGGTGAAACATTGAGAACAGAGATTCTATATGAAGACAAGGACTTGCTGGTGGTGAGGAAACCTGCGGGCCTCGCCACACAGACCTCAAGGGTGGGACAGGCGGACGTTGTCAGCGAACTGAAAAACTATATAGGGGCTGCTGGGAGCTCTTCGCCGCCATATCTGGGAATCGTTCATCGTCTGGATCAGCCGGTGGAGGGCCTGCTGGTATTTGCCAAAAACAAAAAAACGGCGGGAGAGCTGACCGGGCAGTTTTGTGGGCAGGGTGCGGAAAGCTGCCTGAATAAACAGTATTATGCGGTATTATACGGAACCCCTTCACAAAAAGAAGGCGAACTCGTGGATGATATGTATAAGGATAAAGGGGGAAGGGCTGTAATTGCTGATAGTACAGCCGGCGTGAACGGAAGGGGGATCACGCTGAAAAGGGCAGTGCTGCATTACCGGATCCTGCAGACGGTCAGGATCACTTCGGGCGAGGAAATCTCCCTTGCGGATATTCAGATTGCTACAGGGCGTTTCCATCAGATTAGGGCGCAGATGGCGCATTTTGGAACGGCACTTTTAGGGGATGAAAAATATGCGGACGAGGGGACAAAAGCCTGTTCCCACAGGCTGGGAATCCGGAACGTGGCGCTTTGTGCCCGCCGTCTTACCTTTATCCATCCGGTGACGGGGAAAAGAGTGTGCTTTGAAACCCGGCCAACGTCGGCGGCATTTGCTCTATTTGACAAGATTTCGGCTATTGATGAAGAAGACGGTTGAAGTTTTTTGGAGCAAAGAAGAATCTGTAAATATTTTTGAGAAAAAAAACCATACTAAAATCGACGCGGCGGTCATGCAGACAGGCGGTTTTGCGGATGCGGAGGTTTGGTATGGTGAATAGATTGAAAGAAAACAGAATTCTGATGCTGCTCCTTTTAGCGGGGGCAGTTTATTTTTTCCTGAAATTTGTTGTTCCGCTGATGGCGCCGGTGTTGATTGCCATGCTTTTTGTAACGATATTCGGCCCTCTGCTCCAAAAGCTGCAGAGCAAGCTGAAAATTCATCGTCAGGTGGGGGCGGTTTTGCTGCTTTTAGCTGCCTGCGCCATTTTGGGCGTTTTGGTATGGATCCTGTTTTCCTGGATTGTAGGGAGTGTGCCTGGATGGTTTGAGGGTCTGGATTCCCTGGAGGAAGAGATATATACCCTGATACATCAGATCTGCGAGACGGTGGGAAAAGCCATCAAGATAGACAGCGGCTATCTTGAGGATACGGTTTCTTCCGGCATTCGCGAGGGAATTGACTGGTTTCAGCAAAAGCTGGTGCCGGGTGTGCTTTCGCAGTCTCTGGAGTTTGCAAGGGCGCTGGCATCTTTCGGCGGTTTCCTGATCAGCTTTTTAATTGCTACGGTACTGCTGGCCAAGGATTACGACAACATTATGAATCAGATGCTGGACAGGGAAGAATGCTATCTGTTTTTGGAGATCATCTGCGGCATTATCCGTTACATTGCAACTTATGTGAAAGCACAGATCATCATCATGACCGTAATCGGCACCCTTGCAGGATCGGTGCTTGGAATCAGCGGTATCCCCCACGGCGTTCTCTGGGGGATTGTTGCAGGTATTCTGGATGCGCTTCCTTTTATCGGAACGGGGATTGTGCTGGTGCCCCTAAGCCTTCAGCAGTTCTTCCTGGGAAATTATGTGCAGGCGTTTTTTTGTCTTTTGCTTTATGTGGTTTGTATTTTTATCAGGGAGCTTTTAGAGCCCAGGCTGATCGGAAAGAAGGTAGGGGTTTCGCCTGTGGCTATTCTGCTTTCTATTTATGCAGGAATTAAATTGTTTGGCCTATGGGGAATTATTGAGGGGCCGCTGGGATTTATCATTATATATCAGGCGTATCTAAGCCTGATAAATAGGCGGTGGGAGAAAGCGCCGGCGGAGTGTACTTCAGAAGCCGGAAAGCATTTGACGTAAAATGCCGGATACGTTATCATGATAAAAAGGCGCGCAATGGCAAGGGGCTGCAATGGCAAAGGGTTACAATGGCAAAGGGCTGCCATGGATGAAGGGGCGCCATAGCGCGGGGGGATGCTTATGCGTTTACAAAAGGCGGAGAACAGCCGGAATTCCCTGTGGGAAAATCTGCGGCTGCTGTCACGAACTATTTCGGATTATACAATTTGTATTTATCTGGCGATTATGCTGACAGTATTCCCTTTTTACAATGAAGAGGGGTACAGCCACATCGGTACGGATAAATCTGTTTTTTTCTGCAGGCTGGGAGCGGGCATGGGGATAATTCTGATGATTCCTCTGGGAGTTTACCTGCTTCTTAGCTTCGGCCGCTTTGTGGCGGAGGGATTTGGAAAACTTCATGCAGACAGGTCAGGGAAGACCGCTTCCCAAGAATCTGCTTCCGGCCGTCATGGGACTGCCCTTTCAGGGAAATGCAGTTTCGGGCCTTCTGCAGGGGTCGGAATTCATCATGTAAGGCTTTCACCTACGGATGTATTTGCTCTGATTTATGGAGTTGCGCTGCTCCTTTCCTATCTTTTTACGGATTACAGGGAAGCGGCGCTCTGGGGGGAAAGGGGCTGGTATATGGGGCTTTTGCCCCAGTTGATGTTTTTAAGTATATATTTTCTGGTATCCCGGCTGTGGATACCGAGAAAAGGATTGTTTTACCTGTTTCTGCCCGTTTCGGCGGCAGTATTTCTTATGGGCTGTATTAACCGGTTTGGCATTTATTGCTTTGGTCTTGAATTTGCCAATGTGGGATATATTTCCACCGTTGGAAATGTGAACTGGTACTGTGGATATGCGGTATCCGTAATGTTTGCAGGAATGGTGCTGCCCTGGCTGTGCGAAAGGATAAAGACATGGCAGAGGGTACTCTTGATGCTGTACATTGCCATAGGCTATCTGTCCCTGATTCTTCAGGGGAGCGACAGCGGACTCATAGCATTGACAGTGGTGATGCTGGTGTTGCTTTGCATGTCAACAGGGGACAACGGCAGGATGTTTGTATTTTGGCAGGAAATGACGATTCTGTCAGTTGAGTGCCTGGGAATTTATATGTATAGAAAAGTGATTCCGGAAGGAATTAATTTTGTCGGAAGTCTTGCAGAAATATTTGTTTGCGGACCGGTGTCCATTGTCATGACAATTGTGTCGGTTATTGTTTTGGCCTTTGTTTGGCGAGATAAAGTTAATCATATTCATCGAAAAAAGTTATATCGCATTTTTGCTTGGGCGGCAGTGCTGGGAAGTGTGTTCGTGGTTCTGGGAATGCTGCTTCTGGGACTTATCAATACGGTTCATCCCGGCATTTTGGGCAGATTATCAGAAACAGATCTGTTTACCTTTGACATGGCTTGGGGAAGTTACAGAGGAGCTACCTGGTGGGCGGGCTGGAAATGCTTTGCGGAACAGAATATTTTACATAAGCTGGTGGGGGTGGGGCCGGACTGCATGTGGAGTTATATAGACAGCGGTGTGTCCGCCGGCTTTACGGAGGCGGTGGAAGAAGTGTTTGGCAGTCTGCGGCTGACCAATGCCCATAACGAGTGGCTGACAATTTTGGCAGATACAGGAATTTTGGGCGTTACGGGATATGCCGGGATGATGCTCTGCGGTATCCGGGAGCTGCTGCAGGGGGAGCAGAAAAATCCCATTGCAGCAGCCTGCGGATTCTGTCTGTTGGCGTATGTGGTAAACAGTATGTTTAGCTTTCAGCAGTCCATGGGTGCGGGCACCATCTTTGTCATGTTCGGCATGGGGAAGGCTTTCCTGAACCAGTGGAGAAAGGAAGACTGTACAGTCAGGTCAGCGTAAACAGAGCCTTTTCATAATCTTTGACATAATATCTGATATTTGTTCGGCCCTTTTGGATCACGGTATGTCCCTCAGCCTTCAGCCGTTCCTTTTGTGCTTCCACGCCGCCGGGGTATTTAGGGTTTAATTCGCCGTTTGCCTTCAGTGTCCGCCAATAAGGCGTTTCGTTGTCGGAGCGCTGATGACTGGCCCAGGCGGCTATGGATACAAAAATCCCTGCAGTGATGGGCTCCGTAAAATCCGCTTGGTTTAATTTTGCAAAATATTCCCGAATTTCTCCCACAGTGATGACTTTTCCGTAGGGGATCTGCCTCATTACCCTGTCGTAGTCTATGGGCGGAGCAAAATACATCCTGTTTCCCCCATATTTTTCTATACTTTTTTGATCTGTGATCGTCTGGATCTTTGGCATGTCTTTGCTGTCATTTAGCATGGCATTAAAGTCCTTTTTGTCTTCGTCAGCCATAAGTTATCACCTCCTGAGAGAAATTATAGCCTTGGTTTTTCATCCATGCAATGAGACGGTTTGGAAAAATATCATAATTTTTTTGTGTGAAACAGCGGAATACTTATGGCAAGGCAGAAAATACATAAAATTACCGTAAGAATCAGCGGGAACAAATATACCTGCATGGTGCGGGCTCCATAGATCAGGGAAGCACCGTCTGTTAAAGCAGTGGGTACGTATTCTCTGCATTGCGGAAACATGCCCAGCAAAAAGAACAGCAAGACAATGCTGCCGGTTCCGGCAAGAACACTCAGGTTTGATTTTGCCTGCACAGAAAACAGTACGCATAAGGTAATGACCCAAAGGCCGAATACCCACCAGCAGGCTGCAGCCGGCATCAGGCTATGAGCAGTGGAATTGTCCCAGAAATAAGCGTTATAGCAGTAGGTGATGCCAAAGCACAGCCAATAGCCGGCGCTCCAAAAAAGAAGCAGCATGGAAGCCTTGGCCGCCAGTGCTTTCATACGGTTGAAACCTTTTGTGAAAACCAGCATTAAGGTGCCGGTATCATATTCTTTTGTGAAAATGCTGCTTTGAAGTAAGACAAAAGCAATCAGGCCCAGGGGCAGGTTTTTGAAAAACTGTGTCCAGGAATCCAAAGCGCTGACTGTAACTTCTGTAACGGTGATGCCGCTTTCCGCAAGAGAATCTGCCATGATTTCAAGCAGCCAGGGAGTCAGCTTTGCTGCGGCGGGATTCATAATGCCAAGTAAAACAAAAAGAATACCAAGGATTATCAACCGTCCGCAGCGAATTTGTTCCATCCATTCTTTTTTCATAAATGCCAGTAAAGATCTCATGGTTTACTCCGTTTCCGCGCTGTTTGTGCGCATTTTCTTATTCCCGCGGGCAATGAGTCAAGTCAGTGCAACTGACTTTGTGCCGCTGCTTGCACGGGCATAAAGCCATGTTCCATGGCTTGACGAATGCTGCAGGGTATTTGATTGGAAGCCGCGCCGTTAGGCACGCGCATCGAGAGGGCGGACCAACTGCATAAACAGAGATTCCAGCGAAGGCTCCAGCCGTTCCAGCTTTGTCAGGGGAATGCGCCTATCCGCCGTAAATGCAAGCACGTCAAACAGATTGCAGACCTTTTGGCTGAAGTGAAGCTGATTTCCGTTGATTGGCCCCATGCCGGGGAATGCCTGCCGAAGTATGGCGAGGTCCGCCACATTCTCCGGTTCCAAAATATATTCTTCCGTACGATATTTTTGCATTATATCCGCAAGTGCTCCCTTCAGATGCACGGCGCCGTTATTTAAAAATGCCACATCGGTACAAATGCGCTCCACATCTGAAAGTATGTGAGTTGAAAACAATACCGTAGTCTGCTTACGGACGGTTAGGAGAAGCTCCAGTATTTCTTTTCTGCCCACGGGATCCAGGGCGGAAGTTGGTTCATCGCAGATCAGCAGCTTTGGACGGTGAAGCAATGCCTGAGCAATACCGAGCCGCTGCATCATTCCCCTGGAAAAGCCCTTGATGCGGTGTTTTTCACTACCTAGTCCCACAAGCTCCAAAAGCTCTCTGCTTCTGGTTCGGATTTCTCCCGGATTCATTTCGGTTATTTCACCACAAAAGGAAAGGTATTCCCGCGCCGTCATAAAAGGATAAAATTCCGGTACGTCTGGTAAATAGCCGATTTGACGGTTGACGGATGTCTGTCCGTAAACTACGTTTTCCCCGGCGACGGTAATTGTTCCGGCATCTGCTTTTAGGAGACCTAATATCATCTTCATAGTAGTGGTTTTACCGGCACCGTTTTTGCCAATGAAGCCGAAAATACTGTGTTCGGGGACGGAAAGCGTAAGTCCCTTTAAAACCTCTTTGCCGCCAAAGTGCTTGTGCAGATCGGTAATTTGCAGTATATCCATTTACGCATCCTCCCTGCCCAGCAGGAAATAGAGGATGGGCCCTACAAAGTTCATTAACACAATCGTGACAACCAGCCATAAGGTGCGGCTGCCCCTTTTATAGCTTTGGTGGGTCAGGATGTGATACAGGGTATATCCCAGCAGCACAAATTCCGCAATCATCAGCGGGATCAAAAAGGGAAGAATTTCCATAAGTGAATTTAAAATATTATCCATTTTTTTTGTCTCCTCTATTTTCTTTTCCATAAGTTTCCACGCAAAAGCCCTTGTATCCGCAGCAGGTGCAGGTGAGCTTTCTGAGAGTGGGAGTGTGAGCAGCCCAAAAGGCTTCTTTAAAGGCAGGACGAAATATCCGGTGACACGAAGGACAAATGTAGACCACGCGCCTGAAATAAAAGCGGGCGACCCATATTCCGTATAAAACCGTAGCTGCAGCATAAATGGCAAAGGGATACCATATTCCTGCAGTGATCCATAGGATGATTGTGATCCACTGAAAAATATTGAGAGGAAGGCCTAAAATTAACATAGCGCTATGAAGCTGTCTCATTTTTTTCTTATTTTTCATTAAATAAGCAATATCGCCGATGGATTCAAAGGAAAAATTGTCCACGGTTTTTAATTCCCGGCGGATACCGGCAATCAGTTCCAGCTTCGTCTGACGCTCGTTTACTTCCTCCTGAAGGAGCTTTTCCTGTTGCTCAAGTAATATGGAGATTACGCTGCCGGGATCCTCCTTAGACAACAGTTCACCGATACTGTTGATGGAGATACCCGCGTTGCGGAGAAAGCAGATCATTTGCATCCGTTTTAAATCCTGCTCTGTATAAAGCCGTCGTCCGCCCTCGGACAGCTCGCTGGGTATCAGGATATTTCTGGAATCGTAGTACTGTACCGTCCTGACGGATACGCCGCAGAGTTTTGCGATTTCTCCCGTGGTGTACATTGACATGTTTTTCCTCCTTTCATTTGGCCCCTTCGCGGCAGGAATCCATTTTTACAGACAGGTATCCGGCTGTTTTCTGCCTTGAATAAGGTTATTTTACAACATTACGCAGCGTAACATGCAATACCTGACGCAGTGTCATGTTTCAAAAACTTGAAAAACCGGATTAAAAAAGGATTCTCATAGATATGAGAATCCTTTTTTAATCGGCGCGACGTGATTCGAACACGCGACCTCTGCGTCCCGAACGCAGCGCTCTACCAAGCTGAGCCACGCGCCGATGTATAGAAGCAGTAACGTACTGCTAACAGTAAAATAATAAATAAAATGAGATTGAATGTCAAGTAAAAAACGAATAAGATATAGAAAATGATGCTGAAAAGATTTGGTAGTGGGTTATGAATGCAAGAATGCGGCGAAAAACGCTGCGCTGGTAATGTAAAGTGTCGGTTGACAGAATTTGCTGAAACATTGTTTTTCGCGTGGTTTTTATTTTGTGTCTGCCATGTAATAATAGGAGGGCAAGGAAACGCGGCGGATCGGTGAGAATACAATTCGTACAACTTGGAGGAAAATTTATGAGTCTTGGAAAAAACATTCAGTATTTGAGAAAACAGAAAAAGATTACACAGGAACGGCTGGCGGAGATTATGTCCGTATCCCGCCAGACAATATCCAGATGGGAAGCGGATGAAATCATTCCGGAACTGAATAAGCTGGTGGCTTTGAGCGATGTGTTTTCCTGTAAGCTGGATTCATTGATCAGGGAAGATATGGACGCCTGTGACCGGATTTATTCGGAAATCGCAATAAGAAGGGTAAAGGGTTTTAAAATGGCCAGTTATGTTATGATTACGCCCAACCCGGAGGATGATGTAACTGCTTATTTGGACAACTGGGCCATACGGTCCGGCTTGTTAGATCTACAGCCGGATGCCATGAGGATTGGTTGGGACTTTCCTTATGTGTCATTGGAACAGCAGAACAGATTCGGCCTTCGTGGGTATGCAGCGGCATATATACTGCCGGAAGGCTTTGAAACAAGTTTTCCGGGGGTCGAGTATGTTGACCAGAAAGATGCGGATTATGCGGTGATTACCGTTTATGATCCCTTTGCGGCTGCTTTTGAGAGAATTCCCAACGCTTATAAGAAAATAATGGAGTCTTTGCAGGCAAACGGATTCCGGGAAAAGCCCAGGGAGAACGTATTGTCCTGCTTTGAGCATGTGTATGAAAAAGACGGCATTACCTGTATGGATGTATACATGAACGTGGACAGTGTGTCAAAAACGGACAGCTTTACAAACTTTTCGTAACGAGTTACAATTATTTGATTCCTGCGAGTTAACAATGCTCGCTAAAGATAACGTCGTTTTTAGCCATTTTCAAAGAGTCTTAAAATGTTGGTTTCAAATACGAACGCCTTGCGTTCGTATTTTTGATTCCTTGACAGATTGCCGCCAAACCGCTAAAGTGGAAATATCAATAACAAAGGAGAGAATTTATGTATCATACGATCGTGACATTGAAAAAGGGCGAGGGACGAGGCTTAAAAAGCGGAGGGATGTGGGTGTATGATAATGAGATAGATTCTGTCCTTGGCGGCTTTAAAAACGGGGATGTGGTGGAGGTCCGGGATTTTGACGGATATTGCATGGGCTGTGGATACATCAACACAAACTCAAAAATTCGGGTAAGAATGCTTTCCAGAAAAAAGGATACGGTGATCGACGAGGCCTTTATGGAGCAACGGGTGCGGGACGCCTGGAATTACCGAAAGGAATGTATTGATACCTTAAGCTGCCGGGTGATCTTTGGGGAGGCGGATTTCTTACCCGGCATTGTGGTGGATAAATTTGCAGATGTGCTGGTGGTGGAGTCTCTTGCGCTGGGAATCGACAAATGGAAGCTTACCATTGTGGAGAGCCTGAAAAGGGTGCTGGCGGAGGATGGTATCGTGATCCGCGGAGTGTATGAGCGCAGTGATGCAAAGGTACGTCTGCGGGAAGGGATGGAGTGCAGTAAGGGCTTTATCGGGGAATCCTTTGACACAAAGGTGGAAATCGTGGAAAACGGCGTGCGTTATCTGGTAGATGTGGAGGATGGACAAAAGACGGGATTTTTCCTGGACCAGAAAAACAACAGGGCGGCAATCCGGCGTTTTTGTAAGGGGAAGACAGTGCTGGACTGTTTTACACACACGGGCTCCTTTGCACTGAATGCGGGGGCAGCCGGGGCAGCAAGCGTGCTGGGAGTGGACGCTTCACAGACGGCTATAGACAGGGCAGTGGAAAATGCAGGCTTAAATGGTTTGACAGACAGGGTAAACTTCCGGTGTGCCGACGTGTTTGAACTGCTTCCGGAGCTGGAAGCAGCGGGGGAGCACTATGATGTGGTAATACTGGATCCTCCGGCCTTTACCAAATCCCGGAATTCTGTAAAAAATGCCGTCAAGGGATATAGGGAGATTAATCTGCGGGGGATGAAGCTTGTAAAAGACGGCGGCTTTCTTGCCACCTGCTCCTGCTCACACTTTATGGACCCGGATTTGTTTGCAAAGACGATTAGGGAGGCGGCCGTCGGAGCCCATAAGCGGCTGCGTCAGGTGGAGTTTCGCACGCAGGGGCCGGACCACCCCATTCTCTGGGCCGCGGACCAGAGCTATTATTTAAAGTTTTATATTTTTCAGGTAGTGAGCGAACGCTGAGATGGCTGCGGGAAACGGAATATTTAAAAAAAGAAGCGTTTCTACGAAAAGTAAAATGATCTTGCGATAGGTAGTTGACATTTTCACTTTTGGAGAGTAACATTTTATTATGACAATTATGACGATTACGGAGGCGAAGTGAAAATGATACAGTTGATAGGAATTATAAGGCTCTGGCCGGTAGCCCTTTTTCTGATAGCTTTTATGGGAGGTTCATTTGTCGTTATGCTGATACGTGAAAGCTATAATGAAAAGCAGGCGAGAAGCGGAGAGGATATGAATCGGCTGAAGGAGATGCTGAAGGAGGTGGTTCCGGACCTGGAAAACTATGTCCCGGCATATGGCATTTGGGAACTGGAAAAATATTACGGAAATCGTGCCCAGACGTACTTTTGGTACTATGCGATTGCATTTAACGATGACAGGATCCATGTGATAAAACTTAAGAACGTGAAGAAGCGGCTGGAGCCGGAGGGTAGTTTTGTAGTGGAAAAAAGCCAGGTGGGCATGGTCAACGGCGGGATGCACTCAAACTGGATGAGCCTTTATGATAAAGAGGGCAGAGAGATCATGACTCTGATTGTAGCGAGAGAAAACTTGAAGGATGATAAGGACCATCCCGTGAATATCATTCAGGAGGAAGCAGCGGCAGCATTTGAAGAGCTGGTGGCAAAATGGACGGAAGATGTAAATAAGGAAAGTGATGTCAAGGCTACAGGCATATACGGCGCAATAGATAAAAATTAACTTGACAAACAGGAGCAAGGTAAGTATGATGGTCCCAGATGCGAATGAGTTGCATTTGCATTCTGGGACTTTTGTGGTTATCCGATGAAGGCGCACAAAAGCAGATGCAGTATTTTGTTATAGAAAGGATATGTTATGCCGGAGGTTATTATAGATACTTTATTGGACGTGATTAAGCTGCTTCCTTTTTTACTTCTTACTTATCTTGTCATGGAATATCTGGAACATAAAGCAGGAGAAAAAACGGAGGGTTTGATGAGAAAAGCAGGGCGCTTTGGGCCTGTGATCGGCGGAGCGATGGGGATTGTTCCTCAGTGCGGATTTTCCACAGCGGCCTCTAATCTATATGCAGGAAGAGTGATTACGCTGGGAACGCTGATGGCCGTTTACCTTTCTACCTCGGACGAGATGCTGCCTGTGCTGATTTCGGAGAAGGCGCCGTTGAAAAGCATTGTCGGGATTTTGCTGGCCAAGGCAGGAATCGGCATTGCAGCCGGGCTTTTGACGGATCTGCTGCTTGGGAGAAAGGGCGCACGTGCTCATATCCATGGCAGTCATATCCATGAGATCTGTGAGCATGAACATTGCCGCTGTGAGAAGGGAATTTTTCGTTCCGCTTTTTCCCATACCGTTCACATTGCCCTTTTCCTTTTATTCATTACTTTCCTGCTGAATTTGCTGTTGTTTTTCGTTGGGGAGGAAGCGTTGGCGAATTTGATTTTAAACAGGCCGCTTGCAGGGCCGCTGTTGGCGGGATTGGTGGGTTTGATACCTAATTGCGCCGGGTCCGTGGTCATTACGCAGCTGTATCTGGAAGGAATCATCGGCATCGGCTCCGCTATGGCAGGACTGCTGACAGGCAGCGGTGTGGGTCTGCTGGTGCTGTTTCGGGTCAACCATCAGAAAAAAGAGAACTTGGGAATATTGGCCGCGTTATATGGCATTGGCGTTTTGGCCGGAATCGTCATAGAGCTGGTGACGATGGCCGTGGCGTAGCGTCGGGCTCGGAAGGAAGAGCCATGATAGAAGGATGTGTCGGGATAGAAGGAAGTGCCGGGGCCGGAAAAGAAGCGTCGAAACCGGAAGGAAGGGTCGGGACCGAAAAAAGGCGGCGTTGGCGGCAGGAAAAGGATGGATTCGGGAATGGAACGAAACGGAATGGATGAACTGGAGTATCCTCAGGGATTGAAATGGACCAGACAGCGAAAAAGTGTATACAGGATTTTGTGGAATGCAGAAGAACCGCTGAATGCCGCGCAGATTTACCATTTGGCGGAGCAGGAGACCAGCGGGAAGGATTATGCGCCTTCTACCGTGTATCGCATATTGACAGCGTTTGAAGAGCTGGGACTGGTGGAAAAGACCGTCTGGATGGGTGAGGATACGGCGGTCTATTCCTTAAACAGGGGCAGTCATACTCATTATGCGGTATGTCTGCAATGCCATAAAAGAATTCCCCTGCGGAGCTGCCCTTTTGCCCATATCCGTCTGGACAGGGAGCCGGAGGATTTCACCGTGGTCAGTCATAAGCTGGAGCTGTACGGCTACTGCAGGGATTGCGTGGGAACAAGTCCCAGTGACCTCACATAATCGTACGCTTCAGGAAGACATTGATCCCAGACTTGCGCGGGGTTATGGCAGTCAGAGCCTATGATGACGCGGGCATGAGAAGCAGATACCTTTTCCCAAAAGATGCGGTGAGGATACATATACCGCTTTCCGTCAGGATAATCTTGGATTCCGCGCCGAAGACCGTTGGAATTAAATTCCAAAATGGTGTCGGTAGAAACAGCCCCATGAATAATCATATCGCAGGCAGCGTCACAGTTTCGGTCCCATGCAAAGCGATTCATGGCGAAAATGTCAGGGTGGGCCACCATTCTAAAGCAGCCGGTTTCCATAGCCTGAACCACGGCGCGGGCATAATCAAGATAATCCTCTGTGCTTTTCGCCTGAGTAATGTTGAATAACTCTCCCGCCGAATTACGGTAGAAATGTTCCCCTAAAAGCAGATAGTCCAGCCTCCATTCTTCCAGAAGAGACTCATAATAAGCATGATATTCGGGAAGATACTCAATCTCCAAGCCTTTACAAAGAGTTATATCAGCAGAATATTTTGCAGTCAGCAAGTCTATGGTCCGCATATGCTCCGTCAGTTCGAAGTAAGGCATCCGCAGCCCGAAATCCCTGTCGGGAAATGGTGCATGATCGGAAAAGCCCAAAAGCTCTACGCCTGCGGCAAGTGCACTTTTAACATAATCTTCTTCACTGCCCTGAGCATGCCGGCAGCGCTGTGTGTGGGTGTGATAGTTTGTTTTCATTTTTACTCCTGTTTTGTTCGGAAAAATGGCTGTATTTGCAATACCTGTACTGTAAATTATTTCAGAGAAACATCAATTTTGCAAGTGTTACCTGTAAAACGGTAACAGCATGTATATGCCGATTATTTATTATCTGGATTTAAGCCCATGATTGCAGTATAATATATCGTGAAGATGTTGGAAAATGTTTTGCAGGAGCCATATTATATCCGATTTCCGAAGCACAAGCAGAAAGGGAGATTCCTATGGAAAAAGCGGCGATTTTACATGATCCGAATAATTATTATTTTTATTCCACGGGCAGGGACACATTCACTGTAAAGCTGATGGCGAAGGCAGGGGATGTGTCCTCTGTCGTGTTGCATTACAGGGATAAATATATTCCCTTGGATAAACTTGATACCAGAGGGCAGGTATCCATGGGCCGGGTGGCATGCGACGGGGTGCATGATTATTTTGAAGCCGAGCTTCATATAAATATGCTTTGCATCCGATACTTTTTCGAATTGAAGGATCAGGAAGGCACATCTGCTTATTACGGAAACTATTTCTTTTATAACAGGGAGCCGGAGATCATTGAAGAGATGTTTGACTGCCCTCAGCTCAGCCGGGAGGAAGAGCGGTACGAGGCCCCGGAATGGGCGAAAGGCAGGGTAGTATATCAGATCTTTGTAGACCGCTTTGCTTCGGATAAAGAAGTGCCTGCGGGGGAATGGTATAAGCAGGAACTCACACATAAGGACAGCCTGCACGGCAGTCTGCGGGGAATCACACAAAAGATCCCCTATTTGAAAGAGCTGGGTGCGGAAGTGCTTTATCTTACGCCTATTTTTAAGGCCAATACTACCCACAAGTATGATACGGTAGATTACCTGCAGATTGATCCGGATTTTGGGACGGAAGAGGATTTGCGGGAGCTGACGGGGAAGGCTCATGAGGCAGGGATGTATGTGGTGCTGGATGCAGTGTTCAATCATACCTCCAGGGATTTTTTTGCCTTTAGGGATCTGCTGGAAAATCAGGAAAATTCCCGGTATCGGGACTGGTATTATGTGGATGAATTTCCTGCCAGAGGGGAACTTCTGCCTACGTATCGCTCCTTCAGTTATTTCGGCGGAATGCCTAAGCTGAATTGCAGGAACCTTGAGGTGCGGCAGTATGTCTGTGACGTGGCGGCATATTGGACGAGGAATTGTCAGGTGGACGGCTGGCGGCTGGACGTGGCGGATGAGATCGGACGGGATTTCTGGCGGGAATTCCGCAGAAGGCTGCGGGAAATTAATCCGCAGATACTGATAATCGGGGAAATCTGGCATTTTAACGGCAGTTACTTAGAGGGTGACCAGTGGGACGGGGTTATGAATTACCATTTTACCGACGCAGTGAAGGGGCTTCTTTTGGAAAAGCGGCTGACGCCTGAGAGCTTTGCGGGAAGGCTTGATTTTGTGCGGGGACGGCTGAAAAAGGAGACTGTAGCATATCTTTGGAATCTCATTGACAGCCATGACACTGCGCGCTTTCTGGACCAGGCGGGAAATGATAAGCGAATTCTGAAGCTGGCTGCGTCCCTGCAGATGCTTCTGCCGGGAATGCCGATGATTTATTACGGGGACGAGGTAGGAATGCCAGGGAAAAAGGGGTCTGCCTGCCGTCGGGGGATGTATTGGGACAGGGAGCGGCAGGATGAAGCACTGTTTGCATTTTACCGCAGGCTGATTGCCATTCGAAAAAGGTATCCTGTGATCGGCGGCGGAGAGACGGAGTGGATATGGAACCTGCAGAAGGAAACTTTGCTGTGCTGGCGTTTCTGCGAGAATGGCCGGGAGCAGGTGACGGTGCTGTTAAATGTGGGAGAATGCGCAGCAGAGGCACAGCAGTATGCAGGCAGGAGGGAGCTGCTGTCTGAGGCAGGTTTTGAGGGCATGGTGCCTCCGCTTTCCTGCTGTGTACTGGAAGGGATATAGAGAAGGTATATTTGGCGATACAAAAATAAGAAAAGAATGCCGGACCGGAAGGGAACAAAAGAATGAGGTTTTTACATATCGGAGATCTACATATTGGCAGAACCATCGGCGGATTTGACTTAATCGAGGACCAGAAGTTTATTCTGGATCAGATGATTCATATTGCCGGGCAGGAGAAGGCGGACGCTATCCTGATTGCCGGTGATGTTTACGATAAATCCATTCCCGGAGAATCGGCGGTAAAGCTGTTTGATTACTTTTTAAGCCGGCTGGCGGAAAAAGGATTGGAGACATTCATTATCAGCGGGAATCATGATTCCGATGAAAGGATGAATTTCGGGAGCAGTCTTTTTCAGACAAACAGTATTTTTATTTCGGCAAAGTATGAAGGCAGGTTATTCAAGAGGACGGTTGAAGATGAGGAAGGCAGGGTAAATATTTATCTTATGCCCTTTATCAAGGCATCTCAGGTCAGGCATTTTTTCCCGGATGAAGAAATATCTACCTATGACGATGCTGTGAGAGTGGTTATAAAAAGGAATCATATTGATCCCAAGGAACGGAACATTCTGGTGGCTCATCAATTTGTGGCAGGGAAGACGGCAGAGCCTAAACTTGGAGGCTCCGAGTCCGCTTCCACTCAGAAGGTGGGTTTGGTGGAGAAAATCGGCTGGGACTGCTTTGAGGCTTTTGATTACGTGGCGCTGGGGCATATTCATTCCCCACAGTCAGTAGGGCGGGAAGAGATCCGCTACGCTGGTTCACCCTTAAAATATTCCCGCAGTGAGGCCGGGGATGAAAAGAGCGTTACGATTGTGGAGACAGGTAAAAAGGGAAATGTAAAGATCAGGCAGATTCCGCTGCGGCCCCTGCGCGATCTGCGCCGGATCAGGGGCCGGATGGAACAGCTGCTGGCCAGGGAAAACATTTCCGCACCGGAGGATTTCATGTTCGCTACACTGACAGATGAAGATATACAGGAAAATGTAATGGGGATATTCCGACAGTATTACCCCAATACAGTGGGAATCGAATATGACAACGCTCATACAAGAGAGCTTGCGCAGCCGGATATTTCCGAAATGGCGGAAGACAAATCCTTTGATGATATTATTTTCGATTTTTATGAGCTGATCTATGGCTGTGAAATGAATGAGGATGAGCGAAGACTTATCAATGAAATGGCAAGAGAGGCAGGGATCGTGAATGAAGCCGATTAAACTTATTATCAGTGCATTTGGCTCTTATGCCGATCAAACGCCGGAAATCAATTTTGAACAGTTTGAAGAAAAAGGGCTTTTTCTGGTTTCCGGTGATACCGGTGCGGGCAAGACTACTATTTTTGATGCAATTTGTTTTGCACTTTACGGAACTACCAGCGGAAGCTACCGCGATCCCAAGAATCTGCGAAGCGAATATGCCGCAGCTGATGTAAAGAGCTTTGTGGAGTTTACCTTTTCTCATCAGGGTAAGGAATACCGTATCCACCGCCAGCCTCAGTATGACCGTCCGTTAAAGCGCGGTAAAGGAACCAAACAGGAGCCGGAAACAGCCGTATTTTGGTGCGGGCCAGATGTGCCCATAGAGGGAGTCAAGGCGGTAAATACTGCCGTGAAAGAGCTTTTACACATTGATGATAAGCAGTTTAAGCAGATTGCAATGATTGCACAGGGCGAATTTTGGGAATTGCTGAACGCGAAGACCGAAAAACGGACGGAAATCCTGCGCACTATTTTTATGACAGAAAGCTATAAAAAGATCGAGTATCTGCTGAAAGACCAAATGGACGCAGGGATCGGCGGCTTAAAGGACACCGAAAAAAGTATTGTCCAATATTTTCAGGACGTAACGGCCGGGCAGGAAAGCGAACATTGCGGCGAGCTTGCACAGATGAAGGAGTATGCAGGCGAAAGCGGCAGTGCCTGGAATCTGGATGAGATTTTAAAGATTATATCCGTAATTATTCAAGAGGATGAAGAGCAGCAGAAAATGCTAAGCAAGCGTCTGCAGGCGGAAGAAAAAGAACTGGAAGAAAAAAATAAAGCCGTCAACACTGGTGAAGCAAATAATAAGTTTGTCAGCCGATTTGAGGAATTGACAAAGAAAAGGGACGGGCTGGCTGCCCAGAAGGAAGAGATGGATGGGCGTGCGGCTTCCCTTCAGCGAAAAAAAGACGCCACCCATTTTGTAAATCCGGTTTATGAAAGATGGAAATCTCAAAAGGAGCATATTGCGGATACAAAAGAGAAAATCCGGAGCAGGGAAACAGAGCGTGATCAGGCGGCAGAGGATAATAAGAATGCTGCGCTGGCGTTTGAAGCGGCCCTGGCAGAGGAACCCCGCAGGGAAGAAGGAAAGCGGCTGATTGCCCAAATTGACGGCGATCTGGAAAAATATTCTTTGAGGGATCAATACCATACGGAAATAGCGTTATTGCGGAAAAAGGCCGCTTCTTTGGAGCAGCGGGGGATCGAGCTTGAGGAATCAGAAAAGGCTTTGAAAGGAAAAATTACTGCTCTTAACGGGGAAATGCTGGACTTGCAGGACTGCCCGGCCGAGCTGGCGAAAGCAAAAGCGTCAGGTGAGCAGGCGGCAGGCCTGAAAGAGGAAATGGATCATATCATTTACACCGACCTTCCGGCCCTGGAGCAAAAAAAGAAGGACCTGGGGAAAAAGCAGGAGGCATATAAAAAAGCAAAAAATGCCTACGATGAGGCCCAGAAAAGAAGGCAGCAGGCCGAGGCAAGGCTGGAAAGCTGCCGCGCCGGGATCCTGGCCGGAGAACTGGAAGAAGGGAAGCCCTGTCCTGTCTGCGGCTCCATACATCATCCGGCACCGGCCCCCTTTCCGGCGGAATCCATTACCGAAGAGCAGTGCAGAAAATATGCGGAACAGGAGAACGCGGCACAGGATAAAAAGGATGAGGCTCTTAAGGCGGCGGAGAGCGTAAAAGCGACGGTGGAGGCGCTGGAAGAGCAGTTAAGAAAGAATATCGGTAAATGTATCTGCAAGGATCCCGACGGGGCTTCGGCGGAGAAAGAAACGCTGGCCGGGCTTCGGGAGATGCTTTTGGAAAAGCAGGCAGCCACCGAAGAAATCGTCAGGGAAAATAAAGGTAAACTTGAAGAGCTGACGAAGGACTGCAGTAAGCTGGAGAAGGCCAGAAAAGAATATGAAGCGGCTGTCGGGAAAGAAACGGAAAAGCTGAACGAGGATAAAGATAAGTTTATCGAAGAAAAACATGCTGCGGAAAAAAGCCTTGTAGAAAAGCAAACTACTTTGGAGTCTCTGAAAAGCCTTATCTTTGAAAGCCTGGAGCAGGCACAGAAAGCGCGTGAAAAAGTAGATCAGGACGTGCGAACGATCACCGGGTCTATCGAAGGGGCCCGCGGGACAAAAGAGGAAGCGGAAAAGGCACTGGCCGGACATCAGTCTGCAATCAAGACGCTCCAGGAGACGCTGGCAAAAAGCGAAAAAATGGAAGCGGTATTTTCCGGGGAATTTCAAGAAAAGTTAAAAAACAAAGGCTTTGCGTCAGAAGAGGAATTTTTGGCTCATGTTGTCTCCGAAAGCGAGCTTACCGCAGAAGAAAAGGCGCTGTCGGAGTATGACACGGCAGTAAAAACCAACCACATTCAGCTGCAGCAGGCGAAAGCCGATGCCGAAGGGAAAACAATGGTTGATCTTGAGCTTCTCCGCGCGGAACTGGATGCGCAGAAGAGCCGTGTGAATACTCTGCGCGAGGAAAAAAATGCCGTGTCTTCCAGGCTTTCCGAAAACAATAAGAAGCAGAAGAGTATTATTGGTTTGCAGGAGAAGCTGGAAAGCTGCCGCAGGGAAGCAAACACCGCCAAGAGGCTTTACGAGCTTGTAAGAGGAACTACCGGCAAGGCAAAAATTACGCTGGAGCAATATATTCAGGCAACAGGCTTTGAACGGATTATACAGGCGGCCAACCGCAGACTGGCACCCATGAGCGACGGGCAGTATGAGCTTTACCGGAAAAGTTCATCCGGGAAGCAAAGCAATACCTATCTGGATCTGGAGGTGCTGGACAATTTCACAGGGCACAGAAGACCGGTGGGAAATCTTTCCGGCGGCGAAAGTTTTAAGGCTTCTTTGAGTCTTGCACTGGGCCTGTCCGATACGGTTTCGTCTCAAATGGGCGGCGTTTCCATGGAGGCGCTGTTTGTGGACGAGGGCTTTGGCACCCTTGATAGAAAATCCATGGAAAATGCAATGGACATCCTGCTGGGCCTCTCCGGAACGGGTAAGCTGGTGGGTATTATCAGCCACCGGGAAGAGCTGAAGGAAAACATAATGCAGCAGATCAGAGTCAGCAAGACCCAAAGCGGCAGCCGGATCGTGGTTGATTTGGGAACATAAAAAAAAGATCTGCCGGCCATTTGCTTTTCCGGGCGCTTCGGGCCACTATTCGGATTCCGGCTACACCTATGAATATTTAAAGGGATCACTTTCTTCCGTGGGCTCGTCGGCATCAGCGGCAGGTGCCCGTGAATCCGACGATGACAATCTTTGCATTCAAATGGGAGTAGATTCCGGAAGCGGTATGTATCTCTTTCTCGTAGACGCGTCGACAAAAGGCGTAGGCTTATCTATGGGAGAAGTAAATGTTTCTGATCATGATCATGCGGTCAAAGTAATTGATCTGATTCCAAACGCAATTGAGACGGTGAGCCGTTATCGCATCCAATTCGGTGCACAGCAGAACCGTCTGGAGCATGGTATGGCAATAGATGAAAATATTGCTGAAAACACGCAGGCTGCGGAGGGAAGGATCCGCGACCTGGATATGGCAAATGAAATGGTCGTTCATTCCAAAAAAATATTTTGACACAGTGGGGGCAAGTCATGCTGGCACAGACCAATTCCCGTGCAGAAGATATATTGGCATTGCTGCAATAAGCGATATAAAGTGCCGTAAAAAACTTAAAAAAATTTAAAAAAAGACTTGCATTTCCATAAATGATGTAATATAATAACTCTTGCGTTGTGAAAGACATAGCGGATGCACCGCTAGCTCAGTTGGTAGAGCACCTGACTCTTAATCAGGGTGTCCAGGGTTCGAGCCCCTGGCGGTGCACACACTCTTCTTCGGAAGAGCGCGAAGGACTGATTTTGAGGACATAAGAGCCTTGGGGTCGGTCTTTTCTTTATGCCAGTGTGACATGAGCAGCGAAGCTGCGAATGGCAGAGCCCATAAAACACCGTTGTAGCAAAAGCTGGGACGTTTACGATGCTAGTGTACTGACACGTTCATAATCGAACCAACAGCACCGCCTATATCGCCATCTGCTGCGTTGTCGTCAGTCAACGATGCCACCGCATCGCCTCCTTCCTTCGCCTTGCAGAGTGACGATATATTCGGCACTGTTAGTTCAGAAATGAGCGTGTCAGTACACTAGTTCACAATTAAGGTTAGCATTTGTATCCATAAATATAGTTAATTGACAATATTTGTTAGACTGATATAGTGATTTTAGAGGAATTCCGATAGAGTGCAGCGTGAGAAAAACGATATTAAAATGAAAAGAAAAGGAGCAGCATCTGAAATGGAAAAAGTCATTGTACAGGAAAAGAAAGAAGAGTTGTGGGACGTTTATGACAAGGACCGGGTGAAGACCGGGAAGCTGCACAAAAGAGGGGAAACACTTCCGGAGGGTCAATATCATCTGGTGGTACATGTGTGCATCTTCAACAGTAAAAACCAGATGCTGATCCAGCAGCGTCAGCCCTTTAAAGATAATTGGAATAATATGTGGGATCTGACGGTGGGCGGCTCGGCCATCGCGGGAGATACCAGCAGCCAGGCGGCGGAGCGGGAGGTATATGAGGAACTGGGGCTTAAACTGGACCTGTCCAACGTGCGGCCTGATTTTACAATTTCATTTCCCAACGGGTTTGACGATTATTATCTGGTCAGAAAGGATGTAGAGCTTTCGAAGCTGGTATTGCAGGAAACAGAGGTACAGAGAGCCAAATGGGCAGATAAGGAGGAGGTGCTGAGGATGCAGGAGGAAGGCACCTTTATCCCCTATTGGTTCCTAGACAGGCTGTTCGACATGAAGCAGTGGTATCGGCAGTTTCGGGAGGGAAATGAGGAAACGCCGATTCATTTTGAATATGCCGGTGAGCGCCGCCTGGCCTCCTGGATGAGCCTGGTTGAGGTGGTGAGAGAAAATTTTCCGGGACTGGAGACGGAGGAAAAACTGGAAGCATACCGGGAGACCGTGGAAAAGCATATGAGCCGGGGAACTGCCGTCTGCGCCCTGTTTGGAAATATGGTAGTAGGAATCCTTTTGTTTTCCGTAAAGCAAAACATGCTGTGCTGTCTGGCGGTGCATCCGGGTTTTCGGAGGAAAGGAATCGGTGCCCGCATGGTGGGGATGATGCTGGAAAAGATGGACAGGGAGCGCCCGGTGGCAGTGGAAACTTTCCGGGAAGAGGACGAGAGAGGGGCCGCGCCCAGGGCATTTTACAAAAAGCTGGGATTTGAAGAAGGAGAACTCTGCTTTTTTGAAGAAAATTATCCGGAGCAGAGATTTTACCTGCGGAAGCAGGAGAATGGGACAGAGGTCAGCCGGAGCGGGGAGGCAGGTACATGAAGGAAGCGCTGAATAAAGAACAACATGAGGAACTATATGATCTGCACCGGCGCAGCTTACCTTTTATCGTGCGGGATCAGGAAACGGTAATGGGGATTCTGAGCAATGCCGGCAATACTATCATGGAACAGCGGGACGGCCAGAATAAGCTGATCGGTGCGTCTGTAGTAAATCAAAACACGATCCTTCTGCTGTGCGTTGACGGGGAGCACCGGGGCCGGGGGATCGGAACGAGTCTGCTGGAGCGCTCGGAGCGGATGATTGCAGATCGGGGATATGATAAGATTATTGTGGGCGTCGGATTTGACCATATCATGCCGGGAGTACCCACTTGCCGGAACCGTTCTAAAGCGGAAAATGTAGAGCTGTATCCTGAGGTGGACGGCAGGGCGGAGAATTTCTTTACCAAAAGAGGATATGTACACAGCTGGGAATGTGACTGTTTTGATATGAGGTTTCCGCTGAGCAGGTTTATCCGGGATGACTTGAAGGTGGGAGATACTGTAGAAGGAGTTACATACAGATGGGCGGTCCCGGCGGATATTGACGGGGTATGTGCGTTCAGGATGGGTTTTCCGAGTTT
The DNA here is from genome assembly GCA_910578815.1 of uncultured Acetatifactor sp. Classification (GTDB taxonomy): domain Bacteria; phylum Bacillota; class Clostridia; order Lachnospirales; family Lachnospiraceae; genus Acetatifactor. Next base: position 190,607 of record CAJTSE010000006.1, read on the forward strand.
ACAGAATATTACCGGGAAGAAGGGCTGTACGGCGGCTCTGATACGAGAGTTCTTATTGCGGCTGCCGGTGAAGAGGTTGTGGGTGCGCTGATCGTGGGAGCGGAGAGCAGGGCAGAACGTTTTCTTCCTTTATCAGCGATAAAATATCTGATTTTCAGACAGATATTTATTATCAGAATCCCAGTTATCTGGAATGCTCTTATAAGGCGGGGTATTTATTGGATTAAGGCAGTCCCTGAAAAATAAAAGCAAAAAATAAATATTTCTTGACCTTGTCCCAGGGGCAAGGTCTATTTTAGTACTATAAAAACCGGGGACGGACTGGAGGAATGTTTATTTTGAAGCTGCTGAAAGAATTGATTCGACTGCACAGATTCCTTTTTTATATGGCCATGTTTCTTACATTGCTGTCAGTAGGTTTCAATCTTTATTGGAATAGCTTTTTGGCGGATACGATAGATTTGTTGGGAAACAAAGTCCTGTCAGGGGTCCGGAGTGAGAAGACGCTGCTGCTTAAGCCGCTGGCGATGGCGGCAGTTATTATTCTGATTCATACCGCAGTCGAATATCTGTCCTCCTGCTTGGCCTCTTATACCTGCGAACTGTTTGCCCATGAAATGCGTATGGGGTATGGCAGGTTTTATCTGCAAAGTGATATTCGGATTTTGTCAAGGCTGAATGCGGGAGAAGAGCAGTCGGCTGTGCAGAATGAGCTGGCGGAGGTATCCGCGTATCTGAATGAAAACCTGTTTTCTTTTGCGAAGCAGTTTGTCTCCTTTGCGGTTACGGCAGTATTTTTACTGTGCCTGAATTTCAGGCTGGCCCTGCTTTCCGTGCTTCCCGCGGTTCCGCTGATGATTTATTGCTACTGTTCCGGAAAAGTGATCAAAAGCTTTACGGAGCAGTGTCAGAAAAGCAGAAGGCAAATCAACGGGCTGACGGATACTCTTTTGGAGCTTTTTCCGATCATTCAGGTCTACAACGCCGGCCGGCTGATGGATACTGCCGTGGACAATAGGCTGCAGCAGTGGGAAAGGGCAAATGTCAGGAAGGAGAGGGCGGCCGCCAGGCTGATGTCCCTTTCCGGGTTGCTTTCCTTTATACCGCTTCTGATGCTGATGGGATTTGGCGGGGCCATGGTGATAAACGGCGAAATCAGCATTGGCAGTTTTTATATCTTTATTAACCTCTCAGGAAATGTATCGGGGTTTTTGCAGAATATGCCGGGGATTTATGCAGCCTTCAGACGTTTTCAAGCCTCTGTGGGCAGGATTGAGAAGAAGCTGGCGGGAAATATTTCGAAAGGGAGAAGTCATGTGTCATTACGCGATTTTGGTGGATAAGGTATCATTTTCCTATGGGGACAGGGAGGTGCTGAAGGAGCTTTCCCTGCAGGTGGAGCCCGGCGGGCACATCGGAATCATCGGGCACAGTGGATGCGGAAAAAGTACTGTTTTAAAAATACTTGCAGGATTATATGAACCGGATCACGGAAGGGTCATCATAGAGGGGGAAAGCCTGCCGGAAAAAATCAGAAGACAGACAGCGCTGGTAATGCAGCGGAACAGTCTTTTTCCGCTGTCTATACGGGATAATATAACCTGCGGGCATGATATACCGGAGGAAAGGATTTGGATGGCCTGCGACAGCGCCAGTCTTAGCGGGTGGATTAAGAGCCTTCCGGAGGGCCTTGATACCAATGTGGGTGAGCGGGGTGACCAGGTATCCGGCGGACAGGCCCAGCGAATTCAGATTGCCAGGGCGCTTTGCAAGGAGGCTTCCGTTATTTTGCTGGATGAACCGGCTTCGGCCCTGGACCGGGGAACAGGGCAGTCTGTTCTGGAGGCGCTGGGCCATCTGACGAGGGATAAAACTGTGGTCCACATTACACATCATCCGGAGACCCTGGACGACAGCTATGTTATCTATCGTCTGGAAGGGGGGAAATTGATTCATGAATGAGCTTTCTAAGCTGATGAAAAAAATGGGCATTCAGCGTAAATATATTTTTCTCCTGCTATTGAGATCCCCCTTTGATGCGCTTAGGGCATGGATGCTGGCGAACCTGATGAAGGCTGTGTTTCTTTGTCTGGAGGCCTGCGACGGGGGCAGACTGTGGGTAGTATGTATAACATATGGCTTGATTTGTACCCTTTTGTTTTTCTATAATGGTACCGTATGGAGCTTTTATGCGGCTTTTTCCGCCAAAGTGGAAGCCGGGCTGCAGAGGATTCTGCTTCGAAGGCTTATGAGCCTGCCCCTTAAGCAGGTGGACGGTCGTTTTGATGCGGAGTGGATCACAAGATTAAACAGTGACGTACAGGCGGTAAATATGATGATGAACGGGCCGTTGAATCTGCCTCATGCGGTGGTATCCGTCATCAATACAACGCTTTCCTCTTTCTTAATGCTTGGAAGCAGCCGGCTTTTGTTTGTTGTGGCATGGGTGTTCATAATTCCCCATCTGTTTCTAAATTACGGGGTTGTGCTGAAATATGCGCCGAAATGGAAGAAGAAGTCGCAAAGGGCTGTGGCCGAGAGCACAGCCGCTATTAAGCCGCTGGTTACGGAGGCAGAGAGTATCCTGCTTTACGATGCAGGGGAGCTGATGATGGAAAAATATCAGGAAAGCAGCCGCCAGCTCATGAAGCTGAATTTGGGCATGCAGATGCGCAATGCCTTAAGCAGCGCTGTTTTGCGGTTGTTTGGATGCGGCGGATTTTTTGCGATGCTGGCAGTGGGGTATACTCTTGTTTTAAAAGGAAGGATGCCGCTTGCGGAAGTGATGTACTGTCTGCAGGTAAGGCTGTCCATTCTGACGGGGATGTTTATGCTGTTTAGCAGTATTAACAATATAAAAGCAAATTCGGTTTGCGCAGAAAGAGTCAATAACGCGTTGGAAAAGGAAGGGGATTATGAAGGATAATCTTATGTTAATCGGAGAAATTGCGGAGTTTTTCGGCGTTTCCAGAAAAGCAATACGTTTATATGAAAAGAAGGGTATTTTAAAACCGGTAGAGGTGGATGCCTGTAACGGATACCGCTATTATTCTCCTGATCAGGTGCGGCAGCTGAACGCCCTTCTGGAGCTGAAGGCATTGGGCTTTTCTCTTGATGAAATCAAAACGATCATTGACGGGGAAGCGACAGGGGAGCAGCTGTTTGCCAGCCTTGAGAAAAAGCGGCAGGCATGGCAGCAGACCATAGACGCGGCAAGCTATAAGATGGAATGCCTTGGCGGCATCATAGACAATCTGCGGAGCTTACAAGGCGCGGAAAATTTGGCGCAAATGACGGATGAGGAACGGGCATGGCTGCTGGTAAAGCTGGTCTGCATTGAGGACGTCAGGGCGCAAAGGGCCTTGAGTGAAGCTCTGTGGCTGTGAGGGTACGGCAGCCGACGGTAATCATGGTAATGTAATCCTCCCGCTTCTGCAGGGACATTTCATTTAAGCCTTCTTCATAGGCATAGCCGGACAGCTCCAGTTGATTTTCCGATGCAAAACGGCAGACGGTCCGGTAGACTTCCTGCAGCTTGTCCCATCCGCCGACGCAGAAGGTTCGTAAATAATTGCCGGCGGGCCTGACGGCATCACAGCCTCCCGGCTCCTGCTTTCCATAGGCGAAAAAGCTGTCATAGCTCTGAAAATCGCCGTTTAAGATATGCTCCGCCGATATGCGGCTGCCAAAATTGTCATACAGGCCGAAAATGGATTTCAGGCGCAGGGAAAAATCGCCGACCACTTCAAAATCCTGCTCGTCGTAAGCTCCCGTAATGGGAGCACTGAGTAAAATCGGCTGTTCGGGAAGTGTAATCCTTTCTATTTTTCCATGCTCCGCCCTCAGGCTTAGGGACAATTTCGCCGACTTTTGTTCCAAAAAGGATTTCGTATTTAAAAGCTCCTGAATGGATCTGTCAATCAGGGCTTTTTTTTCGGCGATCAGTTCCGAGAAGGAAGCGCCGGAAGGGCTTTCCTGGTAACGCATGATTTCTTCGATGGACAGGCCGATCTTTCTTAATGTCACGATCAGTTCCAGTTGTGCCGTCTGAAAGCAGGTATAATAACGGTAGCCGTTTTCCGCTTTGTATGCAGGGGAAAACAGGCCGATCTCGTCATAATAGTGCAGAGTCCGTTTATTGATGCCGCCTAACTTCGCAAATTCTCCCGTGGTATATAAATAATTTTTGGTTTTCATGTTTCCTCTCAAATTTCCAAATTCAACCCTTGACTTTACAGTTACTGTATAGTTTACAGTACCATATGTAATGTAAATTTGCAATCAAACAAAGTACGCAGATTTGTGCCTGCAGTCCATACGCCCAAAAATGGATGCCTTTTGGTGTCAGAAATTTGCAGGTTACGGAAGGGAATGACAATTTTATGAAAACAATTTTTTCAAACATGAAACTGAAAACGAGACGCATTGTCCTGCTGTCTGCTCTGATTTTGGCGGCGGCAGTAGGGGAAATGATGCTGCCCTCGCTGCTGGCGCAGATGATTAACAGTGGTGTGGCGGAAGGCTCTGACAGCAGGATTTTAGTGCTTGCGGCCGTAATGGCCGTGATTACGGCTCTGGCCTGTGTGGTCAATTTTTTGTCCGTCCGCATAGCCTCCCGCATTTCCACGGATTTTGCCGCCAGGCTCAGGGGGCAGGTTTTTGAAAAGGTACAGAGTTTTTCCGCCGCGGAGCTTGACCGTTTTGGCACGGCCAGCCTGGTGACAAGGAGCACTTCGGATATTATGAATGTGCAGAATTTCCTGACCATGCTTTTACGGATCGGAATTCTTGCGCCCATGATGGCAGTGGCGGGACTGGTTTTTTCCGCTGCTACTGGCGGGCAGGTCAGCTCCGTTTTAAGCGTCGCGATCCCTGTGCTGTTGATAGGCTGCGGCGTCGTGATTTTGCTGGCCTCCCGGTATTCCGTGAAGCTCAGAAATAAGCTGGATAGGATCAACCAGCTGTTTTTGGAGTCATTGGAGGGCGTGCGTGTAATCCGCGCATTTAACAGGCAGAAGGCGGAAAGCCGGCGCTTCGGAGAGGCAAACAGCGATTATGCGCAGACAGCCATGATCTCCGGGCGGATTACCAGCCTTTTAATGCCGGTGATTAACGTGATTTTCGGTGTGACCACGGCGGCGGTTTTAGGGCTTGGGGCTCATTATGTGGAGACAGGTGCCATGGAGGTGGGCTCCCTGGTGGCCAACAGCCAGTATATCAGTATGGTGCTGATGTCGGTGATGATGCTGGCGCTTGTAATCATGATGTTTCCCACTGCCTATGCCTGTGCCGGGCGCATCCAGGAAGTGCTGAAGACGGAAGCCGCTATCCGGGACGGCAGCTTTTCCTTCAAGGACCGCCCCCTGCGCTCTACGGTGGAATTCAGGCATGTAACCTTTGCATATCCCGGCGCTCAGGAGCCGATTTTAAAGGACGTTAGCTTTGAGACACATCCCGGCGAGATTACGGCTGTTATCGGCGGAACAGGCCGGGGAAAATCCAGCATTTTAAAACTGATTCCCCGCCTGTATGACCCTTTGTTCGGCGAAGTGCGGATCGACGGTGTTGATGCAAGGGAATATAAGGTGGATGAGCTGCGTTCTCTGATCGGCTATGTGCCCCAGAAGAATGTTTTGTTTTCGGGGGATATTGCCTCGAATCTAAATTTCGGCAGGGAGTCAGGGACTGAGGAAGACTGGCGGGAGGCGGCGCAGATTGCCTGTGCGGAGGAATTCATATTGAAAAAGCAGCACGGCTACCATGATACCATTGCTCAGGGCGGCACCAACCTTTCCGGCGGGCAAAGACAACGCATGGCCATTGCGCGAGCGGTTATGAAAAAGCCGGAGATTTACCTGTTTGATGACAGCTTCTCCGCGCTGGATATGAAAACCGATCAAACCCTGCGCAGAAATCTGAAAGCGGCTGTAGGGGATGCTGCCGTAATCATGGTGGCCCAGCGGATCAGTACAATTTTGGATGCGGACCGCATTCTAGTGGTGGATGACGGCATGATCGTGGGGCAGGGAACTCACAGAGAGCTTTTGGATACCTGCCCGCTTTATCGGGAGATTGCGGAAATACAGCTGGGAAAGGAGGCAGTCTGATATGAAGAAACATACCTTTAAACGTCTTTTTGCATACCTGAAGGCATACCGTCTGCGGTTGTTTTTTGTTTTGCTCTTTGCGGCAGTGAGCACGGTGTTTACGGTGATGGCCCCTTTTGTCATCGGCAGGGTTACGACAGCTTTGTTTGATAGTATCCGGGACGGCGTTTTTTACTGGGAAACCATTCTCTGGCTGCTTGGTGCCCTGGTGGCATTATATCTGACGGCGCAATTCTTTTCGTTTTTACAGGGCTTCCACATGGCAAAGATCACTGCCAATGTGATGGGCAGGATTAGAGAGGATATTGACGGCAAAATGCACAGACTGCGTCTCAATTATTATGATACCCATACGCATGGCGACATTCTCAGTGTGATTACCAATGATGTGGATACCATCAACAATACGGTCAGCCAGAATCTTACCTCTATTGTGACCCAGGTAATTACGGCAGTGGGAATACTTTTGATGATGCTGGCCATCAGCCCCAGGCTGACGCTGATTCCGATCATTATGGTGCCATTGTCCCTGTTTAGCGCGGCAGGCGTGATGAAGGCAAGCGGCAGGCATTACGGAAGGCAGCAGGAGCTGCTGGGCAGATTAAACGGTTATATCGAGGAAATGTATAACGGACAGCAGGTGATTCAGTCTTTTAACTATCAGGAAAGGGCAAAGCAGCAGTTCCATGCTTTAAACCGGGAACTGGAAAGCAGGTCCTGCCAGGCAGAGACGGCTGCAGGCGCAGTCAGCCCCATCACTACCTTTGTGAATGATATGGGTTACGTAATCTGTGCGGCGCTGGGCTGTATCTGGGCGATTGGCGGCCGCATTACCGTGGGAAACGTACAGGCCATGCTGGAGTATACCCGTCGGTTTGCCGAGCCTTTTTCCTCGCTGGCAGGCATGGCCGGAAGCTTCGGCGCCGCCAGAGCCGCGGGAGATCGGATTTTTGCCCTGCTGGATGCAGAGGAAGAGCTGCCTGAGGCCGAAACATGTCTTGTTCCGGAAAATCGCTCCGGCAGCGTAACCTTCCGGGACGTTCACTTTGGCTATACGCCGGGGAACCTGCTGATGAAAGGGGTTAATCTAACGGTAAAGCCCGGTCAGAAGGTGGCTGTTGTGGGTCCTACCGGAGCCGGTAAAACAACACTGATCAATCTGCTGATGCGCTTTTATGAAATTAACAGCGGTGCAATCACGGTGGACGGGGTCAATATCTGCGATATGTCCAGAGAAGAGCTGCGGGACCGCTTCGGTATGGTCTTGCAGGACACATGGCTTTTTCAGGGGACCATTGCCGATAACCTGGGGTATGCGGAAGAAAATATGGACAGAGAAAAGATCATTGCTTCCGCAAAGTCTGCCTGTGCCCATGATTTTATTAAAACCCTTCCGGGCGGATACGACATGGAGCTGACAAAGGGCGCAGAAAATATTTCTCAGGGGGAGAGGCAGCTTCTTACCATTGCCAGGGCCATTGCTTCCGATCCGGAAATCATGATTCTGGACGAGGCCACCAGTAATGTGGATACCCATACGGAGGTATTGATTCAGCGGGCCATGGCGCAGCTGATGAAGGGGCGCACCAGTTTTGTGATTGCCCACCGCCTGTCCACCATCCGGGACGCAGACATGATTTTGTACATGGAGGACGGAGATATAAAGGAGATGGGAAACCATGAAGAGCTGATGGGGAAAAACGGAAAATATGCGGCGCTTTATAACAGCCAGTTTGCATAAAAGACCGGGCCCGTGTGACGGATCAGCCTTTCGACAACCTGTCCATTATTTTAAAAGCCGGGTGATTGCAAGGGAGGGATACATTTGGTATGATAAGGTGAAAGGGGGGATTTATGCAGAACAATTTGACACAGGGCAGTATGCTGAAAAATCTGATCCGGTTTTCCCTGCCCTTTTTGATTTCCAGTTTTTTACAGACGTTTTACGGGCTGGCGGATCTGTTTTTTGTTGGTAAATGGTGCGGGGCTGACACTATTACGGCAGTGTCTGTGGGCAGCCAGGTTACACATATGCTGACGGTGGTCATTGCGGGGCTTTCCATGGGAAGTACGGTGGCCATCGGACATGCAGTCGGCGCGGGGAAACAGAATAAAGCGGCAAGGGTCATCGGGAATACGGTGACTCTTTTTGCCGTTTTTGCTTTGGTGCTTACCTTCCTTTTGATTCTGTGTCTGGACGGGGTGGTGGCAGTGCTGGCAACTCCGCCGGAAGCAGTGGAGCAGGCGAAGGAGTATTTGCTGGTGTGCTTCATCGGTATTCCTTTTATCACGGCCTATAACGTAATCAGCAGTATTTTCAGAGGGCTGGGGGATTCTAAGACGCCCATGTATTTTGTGGCGGCGGCTGGCGTGATGAATATCGTGCTGGACTGCATTTTGATCGGCCCGTTTGCCATGGGAGCAAGGGGTGCTGCTATTGCCACGGTGGCAGCTCAGGCATGCAGCGTCCTTTTGGCGTTTACGGCCATACAGCGGAGAAAGGCGCAGATCGGGCTGCAGGCCGGGGATCTTAAGCCGGAGCAGGGGACGCTGCCTGGTATTCTTAAGGTGGGGATTCCCATTGCGGTTCAAGACGGGATCATTCAGATTTCTTTTTTGGTCATAACCGCCATTGCTAACGGCAGGGGAGTGGACGTGGCGGCAGCGGTGGGGATTGTGGAAAAGCTGATCGGCTTCTTCTTCCTTGTGCCCTCGGCCATGCTTTCCTCCGTTTCGGCCATTGCCTCTCAGAACGCAGGGGCAGGGAAGCATGAGCAGGCGGAAAAGGTGTTGTGGTACGGTATCCGCATCAGTGTGTGTTTTGGCCTGGCCGTGGCCTTTGCCTGCCAATTTGCCGCGGAAGCACTGGTGGGGCTGTTTGCGGGGGAAGAGCCGGAGGTGATCCGGCTGGGAGGACAATATTTAAGGTCTTATGCCTTTGACTGTGCGGCAGCGGGAATTCACTTCTGCTTCAGCGGCTATTTCTGTGCTTACGGTAAGTCGGTGCTTTCCTTTGTACATAACGTGGCCTCGGCTCTTTTGGTGCGGATTCCGGGGGCATATCTGGCGTCCCTGTATTTTCCGGAATCACTATACCCCATGGGCTGGGCGGCTCCCGTCGGGTCGCTGCTGTCGGTGGCGATCTGCGTGATCTTTTATATGCGGGGCAGGGAGAGTCTGTTTTTTCATATGAATCCAAAAAGTTAAAGACTTGTTAAGAATTTCTATGCTATGATTCAGAACATGGAGAAAAAACGTAAGAAAAGAGGGATACGCTATGTTCTGGAGAATATTAAAAAAAGACCTGAAACGCAAAAGGACCATGAACATCATTTTACTGCTGTTTGTCATTTTGTGTTCCATGTTTGCAGCGGCGGCGGTGAACAACATCATAGCTGTGACTGGCGGTATCGAGCATTATTTCGATGCCGCAAATGTCCCTGATGTCACCGTGATGACCCTGGGAGAAAACGACGCGGGAGAAAGGCTCGCCGAGCTTGCCTGCGTCAGGGAGATAAAGACCGAGCATTGGCTGAGCTGCAGCTCAAAGAGTTTCTGGCATAACGGAAAGAAGCTCGATAATTTCACGAATGCCGCCTGCTTGATTTCCGATGGTGAAATGGCGATCAACTATTTTGATGAGAACAATAACATCATCGAAAACGTGGACAGGGGCTGTTTTTATGCCAGTGCGCCTTTTTTACAGGACGTTGCTATAAAAAAGGGCGACGAGGTGGAGCTTACTGTGGGTGACTGCCATCTTACGCTTCAGTTTATGGGACGGTTCAAGGGTGCGCTGTCCCGTTCGGGAAAAGCTGATTCCCCGTATCTTATCATAAACTCTGCTGACTATGACTGTCTTGACAAGGACGAAGCTGCTCATATCCTGAATTACAAGCAGTTTTATATCAATACATCCGATGTTGATGAAATCAAGGAACTTGCAAAGAACTATGACCGTGTATTTGTCATCACACGGGAAGAAAGCAAGAGTATTTATCTCTATGATATGCTTTTGGCTTATGCTTTAATGATAATCAGCGTTGTGCTGATGTTCACAGCATTTGCAGTGCTGCGTTTCACCATAGGCTTTACGATCAGCGAGGAATTTCGTGAGATCGGTGTGATGAAGGCAGTCGGTATCGGTAACGCCGGGATCAGAAGCCTGTATATTGTCAAATATCTTGCCATTGCCGTGGTCGGTGCACTGATCGGGTATTTTAGTTCCATCCCTCTTAGGCGTATGATGATGAAAACGGTATCGGAAAATATGGTTCTCGGCAGCGAGAGCGGCACTCTTATGGGGATTTTAAGTTCTGTGGCAGTAGTGATCATGATCCTGCTGTTCTGCTATGGCTGCACACGCAGAGTCAATAAACTCTCACCGATTGATGCAGTAAGAAGCGGGCAGACGGGCGAACGTTTTCAAAAAAGGAGCCTTTTGCGTTTAGGCCGTTCTAAGCTGCCACAGGCGGCATTTTTCTCAGTCAATGATGTGCTTAGTTCACCGAAACAGTTTTCTATCATAACGGTTGTGTTTACGCTCTGTATCCTGTTGATGACGATCATGTCAAATTTTGAGTTGACATTAAAAAGTGAAAAACTGCTGCGTTTCTTCGATGTACCCTCAAGCGAAGCGCATATCATGGACAGCGAAATACTTGCAAAAGTCATGACGGATCAGAGTACGCATAAGGCAATCATCGCAGATACCGAAAAACTCCTTGCCGATAACGGAATGCCCGGCAAGTGCACAATGACGATAGGTGCGCAGTTTGAAACATCACATGAAGACAAAACAGAAACGGTTAATTTTCGCGTCATGAAAGGGGAAACAAATGACACGTTCTATGTAGACAAAGGCAGCGCTCCACAGAAGGTGGACGAGATCGCCGTAACGGCAGGCACCCTCGATAATCTGGGCGCAGAGATCGGCGACAGGGTAACGGCAGTCATAAATGAAAAAGAGTATGAGTTTATGATCACGGGAACATTTTCTTCGTTCGTCAACACCGCTAACGCCGCTTTTCTATATAAAGATTTTGACCTCGGACATCAGGAGGCAAGCAATGTGATGGGCGTGCAGATACACTTTGACGGCAGCCCCGACAAGGAGCAGATAAACCAAAACATTGAAAAGCTTAAAGATCTGCTCGAAACTGACAAGGTGTATTCTTCCCCGGATTACATCAATCATTTTACGGGAATGTCCGATACGCTGAATGCGACTAAAAAGATGATGATGATCATTACTGTGATCGTAACGGCATTGATCGTCATACTCATGGAGCGTTCGTTCCTCTCAAAGGAAAAAAGCGAGATTGCACTGATGAAAGCGGTGGGGATTCCTGACAGCAGCATTGTTGCACAGCATACACTGCGATTTGTGATCGTATCGGTGATTGCCTGCATTGTTTCGACCGCGGCGCTTATGCCGATCAGCAACGTAATGATGAATTGGATCGGTAACATGATCGGCGATATATCAGGCCTGCAATGCGATTTTGATCCGCTGGAAATATTTGTGGGCTGCCCGGCAATTCTCATCGGCGTGACCGCTCTGGGCTCTTTCCTGACAGCGCTTTACACAAAAACGATCAAGGCTTCCGATACGGCAAGTATAGAATAAAATAGTTTCGAAATGAAGAAACACCAACTGGAATAAGGAGGACAATAGAATGAATCATGCGGTTTTACAGACAAAGGGACTTTGCAAGACATATATCGTGAACAAGCATCAGAACAATGTGTTGAAAAACGTCGATCTGACGATCAGCGAAGGGGAAATGGTAGCGGTCATGGGACCCTCAGGCTCAGGCAAAAGCACGCTGCTCTACTGCGTTTCGGGAATGGACAGAGTGACCGCGGGCAAGGTGTTCTTTAACGGCAAAGAGACGGCAAAGCTGGGCGATAAGGAGCTTGCAAGGCTCAGACTGGACGAAATGGGCTTCATTTTCCAGCAGATGTACATGATGAAAAATCTTTCGGTGCTTGACAATATTATTTTTCCTGCGGTAAAGTCGAAAAAGAATGCAGAGAGCCGCAGGCAGACCGAAGAGCGGGGCCGAGCGCTCATGCGCAGGCTTGGCATCGACAGCGTGGGCGGCAACGACATCAACGAGGTATCGGGCGGGCAGCTTCAGAGGGCCTGTATCTGCCGGAGTATGATAAACAATCCCAGGATGATCTTTGCCGACGAGCCCACAGGCGCATTAAACCGTGCCAGCTCCGATGAGGTCATGAACGAGCTGCTCTCCTTAAACCGCGATGGTACTACGATCATGTGCGTGACCCATGATTCAAAGGTTGCCGCTAAGTGCAGCAGGGTGCTTTACCTTGTGGACGGCGGTATCGTTGGGGAAAAGGAAATGGGACATTTTAACGGCGGTGACAGGGAGCTTCGCGACCGCGAAAGAGAGCTGAACAACTGGCTTATGGAACAGGGCTGGTGATATTTGCAGAGGTGATTTTATGATTGATATTTTGATTGTGGAAGACGATAAGGAGCTGGCCGGCTTGTTGACGGACTTTCTGCGTGACGAGGGCTATACTGTGTCAAGTGTGGACAGCGGAGAGCGTGCAGGGCAGCTCTTTGAACGATATGGCGCAAGGCTTGTGGTGCTTGACATCAATCTCCCCGATGGAAACGGCTTTGCGGTCTGCTCCAAACTGCGGGAAAGTGCGGATACGCCCATATTGATTGTCAGTTCAAGGACAGGCAAGGAGGACAAGCTGAACGGCTTTGACCTGGGGGCGGACGATTATATTGAAAAGCCCTATGACATTGATCTTCTGATCGCTAAGATCAAGGGGATATTTAAGCGGCGGTATCAGCGCAATCTATTGTCGGCGGACGGTGTGACCCTCAATCTTGCAGATAAAACAGTGGTCATCGACGGAAAGCCCCTGGAACTGCCGGCCAAGGAATTTGACCTGTTGGCGCTTCTGCTTGAGAATCAGGGTAAAGCTTTGAAAAAAGAGTACCTGTTTCGTACTGTCTGGGGCAGCGACAGTGATTCGGAGCTGCAGACGCTCCATGTGCATATCAATCGACTTCGTCAGAAGCTGGGTGATGATCCTAAGAATGCAAAGCGTTTGCTGACCGTCTGGGGTGTGGGGTATAAGTTTGTATGAAAGCTTTCAGAAGACTGTGTATGGCAGTGATAACGGTATTTCTTTTGCTGACGGCGGTTTGCAATCTGTTTCTTGTGGGAGTAAAAAACAGCAATGAGGGTATTTATCGCGTGGAGGCCAAACGGCTGGCAAATGAGATAGCGGAGACAGGAAGCTTTGAGCTTGAAAAATATCCCCATATTACAGGGGTGTTCCAGGCGGAAGGCGATGACCTGTACAGCTCCGATGCACATTATCTGATTATCAAAGCAGGCGGCGCGCTGTATCGTGTGGAGTATACTATCGGAAACGGACAGCGCGGCATTGCGGCCGTAAACGGTGCATTTGGCGCGCTGTTCCTGCTGATGCTGTGGCTTTTGTATTATATTCGGAAGCATATCCTTGTGCCCTTCAACAGGCTGAACGATGTCTCTCAGGAGCTGGCAAGGGGCAATCTTGCGGTTCCGATTCCGGAGGAAAAAAGCCGCTTCTTTGGAAAATTTACATGGAGTGTGAATCTCCTGCGTGAGAGTATCGAGGACAGCCGCAAAAAAGAAATCGCCATGCAGCGGGACAAAAAACTCCTGCTGCTCTCTCTTTCCCATGACATCAAAACGCCCTTGTCAGCAATAAAGCTTGGTGCAAAGGTACTTGCCAGGGGATTATACAAGGACGAGGAAAAACGACGTGCTGCTGCGGAAAGCATCAACTCCCGTGCGGATGAGATAGAGCGTTTTGTCAGTGAGATCACAAAGGCGGCAAGCGAGGACTTTATGAGCTTTGAGGTCACACCGGGGGAGGCATTTCTAAGTGCTGTCATCACAAGAATAGAGGCGAGATATGCACCCTGCTTTGCCATGCGGGGAACGGAGCTTGTAATTCAAAAAACGGAGGACTGTATTCTTTCCTGCGACCCTGATCGCCTTGCGGAGTGCCTGCAGAATCTGCTTGAAAATGCGATCAAATACGGTGACGGCAGGCGAATCGAGATCAGCTTTGATAAGATGGACGGCTGTAAGCTTATCACGGTAGCAAATACAGGCTGCACGCTTGAAGGTAAAGAGCTGCCGCAGATATTTGAGAGCTTTCATCGCGGAAATAATGCGAACGGGGTGCAGGGCAACGGGCTTGGTCTTTTCATATGCCGCAGACTGATGGGGCTTATGAACGGAGCGGTATATGCGGATATTCGGGAGGGATGTTTTTTTATAACGCTTGTTGTTAAAATGGCGTAAAGGACAACTGCTTGAAGAAGGTAGGCTATTTTACAGATGATCGTTTTGATGTTGGTATCGAGACCGTAAAGGATGGAAATAACAGATTTCGAATTTATGATATAGAGAAAACGGTGGTTGATATTGTTTTTTACCGGGAAAAAATTGGAATTGAAGAAACGAAAGAAGTTCTTATAACCTATTTGCAGCGGAGTGACCGTAATCTGAACAGGCTAATCAGATATGCGGAGATGCTCAAATGTGGGGATGTAATGAAAAAGTATCTGGAGGTGCTGGTATGACAAACACAAAGGTTTACACTTAGGGTGGTATTTTCTTGTATGCACTATTTGCTGATTTGATTAAAAAGTCCTTTACAAAACGTCACTGGATACCCCATTTTAGTAATCCTAATATCGTTAAATGTACAGGATAGAACAAATAGAAAAACCATTTATGTATTTTCGCTTTACTGCCACATTGTTCGCTATAGAGGAAAATAAGCATGAGCGGAACAAACAGTACACCCATCTGATACCATGAAGAATGGAAACCAGTATACATGATCATTAGGGCATTAGGAATAAAGAAAGTTAATGTAAAAGCTGTCCATTTGGCTTTCGGCCTGTTACGGTATATATGAACAAACAGACTGCCAAGTACGTTCATAAATGCCCAGTCTCCTATACAAGAAAGCAGGCATAACAGGATAATAGATACGATTTTTATTGCTTTTTTCATCTTAGGACTTTCCCATATTCTGATAGCACTAAGGCCAAGGAAAAGCGTAAAGATAACGCTCTGCAAAGAATTTAGTAAAATAAGCCCGTTTTCAAAATGAAGAAGTAGAGAGCCAAATTCAAAATATACAAATGCCGGCCAGGAAATAAATGCGAAAAGAGCCAGTCTTTTTTGATATTTACTGACATTTTTGGTATAGGAATAGCCTTCTCCGACAAAATAAGCCATTGTTGGCCCGGTAAGCCGTCCGATAAGGTGCATACATGCACAAAGAGATGGATTGATGGCATAAAAAAGCCTGCAGTATGGTCTATCAACATGGCAATAATGACGATATATTTTATCTGATTTCTGTTCAGGTATCCTCGGTTTGCAAGTACATCTGCCATCTTCTGCTGATCTCTCTTAATAACATTGATGTCCTGTTTTGGCAACACCCGTATATTCTATCATAGTGACAGTTAATAAACAAATATTATTTTTGTCAAATAAAATATAAGGTACATAGGGAATGGCGCAGGCGAATGCCAAAGGATTACATCCATACGAAAAGTAATATTAATGTTTGCTCAAATCTGCCCAAGATGGTAGAATAACTTCATAGGCCGATGTGCTGGTCTTAGGCCGGCATGATGGCCTTGGGACGGTGAAAGTGTAAATCAGGGAGGGGTAACGGAAAATGTACGACAAACAGGCATGGCTTCAGAAAATTGAGGAAGTGATTGCAAAAGGGCCCTACAGAGCGGACTGGAATTCCCTGTCCGCATACAGGGTGCCGGAATGGTATAAAAACGCGAAGTTTGGTATTTTTATTCACTGGGGAATATATAGTGTTCCGGCGTTTGGGAACGAATGGTATTCCCGGAACATGTATATCCAGGGCAGCCCGGAGTTTGAGCATCACAGAAAGACCTATGGGGAACAGAAGGATTTCGGATATAAGGACTTTATCCCCATGTTTCGGGCGGAAAAGTTTGATCCTAAGGAGTGGGCGGAGCTTTTTAAAAAGGCAGGTGCGCAGTATGTGGTGCCGGTGGCGGAGCATCATGACGGATTTCAGATGTATGACAGTGAGATCTCTAAGTGGAATGCTGCCAACATGGGACCGAAGCGGAACGTATTGGGAGAGCTGTCCGCAGAGTTTAACCGGCAGGGTATGGTGAACGGCGCGTCCACCCACCGGATCGAGCATTGGTTTTTTATGGGTCACGGGAAGGAATTTGAGAGTGACATCACGGACGCGGAGCAGGAGGGAGATTTCTACTGGCCGGCCATGCCGGAGCGGGACCATTATGATCTGTTTAGCGAGCCTGCGCCGACGGTAGATTTTCTGGAGGACTGGATGATCCGTACCTGCGAGCTGATTGACAGATACCGGATCAAGGTCCTGTATTTCGACTGGTGGATCCAGCATCAGAGCGCAAAGCCCTATCTGCAGAAAATTGCGGCCTATTATTACAACAGGGCTGCGGAGTGGGGAGAAGAGGTGGTCATCTGCTATAAGCATGACGCATTCATGTTCGGTACTGCTTTGGTAGACATTGAGCGGGGCCAGTTTGCGCAGATACAGCCCTTTTACTGGCAGACGGATACCGCCATTGCGAAGAATTCCTGGTGCTACACGGAAAATAATGACTTTAAAAAGGCAAAGGATATTTTGTGCGACCTGGTGGATATTGTCAGCAAGAACGGTAACCTGCTTTTGAACGTGGGGCCTAAGGCGGACGGGACCATTTCGGATGAGGACAGAGCGGTGCTGCTGGAAATCGGTGACTGGATGGAGAAAAACGGAGAGGCTGTTTATGGCACCAGACCCTGGCGGATCGCGGCGGAGGGGCCCACGGAGGTGGCGGAGGGCCAGTTTACGGACGGTAAGGATAAGGTGTTTACGGCCGAGGACTTCCGGTTTACGGTCAAGGGGGACAGCTTGTATGCCATTTGTCTTCATTATCCGGAAGACGGAAAGGTAACGATTAAGGCGCTGGGCGAGCAGGACGCTTCCCATTTACCTAAGTTTCACGGTATTATCAAAAGTGTGGAGGTGTTGGGCTTTGAGGAACAGCCTGACTGGAAGCGGGACGGAGAAGGGCTGCATATTGAAACAAAGGCGGTAAGCAGCGACAAGCCGGTGGTGTTTAAGATCACGCTGATGTGAATGCCTGAAACGAGGCATTTTTTGCGGGCCGGATTGCCGGTATGGGGAGGATAAGCCGCGGCAAGGTGGCTTTGCATATCACCGGAGCCTTGCAAAGCGGAATTGGGGGGCAAGATGCGTTTTTTAGCAACGGAAGAAAATGTAAGAATTACAGGAAGGACCTTGTTTGTGGGAAATACCCGGTATCTGGGCTTTTCCGGCAGCGCGGTTTCCTTTACCTTTGAGGGAAAGAAGGCTCAGGCTTCTATTTGGAGCAATGCCAATGAGTGGGGCGAGGGCAGCGACGTACTGCGGGGAAGGCTTGCGGTTTATGTGGACGGAGGGGAAGAGCCGGAAAGGCGTATCACCCTGGACAGGGAAGAAGCCGTTTATACTCTGTATGAGAGCGAGCAGGAAAAAAAGGTTACATTGACAGTGGTAAAATATTCCGAGGCGGCCTTCGGAAAGTGCGGTATCCGCTATCTGGAGGTCGACACGGACAGGCTGCTTCCGCCGCCTGCCCATAAGGCGCGAAAGCTGGAGATCATCGGTGATTCCATTTCCTGCGGCTACGGGGTTGAGGCGGAGAACGAGCAGCAGCCCTTTCATACGGCCACGGAAAACCCCACCAAATCTTATTCCCTGCTGACGGCCGGGGCGTTAAACGCAGAGGCCAGCCTGATTTCCTGGAGCGGCAACGGCATCATATCAGGATATGTGGAGGAAACGGCGGAAGCGCCCTCGGACGGATGTCTGATGCCGAAAATATATGAATATACAGACCTTTCCGGTTCGGAAACCCTTTACGGACCGGATGAGAGCAAATGGGAAAAATGGGATTTCAGCAGGTTTGTACCGGACATGATATTGGTCAATCTGGGCACCAACGACTGCAGCTGGTGCAAGGATATTCAGGAAAGAAAGGATCACTTCAAGGATCGGTATGTGGAATTTTTAAGGGCTGTCCGGGGACATAATCCGCAGGCGCAGATTTTGTGTATGCTGGGGACCATGGACCAAAGAGTGTTGAAGGAGGCTGAAGAGGCGGTCAGGATTTTTTCGGAGACGGCAAAGGATGAGGGCGTTCATTTCCTTGCTCTGCCGCCGCAGAATCCGGAGGACGGCTATGGGGCAGACTGGCATCCAAGTCCTCTGACGCAGAAGAAAACGGCGGAGATCGTGACGGCGGAGATTCGACAGATTATGGGTTGGCAGCGCCGGCATGTTGGGGTAGTGGAAAGCATGGAGGAATCCGGTCATGAAAATATATTTGATGCGGCATGGGGAAACGGAATATAACAGGGTCGGCAGGCTACAGGGGCAGAGCGATATTCCCTTAAATGAGTTCGGAATTCAGCTGGCGGAAAAGACGGCAGAGGGCCTGAAAAGTGTAAGCTTTGACGCGGTTTTCAGCTCCCCCCTACAGCGGGCGCTGGAGACGGCCCGGATTGTAAGCGGCAGCAGGGATGTGAAAGTGGAGACGGATGAGCGCCTGAAGGAGATTCACTTCGGCGCTGGGGAGGGCGCCCGTTTCGACGAGGCCAAGAAGGACGAAGCTCACCCGGTTCACAATTTTTTCTGCAATCCGGGATGCTATGTTCCCAAGGGAGATGCGGAATCCTTTGACCAGGTCCGGGAGCGGGGGAAGTCTTTTCTGGAGGATAAAATTTTTCCGTTGGAGGCTAAGCTTACCGCGGAAGGCACTACCCTCCATGGCAGTGAGAACGGCAATGTGCTGATTGTGGCTCACGGAGCTTTTAACCGCTGTATCTTAAACAGAATTGCCGGGATTCCGGACAGGGAATTTTGGACGATTAATCTGCCCAACTGTGCAGTGTCCATTCTTTCTCTGGAAGGTGGGGAGCTGCGGATCGTTGAAGCAAGCAGGGTTTATTACGGTACGCCGGTAAACGGAAGGCCCTAGTGTGAGAAGTACTTCTAACTGTCTACGGCAGTTTCCACTCACAGCACAAAGCCGGCTTGGCTGTTTCGTGGAGAAGTACTAAGTCTGCTATGCAGACTTTTCTCACACAGGAGAATGCCCCAAACGGGACATTCTCCGTGCGGCGGAATCATGGAGATTAGCGTGAGGGAAAGCTCTAATTAGAAAGGCACGGTTGTTAGGATGACAGATATTTTCGATACACATGCGCATTATGATGATGAGGCTTTTGACGAGGACCGGGAGGCTTTGCTGGAGGCTTTGCCGAAAAACGGCATTGAGAAGGTGGTGAATGTGGGCTCCAGTCTGGAAGCCTGCAGGAAGACTCTGGCGTTGACGGAAAAATATGATTATATTTACGGGGCGATCGGTATTCATCCCAGTGACAGCGGGGAGCTGGACGAGGAAGCCTTTGTCTGGCTTGAACAGCAATGTCAGTCGGAAAAGTGCGTAGCTGTGGGAGAGATCGGTCTGGATTATTATTGGGACGAGCCTGCAAGGGAGGTTCAGCAGAAGTGGTTCAGACGGCAGTTAAATCTGGCCGGGAAAGTTAAAAAACCGGTGATTATCCACTCCAGAGAGGCGGCGAAGGACACGGCGGATATTTTAAAGGAGGAAAGAGCGGAAGAGCTTGGCGGCGTCATCCACTGCTATTCCTATACCAGGGAAATGGCCAGGACCTTTTTGGATATGGGCTTTTACTTTGGAATTGGCGGGGTGCTGACCTTTAAAAACGCCAGAAAGCTGAAGGAGGCGGTGGAGTACATTCCGCTGGAGCGCATTGTCCTGGAGACGGACTGTCCCTATCTGGCGCCGGTGCCAAACAGGGGGAAGCGGAACAGCTCTCTGAATCTTGGCTTTGTGGTTTCTGCGCTGGCGGAAATTAAGGGCATGGAGGAAGAGGCGGTGCGGCAGGCGGTTTGGAAGAATTCCCATGAGCTGTACCGCTTAAAGTCGACAGAAGAATGAGAAATATTGAGATTGAATTTAACAGAATGGACACGGCGATTTCCGTTATGCGGGAGGTTGCCGCATGGGGGCGTGAACAGGGATACAGGGTATGGCCCGATGCCTGGCTGACGCCGGAAGAACTGATTACGCCTGATGCCCGGCCGGAGAATTTCTGCATCGGGATCATGGACGGTGAAATTGCCTGCGCCTTTATTCTGCAGTGGGCTGATTCGGCCTATTGGCCTCAGGCACCGGAATATGAAGCCGCCTATCTGCACAAGTTCTGCGTATGTCGTAAATTCGCAGGGATGGGCATGACGAAGCTTGTCACGGAAGCAATCAGGGCAGAGTGTATGAAGCGGGGTGCCAGGTATATTCGTCTGGATACCGGCCTGGATGAAAAAAGGGTCAGAAAGATTTATCTGAATGCCGGATATAAGATAGTAGACATCATTGACTATCCGAACGGAGGCTCGATGGCGCTGTATGAGATGGAGGTATAGGCTTGAAAGCAGAGAATGATATATTCAAGCAAGTAGAAAAAAACATAGATCAGCTTGTGGAAAACAGTGTGGATTGGAGTGCGTGTGCCACGAGGGAACAGCTTCAGGCAGCGCGGGCCGGGAAGCTGAGATTACAGTTTTTTGACAGGGATGTTCCGGAAGAATGGCTCAAGGATATAAACGGGAAAAAGGTGCTTTGTCTGGCGGGGGCAGGCGGCCTGCAGGCGCCGCTGCTTGCCTGTGCGGGAGCAGAGGTAACGGTTGTGGATTTATCCGGTAAGATGCTGGAAAAGGACAGGGAAATCGCAGAGAAGGAGAACCTGCGGATAGAGATGATCAAGGGAAACATGTGCGATTTATCCATGTTTGGCGATTGCTGTTTTGATTACATTATAAATCCTCCGTCCTTAATGTATGTTCCTGAGCTGAGCAGCGTATTTCGGGAATGCTTCCGGGTGCTGAAATGGGGCGGTGTCTTTATCATGATGGCTCCCAATCCCATTAATTATGTCTGTGATTTTATTGAAGACGAAAGGGGCGGATACTATAAGGCGGTGCATAGGATGCCCTTCTGCTCCAAAGATTATGACGATTCGGAATGGGTCGAGTATGGACACACCATGGAAGAATACCTGGGCGGGCTGACGGAATGCGGCTTTTGGATTAACGGCTATGTGGAATGTCAGATGGAGGACATTACAGAGCTGCAGTTTATGACCAGGGCCGTCAAATACCCGCTGCAGCCATGAGCAATGATGATCCTAATGGGGTAAAAGTACGAGGAAAAATCAGGTGAAGGGAAAGCCATTTCGGGCGGAAGAACCGGATATGGAAAATCTTGATATGAATGGAAATAGAGCGGACAAAATGGAAAAAGAAAGGAAAAAGGTATGGGCAATTTTGCAAAGACAAGACTGATTCACGGCGGGGATTATAATCCGGAGCAATGGCTGGACAGCCCGGAAATTTTAGAAGAAGACATCCGGCTTTTCAAAAAGGCAAAGATCAATGAAGTTTCACTGGGGATTTTCTCCTGGTCCATGCTGGAGCCGGAGGAGGGAAAATTTGATTTTGGCTGGCTGGAGGATATAATCAATAAGCTGCAGGATAATGACATTAATGTCATTTTGTCTACGCCTTCCGGGGCCAGGCCCAAGTGGCTGTCGGACAAATATCCTGAGGTTTTGAGGGTGGAGGCGGACAGAAGGCGGAATCTCTTTGGCGGGCGCCACAATCATTGCTATACCTCACCCGTATATCGGGAAAAGGTGGGTATCATTAACAGAAAGCTGGCGGAGCGCTTCGGCTCCCGGCCAGGTGTGCTGGGGTGGCATATTTCCAACGAGCTTGGCGGGGACTGTCATTGCGAGCTTTGTCAAATTGCTTTCCGTGGGTGGCTGAAGCAAAGATATGGGACCATAGAAAAGCTGAATCGGGCCTGGGCCACTACTTTTTGGAGCCATCGCTATCAGTCCTTTGAGCAGATCGAAAGCCCTTCGCCCATCGGAGAGCGTGATCTTCACGGTTTGAAGCTGGATTGGAGGCGGTTTGTGACGGACCAGACCGTTGATTTCGTGCGGGCGGAGGTGCAGGCGATCCGAGAGGGCGGCTCTACGCTGCCCATAACGACCAACATGATGTACTTTTACGGGGGCTTAAATTATCATAAGTTCGCGGAGGTGCTGGACACAGCTTCCTGGGACAATTATCCCTTATGGCATAAGGGGCCGGAGCCGGAGACTGCCGCGGAGACCGGGGTTTATTACGACATTATCCGCGGCATCTGCAAAACGCCTTTCCTGCTGATGGAATCCTGTCCCTCTTCCACCAACTGGCAGAGCGTCAGTAAGCTCAAGAAGCCGGGAATGCTTCTGGCGGCCTCCCTGCAGGCGGTGGCTCACGGCTCGGACAGCGTGCAGTATTTCCAGATGCGCCAGAGCAGGGGAGCCAACGAGAAATTTCACGGGGCAGTGATTGACCATTACGGTGGGGAGGATACCAGAGTGTTCCGGGAAGTAACCCAGGTGGGGGAGGCGCTGGAACAGCTTTCCGAGCTGACCGGCAGTCAGGTAAAGGCTTCCGCTGCCGTAATTTATGACTGGGAGAACCGGTGGGCTATGGAAGACGCTCAGGGACCGCGCAATAAGGGGCTGTATTATCAGGAAACCGTAACCAAGCTTCACAGGGCTTTTCGCAGGCTGGGACTGAATGTGGATCTGACGGATATGGAGCAGGAACTGAACCGTTATCCGGTGGTGGCGGTGCCCATGGGTTATATGTTCCGCCGGGGCTTTGAGGAAAAACTGAAAAATTATGTGGAGCAGGGGGGACATCTGATCCTTACCTATTGGTCGGGAATTGTGGACGATACGGATTTATGTTTTCTGGGCGGCACGCCTCACGGGCTGATGGAGGTCTGCGGCTTAAGGAGCGAGGAAATCGACGGCCTGTATGACTGGGAGAGCAACAGCGGGGCTGCGGTGCCGGGGAATTCTCTGGGGATGGCCGGTGAATATCAGTGCAGCCATCTGTGCGATCTGGTGGAACTGAAGGGCGCGGAGGCAGTACTTACCTACGGCAGTGACTTTTATGCGGGGAAGCCGGCGCTGACGGTACACAAATACGGCAAGGGAATGGTTTATTACGTGTGTGCGGATTTTGAGGACAAGCTATACGGGGATCTGTGCCGCAGGGCGGCGACAGACGCCGGGCTGGAGCTTTTATGGCAGGATATACCGCAAGGGGTGGAGGTCAGTAGCAGGGAGAACGGGCAGGCGGAATATTTGTTCGTACAGAATTTTAATCCGAAGACCGTTGCATGGGACGACATTCCAAAACAGTGGAAACAGATTTACGGAGAAGTATCGGATGAGCTGCCGGGCTTTGGCACTAAGGTGTATAGGCGGCAGCTTTAAGAATAATCGCCAGGCGGACTTGTTCGTCTGGCGATTATTTGAGAAATGACTTAGTTTCTCTAAGACAGTGCATTTTACAGTCTTAGAGAAACTACATTTCCTATGCAATTTCTTTTACCTTGCAGGCATCTGAAACCCTGCAAGTGCTTTATTCAGATAGTCGTTAAAAGGCTTCATAATGCGGAAGATTTCTACTGCTTTTGCAAGAAATGCTTCCGCATCAATCAATTCTTCATCCATAATCGGATATTCCAGATACCAGCTCTTAAATTTTAAATATTCCGCCTGTGGATGCCCTTTCTCATACCCTGCAGGAACATTTTTTAATGATGTCCCCTTTACGGTAAAGTATTTTGCAAACGCTGGTTTTTGGATGATCTTTTCCCATTCGCTGCCATTCCGGACAATGTAATCACGGATCATTGTGGTTGCGTCCTTGAACATATCTGCAAATAAGCCGCCGCCTAAAAAGGATTGATTGCCGGGCTTTATCATCAGGTAATATCCAACGGGAACGGGCAGCTTTCCCTGAGAGGAAATATGGGCACGGAAGGCCGGGTTATAGGGGGATTTGTCACTGCTGAAGCGGGTATCCCTTACAAGCTTGAAGGTAAGGTCCTTCGGATTGTTATGTAAAATACTGCTGTCAAACTTACCAATTTCCAGTATTAGAGCCTGTAACAGCCCCTCAAATTCGGCATTAGCAATTTGAAGGTCTTTTTTGTTTGCATGATACCATTCACGGTTGTTGTTCCTGCTTAATGCCGATAAATAATCAATCATTGGTTTTGTATTCATAATCTCTTTTCTCCTTTACGAATTCTGAACAATGGAAAGCTGGGTGGAAGCCAGAAACTCCCGGATCTGCTGCTTTGTGCGTTCGGGAGACTGGTAGGGCTTACAGAATGAAAAATCCTGTGACAGATCGTCAATGGCTTCCATGGCATTTTTTACGTCAAAGATGGTATCAATGGGAATTTCCCTGGCTGTCGTATAATCCAGCTGCAGCGGGTTGAGTCTGTGCTGGCAAATTGCATAATTTACTCTGTCCCTGCATTTACATTTGCCGCTGCCATATTCACCGCAATACTGTTTCAGAAAATCCGCCATTTTTTTTCGTATTCTGGAAAGTCGCTGGCGGTATGCCTCTGGAGTCATTTCCAAAATATCTCCTGCAATCCGACTGTCAACCTTGAACATGGTTCCCAATATGAAAATACATCTGCTTTCCGTATCAAGGCATTGCAACAGCACATTGGTGCAGGACAGCTTCAATTCCTCTGCCAGAATGCTTTGTTCCACATTTTGAGTTAAATCCGGCACATCCTGTACTTTGCCGTTTTCTATATCATCTTCATAATACTCAAAACTTAACGGATAGTGAGCAAACATATGCTTTTTGTAATTTTTCAGATGATTAACGGCAATGCGGAAAACCCATGTGGTAAATGAGCTGTCGCCTCTAAAAGAGGACAGATGGGTAATCATTTTCAGAAGAATGTCCTGTGCGGCATCTTCCGCGTCTGCAAATGTGCCCAGCATCCTTAAGGACAAATTAAATACCAGGTCTTGTACGCCAGCAATCAGGGTTTCAAGAGCCTGTTTGTCTCCTGCGGTGGCTTTTTCAACCAGAGCCTGCAGTTCTTCGTTTGTTTTTTTATTCATAGATTTTCCTCCTTATTAAATTAGACAATAATTCTCTGTTCGTGTGACAGAAAATTTTGGATGGCCATGTGTCCGTTCGCTGCCTACAATATGGGAACGAAAGAATCTTTGAGCGCCGAAAAGGAAACATTCCTAAAAATATGATACAGAGGAAACAAAGGAGATACAAGAGAATGTTATCAGTTTATTTAAGATACTAGTATGAATCATACGGGATTTGGAAGGAGGATGCAAATGAAAAGGAAAAAATACGCGGCACTGATACTGGTACTGGGGATGCTTCTGGCAGGATGCGGGAAAGCAGAAAATAACAGTAATCCGACAGAACAGGGCACAAGTAATAACGGCGGTCCGGTAACTGACGGCCGCGAAATCGGCGATGAGGATACAGACGATTGGGGAACAGACAGCAAGGACACAGACGGCTTGGCCTCAAGCAGTCTGGACCCAGGCCCTGGCAACAGCCCGGAAGCCGCTTCAGGCAGCACAGACAAAAAAGATATTTCCTGGCAGGCGGCATATTTCCCGTTGGAGAACCGGTATACTCTTGCTCTGGCGGCGGAGCAGCTGTACGGATGCTATATTAAGGACGGTCAGGCATTTCTGGATAGGATGGATAAAGACGCAGGATCTGCCTGTGAAACCCTGGCGCTGCCGGAGGTGTCGCTGATAACGGGGCTGGCGGCGGACGGAGAAGGCAGCGTATATCTTTTGGGAGACAGGGAAGAAGGCACGGGATTTTGGAAAATGGATGCAAAAGGTACCCTGCAGGACTATGGGGAGATGGAGCTGGAGGATACCGAACGGGCTGACGAGCTTCGCTTCAAGGGAATTTTTACGGATTCGGCGGGACACCTGTTTGTCTGGTGTGAAATGTGCGTGCCGGAAATGGAACTGTTTGAGGGTCATGAACGTGAGGTGTGGCATTATGAAGACCGTATCTATGTAAAGGACGGACAGTTAAATACTCTTTTTTTTGAAAAGATTGCGGATATGAGAGGGACCCAGGTTTTAACCTTCCAGGTAGGAGCGCAGGGAGAGGCGTTTTTTGTGGTAAAGGATTCCGACGGGATCTATATACAGGAAATTGACGTGACAGCAGGAGGGAGCAAAAACGCGGTACGGCTGGAAAAATCCGGAGATCTTTTTGATGTGAGCGGCGGAGGCAGTCCGGAAAACATTGTTCCTGTGGCAGGAGGCTTCCTGTACTGCCTGAATAACGAGTTGCTGGAATACCATTTTGATACACAAAAGGTAGAAAAACTGTTAAGCCTGTCAACCTATGGCATTTTTTCCGAGGATATTCTGTTTCTGGCAAAGAAGCAGGACCACATTGAAATCATTGATAATCATGGGGCTGCCGGACATTCTGAATTTATTTCCCTTAGCCTGGGGAAAACGGAAAAAAAGATTGTGACCCTTGGTTCTACGGCGATGATCCCGGATCTGGAAAAGGTGGTGGTGGAGTTTAATCGTTACAGCAGGGATTACAGGGTAGAGATTGTGGATTACATTGCGCAGGCCGGAAGTTATGAGGATGCCGTAGAGCGGCTGAAGTTGGATGTCATTACCGGAAAGGCTCCGGATCTTTTTACCACAGAAGGCCTGGACTACAGTGTGTTTTCCGATAAGGGGGTGCTGGCAGACCTCTATGCTTTTATGGAGGCGGACGAAGAATGCTCCAGGAATATGCTGGTGCAGTCTGTGCTGAAGGCCTGTGAGGATGAGGGACATTTATACAGCATTGCCCCGGCATTTCTGCTCCATACCATGTGGGGATATGGGGATGTAATCAGGGGAAAAAGCGGTGTTACCTTTGAAGAGCTGTTTCGGCTGCTGGAGGACAGCGGGAAGGATATAAATGCCATCACGGGCTTTTCCGCAGACGAGCCGGTGCTGACCAGGCTCTGCACCGTGTCCATGGATGAGTTTGTGGACTGGGAAAAGGGAACCTGCAGCTTTGACGGGGGTTATTTTAAGAGGGTGCTTTCCTTTGCGAAGGATTATACCGGGAACGATGCGGGGGGAACTTATTCGGAGAGGATCGGGCGCCGGGAGGCAGTAATGTCCGTGGGGCTCATTTCCAAGGTTTCGGATTATCAGATCGAGAAAGAGGTTTACGGCGGGGACCTGGACTTTATCGGTTATCCTGTGGCGGAGGGAAGCGGAACAGCGGCTGCTTTCATGGGTAATGAGATTGCCATCAACGCAGGAAAGGAGGATCAGATAGGTGCCTGGGAATTTGTAAAATATTATCTGCTGCATGGCTATAACGGGCAGGGGTTTCCCCTTCTGCAGGAACAGCTTGATGAGGTACTGGCGGCTGCTATGGAAGAAGACTATGAGCTTGCGGAAGACGGCGGAAAAGAGAGGTGTTCGAAGGGATATTATGGAGACGGCGTTACCAGCTTTTCCGTGTATGCGGCCGCGAAGGAAGATGTTGACAGGATAACGGCGTTGATTGAGAGTGTGGGAAACAGGGCGGAGTATCATACTACCATCCAGAATATTATTAACGAGGAAGCCCAGGGGTATTTCAGCGGACAGGTGGACCTGGATAAGACCGTGGAAAAGATTCAGAATCGGGTGGCTTTGTTTTTGCAGGAGTCGCAGTGATTGGGATAGGCGGCGATTGAATTACCACGCAGGGCATGATAAAATGGGTAAGTAACTTTGAGAGGATGAAATTCAAGCATAAGCGAGGGCTCAAAAGATGGCAGAGAGTCAATATCCGGAAAATGCGGATATTTTATGGTAAGAATTAAGGCGGTACTACCATAACTGAATCAGAACAATTTGTAAAAACATGATGAAAGGGATTTTTATTGTTATATGTCGTTCCAATACTTTACGATGAGTTATTTGGACAGTTTGTCGGGACATCTTATGTTAGTGGCATATCTGTTGGCCGTGACGGATGAACAGGCCGTCCGCAGGAGGCTGAAAAAGCTGCCGCCATTGATGTTGTCCCCCCTGATTGGCTGTTTGATTTCCCTTGGAATGGATGCTGCCGTTCCGGAGTTTAAGATACTGCGATATTTTATTTTCTCTGTTGCGGTGTTTATTTTGTGTACCCTGTGGACTATGTGGACGTGGCAGTGGGATTTCTGGCGGGCAGTTTCCGCGGTGGGTATGGCTGCCATCCTGCAGGTGGCGTCCTCTGCGTTGATTCAGATTTTATTTTTAATATTTCCGTCCGGTCTGCAATCGGACCTTATCGCTATGGCCGTGGTCCTGCTTTTTGCCGTGACCATTGCCGTTTTGCTGAAATGGTTTCGTTTCGGCGTCTGGTTCCGATTGATGCTGGAGGACCAGGCCGCCTCCCGCCGGACTGCCGTACTTATTTTGGCGCTGGAGATTTCCATGGAGGCATTTCTTGTTCTGCAAAACGGTGTTCAAGGGCAATATCTGGCAGCGTATTACATGCTAGTTGTTGTGCTAGTAATGGTTATCATTGGGCTGATTGTTTATTTGGCCCATTGGATTGACGGCAGGCGGACGCTTCGGATGCAGCAGGATATGATTGCCCAGCAGCAGCTTTACGAGCAAAGTCTGGAAGATATTCGCCGGGAGGTACGTTCTTACCGGCATGATTATAAAAATCTGCTGGCAGGACTGGCCGGGCAGGCGGTGGAGGGCAAGCCGGAGGTATTGCGTGCGGCATTGTCAGAATTGGAAATAGATTTTGACCGAAATCTGGGTGAAAAAATCCGATTGTCCGTTCAAATCGGCAATCTGCGTATTCCACAGATACGCAGCCTTTTACTGAGCAAGCTTACTGAAATGAAAAATAAGGGGGTGGAATGCCGCCTGGAGGTGATTTACCCCGTGGAGAATGTATACATAAACGTATGGGATTTTGTCCGCTGTCTGGGGATATTGGCAGATAATGCCATAGAAGCTGCCCTGGATACGGAACAGCCCTGGGTTGAAATCCTTTTGCTGGCGCAGGAAAAGCAGTTATCTCTTCAAATTTACAATCCCTATACAAATACCGTTGACCCGGCAAAGATGTGGGACGACGGCTGGTCTACCAAGGGAGCAGGGAGGGGACTGGGCCTGAGCAGCTATCAGCGTATAGTGAAGAATTATTCCAACGTCTCAGCCTGCACCAGCTGGGAGAACGGGGTATTTGTGCAGGAATTGACGGTGGAGGACAGGCCATGATAGGAATTTATCTTTGTGATGATGAGGACGCCGTTCGTGAGCAGATTCAAACCGCCCTGGAGCGGAAGATTTTTGCAGAAGGCTACGATATGAAAGTAATGTGCAGTGCAGCCGGCGGGCAGGAGCTGCTGGCGAAGGCTGAAGCCGGAAAAAGGAGCATTTATTTTTTGGACGTGGAGCTGAAGGATGGAGAATGGGATGGTTTTCGGCTGGGACAGGAGCTGCGGCGTCGGGATCCGCATTGTACACTGGTTTACATCACCGGTTATGGCGATCTGGCCTGGCGTACCTTTCAATATCATTTGGAGGCGTTTGATTACATCGTAAAGGAGCCGGAACGGATTGGACCGGCCGTGTCGCAGTGCCTGGAAGAGATACACCTGCGTCTGCTGGCCGAACGTCAGGACCCGGCAGAGATGTTTACCCTGCGGACAGGAGAAACGGTGCGCCACATCCCTTTGCGTGAGATTCTTCTTTTTGAAACCGCTTCCGTCCCTCATCATGTTTTACTCCATACGGCCAATAGCCGGATGGATTTTTTAGGCAGTTTGGGCGAATTGGAAATAAAATTAGGTGATCGTTTTATCCGCACGCATCGGGCCTTTTTGGTGGCGGCAGATAAGATTGAAAAAGTAGATTTGAAGCACAATAAATTATGGGCAGGTGGTCATGAGTGCCTGCTTTCCCGGCGTGGAAAAGCGGAGCTTCGCAGAAAAACAGAGGGGAGTCGGTGAAGCTTCCATCTGCTCCGTTTAGGAAATTTATTTGTTCATTTAGGAAATTTAAACCACGGGGCCGTATTAACGTGATATGCTTGCAATGGCAAATGGCAGGATGGGAAAGGAGTGTGAGCGTATGGCGAAGGATCGTTTTGTGGAAACTTATTCCCAAGGTGTCGTTAATGTGGCTAAAATTATCGTTGACAGGGAAACCGGCGTGAATTACCTGCTGGGTTCTCATGGTAAGCAAACCGGCACGGGGTTGACCGTTTTGGTGGACCAGGACGGCAAGCCTGTTGTCACTCCGATTGATTAAAAAAAGGAAGGCCAAATTCTAGTATAGCATTCTGTCCGTTTGCCGGTTTGAGTTATAAATTTTAAGTCTGTCATCTTGGTATTTTGTTGTTATTTCTTTTCTTTCATTCTTCACAATTTCTCGTTTTTGTATCTGAAGTACACGATAATAGTACCTGTAGTAAGACTGTATAAGGGGATCATGTTAACAATCTAAATATCCATTGTAAATTGCAAAGCTGTATTTTATAATCAGATATATGAATATAAAGTTGAACAGAAGGCTGCATGTTAACATGCGTTGCTTGCAGCAACGGGCCGCTTTTCTTATCATCGTGGTATCAACAAAAAGGAGGATGCCCTGATGTTAAGTGAGAACATAAAAACAATCAGAAAATCAAAGGGACTTTCCCAGGAAGAGCTTGCCGTTAAGTTGAATGTGGTAAGGCAGACCATTTCAAAATGGGAGCAGGGACGGTCAGTTCCCGATTCGGATCTATTGATTTCCATATCAGAGGTGCTTGAGACGCCGGTAAGCACTTTGCTTGGAGAAAATATAGCCGAGTCAAAGCCTGATGAATTAAAAGTAATATCCGAAAAATTGGAGGTTATCAACTTACAGCTCGCGCAAAGAAGGACTATGAGAAGAAAAATAGTTCATTGGCTGCTCATCCTGTTGTGTGCGGTAATCGTAATCATTTTTGCAGTCTTGATGATTGCAGTAAACAGTCCCTATTTAGGCTGGGATTATAATGATCCGGAAACCGCTGTTTTGGGAACATTTTTTCACGGATTGGAGTGGCTGTTCGTCAGGCTGGCGCCGATTATCCTGATTGGGGCAGGCATTGGCGTTTTCCTGACACGGAAGAAGTGAAAAGGATTATGCTTCCTGCGCGAACCAAGAACGGATTCCGAAAAGAAAGTAAATTAAGAAGTAAATTAAAAAGTAAAATAGTAAGAGGATCATGGGAATGGATTTTATGATTGCGGATACCCATTTTGGGGATGAGCGGATACTTCGCTATGAAAACCGGCCTTTTGCTTCGGTGGAGGATATGGACAGGCAGCTGATTCTAAATTGGAATCAGGCAGTGACAGAGACGGACAGAGTATTTGTACTGGGTGACTTTTCCTGTTATGAAGAAAAGAAAAACAGGGAGCTGCTGGAAATGCTTAAGGGTAAGAAAATCCTGATTATGGGAAACCACGACCGGCATTTCGGCTGTGAGGCATGGCGGGATATGGGCTTTGCGGAGTGTGTGGAATGGCCTGTGATTTATCGGGAATTTTATATTTTGTCCCATGAGCCGGTGTACCTGAACGCCAATATGCCCTATGCAAATTTTTATGGGCATGTCCACAATAATCCTTCCTATCGGGACGTATCCCGGCAGAGCTTCTGCGTCAGTGTGGAGCGGATCGGTTACGGTCCCGTGACCTTTGGAGAAATCTGCAGGCGCGTGAAGGAAGAAGCGGGGAAGAATAAAGGGTGAATATAATAATATTGATACTTTCCCTGATATGAAACAGCAAAATAATTTTTGGGAATAGTGGTGGGGCTTAACTAAAAGATGCAGGAGGATCATGCGGTATGGCGCAAGTGAAAACGCTTAACGGGAAGCTGATGAACGGCAGCAGCATCGACCTGGGAGTTTGTTACTACCCAGAGCACTGGGACCAAAGCCTGTGGGCCGAGGACCTGGACAGGATGCTGGGGGCGGGTATTCAGACCGTGCGCATTGCGGAGTTTGCCTGGAGCCTCATTGAGCCCAGGGAAGGTGAGTTTACCTATGATTTCTTTGACGGTTTTTTAGAGCTGGCCGGAGAAAAGGGGATGCAGGTGATTTTCTGCACACCTACGGCAACCCCTCCCGCGTGGCTGACGGAGAAGTATCCTGAGGTGCTGAATGCGGACATGGAGGGGCATCTGTACCGCCATGGCTCCAGACGGCACTATAATTATAATTCGCCCGTTTACCGGGAAAAGACCAGAATCATTGTGGAAAAGTCCGCATCCCATTACGGCCCTCATCCCGCTATTGTGGGATGGCAGCTGGATAACGAGTTTAACTGTGAAAATGACCGCTTTTATTCTCAGAGCGATACGGCGGCCTTTCGCAGCTTCCTGCAAGAGAAATACGGGACGCTGGAGGCGCTGAATGAGGCCTGGGGAACCGTTTTCTGGAATCAGACCTACACGGCCTGGGAAGAGGTTTACGTGCCCAGAAAGACCAATACAAATTCCGTGAATCCTCATCAGGTGCTGGATTATTATCGCTTTGTGTCCGACAGTGTGAACGGCTATGCCAGGCTGCAGGCGGATATTGTCAGGAAATATAAAAAGCCCGGAGACTTTATCACTACCAACGGTATGTTTGCCAACATTGACTATCAGCGTATGCAGAAGGAAAGCCTTGACGTGCTGATGTATGATTCCTATCCCGATTTCGGGTATGCCCTGGACGGATACAATCCGGCGGACCCTATGAAGGACCGTTGGTGGAGCCGGAATTTGGCGGAGGTACGGGCGGTGTCTTCTATCTTTGGTATCATGGAGCAGCAGAGCGGGGCGAATGGCTGGAATACCCGTATGGAGGCCCCCAGTCCCCGGCCCGGACAGCTGACCCTCTGGACCATGCAGAGCATTGCCCATGGCGCGGATTATATCAGCTATTTCCGTTGGCGGACCTGTACTTTCGGAACGGAAATTTACTGGCACGGGATTCTGGATTATTCCGGCAGGGAAAACAGGCGACTGCGGGAAGTGAGAGAGGTCAGCGGAAAGCTTTCAAAAATACAGGAGCTAGCCGGGGCCAGATATGTGGCAAGGGTGGGTATTGTAAAGGATTATGACAATGTCTGGGATGCTCAACAGGACAGATGGCACGCAAGAGTGGATTCTGTGAGTCAGAACGCGCTTTTTGTTGTTTTACAGCAGACTCATACGCCTTTTGACTATGTTTATCTGGAAAATCATAGAAATGCAGAGAGCTTACGGCAGTATGATCTGCTGTTTTATCCCCATGCCTGTATATTGACGGAAGAGCGCATGAAGGTGCTGGAAGATTATGTGGCGGCGGGAGGAAGGCTTGTCATGGGCTGCCGCACGGGTTATAAGGATATAAACGGAAAATGCGTGATGGAGTATCTGCCCGGACTGGCGGCGAAACTTACGGGAACGGACATTCCAGAATATTCCTTTGCAGCGCCGGATGAGGGCCCCATTACCGTGGAATGGGAAGGTGCGAAATTCGAGGCGGCAGTTTTCAACGATCTGCTGGCGCCGATGGGAGAGAATGCCCAGGTCGTGGGAACTTATATATCGGGCCCCTATGCAGGGACGCCTGCCCTGATACGGAATCGCTTTGGAAAGGGAGAAGCCTATTATTTTGGAGGGGCTTTTGCAGAGGATACCGTGAGGGTGTTTCTGGAGAAGCTGGGAGCGGCGGAGTCTTATGGAGAAATACTTTCTCTGCCGGAGGGCTGCGAGCTTGCCCTGCGGGAGAAGGAGGGCAGGCGCTATCTGTTTGTATTAAACTATATGGCGGAGCCGGCGGAGATCCACATTCACACAAAGCTGTATAATCTTTTGGAGCAGAAGGAACAGACGGGACGGCAGATTTTGGAGAAGTACGGGGTCAGGATATTCTCGTTTTAATGATGAAAAACTTAAAAAACATGTGGGAAGTAAACCACAGGTTGATTTTTTCTTTTATTTCTTAAATCAGCATGTATGGTAGTGCCTGTTTATTGCGCGTATAATACAACTACAGCGCTGAAGAGAACAGGAAGTTACAGAAAGGCAGGGTTATTGATATGACTGATTTAGAGAAAGAAGAGATTGGAAGAAGGATTTCGACCTTACGTAAAGAAAGGGGATATACAGGTGAGGCGCTGGCGGAGCGGCTCGTCGTAAGTCCTCAGGCAGTATCAAAATGGGA
The DNA here is from genome assembly GCA_910578815.1 of uncultured Acetatifactor sp. Lineage (GTDB taxonomy): Bacteria > Bacillota > Clostridia > Lachnospirales > Lachnospiraceae > Acetatifactor. The sequence goes on from CAJTSE010000006.1 coordinate 225,013, forward strand.
AAATGCTAAATGTCTGCCGGAGACGGCTGTCCTGCCGGAGCTGGCAGAGGCGCTGGACTGCAGTATTGACAGTTTGCTTTGTCCCAAGGAGCTTTTGGTATTGGAGGCTGTCTATACAGACGGACAGACCGAGGTTTCTATGACCCGGCTTTTAAATGATCTGGTATGCGGCAGCAGGCTTATCTTCCGCGTGAATCCGTCTCTGACGGGTACTCCCATTGAAAGCGACCGTCTGAAAATATTGACCGTAAAGTATGAGACGCCCGAAGGAATCCGCTTTTCCTATGCTGTGCAGAACGAAGATCTGATACTTGATAGGAAAAGTACCGTTTATACAAGAGAAAAGGCTCTGCAAATCATTGGCGCGTATTATGGAAATGAAAAGGGATTTTCTCCTTGCATGCAGAAGATGGAGCATTATGAATATTTCAAATGGGACAGGATAGAAGTCAATCATGAAAACTTTCCCAGCAATCCGGCAAGCGATGATACGGAATATTTGACGCTGGTTTACCTGAACGGGGAGGGCATCCATGTAATCAGCTGTCCGGAAAACGATACTATATATTATGGCGGCCGTGGTACACAGCTTTTACTTCGGGACCATTCCAAGTGCATTCTGGACAATGTGATGCGTCTCTCCTGGGAAGAAGGACCAGAAGACGGCAGAATGGAGTGTCCTTGGGCCGGATCTCTTCATGCGGCGCTCAAATATATGGGAGCAGCTTATACCTATGACCAGATTATGGGTATGAGCGGCGCCTGTTATCGGGTCTGCTTTACTGACGTGTGGGATTACAGCTGCACGGATGCTCTTGTGGCCTATGATTATGCCTCGCCGTTGTCAGAGGCCATCGGGATGACCTTCCGTTTTGTGGAGAGGCTGGAAAAGCAGGAGAGAAAGAATGAACGCCAGGCAATTATGAATGACATCCAAAACGGCCGGCCTGTGCTGGCAATCAATCTGCGGGTGGCCCCTGAGTGGGGGATCATTACCGGGTATACCGATAGTGGGAGCAGATTTTTGTGCCGGACATATTTTGACAAGGAGGTCTTTGACGATCTGGAGCAGGAAGCCTGCGAAGGACAGGAACGCAGGCAGGCCGACCGGAGTGTGGTTTTCGAGGAAAATGGCGGATACCTTTACAATGATTTCTGGCCCTTTATCATCCTGCATTTCGGTGAAAAGAAGGACAGGCCGACACCGCTTCATATCCTGAAGAGTTCTCTTTCCACGTTTGTCAAATCCTTCCGGGCAGAAGCGTGCCGGTGCTATTATCAGGGGAAAGAGGCTTACCGGGCATGGATTGCAGGGCTGTCAAAGGAAGAGGATTTCAGGCCGGAAAACGACGGAGAGAATGTGGCAAGGCGTCTGAGCGTGAATGATAATATGCTGTGCAGCCTTATAGATGCAAGGTATGCGGCGTCTGCCTGGCTGCAGGAAAATCTTTCGCTGGTTCCGGAGGCGTGTCGGGAGAGCCTTATAAAGATAGCCGAAAACTGCCGGAGGATTTCGGCTATGCTGTCTGCGTTTCGGGACAGGGTATCCCGTTCCTCGGCCTGCGAGATCGCATATAATATGGTGAACACCTTTGGGGTATCTACGCAGGAGCTTCGCAAAGAGCAGATCAGTCTTCTTGAAAAGGCACTTGCGCTGGAAGAAATAAGCTGCGGATTGGCGGAAGAGATTTTAGAGATGAATTAGTGTGCTGCGCCGTTTTATCTGGCATGACCGCATCCATTCAAAAGCCATGTACCGTATGGCGGTGAGGACTTTTGGCCGAGATGCGGTGCCGGATGTGTATGCTTTTGCGGAATAAAGGGGAAGGACTGCTTACGGTTCTCTTTCCAAAACCTCACGGCATTTCAAAATTTCCTCGCCGCCGGCAATCCTGTCCTCCACGAGCTGCCGGATTTGCGCACACCAGGCGTTTGTCTTCGGAATATCGGAACACAGGTCCCGAAGGATCAGCTCAGCTTCCTCCAGGGCGGAATGATATTGCTCGTCGGTCAGCTCACCGGAGTGATATGCTTCCTCCAGCTCGTCCCGGTCGTCTGTCTTTATATCGCCTTCCGGTGTGAAAATCACGTCCAGATATTTGTCGATGTATACCACAATGCCGCACTCGTCATATTCAATGCCGTCTATGATGTCCACATACCATATGGAGGGCTGATAGGTTTCATTTACAGGGGCGGGATAGTGTTTTCTTTCCTTATCATGAGTGCCGTCCGGAAAATACTTGACGGTAATCACCCGGTTCGTTTGATCCGGTATCAGCTCCAGCCAGGTCATGCCGGTGCCTGTTACCTGTATTCTCCCGGCTTTGGGAGTTGCCCAGTAGTTTTCCTCGCCGTCCGTCAATCGGATCAGACATGCCAGCCCGTGAAATATTTCATTGTCAATTCTCATCTGATAATACGGATAATACTGGAATCCCCAGCCGTCCCTGTTTAATCTTTTATGTTTCATGGCTGCCCTCCTATGTACATAATTTTATTGAAAGAATAGACGGCCGTCAAGAAAATTTTTCAGCAGGGTGAGACGCCTTTGCCGAAAAAGCTATGCCTCATAGATTTTCCGAATTGCCTGTTTAAAATTCAGGCCATGAAGCACCCTTTCTGCCATCACCTCCCTGCCGCAATATACGGAGGGCAATTCGTTGACATATTTCATGGCGGAATCAAGGTCGCTGCGATTTGCCGCAAGCATTGCCAGCAGCCGGAGGGCCCCGCACTGCATTCCGGGTTTGTCTGACTGTAGGATTCTGCTGCATAACCGGCTGATTTCTGTTTCAATTTCTTCATTATCCTGTTTGCTGTTTCCTTGAGCATCCGGCGAATGTGAGGGGCTGCTGGCGCTGGAATACAAAGTATTTGCAAGGCTGAACTGCAAATATACATCGTTTGGATATAGCTGCAGCATCTCCCTTATTCTGTGAATTTTTTGTGAAATTTCCAGGTCCCGTATGTCGGAAAAAAATTGTTCCCGTTCTTCTGTCGCGCACTCTTTTGCATACCCCATCAGCATATCTATGGAGATGCCGAAATAGTCGGCTAAAATCGGCAGCATCACTATATCAGGATAGGTAGTTCCGTTTTCCCAGCGGCTGACTGTCTGAGAAGACACCCCCAAATGATAAGCAAGCTGCTCCTGGGTCAAACCCTTCTTTATTCTGAGTTCCCTGATATTTGCACCTAAATATAACATGATTGCCCCCTTTGAAATAATTATTTATCTAAGTATAACCTACGGACCAACTTCTTTTCCATAGCGCATATCAGTAAAAATGTGCGCGCTGTGAGTATTCGATATGCGTCCCGCCTTACCAGTATTTTTTACCGTTGCTTCCAGCATCGAAATAAGCAGAGCCACTGGATATACAGGGTCACGCCGTCCTCGTGGGCATGGGGAAGTCCCGCCTGCTTTAAGGCCGCGGATACCTGCCTTTTTGTGAGCAGGCCGTTTCTGCCACAGATGCCATATTTATAAGAATGTTCAATAAAATATGCAAAGCTCTTTAGTTGTTCTCTGCTTAAATCCGGCACGGCTTTCCTGGAGAAATGTACCAATACAGAGTCCACGGAGGGCATGGGGTGAAAATCCTCTCTGCGGAAATGAAATAAAATCTTCATATCCCAGTTTACCTTAAGCAGCAGGGATTGTTTCGTTTCCTTTCCTGCTCCTGTGAATCTTTTGGCCGCACCTCTCTCCATCACCAGCCAAATATCCTTTGGCGGATTAGGCGCGTCCGTCAGCTTTTCCAGGATCTGTGTGGTAATACAATAAGGAATATTGGAAAACACCTTGTAATCTCCCTTTGCCGGGAGAGAATACTTTAAAAAGTCTCCGTGGATCAGATTTAAATTGGAAGAGCCGGCCAGCTTCATCTTGGAGCTTTCATATAATTTCCGGTCAAGCTCCACGGAGCAGACATGTCCGCTCCTTCTGCAGAGCGCTTCCGTCAGATGCCCCTTTCCGGTTCCGATTTCAACGACCATGTCATTTTGATGAATGTTTGTGAGGCGAAGAAGCCTCTGAATCAATGCTTTACTGGTAATAAAGTTTTGAGAATCCGATAATTTTACGTTGCGAATGGAGGTGGATGGTCTCCTGCCTTTTTGCATGGTAAGTCTCCTTTTTGTTTTGCTCATTCTAGGTAACAAAAAGGCAATAAAAAAGCAGGATATTCCCCAGAAATGGAAATTTCCCTGCCAAATTCATACAAGCCGGCTATTCTGTTAAAGAACAGTCGAACACAACGTCAGTCAGACATTTCGCAACCGAAAATAGAGGCTTATTACTGTAGCCATAAAATTTGTGTGTTGGTTTGTATTGCACGCAAAAAAATCCCATTTACATGAGATAATATATTTGCTTTTTTACTGCCCCTGAATACGGGACTTTCTGCAATTACAAACACCCACTGTTCAAAACCGCCTTTCTTTTATTTCCTTTATCAATATACTATAAACATACCGGCTTGTCAATTCCCGAAACGCTTGTCGTTGCCGCGTAAATATATTTTATGTTATACTGTTGTCAGGCGAAAGTTTTTATGAAATGCGGCACGGATAAAATTTTGAAACGGGGCATTGTGGGAATTGTTTTTTGTTAAACAGGAGGGCACATTATGGAGCAGCTCAATATTATCAACAGGGAGGCAGTTTCCTGCGAAAAGTGTGAAGGACTGTTTGTCACCAGTCAAGCAGTGATTGTGGACAGATTTGGATTGGAATTTATTTTGATGTCAAATGTGCTGAGGGTATATTTGGCGGTTATTACCAACAAACTGGAGGGGCTGATTCCAATCGGTAAGGATTCGTGGCTTGTCTTTAAGGGAAGGGATCATAAAGAACGCCTTATCAGGATCAAAAATAATCCGAAGGCCTATGACTTTATGCAGACAGAGCTGTTGAAGTACCGTCAGGATATTATCTTCGGCTATGAAGGAGGGCTGGATGATATTTATATATATCAGATGCAGCGGATGATTGACTTTATTCTTGAATGTGCGGAAAAAAGGAAAAAGAAATGGAGGAAGCATTGTAATGAATACGGATTATCTGAACACTTTACCGGAAATTAAAAATATGTTCAATGCCGAACTGGAGTCGGGAGAAAAGGTTGTCTGTGCCACAAAGCCCAGGCTTTTTGGCACAGGAGAAGCCGGCTTGCAGGGCATGGAGGATTCGCGGATCACCATGACAAACCGAAGAAATATGGTCTAGTGTGAAAAGCCCGCAATTTTTATCAACGAATCTGCCGGCCGGTATGGTATTCTGGTATCAGTACACCAGTCTTAAGAGGGTGGTTTATGGAATATGAGAAATCTCTGCAAAAGGCTCTGGAATATTTGGAAGAAAACTTATACGAGGATCTGAATCTGGATCAGCTGGCGCAGGCTGCAGGTTATTCTAAATATCACTTTTTGCGGATTTTTAAGGAAAACTTTCAGATGACACCTGCGGAATATGTCCGCAGAAGAAGGATTACGGAGAGCGCCAGAGAGATTGCAGATACCGATGAGCCGATTTCCCGGATCGGATATAAGCATGGATTTAACTCCAAAGAAAATTTTACCAGAGCGTTTAAATCCGAGCATCATATTCTGCCCTCTCAGTATCGGACGGTGGATAACAGTCTGAAGCTGCTTCACAGGGCAGGGCCGTACAAAAAAGATTTTGCTTTAGAATCCAGGATCCCGGCCGCGCCTGAAATCGTGGAATTAAAGCCTTTCAGGGCCACGGTTTATAAAAGTGATGAAGAGGATCCCACGATGTTTTGGAATAAATATAATTGCGGAGGCTTTTCTGAAAAATTGTCCGGCGGGGATGTACAGACAGATTATGGATTTTCCGTGTGGAATTTCGAGGAAAGCAGGCTGGAATATTATGCGGGAATTCTCACGGAATATGCCCATGGGGACCTGACGGGGACCATGGAGTTAAAGGTGGATGGCGGCCTGTATGCTATCTTTGAAACTCCCCCGGCGGACAAGTATACTTTTGTGAATACCATACGCAGGACCTGGGATTATATCATGCAGGAATGGATTCCACAAAGCGGATATGTATATCCCGGCGACTGTGACTTTGAAGCCTACAGGGAAAGCAGCAGGGAATTTTCGGAACGAATCTTTATTCACATTAAACATAAATAAAACTCAAAGGAGAAAAAGTATGGCGGAAATTATTAAGGTGTTTCGGGAAGAGGTCCCTGCAATGAGGTTTATCGGAAAGAAGTATCACGACTACAGCGGCTGGGGCGAGTGGTTTGCCAATGGCTGGTTTGACGTAGTGGAAAACAGCATGGGCGGAACGGGTAAGATTCTGGAGCTTTGGGAAAACGGCGGGGGATATGTGGGTTTGGAGTGCCGTAAGGACGGAGAGCTTCTGGAATACTGGATCGGCATGTTCACCCCGGAAAATACGGAAGTTCCGGAGGGCTTTTCCTGTCTTGATTTCCTAAAAGCAAATCTGGGGATTTGCTGGATTTACGGCAGGGAAGAAGAGGTGCACGGAGTAATGGGTAAATGTCCGCAGGCCTTTCGTAATGCCGGAATGGAACCGGGGGTCGATGAAAACGGAGTTGAAAGGTTCTTTGAAAATGGCTTATGTCCCCGCTTTACAACGCCGGACGAGAAGGGGAATGTGATACTGGACTACTGCTGTTTTCTGTAATCTCCGGATTGCAGGCGCTGACAGGTAAAAATATAGTGTAAAATACCCGGATATTTTGTTATAATAGAATTCATGAAGTAACTGTTGGTATATTGATTTTGGGAAAATGTATAATAGATAAATAGATAGCAGGAAGGTGGGATCTGATATGTCATCATTACAGAATCAAATTGCACAATCTTTGGAGGGGCTTTCAGATGACAGTTTGAGCTTTATTCTTGATATGATACAACGATTTGTAATGCCGGCAGAATCGAGGAATTCGAGCGGAAAGCAAGATATTTCTTTACGAAAGGAAAAACGTAAGCTGGGAAGCATGAAAGGGCAGAAATTTATTGCGGATGGTCATGATATTGATGAGTGCAATGACGAGATTGCTAAATTGTTTGGGGTGGGTGACTGATGAAGATTTTGCTGGACACACATATTGCAATATGGGCAGTAGTGGATTCGGAGGAACTAGAGACTTTAGTTCGTCCCAAGGGTGCTCCGCCACATAAAGACCCTTTTGACAGAATTTTGCTTGCGCAGGCAAAATCGGAGGGAATGAAGTTTATGACACAGGATAGCTTGATTCCATATTATAACGAACCATTTGTAATCAGCGTTTAGAGTGATATATTGTGTCAGGGTTTACAGCGGTATTCACATTTCATACAGTAGTTTTGAGCAGTATCATCAGGAAGCCCTTCGCAATACAGGATGCGAAGGGCTTTCGGGCAGCTATTTATAGAAGTATGACAGCAGAAGCGGGACATTTATTTCAAGTACAAGGGAAAGAAGCCGCTGACCGAAGCCGAGCAAATCTTATTCACAACGGCGAAATATTATCTCAAAGGCGTGATGAACGGCAAGACCACAATCCCGACAAAGACATGGAAAGAAGAATACGCCAAGCTGACCGCCGAGAGGAAAACGCTTAATCAGCGGTATCTTACATTGAAAGAGGAAGTGAAAGAGGCGGAGAAAATCAGAAAGAGCGTTTACAGTATCTTGCGGCAGTTTTATACTCTTACAAATAATTCCTCTGGTTCAACTCCTCTTTTCTTATTTCTCAATGCTGAAATCTCTGAAGCACAGAACGAAATACATTTACCTATATATTCAAGAATCTCATTCCATTTGTATATATCCAAATCGTCTTTGCTGCAATAACTCGAATCAAACCACCGTTCAAAACTATTAACTGCGGTAAAAAGAGTTTCCGTTGATATTTCACTTAATGGGGATTCGGCTTTATCAAATTCTATTCTTTGCAGATGAAACTCTCTTATAAGAAGATAGTTTAGCCGTTCATAATCTCGATATCCTCTTTGAATAGCCGTTTCCTTTTCTTGCTTCTGATAACAGCGAACATATTTATCTGTCACATCATGTAACCATATTGCATCCTGTATCAAATGACAAAAATATCCCAGGAAGAAATCATCCTTTAAAAGATTCTTTTCATATTTTTCGGCAAAGTGTTTCCAGTGAATTCCTTTCTTGCTTCCATCTGCTGTTTTACACCCAAAATGGGCAATATCATAAGTTCCATCGATATGGGAAGATGCATCAGGTCCTAGTGCAGCACCCAGTAAAAATCTATTTTGGTCTGTAATCTCTATATTTTTTAATAACAAATAAGAAACAGTATAGTGAATAATTGCTGAAGCCAAATTCGTTTTCCACCTATATCATTAATTTTCTAAATCTTGATTTATCGGTTTATTCTGGGAAAAATTATAGCATACCCATTTATGAAAAACAATCCCCGTTCTACGTCCGTTTATAACTACGGAAACTTAAGATATAAAACTGTTTCAAATCCGGGTTTTAAATGATATAATGAGCATTAGCGAGAAGAATGAGCCTGCTCATTCGGCGAGTTGCGAATGCTGATCATGAATCGCAGATTCATGATATAATAACCGTTAGTGAGATAATTAAGTTTGGCTGAGTACCAGGAGGTTAGTGTGAGAAGAACTTCTAACTGCCTACGGCAGTTTTCACTCGTAGCAAGGGCTGCTTCGTAAAGTCAGCAAGCTGACTTAGAAGTTCTAAGTCTGCATAGCAGACTTTTCTCACACCGAGAAATGCCTGAAATGCGGCATTTCTCATCCGGATTTGAGTCGCGGCAAAGCCGCGACTGGAGGTTAGTATGAAAAAGAAGTCAGCAATCATCCTTGGCGCTGTAATCTGCGCAATTATATGCGGCGGTCTTGTATGGTGGCTCCTGCCTGTTCGCTTACTGAGCGGAGTTGAGCCGGAAGAAATTGCGGCCATTGAGGTGATTAACGGAAACAACGGCGATCAATTTGTGATTGCGGATGCGGAGGGTATTTCCAGGATTGTAAACGGCATCAGGCAGGTAAATTTCCGGAAGAAAGAGTTCGGCTCCAATATTGAATATTGGTATCACCTGACTTTTATGGATGGAAGCGGAGAAAAAATTGCATCTTTGGGAATGCGAAACACTTGCTATGCGCAAAAAGATATTACGGGAAAACAGGTGCTTTATTACTACTGTGACGGAGAGCTGGATGAGGTGGGAAGTTATCTGGAAAGTTTGGAAGCCGCACTGTTTCCTGATTATAAGAGGGATCCGGACCGATGACAAAAATTTTACTGGTGGAAGACGACCGGGGCATTGTGGCCAACCTGACGGAGTTTCTGACTGCAGAAGGGTATGATGTGAAAAATGCTTCCGGTCAGGCGGCTGCGCTGGAGACGTTGGCGAGTGAGCGGTTTGATCTGGTGTTGCTGGACATTTCTCTGTCCGACGGCAACGGTTTTGCCGTCTGCTCCGCGGTTAAATCTCTTTATAAGGTGCCGGTGATCTTTCTCACCGCGTCGGGGGACGAGTACAGCACGGTCACAGGGTTTGAACTGGGGGCGGACGATTATATTCCCAAACCTTTCAGGCCCAGAGAGCTTGTGAGCCGGATCAGGAACGTGCTCCGTCTTACCGGAGGCGCCGGCTCGGTAATTCACCTGGGGGATGTGGAGGTGGATACCGTAAAGGGCGTTGCGGCCAAAAACGGTAAGGACTTATACCTGTCGGCTCTGGAATACCGTCTGCTGCTGGTATTTTTAAATAACCGGGGAGCGGTGCTTACCAGGACGCAGCTTTTGGAGGCAATCTGGGACGCGGCGGGAGAATTTGTCAATGACAACACCCTGACGGTATATATCAAGCGGCTCAGGGAAAAGATAGAGGACGACCCCCAGAATCCGGCGATTATCAAGACGGTCCGGGGCCTGGGCTATAAGGTTGATGGATGATGAAGCTGTTTAGGAATCTGGAAATCAAGGGAACGATACTGGTCTATGGGGTGATCACAGTCGCCGCCGTCATCACTGCATTTACATGGGAAAGGCGTTTCGGCCTGTTGATGCTGGGGGTATGCGCGGCGTTTTTCTTCGTATATCTGTTTGTCACCTGCAGGAGATACCGGCGCATTTCCCAGCTTGCTGCGGATATAGATCAGATCCTTCATGGGGAAGGTCAGGTTTCCCTGGACAAGTATACTGAGGGAGAGCTGTCAATCTTGCAGAATGAGGTCTGTAAGATGACGGTCCGTCTGCGGGAGCAGCAGCTGAGCCTTAAGGAGGATAAGGTATATCTGGCGGATTCCCTGGCGGATATATCCCATCAGATCCGCACGCCCCTAACCTCCATCAACCTGCTGGTGTCCCTGCTGGCCGAACAGGATATAACCCTTAAGCGGCGGCAGCAGTTATCCCATGAGTTGTATGAGCTGCTTTCCCGGATTGAATGGCTGATTACTGCCCTGCTGAAGATGTCCAGACTGGACGCAGGGACGGCAAAATTTAAGTCGGAAAGCATACCCCTTGCGGAACTGCTGCGAAGAGGAACGGCGCCTCTGCTGGTTTCCATGGACCTGCGGGATCTGAGGCTGGAGGTGTCTGCGGAGGGGAATTTTATCGGGGATGTATCCTGGACCTGTGAGGCAATTACAAACATTGTCAAGAACTGCATGGAGCATACGCCGGAAGGCGGGAGCATAGAAATAAGTGCTTCGGAAAATGTCCTTTATTCGGAGATTATTATATCAGACAATGGCAGGGGCATTGAGGCGGAGGATCTTCCTCATATCTTTGAACGTTTTTACAAGGGAAGGGATTCCGGCGAAAAGAGCTTCGGCATCGGTCTGGCGCTGGCCAGAAGGATTATCACGGCCCAGAACGGTACGGTGAAAGCAGAAAATAAAATGTCCGGCGGCGCAAAATTTACCATTCGATTTTACAGAGGAACCGTTTAAAAGCGGTTCCTTTTTGCAAAGTGACATTTTTGTTATTTTCAAGTCACCGCCCTGTCACCTGGAACGCATAAAATATGATTTATACATTACAGGAAATTGCGGCATGACGGCCAAGCCATTCCGGTAAGAATGCCAATAGTGGGGATTCTTACGGCTTTGCACCGGTTCATGAAATATTTTGTGTTTTCCTGAATTAAAAAAAGGAGAAATTTGACATGGAAATTTTGAGAGTGGAGAATCTTTGCAAGACCTACGGCAAGGGTGAAAACCAGGTGAAGGCGCTGGATAATGTGTCTTTTTCCGTAAATAAGGGTGAGTTTATCGCTATTATAGGTCCCTCCGGATCGGGAAAATCTACCCTGCTTCATATCCTGGGGGGAGTGGACAGGGCCACCAGCGGCAAGGTTTATATGGACGGCAGCGATGTGTATGCGCAGAACGACGAACAGCTTGCCATTTTCCGCCGTCGCCAGGTGGGATTGATTTATCAGTTTTATAACTTGATTCCGGTGCTGAACGTGGTGGAAAATATTACTCTCCCCGTGCTGATGGACGGGCGGAAGGTGAACCAGGAAAGGCTGAAGGAATTGCTGGCTACCCTGAAGCTGGAGGGCCGGGAGAATCATCTTCCAAATCAGCTTTCCGGCGGCCAGCAGCAGCGGGTATCCATCGGCAGGGCTTTAATGAATGCGCCCGCTGTGGTGCTTGCAGACGAACCTACCGGGAATCTGGACTCCAAAAACAGCCAGGAGATTGTAGAGCTGCTGAAGGTGTCCAATCAAAAGTATCATCAGACGCTGATTATCATCACCCATGATGAAAGCATTGCCCTGCAGGCAGACCGCATTCTGGCCATTGAGGACGGAAAAATTACACGGGATGAGGTGATTCGCAGATGAACATATTCCATAAGGTTACACTTCAGTCCTTAAAAAAGAACAGAACCAGAACCACGGTTACCATCATAGGAATCATCCTTTCGGCGGCCATGATCTGCGCCGTCACGACCTTTGTTTCCAGTATGCGGAATTATGCCATGAGCTATGCGGTTTATTCCGGCGGAGACTGGCACGGGGCGCTGTTTGACGCCCCGGAGAGTGATCTGGAGAGGATACGCAGTGCCGACGAGGTTTCGGCTTCCGCATACGGCCAGCGCCTGGGCTATGCAAAGATGGACAGCAGTAATGTGTTCAAGCCCTATCTGTATGTATTGGGGGGCCAGAAGGAAGCCTTTTTTGAAATGCTGCCGATACGACTGATTTCCGGCGAGCTACCAAAAAACGGAAATGAAATCATCCTGCCGGAGCATCTATTAACGAATGGGGGGCCTGACCTTGCGGTGGGCGACACGGTTACGCTGGAGCTGGGCCTGCGTATGCTGGGCGGTTTATCCATGGGGCAGAATAATTCCTGTACCGTCTATGACAGTAAAACAAATAAAGAGATAATGAATGACGAGGTCCTTGAGGTAAGGGAGACAAGAACTTATACCGTGACAGGTATTTATAAGCGCCCTTCTTTTGAGGATTGGGCAGCGCCCGGCTATACTGCCCTGACGGTGGCGGATGAGGAATTTGGGGACGGTACGGGCTTTGATGTCTATTTTAAGATGAAGAATCCGGCCAGGGTCTATGAATTTATGAAAGGATTTGAACTAAGTGGAACATGGAATACAGAGGTGCTGATGTATTCCGGCGTATCCCGCTATGACAGCTTTCTTGGCATGCTGACCAGCCTTGCGGTGATCGTAATCGGACTCATCATGTTTGGCTCCGTGTCACTGATCTATAATGCCTTTTCCATCTCCGTTTCTGAAAGGACCAGACAGTTTGGCCTGTTGTCCTCCGTGGGGGCCACGAAAAGGCAGCTGAAAAAGATGGTGTTATTTGAAGCTCTGGCGGTCAGTATTGTGGGGATTCCTTTAGGGATTCTGGCAGGTATCGGCGGGATTGGTGTCACCCTGCTGCTGATCGGTAATAAATTTATCAGTATTATGGGTGATTTTGAGCTGCCTCTGCGTGTCTGTGTGTCCTGGCAGTCCGTTGTCATTGCCGTAATCGTAGCGCTGGTTACGGTGTTGATTTCCGCCTGGATTCCTTCGAAGCGGGCCACAAGGATTTCCGCAGTGGAGGCGATCCGCCAAAGCACGGATGTAAAGGGGGAGAAGAAACCGATCAGAACCTCAGTATTTCAGCTGAAGCTGTTCGGCCTGTCCGGTGTCCTTGCGGGGAAATACTATAAGAGAAGTAAGCGGAAATACCGGGCTACCGTATTAAGCCTTTTTATGAGCATTGTATTGTTTGTTTCCGCGTCTGCCTTTACGGAGTATTTGATGGAATCCGTTACAGGCGGTTTTGCCGGTAACGGATATGATCTGCAGTACTCGATTGACGAAGAAGAGGAAAATAACGGAACGAGGGAGGAGGTTCTGGAGATCTTACTGTCGGATCAGTATGTAACTGACGGCACATATTTACGACATGGTTATATTAACGGAGCCATAGAAAACCAATATATTGCAGAGGAATTTCTGAATCATTTTGCAAGGGAAGCCTCTGGCTATGGCGGGGAAAACGGAGAGATTTCGGAGGCAGAGACTCCTGTCAACGGGTATGTTTATTTTGTAAGCGATCAGGAATTTGAGCAGCTTCTTACCTGCTATGGTCTTCCAAGGGAGGACTATTTTAACACGGAAGCGCCTCTGGGAATTGCCCAGGACGGTGCGGTTCATTTTAATAAAGATAAGGAAAAGTATGAAACAGTGACTGTTTTAAATTCCGATGTCAGTGAATTTCATGGCAGGAAATTAAAGGATTTTTCCGATTACTATTATATGGAAGAGGGCCTGGATGAAAACGGAAATCCGGTGATGCGGTTCTGGAATGACAGTGATAAAAAGGATTTGCTGGAGATACCCTATGAGGATGCCTTTATCAAGTATTCCTTAAGGACAGGCAAGACAATTACCGAGGCACCCTTCTATATTACAAAGTCCACGGGGGCAGACCTGAATATCATATATCCCTATAGCATGATGAAAAGCGTGCTGCCGCAAGAGATGCTGAAATCCGGTATGCGCCGCACCTACTTCTGCCTTATCACGGAGAATCATAAGGCAAGCTATGATAATCTCAGCAAAGTCCTGGTTGAAAACGGTATGGAGTCGATCTATCTCAATGATTATGCCGAAAGAGAGGAAATGGACCGGAATATTGTCACCATTATCCAGGTGTTTTCCTATGGGTTTATTGTGCTGATTTCGCTGGTGGCCGCGGCCAATGTATTTAATACCATAACAACCAACATCAACCTGCGCCGCAGGGAGTTTGCAATGCTGAAGTCCGTGGGTATGAGTCAAAAGGGATTTCACAGGATGATGAATTATGAGTGCCTGCTATACGGCACCAGGGCGCTGCTTTTTGGGCTGCCGGCGTCCGCGGGAGTTACCTGGTTAATTTGCCGGGCCATAAACGGAGGGTATGAAACGACTTACCATCTGCCATGGGGAGCTGTTGGAATTGCAGTATTAAGTGTATTTCTGGTAGTATTTGCCACCATGTTGTATGCCATGGGCAAGATCAGGAAAGATAATCTGATTGATGTTTTGAAAAATGAAAATTTGTAGCCGTAGCTTTACTCGGACGCAGCCGACTTGGATGCGTCCGAGTAAATGCTGACTTTCGTCTTCTGCCCTGTTATCTTGTTATCAAAGAAAACAGCAGGGAGCGGCCCTGCCGGACCAACACCGGGACCGTCGGATTCCTTTTGAGGTGGCAGCTCCATTATAAGCTTCTACCTGAATCAGTGAAACTCAATTGCTTTGAACGCTGACAACTGCATATTTAATCAG
>CAJTSE010000007.1:0-43530 GCA_910578815.1 uncultured Acetatifactor sp.
ACACTTTGTCCGTTCTTCCTCTGTGATATAAATTTTCTTTTCCATATAGCCTTACTTAAAGTTATAAATGCTTTTGATATTCCTTCTTGTGTCATCGCTGATACCAAGACAATATACAAGCGCTTTGTGGTACACGTCCTGATACCTGACCTCTTTCAATTTCTCGTAGTAGAATTTTTCATGTGCATCGCTGATAAAAATAATCGCTTTCTCTGCTCCTAACGCTGTACTACTCATGTTCATTTCCTCCATTTCCTATTTTGTTTTTTGACCATAACAAAAGGACACTTCCCTAAAATTTTCTTTTAGAAAAATGTCCTTATCGTACAAAATATTAACTTGAACTGACACGAGTTTAATTTAAAATCATTTATTTTAACCCTTTAAGAGAGTTTATTTTGTCGTACTCTTGTCGTACCATACTAGCTTTAAGTCCGCAAACCTTTGATTTTACTGGTCTTTTCCGCCAAGCGTCTTCATCGTCGGGAACAACAGCACATCCCTGATTGCCGGACTGTTGGTCAGCAACATCACCAGTCTGTCAATACCGTAACCAATGCCGCCGGTGGGAGGCATACCGATCTCCAGCGCATTCATAAAGTCCTCATCCGTGGTGTTGGCTTCTTCGTCTCCCGCAGCCAATGCCGCCTCCTGAGCCTTGAAACGCTCCCTCTGGTCGATAGGATCATTTAACTCCGAATAAGCGTTGCACATCTCACGTCCGTAAATAAACAGCTCGAAGCGCTCCACATAATCCGGCTTATCAGGTTTTCTCTTGGTAAGAGGTGAAACCTCCACCGGATGATCCATCACGAAGGTAGGCTGAATCAGATGCTCTTCGACAAACTCTTCAAAAAACAGGTTGAGTATATCGCCCTTTGCATGGCGCGCCTCATAATGCACGTTCTTTTCATCTGCAATCTTTTTTGCGGCCTCAGTATCCGGAATCTGGTCAAAATCCACTCCCGCATACTTCTTCACCGCATCCACCATGGTCAGCCGCTCAAAGGGCTTGCCCAGATCTATCATTTCCTCTGCATAAGGGACCAGCGTGTTGCCGCAGACCTCTTGTGCCACATAACGGAACATATTTTCCGTCAGCTCCATCATTCCGTAGTAATCGGTATATGCCTGATACAACTCCATCAGGGTAAACTCCGGATTGTGCCGGGTGTCCAGGCCTTCGTTGCGGAATACACGGCCAATCTCATAAACTCGCTCCATGCCGCCCACGATCAGTCTCTTTAAATATAGCTCCAGAGAAATGCGCAGCTTAACATCCTCGTCCAAAGCATTATAATGAGTCTCAAAAGGTCTTGCCGCCGCGCCGCCGGCATTGGAGACCAGCATGGGGGTTTCCACCTCCAGAAAGCCCTCTCCCTCCAAATAACGGCGAATGGCACTGATAATTTTGGACCGTTTTACAAAAGTATCCTTTACTTCCCCGTTCATAATCAGATCCGTATATCTCTGACGATAACGTATATCCGTATTCGTCAGACCGTGAAACTTTTCCGGCAGAATCTGCAGACTTTTGGAAAGCAAAATCACAGTGGAAGCATGAACGGAAATCTCACCGGTTTTGGTGGTAAACACATGACCTTCCACTCCCACGATGTCACCGACATCATACTTCTTAAAATCAGCATAAGATTCCTCGCCGATGCTGTCTCTGGCCACATAGCACTGAATATTGCCCGGCAAATCCTGAACATTACAGAAGGACGCCTTTCCCATAACGCGTTTGGACATAATGCGCCCTGCAATACGGACGGTCTTTCCTTCCAAATCCTCGTAATTTTCCTTAATCTCCGTGCTGTGATGGGTCACATCATATTTCGTGTTTTGAAAGGGGTCCCTGCCTGCCTCCTGCAGCATGGCGAGCTTTTCTCTGCGCACCTGCAGCAGCTGATTCAAATCCTGTTCCTGTACCTTTTCATTTTGTACTTCCGCCACTTTTACTCTTGCCTCCATGTCGCATCTAATGCTACGGCCCAAACCTCACTGCCGTTCTTGGCAGCCTTTTGAAATCAACCGTTATTTTTTAATTGCTTCTCTGAATCTCCAGCACCTTGTATGCAAAATTACCTGCGGCAGTCTCTACTTCCACGGTATCTCCGATCTTACAGCCGATCAGCGCCTTGCCTACAGGACTTTCGTTTGAGATCTTACCTTTAAGGCTGTTTGCCTCTGTGGAACCGACAATCTTATATTCCAGCTCTTCGCTGTATTCAATATCCAGCAGTCTTACCTTACAGCCGATGTTGATCTTATCCAGATCTACCTCGTCTTCAACCACTACCTCTGCGTTTTTCAGTATTTTTTCCAGTTCCTCGATTCTGGCCTCAATGTCTCTCTGTTCATCCTTTGCCGCATCATATTCCGCATTCTCGGACAGGTCTCCCTGCTCTCTTGCTTCCTTGATCTTCTGGGCCACCTCCTGGCGCTTGTTCACCTTCAGTTCATGAAGCTCGTCTTCATACTGTCTGAGTCCTTCATACGTTAAGATATTTTTCTTCTCCTGCATTTCGTGCATCCTTCCTATCCACTCCAGCTTTTGTGAAAAGCCTTATATTCGAAGGTATTATAACCACTTTTCCCCACACTGTCAAGAAAATCTGAATTTCCTCCACGACTACAGGTAACAGCTCAGCTGTCACCTGTTATCTGCTTACGGGATGGCTGAACTATTACGCCTGCAGACCGAATCCGCTTACGGCGCAGCATCCGAATCCGTTCCGGGTGCAACATACGTTCCACAAGCCTGTAGCCTGAATCTGCTCACGGTGCATCCCGTGGGAAAGACCGGTTTCAATTTATTTTTTGCGCTCCAATGTTTTTTCAGGGACACATAGTAGATACCCGGTGCCTGTTTGGTCATGCGCATGGCTTTCTCGTCCATGGAACAGAAATCCAGCCAAACACTTCCCTCCGCCAGGTTTCCCGCAAACAGCTTTGTCTCTTTCGTAAAGTCCATCACACAAACCGGTGCCTCAGATTTCAGCTTCAGCCGTTTTAAGGCATTTTCTCCTGCCAGCTCACGCAGGTCTGCCGCAAGACCATATTCTTCATAAAAGTCATCTACCCAGTCCTGTACGGTTTCGCTCATGTCTTCCTCATTAATATACCACTTCAGGCTTTTCATCTGTCTGGCAAACCGTTCCAGTATTTCAGGAATGCCTTCTGCTGCGCCCAGCAGGATAAAATGGGAATGATGAACTTCCTCCAGCAAAGGGCGGATCCACCGGATTTTTTTGTAATCCCCGAATTCCGGAATATCCCAGGCCTGCCGCCAGCACGCAGCTGCTTCTCCCGCATCTTCCGTCAAAAAGCGCAGGCTGTCCTCATAAACACATCTGACATCTCCCATGCCGCCGGCCTGCTCTACCTCGGAAAACACCTCGTCCTTCAAATGTTGTATACTGTCTGCCAATTCCTGACGCTGCTCTTCATATTCCTGGAGCTTCTGCATATATTCCTGCCGGCAGCGTCTGAACTCCCGCTGCTGTTTCCGCATCTGTCTGCGCTGCCGAAATCTGCCGAGCGGATTCAGGTCAGATGTATCCTCTCTCCGGGATCTCCCTTCGCTGCCCTGCATCTCTGCTGCAGACACTCCGTTTTCAGTCAAAACAGGTACAAACTCATCCGCTTCCGGCTCGCAGGGCAGCGGACTGCCAAACCAGCTATGCCTGTCCGCACAGATTCCTATCTTCGCAAACAGATAGTCCTCCTGATACATCAATGTAATCTCCCGCTGCATGGGATCTCTTTTTTGAAAAAAATATATAATGGTGTCCATGCCATAAATATATGACACAAACTTCCATACTATGAACCAAATCGCTGTCAGCCAAAAATTTCATCCACGCCGGCCAGCAGCCCGCCCATGGTCTCTATGGAATTTATCATTCCCCGAAATCGAGCGGAATGAGGCATCCCGGTCGTATACCAGGCCAAGTGCTTTCTCATCTCACGTACAGCGGTATACTCGCCCTTTACTTCTTTTAACAAGACTGCATGACGCAGAATCATTTCTTTCTTTTCTTCCCGGTCCGGCCCCGAAGATAAAGTCCCGTCCTCCAGAAACTTTACTGTCTCCCGAAAAATCCAGGGATTTCCCTGGGCTGCCCGCCCGATCATGATACCATCACAGCCGGTGGACTCCAGCATGGCCTTAGCAGCCTCCGGGCCGTCAATATCACCGTTTCCGATAACGGGAATTTTTACCGCCTCCTTCACCTGACGGATAATATCCCAATCCGCCCTGCCGCTGTAATACTGAGATCTGGTCCTCCCGTGCACCGCTACAGCCGAAACGCCGCAGCTCTCTGCAATCTTAGCGATCTCCACCGCATTTGTGCTGTTTTCGTCAAAACCCTTGCGGATTTTCACGGTGACGGGCTTTCTCACTGCCTTGACCAGTGCCGTAAGCAGATTTTCCGCCAGCTTTGGATCCTTCATCAGCGCTGACCCCTCTCCGTTGTTTACCACCTTGGGAACAGGACAGCCCATATTAAAGTCCAATATGTCAAAAGGACGCACTTCAATGCGTTCCGCCATTTCACCAAGAATCTTCGGATCAGAACCGAAAAGCTGCAGGGACACAGGCCGTTCCTTCGGATGTATTGTCAAAAGCTCTTCTGTATTCTTGTTATGATAATAAATCGCTTTGGCGCTGACCATTTCCATACATACCATTCCCGCGCCCATCTCCCTGCACAACAACCGGAAGGGCAGATCCGTCACCCCGGCCATGGGCGCCAAAATCACATTATTATCCAGCGTCACGTCCCCAATTTTTAATTTCCGCAAAGCTGTACCCATGCACCCAGCCTCCTTTGATAACGGCTCCTAACCGGCGTTTGTGCTGCCCGTCTGCAAAACAATTCGTTTTAACAATTTTTCCCGTAAATAATTTTAAGCCCGTCCAGGGTCAAGGAACTGTCATAAATATCAATGGCTTTCGTCTCATCAGCAATCAGCCTGCCCAGACCTCCGGTAGCAACCACCTTCAGGTTCTGCAGTCCGCTTTCTTCCTTTACCTTTTTAATAATATATTCCGTCTGTCCGATCTGGCCGTAAACCAGCCCTGCCTGCATACTGCTGATCGTCTCCTGCGCCAGAATGGACCTGGGCTTTTTGATCTCAATGTTGGGAAGCTTGGCAGCCTGGGTCCACAGGGCCTCGGAGCTGATCCGAATGCCAGGGGCGGTAATGCCTGCGGTAAACTCCCCTTTCTCCGTAATCAGATCATAAGTGGTTGCCGTTCCGAAGTCCAGCACCAGCACGGGCCCCCCATACTTCTCATAAGCAGCTACCGCATCCACAATCCGATCCGCACCGATGGCCCTCGGTTCTTCCGTAACAATGCGGATACCTGTCCTGATGCCGGGGCCGACGTTCAGCGGCTTTGTGCCCGTATACCGTACCAGCGCCCCCAGCAGGGAGTGCATTACGTCCGGCACTACGCTGGCTACAATGGAGCCTTCCAGCTCTGCGGCCTCGATGCCCTTGTTTTTCAAAAGCTGTGTAATCATCACTCCATATTCGTCGGATGTCCTCGGCGTCTTGGTCATCATCCGGAACGTGGCCTTCAACTCTTCCCCCTGATAGACCCCCAGAGTCATGTTAGTATTCCCGACATCAATCACAAGTATCATTTATTAAATCCTCATTTACTATATTTGTTAAATCTTCTTTTAAAATAAAAACCCTGTAGTAAAGACGCAGGGACTCAAAAAGCTCCTGTCTGTTTCTGCGTACCTCTCCCACCAGCAGCCCACTGCCCACCTCATCATAATAAATATCGCTTTCCTCCGCCTCTGTCTCCAGAATTACATTTCCGTCCTCTTCAAAGGCAATGGTAAACACGCCGCCCACCTCTTCTGTAAACAGAACACAGATAATATGCAGTTCTTCCTTCACAGACTCCGGAATGCCGTTAAACTGCTCGTTAAAGTAATATTTCTTTTCATATGCGCTGGCTCCGCAGAGCACGATTTTCTTTTCTTCCATATTTATTCACACTTCCAGACATGCCGGCGCAGCCGGCACAAACCAATCCCATGGAACTAAAGCTCCAGGAAAAACGCTGTTCTTGCGTTTTTCAGGGAATGACTTAGATTTTCTTTGTCTGCGTTTTTTGCAGACTTAGAAAATCTTCATTCCCTTCACACTTTATACTGTGTATCCATAAATTCCTCTCACTGATACCTCTCCCGCAAAAACTATAGTCACACTGCCGTCGTCACGTTCCACCAAAAGCTCTCCAAACTCATTAATTCCCCTGGCAATGCCCTGAAACTCTCCCTGGGGATCAAGGACCCGGACCTCTCTGTCACGATTTACCAACCGCCTGTTATATTTATCCCGGATGCAGGAAAGGCTTAACTCCTGCAGAAAGCTCTCATAGTATTTTTCAAATGCCTTTAGAATATTCGCTGCCAAAGCCGCCCTGGACACCGGCTTGCCGCACTCGGCCTCAAGGCTGGCGGCCTTGTCCGCAATCTCCGGCGGGAATTCCTGTAACCCTACATTGACTCCCACTCCCACCGCCACACATTGGATCTGGCCATGCTCCACGTTCATTTCCGTCAATATGCCGCAGACCTTTTTCCCGTTTACTACAACGTCATTGGGCCATTTGATTTCCGCCTCCATGCCGCAGGTTAAGGAAATCCCTTCTGCCACGGCAAGGGCCATGACCAGCGTAACCATGGCCGCCTTATCCGGCTGATAAACAGGCTTTAAGATCAAGGTAAAATACAAATTTACTCCGGCCGGACTGTTCCAGCTTCTTCCCCGTCTGCCCCGGCCGGCGGTCTGCATATCCGTCACCACCAATGTTCCTTCGGCAGCTCCGTTGTCCGCCTCCTGCTTCGCCCTGGCATTGGTAGAATCCAATTCTTTAAAATAACATATGTGTTTTCCGGCCCACTTCGTATCTATTGCGGCTTCCAGGGCCTCCCTGCCAAATGCCTCCAGCATCTCTTTTACAAACACCTTGTCTACTGCTGCCTCCGCTTTTCCTGACATCATACATCCTGCTTCTGCTGCTTCCTTCTGCCTGGCACTTTATTCGTTGTCTGGTATTGTGCAGTTGATTGGTAAATGGTGCACTAGCTAAGGGTAGCATACATAACGGCTTTGATGGTGTGCATACGGTTCTCCGCCTCTTCAAACACCAGGGACTGCTCCGATTCAAATACCTCATCAGTCACTTCCATCTCCGTAATACCAAAACGCTCCCCCATCTGTGCCCCAATCTTTGTCTTCAAATCATGAAATGCCGGCAGGCAGTGCATAAACACAGCCTTTTCCCCTGCATTTTCCATCACGGCCCTGTTTACCTGATAGGGAGACAACTCCTTGATCCGCTCTTCCCACACCTGATCCGGCTCTCCCATGGAGACCCACACATCCGTATAAATAACATCTGTGTTTTTTGTTCCTTCACCTACATCCTCCGTCAAGGTAATGCTTCCCCCAGTCTGCTCCGCAATTTCCCGGCATACTGCCACCAGCATTTTGTCCGGAAAATACTTACGAGTAGTGCAGGCCACAAAGTGCATTCCCATCTTTGCACAGGTGACCATCAGGGAATTTCCCATATTGTAACGGGCATCCCCCATGTAGGTCAGCCTGATCCCTTTCAGGCGGCCAAAATGTTCACGGATGGTCAGCAGGTCCGCAAGCATCTGTGTGGGATGAAATTCATTCGTCAGCCCGTTCCACACGGGAACCTTAGAATACTCCGCCAGCTCTTCCACAATCTCCTGCCCGAATCCCCTATATTGGATTCCTTCGAACATCCCTGCCAATACCCTGGCCGTATCGGCAATACTTTCCTTTTTACCGATCTGAGACCCCTCCGGGTCCAGATAAGTAGTCCCCAGACCCAGATCATGGGCCGCCACCTCAAAAGCGCACCTGGTACGGGTACTGGTCTTCTCAAAGATCAGGGCCACATTTTTACCCTTAAGCGTATCTACCGGAATGCCCTTTTTCTTTTTTTCTTTTAAATCAGCCGCCACATCCAGCAGATAGGTAATTTCCTCCGGTGTAAAATCCAGCAGCTTCAAAAAATCCCGTCCTTTTAAATCCATAAATGTATCCTCCTTGCCCTGACTGCTCAACTGTTTTCATCCAGATACAGCTGCACCCGGTTTTGTATATTTTTGACTGTAATATCTAGGTCCTGCGTACCCTGGAAATAAACCGCCGCTTCCTCCTTAATAATTCCCGTCACCTCACTGATGCCTACAGGCTCCGGTGCACAGTTGTCCAAATAGGTCATGACATCATCTATAATGCTTCCTCCACCCGGCTTTTCTTCAAATATACCTCCGCTGGATTTTTCCATGATCCGTCCGTCCTGAACCTCATACTTCTCCCGCAAAACATCCTTTCTCAGGCAGGCATTCGACATCTCACCGTTCGACTGAAAATCCTTACTGCAATAATAGCGCAGAAAATCCGCCGCTTCCTCAAAATGCTCCGTATCTGCGTTTACCACAAGATAACCGTAACATTTTAATATATTTCCTTTTCCGGAATCTGAGGGATATCCCGGATAACAATTTTCCTCTCCGTATACTTCCCAAGTATTGCTGCGCTGCCCCACATCATCTCCCAGCACATCTTCCACCAGATACTTACCGTCCTTTAACTGCGCGGCATACTCAAGACGCCTGTCCATAACCCCCGCCAGGGAAGAAGACTCATAGCTGCACTGACAGCTGCCAATTAGCTCCAGTGCCTGACGAAACAGCTTGTTATCAAAGTCGCAGGTGCCGGCCTCCAAATCCAGGAACGGCGAATCAGCAAGATTCTTAAGCAAAAAATTCTCCAACAGGCTTTCTCTTGTATGCGTGTCAACCTGAAAACAGATCGCCCCCGCATCCTTGTACTGCTGCCACAGGTTAATTGCCTCTTCATAAGTCCAGCTGCTCTGATCCCATATTTCGTTCACTGTCATATAAGTAATTACAGCAACATCCGCTGGCACCCCGATCAGCTTTCCGTCCCTTGTGCCAGACTCCAGCACACCGGAAATCAGCTGTTCGCAAGTATCCTCGTCAAAAATCCCGGTCAGATCAGCGAGAGCCCCCTTCTGATACAGTCTCTCCATATCCTCCCCATGAACAAACAGCAGATCGGAGCCTTTCCCTGATACTACCTCCATCATGGTACGGTCATAAAAGGCACCTTCATCCTCTTCAAAGCCCGTAAAATAATTTATGGAACATTCCGGATGCAGGGTACTATATCTGACGGCAGCCGCCTTTACATTGCCGTCATGATACCATATGTTCGTCAAAGATAACAGCCCCTCGGACTGCTCCCCTTCTTTTATGGGTCCGAAAACGGAAACTGTCGGCTTCCCGCCGTTCTGAATTAATACCATCAGCTGCCCTGCCTGATCCGTTCCCATCGCAAGACTGTCGGAAGAGTCAACATTCACCCCATAGGTTTTCAGATTAAACAGCTTGTCATATGTACCGCTGACAGGATCCCAGCGCTGCACACTACTTGAATTTGGATCCCTCGAAAACATCACTCCGTTCACATCCACAATCCCGTCATCGTCCATGCTCATACCGCCTCTGACAGTGACAAGCTCCTTCAGCTCCCCGGTCTGTGCATCGAAATATACGGCCGCGTTGTCCTCCAGGATCAGCAGCGGCGTTCCGTCACACAGTCTGCAATACAGTTTGATCCACTTATCCGAATCTATGACGCGAATTTCTTCCGCCCAGCCAGGTGTATTTTTATCATTATATATGTGAAGCCTGTAAATATAGTTCGTCCCATCCTCTCCGAGTTCAAGGGCAGAAAGAAAGATATTTCCTTCCGCATCACACCACTGGTCCTCCACCATACCTTGTCTGGCAGCGCTTAACGCCGATACATCCGTCACGGTGCCCGTCCCGGCTGACAAATCCCAAAGAATCAGACACTGCTTAACGTCCCCGCCCTGAGACAGCGTTCCCCAGACTGCCAGCTTTTGGTCCGCCACAGCCTCCAGGGCGCTGACCTTAAGCGCAGAGCCTTCTTCCTCCCAGAAGGGCGTCACCGTCCTGCATTCTCTGGTATTTCCGTCCAGCCAGTAAAGCAGCTGCCGCGGCTGCTCTCCATTGCCGCCCACAAAATAACTGGTCAGAACAAAAAGATTACTGCCCAGAATGGCAGAGTCATTTCTGTCTGTCTTTATATATTCAAAATCCGGCTCCGGCAATGTCGGTTCCCAGGTTTCAACACAGGTCCAATTCTGTGTGCCCTGTGTATATGGCGGCTTGGTCAGACCGCCTTTCATCCAGAGCGTCACGCTCTCAGACTGTTCCCTGGGTCCGCTTTCGGATACCGGCTTATTTTGCTTTGGATCCGTTTCCTGTCCGCCGCAGGCGCTAGTCACCCCCAGACAAACACATAATATCATACCCAAAATACTCTTTTTTATTTCCCCCCTCATCTTTGCTGCCTCCATATCCAAAGCGAATACTTTCCGCTGACAGGCTGCCACCGGAAAGTATTCGCTTATTCGTACATTCTTAATATCAAATTATACAGTTTCTGCCGCCTGTTCTATTTTGTGGTCTTCCCCGTCTCCTTCCAGGTTGCCGCAAGGCTTGCTATGCCTGAAAGCTCAGAGGGCAGGAGAATGGTATTTGCCTTGCCGTCCGCGACCTTTTCAAAGGCTTCCAGACTCTTAATCTTCAGGACTGCCTCGTCGGCCCCTGCTTCCTTCAGCATCTTGATACCGTCGGCATGAGCCTGCTGCACCTTCAGGATCGCTTCCGCCTCACCTTCCGCCTCACGGATCATTTTTTCCTTCTGTGCTTCTGCTTTAAGAATCGCGGACTGCTTCTCTGCCTCTGCGCGCAGGATTGCAGACTCTTTCTCACCTTCCGCTACCAGCACGTTAGCTTTCTTCTCACCTTCTGCCCTGGTTACGGCTTCACGTCTCTCGCGCTCTGCCTTCATCTGTTTCTCCATGGCATTCTGGATCTCTGCGGGAGGAATAATATTTTTCAGCTCCACACGATTTACTTTTATCCCCCAAGGGTCAGTGGCAATGTCCAATGCCGCACGCATCTTGGTGTTGATGGTTTCGCGGCTGGTTAGGGTCTGATCCAGCTCCAGATCACCGATAATGTTACGAAGGGTGGTAGCCGTCAGGTTTTCGATAGCCATCATAGGATTCTCAACGCCGTAAGTAAACAGCTTGGGATCTGTAATCTGATAAAATACCACGGTATCAATTCTCATGGTTACATTATCCTTGGTGATAACCGGCTGGGGCGGGAAATCAGCCACCTGCTCCTTTAAATTAACTTTCCGGGCCACCTTATCCAAAAAAGGCATCCTCACATGAAAGCCTACGGACCAGGTCCCCTGGTAAGCGCCCAAACGCTCGATTACATATGCCTGAGCCTGAGGAACGATCTTTAAACAGGACACCAGAATTCCCAGAATTATGGCAATCAATGCGATAACAATAATTAACGGTAAGTATTCCATCATTAACCTCTTTCTGTACTGTATGTGACAGTACACACCTATTTTTTTATGTTATCTTCCCACCGGGGATTTACTGCTCCGGCTTTGAAGACTCCATCTCTTCCATCTGAGACACACTCATGGGCTCCGGAACAGTTGAGGGTTTGGGACCCTTATCCTGCATCTGTTCGTCCGGCCTGACCATCAGCTTGACTCCGCTGATGGAAGCCACCACAACCACGCTGCCCACCGGAATCCTCCGGCTGTCGTCCAGGCTCCTGGCGCTCCATTCCTGGCTGCCCACGGTAACCTGACCCACACCCTGCAGATTATCAATCTCGCTGGTAACGATAGCCTGCCGGCCCACAAGGCTCTCCACATTTGTCCTCACACGGTCTTTATTGAAATATTTCACCGCTATGGGTCTTGTAAAGAATAAAAGGAGCAATGAAACTCCGAAAAATAAAATCACCTGAAACCAGACCGGAGCCTGCAGCAGCGCTGCCAGAATGGCTACCAAAGACCCGCCTGCAAACCAGATGGATGTCAGACCCATGGTCAGCACTTCGATCACAATCGCAAGAATCAAAAGCACAAGCCAAAAAATAATCATCTCATCACTCCCTTCCCCGCTTGTTTTCTTTGTGCCTATCATATCACAAATCCCTTTCGTGAGCAATCTCTTTTCAACGCACGATAGGTTAAAGTATTGTGCATTTCCGAAAGGGAAAGCGGCGCCTCTAATTCATGGCGCCGCCCTCTCAAAAACACGATCTGTTTTGTATTAATAGAACACATGATTACCGATTACCAGACCTTCCCGTCCGTTTACACGGCGGAAGTGGGTCAAATCTCCTACATTGGACACTCCGGAAAGCGCCTCTTCGGCCGCCCGGATACAGCTCTCATAA
Organism: uncultured Acetatifactor sp.; assembly: GCA_910578815.1. GTDB lineage: Bacteria > Bacillota > Clostridia > Lachnospirales > Lachnospiraceae > Acetatifactor. Next base: position 12,411 of record CAJTSE010000007.1, read on the forward strand.
ATGCGTCCGGACTCATACACTCTGTTTACTTTACCGCTCATGGCCGGTGTAAACTGACCGGAAGCATAGATTACACCGTGAATACTGTCAGGATATGCCGGACTTCTCACCCGGTTCATGACCACGGCTCCTACCGCAACCTGCCCTTCATAGGGTTCACCGCCTGCCTCGCAATGAATCAGCGCTGCCAGCAGCAGCAGGGTATCCGCGTCGGTAGTATATTCACCATAATTCACATGGCGCTTTGCCTCCCGCTCCGCCTCTTCCCTGGCCTTGATTTCGGCCACCGTCTCACCCGTGTCGATCACGAAGTCCAGATTTACATATTCCTCAGAAACATATCCGTCACTTCCGTCATAATCAATACAGATCCATCCTTCTTCATCTGCATTCCCGATCACCTCTACAATTTCACCCTTGGGAAGCAGCCCGTAAACCTCCGCTTCCTTACTGGGCTCCATCCTGACACGAAGGGTCTCCGTGTTGATGGTGGCAATCATCTTTCCCACATCATTCGCCAGCGTGCGTGCTTCCTCTCCGAAGAGAAGATATTCGTCAGACGCCCATCCGACAATGTTTCCCGACTGCAGCTTCGTCCATCCGTCCCTGCGTTCCAAAATGGTTCCGCCACAGTCCTTGTATAACTTTCCGACCTTGTCCGCCGACTCGTTTGCCTCACTGCGCACATTCAATGCGCTCTTTACATTGGCCATCACCAATGTACTTTGGGCCTCTTCTTCCTTTTGAGAATTCTGTTTCGATTCCTTTGCCGCATTATCTGCAACCGCAAAGGTATCAATGACACCGGGATTTAAAAGAGATGCTACCCCGCCCCGCAAATCCTCCAGAGAACTGCCGCCGGCGAAAACAGTCATATTTGCCTGCAGCGCCAGAGACAGAGATAACACAATTCCCCATACCGACGCTGACAGCCTTCTGCCTTTTGCCATTTTTCTTACCTCCGAAACAAACTTTTTAAGAAGTATTCCATTTTCTTAATAAATTTATTACAAAGTTGTTAAATTTGTTACAAAGGCATCATAGCAGACATTTTCCCATTTGTCAAGTTTTAGGAATTACATCCTTCCTGACTTCTCGATACAGGTCGCTGCCGCATCCATAACAGCCCCCCGGAAGCCCTTTTCTTCCAATACTTTTACCGCCTCGATAGTAGTCCCGCCCGGCGAACATACCATATCTTTTAATTCTCCAGGATGCAGTCCCGTCTCCAGCACCAGCTTTGCACTCCCCAGCACAGCCTGAGCCGCAAACTCATAGGCCTGCTTTCTGGGCATTCCTGCTGCCACCCCGGCATCTGCCAAAGCCTCGATAAACAAAAACACATAGGCGGGAGAACTGCCGCTGATTCCCACCACCGCGTCAATCAGCCTTTCGGGAATCACATCGGCCCGGCCAAATGACTCCATAAGCCTTACAACCCTTTCCACCGCCTCCGGCGGCACCTCGTCTCCGGCACATACCCCCGTACACCCTTCCAGCACAAGAGCCGGTGTATTAGGCATACAGCGCAGGATCTTCAGCTCAGGTCTGCCAAACGCCTCCTTCAGCCAGGAAAGAGTCTTTCCTGCCGCAATGCTTACGATCAGCGTATCTTCCCTCACTACGTCCCTGATTTCTGCAATTACCTCCGGAAGGATCTGAGGCTTTACTGCAAGAAAAAGCAAATCTGCTTCCCTGGCTGTCTGGCAGTTATCAGGCACAACCGTTATGTTAAATCTTTCCTTAATTTTATCCCTTGTAACACCTGTTTTTGAAGACCCTATTATTTCATTTGGCTTCGCCAATCCCTTTTCCAACATTCCGCCAATCATGGCCGCAGCCATGTTTCCGAGACCGATAAACCCTGTTTTCTTCCCCGTATCCATATTGTAATCCTCCTTCATATTATTTCCTGTAAGGTATTTTTATTATATAATCGGAATATAAATTTTGTAACAGTTTAGACACCAACAATAGGATAACAGGTGCCAGCCGACTGGCACCGTCAGGATGTTGGTGTCTGTTACTAAATTTTCAACAAATTTCATGCTGGACATCCGCCCTCCGCTGCCTGTACGCCTCGTACATCAGCAAGGCGGCAGCGACGGAAGCATTCAGGGATTCCACCCTGCCCTCCATGGGAATTCTTAAAAAATCATCCGCCAGGCCAGTCGTTTCCCTGCGAAGGCCCTTTCCTTCGTTTCCAATCAAAAAAGCCGTACCTTCACGGAACGAAAAGCTGTCATAACAGCTTTCCCCCTCAAGGTGGGCCGCATAAGTGCGGATTCCTCTTCCCCGCAGCATTGCCACGGTTTCCTCCAGACTTTCTACATATATATATGGAACGCGAAACACGGAGCCCATGGTCGCCCGTATTGTCTTAGGATTAAACAGATCCACTGTCTGTCTGCTCATAATAACACCCGTTACCCCGGCTCCTTCCCCGGTTCTGACAATGGTTCCCAAATTGCCCGGATCCTGAATATCCTCCAAAATCACCAGTAGCGGAGCCAACTGGTCCAGCACCTGCTCCAGCGTATATACAGGCCGCTCAGCCGCAAATAAAATTCCCTGGGGCGTCCGGGTATCGGACATTTTTGCAAACACTTCTTCCGATACCAGCTCATATCCCCTGCATTCCGCCTTTTCCCGCAGTTTGGGATACTGAGCCAGTTTTGCATATGCTGCTTCGGAAAAATACACCTCTCTAACGGAAGCTTCGGGAACTTCCTCAAACATCTTAAATCCTTCCGCCAGAAATATCCCTGCTTCCTCTCGCTCCTTTGCGGATTTCTGCCACTGCACCACCTGCTTTACTCTGCTGTTGGAACTGCTGGTAATCATATCATCCCCATGCCTTTCTATATTGGTACGCCGTCAGACCCACCATCTGTAAACGGCTGTCCATAGAAGGACAGCCGTTATTTTTATTATTTGTAAACCTTGATTTAATTTTTAAACCGTCAACAAATGAGCAACCTCAAACTGATAGTCGTCAATATGTTTTTCCATCTTCAGTGCCTCTTCAATGTCAAAATCCACAAACCTGCCGTCCTTATAGCCTACCACTCGATTTGTCTTTCCCTGGATAATGATGTCCACGGCGTAGGCGCCCATAATGGAAGCATAATAGCGGTCCATAGCGGTAGGATTGCCGCCGCGCTGCATGTAGCCCAAAATGGTGGCTCTGGTCTCAATTCCCGTGGCCGCCTCGATTCTCCTGGCCATAGAGGTGGAGTGGCCAATGCCTTCCGCGTTGATTATCAGGTGATGGGTTTTCCCCTTCTTACGGCTCTCGATAATATGATCTATGATCTCCTGCTCGTTAAAATCATATTTTTCCGGAAGCAATACATCCTCTGCGCCGTTTGCAATACCGCACCAGAGGGCAATATATCCGGCATTACGTCCCATAACTTCAATAATGCTGCATCGCTCATGGGAGGATGAGGTATCCTTCACCTTGTCAATGGCCTCCATCGCCGTATTCACTGCCGTATCAAATCCGATGGTATAATCGGTACACGCAATATCCAGATCAATGGTGCCCGGAACGCCCACAGTGTTGATTCCCAGTCTGGACAGCGCCTGTGCGCCACGATAGGAGCCGTCTCCGCCAATAACCACAATGCCGTCAATCCCATGCTTGCGGCAGATCTCCGCTCCCTTTTTCTGATATTCCGCCTTCTTAAATTCAAGACACCTGGCAGTGCCTAAGATAGTACCGCCCCGCTGAATTATATCAGAAACATTGCGCGGCTGCATATCTATGATGTCCTCGTTCAGCAGACCGTTGTAGCCCTTCTTGATGCCCTTTACCTTCAATCCTCTTGAAATTGCAGTACGCACCACTGAACGAATGGCCGCGTTCATGCCCGGAGCATCTCCACCGCTTGTCAAAACCGCTACTGTCTTTATCTCATTTGCCATTGCCAGAACCTCCCGTTCCTTTGCATCCATTCACTCCATACGTTTACTTATTTTACTGCTTTTCCGTAAACTTTTCAATAGGTTTCGTACGGATTTTCACATTCTCCCCGCCAAACAGGGCTCCCAGTTTCCGCTGCAGCCCGTCGTCCGCCTTCACTCGGCGGTTAGGCGGCAGAACCTTGAATCCTCTGGTATTTTTTAAAAAGATCACAACATCGTCGTTTCCGTCGGAATCCGCTATGGCCTGCAAAAGTTCCTGCTCTCTGGAAAAGTAACTTTCCGCGTCAGGAAACTGAATCCAGATACCCTCCGGCATCTTTCCCACTGCAATTCCTTGGGCAGTGTCCACTGTGCTTTGTACTCCGTCTGCTCTGCCGCGAGCATTCTGCGCCTGGTCCGAGATATCTGCCATCTGCGCACGTATGCCGGTGCTTCCGCTAACCCCGTACTGCAGACTCTGACCGCTGCCTGTCCCATACCGCGGATTCTGACCTCCGCCTGCCCCATACTGACCGACACTTCCCCGGCCGTAGCGCCCCTGGAAAATTGGACTTCCCTCTGCATGGGCCGCCTCTTCAAAGCCTACGATCTGTTCACAGATCACTTTTGCATCCTTATCCTCTTCCACTGAAACACGTCCCTTTACGAAGATTTTTGCGTCCTCGGCAAGCAACGGACCATATTTTTCATAATCCCTGGGAAATACCACAATCTCCACACTGCCCACCAGATCTTCCAGGGTGATAAAGGCCATTACCTGATTGGTTCTGGTATATTTCACCGTCTTATCGGCAATCATTCCACCCACCACGGCTGTACTCTGGTCCTCAACCCGCACCTCGCCTGTCTCTTCATCCAATGCAAAATCATTGGTGTTATTCGTGACATATTTCCGCCACAGCTCCTGGTATTCCTCCAGCGGATGCCCGCTGAGGTAAATCCCCAGCACCTCCTTTTCAAAGGCCAGGCGCATTTCTTTCGTATATTCCCCAACATCAGGCATTTTTATGTCAAACTCTTCCTTCTGGGATTCATCCGCAATGTCAAACAATGACATCTGACCTGCCAGATTGCTTTTCTTGTCCTTAATAATATGATCCACAATCTGAACATACACGCTCATAAATTGTTTTCTGGTCCCTCCCAGACCATCCAGGGCTCCCGCCTTGATAAAGCTCTCAATGGCCCGGCGGTTTATATCCTTATCTCCCATGCGGGTAATAAAATCCTTCAGATTAGTAAAAGGCCCTCTTTCCCTCCGCTCTTTCACCATAGCTTCAATCACGGGCCGGCCCACGCTCTTGATGGCGGTAAGAGCGTAGCGCACCTTCCCTTCCGACACGGAAAAACCGCTCTGCCCCTGATTCACATCCGGCGGCAGCAGCTCAATCCCCATGCTGCGGCAGGTCATGATATACTCGGAAACCTTTTTCGGATTGTCGATCACGGAGGTCATCAGTGCCGCCATGAATTCCACCGGATAATATACCTTCAGCCATGCTGTCTGCAGGGCGACCACCGCATAGCAGGCCGCATGGGATTTATTGAAGGCATACTTGGCAAAATCCATCATGTCGTCATAAATTCCCCCGGCCACCTGCTCGCTGATTCCCTTGGAAACGCATCCCGGTACTCCCTCTTCTGCATTTCCATAAATAAAGTTCGCCCGCTCCTTCTCCATGACCGACTGCTTCTTCTTACTCATGGCCCGGCGCACAAGATCACTTCTGCCCATGGTGTACCCGCCCAGATCCCGGACAATCTGCATCACCTGCTCCTGATAAACAATACAGCCGTAAGTAGGCTTTAAGATAGGCTCCAGCTGAGGGCAGGCGTAAACTACGTCCTCATGACTGTTCTTTCCCTTGATATATCTGGGGATAAAATCCATAGGACCCGGACGGTACAGGGAAATTCCGGCAATAATATCCTCCAGGCTTTTGGGCCGAAGCTCCTTCATAAAGTTTTTCATGCCGGCGCTTTCCAGCTGGAAGACCCCTTCGGTCTTGCCCGTACCGATATAAGCCAGCACCTTCTGGTCATTATAGTCAATGCCGTCTATGTCTATCCGCTTTCCCGTATCTTCCTCTATAAAGTTCACCGCGTCCCGGATCACCGTCAGATTCCGCAGTCCCAGAAAATCCATTTTCAGCAGTCCCAGTTCTTCCAGGGTGGTCATGGTAAACTGGGTTACAATGGAGCCGTCGCTGCCTCTTGACAGGGGTACAAATTCATCCGCCGCCTCCGGGCAGATGACTACCCCTGCAGCGTGCATCCCCGTATGTCTGGGCAGGCCCTCCAGACGCTTACACATATCAATCAGACTTTTGACCTGCTGATCCTCCTGATACATGTTCCGCAGCTCCGGATTTTTCTCCAGCGCCAAATCCAGGGTAATATTCAGTTCAAAGGGCACCAGCTTGGCAATGGAATCCGCAAAGTTATAAGGCAAATCCATCACTCTGGCCACATCCCGGATCACTCCCCTGGCCGCCAGCGTACCGAAGGTGACGATCTGTACCACCTTTTCCTTTCCGTATTTGCGGCTCACATAGTCGATCACGTCCTGCCTTCCGTCCGGCCCGAAGTCCACATCTATATCCGGCATGGACACCCGCTCCGGATTTAAAAACCGCTCAAACAGCAGATCATAGCGAATCGGATCAATATCCGTGATTTTCAGGCAGTAAGAAACAATGCTTCCCGCTGCGGAGCCCCGCCCCGGTCCTACGGGAATCCCGTTTTGCTTGGCATAATTGATAAAGTCCCATACAATCAGGAAATAATCCACATAGCCCATGGTGCGGATCACGCCCAGCTCATAATCCAGACGTTCTCTGAGGGTTTGCGCTCCAGCACCCGCAGGCCCTTCCTCTAACACCTGCGCAGACACCTTTTCGGCAGACTCTTCGCCCACATTCATTTCTCCTGCTTTCTGTTCCTCAAAATCCTGTGCAGCCCCTTGATCTGCCCGGCCGTCAGACAAGACCTGCTGCCCATACCGCTCTCTTAGTCCATCTTCACACAGCTTGTTCAGATAAGACCAGGAATCATAGCCCTCCGGCACCTCGTAATGGGGCAGCTTCGTCTCTCCAAACTTTATTTCCACATTACATCGGTCCGCAATCCACTGGGTATTTTCCACCGCCTCCCAGGCGTAGGGAAAAAGCCCCTTCATCTCTTCCTCGCTTTTTACATAATACTGCCCCCCCTCATACCGCATTCTGTCCTCGTCCGCCAGCTTCTTTCCGGTCTGCAGGCACAGCAGTATATCATGGGGCTCTGCGTCCGCCGCATAGGTATAATGTACATCATTGGTAACTACCAGCGGAATCTCCAGCTCCCGGCTCATTTTCAGCAGTTCCGTATTAACCAGCTTCTGCTCCGGTAGCCCGTGGTCCTGAAGTTCCAGAAAATAATTTCCCTTGCCGAAGCAGGCCTCATATTTCCGGGCCGCCTTCCTGGCCTCATCCGGCAGACCCTTAGTAATATTGCGCTGCACCTCTCCTGCCAGGCAGGCGGACAGTGCGATAATACCCTCATGATACTGATTCAAAACCTCCATGTCTACTCGCGGCTTATAATAGTACCCTTCCGTAAATCCCCTGCTGACTATCTTGACCAGATTATCATAGCCCTTATTGTTCTCCGCCAGCAGCACCAGATGATAATAGCGATCCTCGCCTCCCGTCAGCTCCTTGTCAAACCGGGAGTTGGGAGCCACATAGACCTCACAGCCCAAAATCGGCTTAATCCCCGCCTCTCTGGCCGCACGGTAAAAGTCGATCACACCGTACATGACGCCATGATCCGTGATAGCCGCGCTGTCCATCCCTAGTTCCTTCACCCGTACCACATATTCTTTGATTTTATTGGAACCGTCCAGAAGAGAATACTCCGTATGAACGTGAAGATGTGCAAATGCCATGGCCATGCTCCTTTTTATCAGTCGGTATACAGCACTTTACATTGTATTGACAACGTATTAACAACATATTTAATATACTGAATTTCAGGACTTTTTTCAAGAGCGAATACTCATAAGGACAAAAGGAAGCGGCTCACCGAAAAGACCGTGCAGCCGCTCTCTTGTCTATATCATTTAATTTCTGCCCTTACAGATATTTCTTCAGGCACTCCGCCTTGTCAAGTGCCTCCCAGGGGAGGGAAAGATCATCCCGCCCAAAGTGGCCATAAGCAGCAGTCTGCTTGTAGATGGGTCTGCGCAGATCCAGCATCTTAATGATCCCTGCCGGGCGAAGGTCAAAGTTTTCCCGAATAATCTCCACGATTTTCTCATTGGACAGCCTGCCGGTGCCAAAGGTATCTACTGCCACAGAGGTAGGCTGCGCCACGCCAATGGCATAGGAAAGCTGAATCTCACACTTGTCCGCAAGCCCTGCCGCTACGATATTCTTTGCCACATAGCGGGCAGCGTAAGCCGCGCTTCTGTCCACCTTGGTGCAGTCCTTCCCGGAGAATGCTCCACCGCCGTGACGGGCATATCCGCCGTATGTATCCACAATAATCTTTCTTCCCGTAAGCCCCGCGTCTCCGTGAGGTCCGCCGATCACAAAGCGGCCCGTAGGATTGATAAAGAACTTGGTATTCCCGTCGATCAGCTCCTTCGGAAGCACCGGATCAAATACATATTTCTTAATATCCTCATGAATCTGCTCCTGCGTAACGTCAGGATCATGCTGGGTGGAAAGTACCACAGCCTCCAGACGGACGGGCTTCCCGGCCTCGTCATACTCGACGGATACCTGGCTCTTGCCGTCAGGACGAAGATATTTTAAAGTACCGTCCTTGCGGACCTTTGTCAGCTGCCTTGTCAGCTTATGAGCCAGGAAAATGGGATAAGGCATAAATTCAGGGGTCTCGTTGGTGGCATAGCCAAACATCATACCCTGATCTCCGGCACCGATCGCTTCCAGCTGCTCATCATTCATTCCTGCCTCGGCGGACACCTTTTTCGCCTCCAGAGCCTTGTCCACGCCCATGGCAATATCCGCGGACTGTTCGTCAATGGCCACCAGTACGGCACAGGTATTGCCGTCAAAGCCGTATTCCGACTTGTCGTAACCGATTTCCTTCACCGTTTCTCTGACGATCTTCTGAATATCCACATAGGCGCTGGTGGTAATCTCTCCGGTCACCAGCACAAAACCGGTACAACTGGCCGTTTCACAGGCCACCCGGCTCATGGGATCCTTTTCCATCAGGGCGTCCAGTATGGCGTCGGACACGGCGTCACACATTTTATCGGGATGTCCCTCGGTTACGGACTCTGAAGTAAACAAGTGCTTTTCCATTTTGTTTTTCCTCCTTATCACAAAAACAGTTGTTTCCGCACAATCTTCTCCGCCTGCCGGATTTGTCGAAAAAAAGTCCGCTTACGATAAGCGGACTGATCTTTCACCAATATCAAATCCTCTTATTGTTCGACTTTACTCGCTCAGGCTGGCACCTTCCGCACATACGGGGTTGCCGTGGCTTCACTGATCCTCTGTATCTCCACCACTCTGAATAAGAGAAAATATGCTGTTTTCTTATGTCTATAACATACTATAAACAACGCTTCCTGTCAAGCGGTAAACCTGCATTAACGCTATCAAGAGTAACAGGTGACAGACGACTGTTGTTCTCAATGAGGACTGTGCAAAGAGTGCTTCGCACTCTTAAGCGCACTGTGCTTGCTTAGGTACCGTTACGTCGAACCCCAAGCGAAAGCGGGTCTGCATGAGAATGACAGCCGGCTGGCACCGTCAATTTGCCGGCGGCTGAACTGTTACAAAATTATCCTACCCGCATCTCGAACTTCTGGAAATCCCGTTCCCGCTCCACCAGCTCGATTTGGGCTCCCAAAGCCTTAAGCTTTAAATGAAAATCCTCGTAGCCTCTCTGAATATACCTGATGTCGTCCACAATGGTAACTCCTTCCGCAGCCAGCGCCGCCGTTACCAGAGCGGCTCCCGCCCGCAGATCCGGCGCCGAAATACTGGCCCCCGTATACCTGGCAACGCCGTCGATGATCGCGGTATTTCCCTCCACCTTAATATTTGCCCCCATCCGGGTTAATTCGTCAACATACTTAAACCGATTTTCAAAAATACTTTCGGTGACGATGCTGGTTCCCTTGGACAGGGCCAAAGCCACCGTAATCTGGGGCTGCATGTCCGTGGGAAATCCGGGGTAGGGCAGAGTCTTCACCTGCGTATGCCGCAGGGGCTTGGATGCCACCACTCTGATACAATCCTCAATTTCCTCCACCTCACAGCCAATCTCCAGCAGCTTTGCCGTAATGGATTCCAGATGCTTGGGGATGATATTTTTCACCGTCACGTCTCCCTTGGTAACGGCAGCAGCAAACATAAAGGTGCCTGCTTCGATCTGGTCCGGAATGACCACATACTCCGACCCGTGAAGCCCTGACACCCCCTTGATTCGGATCACGTCCGTGCCCGCACCCTTGATATTCGCCCCCATGCTGCTTAAAAAATTAGCCAGATCCACCACATGCGGCTCCCTGGCCGCATTTTCGATGATGGTCATACCTTCCGCCATGGTAGCGGCCATCATCACATTGATGGTTGCACCCACGCTGGAAACGTCCATATAAATATGGCTGCCCTTCAGCTTGTCCGCCTTCGCCTTAATCAGACCGTGCTCAATAGTCACCGTGGCCCCCAGGGCGCGAAAGCCCTTAATATGCTGGTCAATGGCCCTGGAGCCTATATCGCAGCCTCCGGGCAGTACTACCTCTGCATGCTTATATTTCCCAAGCAGCGCACCCACCAGATAATAAGATGCCCTGATCTTTTTCAGTCCTTCTTCTTCAATCACCAGGCTGTTGATATTTCCGGCATTTAACCGCACCTTATGCCTGTCCATGCGTTTTACCACAACGCCGATATTTTCCATAGCATCCAAAAGCACATTTACATCCCGCACATCGGGCATATTTTCAATAGAAACGGTTTCGCCCGTCATAATGGAGGCAGCAAGAATAGGAAGCGCCGCATTTTTGGCTCCTCCTATTTCCACGTCTCCAACTAACGGATTCCCGCCTTTGATCGCGTATTGTTCCATTTATCTATACCTCTATCCAAGGAGCAGCACCCCTATAGTTAAAATCATGCTTAATAAATAATTAAAATTATCTTAAAATATATCTTACCACAATTTACCTCGTTTGTAAACGGAACGGGTGTTCCTGCTCAGTGGGGTACATATTTCTCAGGATCCACCGGCGTACCATTAATGCGCATTTCAAAGTGCAGATGCGGCCCCGTGCTGACACCTGTATTTCCGCTTAAGGCAATCCTGTCCCCCTGCCTTACCTTTTGACCCACGGACACCAGCACTCTGCTTAAATGCCCGTATCTGGTCTGCTTACCGTCCTCATGGTCAATATAAACCACATATCCGTAGCCGCTTCCCCAGCCGGCCTTGGTCACTGTTCCGCCGCAGGAGGCTTTCACAGGAGTTCCTGTGGGTACTGCCCAGTCCACGCCCTTATGATTGGTGCTGGCGCCCTTCTTCGGCGCCGAGCGTCTGCCGAAGCTGGAGGTCTTATGCCCGCCGGAAACAGGCCATACATAGGTAGGCGGTATCTTGGTGCCCCGCTTCATGACCTTGGCCACCGCGTCCATGACCACTTCTTCCTTCAAAATCTCCCTGGACACTTCCTTGTCATCCACAAAGGTAACGTTTGCCACAATCTTGCGGAATCCCGCACTGGGCTGCTGAAGCACCTCGATCTGATTGGTATACCAGGTATCCACGTCAATAATTTCCACTTCCGCGTCATAGCTCTCTTCATAGAATCTCTGCTCTACCTTGGTAACGGAAAGCTCCGGTTCCGGCACCGTAATCACCAGCTGCTGGCCTATCTGCAAAGTGGTGTTAGTATCCTCCAGGCTGTCATTCATCTCCACGATCCTGTCCATGGGTATGTTGACCTTGATGGCAATTTCGGACAGAGTATCCCCCTTTACCACCTCATAAATGTCAGGAGTTTCCTGCTCCATAATCACACGCTCCGTAGCTGTCTCCACGGGAGTCAGAAGGTTCTTGGGAAGATACGCCTCCACAATCTCCGGCTTCTGTTCAAAATCCATGGTCAGAATTCCCAGATCAAAATCTTCAAAATCGGGATCCTGCTTCGCAATCGGCTCTGTATGAGGCCTGGCCAATACACTGGCGATTCCTCCCTGTGAACAGTCAATTTTTTCCTGTTCGTCAAGTTCATCCTCAGCTGTTACACTGGCAGCCAAAACACTGAATTCCCTGCTTGTATCATATGCCAGCTCCACCTGAAACCTGCCTTCGGTGTCATACTTGTCCACCGCTGCCTGCAGCAGCTGCAGCACCTCTTCCAGGCTGGCAAGATTTACCATATAATCATTGATCTTGAGCGTATAAGAGCGCCGCATGGTTTCGATGGTGCTTCCGCGAAGAACCTCCTCCATCCGTGCAAGGACCTCCTGCTCGTCATCCACATAGCCCCACAGGACTTCCTCCCCTTCTATGGCAAGCTCAGCCTCCATGAACACCAGCTCGTCGCTTCCGGACGCAATATTTCGCCTGGCTTCCGTCAACAGGACTTCGGCCTTTTCCTTCTTGTCCACCGTTCCCACGTCCTGCCCGTTCACCGTCAGATGGAACAGATTCTCTTCAGAAGCTCTGAAAGGAGTATATCCCTTTACGAACAACAGACAGATCAACAGAGTAATCAATGTAATCTTAATATATGTAAACTTGTACTTTTTATAACTGCTTTTTTTCTTTTTCATAAGTTTTCCCATTCCAGTTACATTCTAACAACATTTTTTTTCCTTGTAAAGTCAGTTTTCCAAGGATATAGTAAATGTAACAACTTTGATGCAATTACCGGAGGTGCCCATGAGTGATCCCATTATTTTTCATATTGATGTAAATTCCGCATATCTGAGCTGGTCTGCCCTGGCGCAGCTTGAAGCAGGCAGCGAAACGGATCTCCGCCTGGTCCCTTCCATTGTGGGCGGTGATATGAGTACCCGCCACGGCGTGGTTTTGGCCAAATCCATTCCCGCAAAGGCATACGGCATTACCACCGGCGAGCCTGTCATAAACGCCTTCCGCAAATGCCCCTGTCTGGTATCCGTAGCCCCTGATCACTTGCTTTACAGTGAACGCAGCAGACAGCTCATGGACTATCTGAAAAATATCTGCCCCGACATCGAGCAGGTCAGCATTGACGAATGCTATATGGATTATTCCCCCATTGCGGCAAACTATGCGTCACCGGAAGCTGCCGCCGCATTGATTAAGGATACCGTGTATGAAAAATTCGGATTTACCGTAAATGTAGGCATCTCCGACCGCAAGGTCCTTGCAAAAATGGCATCCGATTTTAAAAAGCCCAATCTGGTACATACCCTGTACTCCCGCGAGATCCGGGAAAAGCTCTGGCCCCTGCCTGTATCCAGGCTTTTTCTCTGCGGACGTTCCAGCGCGGAGACCTTAAAAAAGCTGGGGATTCTTACCGTCGGCGACCTTGCTCAGGCGGACACTGCCATCCTGGCCTCCCATTTAAAAAGCCATGGACTCATGCTCTGGAACTACGCCAACGGACTGGATGACTCCGCTGTTTATCCTGAGCCTGCCGAGGCTAAGGGCATCGGAAACTCCACTACCCTGGCAGAAGACGCACTCACCAGGGATGAGGCAGCCAAAGTTCTTCTGGAACTTGCAGAATCCGTGGCCAGACGCCTTCGCGCCTCTCACTGCAGGGCAGGGCTTGTATGCACGGAGATCAAATACAGCAGCTTTAAGTCCGTGTCTCACCAAAGTATTCTGAGCCCTCCCTGCGCTTCCACCGACATGATCTACCGCACGGCCTGCACACTGTTTGACGAACTTTGGAACGGTTCCCCCATCAGGCTTTTAGGTATCCGCACGGGAAAGCTGTCGGAGGAAGGTGAGCCTGTTCAGCTCAGTCTCTTCGATTATGCTGCCCAAAAATCGGATAAGCAGCAAAAGCTGGATGCCGCCTTGGATCAAATCCGCGAAAAATACGGAGATAATGCCATAAAAAGAGGGAGCCTGATAACTCCCCCACACCAATAACTTTTTATTTCTTTTTTACGCTGTAACCGAAGGTACCCAGCTGTTCTCCGCAGACAAGATAGGCTCCGTGAGAATATACGATCGGCTCCGCTTTATCCAGATGAAACTTATGAGTGTCGTCCATATATTTTTCATCTGCGTGTACGGCAGCCACGTCCGCAAGAAACATATCATGAGATCCCAGGGGCATGACCTGCCTGACCCTGCACTCAATGTTCACCGGACTCTCCGCGATCAGCGGCGCCCTGACCTCCTTAGCCGAAAGCGGCGTCAATCCCAGCTCCTTAAATTTATCTACCTCGCGTCCGCTCTTTATGCCGCAATAATCCGTGGCAAAGGCCAGCTGTCTTGTAGTCAGATTAATGACAAATTCACCCGTATCCTTTATGATTGGAGAAGAATACCTTTCCGGCCGAAGTGATATGCTGACCATGGGCGGATTGGTACAGACCGTTCCCACCCATGCAACCGTTATAATATTGGCTTTTCCCTCCCTGTCAGCCACACTTACCATGACCACCGGCAGAGGATAAAGCATATTACCGGGTTTCCAGATTTCTCTTGCCATGACCGCCTCCGTCGCTCTTACAGCAGGCCGATTCCCAGCAGATCCAGCAGCTGAAGCACTGCACCCGCCAAAGAAAACACCAGCGCGACAACCGAAATTCCCAGCACGAATCCCAGCTTGCCCTTCATGGCGTTTACCTTTCCCGACATCTCCGCCAGCGCCTCACCCTGCTTCCCGCTTTCCTCCATGACTACCGCCTGCACATTCCGATATACCTTCACACATTCCTTGTGAACATTTTCCTCTGCCGCCGAAAATTTTTCTTCCAGTCCGTCTCCAATATCCTCTTCGGACTTTTCCTCTAAACGAACAGAAAGCTGCTCCAGCTTATCCGCTATTTCTCCCTTCGCCTCTCCGAGCTGAGTACTCACGCTGCCCAACTGCCCGCTCAACTTATCCACCTGGCCGCCCACGCTTCCCAGCCCTTCTCCCAGCTTATCCACCTGGCTGCCTACGTTTGCCAGCCCTTCCCCCAGCTTATCCACCTGGCCGCTCACGCTTCCCAGCTGCTCACCCAGCTTTCCCACCTGGCCGCTCACGCTTCCCAGCTGCTCACCCAGCTTTCCCACCTGACCGCCCACACTTCCCAGCTGATCACCCAGCTTTTCCAGCCCTGAGGCATCCTGCTGAATCGCTTTGATCCTGGCAATGCTTTCATCCACCAGACGCTTCATCTCCGCGGCAGCTTCTCCTGACACACCCTTTATTCCGGCTGCGTTTTCATCTATCAGCTTCTGAAGTCTTTCCAGGCACTCATTATATTCGGCCACTCGGCTCCTGAGCGCATTCAGCTCCTGGATCTCGGCAGTGGTATTAGCCTTGATAATCTCCTGAGCGTTTATTTTCTGTGCCAGTTTATCCATAAAAATATCCATCTGTATTCCTCCAAATGCCGGCTGCGGTACATCACCTTGTACTTTCCTTTGCGGTTATTATATCATTATCCTATACATATTACAACTTAAAATCGAACTCGAAATTATTCGCCGTATACAATTCGGTCATGTCACAAGCGGGTAACAGGCGATAGACGGCCATTGTTCTCAATACGGACTGTGCGAAACGTCGGTGCTTGGCAAGCGTATTATGCTTGCTTATGCACCGTTACGTTGAGCCTCAAGCGAAAGCGCGTCCGTATGAGAATGATGGCTGACCGTCGCCGTCAGGTTGTGGAAAGGCTGAACTGATATTATTCGCCGTATACCTCCTGACGGTACGCCACACCATAACAGGCATCTGCCGGCACCGTTACATAACCCTTTTCCCTGAAGCTTTCCTCCATCCCGTTGGCCCCCCGCAGGTAAACGTAAACTACTGCATCCTTCTTTCGTTCTTCCTCATCTTCAGGCGGGTCTGTATTCATAAGGTATCTTCCAAAGCGCTTTACCTCCAAAAACCTTGCATCCCCCGCGTATTCCACCGTATCCATAAATTCACGGGGCGGTATCTGATCGTAAAGCATAATATTGGCATAATTCAACGAAAATACGGAAATCTCGCCGTCCGTAAGAGACTTAGCATATGCAAGAGCATCTTCATAGCGATACCAGTTCATGTGAGATACCCAGGGGTTTCCGTACGAATTATAATCTACCGGATAAGCCGCCTGGGAATATATATAATAACCAAAGCACCCCGTATACATACACAGCGCCACAGCCCAAAAGGCTTTTTCTCTTTTCAGAATCCTGCCAAGACACCAGAGCCCCGTTCCCCCATACAGAATAATGGGAATATGGATATAGTTGACCTTGTGAAAATATACGAGATCAATGCTGCAGCCCACTAAAAAGGCAGCGCCAAACCACAATGCCAGTAGAAAATGTACCGGAAGCTCTTTTCTTTTGAAAACCCACTGTATCCATACCCTGACATGATACAAAAGCCCCAGCAGAATAAAGGGCGTAGAGATATAATAATAGGAACCGGCTGCCGCGTTACTGATCCACCACCTGTCATCATACTGGCGGAAAAGCATCTCTACAAGCGCAATAAAGCGCTGTTTAATCACCCATGTATGAAGACTCATCTCACCTGTTCGCAACGCCGGTAATTTCGGAACGGAAAATACTACGCTGCGGATCTCCGGGATCAGCCCGAAGTTTACGGCTAAAAACAAAAGCAGAGGCACTGCCATGATAAACAGCAACAAAAAGCACAGAAAAAATTGTCTGTTAAATCGCATCCTTTTTCGAAAAAAGAACAGGCAGAGCAGAAGGAACAGGGGAATCAGCAGCCAGGTAAGCACATAGCTGTATAAGGTAAGCCCCAGAAATACAGCCGTCCCCCAGAGACTTTTCTGCCTGCCGTTTAAATATCTGCAAAAAAAGTACATGGCAATCAGCAAAAGCGGCACCGCCAAATTGGCATCCATACCAAATCGTGACTGTTGAATATGCCATGGATTAACGGCCAGGAGAAACGCGAACAATAAACCCATCCATTTCGACTGAAACATTTCCCTGCCGAGTCCATATACCACAACAATCGACACACATCCCAGGAGCGCCTGCGGCAGTCTGATCGTTACCGCTGACACCCCGAACAGCGCAAAGAAAGGCATGGTCAGATAAGAATACAATACGCTCATTCCGCTGCCCCAGACGGTATAATATACCGGCCTCGTATAACCAAAGGAATCTATCCCGTAATTCATGACCGCCCAGGAATTGTAAGCACCATACGCTTCGTCCTGATGCAGCCCCATAGGACTTTCCCCCAAAAACAGCAGTCTCGCCAGGCTGCCCGCCAGTATAACAAGCGTCAGCCAGCATTCCGGCATTTGAATCCATTTTTTCAAGCGTAACCGCATCTTTTCATTCCTTTCAATACATTTTTCTTGCACGAGTGAAAAAAATAATTTAAGATAGGGACAAAGGGGGAAAACTTATGTTTCGCTTATGGGCAAGAACTTTTAAGGACAATCACATGCTGCAGGATACCTGCATTGAAGACGGAAGCGGCGACACCCGCACCCACAAGGTTTTCCATGCCCTGGATGAAATATGCTTTCAGTTTGATCTGGGACGTCCCGTCTGGCTGGACAAGACCATCGCAGAATTTAAAAGACATCGGAAAGCACGTTTCACCCAGGACAATTTCATGGAAGCTGTTGATTTTGATTATTTGGAGATTCAGGTCATCGAAGAGGATTAATCCTCATAACCGTTAGGATTATTCTTCTGCCATCTCCAGGAATCGGCACACATCTCTTTGATACCGTACTGTGCCTCCCAGCCAAGTTCTTCCTTTGCCAGAGCCGCATCCGCATAGCAAGCTGCAATATCGCCCGGACGTCTGTCCTTGATTACATACGGAATCTTCACCCCCGTAGCTTCCTCAAAATTCTTCACAATATCCAGAACACTGTATCCCACACCGGTTCCCAGATTATAAATCTTTAAACCGGCCTTTTCCTCAATCTTTTTTAATGCCTTTACATGGCCCGCCGCCAGATCCACCACATGAATATAATCTCTGACTCCGGTTCCGTCCGGCGTATCATAATCATTTCCAAAGACTCCCAGCTCCTTCAGCTTTCCTACCGCCACCTGGGTAATGTAAGGCATCAGATTATTAGGAATACCATTGGGATTCTCTCCTATAGTGCCGCTCTTATGTGCCCCAATCGGATTAAAATACCGCAGCAGAATCACATTCCATTCCGGGTCCGCCTTCTGGATGTCGCTTAAAATCTGTTCCAGCATGGACTTGGTCCAGCCGTAAGGATTGGTACACTGCCCCTTGGGACATTCCTCCGTAATGGGTATAAAGGCCGGATTTCCGTACACCGTAGCGCTGGAAGAAAAGATAATGTTCTTGACACCGTGCTTCCTCATTACATCCACTAAAGTCAAAGTACCTGCAATATTGTTCTCATAGTATTCCCAGGGCTTCTGCACGGATTCACCCACCGCCTTCAAACCTGCAAAATGGATCACCGCATCAATCTTTTCCGCGGAAAAGATTTTCTCCAGACCCTCCCGGTCCAAAATGTCCGTCTTGTAAAAAGGAACTTTTTTGCCCGTGATCGCCTCTACCCGCTGCAGGGATTTTTCACTCGCGTTGCTAAGATTGTCCAACACGATCACCTCGTAGCCTGCCTGCTGCAATTCCACTACCGTATGGCTGCCAATAAAGCCGGCACCGCCCGTCACCAATATCTTCATAGTTCCTCCTTTTCTGCGGAATGTCCCGCACATTGCATTTTTTGTTATCTGCTGCTTTAAAGGATAACCAAAAAGTCTTTGGTTTACAATACTTATTTGTTGTTTGAATCTGTCGAAATGTTATGCTCTGTTCAAAGTACAACTCCGTTCTGCCGAAGAAGTGCTCTGGCGCTCTCCACGGAATCGACCCCTGTCCTGTTTTTGATGGGTGCAAACTCTTTTTCTCTCACCACTTCATAAGGAAGACAGCTTTCCATCTGATGAATCATATCTAATACAAGATTTTCAAACTTGTACCCGTTGGGCTCGTCGGGCTTTACCAGCACCCCTTCTTCGTTCAGATAAGGAATCTTTTTTTCCACAACGTGCAGCGGCAGGTGCTGATTTAGAATACTGATCAGATCCTGCACTCGGAACAGATAATTTAAGATAACGCCGAAGTAATAAGCAGGATCTCCTTTTTCGTCCCTGGCATTCATCAGTTCTTCCGTCAGCTCATAATATTCCACGATGGAAGGACGGCCGTCCTCCAGACACATGACGCCCACCTTTTCATCCGGCGCATTCTTGCGCACCACCTTGGCGCCCACGGCGCAGTTTTTACTGATGACTGCTCCCGCAAAGCAGGGATCGGCAATCTTCTGCAATACATTATCCACGGCAAAAACATTCAGCCATTCTATGCCGGCCTTCTTCACCAGGTCCAGCAGCCCCGCGTTTTTCATAGAGATGAACCAGCCCCCGTTTCCGTTGGGAGATGTGGACAGTCTTCCCTTTCCCTCCAGATAAATCCTGCCTTCATAATCCGTTGCCGCTGCCATTTCCTGCTGAAAGAAGTGTACATATTCCGCCTGATAGCCAAAGTACTCATGCTCCTGCAAAAATGTTACCGTTGCTTCGTGATTTTTATCGCTGGTCATAACAAAGAGATGAATCCAGGTATCAGCCTGCCTCACTACATCCAAAAGGTTATGAATCAGACATTCAAAAATATAAAGTTCTTTGGTCAGCCCCACATTATACATACCCTTGGGATCGTCGGAGCCCAGCCTGGTTCCCATGCCGCCTGCCAGAAGCACCGCCCCGATTTTTCCGGCCCGGACTGCCTCCAGCCCGACCGCGGTAAAGGCTTCCCTGTTTTCTTCAATCTCCGGCAGCTGCATGGCTGCCAGAGGCGAAATCACTCCCCTCTGTCCCAGATCCTCTCTGTGTTTGCAGGCCTCCAGCAGACTCATATCGGTAGCCTCTATCTGTTTTAATAACCCTTCCTGCTCCTGCCTGCTCAGCTCGTCGTAATATTTCAGAACATGCTCCTGCCCGTATTTTTCCAGCTTTTCCTTCGCCTGTGCCAGATTCATCATATCTATTCCTCTTTTCTTTCCGCCAAAGCTTTCCTTAAAGTATACCAGAAGTTTCCACCTCCTTCAACAAGGCTGATTCAAATTAAGAAAGACTTCATAAAACCCTGCCGAAACACAAAAAATCGGAGAAGCTGCCTGCGCCTTCAGCCTCTCCTCATTTTGCCTTAATATATTTGGTGGCCCTTATGTACGATACCCCTGCATCCTTCAATGCTCCTGCATATGGGCGTATTTTTCTTTTGTGGCAAGCCCGCCTCTGATGTGGCGCTCTGATTTGTTTACATCCAGCACCTGCCTGGCCTGCTTTGCCAGAGTAGGATTGATCTGCATGAGGCGGTCCGTTACGTCCTTATGTACCGTGCTTTTAGATACTCCGAATGCCTTCGCCGTCTGCCGCACCGTAGCATTGGAGTCAATGATATAATTGGCGATGCTGATTGCCCTCTCCTCAATATAATCCTTCAAAAGAGTACCCCTTGAGAATCTTTTTTACAGTGTATGAAGCATTCTCAAGGGGTATGACTATTGTTTTACTGTATTCCTCCAGACATCCCATCTTATTACCCAAAACACTTTGCCAACTTTTCCGGCAGATATTTCGCCAGTTCCTCTGCCAGCTCATACACCTTCGTCCCAGGCGCAGGAAAAATGTGCAAAAATATGATTGCACTTTTAAGAAAAACGTGTGATACTAATATTATACATTTGGAGAGGGGTACATTTGAATGAAGCGCAATGCAATGCAGGATTTAATAAACTGGAAAACCAGCGAGGAACGAAAACCCCTGGTATTAAAGGGTGCGCGTCAGGTCGGCAAAACATGGCTCATGAAAGAATTCGGCCGAAACTACTATAACAGCTTTGTTTATCTCAACTTTGACGAAGAAGATGAGCTGAAGTCCATATTTGAAGCCAATAAGAATCCTCAGCGGATTATTGAGCTTCTTTCCATGATTGCCGGGGAAAAAATCTATCCGGAAAAAACACTGATTATTTTTGATGAGATTCAGGAATGTCCGGAAGCCCTGAACACACTCAAATATTTTAAAGAAAAGGCCAATGATTATCACATTATTGCCGCCGGCAGCCTGCTTGGAACTCTTCTTGCAAAGCCGAAGTCTTATCCGGTAGGTATGGTAAACCTGCTTGACCTCTTTCCGTTGACCTTTGACGAGTTTCTTCAGGCAGTTGAGCCCGATCTTTATAGCTTCTATAGCGGCATTCATAAAAATGTGCAGATCGAAGAGTTCTTCCACAAACGACTGCTTGAGGTCTATCAATATTATCTGATTATCGGCGGTATGCCGGAATGTGTGGCCTCATGGATCAAATACCGGGATCCACTGAAAATATCCCGAATTCAGCATGAGCTGATTGAAGTTTATGAAAACGACTTCTCCAAGCACAACGGAAAAGTAAACAGCGGACGCATCCTTATGGTCTTCCGCAGTATTGTTTCACAGCTTGCCAAGCCAAATGAAAAATTCATGTACGGGGCTGTACGCGAAGGCGGCCGGGCGCGAGACTTTGAAGAAGCTATTGAATGGCTTGTCTCGGCCGGTATGCTGAACCGCGTTTACAATGTCTCTAAAATGGAGCATCCCCTTGCGGCCTTTGACAAGCTGGATCAGTTCAAGCTCTTTTTATTTGACACCGGACTTCTTAAGCATATGGCCGGTATTGACAACAGCGCAATCCTTCTGAAAGCCGACTACCAGTTCAAAGGGCCTCTGACTGAAAACTATTGTTTACAGCAGCTCCGCGGACAGTTCGAGATGGAACCTCGTTACTTTTCCGACAAGAACAAGGAGATCGACTTTGCACTGCAATGCGGCACAGAGATCATCCCTGTTGAGGTGAAGGGCGGCGAGGACAAATCTGCTCCGTCTTTCAAAAAATATCTTGCCGAGCGTCAGCCTGAACACGCGGTCCGCTTTTCCAAACGAAATTATCGAAAGGACGGAGCTATTACAAATCTTCCTCTGTACCTTGTCCGGAAAACAAGTGAACTGCTGTGAAAGGTGCATGCGTTACTCGGAAATCTGTGCACTGCTCAGTTCCGGCGCAGATACCCCGAAAGCCTTTACCGTCTGCCGCACCGTGGCATTAGAGTCAATGATATAACTGGCATTTTGTCAGCCACCCGCATCCTTCCACCCCCGCACGGAATTTATTCCGCTGCTTCTTCAAGCTTAATCTTAATAATATCAAATTTCCCTGCTACGACCTCACGATACTCCATGCGGATCCGCAGGTTCTCTTCTTCATACATTTTCTTAAGCCACCCCAGATCGGTCCCCTGCTTTGCCACAAAGAATACATTGTCCATTTCAAGCAACGCGGCACGCGGAGAAGAAAATCCGAAATTACCGTACTTTTCCCCACAGAGCGGACTTTTAGCCAGCCAGCCGCCGCATATGTCGTAGTTTTCCAATTCGGAATTCTCGTCGCCAAAAATTTTTTGCGCATAGTTTACCGTGGAATACACGTCCATAAAATAAAAATTATCTTCCCGCTCCGAGCAGTACTCCAGCAGGGAGCTCCACTCTTTGTTGACAGCTGCCGCTTCCCTGTACGCCTCTCTGAAACCGGATACAGCATAAAATGATGCCGTGCCAGATCCGGCCAGAAAAAGCACTGCAATGCCGGAGTATAACCACCTTTTCTCCGCGCCCCCCGCCTCTTTCAGATAACTCAGCTCTTCAAAGACCAGCAGCAGCAGACAGACAATTTCCATGATATACAAAGAATGGGTTACCCTGGGCGGTGTTCTCTGCTTTAATATAATATACAGCCATAGCACCGAACGCATGGAGCACATCAAAAATATATAAATCAGATTCCGCATCCGCCGTGTCAGGCAGGTAACCAAAAACAGCATCAGATACAGAGCGGCGCAGACAAAATTCCATGGATAATCCTCACCCGACACCCTCGGATCGGCCATCACTCTGTGCTGATAGGACCAGATTCCCTCCCCAAACGGCAGTGTAAACATTCGCATATACTGCTTCTCCAATCCCTGGTATTGCGCCGTCCGCTCTTCATTCACATGGCCCACAATGCTTTCGAGCAGTTGTGATGTAATCTCTTCATCCAAAGCAAAATTATAATTTTCTAAAAGAGTGTGTTGGGTTTCGGTTATGCCTGCGGATTCGTAAAATTGCCGGTCTGCATCATAATCGGGCAGGGTCAGAAAATCATAGAGCTGAGTTCTGGCATCAAACATCCTCCTGTATTCTCGATAACCTTCCCCTGTATATCCAATATAGTCCACCGCATACAGTATGACCACACAAAAAGCAAGGACGCCCCAGAAGGTCCCCCAAATTTTAACCTTTTTTCCCGAAAATATACCCTTTTTCTCCCCACTATGGCAGCAAATCAGCGTCAGCAGCAGGGAAAAAGGCATAAGAAATAAAAATATCTCTGTTCTCAGGCAGAAGGCCAGCAGGAAATGTACCAGCAGCCCCACATATTCGCTCCTGCTCACCCCTTCGGAGGATTCCTTTCCCGCTTTGCAGTAAAGCCGCGCCGTCGCCGAAACGATCAAAAGCGCCGCCGTATAGGTATATTGAATGATCACAAGCTCCTGCAGCATAATACCCAAAATCAGGATATTCACCGCCGCCCCGCATAAAATACGGTATTGCCTGGAAAACCGCATTTTTCCCACGATGGACACTAATATCCAGTAAAGAGAAAGAAACTGACTCACCACCATGAAAATCCCGAACCACGGCACAAACCTGCAGATCCGATACAGCAATGTAAAAATTCCGTTTATCAAGACAATACACTGTATATTGTGCAGATCCGGCGTACCGGAATACTGTCCTGAAACAATGGCTCTGATAAATACGTCATCGTTGGTCGCATAACGATAATCAAAAAGACAGGCAAGCAAAATCATCACACCTGCCAGCACAGCCGCCTCAGCCGCTGCCACAAATTTTTTTTCTTTCTGTACCACCTCGCTTCTCATGCTCTTTTTCTTCCTTTTCAACATCGGACCATTGCGAAACGTTCCTTTTGTAACCGGACTTTCACAATTATCTGCTTTTCGGTTTGTTAGCGATGTCTCCATGTCGTCCTGGAGAACAAAATCAATATCGGGAAAATTTCCAGCCTTCCGGCCAGCATGTCTATAATCAGCACCAGCTTGGAAAACGCGCTGTATGCTGAAAAGTTACAGGTAGGTCCCACCATTTCGAAGCCCGGCCCAATATTATTAAAGCAGGCCAGTACTGCCGAAATATTGGTGGTAATGGAAAACCCGTCTATAGAAATAAGCAGACAGCTGACGCCCATAATAATCACATACGCCGCCAGATAAGCGTTTATGTTCTGTAAAACCTTCTCACTGATAGGATTTCCGTTCATGCGTACAAGCTCTACCTTCTGGGGATGCACCACCTTCCGCACGCTTCTGAGCAGACTCTTTATTACCAGAAGCAGCCTGCCGCATTTAAAACCGCCGCCCGTACTGCCGGCGCTGGCGCCTACCACCATCAGCCCTAAAAGAATCATTTTAGAAAACCCTGGCCACAGGTCAAAATCCGTAGTGGCAAAGCCCGTGGTTGTCACAATGGATGCCACCTGGAAAGCCGCATGCCGTATGGTCTCCCCAAGGCTTCCGTAAAAGCCTTTCAGATTCAGCACGATTAAAAGCACGCTTCCTGCCACAATTCCTAAGTACAGCCGAAGCTCTTCGTCTTTGAATACCGCCTTGAACTGCCGGATGAGCAACATATAATAACAGCTGAAGTTCACACCGAACAGCAGCATAAATACCGTGCACACATTTTGGATATAAGGACTGTAGCCGGCTATGCTGTCATTTCGTACCCCAAATCCGCCTGTTCCCGCCGTTCCAAAGGCAGTGCAGACAGCCTCAAACAAATTCATGTCCCCAAGCAGCAGAAAAACAACGTTTATAATCGTAAGACCGATGTAAAGCAGATACAAAATACCTGCCGTCTGCTTCATGCGGGGAACCAGCTTGCCCACGTTAGGACCGGGGCTTTCCGCACGGAGCAGGTGCATGGTAAAACCATTGTCGCTGCCGCCCACGGAGGAGATCGCCAGCAGAAACACCAGCACTCCCATGCCTCCCAGCCAATGGCTGAAGCTTCTCCAGTAAAGGATTCCCTTTGGCAGGCTCTCCACCTCCGGCAGGATGGATGCTCCTGTAGTAGTAAAGCCGGAAACGATCTCAAAAAAAGCGTCAATAAAATGGGGGATCGCGCCGGAAATACAAAAAGGAAGACAACCCAGCAAGCTGATAATCAGCCAGCTGATCCCCACACAGGCCAGGCCTTCCTTTGCATAAAACTTATTTTTGGACCCCCGGCAGAGCCACATCAACAGCCAGGCTGCCGCAAGGATAATGACCATGCTCCACATAAAAGCCCGGACAGAGGCAAACTCCCTTTCAAATAGACTGATCAACAGCGCCGGCACCATAAATACCCCTTCTACCACCAGTATCCTGCCGACAAACCTTCCCATCATTTTGTAGTTCATAGCAACCTTCATTTCCTTATGCTTATTCAAAAATATCGTTGAGCTGGTATATTCCCCGCTCCCTGTCCGTAACGATAATCAGGGTGTCTCCCCGCTCAAACCGGGATTCACCGCCCGGAATTTCCTGCAGCGCACCCTTTGTAATGCAAACCACCAGTACACCCTTCTTCAGCTTCAGATCCTTCAGCGGTTCTCCGCAGTGTCTTGTATTGTCATCCACCGCAAACTCCATAGCCTCCATCTGTCCGTCCGCAATGGTATGCACCGTTAAGGCCGCCCCTGTCTGGTTCTTCATGGCCCGTACGTAACGTACAATGGTATTGCAGCAAAGCTCCTTGGGACTGATCACACTGCCCAGAGCCAGATTTCCCAGAATATTGGTATTGTCCATCCGCCCCAGCTTTGTGATCACCTGCGGTACGCCGCAGCCGGCCCCGTACAGAGAAATAACCATATTCAGCTCATCCAGACCCGTCATAGAGACCAGGGCATCACACTCCGAGATTCCTTCGCTCTCCAAAAGGAACTGACTGCTGGCGTCTCCGTGGATAATGCAGGCCCCCGGCAGCATGGCAGCCAGCTTGCTGCACCTGTCCTCATCCCTCTCGATCAGCTGCACGTTAATACCGCTGTTCAAAAGAAGCCTGGCCAGATAATAGCTGACCCGTCCGCCTCCGCAAAGAATGACGCGTTTTACCTTATGGGTAATAATCCCCAGATTTTTCAACAGCAGGGTCAAAGTATCCGCCGGCGCAGTAACAAAAATCCTGTCTCCCTCCCGCAGAACAAAGTCTCCCGCCGGTGCCACCGCCGTACCCTTACGCAGCACCGCACAAACCAGACTCTTACACTTGACAATACTGTTCATATCATTTAAGGCTACATTACAGAGCTTGCTGTTCTCGTCAAGCCGCAGCTCCACAATCTCCACTCTGCCTCGTGCAAAGGTATCTCTTTTTAAAAAGCCGGGATACCTCAACAGCCTGGCGGCCTCTGCTGCCGCCTGTTTTTCCGGATTCACCGACATGGAGAGAGCAAACATCCCCCTCATGGCATAAATCTGCTCCGTATATTCCGGATTCCGCACCCTCGCAATGGTATGAATTCCAGGATTCATACTATGGGCCGTCATGCAGCACAGCAGATTTACCTCATCCGCTCCGGCCATGGCGATCAAAAGATCCGCCTCCCTGACGCCGGCTTGTTTCAGCACTTCCATGGAGGCACAATTTCCCTGCACCACCAGCACATCATACCGTTCCTCACTGGTCTCCAGCACATTTGCGTTGGAGTCTATCAGTGTCAAGTCATACCCCTCCGCCGAAAACTGCCTGGTCAGGGTAGCTCCCATTTTGCCGTCCCCGGCAATGATAATCTTCACAGCTTTATGCTCCTTCTATCACTACTATAATAACTTAAAGCAGCCCGCATTCCGTTTTCGTCTCAACTGCGGTTCAGCTTCCCGCTATGGGATGATCCTGCGCACCGCCAGTATGGTCCGGTACTGGGCCCTGCTGACCTTGATCCCGGTCTTGGCGCTGCTGGCATGTACGATCATGCCGTTGCCGATATACATTGCCACATGCCCGTCATAACAGATCAGATCTCCCGGCTGTGCATTTTCATAAGCCACTCCCGTACCAGCGCTTCTCTGCTGATAAGAGGTTCTGGGAATACTATACCCAAATTCCTGATAAACTCTGTAAGTGAATCCGGAGCAGTCTGCACCGTTTGTTAGGCTGGTTCCCCCCATGACATAAGGATTACCCACATACTGACAGGCAAACTTGGCAATCTTCTTACCCAGGTCGCTTCCAGAAGCCGCGTCAATAATTGCCGTATAGTTCGTGGTGGCAATGGTTTTATTGGCGGCATTCTGAGCCGCCTGCAGCTGTTTCAGCTTCTGCTGATCCTGCTTGAGCAGCGTTTTCGCTACTGCCGCTTCCCGCTGCGCCTTTTTAATCTCCGCCTCATAGTTTGCGGATTCCTTCTTCTTTCTGTCCAGCTTTACATTCAGATCAGCCTTTAAATCCTGCAGCTCAGCCTCGTCCGCTTTCAGCTCCTGCTTTGCCAGCTCCAGCCCGTCCCGCTCCTGCTCCAGCTCAGCCTTTTCCAGCTCCAGCCTGTCCCACAGGTCATGCACCTGATCCTTGGCTTCCACATAGGCATTAAGGCGATCCATGCTGTATTCATACACCTTCTCAATATAATCCATCTGATTCAAAATCTCGGATAGTCCCTTGCCCTCCAGAATAAAATTCAGATAAGACACATCCTTATTTTCATACACCAGACGAGCACAGTCTATCATGCTCTGCCGCTGTATCTCTTCCCGCTCTACAGCCGCATTGTATTCTATCTCCGTAACCTTGATCTGTTCCTGTTTATCTACAATCTGCGTACCTTTCTCGGCAAGCTGGTCCTCTTTCTCGGCAATCTGATCCTCCAGCATACCGATGCTGGCCATGGTATTGACAATCTCGGCGTTCAAATCCGAAATCTGTTCCTCAATCAGATCCTGCTCGTCCTCAAGCCCCGAAATTTCTTCCAGAATCCTGTTAATCTCTTCCTGCCGGTTGTGAATATTCGTCTGAATCTCTCCGATGGTTGTAGCCTCCACCACCAGCGGCTCAGAAGAAATATTGCATATCAATGCGGCCGTCAGGCCCATGACCAGAATACAGCTTATACATTTTTTCCCGTTTTGTCCGATGTATTTTCTCATGGAAAAAGCATACCACATTTCAGTATGCTTTTCACCTATAAAATTATTAAGATTATTTTCCGAAAAGTTTAAAGCTCGCAGTTATTCACCGTTCTGGGAAAGGGCACCACGTCCCGGATGTTGCTCATTCCGGTAAGATACATAACACAGCGCTCGAAGCCCAGACCAAAGCCTGCATGGCGCACGGAGCCATATCTGCGCAGATCCAGATAGAAGCCATAATCCTCCTTGTTCAGGCCCAGCTCTTCCATCCTTTGCTCCAGCACCTCCAGCTTATCCTCTCGCTGGCTGCCGCCAATGATCTCACCGATGCCGGGCACCAGACAGTCCATGGCGGCAACGGTTTTGCCGTCCTCATTTAACTTCATATAAAAGGCCTTGATCTCCTTAGGGTAATCCGTCACGAATACCGGTCGCTTAAATACCTCTTCCGTCAGGTAACGTTCATGTTCGGTCTGCAGATCACAGCCCCAGAACACCTTATAATCAAAAGCATCGTTGTGCTTTTCCAATATCTCGATCGCCTCGGTATAGGTCACATGTCCGAAATCGGAGTTAGCTACATGCTCCAGACGCTCGATCAGCCCCTTGTCCACAAACTGGTTAAAGAATGCCATCTCTTCCGGCGCATTCTCCAGCACATAGCGGATAATATATTTCAGCATTCCTTCCGCCAGCAGCATATCGTCCTTTAAGTCCGCAAAAGCCATCTCCGGCTCGATCATCCAGAATTCCGCCGCATGGCGGGTGGTATTGGAATTTTCCGCCCGGAAGGTAGGCCCAAAGGTATACACATTCTTAAAGGCAAAGGCATAAGTTTCTACGTTCAGCTGTCCACTGACAGTAAGATTGGTGGCCTTTCCGAAGAAATCCTGTGAAAAATCCACCTTGCCGTCCTTATGTTTGGGTACGTTTTCCAGATCCAGAGTTGTCACCTGGAACATCTCTCCTGCTCCTTCGCAGTCGCTTCCCGTAATCAAAGGCGTATGCACATAAACAAAGTTTCTTTCCATGAAAAAGCTGTGAATGGCGTAAGCAATCAGGGAGCGTACCCGAAATACTGCCTGAAAAGTGTTTGTCCTGGGACGCAGGTGGGAAATGGTGCGCAGATATTCAAAGGTATGACGTTTTTTCTGTAAGGGATAATCCGCCGTAGAGGGCCCTTCCACCAAAACCTCCGCCGCCTGCAGCTCAAAGGGCTGCTTTGCATCCGGCGTAGCCACGACGGTTCCGGTAATCACCAGCGCCGCCCCCACGTTCATCCTGCACAAATCCTGAAAATTAGGCAGCTTTTCCCCGTACACCACCTGCAGCGGTTCAAAGAAGGTGCCGTCATTAATCACCAGAAAACCGAAGTTTTTGGAATCCCGGTTGCTGCGGACCCAGCCGCCTACGGTAACCTCCTTCCCAATATACTTTTCCCGATCACGGTAAAGCTCTCTGATGTCTGTCAAATCCATAGTTTATATCTCTCCTTTTCTGCAAAATTCTGCACTTGTCAGCAGCTTCTGAAAATCTTCATATTTTCTGCTATATTTTTTATTGTCCGCTGTATTTATTATTCACTGTCCCGCTTCCTTAACGGTGGTTTTTTCCTGAAGATATTCCAATACCCGCTCGTTCATATAGTCGTTGCGATAGTCTTCCTTAGAACCCCCGCCCACATACTCTTCCACCGTGGCGTATCCTGCTGCCCCGGCTTCTTCCAGAAGCATTTCCTCCAGCTCTTCGTCGCTGATTTTCAGGCCCTCCTTATTGGCTACGGCCTGCAGCATCAGATCCTGCTTCAGAGAATTCTCCGCATACTCTTTGATCAGGCTCCCACTGTCGGAATTGTAAAAGTAAGCGGTATACTGTTCCAGACCGATCTGAAAGCGATTGGCATATATGCTGAACATCCTGGACCACATCTCCTGGTAAGGCGCCAGCATTTCCTCCGGCAGCTCTTTAAACTCGCATCTTTCCATAAACGCTTCTATAATACCGCTCTGTACGTCATATTCGTATTCGGATTCCAGATAATCATAAGCATACTGCTGAAACTCCGCCACGGTACTTACTCCGTTAAGGCCCATGGAAGCCGCCACCACGTCCTCCATGTCCGCAACAGCCATCTCCACAGGACGGATACATCTTACGGTAACGGTAAATACTACTTCCTTTCCCGCCATCTCAGGATTATAATTATCTGGGAAGCGCAGATTCAAATCCACCGTCTCTCCCGGCATAACACCGATCAGCCCGTCCTCAAAGCCGTCAATAAACTGGCCGCTGCCGATGGTCAAAGCGGCATTTTGCGCCGTACCGCCGGCAAAAGCTACGCCGTCCTCTTTTCCCTCATAGTCAATGAAGACCGTGTCGCCCTCCGCTACCGCCCGGTCCGTAATACCGCCATGCTCCGGCGTCACATAATTAATATAATTGCTGCTCATCAGGCTCTCCATCTCTTCCTGATCAACACCGATGGTATCTACGGTAACCTCAAAGCTGCCGTAATCTCCCAGTTTTACATATTTTTCTACCTTCATCTGGTTTAAAGGCTTATCGGTTTCGTCACCGCAGCCCGTCAGAAGAAGTGCCGCCGCCAGTACGGCAAGTATTCCCGCTGATTTCTTTTTCATAATTCCTCACAATCCGCCGCCCATGCGGCATTTATGCCATTCGGCCGTCCTCTGCCTAGAATAAGGTCATTTTACCATAAATGCTCCGCATTTACGGTTTTATGCCA
>CAJTSE010000007.1:43630-197384 GCA_910578815.1 uncultured Acetatifactor sp.
AAGGTCATTTTACCATAAATGCTCCGCATTTACGGTTTTATGCCATTCGGCCGTCTTTTGCCTAGAATAAGGTCATTTTACCATGATCCCCCACATTTTGCAATTATAACAATGGGGACATGAGCCTGCACACCTGCTCCTTAAAGCGAATCTTCAGCCTTCTCGCAGCGTACTGGTCTCTTGTGACCTGAGTACAGTGCTTTAAGTCCTCCCGAAAAATATGCTCCATCTCCCTGGCCTTTTCCACACTGTACACTATGGCATTTACCTCAAAATTCAACGCAAAGCTGCGGATGTCCATGTTGGCCGTTCCGTAGCAGAATATCTCGCCATCCAAAACAATTCCCTTACTGTGCAGAAATCCGTCCTCATAGATATAGCAGTTTGCCCCTGCGTTCAAAAGCTGTCCCATATAAGAATAAGTAGCCCAATACACAAAAGGATGATCCGGCTTGCAGGGTATCATCAGATTGACCTCTATGCCGGAACGCACCGCAATAAGAAGAGCCGTCAGCACCGCTTCATCGGGAATAAAATAGGGCGTTTGGATACAAATCCTCTTTCTTGCTTTGGTGATCAGCCTGATATAGTTGTCCCTGATTTGCTGCAGAGAATTATCCGGTCCGCTGCTGATGATCTGCACTGCGCAATGATCCCTTGTCCCTGCAGGAGGCTCCGGAAACCATTCCTTTTCCCGAATCAGATGCTCCCCCGCCGCATAATCCCAATCCAAAGCAAAGCGCAGCTGCAGTCCCATGACACCATATCCCCTGATGCGCAGATGGGTGTCCCGCCAATAACCGAACTTTTCATCCAGGCCAATATACTCCCTGCCAATATTAAAGCCGCCCACATATGCTATCCGATTATCTATCACTACGATTTTCCGGTGATTTCTGTAGTTGATACGCAGCTGCAGCCTTCCCAGGATGGCAGGAAAAAATTCCGCCGTGCAGACTCCCGCTTTTCTTAACTGTCTCCAACAGCTGCGCCCGGTGCCCCGGCAGCCCATGCCGTCAAACAGCACCCGCACCTTCACGCCTTCCCTGGCCTTGCGCTTTAACACCTCCGCAATCCGCTGAAACAGCACGTCGTTACGGATAATGTAATATTGCAGATGAATAAAATGCTCCGCCCCTTCCAGGTCGGCAATCAAGGCGTCAAACTTCTCGTTTCCGTCCGTAAAAATGTCTATATCATTTTCCTGCAGCAGGACCGCATCCGCCGTTTCCATATTATACATAACAAGATCCGTGTATCCTGCTATGTCCCCTTCCGGGAAATTCTCCTTCAACCGAGCCTTCTGATCCCTGATAATATCGTGGAGATCCTCTTCCAGTTCCTTTTCCCGGAACATTTTCCGCTTGTGCATATCTTCCCCAAGAAACAGATACAGCACAAAACCGATCCCCGGCAGAAGAAACAGCAAAAGCAGCCAGGCCCAGACGCTTTTAGGGTCCCGGCGCTCAAAAAACACGATGACAACAGCAAAAAGCAGGTTGCAGAAAAGCAGTCCCCCCAGCACATATGATATAATCTCCCAGACGGCGCTCATGCCTGTCTCTTCCATTTGCCGAACAAAGTCTTTTTATACCGGCTTAATGCCTGAGAAGCGCCCTCTTCCTTTTTTTCCGCAGCCTTCTGATAACAGTATACCGCCATAGGAATATCTTCTGCCACCCCCACTGCCTTATCATACATTTCGCCCAGGAACATCCATGCCTGGCCGCTGCCTGCCAGCGCCGCTTCTTCCAAAAGCTGCTTTCCGCGAGCCGTATCGGTATAAATACCCTTGCCGTACAGACAGCAGTAACCCATTAATTCCTTGGGATAATTCTTATCTTCTCTGATCAGCTTCTGCATCATCTCCACAGCCTTCTTATAATCGTTTTCCACTCCCCGTCCCCAAAAGTAACACTGGATGAGAAACCAGGGAGAGGAAGGATGCTCGCCTAGGGTTTTCTCAAAACAGCGGAAAGCCTCATGATAATCCTGGGCACATCCCCAGCCAAAGTAATAGCAGCGGCCCACATTAAAGATGCCGTATGCTTCGCCGGTCCGGGCCGCAATATTGAAATTCTCCAGCGCTTTCCCGTAATCAACGGCCACGCCCTGATCCCCTCGCACATACGCCAGCCCCAGGTCCACGGCACAGTCCGCAATACCCTCTCTGGCGCCCTTCTCACACCAGCGGATTGCATCGTCAAATCGCTTCATCCTCTGGTACTCCAGAATAATCGAATGATAATAATCCCGCAAATCTATCTTGCCGCTTACGGCTTCCGCATAGCGGAGCGCCTCTGCCGGATTCTTTGTCACCCCGTTTACGCCGTTTCGCACACTGTTAAAGGCATTTCGAAAGGCAGGAATACAGCCCTGCTCCGCCGAGCGTCGAAACCATTTTAAAGCCTGCTCCGCATTTTCTTTCTCACATTTTGTATAATCCTCCTTCAGGGGTTTCTGAAAATGAAGGAACATATCTCCCCAAAAATAAAACAGTCCGATTGCATATTGGGCCATGGGTTCACCGGCCTCCGCCATAGCCAAGACACCGTCAAAAGCGCTTTTCAGTGTTCCCGTCATGGCCTCTTTGATGTCTCCCTTCAAAATGTCCAAGCGTTCTGCCCCCAGCACGCAAAGATCGCTGCCCAGTTCGACCCCCCGCTTTGTCAGCTCCTTTGCCTTCCTGCTATCCGCCTTCACATTTCCCTCACCCCAGCCATAGCATCTGGCAAGAAAATAGAAAGCATGAGGCTCTTCGTTTTCCACCGCCTGCTCCAGAAGCCGTACACCCTCAGGGAATCTAGCAGGTTCTGCCTGAAAATAAATCTTGCGAATCCCCTCACGCAAAGTCAATGAATAGAAGTGTTCCATATCTTAACTTCCTCCTTGTATCACCATTCCTATCCAAAAAGTATATATCATATCCGAAATCTTTACAATATTTCCTGCAGCCTATCATTACAGTTTTTGGAACAACCTGCAAAAGTCCTGTTGCTTATCGGCTGCCACCTGTGTTAAAATAGCTATAAACAAAATTATAAACATTTGCAGGTTAAATATTTATTTCGGAAGGAGACTTTTACAATATGCCAACATGGGGAATCGTATTGATTGTGATTGCGGTAGTACTGATCGCCATAATTGCCGCCTTATATTTTCTGGGGAAAAAGGCACAGAAAAAGCAGGCGGAACAGCAGGAGATGCTGGAGGCCAACAAACAGACCATCTCCATGCTGATCATTGACAAAAAGCGAATGAAGCTTAGGGAATCAGGGCTTCCACAGGCGGTCATCGACCAAACCCCCAAAGCCATGCGCGGTTCCAAGCTGCCCATAATCAAGGCAAAGATAGGACCCCAGATCCTTTCCCTGATCTGCGACGAAAAAATCTTTGATTCCGTTCCTGTAAAAAAAGAAGTAAAAGCCGTCGTCAGTGGTATTTATGTTCTGGGTGTTAAGGGACTTCACGGAAAACAGGAGGCACAGCCCGTTAAAAAGAAGGGCCGCTTTAAAAGGCTGATGGAAGCCGCCCAGGAAAAGGCAGGCGCAAAGCCTATCAAGTAAATCCTGCTCCATTATCAGCAATTATCTTAACCGGCCCTATGCGGGGCCGGTTTTCTAACAGGGATCGTTTCACCTTGTTGACGAAATGGTCATAATTGTATATAATTTTGATAATTATTTTACTGCGTACCCGGAGGAATTCATGGACCAACTCAAAGTAAAAGCCTGTGCCAAGATTAATCTTGGCCTGGATGTGATAAAAAAGCTGCCCACTGGTTATCATCAGGTAAAAATGATCATGCAGTCCATAGACCTTTGTGACGAGTTAACCCTGGAAAAAACCGCGAGCGGTATTGTACTTACCACAGACTCAGACGAACTTCCCACAGACGAAGGCAACCTGATCTTTCGGGCCGCAAAACTGATGCAGGAAACATTCAGCCTAAAGGAAGGTTTAAAGGTCCACCTGCAGAAAAATATCCCCATTGCCGCCGGCATGGCAGGCGGAAGCACTGATGCGGCGGCAGTCATGAAAGGCATCAATCGTATTTTTGACTTAAAAGTACCACAGAAAGCCCTGATGGAGCTTTCCACGGCCATAGGTGCAGATGTACCCTTCTGCATTCTCGGCGGCACTGCCCTTGCAGAGGGTATCGGTGAAAAGCTGACACCTCTGCCCCCGATTCCTTTTTGCCATGTGCTGGCGGCAAAGCCCCACATCAATGTCTCAACGAAATATGTTTATGAGCATCTGGATTCTGCCGAAATCAGGAACCACCCCGATATTGACGGGATGACAGCCGCCATTAAAGACGGAAGCCTTACAGGCATTGTAAGCCGCATGGAAAATGTGCTGGAATCCGTGACAATAACCGCTTATCCGGTCATTGCAGCTATCAAGAAAAGATTGCTTGAGCTGGGAGCCGCCGGCAGCCTGATGAGCGGCAGCGGTCCCACGGTATTCGGCATTTTCCCTGATGGGGAGTCCGCAGGCCATGCCCTTATTAAGTTAAAAGAAGAATCCCTTGCTGAGCAGGTCTTCTTGGCCACTCCGATCCAAACCGCCGGATAAACACCCAGACAGGCAAATTTGCTATGAATACAGAAAGATTTGCTTTTCACAGACGAACTTGTTCGTCTTGCAAATATTGTACCTGCTGCCCATACACCAAAAAGCTTATGCTTTTCGTCGTCAGGAATTCGCAGGTTACGGAAGGGCATGGTTATTATTATGCAGGATTTATTACAGTTAGATATGGATGAATCTTTGCCACTGCGGGACGTAGTATGCAACACTCTTCGGCGCGCGATTCTTCTAGGTGAATTAAAGCCCAGTGAACGGCTTATGGAGATCCATCTTGCCGACAGGCTGGGCGTCAGCCGCACCCCTATCCGGGAGGCCATTCGCAGACTGGAGCTGGAAGGTTTGGTGACCATGGTTCCCCGCAAGGGTGCAGAGGTTGCACAAATTACGGAAAAAAGCATGAATGATGTGTTGGAAGTCCGCAGGGCCCTTGACGCGCTCTGTGCGGAGCTGGCCTGCGACCGAATCACGACGGATGAGCTTGAAACCTTACGGCTTGCCTGCGAAGATTTTGAAGCCGCCGTCCAAACTGGCGATGCAAAGGAAATCGCCCATGCGGATGTGACTCTCCACGACATCATCGTCAAGGCAACCGGTAATCCTCGTCTGATCCAGCTGGTCAACAATCTTTCGGAACAAATGTACCGCTATCGTTTTGAATATATTAAGGACACCAGTCAGCATCAAATCCTGGTTGATGAGCATAGAATAATTTATCAAAGCATTGTAAACAAAGATAAAAAGACGGCGGCAGAAGCGGCAAAAACTCATATTGACAACCAGGAAAAGGCCATTATCCGCCAGATTCGGCTTGACAGAGAAAACCGAAAGTAATATTTCGGTATAGGTTTGGGATCTTCGGCAATACTCTACCGTGAAAGGCAGGTTATTGCATGAAGAGATTAAAAAATGGAATACGCATTATTGCAGCAACGTGTGCAGCGCTTGGCTGGTGGGGACTCCTTTTTCCGGGGCTTACCCTGACACCGGACACCGTGCGGTTGATCAGCGAGGAAGAAGATAAAGAGGTATATCCCGAAAATCTTTATCTGGAGCTTCTGGAAACAGATCGTGATAATATCCGCTTCCGCAGCAGACTGCTCACAGAGCTGAATGCTTTTTGGGAGGCTTTTTCATGGGACAAATCAACAAAGAACTGATGCACAAAGATGCCCCGATTGGGGTCTTTGATTCCGGCGTGGGCGGACTTACCGTGGCACGGGAAATTATGCGTCAAATACCCAACGAAAAAATTATCTATTTTGGAGATACCGCCAGAGTCCCTTACGGGAGTAAATCCCAGAAAACGGTAACTCGTTATTCGGAACAGATCGTCCGCTTTCTCAGGACCTTTCAGGTCAAAACTATTGTTGTGGCCTGTAACACCGCCAGCGCTTACGCGCTTGACACTCTGGAAAAAGATATTGACATTCCCATCGTGGACGTTATAAAAC
The DNA here is from genome assembly GCA_910578815.1 of uncultured Acetatifactor sp. Classification (GTDB taxonomy): domain Bacteria; phylum Bacillota; class Clostridia; order Lachnospirales; family Lachnospiraceae; genus Acetatifactor. Next base: position 49,675 of record CAJTSE010000007.1, read on the forward strand.
CGGGAGCAAAGATGGCCACAGAGGTAACGCGTAACGGGCGAATCGGTGTCATCGCAACAGAAGCCACGATCAGCAGCCAGATGTACACCAAATACATAACAAACCTAAACCGTTCCATTACCATTTATGAGAAGGCCTGTCCCCTTTTTGTCCCTCTTGTGGAAGAAGGACTCTGGGAGGATCCGGTAACGGATGAAATTGTCCGCCGCTATCTGACGGAGCTGATTGACATTGACATCGACACCCTGATATTAGGCTGCACCCATTATCCGCTGATTCGCTCAACCTTAAGGCGCATTATAGGAGACAAGGTGACGCTGGTAAATCCGGCGTATGAGACCGCAGTAGAGCTCCGGCAGCTGTTATCGGAAATGAACATACTCAATGAAGAAACACCGGGGCTGGGCAGCAATCAGTATCAGTTTTATGTCAGTGACAAGGCGGAAAAATTTGTACGTTTCGCCAATTCCATCATTAATTATGGCATTCTCTCTGCCAAGACAGTTAATATCGAAGAATACTAAAATTCTATAGAACGGAACCAGGGAGGCTAATGTGAACAACAGCGTAGAAATCAATGTGATTGGGAACCAGGAACGTGACGGTCAGAAAAGTACCACAGAGTATTATGGCGGCGGGCAATATTTTGAAAGGGACGGCACACGGTATCTTATTTACCTGGATCAGGATAAGGATTCCGACGCCCTGACCTCATACACCTTAAAAATAAAAGATCATATTCTGGAATTGACCCAAAAAGGAACTGTGAATACTCGCATGAGTTTTGAAACAGGCCGGACCTACCCTGTAAACTATGTCACCGAATATGGCTCACTTACGCTGGACGTCTTCACGGAAGACTTAAAATACCAGTGGTCAGAAACAAGTGCAAGCATTATGATTACATATAAGCTGTTTACGGGCGGAGAGCTTTTATCCACAAATCAATTAACCATAAATTTTTCGGAAAAGGACTAAATTATTTTCCTTAATTTGCCGAAATAAAAGATACCAAGTCATGGATGATAAAGTCCGGCAACGGACAACAAAACGGCGTATTACCGCCAGAAAAGAGGGATCCCTATGAGTGTAAATGGAGTTACATCACCAATTCAATCCGGCTCAGTTTACGATTATTCCAATATGGAAAACGTGAAACCCACTGAGACACAGGAAAAAGACAGCACAAAGGCAGAGAGCTCTTCCTCTGCTGCGGACAGCGGCGTTGTATATGTGCCTTCCAAAGACACCACAACTGATACCGCCAAGAAAACATACAAACCCAACACTGCTTTAATCAATAAACTGAAGGCTGATGCCGATGCACGCACCCAGCAGCTTCGCAGTCTGGTAGAAAAAATGATGTCGGGCCAGACCGAAGCCTATGGCAAGGCAACGGATATGTGGCAGTTTTTAAGATCAGGGAATTATACCGTAGATGCTGCTACCAAGCTGCAGGCACAGCAAGATATTTCGGAAGACGGCTACTGGGGCGTAAAACAGACCTCCAGCAGAATTTTGGATTTTGCAAATGCTTTAACTGGCGGTGATCCCGATAAAATCGAGGATATGCGCAAGGCTTTCGAAAAGGGCTATAAGCAGGCGGAGAAAACCTGGGGCGGCGAGCTTCCCGATATTTCCAAGCAGACCTACGATGCCGTGATGAAGGGCTTTGACGACATGGCTGCCGCAGTAAACAAAACGGTAACTGAATAGCAGTAAATGTGCGCTGCATGCGCATTGTTTAAAAACCCCCGGCTTTCCTTTCGGAAGGCCGGGGGTTTTTTCAGCTCCCCTTTACGATCAGAAGCTTCTGCCCTATCTTTAATTCATCACTTTCCAGATTATTCATTTTCCTCATAGTATCTACCGGCACATAATATTTCTTACCGATATTCCAAAGATTATCTCCTTCCTTTACCATATAAACCGCCATGCCCGGAAGACTGCTCATCTTTCCCGTATCCAGAGGCGAAACGGTCACCTGGCTGATCAGCTCCACCGGCACCGTCTTAAACACTACCGTTGAAAAGCTTAAGACTGCCTTCACATCCATTTCTTCCCCGTCCAGCATGGTCGCCTGCAGCTGTTCTACCGATCCCTGAACCGTGTCAATATCCTCCGGTGCAATATCCGGCACCTCCAGGGTATACTGATAAGGGATCTGAGCCTGGGTACATCCATAAGGCGCATCATCCTCTCCAGTAATGTACATGACCTTCACCGTAAGGCTGCCCTGAAGCAGAATCCCGTTTTCCACCACTGTCTGTTGTTCCAATGCCACCGTACCTTCACTGTGCAGCAGCTGCAGAACATTTCCCGCCTTGACATGAATATGATCCGTCACTTTTGTCTTCCCCGTAACCCTTGCCAGAAGTTGTCTTAAGTCCGCCCTGTGAGTCACCGTGCCAATCTCGTTGGAAACCCCATAAATATCAGATATGATCTCCAGCTCTTCCTCTTCATAAACGCGAATGGCAAAATCCAGTACCAGTTCCAGGCCGATGCTGCGTTCTTCCCCGTCAAAATCCGGCCGTACTGCCAGCTCCTTCTGCCCCAGGCGGCAGCGAATGTCCGGAAGCATACCTTCCCTGCATCCGTGGCACTCCAGTACGCCGCTAAATGGAATGGCCGTCTCAAAGGAGCGGATGGGATGTTCTTCCCCTTCTCCTTCATATAAAATGAATACATGCACATCCCCTGACATTGAAATCTTCTCTTCCATCACCTTGAAATCCATATCGCCCAACGAAATATTATCCCAAAGGACCTGGAAGATATTGGGATAATTAGAAGGCAGACTGACTTCCTCCTTCAACCGGAAAATATCATTTTTACAAATGGCGATCTGGGCCACCTCTAAGGGCCTTCTGCGATATTCTGCTTTTTCATCTCCATGCACCGCCACCGGTGCTTCCTCATCGTATAGTTCTTCCACCTTTGCCGACAGAGTAACAAGCGCCTGTATATTTAACTTCCGGGAGTTTATCATGCCTATCGTAAGATCCTCTGTCACCCCGTCCACACTTACATTGTCCGCAGGCACTACTCCACGCAGGTTAATTCTTTCGTCAAAGGGCACCCTTCCATCCAGCGCCACAAGGCTGCTGCCTTCCTCCCTTGTATGATAAAGTATCACATATGCCAGGTAGCCCCGCGCATTGACAAAGTCCGTACCGGGCCGAATCTCTTCGATGACAATCTCGCCCTTCTCCAGATTCAGCGTATTTACGTCCGGTCTGCTGTCCGGTATATTCAAGTCGTCCTCCAGTGTAAATTGTGTGACCGCTTCCGTTTTTACGCGGTCCATATGTATGTTTCTCTTGATCAGCTCCACAAAAATACCTCCACATATATACTGGTATAAGTATATATATGAAGGTGTTTTCCAGAAAAGAACCGATGCACTCTATACCGCGCCTATGAGTTCGGAAACGTCTTCCACATGATACTGCTTCATATAGGCCTCAATGCCCTCCACCACCTCCACGGTGGCATAGGGATTTACAAAATTCATGGCCCCGACGCTGACGGCGCTGGCCCCTGCCAGCAAAAATTCCACAGCGTCTTCACCTGTGGCAATTCCGCCCATGCCGATCACCGGTATCTTTACCGCATGTGCCGCCTGATACACCATGCGGACTGCAACAGGCTTGATAGCAGGGCCACTCATGCCTCCAGTCCTGTTAGCAAGCGCAAATTTCCGTTTATGAATATCTATCTTCATGCCGGTAATGGTATTAATCAGGGACAACGCATCTGCCCCCGCAGCCTCCGCCGCTTTTGCCATTTCCGTAATATCCGTCACGTTAGGACTCAGTTTCATGATCACAGGCTGTTTTGCGTATTTCTTCATTTCCGCTGTAATATGATACAAGGCGTCTGCCTTCTGCCCAAAGGCAATGGCCCCTTCCTTCACATTAGGACAGGAAACATTGATCTCCAGCATGGAAACCGCCTGTTCTTCCCCCAGACGCTCCACCGTCTCCACATAATCCTCCACCGTTCTGCCGCAGACATTCACAATAATTTTGGTGTCATACTGCTTTAAAAAAGGAATATCCCGCTTCAGAAACACGTCAATGCCTGGATTCTGCAGCCCGATGGCGTTCAGCATTCCTCCGTATACTTCAGCTACCCGCGGGACTGGATTCCCCTCCCAGGGTACATTTGCCACCCCTTTGGTCACTACTGCCCCCAGACGGTTCAAATCCACAAATTCTCCGTACTCCATCCCGGAACCAAAAGTTCCCGAAGCCGTCATAACAGGATTTTTAAATGTTACGCCCGCAATCGTCACTTGTGTATTCATATAGTTACCTCCGCCGCCTCAAACACCGGTCCATCCGTACAGATACGGGCATTATGCACATGAGAATGGTGATGAATCTCCTTTGTTTTTACCACACAGCCAAGACAAGCCCCCACACCGCAGGCCATATGCTCTTCCAGTGAAATATAGGCCTTTATCTTCTGCTCCGCGGCATATGCCTTGACGGCGCGAAGCATAGGCATGGGACCGCAGGCATAGATCACGTCCGCCGTAAGTTCCTTCTCCCTGACAGCGTCCATAACATTTCCTCTCGTCCCCACGCTGCCGTCCTCCGTAGCTGTATATACCCTGCCATATTTTTCAAAATCCTCCCGCAGGAAAGTCTTCTCGTCCCGATAGCCAAGAATCATCGTGACCTCTTCACAGACAGCAGACATCGCTCCGTCTTGGCTCCCGTTCCCGCCAAGCTGCTTTACCAGCTCCAGGATGGGGGGGATACCAATGCCTCCGCCCATCAAAAAGACCCGTTTCCCCGCTGCCGCTTCCAGTGGGAAGCCGTTGCCCAGGATCCCCAGAACGGAAATGTTCTCACCCTTTTCATAATAGGAAAATTCCCGTGTCCCACTGCCCGCCAGACGGTAAACTATACGCAGTGCCTGCCTGTCCTCACTAACCTCACAGATGCTGATGGGCCTGGGAAGCAGAGTACTTTTGTCCCTGGGATAAATACATAGAAACTGCCCCGGCCTTGCCTGTTTTGCCAGAGAGGTTTCGATCCACATATCATAAATTCCCGGTGCAATTTCCTCTTGAGAAAACACCGCTGCATTTTGTTTTTGCTTCATTTTAGTCCTCCCGCCTCCTTATCCTTAAAACAAGACATGCCTCTAACGGCACAAGCATTTATAAAACCCTTCCGGCGCAGATCACGGCCACGACCTTCCCTTTGAGCTTCCGGCCGGTAAAAGGAGTATTACTTGCCTTGGAGGCATACTCCAAGGGAACCCACTCTGCCGTAGTATCAATGAGAATTATATCTGCAGGTCCACCCTCCGCCAGGTAACCGGCATTCAAATGATACAGGTTAGCCGGGTTGGTACTCATCAGTGTAAGCAGCTGCCTCATGGTAAGATAACCGCCGTCCACCAGTTCCGTAATGCCTAAGGCCAGCGCCGTTTCCAGTCCGATAATGCCGCTGGGGGCCTCCGTGATCCGCCTTGCCTTCTCTTCCGCCGTATGGGGAGCATGGTCCGTGGCAATCAGGTCAATGGTGCCATCCACCAAACCTTTAATAATCGCCTGCCTGTCCGCCTCTTCCCTGAGCGGCGGATTCATCTTCGCCAAAGCACCGTATTGAATAACCGCTTCCTCCGTCAGGGTAAAGTGATGAGGCGCAGCCTCGGCATGGATGTTTTTGCCCTTTTCCTTTGCCCGGCGGATCAGCTCTACAGTCTCCTTTGCGCTGACATGCTGAATATTGATGCTCGCCCCCGTCTCCAGCGCAATCTTAAGATCCCTCTCCACCATGGTAGTCTCAGCTTCCCTGGGAGAACCGCCGATCCCGAAATATTCGCTTGCCCTGCCTTTGTTGATACCGTTGTTTTCAATCAGCCTCGGATCTTCCTCGTGAAAGCTGACAGGCATGTCCAGCGCCGCCGCGTTCCTCATGGCACTGCGCACGACTTCCGCGTCGGTCAGAGGGATACCGTCGTCTGTAAAACCTACGGCCCCTGCCTCTGCCAGCGCCCGCATGGGTGCCAGCTCCTTTCCCTGCATGGCCATGGTCACATTGGCGCAGGTATACACATGGATGCCTGTTTCCTCTCCACGTTTTTGCACAAATGCAAGCGTTTCCAGATTATCCACCGGCGGCCTTGTGTTGGCCATTAAAACCACGCTGGTAAAGCCTCCGCGGGCAGCAGCCGCTGCCCCGGTGGCAATATCCTCTTTCTCGGTAAAGCCCGGCTCTCTGAAATGAACGTGAACATCCACCAGTCCCGGAGCCACCAAAAGCCCCTCCGCATCAATCATTCTGCACTTTCTGTCAGGGGCCTCCAGTTTCTTTCCGATCTTTATAATAGTATCATTTTCGATCAGCAGATCATAGTTTCCATCCCACCCCGATTTAGGGTCAATCATATATCCGTTTTTAATCAGCAGCATAAGTACCTCCCAGGCTCATCATACCATATTTCCTGCCGGCAGACAAGTAATTCGCAGGCGGCAGTCGGTCGTTGTTCTCAATGCAGACTGTGCAAAGAGTGCTTCGCACTCTTTATGCTTGTCGGTACTTGACACGCGTATTGTGCTTGCCTATGTACCGTTACGTCGCGCCTCAAGCGAAAGCGGGTCTGCATGAGAATGACGGCCGGCTGTCGCCGTCAGGCTGTTGGAGGCCGAACTGCAACTTCTCATTCGAAGATCACGGTTTGCTCCAAAAATTCCGTCTTCAGTACAATTACGGGATAAGAGGGCGTCTTTCCGTTCTTGTCACCGGCCTCCGGCCCCAAAAGACTGGTATTCACACATATGTTGTTTTCCGTCAGGTACAGCTCTTCTACCGCAATGCTGTAACCGCCTGTCTTCTGCTCTCCATAACCGATACATATGTACAGATTAACATTATCGGTATATGTAATCTGAAAAGCCGTACTTTTCTTTTCTTCAATGATACCCTTAAGCTCTTCCGGAATCATGTCTTCGCTGAGAACCGTAAAATCAAGATCTCGCAGCTTGATCTTCTCATCGCTTAAATAGGTACAGCCCGTAAACAGCATACTTGCCATCAGCAGCAGACACAGAAGGCTCCTTGTTACGATCCGTCTCTTTTTCAATGTTGCCTCGCATTAACCTTTTACTTTTGCTAATATTTATGCTAAACTGTATATGATTATTACATGCAGCTGACTCCGGGCCGCATACAGACGCCCGGACCATATGTATGTTCCGATATGCGAGGGATTTGTATGATTCGCTTTATTGTAATCGTCCTATATCTGGTGCTTTATTTAATTCTTTCCCTTCCCGTGCTTTTTGTGGAATGGATCATTGGAAAATTTAATCCGCGGCTGAAGGCAAAAAGCTCCATGGCTTTGGTATCCTGGGGCTTTCGTTGCATTACCTTTCTGGCCGGCACAAAGGTCATCGTAAAGGGCCGGGAAAACATCCCCTCGGACACCGCCGTCCTTTATGTGGGAAATCACCGCAGTTTTTTTGACATTGTGCTGACCTGCACGCTTTTTCCGGGAGTCACCGGCTATGTGGCAAAGGTGGAAATGAGAAAAGCGCCCATTCTGTCCCTGTGGATGAAAAATATACACTGCCTGTTTCTGGACCGCAGCGATATTCGCAAAGGGCTGAAAACCATTCTTCAGGGAGTAGAAGAGGTGAAAAATGGCTATTCCCTCTGTATCTTCCCCGAAGGCACCCGCAACAAGATAAATGATACCTTCCTTCCGTTTAAAGAAGGCAGTCTGAAAATCGCAGAAAAGGGCAGGGTTCCCATTGTGCCCCTGACCCTGGTAAATACTGCCCAGGCCTTTGAGGATCACCTGCCCAAGGTAAAAAAAGCTACTGTAGTAATTGACTTTGGTGCCCCCGTCTATCCTGAGCAGCTGGATCAGATTCCCCGCCGGAATCTGGGCAATTACGTCTTCAAAATGATCCAAGATCGTTATTTTTCCATAAAAGAAGAATACTTTACATAACCGCCCCTTTTCTCTGAAGAAATTCCAGCACACTGGTAAATTCCATACCATGAGACGCTTTGATCAGTACCGTACTGCCTTGGGGAATATATTCTTCTAGCTTTTCATCCAACGCCTTCAACAGCATCTCCTTATCCGGAAAATATACCGCCTGGACTTTTCCCTTTCCGTGCTCCGATGCTGCCCGGTAGGTATGCCGAGAATTTTCTCCCACGCAAAGCAATCCGTCAATATCTGCCAACGCCGCGTATTCGCCCACCCCTGCATGAAGGGCATCCGAATCCTCCCCCAATTCAAACATATCTCCCAGTATGGCAACCTTCTTTGTATTCGCCAGGGCCAGCAGGTCAATGGCTGCCCGCATGGATGCCGGATTGGCGTTATAGCAGTCGTCGATCAGGGTAAATCCGGGAAGACGTATCAGATGATTTCGCCCTTCTACGGGCTGTATCTTTTCGATTCCTTTGACAATCTCTTCATGGGAAAGCCCGAACAGCCCTGCCACACATGCCGCCGCAGCCGCATTCATCACCATATGAACACCGGGAAGGGGCACATGTACCAATGCCTCTGCCGTATCTGCAGCGACAGCTTCCCCCTGCATTACCTTTTGCTCTGCATCGCTATTAGCCGTCTGCGGCCGCCGAAACTGCAGAACTGCATTACTTCCCCACAGCCCATGACTCTCGATCCTTCCGGCTGTCACTTCCTCCGACGGGTTTCCACCCAGTCCGAAAAAATGAGGACGACGGCCTTTCACCTCACTCAGACTCCTTAATTTGTCGTCCTCCCCGTTTAAACAGACCTCTCCGTCCTCCGCCATAAAGTCAAATATTTCTGATTTAGCCTTCAGGATACCGTCCCTGGTCTTTAAATTTTCCAGATGGCATTGCCCAATATTGGTAATCACGCAGACATTGGGCCGCACCATCCTGCTGAGCCGGTGCATCTCCCCAAAATCGCTGATCCCCATTTCTACCACTGCTGCCTGATGTTCCTCCCGAATGCGCAGCAGCGTCAGGGGAACGCCGATCTCATTATTGAAATTCCCTTCCGTCTTCAACACCCGAAATCTTTGTGCCAGCACTCCGGCAATAAACTCCTTCGTGCTGGTCTTTCCTACACTTCCCGTAATTCCTACAATGGGAATATTCAGCTTTTTGCGGTAAAACTCCCCTATATCCTTCAAAGCCTGAAGCGTTTCTTTCACCAGACAATAACTGCCCCAGCCGGAGCAGTCAGCCCCCGTCTCTTCCTGTACCTGCTCAGGCGTCTTTTCAACTATTGAAAGAAACGCTCCCGCCTCATATACCTGACCGACAAACCGGTGTCCGTCCACCCGTTCTCCCGCCACGGCCACAAATACACTCCCTGCTCCTGCCTTTCGTGAATCAATCACTACACACGTAACACAAGTGTCATCTTTTGTGCCGTTTCTTAATACCAGCTGTCCGCCGCAGGCCTGGGCAATCTCTTTTACGGATAAATTCATACTGTTCAACCTTTCAAGCTGTTGTTCAAAATCATTTCACATAATGTGGGAAAATCTATTCCCAGCACGGCTGCTTCCTGTGGAAGCAGGGACACGGGAGTCATTCCTGGCAGGGTATTTGCCTCCAGACAGAAGATCTCTCCTCCATGATTCATCCTGAAATCCATCCTGGCATAATTTTTCAGGCGCAGTACTGCAAATACCCGTTCTGCCATCTTTTGAAGCTCTTCTGTTTTCTCTTTCGGCAGTTCTGCAGGGCAGGTTTCCACCGTACTGCCTGCCTGATATTTATTGCGATAGTCATAAAAGCCTTTCTTCGGGGCAATCTCAATCACCGGAAGCGCCTTCCCGTCCATCACACCCACCGAAAATTCCCTGCCCTCTATGTACTGCTCAATGATTACCTCGTCATCATAGCGAAAGGCTTCCTCTTTGGCTGCCTCGTATTCTTTTTCGTCCCATGCAATGCAGACTCCCACGCTGGAGCCGCCGCAGCACGCCTTGACGATGCAGGGGAAAGGTACTTTCTTTTCTTCCCTCTCTCCCTTTTTCAGGCGGATACCTGCAGGCGTGGGAATGTCGTATGCCTTAAACATATCCTTGGTGATGCCCTTATCCATGGCCAAAGCAGAGCTGACAAAATCCGTTCCCGTGTAAGGAATGCCCAACAGCTCCAGACAAGCCTGGACCTTTCCGTCCTCCCCGTTTGCTCCGTGCAGTGCTAAAAACACACAGTCCGCCCGCCCGCAGATTTCAAGCACATTAGGGCCAAAAAAGCTCCTCCCCCCGTCCGAACGCAGAGCTTTCACCTCTTCCAGATCAGGGTTCTTCTCACTGATGTCTCCGATCTTTTCCGCCCAGTCCACTTCTTTTTCAAAAATATTTAAGCAGTCTCCCTCATAACCAAGATAGACATCCAGCAGAATCGCCTGGTGTCCCTTCGCCTTCATCGCCTTGTAGATCATGCTTCCGGAGCTTAGGGAAACGTCACGCTCCGTACTGATACCGCCTGCCAAAACTACAACCTTCATATCTTCCTCTCATTCTGCCGCACATAATGAGTGCATTATCACCCGGCACGGCCCAATTATCTATTTAAGCGTGCAATGCCGCCAGCTGGGCCAAAAGCAGCAGATAGCTGCTTCTGTCCTCTCCATTCTCATAGAAGCACACGGACTCCAGATTCCGGCCCATAAGGTAATGCAGGAAGTCCTCCATAACTCCTGTATATTGATAATTATTCAGAAAATAGTTGTCACATGCCAGCACCGCCGCACCTTTCAACAGATCATCGGGCCCATTGTTCCTTGCCGTCACAGGATCAATCATTTCCTCATAATGCTTTGAAATTTCTTCCGCCCTGTCCCTTAAGTTGTTTGAAAAGCTATAACACAACTCCACGTCCACCTTCTGCCTGGTAGCAATATACGTCATACCCCCCTGCAGATAGGACCGCTCGTCCAAATAGCTGCTGTTGTCCTCAAAAAAGCTTTTGTAGTCCAAAATCTGCTTTCTGTATGTATATCGCCCTGTGGCTCGGTACAGCTCCGTCAGCGCATAAAATGTATCCGCATCCCGGCCCACGGTATTCTTTACCTGGCCAAATACCGTGGAAGCACGTTTCAGGCAGTCCGTAGCGTATTCCCTGTCAAATTTCTGGTAAAGGTAGCCGAACTTTGCCAAAAACGCCGCATACATAGCCTCCTGGCTTTCTTCTGTGCCTTTTTCCTCCATATAAGAAACAAAAGCCCGCATCTCCCTCAAAACATCCGGAACCTGATCCCCGTCTTCGTCGGGAAAAATTTCTCCATACCACTCATAGGCCTCCAAAAATGAAATCGCCTCCGGCAGGGTGATGCTTTTCTGTCTACAGCTTTCCAACAGCTCTCTGTATATTTCTTCAAACAGGACCGTATACTGCCCTTCCCTGATTTGAAAAGCCGATGAACGGCCGATCATATCACACTCCACGTAATAGAGCCCTGCTTCTTCATAATCGCTGAAATCGGCGTATCCCGAATAAATACCCTCTTCGCTGTGGTATATGATCTCTTCCAGGGCGCCCCTGTAAACCTCTTCTCCTGTAAGTCCATCCACAAGCACAAAATGCTCCGGCAGTTTCTTTCCCTTGACAACCGCCGCCTTTTTTCCGCTGCCGGCCAAGTAACCCAATGTATCCACCAAAATATTGGGCAGCAGACGGGGAACCACGTAATCTATCACCGGTGTTCCCTCCATACTGACTGCCCCTGCATATGGATTTTTTATGATATTTTTATCTTCCGTCACTTCCTGCTCTTTGCCGCAGCCGGAACAGCTCCCGGCCGTCAGACACACCAGCAGAAGCAGATAGAGTATTCTGCGGTTTCTCAAGATTTCCTCCTGACCTGACTTTTCCTTTGCGGTACGCCACTTTTCGCTTCCTTTTCCTTTGCGGCTATCTCCTTTAAACTCGAAAGCACGTGCTGAATGCGAACGATGTTCGCATTGCACTCTTTGTTTGACTTCGTCAAATGCTTTCTCGTTAATGCCGCAGGAAAAGTAAATGTCGGCGATGCCGACGCTTCCTTTTCCTTTGCGGCTATTATATCACGGCCCATTTCAAAACGCAATCTTATTCCCAGCGGACAGCTTCTGCCAGGCATTGCCTGCGGAAGCAGTTCGGCCATACCGCAATCGAGGAACAGGCGGCAACCGGCCGGTGTTCTCAATACAGACTGTGCAAGACGCCGGTGTTTGGCAAGCGTACTATGCTTGCCTATGCACCGCTGCGTCGCGCCCCAAGCAAAAGCGGGTCTGCATGAGATTGACAGCCGGTTAATCGCCGTCAGACTGTGCGGACCGAACCGTTACTGCCCCGCAGGCAGTTTTTGCCCGCGGGAGTAAACGATCTCCCCGTCAATGATGGTATAGAGCGTCTCTGTAAAGATCTCCATGGGATTTCCGTTAAAAATGGCAATGTCCGCATCCTTTCCCACCTCCAGGCTGCCTACCCTCTCATCCACCCCGCATATCTTCGCGGCGTAAATGGTGATGGCACGAAACCCCTCGTCCATGGGGAGTCCTGCTTTTACCGCCAGGCCTGCGCAGAGTGGAAGCGAAGCGATCAGAGACACCGGATGATCCGTTGTCACAGCCGTCATCACACCTGCCCCATTTAAAACGCCTACCGTTTTAAAGGCCATATTCTGAACTTCAATCTTGCTGCGGCTGGCCAGGTCCGGTCCCACAATAGCGGGATAGCCTTCCGCCGCCAGCTCTTCCGCGATCAGATGCCCCTCTGAGCAATGGTCCAGGGTCATGCGCAGGTTGAATTCCTTTGCAATGCGGATGGCCGTAAAAATATCGTCTGCCCGGTGTACATGGGCCTTTATGGGGATCCTGCGCTCCAGCACAGGCAGCCAGCATTCCAGCCGAAAATCCTGCTGAAAATACTCTCCTTTTTCTTGCGCTTCCTTTTTCCGGCCGGCATATTCCACCGCCCTGCTCAGTTCCTCCCGAAGCAGTCCTGCAATGGCCATCCTGGTGGATGGACTTTTTCCCTGGCCGGAATAATTGACCTTCGGATTTTCTCCGAAGGCCACCTTCATTGCCGCCGGCGCTTTCACAATCAAATCGTCGATTCTGCGCCCTTTGGTTTTTATAAAGGCAAACTGACCGCCCACCACGTTGGAGCTGCCGGGGCCGATCATAGCAGATGTAATGCCTGCCCGCACCGCATCGTCAAAGGCCGCGTCCATAGTATTAACGGCATCCACGGCCCTCAGCCATGGTGTTACAGGCTCCACGGCCTCATTGCAGTCATCCCCCTCCATTCCCTTTTTTTCTTCGGTAATGCCCATATGGCAATGCGCCTCTATGATGCCGGGCATGACCAGGCTCCCCTTTACTTCCAATACCTGCTCGTCGGCGGCAGGCTGCACGCAGATCTCATCCCGTCTGCCGACCTCTTTTATTTTCCCGTCCTTCACATGAATACATCCGTCCGGTATATCCGCTCCCGCCATAGTCCTGACGGTTCCACCGACTATATACATAAGCTGCCGCGCCTCCTTAGCGGAACAAAAGTTCCGGATCCACGGGTTCTTCATTTTGCGTCAGCTTCAGATAAAGATTTGCACCCTCCCTGATAAAGTACTTAGTGGGAGCCGCCACCGACCCTATCATATCTCCGGAATTTACATAGCTGTTCAGCGCCACGTTAAGGCCCTTAAGCTGTCCGTAAGTGATCTGATAGCCGTCTCCCAGATCCATGGTTACCGCCTGGCCGATCTCCGAGTCCTGAAAAATATCCACCACCCGTCCTGATGCGCAGGCGTAAACAGAAGTTCCCTCCTGGGCTGACAGCATCAGCGCCGGATTGTACTTATACAGATCCAGGGTTGAAAAATATACGCCGCCGTTCATGCTGAACGGAATCACCGCCTCACCCTCCAGAGGACGCTGCAGGCCGTTGCTTTCCGCAAAATGCAGCTCAAGTCCGCTGCCTGCATCGGCTGCTGCCTGCTCTGCATTTACCGGATCCGTGTTTACAGGCTCCGAATTTACGGGCTCCGTAATTACGGGTTCGGTATTTACAGGCTCAACATTCAAAGGCTCCGTATCCGCATCAGCCTGTTGTCCGCCCTCAGCTGCTTCCGTCTTGTCCGCTTCATCACCAAGGTCCTTTTTATCGCCCTTTGCTTCCTTTTCCGGCAGGGACTCTTCTCCCAGTACGGTAGTCATGCCGGGAATTTCAATATTGCCGGAGCCCGCCTCCAGAGGCATATAATCCAAGTCATCCTCCAGATTCAGATGATCGGATACGTCAAAAGTCTTTTGCGAATTATCCGTCATGGGAGCATTCATGGCAATCTCCCTGTTTTTGTTTTCCAAATTGTCCTCTATGGCCGTAAAGTCCAGGGTATAACCGTCGTCCTGTGACTTTTCCTCCCCCGCCTGCATATAGATGCCCGTCAGGGTCAGCGCCGTCAGCACAAATGCCGATGAGGCGATCATTATGATTCTTTCTTTCTTTACACTGCTCTTTCTATTTTTTCTCATGGCTGCTTTCCTTCCTTTTCCGCTGAAAATACATTGTAAGAACTGCTTCTTCACAATCATTTTTCCCGAATCAGTTGGAAATATACCATCTGCTTTATTTACGTTAATTGCTTTATTTGACAATTTGCAGCACATTTTACCGCTTGGAATCGAGTAGGGAGAATTTTCTCCCTACTCGCCGCGCGGCCCGTGTGCCGCTTTAGCGGCATATTTCCTTTGCACGGGCCTGTGCATAAAAAAGGGAAGCTTGTTCTCGCTTCCCTTTTTCGTTAATGCTATGCCTGTTTTTCATATTTTGCAACATCCACATGCTGCACGGTTCCCACGTTCCCGTTTTCGTACAGGAACACTCCCGTATTGCGGATGGCTCCCAGGGTTTGTCCGCCCGTTCCCTTCTGGGTAAAGTCCGTAGACGCATTTTGCAGACAGATGGCTCCCACACCCTTCTCAGCAAGGGTATACAGCACATCCTTTCCGTTTTCATCCTTACTCCAGATTTTCAGCTTATCCCAGACGACATCATTCTCGTCAATCCAACCGTTGCCGTCCTCGTCATACTTTGCCAGATCCGCAAAGCCGTTGCCGCTTTCCGTACCGAACAGCTCCTTCCCGTCGTTGATTACGCCGTCTCCGTTCTTGTCCAGGGCAAGATAGCCGCTCCCGCTTTTCAGCCGTGCTATTTCATCCTGCTCGCCATCGCCGTCAATGTCAAAATAAAAGGTCTGATCATCCAGCTGCGCCACGTCCGTATCCAAATTGATGACCAACGGGTCACAAAAGGTGAAGGATGCCAGCTCCAGGTCCTCTCTGTAGTACTCTTCAAATTCCCGGCTCATACCCACATTGACATTAAAATTGATCTCTCTGCCGTCCGCAGTCTTTACCGTACCGGTAGTAGAGAAGGATGTGGACTCCGCTTCCTCAAAATAAGTTTCCTGGCCCAGACTTAAGACCTTCATATTGGTCACCAGGGTCAGAGGCTTCCTCATCAGACCGTCTTGATAATACTTCTGGTTACCCATGCCGCCGCTTCCAGAAGCCCCGTTCATGTTTCCCCCTGCGCCGGTCTGTGACGCAGAGTTTACAGCATTATTTGCATTGCCGGACTGTCCTGATGGGGACTCGACGCCCGTCTCCTGCATCCACTGTCTGAAACGGTTTCTTCTTGCAGAAAACAACAGATCAAATATGTAACGTATCGTCTGCTGCTTTATCTCCGCATAGGTCTGGCTGACGGAGCTGCGTATGGACACGTTGGACGTTGTGGCCTGCAGCCTGCTCTGCCAATCCTGAAGAGTGGCCGTGTTTTTCTCTTCACTTTCCTTCGCGGTTTTTTCCTCCGCGTTTCCGGCCTCCCCGGTGTCCCCGCCAATGGCGGCGTTCAGGGAGTTGTTGCCCTGAGTCAGACCCTGCCGATAATCCGTTATCGCAAATCGCCTGACAGTTGTGTTAGAAGCTCTGTAGCTTCTGGCGGATTCCATTCCTACTACACTGGAATCAATTTTCAAACTGTACCTCCTGTTTTTAGATTAAGTATAAGCAGTTTTTGCTTTCCACATTCCGGCGCTCGTCAGCCGACCGAAAAAAAATGGTATTGGGCGAAAAGATCCGTTTCTCACCCAAATACCATCCGTGGTCTGCTCATACCTGAAAGCAGTGGGCCAGACTGCTTTCCTGTATATAATATCGTCATATTTCATGTGAACTTTAGAGAAGCGCTGACCTAAATCAGCGCTTCTTAAAACTTATTTCTCCGGCATTGGCGGCACCGGTGTGCCCGCTCTCTTCGCCGCCATCTGTTTTAATTGAGCCACCCTGGCCCCTATGATACCAGCTATCATTTCCTTAGGGATAACCACATTGGCTCCCATCGGATTTATAACTACTCCCAATGCAGTATTCTCATTCCCCTGAGCGTCTTTTCCTAGCAGCATATTTGCATAATCGTCAAATTTCAGGGAAAAGAAGGGCATCTCTTTATTTTTTTCCACCCATTTCCGATACTCCTTCTGGTCCGTAAAACCCATGAAGAACTTCTTACCGTCCGGAGCTATGAGCATGGGAAACTGCACCCGGCATCCGGACTTAACGGTCAAATTGCCTTCTTCATCTGCCACAGGCTCCGGATCAATCACTGCAGGGGCCTGAAATGAGCTTTTTGTCAGCTCCGTCACAAACATATTGCGGTGCTCCGGCGTATCCTCCGCCTTCATCAGCTCAATGCACCCCACAAGCATGGGATTACTGACTGCTTTATTAAATTCCACTTTATACCTCTCCTTAGATTCTGTTATAATTAATCAGGCAGCCCTTTAATATAATCTGTCTCTCTTCGTCAGTAAGCTCGCCCAGGCTCAGTTCAAAATCTTTTAATACGCCATCCTTCACCACATACGCAGGGATCACATCTGCCTTTTCCTCCACGGCCTTTTTGATTCCGGGAATAAAAAGATAATCCAAATTTTGAAACGGCAGCTCGCCAGCCTTAATCACAAAGGGCAGCATCCCCCAATTAATCAGGTTGGAACGATAGCGCTTCGTTGCATATTCGTTGGCAATATTAGCCCAGCCCCCCAGCACCTTCTGACAGGAAGCCGCCTGTTCTCTGGCCGAGCCGTCTCCCGGCTTCACCGCAAAGATGGTTGAGCCAAATCCGGTGTTTTCATGGCTTGTTTCCGGGAAACCGTTCTTCACCACTGCCATGATCTCCTTGATCTTCGGCATCACATGGCAGGGATGTCCGCCCTTCCTGCGCTCTTCCTCAAGCGCCCGCATGGCCTTTGCACGCTCCACATATTTCGGGTCCTTCCGGCTCAAGGCAAATTCTGCCAGACCGAGAGGGTTGGAACGATAGGAAGAGGTTTCTCCGGAGGGAATCAGCTCGTCCGTGGTAGTCACCGGATCATGGATCTCGCTGACCACCTGCAGCACAAGATTCTCCGGCAGCTCTCCCATCTCCGGCCAGTCCTTGATATTGGGGCCAAACTGGATCTCGGTGTCGGGATCCGCCACGCCATGAGAGTCAAATACCCGGTTTTTATATATTTTACCGTCAAAATGATATTTATATTTACCGATTTCGCCGCTGAATTCCGTAGCCGGAGTCAGTACACCCTTATTTGCCGCCGTTGCCGCAATGGATCTTGCATCCATCAGGGCCACGGAGGAAATCTGCCCGTTCTGCAGCTTGCTGCCCTCACGGTTGGGGAAGTTTCTGGTAGAATGGCGGATGCTGAAGGCATTGTTTGCAGGCGTATCGCCCGCTCCGAAGCAGGGGCCGCAGAATGCAGTCTTCATTACGGCTCCCGTCTCCAAAATGGATGCCGCACAGCCATTGCGGATCAGCTCCATATATACTGGCATGGATGCCGGATAGACGCTTAAGGTAAAACCGTCTGAACCGATGCTGCTTCCCTTTAATATATCCGCAGCGGCGCAGATATTCTCAAAGCCGCCGCCTGCACAGCCTGCAATGATTCCCTGATCCACTACAAACTTTCCGTTCTTTACCTTACTCTTAAGCTCAAACTCCACGGCCCCGTCCAGACTTACCTTTGCCCGCTTCTCCGTCTCGTCCAGAATGTCCATGAGATTTGCGTTCAGTTCTTCAATGGTATAAGTATTGCTGGGATGAAAAGGCATTGCGATCATCGGACGGATCTTGTCAAGGTCCACCTTAATCAGTCCGTCATAATATGCGATCCTGCCGGGCAGCAGCTCTCTATAATCCTCTGCACGCCCGTGCGTTTCATAAAATTGCGCAATTTCTCCGTCCGTCTTCCAGATGGAGGACAGGCAGGTGGTCTCCGTAGTCATCACATCTATGCCGATACGGAAGTCTGCGCTTAAGTTCGCCACTCCGGGCCCCACAAACTCCATCACCTTATTTTTCACATAGCCGTTCTTAAAAACTGCTCCGATAATGGCCAGCGCCACATCCTGAGGCCCCACTCCTGCCACGGGAGCGCCTGACAGATAAACCCCCACCACCTCCGGCATGGCGATGTCATAGGTCTGGTTCAACAGCTGCTTTACCAGTTCAGGGCCGCCCTCACCTACAGCCATGGTGCCCAGCGCTCCGTAACGGGTATGGGAATCGGAGCCCAAGATCATATCGCCGCCCCTGGTCAGCATTTCCCTCGCATACTGATGGATCACCGCCTGATGAGGAGGCACATAAACTCCACCGTACTTTTTGGCGCAGGTCAAGCCAAACATGTGATCGTCCTCGTTGATGGTTCCGCCTACGGCACAAAGGGAATTATGACAGTTTGTAAGCACATACGGCATAGGAAACCTTTCAAGACCGGATGCCCTGGCTGTCTGAATAATCCCCACAAAGGTAATATCATGGCTGGTCAGCTTGTCAAAACGGAGCTTCAGCTTTTCCATACTGCCGGAAATATTATGGCTCTCCAGGATACCATAAGATATGGTTTTTCGCGCCGCGTTCTCTTTTGTAACTCCCCAGCCGCCCTTCTTCAAGATCTCAGCCGCCGCATCAGGCCCGTCCGGAATAATATCCTGATCGTTTACCAGAAAGGCCCCACCCTGTAATAACTCTATCATATTCATCTCCTTTATAAATATATAACAGTTACTGTAATGTTACCTTATCCAGGTGCCAGATTTCGTCCACATACTGCTGAATGGTTCTGTCGGAAGTAAACTTGCCGGAGCATGCCACATTTAAGATGGCGCTCTTCGCCCAACCCGACTTGTTGCGATATGCTTCCTCCACCTTTTTCTGTGCCTCCGCATAGGCTTTGAAATCCTTGAGGATAAAGTAAGTATCTGCTTTTGAAGTACTTAAGGTATTCAACAGGGAATTATACAGCGGACGGAACAGTTCTCTGTCCGCGGAATAGGTCCCGTCTACGAGCTGGTCCAGCACCTTGCGAATATCGCTGTCGCTGTTGTAGATCTCCATGGGATTGTAGCCGCCGTGATTTTCATAACGGATTACCTCATCGGAAGGCAGTCCGAAGATAAAGGCGTTCTCCTGCCCTACCTCTTCCACGATTTCTACGTTTGCGCCGTCCATGGTTCCTAAAGTAAGCGCGCCGTTTAACATAAACTTCATGTTGCCTGTGCCGGAGGCCTCCTTGCTGGCCGTAGAAATCTGCTCCGATACGTCGGCCGCCGCAAAGATAATCTCTGCGTTGGACACATTGTAATTTTCAATAAAGACCACCTTGATCTTTCCACCGATGGATGCGTCCTTATTCACCACATCGGCTACGGAATTAATCAGCTTGATGGTCAGCTTTGCATTCCGATATCCTGCCGCCGCCTTAGCTCCGAAAATAAAGGTTCTGGGATAAAACTCCAGCTCCGGCTTTGTCTTCAGCTGATTATACAGATACATCACATGCAGAATATTTAACAGCTGACGCTTGTACTCGTGCAGACGTTTTACCTGTACGTCAAAAATGGAATTCGGATCCACATCCACGCCATTATGTTCCTTAATATATTTGGCCAGACGGAGCTTGTTTTGATACTTAATATCCATAAACTCCTTTTGAGCTTTCGGATCCTCCGCCAAACTTTTCAGCTTCTCGATCTGGGGCAGATCTTTGATCCAGCCCTCACCTGCCTTTGCTGTCACCCAGTCTGCCAGCAGCGGATTCCCGTGAAGCAGGAAACGCCTCTGGGTAATGCCATTAGTCTTATTATTAAACCGTTCGGGATACAGCTCGTAAAAATCTTTCAGCTCCTGATGCTTTAAAATTTCCGTATGAAGCCTGGCCACACCGTTGACGGAATAGCCGGCTATAATAGCCATGTGAGCCATCCTCACCTGACCGTTATATAAAATGGCTGTTTTGCTGATTTTATCCTGTACGTCCCCGCCGTAATACCGCTCTTCCAGCTGCTTTAAGAAGCGGCGGTTGATTTCCTCCACGATCTGATAGATTCTGGGCAGAAGCCTCTGGAACAGGTCAATGGGCCATTTTTCCAGCGCCTCGGACATAATGGTATGATTGGTATAAGCGCAGGTGCGGGTAGTAATGCTCCATGCCTCATCCCAGCTCAAATTATAATCATCCAGCAGAATCCGCATCAGTTCGGGCACTGCCACGGTGGGATGGGTATCGTTCAGCTGGAAGGTCACTTTTTCCGGGAACTGGTGAATATCGTCATGCCTGCGCATGAACTTCGCCACCGCCTCCTGCACGGATGCGGAGATAAAGAAATACTGCTGCTTTAAACGCAGCTCCTTGCCCGCATAGTGGTTGTCGTTGGGATACAGCACCTCAACGATGTTGCGGGCCAGGTTTTCCTGCTCCACGGCCTTGCGATAGTCTCCCTTGTCAAAGGAATCCAGCTGGAAGCCCCCCATGGGTTCCGCGTCCCAGATGCGCAGGGTATTGACGATGCCGTTGCCGTAGCCCACAATGGGCAGGTCAAAGGGAATGGCCTTTACCGCCTGATAATCCTCCTGTACAAAATGATTCATGCCGTTTTCGTCACAGTATATGGAAACATGTCCGCCGAACTTTACCACCTTGGCATACTCGGGTCTGCGCAGCTCAAAGGGATTGCCGTTTTCCAGCCAGTTATCCGGCACCTCTACCTGATACCCGTCCTCGATCTGCTGCTTGAACATGCCGTAGCGATAACGGATGCCACAGCCGTAAGCCGGATAGCCAAGGGTTGCCAGGGAATCCAGGAAGCAGGCTGCCAGCCGGCCGAGGCCCCCGTTCCCTAAGCCTGCGTCCGGCTCCTGATCCTCTATCAGGTTTAAATCAAAGCCCAGCTCATCCAGCGCTTCCCTCACGGGAGCGGAAGCCCTGAGATTTATGACATTATTGCCCATTGCGCGTCCCATAAGGAATTCCATGGACATGTAATAGACCATCTTGGGATCCTGCTTCTCATAAGCCTTCTGGGTGTCAATCCAGTTGTCCATGATCTGATCCTTAATGGCAAGGGACGCCGCCTGAAACACCTGCTGAGGCGTCGCTTCCTCTATGTCCTTGCGGTAAAGCGTCTTGATATTGTATACCACGCTTCTCTTAAACAGATCCTTATTAAATCCCTGCTTTTCGGCAGCCGCTTTTTCAACAGCCGGTTTTTCATTATAATTTTTATGCCCTAAACTCTTCATATCCCTTACCACGCCTTTCCGATGCCTGCTGCTTTCGTTTTCCGCTTTGGCAGGCACACACTTGATGTCGTTTTTAAAACATACAACCTTATTTTACCATATCGGCATCACCTTTTTCAAACCTTTTCTATGGTGATCCGCACTTTCTCGCCGTTGACGTCCTCCCACAGCTTTGATACCTTAAAGTCCGCCCCTTCCGTCAGCTCTTCCGCCAGTACCTTGCCGCAGACGGCTTCTTTATTCTTCTGCGCCAAAGCAGCCAGCTTCCCGTTTTCGTTTAAGGAGACGCGAATGTGATCCATAACCTCAAAGCCCGCCTCCTTGCGCATGGTCTGAATCTTGCTGATGATCTCGTTGACAAAACCCTCTTCGATGAGTTCCTCCGTCAGGTTGGTATCCAGTACCACCGTCATCCGGCTGTCCTCCTGGGTTACATAACCCTCCTTCTTCGCCGTGTCAATCAGCAGATCCTCCCGCGTCAGCTCTACGGTCTCTCCGTTTACGGTAAAGGTCAGCATCCCCTTTTCGTTTAACTCGTCCATGGCGGCGTTTCCGTCCAGGGATGCCAGTGCCTCACGGATGCCGTTCAGCAGCTTGCCGTATTTGGGGCCTACCGTGCGCAGCTGGGGCTTAAAGGTATAAGAGGTAAACTCCCGCACGTCGTCCGTGAACACCAGCTCCTTCACATTCAGCTCACCCTTAATAATATCCGTGTAAAAGTCATCCAGCCGAGATTCCGCCTTGAGATACATTCTTGCCACCGGCTGACGGTTCTTGATGCCCGCATCCTCACGGCAGGCATGACCCATGGTCACGGCCTCTCTGAGCTCCTTCATGTCCTCTTCCAGCTTTTTGTCGATATAGCCTTCCGTTACCGTCGGATAATCGCAGAGATGAATGCTCTCCGGCGCTTTGCTGTCAATGCTCCGCACCAGATTCTGATAAATATCCTCCGTGATAAAGGGGATCATGGGGGCAGCCGCCTTGCAGATCGTCACCAGGGCGGTGTACAGGGTCATGTAGGCATTGATTTTATCCTGCTCCATGCCCTTGGCCCAGAAGCGCTCACGGCTCCTGCGCACATACCAGTTGCTCATTTCCTCCACAAAATCCTCCAGTGCCGCTCCCGCCTCCGGGATCCGGTACTGGTCCAGATTTTCATCCACCGCCTTCACCGTGGTGTTCAGCCTGGACAGCAGCCATTTATCCATCACGGGCAGCTTCTCGTATTCCAGAGTATACTTCGCAGCGTCAAAGCCGTCGATTTCCGCGTACAGTACAAAAAAGGCATAGGTATTCCACAGAGTACCCATAATCTTCCGCTGCCCCTCCTGCACGATCTTTTCGGAAAAACGCTTGGGCAGCCAGGGGGAACAGCTGGTATAAAAATACCATCTGATGGCGTCCGCCCCGTAGGTGTTCAGAGCCTCAAAGGGATCCACCGCGTTGCCCTTGGACTTGTTCATCTTCTGACCGTTTTCATCCAGCACATGTCCCAGCACAATCACGTTTTCATAGGGAGCCTTATTAAACAGCAGGGTGGATTCCGCCATCAGGGAATGGAACCAGCCTCTGGTCTGGTCCACCGCCTCGGAAATAAAAGCCGCCGGGAACTGCTGCTCGAACAGCTCCTTGTTCTCAAAGGGATAATGGTGCTGGGCAAAGGGCATGGCACCGGAATCAAACCAGCAGTCAATCACCTCCGGCACCCTTTGCATCTTACCGCCGCACTCCGGGCAGGTAAAGGTCACCTGGTCAATATAAGGCCTGTGGAGCTCCACCTTTGCCGCCTGCGGATCTCCCGTCTTCTCCGCCAGCTCCGCCCGGCTGCCGATACATTCCTGATGACCGCAGGAACACTCCCAGATATTTAAGGGCGTGCCCCAGTAACGATTGCGGGAAATTGCCCAGTCCTGAATATTCTCCAGCCAGTTGCCGAAGCGGCCCGTGCCGATAGACTCCGGAATCCAGTTCACCGTGTTGTTATTGCGGATCAGATCCTCCTTCACCGCCGTCTCCCTGATATACCAGGATTCCCTTGCGTAGTAAATCAGGGGGGTATCGCACCGCCAGCAGTGAGGATATTCGTGCTCAAACTTAGGGGCGGAAAACAGCTTCCCTTCTCCGTCCAGATCCTTTAGGATTTCCGGGTCCGCCTTCTTGACAAACAGCCCGGCATAGGGCGTTTCTTCCGTCATCTCGCCCTTGCCGTTTACAAACTGTACAAAGGGCAGGTCATACTTTCTGCCCACATTTGCGTCGTCTTCACCGAAGGCCGGGGCAATGTGGACGATGCCCGTGCCGTCGGACATGGTAACATAATCGTCACAGGTGACATAGTGAGCCTTCTTACCCTGCTTTGCCGCCGCTTCCCCGGCGCAGGCAAACAGGGGCTCATATTCTCTGTATTCCAGGTCCTTCCCCTTGTAGGTTTCCAGAATTTCATAGGCCGGCTGAGCCTCCGCTCCCTCTTCCTTCTTCCCCGGAGCCTTTAAAACAGTATCCAGCAGGGCCTGGGCCATATAATAGGTATAGCCGTCCGCCGCCTTTACCTTACAGTAGGTTTCCTCCGGATTCACGCACAGGGCCAGATTGGAGGGCAGGGTCCAGGGCGTGGTGGTCCAGGCCAGGAAATATGCGTCCTCGCCCACACACTTAAACCGTACCACGGCGGAACGCTCCTTCACCGTCTTGTAGCCCTGGGCCACCTCCTGAGCCGAAAGGGGCGTGCCGCAGCGGGGGCAGTAGGGTACGATTTTAAAGCCTTTATACAGCAGGCCCTTGTCCCAGATGTTCTTTAAGGCCCACCACTCGGACTCGATAAAGTCATCGTCATAGGTGACATAAGGGTGATCCATGTCCGCCCAGAAGCCTACAATGCCGGAAAAATCCTCCCACATGCCCTTATATTTCCAGACACTCTCCTTGCACTTGTCGATAAATGGCTCCAGGCCGTAGGCCTCGATCTGATCCTTGCCGTCTAAGCCCAGCCGCTTTTCCACCTCGATCTCCACCGGCAGGCCGTGGGTATCCCAGCCCGCCTTCCGGGGCACCATGTAGCCCTTCATGGTCCGGTATCTGGGAATCATATCCTTGATCACGCGGGTCTCCACATGGCCGATATGAGGCTTGCCGTTAGCCGTAGGCGGCCCGTCGTAAAAGGTATAGACAGGACAGCCCTCACGAATGTCCATGCTCTTTCGGAAAATATCATTTTCCTTCCAGAACTTTTCAATCCCTTTTTCCCTCTCCACAAAATTCAGATTTTTGTCCACCTGTCTGTACATAGTCTCCTCCTTATCACTATAAACTACTGGTAAAACACCGATTTCTCCAGGCTGTTCCGGCGCACTGCTGCAACAATAGAAAATACGCTTTGCGAATTTTCTATTGTCATGAATAAAGGCTCCGTCCTGTAATAGGACGAAGCCTTAACTCCGCGGTAAACCACCTCTTACACTCATACGCCCGCCTGCGGGTTATATGCCTTCCCGTAACGGGGGAACACCGTTCAGGGCTACCGGTACTCGAAACAATTTCTTTCCTTTGGTCCTGACTGCTCGGAAGTGATCTTCACTGTCTCCTGTATGCGCCGGTCTCCCACCATCACCGGCTCGCTGGACGCCTAGTAAGACAGCTACTCTCTTCGTCACTGCATTTTTCTCTTTCCGCTATTATAGCCTTTGGTAAATTTAATTGTCAAGGGCTTTCTTTTGCTCCTTCTCTTCCCTCAGCAAAACGGCGTTTAAAACTTTACACATGCTCTCAAAAATCTGTACTGCCAGCTTGGGAAAACCTCTGATCTGGCTGCATTCCTCCACCGTTACAAACCCCTTTCTATTTCCTTCTTCGTCCCGCAGATAATGCTGCAGAACACTGCACACGCCCTTTTCCCTGTACAGATGATAAGCCTCCGGCATAGAATATTCCAGCGCGTTCAGGTTTCCGATCTGGAGCATATCGTTTCGGAAGAGCTGCACATATTCTTCCCTTTCAAAACAGGCCTCGTTATATTTATCTTCCATCAGCGACAGCGGATAGGCACCGATAACCTTCCTGCTTTCTCCCCAGAATACCCGCGCTCTGGACACGGTAAGTACATGAGCCATTTTTTCCAGAACATCGGTCAGCTCTCCGCTCCCCTTCAGAACCAGGTCGGAAAGACTGCGGTTAAACGCAAACAGATCCCGCTCGGCATAAAAGGCCTCCTTGATGTCCGTGAGATCCCGGTCCCCTTCGCTTAACCGGAAAGCTCCGTGCAGCTCCGGCTTATAGATAATGTAACGGTTCTTTCCCTTCTCCTTGGCCAGATACAGGGCCCTGTCAGCAATCCGGTAAAGCTCTTTGAAATCGTTGGAATCCACCTTGTTTCGAGATACGCCGATGGAACAGGCGATCTTGTTGTTCCCTACCTTATCCAGAAACAGGGTGCCTACGTTCATCTTGATGCCCCGCAGGTAATTTCGGAGCGCCAGCTCATCCCCGCTGTTATTGAGGATGACCATGAACTCATCGCCGCCCACACGCCCCGCCACGCCGCTGCTGCCGATCACCTTCTTGATCACATCCGCCACGGCGGTAATTACCGCATCCCCGAAGGGATGGCCGTAAGTATCATTGACATTTTTGAAATTGTCTATATCCAGCATCATCACGGCCACATCGGCCCCTTTTGCCACTTTTGCTTCCGCATATTCCATGATGCCCTTCCGGTTTAATATCTTAGTCATGGAATCAAGATGATTTCCCTCAGCATAATCATCCGCATTGTTTCCGGTACGCTTTTTTATCACAGCCCAGACACCCAATACTCTTTTTTGGCCCACATACATTCTCGGCTGAATTTTTACCCGGTAAGTTTCCTCACTTTTGCCTCGATTCAGCATATTTCCCCGAAAGATATACGTCTGCTCCTGATCGCCGCTTTTTACCGCCTCGCAGAAGGAATCAAAGGCTTCCCGGTCCTTTTCGCTTATCAGCTTTTCTCGAACAG
The DNA here is from genome assembly GCA_910578815.1 of uncultured Acetatifactor sp. GTDB lineage: Bacteria > Bacillota > Clostridia > Lachnospirales > Lachnospiraceae > Acetatifactor. The sequence continues at coordinate 76,297 of CAJTSE010000007.1, forward strand.
CCTGCTCACGCCATTGCTCAAAGAGCATGTCGCAAATATCCACCTCCTGCTCATAGTCCATCCAAAACAACTTAAACCAGCCGTCTGCAGGGCGGTAAGAAAACAGGGCATTTCCAGATACCGTAAGATAATCCCGCAGCATCCCCACCTGACTGCCGATTCTGCCGATCTGGCGGACATTTTCGGAAACATTCTGCAGTTCAATCTCATAGCCGTCAAAGTCCCTGATCCTGCGAAGTGCGACGAGGTAAGTATCATATCTGCCCTGCTCATTTATAAAATGAAGGCATTCCTCCACATCCTCCGCCTGCGTCCCTGAATGTAAATTGCAGCAGGATACTGCATTTTTAAGCTTATCCACATCTTCTTCCAGAACCATCTTATAAAGAGGCGAATATATATATTTCCCGATAAACTCATACATCGGTTTATTCCCACCCACCACCAGCAGCGACTTGTCAAGTCTGCCCACCGGATAAATCGCTTCGATGTTCTCCATACCCAATCCCTTATGCCTCCGTATCTGCAATATCCTCTTACGTTCCCTACCACAACTTCATTATAGTAAAATTAGCGGAAAAAGTAAAGGAGTGTTGCATTATCGTTCCAAAATCAGTATACTATTTGTAGCAGCCGCATCGCTTTTACAGGGACAGGCTTTTCAAAACGGTATGGCTGCAGTTACGATCCCTATATTCGTGAGGTACTTTATGAAAGCAACAGGAAAACGCAAAATTGCATATGTTCTCCAGTCAACCAGCATCTTACCGCTGCTGTTATTGGGAATCATCATTCTTTTATTAGGCACCCAAATATTTAAAAAAGCCATGTACCATGAAGTAGAAGCGGATCTTGGCAACGTGTGCCGCAATCTGGTGACATTCTTCGACACCCTCTATCCCGGCGATTACCGGCTGGAGGAAGAAGCAGGCGGCGGATGCCGGCTGTACAAGGGCAGTCACGATCTTACCGCTGATTTTGACCTGATTGATCAAATCAAGGAAAATACCGGTCTGGACATTACCCTCTTTTTTCAGGATACCCGAATCCTTACCACCGTCATGGACAATGAAGGCAAACGAATTGTCGGCACCGGTGCCGCCCCCAACGTAATGGAGGATGTCTTTGCTGCCGGAAAAGCAAAGTTTTACACACAAGTGTTTGTCTTTAATACCGACTATTTTGCTTACTATATACCTTTGGTAAACAGTAGCGGAAATGTAACCGGCATGTTTTTCGTAGGAAAGCCCACTGCCGATGTAGATGACTCTATACAGTCAGCCATCTATCCGCTGATTATTGCAGATGTCATTTTTATGATATTAGTCTCTTTCATCATTTTCCTGTATACCCGCAGCTTCACCTCGTCACTGTTGCAGATTCACCGCTTTCTGAGAGAGGTTTCCGCCGGAAACCTGAATGCTTCCCTGTCCTCTGAAGCGTTGGACCGACGTGATGAACTGGGCGAGATCGCTCACTCCGTGGTGAATATGCAGCACTCTCTGCACAGCCTGATCGAACAGGATTCCCTGACCGCTCTGGCCAACCGCCGCTGCGGAGATCAGCGGCTGAAACAGGTGGTACATAACGCCTCTGCAAATGGAAAAGACTTCTGCATCGCCATCGGCGATATTGACGATTTCAAAAAGGTAAACGATACCTACGGGCATGACTGCGGGGATCTTGTGCTGAAGCAGGTGGCGGAAATCCTGCGGCGCCACATGTGCGGCAAAGGCTTTGCGGCCAGATGGGGCGGAGAAGAATTTCTGCTGGTATTCGAAAATCTGGACCTGGAGAGTGCGAGAAATCTCCTGAATGAAGTCTTAGATGACATACGCTCCATGAAATGCAGATATGACGACCTGTGCGTTACCGTGACAATGACCTTCGGGCTTACCCAGGGAAATACAGACAACGTGACCGAACTGCTGCGCACTGCCGATGAGCGGTTGTACAAGGGAAAGAACAGCGGAAAAAATCAAGTAGTTTAGGGGCGAAGTCCTCCGCCCCTCTTGACTGTTTTACTGCTCCATCTGCCGGCCTAAAAATGTAACGGCAGACTGGAGCAGCTTCTGTTCCACCTCACCCATACGGCCCTTGTTATCATTCTGAAGCAGCACCACACTGCCGATAATGTCACCTTCACACAAAATCGGAGCGATGGCCTCATGCTGATAGTCCTCATTTCCTTCGTCACATACGCTGATAAAATTCCTGTCTCCTCTGGATGCCATCACCGTCTCTCTATTGTGTATTTTTTCATCCAGCTGCCTGCCTACTGCCTTGTTGATCAGCTGTTTATAACCGCCTGCTGCCGCAATAAACTGATCACGATCTGCAATCAGCGCGGCATGTCCCGATACCTGAGCCAAACTCTCCACGTATTGTTTGGCAAAAGTAATCATTTCCCCAATGGGGGAATACTTTTTTAAAATTACCTGCCCGTCCCTGTCCGTATAAATCTCCAATGGGTCCGATTCTCTGATGTGTAATGTCCTGCGGATCTCCTTAGGGATAACAATACGGCCAAGATCATCTATTCTTCTTACAATTCCTGTTGCTTTCATGCTAAAAGTCCTCCGTTCAAATAATTGTTTTTGGCATTGTTTGTAAGTATTTCTAGTATTTGTATCCAAAAAATTATTATTCATACAATATTTGAACGGAAATGTACGCAAGCAGTTCGCCTTATTCTGTCCTATCCTGTCCCATCTTATCCTACCTGTCCATCTCTGCAACTCTGCCTGTGGACTTATGCTCCTTAATGATACCTTCAATTTCCGCTAAATCCGTACTTAACAGATCGCCGGGGATGGTATTCTTCAGGGCGCTGACCGCGTTGCCGTATTCCAGCGCCTTTCTGCAGTCCCCTTCATGGGCCAGCAGTCCGTACAGCACCCCGGAAATATATGCGTCGCCGCTGCCGATCCTGTCCACCACCTCAATATCCGCGTAAGGGGCTTCCTCATAATACCGGTCTTCTTTAGCGCTGTAGATCACGGAGCCGAAGGTATGGCGCTTGGGGCTGTGCACAATGCGCTGAGTGGACGCCACCATGGAAATAGGAAAATCCTCCGTAAAGCTTTTCATGATCGTCTTCACGTCCCCCTCCTTTAAGAAGGTCAGCCGGGCCGTGTCCTCAGAACAGAAAAAGATGTCCACATAAGGCAGGATGGATTCAATACATTCCCTGGCCTCATCGCCTGTCCAAAGATTGCCGCGGAAATTCACGTCAAAGGAAATAATGGTCCCCTCTTCCTTAAAACGCTTTATCATCTTCACGGCGGTCTCCCTCACCTGGGGGCTTAGGGCCAGAGTGATGCCACTGGTATGGAAGCACCTTGCCGCCCGGAAGAGATGATCGTCATAATCCTCCACGGAAATCTTATTGACCGACGTATTCTTCCGGTCATAAACAATGCGGGGTTTTCTGGGATATGCTCCGTTTTCATAATAATACACCCCCAGCCTTGCATCCCTGCTGTCATCATACACCAGATAATCGTCGCTGACGCCGCAGAGACGGACCCGGTTCTTAATATAGATTCCCAAATCATTTGCCGGCAGCTTGGAGATGATGCCGCACCTTAGCCCCAGCATGGCCGCTCCTGTGGCGGAATTCAGCTCCGCGCCTCCGGCCTGCTTGCTTAAAGTGTCCCCCCTGGTCATCCTTTCATTGTCAGGCGGTGACAGCCTCAGCATAATCTCCCCCAAAGACAGTAAATCAAAATCTTTTTTCTTCATGTCCATGCCCCCTTAATTTGTTGAAAAACCTCCATGTTGCCAAGCCGGTGAAACCGGCTTTGTGCTGCGACTTAAAATCCCAAGGCCAACAAGTTGGCCTGTGAAGAATGCCGTATTTTAGGCATTCTTCGGTGTGAAGTTTAGAACTTCTCTTCATACTAGGATACCACAAATCAGGGGCAGTGGAAAGAAAATCTCTCAGCATTCCTCCATATATTCCCGATATTCTTCCTCGCTGGCAAAAAGAATGTATCTGCCCTCCACCAGTCCCATATATCCGCTTGCCGTAATATAACCTTTCATAAAATGACCTCCTGTTCAGAATTGTTTTGTTTGTTCTGAATAGAAGGTATCATTTTATAAGTCCTATAAAACTCTCTCAAAATAAATATATGTTCGATTATATATGAACCATAACGCCTGCCTCCCGCAGCTCTCTTCTCAAGCGGGGAAGATCATCGTCAAACACAATCCCCCGAATTCCCACGCAGTAAGCCCCTTCCACATTCAAGGGAGAATCGTCGATAAACAGACACTCCTGCGGGCATAAACCATATGTATCCAGCAGCCGCTGATAAATTTCCCGCTGGGGCTTAATCAGCCTGCATTCCGCAGAGACAATGCGTCCGTCAAAATACTCCGTCCCCGGAATCCTGTCATGATACTTACATTGCTGCGTGCTGGCATTTGACAGCAGATAAATCCTAAATCCCAGGTCCTTAATCTCCGCCACCAGCTCTTTCATGCCCGGTACTGGGCTTAAAGGTCTGGCCCACCAGCGAAAAACCAGCTCTTCCACCACACCTCTTAAATGGGACGGAACCCGCCTGCAGATAGATTCTGCAGCCTCTTCCTCCGTGATGGTGCCATGGTCCAGCTGAACCCACTCCATCCGTCTAAACACCTCCCGCAGCAGAAGCTTTTCCTCTTCCTCCGATACGCCCTGTTGCCTGATATATGCTTCCGGCGTAAAATAAATCAGTACATTTCCCATATCAAAGATCACATTTTTAATTTCCATCGTAATCACCATACCTTTCTATCGCCTGCAGTCCATATGATCTCCTTTATTCCTTCAGAAGCTCAATCATGGCCTCCAGCAATTCCTCCGTCCTGCCAAGCAGCAGCTCCGCATCCGTCTCTACCAGCCCCGTTTTCTTATATTTATAAGTAAAAAAAGGTGTTCCATAGGCAGTAAAGGCCAAATCCCTTCCATACTTCTCCAACAATTCGGGAATTCTTTGCGGATTCACGGCCGCGTCGGGACGGAAGGTAAACGTAATCCGACCGTTCTTTCCTTTGATTTCCGTCATATACAGTTTATGGGCCCCCACCCGGATCAAGGCAATGCGCAGCAGATTGTCCACAGACTTCGGAATCTCGCCAAAGCGGTCCAGAAGCTCATCCTTCATGTCATCCCGCTCCCTCAGGTTCTCTATTCCGGCAATCCGCTTGTAAATATCCAGCTTCTGTACCTCGTTCATAATGTAGGAGGCAGGAATGAAGGCATCCACATCCAGGTCAATCAGGGTGGTAAAGTCCTCTGGGGTCCCGATCCCCTTCAAGTTCCTCACCGCTTCGTTCAACATCTTGCAGTACAAATCGTAACCTACGGCTTCCATATGCCCGTGCTGCTGTACTCCCAGCAGGTTGCCGGCCCCTCGGATTTCCAGATCCCGCATGGCGATTTTGAAGCCGCTTCCCAAATCAGTAAACTCCCTGATCGCCTCCAGACGCTTCTCCGCTACCTCCTTCAAAACCTTATCCCGCCGATACATGAGAAAGGCGTAGGCCGTGCGATTGGAACGGCCCACTCTTCCCCGCAGCTGGTACAGCTGGGAAAGCCCCATATTGTCCGAATCATGAATAATCATGGTATTCACATTGGAAATGTCCAGGCCGGTCTCGATAATGGTGGTGGACACCAGTATGTCGATCTCACCGGCAATAAAATCATACATAATCTTTTCCAGCTCATGCTCCTTCATCTGTCCATGAGCGTATGCCACAGAAGCCTCCGGCACCAGCTTTGCGATCCCGGCTGCCACATCGGCAATATTATTCACCCGGTTATAGACATAATAAACCTGTCCTTCCCTTGCCAGCTCCCGGACGCAGGCCTCACGTACAAGTTCTTCATTATATTCACAGACAAAGGTCTGAATAGGCAGTCTGTCCTCCGGCGCTTCCTCCAGCACGCTCATATCCCGGATACCCACCAGGCTCATATGAAGGGTCCTGGGAATCGGCGTAGCCGTCAGGGTCAGCACATCCACATTCTCCTTCAGCTTTTTGATTTTTTCCTTGTGCGCCACCCCGAAACGCTGTTCTTCATCCACTACCAGAAGCCCCAAATCCTTAAATTTCACATCCCCGGACAGTATCCTGTGTGTGCCGATACAGATGTCCACCTGCCCCTTTTGAATATCGGCAATGGTCTTTTTCAGTTCTCCCGGCGTGCGGAACCGGCTGATCAGCTCCACCCTCACGGGAAAGTCCTTCATCCGCTGTACGAAGGTAGTATAATGCTGCTGGGCCAAAATGGTGGTGGGAACAAGGTACGCCACCTGCTTTCCCTCCTGTACTGCTTTAAAAGCGGCCCGAAGAGCAATCTCCGTCTTCCCGTAGCCTACGTCTCCGCAGATCAGGCGGTCCATGATCTTCCCGCTTTCCATATCCGCCTTGGTCTCCGTAATGGCATTCAGCTGATCCTCCGTTTCCTCAAAGGGAAACATTTCCTCGAACTCACGCTGCCAGACCGTGTCCTGACCATAACGGTAGCCTTCACCTGACTGCCTGGAGGCATAAAGCTGCACCAGATCCTTTGCCACCTCGCTTACGGCTCCCCTCACCCTTGTCTTGGTCTTTTCCCATTCCTTAGACCCCAGCTTATTCAGCTTCGGGCGCTTCGCCTCGGCGGAAGCATATTTCTGGATCACATCCAAACCAGTAGCCAGCACATACAGATTACCGCCGTCCCTGTATTCAATCTTAATATAGTCCTTGACCACGCCTTCCATCTCTACCTTTTCAATCCCCCGGTAGATCCCTAAGCCATGACTCTCATGGACCACATAATCCCCTATTTTCAGCTCTCCCATGTCCTTGATCTTCTGACCATGATAGAGCTTCTTTGCTTTCTTCTTTTTCTTTTCCGCCCCGAAGATGTCCGTCTCCGACAGCACTACAAACTTAATCAGCGGATATTCAAATCCCCTGCCCACATGGCCGTAATAAGTCAATACCTCTCCGGGCTGTACTTCTCGAAAGGGATCCTCCGTATAAACCGCTGTCAGCTCCTGATCCCGCAGATCCTCCGCCAGCCGCCTGGCCCTGGTGCGGGAACCGGATAGCAGCAATACGCGGTATCCTTTTCTTTTAAACTGCTGCAGATCCTTCACCAGAGCCTCAAAGCTGTTATTGTAAGGGGCAAGACTCCTTGCTGCCACGTCAATCCTTCGCTCCGGCTTAAAATATCCGCCTCTGGTATCCATGGTGGAAATCGTAACCACGCTTCCCCCCTGCAGCCTTGCCGCCACCTCTTCTCCGCTGTAAAGGATGTTCATCTGGCCGGGGAGGCACAGCCCCTTGTCCGCTCTTCTGGACATGCTCTCCCGAAATTCCAGCTCCACGGCCTCCGCCTGTTCTTTGAGCCTGACCGGTTCGTCCAGAAAAAATAAAGGTCTTGCCTGTCCTCCCTGTTTTTCTGACATATGTGTCAACATTTCCGGCAGCGTCACGGTATCGTCATAGAAATAACGGATATATCCCTCCAGATTCAGCTTACTTTTAAACTCTATAAGCTGTTCCCTCAGCTCGCTAACCTGAGCATGAATCCTGGCCGCCTCTTCCGTCTTAAAAGACTGGCGAAATACCTTTTCCTGGTGTTTTGCTTCCGCTTCCAGCTTTTTTATTCCTTCTCTGATCTTCGTATCGTCCAGCACAAATTCCGTGGCCGGAAATACAGACACGCTCTCCAATTTTTCAATGGAACGCTGGCTTAATATATCAAAGCTCCGGATGGACTCAACTTCATCTCCCCACAGTTCAATACGGTAAGGGTTTTCCTCTGTTAAATCAAAAATATCTATAATGCCTCCACGAACAGAAAACTGCCCTGGACTCTCCACCTGATAGCTCTTTTCATATCCAAAGGCCACCAGCCTTTCCGCAAGACGGCGCTCCTGCAGGACGCCGCCCCTCTCAATATCAACCACGTCACTTTTCCGATCCCACAAAGCCAATGGCGTCATCAACGCCGCATAGGTGGTAACAATGGTCAGCGGCTTATTTTCCATAAGACGGCGCATTGTCTTCACCCTCTCCCTCACCAGCTGATTTCCGTGAATATCCGCCTGAAAAAAGATCAAATCCTTTGCGGGATACAGCATGACATTCCTGTCATAAAACTTATATTCCTCAAAAATCTCCCTGGCCTTTAAGTCATTATAAGTAACGATGACCTTAGCCTTAACGCCATCACCCAGTCCGTAAATCATATGCAGCTTTTGTGAATCCACACATCCCGTAAGACCCACAGGGCCCTTTTCTTTTCGTAGTGTCTCCTTCAGACCGTCATATTCCGCCAGCTCATGAAGAGGTGAGAGTAATGCCTGCATCCTTTATTTCTCCTGTCCGCCTTCGGCAGGCGCCGCCTTTTTGTTAAACTGATTCATCGCCGCATCTGCGCCTTCCGAAAGAATCACCCGCACGGCCTCGGCTGCCCTGCCCACCGATTCGTCCATCAGCTTCCGCTCCGCTGTAGAAAAATGTCCCAGCACATGATCCACCAGATCCCATTCCTGCGGTTTTTCTCCCACACCCACCCGAATCCGCACAAAAGCATCATCTCCCAGATGCGCTATAATATTCTTCAGTCCGTTATGACCACCGGCGCTTCCCTTCTTACGAATACGCAGCTGCCCCACATGAAGACTTATGTCATCAGATATGACGATCAGCTCCGATGTCTCGTCTACTTTATAATAATCTACCAGCTCTCTGACACTTTCTCCGCTGAGATTCATAAAGGTAAGAGGCTTTGCCAGAATACATTTCTGCCCCGCTATCATCCCCTTGCCGATTGCCGCCTTATGCTTCATCTCCAGCAAAGTTATATTTTCCTGTCCGGCAAGCTTATCTATCACTTCAAACCCGATATTATGCCTGGTGTTAACGTATTCTCTTCCGAAATTTCCCAATCCTGCAATAATATACATAATTAATTTCCTTTCTCATACATAATAGCGGATTCAACTTTAAGATGCAATAAAAAGTAACGTAAAAAAACGCCGCAAGCGGCGTTTTTTTACGATTGTCTTTGGATCATTGAAATTGCCAAACAATTACTATGATAGATTATTTCAGCCTGAACTTCGCGGTAATGGCTTCGAGCGCCTTCACGGACTCCTTGCTTTCATTCAGCCTCTCGTATCCCTCCATGGTGCTTTCCACCACCTTGGCCGATTTCTCCGCGATCTCATTCACTCCTTGTGTAGATTGATTCATCGTCGCGTTAATATCCTCCACAGATGTCACGATATTTGCAATGTGACTGTCCAGCTCCTCGATGGCATTCTTAATCCGATCCATTAAACTCATATAAGCGGATGCGTCTTCATGGTATTGTTCTCCTGAATTCTTAAACGCACCGTAATCGGAGATGACCTTTGTCTCCAGAAATTGAATCATGGTATTCATACATTCCGTCATGCTTCCCACGGCTGCATTGACCGCTCCCACAATCTCGTTAATATCGTCCACCGCCTTTGAAGTCTGGGTGGCAAGAGAACCGATCTCCGTAGCCACTACGGCAAAACCCCTTCCGGCTTCTCCGGCCCTGGCCGCCTCAATGTTTGCATTAAGCGCCAGCAGGCTGGTCTGGCTGGAAATACTCTTGATGGCATCTGTCAGTTCATTTATCTTTTCCGTAGCTCTGGATTGCTCGATGGCCTTGTCGGATTTCTCCTTGATCTCCTTAAACACAGAAATTGCCTGATTACTGGAATTTTCCGACGTTTTCTTGATTTCTTCCGCCCTGCCTAAGATCTGACCGGATTTTTCCCTGCCATCCTCTGTCATTTCATAAATACTCTCCGCATTCTGCTTCACGCTCTCCACATTATCTGCAATATGCTCCGTATTTCTGGCTGCCATTTCAATACCTGCCGCCATTTCCTGTGTTGCCGCCGAATTATCCTGAGAACGGGCGTTATTGTCTGACATAATACGATCCAGATTGTCAACGCTTGACTGGATTGTGTTTTCCGCATTGCTGATCTCGCTCACCATCGCCCTGAGTGCCCCCCGCATATCGTGGACTCTGGCCGCCATCTGCCCGATTTCATCCTTATACCGCCGCAGCATCTTACCATTTTCGGTAGGCGTAAAGTCAAATCTTGCAGTCTTATCAATTACCTTTGTAAGCGCTGTAATGGGCTTGACAATCAGCATACTGATGATCAGACCTACAATTCCAGAAAAAATAATTGCAATCAGGCCGCCCGTGCTTGCCTTGATAAACAGTGTATTGGTTGTGGCACGTATCTCCTTATCCAGTGCTGTCAGCACAAATTTCATCTGATTGTTCAGCGTCGTATATACAAGTCTTTTTTTCGTATTGTTGTACACATAATTTAATAGAGATCCTTCTTCCCGCCCTGATGACAATTTCGCGGCCACCTCTGCCGTAGTACCGCCCAAGTCCGCCATATTTTGTCCCAGCTCCAGATTCTTATGGTGCATAATAGACCCGGAAGCATCCGTCAGGAAGGCATATCCCGTATCATAAATGCTCACTGCATCCACCATTTTTGTAACCTGACCAAAGTCAATATCCATGCCGATGATGCCGATAGACGTACCATCCTCCGCATAAAGGGGCACCACATAAGAAATCATATATACATTTACATTTTCGTTCAGGTATGGAGACATCCAGAGCGGCGCCTTGTTCTCAACCGGCAGATAATACCAGCCCACATGGGCATAATCCGTAGGCTCATACATGGAAAAGTCCGTGGGCTCCACCGTATAAAAGTCCTCGCTCAGGGAATTCCGCATCAGGAAATAACCGGAGGTCGGATTGGAAAAGTCAGGATTATAACGGATGTAAGCCGTGATTGCACCGTCAGTATGTACCGCAAAATCTTCGATAATCGACTGTACACGCTCCGTAAATTCATCGGCATATGCCTTATCCTTAAAAAAGCTGTCCACATCAAGCTCACTTATGACGTAGTCGCTCAAAGTATCAACCGACTGTTCTATACAGGCAATCCACCCGTTCAGCTCGATTGTCTTATTTTGCGCCTCCATTTCCATGTTCTGTTCGGCATAATCTTCCGTTGCCTGTTTGGTGACATTTATGGATGCCACTTCCGTAATACCGGATGCCAAAAACGTACAGAGCAGGATGCAGAGCGTAATCTTGTATTTAATTGACTTCATGACTGTTCCTCCAAACCACTTTTCTAGTAATCACTTGTTGTTCTTTCATACTTTATTTCCGTTAATTTGATTTCACAAATTGACTGCCGCAGCCTCCCAGCCGCGGCAGTCTGGAAACCCTCCGGCACACCTGTGTCTCATTCTTAATGTGCCTTTAATACAGTCTGTTTTCCTCCGCCTCCAACATTGCCTGCTCGTAATGCTCCAAAATAACCCTCTGAATATTTTCCCTGGTGGCCGAATTGATGGGATGCGCAATATCCCTGTACTCCCCGTCAGCCGCCTTCTTACTGGGCATGGCAATGAACAGACCCTTATCACCCTCTATAACCTTGATGTCATGTACCACAAACTCGTTGTCCAGGGTGATGGATACAATAGCTTTCATATTTCCTTCTTTCGCAACCTTTCTAATGCGAACGTCCGTAATCTGCATATGTACACCTCCCTTAGCCTGTAAAACACTACATGTTACATATTATATCTTTCGTTCTTTTCCACTACGATCCTGATCTTTCCGTTTTCTCCCACAAACCGGGAATTGGTCCTGATCGTACCGCGGCTCTCCACAATACAGTTTTCAATATATGTGTTGTCGCCGATATACACATTATTTAATATGACGGAGTTTTTGACCACACAGTTATTTCCGATAAAGCTGTTCTTAAAGATAACCGAATTCTCCACCACTCCGTTGATGATACAGCCGCTGGAAATCAAGCTGTTCCGCACATGGGAACCTACATTATATTTTGCAGGCGGCAGATCATCTACCTTTGAATATATATCAGGATACTGGTTAAAAAAGTAATCTCTGACCTCGGCCTTCAAAAAATCCATGTTAGTATGGAAATAGTCCTCCACCGAAGCGATATTTCTCCAATAGTCCCTGATCTTATATCCGTAGATTCGCTTCACCCCCCTGTAACGGATCAAGATGTCCCTGACAAAATCGTACCGATCTTCCTCCGCGCACCTCTCTATCATTTCAATCAGCTGGCGGCGGCGCATTACATATATTCCGCAGGAAATGGTGTTGGTCTTTGCCTGAAGCGGCTTTTCTTCATATTCCTCCACCCGGTAATCTTCATTCATGCGTATGGTCCCAAAACGTTCCATGTCGGTCCCAGGCTCCATCTCCCGGCAGACGATAGTTATGTCCGCCTTCTTTTCGATATGGTACTCCAACAGCTTGTTGAAATCCATCTTGTAGACACAATCCCCGGATGCAACCACCACATACGGCTCATGACTGTTTCTTAAAAAGCTCAAATTCTGGTAAATCGCATCTGCGGTTCCTCTATACCAGTTACTGTTATCCGCCGTAACCGTGGGAGTCAGAACATACAGCCCTCCCTGCTTACGTCCGAAATCCCACCACTTGGAAGAGCTTAAATGCTCATTCAGGCTTCTGGCATTATATTGAGTCAATACAGCCACCTTCTGTACGTGGGAGTTGGACATATTGCTCAAAGTAAAATCAATACTGCGATAGCTGCCTGCAACAGGCATGGCACAGATGGCACGCTTCTGAGACAGCTCACGCATTCTGTGGTTATTGCCACCTGCTAAAACAATTCCGATCGCTCTCACTGCTTCCTCCATTCCGCCGCGCAAACGGCCTTTTTCTCTGCCGGAAGATGATCTTTAAACCGCCCGCCTGGCTTCCCGATCCTCTTCACGCCTCGTCTTCCTTAATCAGTGTTTTCCCGCTTGCCATATAATAATTTTCATAATCGGCGGTTGTTGTCACACCATAAATGACGGAATTCTTTCCCACGGAAACCCCGTCGGGAATCACACTCTTTTCGCCAACAGTTACCAGGCCGCTGTTATAGATATGAGGCGCCGTATCGTTCTCCGCCTCATCACCCACACCAAGCTTTACATTATTCCCGATACGCACTTCCTCGGCTACAATGGCTTTATTGATCTGGCACCCGTCGCCGATCCTGGTCTGATTCATGATGATGGAGTCCCGGACTACCGTTCCTTTTCCAATGGTAACGCCGCAGCCAATCACGGAGCTGTATACCTGCCCGTAAATATTTGAGCCTTCTCCGATTATGCTCCTCTCCGCAACGCTCTCCGCTGACAAATATTGAGGCGGCAGCGCCTCACTCTTGGTATAAATCTTCCAGTACTCCTCATACAGATTAAATTCCGGCACAATGTCAATCAACTCCATGTTCGCCTGCCAGTAGGAATGAAGCGTGCCCACATCCTTCCAGTACCCCGTATATTCATAGGCATACAGCGGGCACCCCTGCCCATGACAGTACGGAATGATATGCTTTCCGAAATCCAGCGCCGGCTGCTCCGCTCTTGCCAGCAGCGCCTCCTTCAAGGTTTTCCAGTTGAAAATATAGATCCCCATACTCGCCAAATTGCTTCTGGGATGCGCCGGCTTTTCCTCAAATTCGGTAATCCGTTTGTTCTCATCGGTTATCATGATTCCGAATCGGCTTGCCTCTTCAATGGGTACCGGCATAACGGCGATGGTAACTTCCGCGTTATTCGCCTTGTGAAAATCAAGCATAACCTCGTAATCCATCTTATAAATATGATCCCCCGAAAGGATCAGCACGTAGTCCGGATTATAGCTTTCCATATACTCCATGTTCTGGTAAATGGCATTAGCCGTACCGGTGTACCATTCGCTGTTAGTACTTTTTTCATAGGGCGGCAGCACGGTAACGCCTCCGATATTCCGATCCAGATCCCATGGAATGCCGATTCCGATGTGTGTGTTCAGCTTCAACGGCCTGTACTGTGTTAAAACACCGACCGTATCTATCCCCGAATTGATACAGTTTGATAAGGGAAAGTCGATAATACGGTACTTCCCGCCGAATGCAACAGCCGGCTTTGCCACCTTGGAGGTCAGCACCCCCAGCCGGCTGCCCTGCCCGCCAGCCAACAGCATGGCAATCATCTCTTTTTTAATCATGTCATCACCCCTGTCTGACCTCCTGCAGACGATACCCCGCAGTATAAGGCCGTATTTTCGCCAACTAGGACTTTTGAACTACTATGTTTTCTTAATTATAACATACCCGAAATGGAAAGTGAATATTTCCGCCAAAAAATATTCTCTTTATTTGTTTTTTCTGTTAAATTTTCACATATTTTTTAATTAATTTCTGTTTGTTTTTTGCGCCCATTATGCTTATAATATAATGTAATAAATAGTAAGGAAGTGTATCCTATGTATGAAATCAACTTTAAGGCCCCCTGCCACGTTTATTTCGTAGGTATTGGCGGCATCAGCATGAGCGGACTTGCAGAGCTCCTTTTCCGGGAAGGCTTTACCGTATCCGGTTCCGACAGGAATTCCTCAGACCTGACTCGGTCCCTGGAAGCTAAAGGAATCACCGTTCATTATGGCGAAAGCGCCTCTCACATTACTTCAGATATAAGCTGCGCCGTATTAACCAGCGCCGTTAAGGACAACAACCTGGAATTTCAGGCCATCCGCGAGAAGGGAATTCCCTGGCTTTCCAGAGCTGAGCTCTTAGGACAGCTGATGAAAAACTACAAGATTTCCGTGGCTGTCAGCGGGACCCACGGAAAAACCACTACCTCCTCCATGATCAGTGAGATCCTGCTCCATGCCGGAACGGATCCCACCTTGTCCATCGGTGGTATGTTAAAGTCTATCGGCGGAAATATCCGTATTGGCGGCAGTGAATTTTTTGTTGCGGAGGCCTGTGAGTATACCAACAGCTTTTTAAGTCTTTCGCCTACAATCGGCGTGATTCTTAATATAGAAGAAGACCATCTGGACTTTTTTAAAGATCTTGGGCACATCCGCAGATCCTTCCGGCAGTTTGCGGAACTGATTTCCCCGGAAGGCTGCCTGATTATAAACGCCGATATACCCAATTATGACGAGATCTCAAATGGACTTCCCTGCAAAGTAATTACCTATTCTATGGGAAACGTGTCTGCGGATTATTATCCGGAACAGATCTCTTTTGACGAACTGGGGCGGCCTTCCTTTGTGCTGCACGGCCCGGACATCGGTGCAGCGTCCTTTCGTCTGCAGGTTCCCGGCCTTCACAATGTGAGTAATGCTTTAGCTTCCATTGCCCTGGCAGACTGCCTTTCCATTGAAAGGTCAAAGACGGCAGAAGCCCTTGCCGCCTTTTCAGGAACGGCAAGACGTTTTGAACACAAGGGTTCAGTAGGCGGAGTCACTATAATAGATGATTATGCACATCATCCTACGGAAATTACCGCAACCTTGTCCGCAGCAAAAAAATATCCCCACAAGACTTTGTGGTGCGTTTTCCAGCCTCATACCTACTCCAGGACAAAGACCCTTTTAAAGGATTTTGCCAGGGCTCTTTCTCTGGCGGACAAAGTTGTACTTGCGGATATTTTTGCCGCCAGGGAAACCGACAGCTTAGGGATCAGCTCGGAAAACCTTCGGGATGAAATCATAGCTCTGGGGCATGACTGCTACTATTTCCCGTCCTTTGACGAGATTGAAAATTTTCTGCTGGAAAATTGCATAAATGGTGATTTGTTGATAACTATGGGCGCCGGTGACGTTCTAAAAATCGGAGAAAGCCTTCTCGGATCTTAGTTGTCCACAATATCCACAGGCCATTACCCAAAAACAGTGGTCCGGCCTGTGGATATTGTCATACCTGATTGTGTATAAAATTTTTGTGTTTCACCCCAGTTTTATCCCTTCGGGAAAAGTTATCCACATTTTCCACCAAATCCACATTTAACAGGGATTTTTACAGCCACAAAGGTTTCGGAAATTTGACTATTTCTTTTTCAAAATCCTTGTGCTATACTTGGTCTACTGCTTGATCGCAGGAATCAGAAAAAGGAAGTGTTATTGATGGCTGGTTTGATGATTTACAAGGATAATGATGTGGCTTCTACTACTGTATCCAATTTTTTTATTGACGAATATATGAAGGATGCCAACGATGCACAGCTGAAGGTCTATCTTTATCTGCTTCGCATGATGAATGCACAACTGGCTACCAGTGTGTCCGATATAGCGGACAAGTTTAACCACACCGAAAAGGACGTGGTGCGGGCTTTAAAATATTGGGAAAAAACAGGACTGCTGACCCTTAACTTTGATCAGGACAAGAACCTTGTGGGGATTCATGTTCATGACCTGAACGCCGCCGGCTGTACCAAAATCAGCCGGACTCCTGTTTCTTCTACCTTTGTTCCCACGCCTTCCTTACAGCCGGCATCCGAACCCGTTGCAGATAAAATCCAGGCCGCGGAAAACGCCGCCGCTTTTAACAAGCCGGTCTACTCCGCCGATCAGCTTCGGGAATTTAAAAATCGTCAGAATACCTCCCAGCTTCTGTTCATTGCCGAATCATACATCGGCAAGCCTCTGACGCCTGCGGAAATGAAGACCATCCTCTATTTTACCGATGTGCTTCATTTTTCCGATGATTTAATTGATTATCTGCTGCAGTACTGTGTGGAAAGAGGCAAAAAAGATTTTAAATACATAGAAAAAGTCGCCTTAAGCTGGGCAGAGCAGGGGGTAGCTACGCCCAAGCAGGCGCAGAAGGTTTCTTCCCGTTACGACAAGAATGTTTATGCCATCATGAATGAACTGGGCAGAAACAGTGCTCCTACTCCTAAGGAAGCCGAATATATCATGCGCTGGATTCAGGAATACGGATTTACAAACGACATCATTTTTGAAGCCTGTGAGCGCACGGTCATGGCCACCGACAAAAATCGTTTTGAATATGCCGAGCGAATTCTTCAAAGCTGGCACGAACAGAACGTACACCATAAGTCCGACATCTGCAGGATAGACGAGCTGTATCAGCAGCGCAGGAAAAGCACTGCTCCTGCTGCTGCCTCCAGACAATATACCAACCGCTTCGGTCAGTTCACCCAGAACACCTATGATTTTGATGCGCTGGAGAAAGAACTGCTGAGCAATTAATAAAAGGAGAGATTTCGTGGCGCTAACCAACTCCCAGTATCAGTCCATCATCGGCGATTATGACCGGATCAGAGACCATAACCGTTTTATCCTGGAGACCCGGAAACAACAGGTCTTTCAGGCTGTACCCGAATATCGTGAGCTGGAAGATTCCGTTAGCTCCGAGTCTGTTTCTGCCGCCAAGGCCATGCTTGAGGGAGAGACAACGGCCCGTGAGCGTCTGCACAGATCTCTTGCCGAAATCAGACAGCGTCAAAAGCATCTTTTGGAAAACGCCGGCTTCCCTGAGGATTATCTTGATCCCATTTATAGCTGCCCGCTTTGCAGAGACACCGGTTATATCACCACTGCCGACAGCCGGAAGCAGAAATGCTCCTGCTTTCGAAGGCGTGAAATCTCCGTCTTGTATTCTCAGTCCCATATTCAGGATATGGTGGCAATGGAAAATTTTTCCACCCTGTCCACGGAGTATTATCAGGGTCAGGACCTGCAGCATTTTGAGTCTGCTGTAAATCTGTGCCATGAATTCGTAAAAAACTTCAGGAAAGACTATCGCAATATCCTTTTTTATGGTACAGTAGGTACTGGCAAAAGCTTTTTGTCAGGATGTATCGCCAAGGAATTGATGGATGCAGGGTGCTCGGTCATTTATTTTGGTGCTTCGGGTTTTTTTGATCTGCTTGCACGATATTCCTTTGATTACAAAGAGAAAGCAGCGCTTCAAGAGCTTTGTGAGGACATTTACAGCTGTGATCTGTTGATCATAGACGACCTGGGTACGGAGATCACCAACTCCTTTGCCGCCTCACAGCTGTTTACCTGTCTGAACGAGCGCTCCCTTCGGAAAAAATCAATGATTATTTCAACCAACCTGAAGCTGGAAGAAATTCGTGACCGTTATTCAGACCGCATCTTTTCCCGGCTGACCGGTTCTTTTGCCCTTTGCCGGCTGACCGGTCCGGATATTCGCATTATAAAGAAAAGGGCGCAAAACTCATCCACAACAGCAAGCTAAGGAAAGGCAGAGGTAAAATCATGGGCAACCGCGAAGAAAAACGAAATCTGGAAACAATCCCTGTGGGTTCTCTGGGAATCATTGCGCTGGAAGGATGCCGGCCCCTGGGCGAAAAGGTAGATCAATATCTGGTAAAATGGCGTGCAGAGCGGGAGAGCGAACATAAAGAATCTCTGGCCTTCGCCGGTTATCAGCGAAATTCTTATCTGCTGGATGCCAAGGTACCCCGCTTCGGTTCGGGCGAGGCAAAGGGGATGATTATGGAATCCGTCCGCGGAGATGACATTTACCTTTTGGTAGATGTATGTAACTATTCGCTGACCTATTCTCTGTGCGGCCACAAAAATCATATGTCCCCCGACGATCATTATCAGGATCTCAAAAGAATTATTGCTGCCGTAGGCGGCAAAGCCCGGCGCATTACGGTAATCATGCCTTTTCTTTACGAAAGCAGACAGCACAAACGGACCGCACGGGAATCCTTAGACTGTGCGCTGGCCCTTCAGGAGCTGGTTCAAATGGGTGTTGACAACATTATCACTTTCGATGCTCATGATCCGCGGGTTCAGAATGCAATTCCTCTCCACGGTTTTGAGACGGTACAGCCTGCATACCAGTTTATCAAGGGCTTACTGCGAAATGTGCCGGATCTGACGCTGGACTCCGATCACATGATGGTGATCAGTCCCGATGAGGGCGGTATGGGCCGCGCTATCTATATTGCAAACGTGCTGGAGCTGGATATGGGTATGTTTTACAAGCGTCGTGATTACACGCAGATAGTAAACGGCCGTAATCCCATTGTGGCGCATGAATTTCTGGGCACCAGCGTAGAAGACAAGGATATGATCATTATTGACGATATGATTTCCTCCGGTGAAAGTGTTTTGGAGGTAGCCGCCGCCCTGAAAGCAAGAAAGGCTAAACGAATCTTCGTTTTTTCCACCTTTGGTCTGTTTACCGGCGGCTTGGAAAAATTTGACAGGGCTTTTGCAAACGGCGTCATCGACAAGGTGCTTACCACAAACCTGATTTACCAGACTCCGGAACTGCTGCAGAGAGAATGGTATATCAGCTGTGACATGAGTAAATACATAGCCTATATCATTGATACCTTAAACCATGATTCTTCCATCAGTGATCTGCTTAACCCCAACGAGCGGATTCAGGCAATCGTGTCAAAATATAAGTTGGGTGCTTTACAATAGTAATACCGTGAGTTCGAGACCTTCCTCACGTAAATCAAAACTAAAGGAGAATAAAAAATGAAAAACAAAAAAGTTCTGTTTCTCGTCCAAGCAGCAATCATTGCTGCCATCTATGTGGTTCTGACCTATTTTATCAGCGCCTTTAACCTAGCCTCAGGCGCCATTCAGGTCCGCATTTCGGAAGCCCTCTGTATACTGCCCTTCTTCACACCGGCGGCGGTTCCGGGTTTATTCCTAGGCTGCCTGCTCAGTAATCTTATCACCGGCTGTGTCATCTGGGATGTGGTTTTCGGCAGCCTCGCCACTCTTCTTGGTGCTCTGGGAACCTGGCTGTTGACTGGCAGTGCAGGCAGAAACAAGCCCGCCCGCAAGAAAATAAAATGGCTGGCTCCCCTGCCTCCCATTCTGGCAAATACGTTAATCGTTCCTTTTGTACTTTGCTATGCCTATCGGTTTCCCGGATCCGTTCCGTATTTCATGCTGACCGTAGGTATCGGAGAGATCATTTCCTGCGGAATCCTAGGCCTTATTCTGCTGAATGTGTTAAGCAGGTATCAAAAATATATTTTTTAATTTCTGCTATAGGTGATAAAACAGTTGCCGTTCTCGGCAAACCATTCTGTGGAATCGTTCATCCCCTTTTTGTAAAGAGTACCGGTGGACGGTTCCATAATCACCACATTATATTCGTTAAAGCCTGTTACCAGCACGGCTTCACCGTTTTTTAAGAGTGCCAGCACCGGAATATCCCTGTTGACATAATACAGCATTGCATCCAGACTGCAGCCCGTCATGTCCAGGATTTTCGCATCTTCCAGATTTTCTTCAAGCACCTCAAGCACTGACTGTCCCTGCGACAGCAGATACTCAGAATTACGTACCAGCCCTTCAAATCGGAAAATGGTATCAAGGCATACTGCCAGACTATCCTTTTCCTCCGTGACGGATGCTTCTTTAATAGCCATGATCTGATTTCTGACCACACGATTTCCTTTGATCCAGATACACTTTCCGTTTCCGTCCACTACCACCCCGGAAAGCTCATACGCCCGATTCACCGCCCCTGCCGGAGACAGAGAAATCGTATCAATACCATAAGGGCCATATACATAATATCTGTCTATTTCTCTTTCTCCCTCAAGAGAAAGGCTTCTGCCGCCCTCATACACCACTTCCTTGGGCGTCAGAATCTTGATGTTTGTGGCATCAATACTTTTTCTGGTCTGAATCTGGACATATCTCTCATAAATATCAATGTCTGCCGTCACCACCTGGTTTTTCCCTGTGACCGCTTCCACATTATTCATGATATGATCCCTTTCGATCTTCCTGTATTCGCCGCTCTCCAGCCTTTCTGCACGCTCCAGCATAATCTGGTGATCTTCCACCTCGCAGCCCGTGATATATATATCCGGCTGTGCATATTCCTTTAAAAGTTCACCCTTGGAATTACAGATGCTGACCTTATACATGGGAAAAAAGATATGTCCGGAATTTTCCTCCACAATATCCTCCAGCTTGGCTGTTCCGTAAATAATATCCTCATCCATGAAGCCCAAGGGCATAATCGCTTCGCCGCTTTCGGCTAAAACCATGTTTCCTTCATCCAAACTTAAGTTTCGGATATTTAAACCGGAACTGTGGTACCTGTCTTCTCCCTCCGGCCAAATGGCAATCTTATGATTTTCCGATACCCACAGACTTTCATCCTGTACAACATCAATCAGTCTGGTATAGGTTCTCTCTGCAAGATCGACCTTATATACCGTATGATCCATCTGCAGATAAAGCAGTCCTTCCCGATTTAGGTAAAGAAGCTGTTCCATCTCCGCTGCCAGCACTGCATAGCTTTTATCAGAGGGAATATAAACCAGCTCTTCCACAGTGTTCAGACTGCTGTTATAGGTATAAATCTGAACACCCACCTCTCCTTCATGCCTGCCTCGGTTCATATAACCGTAAACCGCAAACTGGGTATTGCCACCCTCGTCCACATCCAGTATTCTAATAGAGTGTTGATCATAAATATTGCGCAGATCCGCATTATTCTTATCATAGAATCCAAAAATAGACGTCAGCTTATTATTGTTCACATCATAGCCGAATAAGCGGTTAGCCGTCACGAATGTAACGATATTACCATCTTCGCTCTCCAGCATATCCACGTCCGCGTTTGCAATGCCCAGCAGAATCTTGTCATTTCCG
This sequence comes from uncultured Acetatifactor sp., assembly GCA_910578815.1. Taxonomy (GTDB): domain Bacteria; phylum Bacillota; class Clostridia; order Lachnospirales; family Lachnospiraceae; genus Acetatifactor. The sequence goes on from CAJTSE010000007.1 coordinate 97,865, forward strand.
TACATATTTTCCGGATCCGGGATCTGCGTCATTGTCCGCTCATAATCTAAAAGATACATTCTTTCCGGCGAGTATCTGATCCTGAAATATTCCTTCACCAGATAATAGGTTTTATTTCCGTCCGATAATGTGGTCACTATATAGTCACCCGTGAAGGATGCTGTCTGGCTGGCGATTTCCTGCAGCCGGAACACCGGCTCTAAAACCTCACGAACATTCAGCTCTCCCCAGGTAATTTGTCTCAAACTGCTATGAATATTTACATTATGAAAGCTGCTGTTATCCTCCAGTCTAGAGTCCGTCTCCAAGTATTTGGTGAGTTCTCTGGCAGCCTCCCGGTCATACAGCCGCTTGTGAAAGTCTCTGCAGAATTCCAGCTTTTCCGCCGCATGCAGGCTGTCGCTCCAAATTGCTCTTGTATAATAATAAACCGGCCTGCTCCCGTCCAGCTCCAGAATGATCACAAGAGAATACTCCACATCACTGTCAATCAGATCTTTCAGGGCCAGCTGGCCGATAATCTGATCTTTTTTTACTGTATAATCAGTAAGTTCCCTGTTCTCAATCAGCCGGGAGCCGTCTATGCTTCTGACCTCCATGGAAATTCCGGTTACCTTTTCCCCAAATGTGTCGATGATGAATCCTGTGCTTCTGTCGGCTCCCAAAACAGTTACCGTATCCCGCTGAAAGGCTGTATCCATAACCTGAGCATATCCGTGAAGCTGATTATATGCCACCCCCTCCATCTCCATGGTAATCAAGGGGAAACCGGCCTTTGACATCTCTACCGTCAAATTATCATGACCTTTATTCATAATCCCGCTGGCAACGATCAATGCCAGCACAAATGTGGCAATGAAGACAGCCGCCTTTATAATGCCTTTTTTCATAGAGATACCCATGCCTTTCCACGGCCTGCAGGCTTTGGCCGCAGGATCATCTAAAGAATCGTCTTCCGCCATGACGGCGTTTGTAAATTTCGTTAAACAGCAATACTTGTATCATATCCTCCGAAGGGGGATTTTCCTCTTCATTCTTAAACACGGTATAAATAGAATTCGCCAGCGCCCTTATACTTAAGCTGTCGGGATACTCATCGTAGATCATACTGCCCTCATAATCCGCTTTATCCAGCACCTCCGCAATCCGGTTCAGACAATGCTTCACACTCTTAGGATACATCTGCTGCAGATATTCTAAATCTTTTAGCAGCATCGCTTCCTGCGCCGGACCAAAATAGCTCGGATATGTCATATAAAAAGGAAGGGGCCCATTCCAGCCCCTTACCCTTTGTTCCGGCATCGGCTGTAACAGTTTAGAGTGAAATTCCATAAGCTTTCCTCAAAAAACCTTTTTTACAGCATATGCAAATTCACATCCAATCGTTACTATCCGCGCCCCTTATCTTAATACCTGTATACGTGCCACTGCTCTTAAGAGGGCTGTCTCTGCTCTCGCAATATCGGTTTCCGCAGTTTTACTCCGCAATCTTTCCTCCGCCCGCTCCCTGGCCGCCCTTGCACGTTCTTCGTCGATTTCCTCCGGCCATTCGATAATCTCAGCCAGAATCGTCACACGATCCGGAAGTATCTCGGCAAAACCCGCATGAAGTGCAGCTACCTTGTCCCCGTCCGGCTCCGTGATGTCAATAATCCCCGGCTTCACGATCACCGTTAGAGGCACATGTCCCGGCAGCACACCGATCTCTCCCTCTGTTGTGTTAAATTCCACCATATCCACCTGATTCTCATAAAACAATCGTTCAGGTGTGATGATTCGTAGAAGAAAGCTGTTTTTGTCTGCCATGTTCAGCTACCTCCCGTTATTTGGACACTTTTGCAGTCACATCGTCGATACTTCCTACATTCAGGAAATAGCTTTCGGGAATATCGTCATGTTTGCCTTCCAGAATCTCTCTGAAACCACGGATGGTCTCATTGATAGGCACATACTTTCCTTCCAGACCGGTAAACTGTCCTGCCACAAAGAATGGCTGGGACAGGAATCTCTGCACCTTACGCGCTCTGGACACCACCAGCTTGTCTTCTTCGGACAGCTCATCCATACCAAGGATGGCAATAATATCCTGCAGCTCCTTATATCTCTGTAAAATCTCCTGCACGCCTCTGGCTGTCCTGTAATGCTCTTCACCCACAATCCTGGGATCCAGAATGCGTGACGTGGACTCCAGGGGATCCACTGCCGGATAGATACCCAGTTCCACAATGGAACGGGACAAAACAGTGGTCGCGTCCAGATGGGCAAAAGTGGTTGCAGGCGCCGGGTCAGTCAGGTCGTCTGCAGGAACATAAACCGCCTGAACCGATGTAATGGAGCCGCTTCTGGTAGAAGTGATCCGTTCCTGAAGAGCGCCCATTTCCGTCTGCAGGGTAGGCTGATAGCCCACTGCGGACGGCATGCGTCCAAGCAGTGCAGACACCTCGCTGCCCGCCTGGGTAAAACGAAAGATATTGTCAATGAAAAGCAGTACGTCCTTCCCGCCCTTGTCACGGAAATACTCCGCCATGGTCAATCCGGTAAGGCCCACTCGCATTCTCGCTCCGGGAGGCTCGTTCATCTGTCCAAATACCATGGTTGTTTTTTCAATAACCCCGGACTCCGTCATCTCATGATAAAGGTCATTTCCCTCACGGGTGCGCTCGCCTACACCGGTAAAGACGGAATAGCCGCCATGCTCCGTTGCGATGTTACGAATCAGCTCCTGGATCAGCACCGTCTTACCTACGCCGGCTCCGCCGAACAGTCCAATCTTACCGCCCTTCTGATAAGGACAGAGCAGATCCACCACCTTGATACCTGTCTCCAGCAGCTCCGTTTCTGTTGACTGCTCTTCAAACTTGGGCGCGGGTCTGTGAATCGGCTCATAGGTCACGCCCTCAGGAGCAGGCTTGTTGTCTATCGGCTGTCCCAAAACATTAAAGATACGCCCCAAGGTGTTCTCACCTACCGGAACGGAAATGGGAGCGCCCGTTGCAATCGCATCCATACCTCTTACCAATCCGTCGGTACTGCCCATGGCAATACATCTGACCGTATCATCTCCCAGATGCTGGGAGACTTCAACGACCAGCTCGCCGCCGTCTCTGGTAGGAATACGAATTGCTTCGTTGATCTCGGGAAGGCTGCCCTGGTCAAAGCGTATATCCAAAACCGCACCAACGACCTGAGTAACCTTTCCTTTGTTTTCTCCTGCCATCTTAATTCTCCTTTTCTGCCGGCCTTATCCTATTGCCTCCGCACCGGCGATAATTTCTGTCAATTCCTGTGTAATAGAGCCCTGACGAGCCCTGTTATACTTCAGCGTTAAATCGCTTATAATTTCCTCCGCATTGCTGGTAGCGTTATCCATAGCCTGCATACGCGCACCGTTCTCGCTGGCCACGGCCTCCATCAGCGCGCCGTAAATCAGACTTGTCACATACTTGGGGATAATCATGTCAAGAGCTTCCACATCCTCCGGCTCAAAATTCATGATAGCCGTCGCGCCGCTCTCTCCCCTGTCGGCTTCCCCGGAAACCTCCACCGGCAGCAGCTTCAGAAGTGTCGGTACATGACTCACTGTATTCTTAAATGCGGTGTATGCCAGATGAATCTCGCCAATTTCTCCTTCTGCGTAGGATTTTAAAAGTTCCTGCGAAATCTTCATAGCATCATGATAGGCAGGGCTTTCGACAATGTCATTATTGCACTCCCTCACCTCGTATCCGTTCCGCAAAAAGGTATCCCTTCCCTTACTTCCGATTGTATACACTACCAAGTCTTCTCTCTTCCACTCTGGATGCCTGGTAACCAGCTTTTCCACGTTGGAATTGTAGCCGCCGGCCAGGCCTCTGTTACCGGTAATGACAATGACTGCCTTCTTTGCGGAATCTCCTGAGGTAAGATACTTATGTTCCACATGGCCCACCCGCTTCAGGATGCTGCTCACCGTATCGTACATACAGTTAAAATATTCCCTGGAACGCTCCGCATTTACCCTGGCACGCTGCAGCTTAACGGTTGACACCAGCTTCATGGCCTTCGTAATCTGCTGAGTGCCCTGGATACTGCTCTTCCGGCGCTTTATATCACGCATTGATGCCATATTACATATCTCCTTTTTTATGCTCCCTGCGCTTCGCCCCTTATACTCTGCCCGCTGCAGCCGTAAACTGCCTTATGAACTCTGTGAGAGCCTTCTTCAGCACTTCTTCCGTAGCTTCGGAAATCACCTTTTCCGCGGCAATATTTGCGGGAACCTCAGGATATTTTGTATTCAGGAATTCAAAGAACTCCGTCTCGAACCTGATAATATCCTCCACGGGCACATCCAGCAGGTACTTGTTGGTAACGGCATAGATGATAATGACCTGATACTGAACAGGCATCGGTTTATACTGAGGCTGCTTCAGCACTTCCTTTATTCTTTCGCCCTGAGCCAGCTTCTCCTTCGTATCATTGTCCAGCTCGGAACCGAACTGCGCAAAGGATGCCAGCTCTCTGTACTGAGCAAGCTCCGTACGAATCGGCGCCGCAATCTTTTTCATAGCCTTGATCTGAGCTGCACCACCCACACGTGACACGGAAAGACCCGCATTCACGGCAGGACGAAATCCGGAATTAAACATTTCCGTCTCCAGATAAATCTGTCCGTCTGTGATGGAGATCACGTTTGTGGGAATATAGGCAGATACATCGCCTGCCTGCGTTTCAATGATGGGCAGCGCCGTCAATGACCCTCCGCCGTACTCTGCGCTCATCCTGGCCGCTCTCTCCAGCAGTCTTGAATGAAGATAGAATACGTCACCGGGGTAAGCCTCTCGCCCAGGGGGACGGCGAAGCAGCAAAGAGAGTGTACGATATGCGGTAGCATGTTTACTTAAGTCATCATACACTACCAATACGTCCTGCCCCTTCTCCATCCACTCTTCACCGATAGCGCATCCGGAGTAAGGAGCAATATACTGCAGGGGAGCAAGGTCGCTGGCCGTGGATACCACTACGGTGGTATACGCCATGGCTCCATGTTCCTCCAAGGTTTTTACGATATTGGCGATGGTGGATGCCTTCTGGCCGATCGCCACATAAATACATTTTACATTCTGGCCCTTCTGGTTGATGATCGTATCAATGGCAATAGCCGTCTTTCCTGTCTGACGGTCTCCGATAATCAGCTCACGCTGACCTCTGCCGATAGGGATCATTGCGTCGATTGCCTTAATGCCGGTCTGCAGGGGCGTATCTACCGCCTGCCTGGTGATAACGCCGCTTGCCACACGCTCAATCTTGCGGTAGCTGTCTGTCTGCACGGGACCCTTGCCGTCGATCGGCTGCCCCAAAGAGTTGACTACACGTCCCAGCAGAGCATCTCCCACGGGAACCTCCACCACTCGTCCGGTAGTCTTAACAGTGTCGCCTTCATTGATGTTCTTCGCACTGCCGAGAAGAACCACGCCGACATTATCCTCTTCCAGATTCAGCACCATGCCGTATACTTCGCCGGGAAATTCAAGCAGCTCGCCCTGCATGGCCTTTTCCAGTCCATGGACACGGGCAATGCCGTCTGCCACCTGGATAACCGTGCCCACATCCGACACGTCCAGCGTGGAGGCATACCGCTTAATCTGATCCTTGATAACTGAACTTATTTCTTCCGGTTTTAAATTCATGGATCTGTCGCACCTTTCTTCCAACCGGTCAACCCAGTTGGATTTGTAATAATTGTTTTGTCAAGCTTTCCAGCTTCGTGCGGATACTGCTATCCACAACTCTGTCTCCTATACGGATAACCATTCCCCCGATCAGGGCAGGGTCCGTGTGGAAATACATTTCCATCTCTCTGTATCCGCTAGTCTCAAGCAGTCTTTCCTTTACTGCGGACCTTTGCGCAGACGTAAGCTCCAGCGCCGTAGTCACATGGGCAATACCGATCTTCTTCTGCTCTTTTACCTTTCCGGTAAAATATTCAAAAATCTCCGGTAAATCCCTGTATCGCTCTTTGGAAATCACGATCTCCAGAAAATTCACCAGTTCCTCACTGGCCCGTCCTCTAAAGACCGTATCGACCACCTGCAGCTTTTCCTGCTTTGGAATCCCCGGATGCTTCATCAACTCGTCGAAGCGGGGATTTTCCGCAAGAATCTTTCTGATTTCCTCGATTTCCTTAAATATCATACCGGCCCTGTCTTCACCGGATTCCATAGCGGCTTCAAACAAGGCCTCGCCATATGTTTTGGATACTAACTTAGCCATGTCTTATCACCTATTTCCTTTAAGGTTTCATCAATGAGCTGATTCTGCACGGTGGTGTCGATGGAAGCGGACACTATCTTTCCCGCCATGATGGCCGCCACCGCAACAATTTCCCTCTTTACCTCGTCGGAGATCTTCTGCTTCTCAAGCTCGGCTTCCGTCTTTGCCCGCTCTAAAATGCGTGCCGCTTCCTCCTTAGCCTGAGCAATGATTTGATTTTCATTGTTCAGCGCTTTCTTCCGGGCCTCGCTTAAGATACCCTCCGCCTCTTTATCAATTTCCCTCAGCCTGCTCTCATATTCTTCCTTCAGGCGTCCTGCCTCGTCCATGTCCTGCCTGGCCGTCTCCAGCTCGGAGCGTATCTTCTCCTTACGGTCGTTCAACATCTTCCTTGCAGGGTTGAACAGGAAATAGCTCATGATAAAGAACAACGCAAACATTGCGATGATAAGCAGGCAGGCATCCGCAATCAACTGCCAGTCTAAATCAAACAATCTTGACAGTGACGGGCTCTCTGTTAAAAGTATCATTCTCTGCCTCCTTTCTGCCTTTTATAAGCTTCGCCTGAGCTTAGGGCAGAAGGGGCTTTAAGAATAACAAAAGGAACGCGATCAGCAGACCATACAGACCTGTGGTCTCGGCAACTGCCTGGCCTAACAGCATCATGGTTCTGATCTGTGACTGTGCACCGGGGTTACGTCCTACTGCTGCTGCAGCGTGTCCGGCTGCAATACCCTGTCCGATACCAGGTCCAATGCCGGCGATAACCGCCAAGCCTGCACCGATTGCCGAGCAACCTAAGATAAAGTTTTCATTGAAGTCCATTCTTTTTTCCTCCTGAAAATGTATTGTAGATATAGTGTTAAAATTTTAATACCCATGTTGAAACCATGCCAGACCGCACAGCTCCTAAAAATCACGCCAGTGATTCTTTCCGTCTTTTTTAACGGCGCGTCCCATCACCTATCTCATTAGCGACGTAGGTCATGGTCAGCATACAAAATACATACGTTTGAATTGCTCCTGAGAACAAATCAAAATACACATGCAGCGCAGCGGGCCAAAGGGTTGCAACCCAGCCCAGCAGACCGTACACCAGAGCCATCATCGCCGTTCCCGACAGGACATTGGCAAACAGACGTAAGGACAAAGAAACCGGCACGGCCAGATTGCTGATGACATTGATCGGCACCCATATGGGCAGCCACTTCGGAAGGGGAGAACAGTAATCTTCCCAGATCGTCAGCGGCTTCTGATACTTCCACTTGTTGATGCGGATCAGCGTAAACGTAATCAGCGCAAGCGGCAGCGTTACCCCGTAATCCGCAGTGGGCGGACGCAGGCCGAAGAGACCGGATATGTTGCTGACCAGTATAAAGATAAAGACGGTGCCGATATAATTGTAGTACTTCGGCGCCGATTTCTCCATAGAAACATCCACCATACCGTCCAGCTTTTCCACGATCAGCTCCACTACGTTCTGGAAGCCGCCGGGCACCTCATTTGCCTTTGCCATACAACGCTTTGCCGCAACGGCAAATACGATCAATATCAGCATCACAAACAATACGCATACGTGTGTAGTTGTTATCCAGACAGTATGACCAAAAAAGGAATACTGAAAGACTCCATGGATCATAAAATCCACATCGCCGCCGGATAACAAAATCCCATGCTCCATACTTTCACCTCCTCTTCTCTCGTATTTTGTTTATCCGGAGAACTTTCGTCCTCCTTAAGAGGCTTCTTCCGGCTCCCTGCTCCCTTCCTCAGGAAGGGCCTGGGGCACAGGATCGGTCTCATGAAACAACATGTTATAGAATTTATGGGTGAACGGCTGAAGGTAAGCCGTCATCTTCAAGCTCATATAGCCTAAAAATACGATCAGGGTATCCATTACATTTGTCACCGAGATCAGGGCAAGCACTACAATGATCACCAGATACCGAAAAACATAGCCACGTGTAATCATTTTTGCGGCTGCCTCGCCGTTTGGCAGCGCCCGGTCCAGCGTCCTGGCCATATGTATGCTGCCTGCCACCGCAAAAAGAACTCCGAACCACAGGCTCGAAGCATATCTGGCCTGATCCTTGGCAAAAAAGGCGCCTGCAATCTGGCATACGATCCCGAACACCAGCATCCCCGTGTGCATTTCCAACAGTATCCTATCTGTCTTTTTCAGATACTTCATCATCTTTCCCGTTTTCATCCCTGTCCGCCTTCTTCACCAGACGGTAAATTCCCTGACATCCTGCCACCGCCCCCACAAAAAACAAGATCACCGTGATAAACGATGTCCCCAGTCTGCGGTCAAGCCAAACCCCCAGCGCCGTGGTCATTCCCACAGAGGCGATCATGACCAGACCCAGTTGCGTAATCAGGGGCAATATTCTAAATGTTTCCCTTTTATCATCCTTCCGATGTTTCATGTAGCTAATTATATCCAATCTTACCAAAAAAGTCTAGAAATATTTACAGCTTACCATTGACTCTGCGGCTTTCCGGTTGTAGTATCTAAACAAAACAAAGAAAAGGAGCCGACGCACCATGTACGTACGCACCGCCACACCCCTGGATGCCGGGGCGCTGCTTGACATATACGCTCCCTATGTGGAGCACACGGCTGTCACCTTTGAATATACCGTTCCCACCCTGCCGGAATTTGAAAGCCGAATCCGGCATACCCTGGAAAAGTATCCTTATCTGACAGCCGAAGAAGACGGCGATCTTTTGGGATATGCGTATGCCTCCGCCTTCAAAGGACGGGCAGCTTACGATTGGTCCGTCGAGACCTCCATATATGTGGATGAACACCATTCAGGAAGGGGAATCGGAACGGCCCTGTACAAGGCATTAGAAGAAACACTGCGCAGACAGCATATCTACAATCTGTGTGCCTGTATTGCCTGGCCCAATCCCGCCAGTATTGCCTTTCACGAGCGCTTCGGCTACAAAACCGCCGCCCGTTTCCATGCTTCCGGTTTCAAAGACGGAAAATGGTATGACATGATCTGGATGGAAAAAGAGCTATGCCCTCATATCATTCCGCCTCTGCCCTTTATTCCTTTTCCCCGGTTACATCATGGAACCTGCTAAATGATTTCATATTTCATAATATCATAAATATTAAGAAAGAGGACTTCTCATGAACAAGATTTCCGGTATCTATCGTTGCAGGCTGATCCCTGCAGAGCGCATCCTGCTAAAAGATGACATTATCGTGGAGCAAAACGATGAGTTCGTCGTTACCAAATGGAACACGATCCGCCCAAAGCCGGGCTTTTCTCACGGCTGTTCCTGCTATTTTCTTCAGGAAGGCATCAAAGTCAGCAAAATCTACCGGGCCGACCATTCTCTATTATACTGGTACTGTGACATTGTAGATTACCGTTTCGATCCTGCGGATTCTTCCCTGACGGTCACTGACCTGCTGGCAGATGTAATCCTCTATCCTGACGGACGCATGGAAGTAGCAGACCTGGATGAACTGGCAGAGGCCATGGAACGGAATCTGATCACAAAGGAACAGATGACCGCCTGCCTGCGCAGCCTGAATCATCTGCTCACAATGATTTACCGGGATAAATTTGACAGACTGCAGTCCCGCTTAAACAATCTGGGACTGTGAGGACTGGGCTTCTTAATAAAATATGTGGCCGCCGATGCTGATACCTGTCAGTCCGGGAATAGGTGTGCGGAAAAAGACACAGTTCCCGACATTAGTAATACCGGACATTGCCTCATCCGCGGCTCTGTAACAGTCCGGTGTGGCTTTGTTGACTCCCAGCGCCAAATCCAGTCTGCCGCTGGCCACCGGAGAGAACTGCTTTTTCTGGTAGATCACTCCCAACACGGAATCCGGGAACTTGGCACTGAGCACTCTGTTTATGACCACGCTTCCCACCGCAAGCTTCCCTTCGTACGGCTCGCCCCCTGCCTCGCAGTATATCAGATTTGCAAGCAGGTAGCGGTCATTTTCGCTGAAGCTGACCTGGGAAATGTCGCGCCAGGCCGCGTTGGCTGCCGCCTGCGACAAAGCAATTTCTTCGGCGAGCTTCTTTTTTAAATATTCCAGATTTTCTTCTTCCTTCTTAATCTGCGCTTCTACTTCTTCGGCCTTCCGCTCCGCCTCGGCAATCTGATCACCATAATCCGCGATGGAGTTAGATGTTTGCCGGATCAGCCCAGAAACCTTTTCCTTTTCGGCTTCCGCCTGAACCTTCAGAAAATCCAGCTCACCCTTTTCCCCTTGCAGCCTCTCTTCCTGTTCTTCTACATAAATACGGGTAGCCTTGTACTCTTCCATCTTCTGCCGCTCATACGCCGCCACCTTTTCAACATAATCCGCCGTATTTAATATGCCGGAAATGCTTCTTTCCTTTAACAGCACATTAATGTAGCTTTCCTCCCTATTTTCATACAGAGCGCGCACCCGGTCCACCATACATTCATATTGCCATTTTTCCGTAGCCTTTGCTTCCTCCAGCGCTGCTTGGGTATCCAGTATCTCCTGTTCCTTGTCCCTAATCTGCTGCTCCAAATTCTCCAGATTTTCCACAACCTGATTTAACTGGGTATTCAGCTTATTCAATTCTTTCTTCAGCGCTTTCTGCTCGCCCTCCAGCTCTTCCAGCTCTTCTTCCTGCTCGTTACGCTCATTCTCCAGCTCCTGGCGCCTCTGTTCACTTTCGTTAATCTGCTGCTGTGTGCTGGATGTTGCAGACACCACAAGAGAGCCGGGGAAAATCCTTCCTCCGGCATTTCCTGTATTATCTCCCGTCCGATCCGGGAATATTGTTCCGGCTATCAATACCGCAGCCGTCAAAACAGCCGTTTTTTTCCAGCCCTTCAACTTTCCTGTCCTGCCTTTCCCTCAATTCGTTCGGAAATCCCACAGCGACGGGGAACCGCGTACCCTCAGACCTGAATATGTATCTGCCGCCCTGTGCAGGAATAAGGGATATAACTCACTCCCGCAGCGTCAAACATTTTTTTGGATGCCTTGTTTCCCGGAGTTCCCTCATACTTGTCACTGTCATAAACCACCGTCCTGATCCCTGCCTGTATAATGGCCTTTGCACATTCATTACAGGGGAACAAAGATACATATATCTTCGTGCCCTCCAGAGAACCGCCACGATAGTTTAAAATTGCATTCAATTCGCTATGAGTCACAAACGGATACTTTGTATCAAGCTCGTCCCCTTCCTTTTCCCAGGGAAACTCATCATCCGAGCAGCCGCTGGGAAAGCCGTTGTAACCCATAGATAATATTTTGTTGTCACTGCTGACAATGCAGGCCCCCACCTGTGTGTTTGGGTCCTTGGAACGCATGCCTGAGAGCTGGGCAACTCCCATGAAATATTCATCCCAGCTGATATAATCTTTCCGCTTTCCCATCCTATCTCCTTGTTTATATCTATTTTGTACCGAAAATACGGTCTCCCGCATCCCCCAGCCCCGGAACGATATAGCCATGATCATTCAGCTTCTCATCCAATGCCCCCACGTACATATCCACATCCGGATGTGCCTCTTCCATGGCCCGGATACCCTCCGGCGCGGCAATAATACACATAAAATGAATATTTTTGCATCCCCGGTCCTTCAACATCTGTATCGCTGCCACCGAGGAACCGCCTGTAGCCAGCATGGGATCCACAACAAACACCTCGCGCTCCGCGCAATCCGCAGGCAGCTTGCAATAATACTCTACCGGTTTTAAGGTATCCGGATCCCGATAAAGACCAATATGCCCCACCTTTGCTGCCGGAATCAAATTCAGTATGCCGTCTACCATTCCCAGTCCTGCACGCAGAATCGGTATCACCGCCATTTTTTTGCCGCTCAGCTCTTTTGCCGTAGTCTTACAGATTGGCGTAGTGATCTCTACATCTCCCAGCTTCAGATCGCGGGTAGCCTCATAACAGATCAGCATGGCGATCTCGCTGATAGTCTGCCGAAAGTCCTTCGTGCCCGTCTCCTTTCTGCGAATAAATCCAATCTTATGCTGGATCAGGGGATGATCCATGATTACCACTTTTGCCATCTTATTTTCCTCCCTCTATCATGTCAATTCTGCGTTGATGTTTTTCTTCACCGGAAAAATCCGTGTTCAGGAAGGTCTCCACAATATCCAGTGCAAGGCTGGTCCCCAGAATTCCGCCTCCCAGCGCCAGTACGTTGGCATCGTTATGCAGCCTTGTCATTTTAGCGGAAAAAGTGTCCGCACAAAGGGCACAGCGCACGCCCTGCACCTTGTTTGCCACCATGCTGATGCCAATGCCCGTGGTGCAGATAACAATGCCCTTTTCACAGCTTCCGTCCGCCACTGCCTCCGCTGCCGCCCGTCCATAGACAGGGTAATCCACGGAATCCCTGCCGTTGCACCCAAAATCCCGATAGGGAATGTTCTTTCCTTCCAGATAGCGCTTCACGCTTTCCTTTAATTCATAGCCGCCGTGGTCACTTCCGATTGCAATCATTTCATCCTCATTTCTGCGCAGCTTACATTGTTTTTTAATACCTCATATGGCTTATAGATCTGCGGACGCCGCGCAGCCGCAGACCGGTTTTATTTGTTCCTTTATCTTTACAGACGGTTTCTTCTGCCTTTGGTTTTTACTATTTCCAAAAAACAACTTATAATTACAATCTAACTACATGATGCCCTGCCGCCTTTAACAGCCTGTTCATGATGGCTTGTCCTAATCCGGAGGTTTCAAAGCTTTCCGCAAATATTTTTGTGACACCTTCGTCGTCAAACTCTCTCAGTATCGAAAAAAGATTCTTTGCAATACTCTCTTCATCCCTGCGGCTGCCCACACATTTGATAACATTCCCCCGATACCGGGAAAAGTTCTCGCTGGCACACAGGATTCCCGTCTTTTCACCTTTTTCCTGCTCTGCTGCTGCCTGAAGATTAATATACTCCACTGCCTTTTCAGAAGTTCCCTCCACGATCACCAGCTCCCCCTTTGGCGCATAATGTCGGTATTTCATACCAGGGGCCTTCGGAGCCTGTCCACTGTCTGCTTCCATAATTGCGACATCCATGTCAACTTCATTCAGGACGTTACCGAGCATTTCTGCGGTCACATAACCAGGACGCAATATTTGAGGCGGCAGAACAGTCAGATCAAGAATAGTAGATTCCAGTCCGATACCTACCTGACCTCCGTCCAAAATCATCTCTATCCTTCCGTTCATATCCTGAATCACATATTTTGCCAGCGTAGGGCTTGGACGCCCTGAGCGATTGGCACTGGGAGCGGCTACATATCCGCCGCTGTATTCAATCAGTTTTCTGGCAATCCTATCCGATGGAAAGCGAACGGCTACGGTTTCCAGCCCGCCCGTGGTTTCTGTTGGAACCAGCTCCGTTTTATGCAGTATCATGGTCAGTGGTCCCGGCCAGAACGCTTCTGCAATCCTCATTGCCTCTTCCGGCACCTGAGAGGCAATTTTCGTCAAATCCTCCAGCCTGCATATATGCACAATCAGAGGATTGTCCGAGGGTCTCCCCTTTGCCGCATAAATCTTTCGGGCCGACTCCGCATTTAAAGCATCTCCGCCCAGTCCGTATACGGTTTCCGTTGGAAACGCCACCAGCCCGCCGCCCTTTATGATGCTTCCTGCACGGCGCAGCGCCGCATCCTCTTCTGCCGTAAACATTTCCCCCTGCGGCATGATCTTCACTGTTACTGTATCCATCGTAGCCCACACCCTGCCTGTCCCGTCTTTTTGCAAGCCGCCTTGGTTTATGCTTCTTTTTACTCGCAAGCTTGCGCTTCCGCGCTTTCTTTGCATGCTCCCCTTGGTTTCTGCTTCTTTTTTACTCGCAAGCTCGCGCTTCCGCGCTTTCTTTGCAAACTCCCATGGTTTCTGCTTCTTTTTTACTCGCAAGCTCGCGCTTCCGCGCTTTCTTTGCATGCTCCCTTGGTTTCTGTTTTTTTACTCGCAAGCTCGCGCTTCCGCGCTTTCTTTGCATGCTCCCATGGTTTCTGCTTCTTTTTTACTCGCAAGCTCGCGCTTCCGCGCTTTCTTTGCATGCTCCCCTTGGTTTCTGCTTCTTTTTTTACTCGCAAGCTCGCGCTTCCGCGCTTTCTTTGCAAACTCCCTTGGTTTCTGCTTCTTTTTTACTCGCAAGCTCGCGCTTCCGCGCTTTCTTGTCTGCTTACGCAGACAGCTTGCTCGTTAATAGGCGCAGGAAAATCAAATGCCGCAAAGCGGCGCTTGATTTTCTGCTGCGCCTATTATATCATACATTTTTTTAAATTTAAAGTATTAGTGGGTATTTAGATATTGCAGGATCCCCATATGTATGGCCCAGGCCAGTTCTTCCTGATATTCATCCGAGCAAAGTTTCTTTGCTTCCTCGCTGTTGGAAAGGAAGCCGCACTCCACGATAACAATGGGCACACTGGTTTTCTTTAACAGATAATAGCTGTCATTGGCCTTTATCTGCCGCCGGTTCTCCGGATCCACCTTATTCACCAGCTGTCGCTGGACACACTCAGCCAGCTCCTGCCCCTCCCTGCTTCCAGAATAAAAAAACACCTGGGCACCATGCACATATTCTTCCGGATAACTGTTTTGATGAATACTGACCGTAATCTGGGGCGCAGCTTCTTCTATGATCTGTAACCGCTTTTTCATATCCTGTACCTTCTTGTTTGACGCTCCCTCATCATAAAGTCCTTCGTCCCTCTCCCTTGTCATTACCACCCTCACATCATTTGCTTCCAGATATTTCTTAAGTTTTTCCGCAATCAGCAGATTAACCTCTTTTTCCTTTGCATTATTGATCCCTATCTTTCCAGGATCATTTCCGCCATGACCGGCATCAATCACAACACAGTATACATTGTCCGCCAAAGCATCGCCGCCTTTTCCCACTCCCTTGGCCGTGGTATACAATACCACTTCCCGCCCCACGTACACAAGGGAAAGCAGAAAAAGCATTCCCAGCACTGCCGAAAACAGCCTTTGATTCCATTTACTCATAATACTGCCTGCCGCCATCCATTTTCCTTAAATATATATTCTTATTAATTTTTCTTTAAAACCGCTAAAAGTGTTGCATTGTTCGTTTTTTTAGTCTAATATGAACTTAAAGAGATGTCCCAAAAGCGGGCATAAGGTATTTAAGGTAAATTTATGAAAAACTATAGAAAAACCCTGGCAGTCCTATTGGCCGTTATAGCTGTCAGTTGTTTGACTGCGGCAGTGGTTTTAATTGTCCGCCAGGTCAGAGACACCATACAGACTTCAAAAAATACGGAGGAAATGCGGCCATCCGCAGACTCGGCAATGGGAACGGATAATTCGGATTCCCCTTCGGAAGCGGAAACCGCAGAATCACCGGAGCCGTCTTCGGAGGAAAAAGAACAGCCGCCTTCTCCAACCCCGGAACCTACTCCCGAACCTGTAGTCAATCCCTACAGCGACAGCTTCCTTGCCAATGAAGACATGGCCGGGTGGCTGCAGATACCGGATACCGCGATTGATTATCCGATCATGTGGACCCCGGAAGACGAAGAATATTATCTCCGCCGCGGCTTTGACGGTTCCCGCAATTCAAACGGCTGTCTGATCTTAGACACCGACAGCTGCCTGGATCCTCTGACCACCAACCTGATCATTCATGGTCACAACATGAAATCGGGCGCCATGTTTGGCACGCTGATGGATTACGAGGAAGAAGCCTACTGTCAGGCGCATAAGACCATCAGCCTTTATACAAAGGAATGCCAGCGAAATTATGAGGTCATCGCTGTATTCTATTCGCAGGTCTTCAAAAAGACAGACCAAGTATTTAAGTTTTATAAGTTTTTTCAGGCCGACACCGCCGAAGAATTTAATGATTTTTATGATAATATAAAGGCGCTTTCTTTATATGACACAGGTGTCACAGCAGAATTTGGAGACCACTTTATCACCCTTTCCACCTGTGCATATCATGTGGATAACGGGCGTTTTGTAGTAGTAGCGAAAGAAGTGGAAAGCGGAGATACCTATCTCCCCATTCAAAATTAAAGGAGGACTAAACATGCACAAAAAAATCAAATTATTCGTATCTATGCTGGCAGTGGCAGCAATGTTTGTAATGCTTCCGGACAGCAACGCAATGACTGCCAAGGCGGCAGGAAACACCTACTCCGTCAAATACCTTGGAGGTAACACCAACGCTTGGTGTTATGTACCCGGCTCCACTTTTGACGAAGCATTATATCCCAAGGGAGTCGATGTCTTAAAAGTACTGGATCTGCAGAACGGGGATAACATTGTAGTATACCCCGGTGAAACGGAAACCTATAAAGATCTGGATCTTAGCGGTTTCACTCTTAACAGCCTGACTGTTCATCAGAATGCAAAGGCCGCGGTTATTACAGACGGCATCAATGAATGCTACATCCTGGCCGGAGCTTACACCGCCATCAACGGCGATGTAACCAGTGCTCATCTCTATGACAACACTACCTGCACCTTTAACAACAATGTTTTGGATATGGTACTGCATTATACGGATACACCACAATCCAATATTAGTTGTTCCGGAACCGTTGGCTGCTTTCAGTTTGCCGTTGGCACGGACGATCCCACCGGCGGATTTTATGATATTCCCAAGGGCACCATGAAACTCCAGGACGGAACGGTTCAGTTTCCTTTCTGGTTACCCACTCCTTCGGAAGCTTATCTGCAGGCAAAAGGCATTGCCACGGACACCCCGCCTGCAGCAGATACGCCTGCACCCGAAACACCTGCCGCTCCGGTACCTTCTGCTCCTGGGGCCGGCACCTCTTCCGATGAGTACGACAAAGTTCCAAAAACCGGCGATAACAATCATGTAATCCTGTTCGCTGGCTTGACAGGCACTGCCGCTCTGTTATTTACGGCCAGCTTCTGCCTCTACAGAAAGACAAAATAGTAAATATACGTCTTAAGACATATAATAAAAGCGGTGCTTCCTTTAAGGGCGGCACCGCTTTTTGTACCTGTAGATAACGCTTTCATCAGATTTGCCTAATTTGTTCCGGCGTACGCCGCTGCCAGTTCCCAGGCCGCCTTCGTTCCGAAGCCCAGCCTCCAGACAGCAACACCGCCAATGTTTCTGGCCCCCATGGCATTCAGCTTTACGCGCAGAGACTCCGTATCTTCTATCCACATCTGATACAGGGTATTGTCCCCCTGCCATTCGATATAATTTTGGCAGAGCGTATCATCCCATTCCGCCATCTCCAACGTCTTGCCGTAATTGCTTAAGCACTCTTCCACATTCCTGACGGGAATCGCCGTATCCGTCACTGCCGTTCCTTCCGTTTTCCAAAGCCTGGTATAAAACGGAAGCGCGTTTATCACCTTTTTGGCCGGTACATGCTCCAGGATCCTGTCCAGTCCGCCCGTTACAAATTCTATGCTGGCTACGCTTCCTGCCTCCTGGCAGCCGCCCCAGTGTTCGTCATATCCCATCATGATTACATAATCTACAACCAATCCCTGAATGTCAAATCTTTGAGAATTGAGAGAGTTCAAAGGCACCTTATCATCTACAGACAAAACCAGCCCGTTCTTTCTGCACAAAACGGAAAGCTCCCGCAAAAACTGATTAAAATGCGGCCTGGCCTCATCCGTCAATTCTTCGAAATCAATATTTATCCCGTCCAATCCTAACTCCATGGCAGTGTCCACCATATTCTGCGCCATTCCTTGGCGTCTTGTGGTAGAAGAAAGGATCCCATAGCTGTCAACTTGCGTCTGGTTATCCAGGCGATAATTAAAATCATCCCATACCCCCCAGACCTTTAAGCCATAACCATGAGCCTTTTCAACGTATTTCGCAGAAGCATAGGACCTGAAAAGTTCTCCGTCACTGTCCTTTAAGCTAAACCAGGTAGGCGCTATAACATTGATGCCTTTCCCCTCCTTCACCATATCCGCCAGGGTATCGTTTCCGCCCACGCCCCCGATGGCATGCCACCCAAGATTAACCCTGCCTTCCATGGAAATGGAAGTATATTCTTCCTGTACATAATCAGTAACGGGAGTCTCCACCTCCGTATCCAGATTTGTCAACCGCTTATTTTCCACATAGCCAATCATGGAGTCCGAAGTTTTCACCTTACTCCAGTTCCCCATTTCTTCCACAAGCTCCACCTTTTCTCCTGCTGTCAATTCCCGCAGAATCGGGCTCTTGATTCCGCCCTGCACACGCAGCTGAGTATCCTTTCCTATCGTATATTTCGTGGCTATCCCCCACTCTGTATAGAGCTGCAGATGCCTGTCAAATCTTTCATAAGAGAAATTAGCAAATTTCCTGGCATATTCAGCAGCAATATACACCTTGTCGTCTGCCGCGTAGCACACCACATACTCCGTCTGATGCACCCCTTCACTGTCATAATAGCCTTTCTCACCGAACAATGCCGTTTTGGTATCCGTTGCCGTGGTAAACAAAAGCTTCTGCTCTCCCGTGTCCACATAAAACGTATCATTAAAGTAATCCCGGACCAAATCCTGGTCAAAATATACCACACCGTCTCTCACGGCAGCCTGCTCTTTAATCATCTCATCCTGAAGCACTATAGCAAGATTTCCATCCGAGTCAAGCGCAGCGCCGTTTGTCACCCCATAGTACTCATCCAGATCCGCAAGCTCCTTACTATAAGAATATTTGTCTATCAGCTTGCCGCCAAATGCAATCCCGCCTATTATGACGATCAACACCAGTGCTATTATTACCGGTAATGCCTTCTTCATAATTTGTTATATTCCCTTCTTTCATCCAAAAGTTTCATCCGGAACCTGACCGGACGTGTGTACGTGTAACTGTCCGTATTTTTAAGAAAGCGAACAGTTACATCATACCACACTCGTCGCTTTAAGTCATTACCATTTTTTTAAGTCTGTAACCATAGTCTCCGCCTTCAGCACGGGAGGCAATCCGTTTTTATTTGATTTGGCGGGACTGTTTTACAGGAAGCAGGCTGATCATCCGCCGATCACCTTGTCAAAGCGGATCTGCTCAATATTACCGGCATCGCCTAATACATAGTCTGCCATATAAGGACTGTCTTCCCGCACAGCTCTGGCCGCTGCTTCACCCGGAAGCGTGACCCGACCATCAACAAAAAGCTCCACGCCCTGGCTGTACAGCTGCTCCAGATACATTCGCATACACTCTCTGGCATTTTCCAGGTCAGCTGCTTCCCTGCTTTCTTCATACAAGAATATACCTCCTTTTCATTTTTTTAACCAAAAGGATCGTGATGAATCGTAAATGCACCCGGCTGTACTGTATAGGCAAAAATTGCCAATATACAAAAAGATTAAAATGAATTATTATTGTGAAAATATTAGTTGAAATACTAAAGATCAAGCAGGCACCAGCATATATTGCGCCAACACTTGTAAGACATTCCGAATTATATGTCAGATTTTTTTTAAACTTCATATAATATATCGGGATGAAACGAGACGACACGTCTCCAAAACTATATCAACTGATAAATACAGACCGATCCTCCCTTCCTGTACGGACTACCGGAGGCACTTACATTGTGATTATATCTTATTGGCTTTATGAATTCAAGTACTTTTTGAAAATTCTTAAAAAAATCGAAATTCAGATCCTGCTATTGACTTACAGGTTGCGAGACGATATGATACAAGAAAAGTAGCTGTTACTCGGCATACCTGCAATGCAGAAAGAAAGGGTTGTCGTATGAAAATAGAAAAAGTAAACGAAAATCAGATTCGCTGCACCCTGACCCGTGAGGATCTTGCCAGCCGCGAACTGAAAATAAGCGAACTTGCTTATGGTACGGAGAAAGCAAAAACCCTGTTCCGCGATATGATGCGACAGGCAAATTTTGAATTCGGATTTGAAGCGGAGGACATTCCTCTAATGATTGAAGCCATTCCCTTGAATGCCGAATGTATTGTGCTGATTATTACCAAAGTAGAGGACCCGGAAGAACTGGATACCCGTTTTTCCCGTTTTGCTCCCTCTGTTACCGAAGATGAAGATGACGAATATGGCGCAGGAGATACGGATGAAGTAATGGATTTGTTTCGCAGGCTCCATACTGCCCCTCCTGAGGCAGATTCCCAAAGCAGCCCCAAAGACTCCGCAAATTCCACGGAAGCTGCCCTCTCCCGGATATTTCATCTGAATTCTCTTCGACAGGCCATGGATGCCTGTCGGTTAATTGCCACCAACTATACCGGTATCAGTTCTCTCTATAAGCATCATTCTGAACAGCGGTATTATCTGGTCTTAACATCAGATGGCAATTCCGGAGAAGCTTTTGACAAGGCCTGCAATATTTTGTCGGAATATGGTACAATGCAGCGCAGCTTATCCGTCGGCGAGAGCTATCTGGCAGAACATTGCGAAGTACTGATTCCTCGGAATGCAGTAAACATTCTTGGAAACGGAGAAAACTAAACAAACAGGCTGTCACTTTGTA
The DNA here is from genome assembly GCA_910578815.1 of uncultured Acetatifactor sp. GTDB lineage: Bacteria > Bacillota > Clostridia > Lachnospirales > Lachnospiraceae > Acetatifactor. The sequence continues at coordinate 118,588 of CAJTSE010000007.1, forward strand.
GAAAAGGAGCTGTACACTAAAATATTAGCGTCAGCTCCTTTTATTGCAGCAATTCTGCTGAAATACCTTTTTAAACCTCTTCGATAGCCTTCATCAGCGCGTCAATATCAATACCATGCACCATAGCTGCTTCCTCCAGGGATTCCCCCTGTGCGGAAGGGCAGCCCAGGCAGTGCATTCCCGCATCCATCAGTACCGGTGCAACGTCTGGATTTTTGCGCAGGATTTCACCAATGGTCATCTCCTTTGTAATTCCGCTCATATCTATTCTCTCCTTTCATGGCCGCGGCATATCGGCTGCGGCTCATTTATCAATCAGTTATATACCGATTTTAATATAGTATAGATTATTCCCCAAAATTTGACAAGCTATTCTTCAACCTGTTTGGCAGTGTGGTGGTCGAGGGCGCTTTATTCCGTGGTTCTGAATTATTTACTGGCTGGCTCTGAGGATTTATGGGGCACGATTGACTGGGAAGCCGACCGCTGCGATTTCTCAGGAGACTTATTTACAAAAATACTGGAAATCACAAAACGATATGCAGATCCAGAGAGTATAGGACAGACAGCTGTCGCAGACCGGTATAGGCTGGACGTTGATGTCAGAGAAGTAGTGGAAAGTAACAGAAGGGTCATCCTCGACTACCCGTTCAACGACGGCTGGTATCCCTACTTTAGCGTCTCCGATGTGCTGATGGTAAACGCAAACACAAAGTACCCTGAAGGCGCATGCGAATTTATAGAATATCTTCTGGACGAGGAAGGCCAGACTTTTGTCACCCAATCTTCCGGTCTGCCTGTCAACAAAGATATGGCAGACAGCTACAAAGCATGGGAGCTGAAAGAGAATGAAGCGGAAAAGTCTCATTATTACATGACAATAGACGGAGTTCCGGAAGAGATTTCCCTGACAAAGGAAATGACTGATGAGGCTTTGGATTATGCAGAACGGACGCGATACTTGCCCCTTAAGACGAAAGAAATCCAGTCAATTATCTATGAGGAAGCATTGCTGTTCTACACCGGAGATAAGTCTCTGGAAGCGGTCATTGACCTGATTCAAAACCGGGTGCAGCTTTACCTGGATGAAAATATGTAGCGGCCTCTGGCGCTCTCCGCTGCTTCACTACCCTGGCTCGTTCAGCCCGCGCCATTCGCAAATCGCGCCTCTGGCGCTCTCCGCTGCTTCACTACCCTGGCTCGTTCAGCCCGCGCCATTCGCAAATCGCGCCTCTGGCGCTCTCCGCTGCTTCACTACCCTGGCTCGTTCAGCCCGCGCCATTCGCAAATCGCGCCTCTGGCGCTCTCCGCTGCTTCGCAGCTAACTTTGCTCATGAAATGGCGCTCCCTCAGCGGACATAAAAAATGGAAAATTCATGCGAGCATGATTTTCCATTTTTTATGTCCGCTGGCTGAACTGTGTACTGCAAAAAGTACACTCCCACGCCTTGACTCTTCACATTCTTTTTCATATAATGGTACTTAGGAATCAGAACTTAAAATTTTATAGGAGGTATTTCAAAATGAAACCGATTGAAACAGATTTCGTGCGTGGCAAATGGGACAAGGAAGTCAACGTTCGTGACTTCATCCAGAGAAACTATCATCCCTACGATGGCGACGATGCTTTCCTGGCCGGCCCTACACAAAACACCAAGGACCTGTGGGCAATGGTGCTTGATCTGCAGAAGCAGGAGAGAGAAGCAGGCGGCGTCCTTGACATGGACACCAAGGTTGTTTCCACCATCACTTCCCATGGCCCCGGCTATCTGGACAAGAACAAAGAGACTATCGTAGGTTTCCAGACCGATAAGCCCTTCAAGAGATCCCTGCAGCCTTATGGCGGTATTCGTATGGCAGAAAAAGCCTGCTCCGACAATGGCTACGAGGTTGACCCTGAAATCTCCGAGTTCTTCTCCACTCATAGAAAGACTCACAATGCAGGCTGCTTTGACGCATACAATCAGGAAATGAGAGCATGCCGTTCTTCTCATATCATCACCGGCCTTCCCGATGCTTATGGCCGCGGACGTATTATCGGCGACTACAGACGTGTGGCTCTGTACGGCATCGACAGACTGTTAGAAGACAAGCAGGAGCAGAAGGATTCCACCGGCCGTGTTATGACCGACGACGTGATCCGCCTTCGTGAGGAAATTTCCGAGCAGATGGTTGCTCTGAAGATGATGAAGGAAATGGCTGCCTCCTACGGCTGCGATATTTCCAATCCTGCAACCAACGTAAAGGAAGCAATTCAGGCTGTATACTTCGGATACCTGTGTGCAGTTAAGGAGCAGAACGGTGCCGCTATGTCCCTTGGACGTACCTCCACCTTCCTTGACATCTTCGCTGAGAGAGATTTAAAGAACGGCACCTTTACCGAAGAGCAGATTCAGGAGTTTGTTGATCACTTCATCATGAAGCTGCGTTTGATCAAATTTGCACGTACTCCCGAATACAACCAGATTTTTGCAGGCGATCCTGTATGGGTTACCGAGTCTCTGGCAGGTGTAGGTGTTGACGGGCGTCACATGGTTACCAGAATGAGCTTCCGTTATCTGCAGACCCTGTACAATCTGGGCGCTTCACCTGAGCCCAACCTGACCGTGCTTTGGTCCACCAGGCTTCCCGAAGGCTTTAAGAGATTCTGTGCGAAGACCTCTATCGAGACCTCTTCCATTCAGTATGAGAATGATGACCTGATGAGAGCAACCCACGGCGATGATTACGGTATCGCTTGCTGTGTATCTTCCATGGTAATCGGCAAGGAAATGCAGTTCTTCGGCGCACGTGCTAACCTGGCTAAGTGTCTGCTTTACGCTTTGAACGGCGGTGTGGATGAAGTTACCAAGAAGCAGGTAGGTCCCAAGTACCGCCCTGTGGAAGGCGATGTCCTTGATTATGACGATGTTATAAGCAAGTTTACCGATATGATGGAGTGGCAGGCAGATGTTTATGTAAATACCCTGAACATCATCCACTACATGCACGACAAGTACTGCTATGAGAGAGCTGAGATGGCTCTGCATGACAGGGATGTGAAGAGATACTTTGCTACCGGTGTTGCAGGTCTGTCCATCGTTGCTGACTCTCTTTCCGCAATCAAGTATGCAAAGGTTGAGGTTGTCCGTGATGAGGACGGTGTCATTGTAGACTTCAAGACCACCGGAGACTTCCCCAAGTACGGCAACGACGACGACCGCGTTGACGAAATTGCACAGTGGCTGGTACACACCTTCATGACCGCTGTCAGAAGGCATCACACCTACAGAAACGGTATTCCTACCACCTCCATCCTGACCATTACCTCCAACGTTACTTATGGTAAGGCTACAGGTAATACGCCTGATGGACGTAGAAAAGGACAGCCTTTTGCTCCCGGTGCCAACCCTATGCACGGACGTGATACCCATGGTGCGGTAGCATCTCTGTCCTCCGTATCCAAGCTTCCTTTCAAGGATGCACAGGATGGTATTTCCAATACCTTCACCATCATCCCCGGAGCTCTGGGCAAGGAAGATCAGGTATTTGCCGGCGACATCGAACTTGATTTAAACAAGTAAATTTTTATAGTATAAAAAGGAGACGCTATGGACGACAAAAAGATGATCGACGATTTGATTCATATGCTGGATTCTGGCATGACCGATGGCGTGGGACACATTAACGTTGACTGCGATGAAGAGGAAGAACAATCAAAGAACGTTCAGACAATGGGCTGTACGGATTGCTCAAGAACACCGTTGGCCTGCAGCGTACCTACCCTTGAGCAGGGGCTGGATGATTATCATTAAACTGTCTCCACGGCATCAAACTAAAGTTTCAGGGAGGCGGCTCCGCCGCTTCCCACATAAAATAAAGGAGGAAATTACTATGGCAACAAGTGCTGCACAGGTTGATAACCTTGTAAATTTATTGGACGGCTATGCTACTAAGGGCGGCCATCATTTGAATGTAAACGTTCTTAACAGAGATACTCTGCTGGACGCTCAGAAGCATCCAGAGAATTATCCTCAGTTGACCATCCGTGTGTCCGGTTATGCAGTAAACTTTATAAAACTGACACCCGAACAGCAGGCTGACGTTATTTCCCGTACGTTCCACGAAGCGATCTAAGGATTGCTTATACAATTATCCCTGGGCAGCTTTCCTGCCCGGGGTCTTTTTTATCGCTTGTAATACTTTGAAACAGGAGGGAAATTTATGCAGGGCAGAATTCATTCTCTGGAAAGCTTCGGAACCGTAGACGGCCCCGGCACACGTTTTGTAGTCTTTGTGCAGGGATGCCCCATGCGCTGCGCCTATTGCCATAACCCGGATACCTGGGATATGAACGGCGGCAGCCTCATGGAACCGTCTTACATCATTGAACAGTACGAAAGAAACAGCGCTTTTTATGCCAACGGCGGCGGCTTAACCGTTACCGGCGGTGAACCGCTGATGCAGGTGGATTTTCTGATTGAGCTGTTCACTCTGGCGAAGGAACGCGGTATCCACACATGTATCGACTCTTCCGGAATAGCCTATAATCCGGACAATGCCGCCCTTTGCGAAAAGTTTGACAAACTCATGGGCTTTACGGATCTTGTGATGCTGGACATCAAACATATTGACCCTGAAAAACATCGTGAGCTGACTGCACAGCCCAATGTCAATATACTAAAATTTGCTGAATATCTGAACGAAAAGCATGTGGATATGTGGATACGCCATGTAGTTGTGCCAGGCATTACGGATGATGACAAATATCTCTTTGACCTGGGATACTTTATCGGTCAGTTCGAGAACCTGAAAGCCTTGGATGTACTTCCCTATCATACCATGGGCGAAAAGAAGTACGAAAGCCTGGGTATGGAATACAAATTAAAAGGTGTTCCAGCCATGGATAAAACAAAATTGCTGGAAAAAAAGCAGGTTGTTTTGGACGGTATCAGAAAGCGCAGGGAAGATTTCAAAGCCCGCGGTTAGTTATACCAAAATATACTTTTTATCATTTTCATGTTGTAATTATACATGTTTTATATTACAATAGTTTTTGGAAATTGATTTACTTGTATCAGACAATAAGGAGGATAAGATTATGGCATATGAAATCGGTGATGCGTGCGTGGCTTGCGGTGCATGCGAGTCTCAGTGCCCTGTCGGTGCGATCAGCATGGGGGACGGTAAGTTTGAGATTGATGCTGACAAGTGCATTGATTGTGGTTCCTGCGCGGGACAGTGCCCTGTTGGCGCGATTTCGGAAGCATAAAAGAGTGCGCTGCTTCCTATTAGGCAAAGAAAAAGGCATCTCTTTATGAGGTGCCCTTCTTTTTTTTCCTTAGTCCGAACTTCTTCCCGGCTTTTTTCCTTATAAGCTCGTCCATCCTTTTATAATGCTCTTCATCTCTCTCCTGCAGCATTTTATCTCTGCGCTCTTCACGCTCTTCCTGCATTCTGAACTGATAATCAAGCTCCTTCACCACGCTTTCCTTGATTTCCCGGCAAAGCTCTTCATTGTTTTCCTGTAAGGTTTCCTTAATCAGCTGCTGCAGCAGCCACTGTAACCTCTTGGATTTCTCTTCCTTGGACTCGGTAGCCAGCCCGCCGCCTGCCTGCACAATATCCGTGCCCGTGGCCGAAAGCACTTTTTCTGCCTGTTCATCCCCCCCATCCTGACCGTTTCCTGCCGCCTGTTCATCCGCCACAACCCGTCCGTTTCCTGCAGTCATAGCATTAATTACAGTCTGTTCCTTTACCGCAGCTTGTCCACTTTCTCCGACACCTTGTTTGCCAATATTTGCGGCCTCTTCAACGGCCTTGTTAAGATCCCCTGGCTGACCGGACAGCAGATCCAGCTTTCCATCCTTCAAAATCATTTTTATCGCCTTCAACTGTAATCCCCTCTCTTTCATTCCTTTAATGGTTTTGAAGCGTTCCACATCTTCATTTGTGTAGTATCGGTGCCCCAGCTCATTCCGCTTGATAGGAAGGTGCAGTTCTTCCTCCCAGTACCTCAGCACATGACTCTCCACCTCAACCGCCTTCGCCGCATCAGAAATAAACAAATAGTTTCCCATAATATCTCCTTTCTCCAAATAAAAAAGAGAATAAGCCCTTTGCCCATTCTCTTTCGTAACTCAATGCTAAAAATCATCTTTTCTTCTTGCTTCCAGATTGGCAAACCTGGTATATTCCGGCAGCCATGCCAGCTTCACCGTACCGATAGGGCCGTTTCTCTGCTTGGCAATAATCACTTCGGAAATCCCCGCCTCCGGGGAATCATGATTATAATAATCATCTCTGTACAAGAACATCACTACGTCCGCATCCTGCTCAATGGCTCCCGACTCTCTTAAATCCGAGAGCATCGGCCTGTGATCCGGCCGCTGCTCCACCGCACGGGATAGCTGAGATAATGCCACTACCGGCACGTTCAACTCCCTCGCCAAAGCCTTCAGGGACCGGGATATATCCGAAATCTCCTGCTGCCTGGATTCCGTTCTGCTGCCGCCACCCGTCATCAGCTGCAGATAATCTATCATAACAATAGCCATATTATGTTCCAGCTTATACTTCCTGCATTTGGATCGAAGCTCCGAAATGCTGATTCCTGGCGTATCATCAATTATCAGGTGAGACTTTCCGATCGTTCCCGCGCTTTCAATCAGCCGTTCCCATTCCTGATCGTTCAACTGTCCTGTACGAAGCTTTTGAGCGTCTACGCCGGACTCCTGAGAAAACATACGGTTTACCAGCTGTTCCTTGCTCATTTCCAGGCTGAATAAAGCTACCGTCATATCCTTTCGAAAAGCCATATATTGAGCCAAATTCAGCTCAAAGGCCGTTTTTCCCATAGAAGGACGGGCCGCCACCAGGATCAGATCCGAGGGCTGAAATCCTGCGGTCCGATAATCCAGATCAATAAACCCGGTAGGTATCCCGGTAACGTTTCCCTTATTCTTTGCCGCCATCTCGATCCTGTCCATGGCATTCATAACAATCTGACGCACCGGTACAAAATTATCCGTATTGCGCCTTTGCACCAGCTGAAAAACTCTTTTTTCCGTATCCTCCAATATGTATTCCAGGCTCTCCCTGCCTGCATAGCAGGTATTGGCAATCTCTTCATTCAGGCGGATCAGCCTGCGGAGTGTAGCTTTTTCCGCTACAATATTGGCATAATATTTGATGTTTGCAGAGGTAGGCACCGCTGTAATCAAATCCCGGACAAACTCCAGGCTGCTGACCTCCGGCGGCACATCCTTTTCTTTAAGCTTATTCTGCAAAGTTACCAAATCCACAGGATTTCCGGCATCATTTAACTCCACCATGGTTTCATAAAGAATGCCGTACTGCCTGTTATAAAAATCTTCACCTGTGATCAGCTCGGATGCCACCACGATGGCTTCCCTGTCCATGATCATGGAGCCTATAACGGACTGCTCCGCCTCCACACTGTGAGGCAGTATCCTTTTAATTACGTTTTCTTCCGGCATAGGCCTATCCTTCTTGCGTTGTTACTTTTACCGTTATCTTACCGGTGACCTGAGGATGAAGTTTGGCTGAAACCTCATAACTGCCCAGATTTTTCAGTGCCTCCGGAAGCTGAAGCTTCTTCTTGTCAACATCAATACCATACTGCTCCTTCAACGCTGTGGAAATTTCCTTTGCGGACACGGAACCAAATGTCTTACCACCCTCTCCCGCTTTGATCCTTACTTCCACAATCTTTTCCTCCAGCTGCGCCGCAAGCTCCTTAGCCGCCGCAAGCTGTTCCCTGGCAATCTTTTCATTATTTGCCTTTTTGAGCTTTAAATCATTCATATTTGCAGGAGTCGCCTCCACACCGATCTTCTTCGGCAGGATATAATTCCTTGCATAGCCCTCACTGACCTCAACAAGGTCGCCCTTTTTTCCCAGTTTTTTCTCATCCTGTTGTAATATAATCTTCATCCTTATCTCTGCTCTCCAATCTTTTGATCTGAACTTCTTTTATCCTATATTTCTTTTATCTTACATTTCTTTCATTTCGAATTCCGTTTATCCTACTTTCTGTTGTCTTACATTTATTTCATTCTGAAATTCTTTTATCCGACATTTTTTATTTTACATTTCTTTCATTCCAAATTTCTTTCATCCTGCACTTCTTTCATCTTAAATATCACTGAGTTTAAATTTCACTGTTCTCCAGCATAGAATCAATGGTCCGCTTGAGTACTCCGATAGCTTCGATCACACCCATACCTTCCATCTGGCAGGCCGCCGTGCTCAAATGTCCGCCGCCGCCCATCCTTTCCATGATAATCTGTACATTCACCTCATCTATGGAGCGGGCACTGATATACACCTTGCCCTGATAATCTGTAAGTACAAAACTTGCCTTGATCCCCTTAATGTTGAGCAGCTCATTTGCCGCCTGTGCCCCGATGATCGTAGGGCTTGGAAGCTCTTCTGCCGTACAGATAGAAATGGCAAAATACTGTTTATAGATTTCCGCCTGGCTGACCGCATCCGCCTTTGCCTTATATTCCAGCGCATCCTCCCGAAACAGCTTCCGCACCCGCGTCACATCCGCGCCATTCCGCCGCAGGAATGCTGCTGCTTCAAATGTACGCACACCTGTCTTTGTCATAAAATTATTTGTGTCCACCATAATCCCAGAATACATGCAATCCGCTTCTTCCGTGCGAATTTTGATATTGTCATAGGTATACTGCAATATCTCGGATACCATTTCGGAAGCCGAGGACGCATAGGGCTCCACGTAGGAAAGAGTAGCGTTTTCAATGGTTTCCGCCCCCTGTCTGTGATGATCCAGTACTACCACGGACTTGCAGAAACGTAAAAGATCCGGGCATTCCGTAATGGAGGGTTTATTTACATCCACCACCACCAGCACACAGTTACCCCCTGCCGCTTCGATGGCCTGCTGGCTGCCGATAATCATATCCTCTTCATACTCCGGATTATTCCGGAACATGTCCACCATGGGCTGAATACTGGGCGGTACTTCGTTTAATACAATATATGCCCTTCGCTCCAGCGTCCGGGCCGCACGGTAGATTCCTACGGCTGCACCGAAACTGTCTGCATCCGGCATCCTGTGTCCCATCACCAGTACCAGATCCTTACCTGTAATGATTTCCCTGAGGGCATGCGCCTTTACCCTGGCCTTCACCCGTGTATTCTTTTCTACCTGCTGACTCTTACCGCCATAATAAATTATGCTCTCCGGCGTCTTGATCACCGCCTGGTCTCCGCCGCGTCCTAATGCCAAATCTATGGCATTGCGGGCAAATTCATAATTCTGAGCATATGTAAGCCCATCCAGTCCGATGCCCATGCTGATGGTCACCGCCATCTCGTTGCCGATATTTACGGTCTTCACATCCTCCAAAAGATCAAAACGGTTCTCCTGCAGCTCCGCCACCATCTTCTTTCTCAGGATAATAAGATACTTATCCTTTTCCAGCTTCTTACAGATACCGTCAAAGGCGGAAATATATTTATTGATCTTCCTCTCGATCAGGGCAATCAACAGGGAACGCCTGACCTCTTCCACACTCTCAAGAGCTTCCTCGTAATTGTCCAGATAAACCATTCCCACTGCAAGACTCTGGTCGTCCACCTCCTGCAGCGCAATATGCAGAGCCGTCTCGTCATACAGGTACACTGCAATCAGATACCCGTTATAATCTCTGGCTTCGATCATATCGCTGTGTTCTGCCATCTCTTTTAAAGAGATTTTCTTAAATTTCGCAACATACTCGCCGCCCTCGTATTCCAGTTCATACTGTGCCTCATCCAGGCCGCTGTCATCCGGCAGGCGGTCCCTGGTAATCGTGGGAAACAGTGATGTGATAGACTTACTGTAACCCTTTGGCTGCTTCACCACCGCCTCAAACGCGCTATTGGTCCAGATCACCTTCCCGTTGTCGTCCAGCAGTGCATAAGGCAGGTCCATATCACGCAGCAGCTTTCTCTGTATCTGTCCGTACTCCGTGGCAAAACTGATCAGCTCGTTCATGATAATGGGCTTATTGTAAAAATATAGAGACAACGTAATGATATAATAAACAACGGTATAGCCTGTCAGCAGCAGACCGGCCTGCAAATTAATCAGATACACGGCCACATCCACAAAAAGAAGCAATATACCTAAGTAAATGCTGAACTGTATATAGGACTTAATATGGCCCTTCAGCCTGATTCTCTTTTTCATCTGAATACACTCCTCAAATTAAAGCTATTATATCATAAATACAAATACTATGCTACAAAAATTAATTTGTCAAAAAAGCCTGTCAAAAAAGGAGATGTTTTGCCATCTCCTTTTTGACTGATCTATCTGTTTCTTTATACCTTCCGCCGGCCTAACCGATGTTTGGTTCGCTTAAGAAGCTAATTTCCCCCGTACTGCGGCCCTCGGTTTCAAATACAATGATTTCATTTTTTCCCGGCCGCAATAACGGCGCCGGGATATACAGCCTCTTCTGGGGCCCGATCTCCCAGAATCTGCCGATGTTGAAGCCGTTTACAAAAACGCAGCCCTTGCCCCAGCCTTCCAGCTCCAGGAAGGTATCTCCCGTTTCCTCCGCCTGCAGCTCAAAACGGTAAAATGCCGGCAGCCCTTCCGTATATCCCCGGCTGAAATCCAGCTTCTCCAAATTATCAAGGGGCAGGCAGTACTGCTGCCAGTGATGGTGCATATGCCCGTTAATCTGGACGCAGCCGTCAATTCCCTTGCGCTGTTCCTCCATGCCGGGACCAAAATTCACCCGGCCCATATTTTCCATCAGGATGCTCAGCTCGTCGCCGGGCTCCGCCTCGGCACTGATTTTATGTTCTTCCAGCAATTCCCTGTCATATAGATCAAGCAGCCTTTTTCCCTTCAGAAAAATATTTGCCCTGTCATTGGCCCTGTGCAGACGGATTTTCTCCAGCCTGCGCTCATTTTGAATTTTTGAGACATAAAGAACATAGCCGTAATACTGCCCCAGCCGCTCCATGGACCGGGTGCTGACGCTTTCCACCGGCTCCGCTATATCCTGCAGGGCCTGAAAAAGTCCCACCTTTCCCGTCTCTTTTACGCTGCCGTACGCCTTTTTGATGATTTTGGTACTGAACTCAACCTGTGGCACAGGCGCATATTTCCCGATGATCTCACGATAAACCCGGTACTTTTCCGTAAAGTCCCCCGCCTCGGTCAAAACCGCGTCATAATCATAAGAGGTGACATCCGGCGTCAAAGCATCATAATAGTTGGAACCGTTCATAAAGCCAAAGTTTGTGCCGCCGATAAACATATAGACGTTTACATGTCCGGTCCTCAGCATCTCGTCCAGATCCGCCGCACTCTGATTAAGATTTCCCCGCATATGTCCGCCGTTGCCCCAATGGTCAAACCAGCCCACCCAGAACTCTGCGCACATCAGGGGACCGCCCTTTACATGCTTCTTCAGAATCTCAAAGCGTTCCTTCGTATGAGAGCCAAAATTCCCCGTGGGAAGCGCTCCCTCCACGCTGCCGCCCTCCAGGCTTTCGTCCGTGGGGCCGTCCGAGGTAATCAAAGGCACCTTGATCCCGCCTGCGCGCAGCAGATCCCGCATCTGCTCCATATACTGCCTGTCATTTCCGAAATACCCGTATTCGTTTTCTATCTGCATGAGAATGACGTTTCCGCCCTCCGTGATCTGCAGCGGCTCTAAAATGGGCAGCAACACCTGATAATATTCCTGCACATGCTTCATAAAGACCGGATCGCTCACCCGCAGCCGCATTCCCTCGCCGGACAGAAGCCAGCCCGGAAGCCCTCCGAACTCCCACTCCGCACAGATATAAGGGGATGGCCTTAAGATTACATACAACCCAAGCTCTTCCGCCAGCTTCACAAATTTTACCACATCACACAGGCCGTCAAAAACGAATTTCCCCTTCTCCGGTTCGTGCATATTCCAGGGAATATACGTCTCCACCGTGTTCATCCCTATGCTTTTTAGCTTCTCCAGCCTATCCCGCCAGTATTCCGGCACAACGCGGAAGTAATGAATGCTTCCGGAAATAATCCGAAACGGTTTCCCGTCCAGATAAAAAGTTTCTTTGATTTCAAATGTACTCATACTTTGTCTTCCTTATAAAAATTGTATCATGGTATATACTTACATTCGGCACAAACCAATCCCATAGAATTAAAGTTCATGGAAGAACGCTGACCTTGCGTTCTTCAAGGCGAAACTTAGATTTTCTTAGGCTGGTATTTTCCAGCCTTAGAAAATCCTTTCGCCTTTCTCACTTTGTCAGTACTACCGTGGTCACGCTTCCTCCTGGAATGATCACCGGCTTTGAGGGGTCAAACGCTTCTTCCAGGGTACACTCCAGATCATAATCCTCCGAAGTTACATACATAGCGATCCGGCTGTACCCTTCCACGCCCTCCAGCACAAACTCCTGCTCTGCATATTCATCCTTGGTGGTCTTTTCGTCCGCGGGCTGCCCGTCTTTTGTTTTGTCATTGATAAATACCATCACCAGCTCCTGCTCCCCGTTGTCGTTTGTACCCACAAAAGCTGTCGGCAGCATTTTCTCCTGCTCGCCGTCCCCGGCCTGAATGTCTACCCGCACATACCCTGGCCGGACATACCTGCTGTAATTTCCAAAGCTCCAAAGCCGCTTTAAGACCCTGTACTTCTGGCTGGACTCATCTATGTAAATCAGTCCGTCCCTGTATCCGCCGGGAGCCACGGCCACCCAGTTCTGCCAGGACACCACATCCAGAATCCGCAAATCCTCGGCAATCTCCTGAGCGATATGAATGGCGGAATCCATGGTAAAGTCACTGCCATTTACCATCTCGCACCACTCGCTGGTACGGATCTTCACATCAGGGTAATGAACCTCCATCCAGTTCTTAAAATTCTTCTTATCCCCGGTGTCAGACCAGTAAGAATGGTTGTCAATGGTGTCAAAATGCTCCTGAAGCCTCATCGTATTTAAAATAGCGGAGGTATAGCCGACGGCATCCCCCTTCCACTCGCCGCTCTCCGGGCCGGACAGCTTCACACCCGTCAGGGACGGTCTGCTCTCCAGTTCCTCCAGAAAGGCCACATACACCTTCGCGGTCTCCGTCTTTGCAAAGTGACATCCCTCCTGTCCGTTGTACCAATCCCACTGAGGCTCGTTGATGGGGGAAATAAACTTCACCGGAATTCCCTCTTCTATAAAATGCTCCGCCACATCCATGCAGTACTTAGCCCATTCTGAATAATTCTCAGGTACAATATTGGTCCTGCTGCCGCCCTCGGTCATATGGGCCATGCCGTTCTCCGTCAGCCGTACCAGCGGGCTGTTACAGAACAGCACTACTTCCTCCGCCCCCAGCTCGCTGACTTTCTTTAAAAACCAGACCGCATTGGCATCCCTGTCAAAATCATAAACCCCCGGCTCCGTCTCAAAACACTGCGCCCTCCGATGATAGTCCCAGAATGTGCCGTTTTTGCTCTCCACCGATCCTGCCCCTAAATTAAACCTGTAACAGGTGAGACCAATGCCCTTTTCTTTGTCAAACAAAAGCGTGGCAATATCCTCCCTGGTGCTGACTCCCGTACCGTTGACATCCTTGGTGAACCCCCCCACGTACTGGCTCCACCAGGCGCCGCTGGTGCCGAAGCTTTCCATGGTCTGATAAGTAACACTTTCATCCACCACCATTTTACCGTAATTTGTCTCCTGCATCATATCCTCGCCGCTCCCATTTTTCTCATAATCCCCCTCCGAATTTCCGCTCTCCGGTTTTCTTCCTTCTATGTTCTCCTGCCCCGAAAGGGCCATGTCCGAAGGGGATGTCCCCGAAGGGGCATGCCCTGCCCCCTCAGGCTTTCCTGCGCCGCACCCTGCCAGCATCACGACCAGCCCCAGCGCCCCTAAAATCATACCTCGTTTTTTCATTTTTCATATACCTCTGCCAATCCGGCTCCGACAGCAGCGCCGCCTTTACCGGTGCAAACAATTCGCGAACCAATGCAAACCCTGAAAAATCACTGCTGTCAAAGTGCCAAACCCGCACCTGAGAAGAATTGCCGCAAGGCAATTCTTCCAGGCGAAACTTTCGCCTTTTAGCCAACCAATCCCGAATTCTCCATATTCTCCACCAGCTTCCTCTGGCCGATCAAATAAACGATTGCCAGCGGGATCAGGAAGATCAGCACCGCCGCCTGCTTCACGGCGTCAAAGGCTATATCCGTCACCAGCGGGATCTCATACCAAGTCCGCAGGGCATTCTGAATATACTCTTTATTAGCCGAGGTAAAGGTGGAGGAAAGGAGCGTACTCATATAGGCCCCCTCCGGGTTAAAGTAGTTTGTAAAATAAGTATCCCCGTAATTCCACACAAAGGAGAGAATGCCCACGGTGGAGATGATAGGTACGGCATTGGGAATCATAATCTTAAAGTAAGTCCTGTAAAAGCCACAGCCGTCAATCAGCGCCGCTTCTTCCAGTTCCTTGGGAATGTTCTTGAAGAACTGGCTGAAGAGGAAGATGAACAGACTCTGATTCACGCCAAAGCCAAACACCGCCAGCATCACCAAGGCTATAGGGTTATTAATCAGCTTGATCTCCCCCGCCGCCGTAAAAATATCCATGATGCCCAGAACGTCAAAATGGGTAAAGTAAATGTACTGTGCCAGCAGCAGCGACTGTCTGGGAAGCAGGAATACCACAATTACCAGCGCAAACACCAGCTTTCTGCCCGGAAAGTCCACTCTGGCCAGGGCATAGCCCACCATGGCCGAGAAAAACACCTGAATCACCATGATCCCTGCGGCATAGCCCACGGACTTGATGATAGTCATAACTCCCTCCGGCATCACCAGCCGCACTGCCGCCTTAAAGCTCACAGTGGAATTCTTTAAGGGAATCCAGATCACATTAGGGTTGCCCAGATCCTCTATGGAAGAAAACACGATGGGCACCAGTTTTAAAATAGGATAAATGATGGTAAAGCAAAGCCCCAGGATCAGCACCATGGAAAATACCTTTACCACTCCCCTTTTGGAGCGGTTTTTAAACAGATAAATTGCCAGAGAGGCGTCATTTCCCGCCTTAATCTTATTTTTCTTATGGCCCATATTTTTCTTATTTTGCATTCTTTTTTACCACCTTTCCCATCAGCAGCATGACAATCCCCAGCACCGCCAGCACGTTCAGGATATAAACCACCGAAAGCGCCGACCCGATCCCGATCTTATTCTGTGTAAACGCAAAGCTGTAGGCTTCTTCGGCAATGGCTGACCTTAAGAACAAATCCACCACGGTGTAAATGACTACAAACAGCGTAATATGAATGATAGAAGGAATCGTTACCTTCCAGAAGGTCTCATAGGCCGTGGCGCCCTCCATCTTTGCCACCTCGTAAAGGCTGGGACTGATGGACTGCAGGGCCGTCAGGTACACAAGGGTCTGCACGCCTGCCTGAGAAATCAGTTCAAATATATTTTCCACATAATTCATGATCGGAAACAAAATCCGTCTTGGCACATTCAGCACCCGCATTAAAAACACGGTGATATAGCTCCCGCTCAGCAGGCTGCTGCCCGTATCCAGCGATTCTCCGGCTCCGGTGGTCATGGTCAGCATTTCCACCACCACGTCGATCCCAAGTATGATGGGCAGGAAAAAGATCAGCCTCACAAGGGCCCTGCCCTTAAATTTCTGATTTGCCAGCAGTGCCATAAACAGGCTGAAAATCACGATCAGAGGCACGCTGATTAACATGTTGGTGTTTTCTTCCGTAAACAGCCTTGCCATGGGCTGCGAATTCGTTGTTACCTCCGTGGCAAACAGGTCAATATAATTCTGAATGCCCACCCACTCGAAGGTCATTCCGCCGGTCTCACCCACACCGATCTTGTTAAAGGAATAAAAGATGGTATTGACCAGCGGCATCAGGAAGAAGGCAATAAAGCCGATGATAAAGGGAGAGGCAAAAATCAGCCCGTTTATCTTTTTTCTGGTTCTGTATGGAAGTTTCTTACTGCTACTGCTGCCCTTCATCACTGCACCTCCTTTACAAGATAGCTCTCCGCCTCCATGACGGTTCCATCCTCCAGGGTTACATCATACAAATTATAGTTTACCGTCACCTCTGCGCCCGTGGCGTAGACTGTCCGGTACACACCGTCCGCAAGGCACTCATGCCCCGTGATCTCGCTGGTGCCGATCTTGGAGCGGATTTCTCTGCATTCCTCATACACCGCCCGGATCTGATCCTGAATCAGCGGATACTGTACGGAATAAAGGTAGCTGTAATCACTGTCCCGCAGCACATCCACATTTTTCGCCGTCACGGTAAACTTCGGATATGCTCCCGTCTCCGCAGCCTGCAGTATAAAGTAGGCCGGATTTCTGGAGGATAAATTTACATCCTCCGTAGTATAGTCGATCAATCCGTTCATCACCAGCTGCTTAAAGGGAATGGTCACGGCAAAGGTAATATAATCGCTGCTTTCCCGTGAAACATCCACGGCTATACTGCCATACCCGATCTTATCCATATGAGGATTGGTCAGCGCCAGCTCCCTGCCCTCCGCCAGCTTTGCCAGATTATCCTCCAGCACCAGGTTGCCCTGCTCGCCGCTGACAAACTCATTAAAACGGTAGTCAGCATAATACATGCCCGCCATATCTCCCACCGACAGGTACTTATTATTTCCGGCCTGCTTTAAAAAGCCGTCCGTAACGCCGCTTAGATAACCCGGTGACAGGGTATAATAGGTATCATGCTCCATCCCGTCGGAAAGAGCGGACAGCTTGATTCCCAGCACCGACATATAGCGGGAATTCACTGCCGGATCATTGGCAAAGTCCCTGACTGCCTGTCTGGAAGCCCGAAATCCGTTGCCGCCCTCCCAGACTCTCGTCAGTGATGTTTCCAGAAACAGCGGAATGCCGTTTGCCTCTGCATATTCCTGCACAGCTTTAAAATCCTTTTTGCTGCCGTTGCTGGCGGAAAGCCTGGCCCTGTTATTCATCCTCCCGTTCCAGCCGTTGTTAAAGACTCCGTCATACTGTACATAAAGCAAGGTTCCCTGTAGATCCTCCATCATCGCCAACAGCTCTTCGTAATCCGTCATGGAGTATTCGCTGCTGTAAGGAATGCCCACAAAGCGCTTGGTCACGTTCAGCGCCCCCACCGCCTCCAGATACAGCCTGGCGGAACCGTCATCATAGCTCTTTTCAATCCCTTCTCTTGCGGCCAGATATTCTTTATAGCCTGCGGCCAGATCATAATAGCCCGTCTTTGCCCCGTAGAATTGGTAGCGCACCGTGCAGTCAAGATCCTGGGTCCCCGTATTCACCAGATAATTGGCGGAATCACTGCTGTAGGGGCCGTATATTTTTGTCTTACTGTACTGCGCCAGTTCAAAGGAAGCAAAGACTTTATTATATTTGGAACTGTCTGCATCCACGCTGGCCAGCTTCATGTGAAGATAGCCGTTTCGGTCTCCCTCTTCCACAATGGCCAGGAAGCCCTTCTCCGTCTTCTGCGCAGGCCCGTAAATCATGCCGAATACCGGCATGTACAGCTCTTCCCCATACTGGGGCTGGAAATAATAGTCCTTGTAATAATCATTGTCATAAAAGGGCCGCTCATACTCTCTGACATCCGCCTGATAAGAATTAAAATCCACCAGCGCGCCGCTGCCGTCGGGAATCAGAATCTGACCTTCTTCATACTGCTTTGCGGTCGCTGCCCCGAAATTAGGCAGTACGTCGATCTCCTGTATGGTATAGTAATCATTATGATTCACACAGGCCCCCACGGGAAGATGCGCCTTCAGCTCCCCTTCCTCCAGGGTGATCTCCAGCACCAGGTCAAACTGTGCCGGCTCCGCAAAGGATACGGAAAAGCCAAAGGTGTCCGCGTCCTCCAAAAGCATTTCCTGGGTATAACCCACCAGGCCGGCCACCTCAATCATCTGCGTCACGGCGCTGGCAGGGGGCGTGCCCACATAAGTCACAGCGTAGCATTCCTCCTGCAGGCTCTTCTTGTATATCAGCGAAAGTGTCTGCAGATACCTGTTTGCCTTTGTTTCCTCCAGCTCACCGCTGTCCCGCAGGCTCTCAATGCCCCCCTTAAACATCTCTTCAAATCTTTCCGGGGACATTTTTTTCGGCAGGAATTCATAAAATCTGTTGGAGCTGCCTTCGTTCAGATTCATGTCAATCCTGACTCCATTTTCCAGCCGGTACAGCTCATAGGCGCCCAGAGCCACGCTCTGATCGTAGGAATTCCACTCATAAATGTTATTATCCTCTCCCAGGTAGGTAAGCACCAGCAGCGCCTTCTCGCTTCCGGCATCCGCGCCTTTTACGGCTGTGGAAAAAACATTTCCCCTTTCGTCCTTCACCTCAAGGGTCAGCTCTTTGGTATTGATGGACAAGGTCCTGCCGCCGTTTTCGGCCAGCACTACCTTCCCCTCTTCCTTGTCAAGCGGCTCCCCGGTTAAAGGCTCCCTGGAGGTCGTTTCCGGCACAGCGGATTTTCTGACGCTCCACACCGGAATGCTTACCAGTACATAGAGCAATGCCGCCGCCAACAGAATCGTCAGGAAGATCTTGCCTATGGTATGCTTTGCATAAAAAGATTTTATTTTATTCACCATGCTCCCCTCCTACATCCTGCGGATAAATTCCTGAACAACATCCACGATAAAGGTAATCATCTGCTCCATCAGAGTAAAGAACAGCACCCCCAGAAAAATGATAATCGCCGCCGCCACAAAGCTTAAGGCAATGGAGGCTATGTTTTTTCCGAAGGAATATTCATGAATGGTACACAGACCGGCTACGATCATGAACAGGAACCAGACGATTCCGATGCCGGTAATCACATTCACGATCATGATTTCCTCGCGGATGATAAAATTGCTCAGGATGATCTGCACCACCATCATCAGTTCCAGCGGGATCAGCGAGTACCCGATGACCTGCGTAATATCTCCCAGCCCCCCCTTACCGTTTAAGAGGGTAGTCACAGACCAGTTGCTGACAATAAACAGTACAAATCCCGCCACCCAGGTAGCAAAGACGGAAAGGCTGTTCATAGCCGCCACCTGGGCGGTATTCATGACAAAGCCCGTGTACTGATAGCTGACACACTGCAGAATCCCAAACAGGATAATGGAAAGCACCGCAATCAGCAGACTTCCCTTGCCCCGGAAGCGGATCTCGTAAAAGGCGTCAAAGGGATGGAAAAAGGAATACTTCAAATAGTACAATTTTTCTTTCATCTGCGCTTTCATTTTTCCTCTCCTTTCTTCCGCACTGCCCTCTGCTTTTGTTTTTTACCTTTTCCCTGACTTTTGTGGTATCGGATCTCGGACCAGATCACCGCCCCCACAATCAGGAGCAGCAGCGTCATGACGATGCCGAAATGTTCCTCCAGCCACTTACCCCGGTATCCGTTATAAGCCTTGGAGTAAAACTCCCTGTTATTTCCCAGCTTAAAATAATACATCGCCGTCTCATAATCATCCTTCATCAGATAATTCTTGCCGATGCCGTTGTAAGCCACCTCGTAATTGGCATTCAGGGCCACCGCCTTTTCAAAAGAGACCAGCGCCTCGTCCCATCTGCCGAAATAATAGCTCTCGTTTCCGTCCAGCACGGCCTGGCCAAAAGCGGTAGGCGCCAGGATATAAAGACATTTCAAGGTTTTATCGGCGGTCACCAGCTTATCCCCCAGCCAGGCAATGGAAACGGGATTTTTATATTCTCCCTTCAGATTTCCCATGCTGCCAAATACATTCAGGATCTGACCGTCGAAATCATACAGGAAAATACGTCCCTTGTTTTTGTCCAGCAGAGCATAGGTACCATAGTCCGTCACGGCAATGTCCACAAACTGGCTTCCCAGATCGTCTGAGTGCATGGACCAGATGTCGCCGACCACACTTATATTTTCCTGCTCCCTCAATACGTTTTCGCCCTTTGAATTCAGGCGGAACACGTAATCCTGCGCGGAGGTGTCATAGGTCACCGCCATCACAAAGCCTTCGCCGTCCAGGGTGATATTGTTAAAAGCAGGCGCATAGGTCTTGGACATCTGTGCCTTCTGCTCGTCGCTGGAAAGAGACTTCCAGAAATAGTCCATAAAGCTGTATACGGGCACATTCACGCCGTAATATCCGCTGAAATCTCCCTCTGCGGTCAGTTCCAGTATCCCCTCATAGCTGGACTGCACCACCACATAGATCCGGTTTGCAAGGTCTACCGTAATCTTGGAAGGCTTGAACTGCGCGTCTCCGGAAAGATTTTCCGGACACCCGATGATCCGTTTCAGGCTGTAGTCCTCCAGATTCAGCACCACAATTCTCTGGGCCCCGGTATCCGCAATATAAATTTCCTGCTCCTGCTCATGAATCCAGACGCCCTCCGGATTCGTCAGCATAATCTGGTTTCCGTCCTCATCCAGAGCAATCTTTCCCTCGCTGTTCCGCAGCAGCTTTACGGAATGAAGATAATTTCCGTCACTGTCCAGAATATTCATGCGGCTCTCCAGCGAGTCGATCATAAAGATCCTGCCATCCTTACTGGTATCCACGTCATCCACGCTGGACAGCTTGGTGCCGTTTAAGTTTTCCGCCGTGATGGTCCGCTCCAGCATAAAGGCCGCCGGACTTTCCTTGGCACCCCCGTAATAGCCGTAGGTATAGCCGTCGTATACAACGCTGCTGCCGTCGGCAGCGGATGCCTGCGCTGTCATGGGAAGCAGCATGGCTGCCGCCAGGACCGCTCCCAGGCATTTTAAATTCCTTTTCTTCATGCTGCCCCCTCCTATCCTTTGATTCCAGACGTGGCCATGGTCTCAATGACATTGCTCTGAGAGATCACGAACACCGTGATCGGTACGATAATCATAATCAGGGAAACCGCCGAGGTCACACCCGTTCTGGAAATACCGCCGCTCGCCAGCTGGGAAAGCACATAGCTCAAGGGCTTAAGTTCTTCAGAATAAATGAATACGCCGCCTGTGGTTCCCCACATCTGCTGAAAGGAAAGAATCACCAGGGTAATCCAGGCCGGCTTGCACAGGGGCATTACCACCTTAAAGTAAATTCCGAACTCGGAAGCACCGTCAATCTTGGCCGCCTCCAGCATATCATCCGGCACCTGGACCATAAAGTTCTTCATAAGGTACAGCCCCAGAGTTCCTCCCACCGCAGGCAGAATCACCGCCCAGTAGGTATCAATCATGCGCAGCCCGCTCATAATCAGATAGTTGGGAATCGCCGTTACCGATGTGCTGAACATCAGGGCATACACGATCAGATTACTCATGAATTTGGAGCCCGGAAATTCATACTTTGCCAGGGGATAGGCGGCCATGGAGCCCAAAAATACCGTGCCGAATGTCCCCACTCCCGTAATTACCAGAGTGTTAAACAGGTAACGGGAAAGCGGCACCGTAAAATCCTCGATGATCGTTCCCAAGTCGAAAAAATTATCCAGCGTAGGATTATCCACCGTGAGCCTGGGCGGGAAAATAAAGATTTCCGACAAAGGCTTGAAGGCACTGACGATTGTATATACCAGCGGGAACAGACTGAACAGTCCAAACAGCCCCAGGACCACAAACAGTACAATATCTCCTCCCAGGCTCCTGTTCCTTCTTTTCAGCTTCCGCTGCTTTAATTTATGGCTGATAAATTTGAATAGTTTCATAATTAATTCCCCCTATCCTAATTTCCGCAGCAGCTTCTGCACAACAATGTTACAGAACATCATGATCAGGAACAGAATCACCGCAATGGTACAGGCATACCCCAGCTCATAGCGGACATTGCCAAAATCATGCAGATGAGTAAGGATCGTGTGGCCCGCGTAACCCACGGAGGGGAATCCCACCAGGTCGATGGACAGCTGAGACACGGACAGGGAACTGGTGATCTGCATCACCGCGCCGAACATCAGCTGCGGCTTCATGGAAGGCAGAATAATATACCACAGCTCCTGCCAGCGGTTTTTGATGCCTTCCACCGAACCTGCCTCCAGCAGGGATTTATCCAGATTCTGAAAGCCGGCGATAAAGGTCAGGAAGCTGACGCCCAGACTCAGCCAAAGCTGGACCACAATCAAGATGGGCATGATATATTCCTTCGTCACCAGCCATTGAACAGCTTCCTGGGTGATACCCAGCTTCATCAGCCAGGCGTTCACCCATCCGTAAGAGTCGGATGAAAACAACAGCTTCCACACCAGATAAGCGTTGCCGGAGATGGACGGCGCGTAGAACACCAGCGTCATGATCGCCCTGGGAATTCTGGGCAGATCGTTTACCATCCATGCAAACAGAAAACACATAATATAACTGACCGGTCCTGTAATGATTGCAAAGAACAACGTATTCTTGATTGCCGTCAAGAAAACGGAATCGTAAACAATCAGATCCAGGTAATTGCTCCAGCCCACAAATTCAGGGGCCTCCACCATGTTAAAAGCGGTAAAGCTGAACACAATGGAAACCAGCACCGGCAGCAGGGTAAAGATCACAAATATCAGTCCGAAGGGCGCAATCATGATATACTTATACTTGTGCCTTCTCCAGGTATCGGCAAAACTATTCATATTTTTCTTCATGCTTTGTACCCCCCTGTTCCTTTACCGATAAATGCAGTTCCTCCCGCTTTCTGGTGAGCTCCTGGTTAATTTCCTTGATATTCAGGTACAGGGTCTCTCTGGGATTTGCATGATCGCTCACCACATCATTAAAGGAGTACTGCACCATACGGGTGGTCATATAATTTCCGGGAACCGCTTCAATACCCACAGTCTGCCCAAACTGGCTCAGCAGACTGTCCAGCTCCGCATTGCTCCAAGGCAGCTGCTTTAAAACCTCCGGGTCTGCCGCCGCATACCTGGCGGAAGTCCCCATGAGAGCCTCCAGGGAATTGGCAAACTGCAGCTGTGTATCCGTGGAGGTCCACCACTTCAGGAACTCCCAGCAGGAAGCCAAGTCTCTGTTTTTAGCCATGATAACGGATTGGGTGGTATCCACTGCAAAGGATCTGTCTATATTGCCGTCCTCCTGCAGGACGCCGGGAATGGGATGGAAGCTCCAAAGGCCTTTGATCTCCGGTGCAAAAATTTCCAGCTGGTTAAAGGTGGTGTAATTAGTGATACCTACCGGAATTTCTCCCGTGCGGAAACGGTTGCTGAAGTCCACCTGTACATCCAGGCCATAACCGGTAAAGAAATCTGTATAATCCTTAAAGGCAATCATGGCCGCGTCGGCAGCCAGGCCGCTTTCGATACCGTAATCCGCGCCCAGCCCCAGATAAGGATCACCACCGTTCTGCATGACCATGCCCAGATAAAGATTCATATTATAAGCGATGGAGCTGCTGTTGGTGGTGGCTTCCGTCTGCTGTACGTTTGGTATGTATATATTGTAATTATTTTTCTGCAGCTCAGGAATCATCTCCCGCAGCTCCTGCCAGGTATCGGGGACCTCAAGCCCCAGTTCACCCAGAATATCATCCCTAGTAAAAAGCATCATAAAGGTGGTCTGCTCAGGGATTCCGTAATGACCTCCCTGGAAAGCCGACGCCTCAAGAGAGCTGTCATAAAATCTCTCTGTGGCCTCTTCATAGCCTTCCAGACCGGAAAGCTCCTGGACTGCGTTACGCATGGCGAAATCCTGCAGCGTGCCCTGGCCAAGACCGATCACCACGTCAGGTCCGTTTCCGGCAAGTGCCGCCCGCAGCACCACATCCACGGGAATCAGCTGCAGATTCACGGAAATATCCGTTTCCGGCGTAAATTCCTCTTCAATCATGTTCTGAATCATCTGCGCCTGCTCGCGCCCGTAGGAAGCAAGCCATACTTTAATGGATCCTGAGCCGCCTCCAGAGTTATCCTCCGTAATCTGGCTGTTTTTGATAAAAAAGGTCGAAAAAAACCGCACCGTACCGTTACCCAGTCCCGCAAAGAAGGAATCGCTGGCCTTAGGCAGCTTGGCATGTTCGGCGCTGAGTACCAGATAATCCAGCTCCAGCGGCATGGACGCTACATTGACAAGCCAGGTGCCAAGAGCAGAAACATTATTCTTAAACTGTCCCAGCTCCATAATGACGCTTTCCGGGTCGTCCGCCAGCCAGGAAGCCTCCATAGCCATCTTTTCCAGCATGGCCGTATTTTCACCCTTTTCACCGGTAATGGACACGATTTCGTCAATTACGGAATAAAGAATCTCACTCTGTTCCTGCATGGTATTTGCAAAATCAGGCAGCTTTTTAACGATTTCATAATCAATAAACCGATTCGGCACCTGCCCCGTAAGCTGAATCACATCCAGATAGGCACTGTTTAGCACCGTCATGCTCTCTTCCACCTGCGTGATAATGCTTCCCATGGGCCCCATGACGTTTTCCAGGGTAATGGTGTTCACGCCCTCCTGCAGATGGAATAAATAAGGATTCCCTCCCTCGTCCGCAACGGTATAATTATTCATACCGTTCTGATAGTCAAAGCCAATGGCCTGCATTTCCGCGTAAGGGACCTGTCCGTTCACATACAGCCTGCGGTAGCTGGTGACGCCTCTGTTCAGATTCTGACGTCCCTTAAAGGTAAGCTCATACAACCCTTCCCGCGGCACCTCTATCTTCCAGGTAATGGAATCTCCCGGCTGAGCCCAGTTTTCCGCGCCAATGGTATTGTAAACGATATAATAAGGATGAAAGGGCTGCAGTTCACTGTCCGAATAATTTTTCTGGATATTGATGGAGGAAGAACTCTTGATAATCCCTGCCGTCCCTTCCGTCTGCCTTTCCGCCTGATAAATGAAGGTTTCCCCGTCATAAACGGGGTACTGCCCTTTCAGCCCGTCTATTAGCTGTGCATATGATAAGGGCTGCTCTGCCGCTTTAAAGGTAATAGATGTATATTCCAGGGGCTCCTTGATCACCTCAAAGCCAATAGTGTGCTTCCCCTTTTCCAGGTACACCGTCAGCGCACCGTTATTCCTTCTCTGATAATCCTCCAGAAACCACCTGGTTTCGCCGTAAACCTCGTCTGCTTCCGGACGAATCTCATTTTTGTTTTTAACACGAATCTCCTGATCCTGCCACCAGCGCTTAATTACGATCTGGGACAGGGCCTCATAGGGAATCTCCCCGTCTATGTACACCTTCCTCTGAATATCGGATGTGGTCCCAGGCAGAGCGATATAACCCAGCTCGATATTATAAAAGCCCGAATCCGCCACTTGGAACTCCCAGGTAATGGTTCCGCTATCCTCCGTCAGAATTCCCTGCTCTCCTATATTTGCCGTCATGTCTGCCGACAAGGTAAACTTTTCCAGATTCACCGTTACCTCGCTGTCGGACAACATTCCTTCAAAACCGTTTGCTTCCAGATACTCCCCGTAGCTTTCCTCATATGAAGCCGTTATCTGCTTGGGAACTGCATTCGCCCCGTTCCGGGCCCCTGACCGGATCCCCAGAATCACCAATACAACGATGATAACTGCCGCCGCTGCCAGTGCCCCTGCTAATTTACCGCTTATTCTCCGTTTCCGTTTCATAGGATGCCCTCTCACTTCCCGATTCCTGTATTCCCCTATTACCCATATCCAATCCGGCAGGGAAGATTCCCCCCTTCAATCGAGCAGAGAAGAGCCATCTTTCCCTGCTCGTGCGCAGCGCGCACTGCACTCCTGTGCATAAAAAGGGCGGGTAGGTTCCCAGCCTCCCGCCCTTCCTTTCCTTATTCAGCCGCCACTGTAACCTCCAGTGTCTCGCTGCCGGTATTGCCTGCATAATCCGTCACGGTCACTACCACCTTGTAAATGCCTGCCGTAGTGGTATCCAGCTCGGATAAATCTGCGGTAATGCTGTCCTTCACATCAATACCGTCCGCATCCACAGCGGTATCCACGAAGCTCTTCCAGTCGATGGTGGAAGCATCCGTATCAACCTTCACAGTAGGAAGCTCAGCCACAGGCGTAATCACGGGAGCCTCTTTATTATCAGGATTGTATACTACCACCTTAAACCGGGAGGTTTCTTCATTTCCCGAAGAGTCGCTGATATGAATCTTCACGGACTCGTCACCCTCGTATACGCCAACAATATCCAGATGCTCCTGGAAATTGCCGCCGGTCATATCCTCAAAGGTTGCGCTTGCGGGATCCAGCACGCCGTCCACGGAATCCTCGGCGGTGAAATACTGCGTCCAGTCAATGTCCTCATACTTTGTTCCCACGGGAACCGCCACCGTTTCCTTGGTAATGGAAGGCTTCTGGTTATCATGGATGCTGTCGGATGCCAGATTACTTGCAATATCGCTCATCAGGTTATTCATGGCATCCTTGTTTGCCTTGATGGTCACGTCATAGGAAGAAGTACCGTCTACACCTGTCAGGGACTTACCCAGCAGAGTAGCAAAGGAAGCGTCATTATTCTCCCAGATGCCCAGCAAGCCTGCAGGGTTTCCTGCCAGATTGTTGGCAACCGCCTGGAAGCAGGCCAGCGCATCATCGCCGAAGTTCTCGTCATACAGATCTACACCGTAACCTGCCAGAACCTCTGCCGCAGCCATGTTCTTGTATTCCGTTACAGAATCTACGCCGCCCAGAGTCTTCCAGTAGGTGTTCCAAAACAGAATATATGATTTCAGAGCCAGTTCCGTATCTACATTGCTGCCCTTTAAGATACCAACGCTGTCGCCCATATTCAGCACCTGGCTGTAGTCCTCGCTGTCCGCTGCCAGACGGTCCGCTCTGGGCCAGGGAATGATGGCAATGCTCTCTCCGCGCTCACCGCACTGGGAAGCATAATCGCCGATCCGCCAGTTGGGAGCATCCGTAAACACGGTAGCGCCCCGTCCGAAGTCGTCTCCGCCTTCACACCAGCGGGGTACAAAGCCGTCATCGTAAAGTCCGCAGTCCGTCAAGAGCTCTGCATTCCGCAGCTTCTCGATAAACTGTACCGCTTCGATGGAAGCATCGGAATCCGCTGCAATGGCTCCGTCTCTGTAGATACCGCTGCCGTTGGCATACATTGCCGCCAGCGCCGCATAACGGAAGTCAGTCTCATAGGCCTGAACCGTGTCATAGTGAGCCGCATCCGCAGGCGCCGCTACGCTGCTGTAGTAAGCATCTACCTTGGTCAGATAATCCTCAAAGGCACTCCAGGTCCAGTTTCCCTCCAAATACAGATCCATGGGATAAATGGTCTTGCCGTCAGCGTCCTTCAGGGAATCCACCTTATCCAGCATGGTCAGATTCACCACCAGGGGGAAGTATGGCACGAAGTCCATATCATTGTCCAGTAAATAATAATGCCCGAACAGTTCCTCATCCAGAAGCCAGGCCGCCTCTTCATCCTCAAACAGGCCCACATAATCGTCCAGCTTCTGCAAAATATTCTGTGCAAGCACGGTAGCTTCGGAGCCGCCCCACAGCACGGCGATGTCGCAGAGGGGATCTCCTGCCAGCACGCTGGTCATCAAGTCCGTTCTGGTATCGTTAGGGAACTGTACAAACTCAAATTCTACATTCAGTTCATTCTTAATTGCTTCCAGACCGGCAATCGCCGCCTGCCTCTTAGCCTCCGGCATGGTGTATTCCCCGCTCACATCGTCCACATGATAGGGATCCAGCTCATTTAACCAGTGACTTCCGTAACGGATTACCGTAGCCTCTGCGGGAACTGCCGGCTCATCCTCCTTACTCTCAGGTGCAGACTCAGGTGTGCTTTCCGGTTTGCTCTCACTGGGCTGCTGCTCTGAAGTACCCCCCCCATTTGGATCGGTGCTGCCGCTGCCGCTTGTCTGCGTATTATTATCGCCGCAGGCTGCCAGCGAGAAAGCCATAACAGCACTCATCATCAATGCCACAACTTTCTTTTTCATCCTTTTCCTCCTTTATTGGCCGTACCCGGAACACCATTCCTAAGCTGCCGGCAGGATCTCCGCTGTTTTGCCGAAATCCGACCGATATATTTACAATGCCGTACCAGTACATAGCCATTTTGAAATCGGTTTCACAATTACATAATAAATTTGTATGGGCATTTTGTCAATGCTTTTCAGCTACTTTTTTTGTTTTATTGTTTAATTTGTCATTTTGTACAAACTTAGCACCATAATTTTTGTGCATATATTTATTTATGCGCTGCAGACAATAAAAATACTGCATTTTTTCAGAAACCGGTTTTACGGAGAGACATTTTATTGGCAGCAGTTCCGTCCACACCCGTCACAAAGCCGCACCGATGGAGCTTTCCGCTGCTTCGCTGCTGCCTTTGCTCATAAGGCGACGTTCCCGCAGCCGGTATAATCAGCCAAAACCTCGTGCAGGCACAATTTTCAGCTGCTCACATCGGTCGGCTGAACTGATATTGGTAACAGTTCAGCCATGCCATTCATAAGTCTTGACAATAGAAAGTACGCTTTCTATTGTATGAC
Source organism: uncultured Acetatifactor sp. (assembly GCA_910578815.1). Classification (GTDB taxonomy): domain Bacteria; phylum Bacillota; class Clostridia; order Lachnospirales; family Lachnospiraceae; genus Acetatifactor. Next base: position 147,037 of record CAJTSE010000007.1, read on the forward strand.
CGGAATATACATTTTTGCCAACAATTAATATAACTGCCGGCAACTTATTTCATGTCGGGCGTCCGCCCTATAGAAATGATTGTACAAGTTGCCCTTAGTGAGTAAGCTCCCACGGGCAATTTGTACAATCATTTCTGCATGGCTGAACTGTTACTGATATTGTAAATTAATACCGTGTCTGTAGTGACAAACTTCATTGATTGATATATAATAAGATCAGTATACGAAGGAAAGCCTTACAGCCTCTTCATAAACAGCAGTTCTGAAAGCGCTTTCATAATGAGATAAGGAATTGAATACTGTCATGGAAGATTTACGAGCCTTAGAAGGGAAAAAAATAACAATATATGATATTGCCAGGGAAGCCGGCGTATCACCGGCCACCGTATCAAGAGTACTGACAAATAATGCCAGGGTTAAATCCGACAAATGGGAAGCGGTTCAGGCCGTTATCGCCAAGTATAACTTCCGTCCCAACGCCCTGGCCAGAAGCCTTTCCGAAACCCGCCGAAAAGTCATCGGCATCATTATGGCGGACGTCCGCAATCCCTATTACGCCAAGCTGTTCGTGGCTTGCGAACAGGCCGCGCGGGAAAAAGGCTATTCCCTTTTACTGGAAAACTCCTTAGGCCGACAGTCTATCGAAGAGCAGCAGCTGATCCTTATGGAAGAGCAGCGTGTGGACGCCATCATCCTGGTGGGCGGCCGCTCCGATGACCTGCATTCCAATGAGGCTTTTGTAGAAAAGGTGAATCAAGTCTGCAACTCCATTCCCGTAATCCTCACCGGCAAACTGGACGGCACCTCCTGCTATCAGGTACGCATCGACGCCATCAAAACCATGGATCTGGTGATGGAGCATCTGCTGGCTCTGGGCCATCGGGACATTGCCCTGGCAGGCGGATTGGATGCCGTAGCCTCTTCTTACGAAAAAAGGAAACGCTATAAACAGATTCTGTCCAAGTATCAGATTCCCTGCCGCCCTGAGTATTATGAAAACTTTGGCAGTTACGACTATGAAACCGGCTATGAGCAGACCGCAAGGCTGCTTGCACTAAACAATGTCCCTACTGCCATCATCGGCATTAACGATTCCGCTGCCGCCGGCGCCATGAACTGCATTCAGGAGCATGGTCTGCGGGTCCCTGACGATATATCCGTGGTGGGCTATGACAATACCCTGATCTGTAATGTAGTAACCCCAAAGCTCACCAGTATTGATTACAACTATGACGAATTTGCAAAAAAGCTGATTGCCACCGTGGACGGAGTCTACGATTCCGCTCTCCTTCCGCCCCTGCAGCTGATCGAGCCTTCACTGATCATTCGCGGCTCTACCTGCAGGGTCAGGACGCAGCTGTAAACCGCAGGTGCCGAGGCTGTCAGCCGGCAATACACAGGAGCAATCAAGTCGTGAACGCCATCGCTAGTGCGGTCTGCAATATGCGCAGAATTTTGGCAGGATCCGCCCACCGTGTTTTAAAAAGGCCGATCACCCCGGAAATGGATTCCGGAATGATCGGCCTCTGCCTGTCTGATTGATTGTCTGATGATCTATTAATCCTGAACGTAGGGCATCAGCGCAATGTGACGCGCTCTCTTGATCGCTACGGTCAGCGCTCTCTGATGCTTTGCGCAGTTGCCGGTAATACGGCGGGGAAGGATCTTGCCTCTCTCAGATACGTATCTCTTCAGTTTGTTCGTATCCTTATAATCAATTACATTATCCTTTCCGCAGAATACACATACTTTTTTTCTTCTGTGCATCCCACCCTTTTTCCTTACCGGTGCATCGGGTTTCTCTGCTTTATTATATGCCATTTTGTCTGCCTCCTGTTTCCTTCAAACTTAGTTAAACGGTAACTCCTCGTCAATGCCGTCCGGGATGTTCATAAAGCCGTCACCCGCTCCGGAAGCCGCCGGCGCGTTTCCGCCGCCTGCAAAACCGCCGTTGTTGTAACTATTATTGTAGCCCCCGTCTCCGTTTCCGCCGGAAGCATTTTTGCTCTCGGCAAATTCAATCTCATCCACCATGATACGGACACTGTAAACCATCTGTCCTTCCTTATTGGTGTAATTGTCATTCTGGACCCTGCCGCTGAGTACGATTTTTGTACCCTTGTGCAGGTATCTCTCTACAAATTCTGCCTGCTTGCCAAAGCAGGTGCAGTTAAAAAAGTCTGCGTCAGGTTCCCCGTCCCGCTTAAACCTTCTGTCCACTGCCACGGAAAAGCGCGCTACTGCGGTCTGGCTTGCTCCCTGGGAATATCTTACCTCAGGGTCTCTTGTTAAACGTCCCATAAGAATTACTTTGTTCATGATCTACTCTTCTCGCTTTCTAATTAAGCCTCGTCCTGTCGTACAATCAAGTATCTGATGACATTGTCCATAATCCTGACACGGCTCTCAATTTCAGCGGGCGCAGTGCTTTCAGCATCGAATTTGATGAAGTAGTAGAAACCCTCTTTCATCTTCTGAACCTCATAGGCAAGTCTCTTCTTACCCCAATCGTCCACTTCCGCAATAACGCCGCCGAATCTCTCGATCAGAGCCTTACACTTGTCAACAACTTGCGCTCTTGCTTCATCTTCGATATTAGCGGACACAACTACGGCTAATTCATACTTGTTCATCCTGTTACCTCCTTTTGGTCTCTGGCCCGCATCGGATGTGCGAGCAAGGAATTGATTCATCACGAATTTATATGTTATCATAATATTACGTGGATTTCAAGGGGTTTGAAAAAGTTTCTTCCACTAATTACTCCACCCTGTTTTCATCCCGGCTCATGAAAGTTTCAAACTCTGAAACACTCTCTGTCTTAGCGGCTTTTTTGAGCCACTTACCCAGTATTTGCAGATCTGTTTCCTTTTGAATACGCTTTTTTAAAGCATTAGGTATCTCACCCTGTTCGCCCAGCAGTTCCAGAACAGCCTCTGCTTTTCCTTCTGCTTTTCCTTCTGCTTTTCCCTCTTCTCTTCCTTCTTCCCGTCCCAGGTCCCGGATATACTCGTCCTCCCCATAACGGTCCCTCACCGCCTTTAAATGCGCCTCATACCAATACCGCAGCGTTTTCCTCAGACTCATCCGTTTTATTACCTCTGACGCTTCCGCCAGTCCTTTATTCTTTGCCGCCAGCATATCCAATTCCTCCTCGCTCTTTGCATTAAACAGGCGAATCCAGTCATCCACCCCGCTGCCCTGCAGACTTTTCCTCAGCTCGATGATATGTATCTCCCACAGTCCTGTCAGTTCTTCACCGTACTCGTCCCGCACACGGTATACCGAGTGGTATTTTTCGCCTTCTAACAGCTGAAAATCCAAAATACCAATACTAATACACCGCTTGAGCCTTACGTAATTCTGACCTATTCGCAGATCCTCTTCATACATTTTGGCAAGATAAAAAAGCTGCCTCTTGATCCAATACTTCTGTCTTCTGATCTGAAGTTCCACATTGACCTTTGTGTCGTCATTCAGTTCCAGCGCCATATCCAGAATTCCCAGCTTTTGATTACGGTATCGCCGCCACAGATGCGGCGTCACCAGCCTTGCTGCCTTTATGCTTTCCAGCGGGATCTCCAGAACATCACTCAAAAACTGCTTTCTGACATTTTCACAGGCAAACACCTCGCGGTACACCTCGTCATACTTCAAAGAAACTGGTTCTTTTGTATCTTTCTCCATTTCCCTCCTGTTTTCCGCAGGAGAGAAATACCCTGCCGGGCACGACATATCTTTCTGAAAAAGTCTCCTGCTTTTAGATTAATTTGTTTGAATTAAAAGCATAGACTTTCTGAAAATAGAATAATTGAACTGATTTTTCCCTTACGTTTAGAATTGTTATGCTTTGATTATAATCATATCATATTTGAGTCATTTGTCAAGAAAGTTAATTACAGTCTGGCTTCCATGTGTGTAGGATTACAGCCATGCTTCCATGTGTAACAGTTCAGCCATGCCATTCATAAGTCTTGACAATAGAAAGTCCGCTTTCTATTGTATGACCGGCATTTATATTTTCGACAACAATTAATATAACTGCCGGCAATTTATTTCATGTCGGGCGTCCGCCCTATAGAAATGGTTGTACAAGTTGCCCTTTGTGAGCAAGCTCCCACGGTCAATTTGTACAATCATTTCTGCATGGCTGAACTGTGGTCTCCATATATTCCGCAATCTGGCGCCTCATAATCTCCCAGGTGTCCTTCCCTGATAGATACCCTCTGGTCCACTCCGCCGTCTTTTTAAGCATTTCCCGGTATGTCCACACAGGCCTCCAGCCCAGGCGGCTTCGAATCCAGCTGCAGTCCAGCTTTAAAAAACAAGCTTCATGAGGCCCTCCGTCCGATTCACATTTCCATTGTAAATTCCTTAAACAATCGCTCTTATCCCGGTTCCAATACTCACAGAAGGTCTCCACCAGCTCCTGTGTGGTAACGCAGGAGCTTTCCTCCGGCCCCACATTATACGCCCCCGACAGAGACGGGTCCTCATACTGCCTCTCTGCTATCTTAAGATATGCGAACACCGGCTCCAAAACATGCTGATAAGGACGAACAGACTGAGGATTCCGCAGCGTCACACATCCCCCCGCCTCAATGGCACGCACGCAGTCCGGAATAATCCGGTCCGCGGCAAAGTCTCCGCCTCCGATCACATTGCCTGCCCTGGCAGTGCTGATTGCTGTCCGCCCGTCTACAAAAAAGGAGTTTCGATAGCTCTCCGTCACCAGTTCCGAACAAGACTTACTGTTTGAGTAAGGATCAAAGCCGTTCAACTCTTCATTCTCCCGATATCCCCAGGCCCATTCCCTATTCTTATATACCTTATCTGTAGTCACATTCAAAAAAGACTTTACCGAGCCGCACACTCGCACGCACTCCAGCACATTCACAGTGCCCATTACATTAACGTCATAAGTATATACCGGATTTTTGTAAGATTCCCTCACAATCGGCTGTGCTGCCATATGTATCACAATTTCCGGCCTGACCTCATCAAATACCTCTTTCAGGCGGACCAGATCCCTAATGTCTCCCTCCACAGAATGGATCTTTTTGCCCATGCCGGTATGTTCAAACAGACTTGGTGCAGTGGGCGGCAGCAACGCATATCCTGTCACCTCCGCGCCCAGCTCCAGCAAAACGGCACACATCCATGTCCCCTTAAAGCCGGTATGCCCTGTCACCAATACTTTCTTCCCTCGGTAAAAAGAATTCTCCATCATTTTACAGCTCCAACGCCTCCAATATTTTATCCGCCATATAATCCAGCATTTCATCCGTCATGCCGGGGTATACGCCAATCCAAAAGGTATCCTGCATCACTCTATCCGTTGCACTCAGCTCACCTGCCACCCGGAAACCTGTTCCCGATTCCCTCATCTTGTCAAAACAGGGCTGCCTCAGCAGATTCCCGGCAAAGAGCATCCTGGTCTGGACCCCGCTGCTCTCCAGATGCCGTACGATCCGGTTCTTGCTGACGCCTTCCCTGCAAGTGATCATAAAGCCAAACCAGCTGGGCTCGGAATTCCGGCAGGGCTCTGGCAAAATCAGCAAATCCTCCGCCCCCTGCAGGCGCTCTCTCAAATACGCAAAATGTTTCCTTCTTGCCTGAATAAAACCTTCCAGCTTGCTCAGCTGCCCGCAGCCAATGGCCGCCTGCATATCCGTAGCTTTCAAATTATAACCGAAATGAGAATACACATATTTATGATCGTAACCCACCGGAAGCTCACCATACTGCCTGTCAAACCGGTGGCCGCATAGATTGTCCTGCCCGGAAGCGCATACACAGTCCCTGCCCCAGTCGCGCAGAGAACGGATAATTTTGTTCAACAGAGGATCATCCGTGTATACGGCCCCGCCTTCTCCCATGGTCATATGATGAGGAGGATAAAAACTGGATGTGCCGATGTGGCCCACGGTCCCCGTAAAGCGCCATTCTCCCTCCAGGCAGTACCTGCTGCCTAAGGCATCACAGTTGTCTTCTACCAGCCATAAGCCATGCTGCCTGCAAAACCCACTCACCGCCTCCAGATCAAAGGGGTTTCCCAGCGTATGTGCAAGCATTACCGCCTTTGTCTTTTCGGACAGTGCCGCCTCCAGCATAGTTACATCAATGTTGTATTGCGGAATCGTAGTATCAACAAACACGGGGACTGCGCCATACTGTATGATCGGCGTTACCGTAGTGGGAAACCCTGCCGCCACCGTAATAACCTCATCTCCCGGCCTGATCCTGCGATCTCCGAGCAAAGGTGAGGTCAACGCCATAAATGCCAGCAGATTGGCCGAAGAGCCGGAATTAACCAAGGCGCAGAATCTGACACCTAAAAAGGCTGCAAATTCCTTTTCAAAACGTTCCGTATACTTTCCGGAGGTCAGCCAGAAATCCAGGGCAGAATCCACCAGATTCACCATTTCCTCCGCATCGTACACTCTTCCTGCATAAGGGATCCTGTCCCCCGGATGGTATTCTGCCGGTCTGTGGTATTTTTTACAATATTCTCTAACCTGCTTTAAAATTTCTTCCCGCTCCTGATGTTCACTCATTTTTTATTTCCTTCGCTTTCCCGGTCTTAATTGTCATTTCTTCCAAGGCGCTTCTCCGCTCTCCCAAAGCTCTTCCAGATACGCCTTATCCCGCATATTATCCATCGGCGACCAAAACCCCTGATGCCTGTACGCGCTCATCTGCCCTGCCGCCGCCAGCCGTTCAAAGGGCTTACCCTCCAGCATTTCGCTTCCATCTCCCAGATACGCAAACACCTCCGGCTCCATTACCATAAATCCTGCGTTCACCCAAGCCTGATCCTCTCTTGCCTTCTCCTTAAACCGTAATATCTGATTACTCTCCGGCTCGATCTGCACGCCCCCAAATCTTCCTAATGGCTGTACTGTAGTAATCGTTGCAATGCTCCCCTGCTGTTTATGAAACTCTATTAACTTCTGAATATCCACATCCGACACCCCGTCTCCATAGGTCAGAAGGAATGGCTCATTGCCGATATAATCCCTGACCTTCAGAACGCGCCCTGCCGTCAATGTATTCAGTCCCGTATTTGCCAGAGTCACCCGCCAGGGCTCAGCCGTAGCTTCATGAAAAACCGTCTTGCTGGAATCCAGACAGAAGGTGCTGTCTGCCTCATACATGTAATAATGGACAAAATACTCCTTTATCACCTGTCCCAAATAGCCACAGCAAATAATAAATTCATGAAAACCATAGTGAGAATACAGCTTCATGATATGCCAAATAATAGGTTTTCCCCCGATCTCTACCATAGGCTTTGGCTTTGTTCTTGATTCTTCACTGATTCTGGTTCCCTTTCCTCCGGCTAAGATTACTACCTTCATACCTGCGCCCATGCCTTTCCGCAAATTTTTCTGTCCATACTCATACGATCCAAGGCGCGCGCCCCTCATTCCATAGTCTCTCGGCCCCCACCAAATCGCGCATTGTTTCCACAGTGATCTGGTAACCTTCGTGCCGATAAGCTGCCACCTGCCCTGCGCCGGATAACCCGCGAAATATCTGCGTCTCCAAATCGCAGTTCCCCTGCAGATATTCCAGCGCTTCTTTTTTCATTACAAAGCAGTCCGCATTAACCCATGCCGCCTGCGCAACCAAAGGGCTTGTCTTCTCATAATCCAGCAAGCCACTCTCATCTATGGTGAGCAGCTGCTTGCGGCCCTGAGGCTTTGCCATCACCAGCGTTACCGGCTTCCCGCTTATTTTATGCGCCGCCAATAAAGCATCCGCATTCACATCTGAAAGGCAGTCACCATAAGTCACCAAAAAATCATCATCATCGTCATCCTCGCCGCACAGATAGCGGGATACGGCGCGAATACGCTGCCCTGGCGATGATTCCAGCCCCGTATCCACCACCGTCACCTTCCAATCCTCTGTTCTCTTCTCATGGACCTCTATGGTATTTTTGCCTAAATCCACCGTAATGTCCGATTCAAAAATATAAAAATCATTGAAATAATCCTTGATACGGTCCACCCGATAACCGCCGCAGACAATAAATTCCTTCAGGCCATATTTTGAGAAATGCTTCATGATATGCCAAAGCAAAGGTCTTCCTCCCAATTCCACCATTGGCTTGGGGATCCCCTCTCCGTTATTGCTGAGTGTACTTTGCCGGCCTCCTGCCAAAATCACTACCTTCATAGCAGCTTACGCCCTCCCTGCGTTTTGTCCTGCTTTGATTCTAACATAGATATAATATGTTTATCAATCTATATTCAAAACAAAGCGAGGAAATCTGTATGATAAAACAGACTTCCTCCGCCATTAATAATTTGAATAAAATGCGCGTAATTCACTTATCGCTTGAAAAAACTATCTGCCCCGCCTTAAACGCTAATAGCATTAATTCCATGGACTGTGCATCACATTTTCTAAATTTAAGATAATAGTATAACGTGTCCAGGTAATTCTTAAATGCAGCCTGTTTATTACCAATCAGCGGCATATTAATCTTATCTCCAAGCATAAAACTGGTCAATCTGGTAAGCAGAAACTTTTCATTCACATACAGAAGCTTATCGTCCTCAATCTGCTTTTTTAGTTGAAGCGGCTTTCTTTTCAACAGCCAAAAGGTCTCGTATGCTTTAATTTTAATCTCATTAACATGTTCAATCTTCTGATAATCCTTTAAACGTTGAATATCCGAGAAATAATCCATAATTGCATGTGTCAGCGCCATTTCATGTATATAAGCAACCTCTTCCAATTTATATACTTTCAGGAATTCCAGCATCTCCTGGCTAATCTGCTCAATACGTTTTTGGATTACCTCTTCTCCCACAACAGCCACTAATTCATCATATTTAACATAGGTATTCTCAATATTAATCATAACAATCACTTCCCGTCAGTTCATACACCATACAGCAATTTTTGCTGGGAAGAAAGTCTCTGTAAATCTGGTACTCCCTTTTTTCCACCTCACCTGTGTGAATACGTGAACTATTACCCAGCTTGTGGTTCCGAACCTTTCCCTGCTTAACTAATACCACACCCGCACTGGCAATTTCACTGGCACGTCTCACCTGCATTTTTGATCTTTCCATGCTTCTCCCTCCTTATCACTCATCAATCACTGATTGCAAGCAGCCTGATGGTGTATTTGCATATTCGTCTCCTGCCGCGGAAGACGAATCAGCGTTATTCACGCTTTCAGCTTTCCCTGCCATTTCCACATCATATGCCATACCATCATCTATGGGTATATTCTGAATATTTTCCTTCTCGATTTCTTTCAAGTGATAAAAAAAACTGCTCATTTCATCAGCCAAGCCGGACAGCCTGTTCAATAATTCTGTATATTCTTTCAATGTCCGATCATTTTTGAAATACGGGTAAACGATTGCATGGTCAACCTCTCCCCAACCTTCTTCAAACAATGTTCGCACCTGTATTTCTAAATATGCTCCCTGATATTTTATGATATAATGAGCCGAACGGTACACCTTTCCATCAATAACGCAATCCGGAGGAAGAAGTTCGTCATAAATCTCTCTTGCGTCTCCATTTCTAATATGAACCTTAGGCGGCTCCGCAATATAATAATGGTCTAAATTGCTGTCAAAATCCAATATACAGTCTTTGACATAATACTCAATATTATTCTCAAATTTTGATATAATATAATTATGAAAACTTTTCCAATCAGCTTTAAACAAGACAAAGCACCTTATTCCAATCAAGTCAGTAATAAACTTTTCATAATTTGTCTTGTCTAAATTTTTATATTTATTTTGATTCTCCTGCTTTTTGCGGATAATTTTCTCAATTACATGCTCTGCCTGCTTCACTCTGCCTCTATAAGAATGCACTTTGACTGTTTTTTCGACATCATCCCCTATTTTATTAATATCCTTTAGGTAATTATCAATAAAGTCGTCTAAAATACGTTGATATTTGTCATGCTTAGTTTCTTCAAAATCTTTATATATGTCGCAAAGCTCATCCCAGGTAATTTCGGCACTCAAAAACAGATCATCAGTAATATTGAACTTTTCCAAAAATTTTTCTTTTGTAATCAATACACTCACCTCAAGTATACACAATTTATTATAAATATACAAAGATAACTTGTAATCATCCTTGTATCATGTCACCGTTTTAATGTAAGCATTTTACTATATTGACAAAATATTTGCAAGAGTTTTTTTACCGTCCACTTCCTGTAGCGCCTCCCAGAACCTCTCCATACACCTTTTGGCTCCTGTAGATACCCTGATCCAGCCTTTCAAGATCCCCTTTTCATAATCTCTGACCCAGACATTTTTCTCCTTCAATGCCTTTACCACGGTCTGCGAATCCTTTACTGACAAAAACAAAACATAATTGCCCTCCATCGCCAGGGTGCGATAGCCCGCTTCACGCAGGCGCGCCATTAAAAACAGCTTTGAAAACGTACGAAGAACCAGAAAATTCCACTATTCTTTTCCGTTTTCCCTTATTACTGAGATTATCCACAATCTTCTCGACCCAATTCCCTCCCTGCGGCATAATAGTAGAATGGAGGCCTTCCCTGCTTCAGCTATTATTCGAAATCATCATCCTCGTCATCCCATCCTTCAATGTATATTTATTCCTCATCGTATTGTCCTTACTCTCGAATCATATTGTACCCACTTGTAGTAAACACAACATTTGTATCAACGCCGGATATAAGCTCTATTCCAAAGCGATCTGCCAGACAAGTCGCATAAACAGTATCATATGTCCGTGCCATAATAAAATGAAATGCCTCCAGCAAACAGGAAACTGCTTCCTGCTTATTGCCAATAACTGCTCCATTTCTGACGGTACACCCGCTCATAATGGTTACATTATCTCCAATCCAAATATCGTTTTGAAGAACAATGCTTCCCTTTTGGCAAAAGGTACTTCGTATACTTTGAGTCTTACTGATTCCGCTATAATGCAAGTGCGTTTCTACCCCCCCTGAAGAAACACACTTTATATTATGATTCCTGCCAAATACACATCTTAGGTTGGAACCAATGCTGTTTCCGTTTCCGATATGAAAATTATGCGGAACCCCTCTTTCCTTATCGCATATATGAAGATCATTATCTACCTAGGTTTCCCAGGAGTAAGTGTATGGTCCTATGTAGGCAATCGTATATCTAACACTATCACCAATATTAACCAATAATCTTTCCTCTGAGGGTGCTGTTGTTTTTAAATCTGTCCTCGGTTGGATTATAAATGTTTGAATCATGATTGCGCTGCCTCACATTCCAAAAGTCGAAACAATTCTTTTTGCTTTTTACCATGTAACCTTTGATTCTCTATCGCACTGCCTTTGTTTGGAAAACCGGATTTTATCCCTATAACTCAATCACCTCATTTGTCACTTCCATGTCAGCGATTCTCTCCATGACCTCATGCGCATACATCATGACGCAGATCAAAATAACCGCATTCGGGTATTTACGAATCACTTCCGGAGCTTCAATCTTCCTTCCGGCGATTTCACGCCCTACATTAAGAGGGTTGCCATCTACAAAGGCCGCAATTTCACATTTTCCTAACGCCGTTTCCGCTAATAACGTCATTGTCATGGCCCCCGTCCCCCATACGATCAACTGCGTTTGCTCCTTGTACAGCTTCTCAACAAGCTCCTTTATTTCCCGCTGACGTTTTTCCTGCCGTAAAAAATAGCTTTCAATAGATCCTCTTGTAAGACAGTCTTTCTCCATACCAGCGTCCACATTCTTTTCACTTTTTTTACAGAAAAACAACCTGCACAATTCGCATCCGATCCCATTCGCATTTTTTAACTCCAACGGGAAAGATTGATAAACTCGAAAATCTGTGTCTTCCAGCAAATTCCTGACAGAACGCTCAGAAAAGTAATTGATATGTTCCTGATTAAACTGATTAGGAATCGGCAATACCACATTATGTACAAATGAGTAGTCTGGAATATCAATTATGAAATACCCTCCCTCCTTCAAATACGGACTGATCATATCAAGTGCCTGTTTGGGCTCCAGTAAATGCTCCAACACAGCCGTCAGCAGCACCACATCCAAACTGCCCTTCAAGTCGTCCATTTCTGCAGGAGGGCAATAGATGCTTCCCTGATACGCGTTAATTCCCAGTTTTTTTAAATGCTCCACGCTGAAAGGCGAAGGATCCATGCCTGCTAAGCTGGTATACCCAAGTTGGCGCAGATGTAATAAAAGATCTCCTTTTCCGAAACCAATATCCAGGATTCGGATAGATCTCACCCCTCCCATCTCCGTTTCCAAAAACTTTTCAATACAGTTCACCGCTGTAGATGCGATACCACTCGAATTGCCGCTGTAACTGTTATTTGTCCTGTAATAATGATCATAATCCTCCAACCGCGCACTTGTATCCGCGTAGCACGACCCACAGTATTTACATGACACCACATTGTAACTCCTTGGAAGATGACATTCCAAGGGAAGCTCCATCCGAATTTCCCTGATAATATCTGACTGCTTACTTCCGCATACCGGACACTTTCGTGACATACAATTTCCTCCCGACATGATAATGAATAAGAACAACGTTCCGATAACTGAACCTTTCCTTATTGATGCACTAAATGTGAAACCTCTCTCTGGCAATACTTATTTTTTGCGGAATATCTATTCCCTGTGGGCACTTGTGTTTACAAAGACCGCAGCCAATACAGTTTTGAATTCTTCCACTCGCCTCATGATACGCAAAATCCAGCTTTGCCCGTTCTATGCCAACCAGTCTGCTTGCATTCAAACGGTTCATACAAGCCGGAATATTCACTCCCCTTGGACAAGGCATACAATACCCGCAGGAAGTACAAGGTACATCCATTACCTTGCGAATTTCTGCGGCGGCAGAAGCATATGATGATAATTCAGCCTCCGTCAGGGATTGCGCCCAGGTATTTTCTGCAACCTGGCAGTTCTCCTCAATCTGATAAATTTCATTCATCCCTGACAATACCATTGTCACATCCGGTCGGTTCAAAACATACCTCAATGCTCTGGCGGCATAGGAATAATGATGCGGCAGCATATCAAAAATTCGCTTTGCACTATCCGGCAAATGCTCTGCAAGCATACCACCGCGAACCGGCTCCATAATGAACACCGTAATTCCCTGCCTGGAAGCAAATTCCAGTCCTGTTAGTCCTGCTTGCCAATCCTCATCAAGATAATTAAATTGAATCATTGTAAAATCCCAATCGTATGCCGGTATCAGCCGCACAAATTCTTTGTAACTCGCATGACTGGAAAATCCAATATTTTTTATCCTTTTCTGTTGCTTCATTTTGTCGATCCAGTCTGCAATTCCCCAATCCATCAACTGCTCCAGACGCTCTTTGCGATTCAATGCGTGAAGAAAATAATAGTCAATATAGTCCATCTGCAAACGATTCAGGGATTCTTCAAAATAATAATCAAAGTCAGACGGGGACTTGCAATATGCAATCGGCAGCTTCGTCGATACTGTTACACTATTGCGCAGCCCCAGTTTTGCAATAGCATTACCGAGAGCCACCTCACTTCCCTCATACGAATATGCCGTATCAAAATGAGTAATTCCCAGTTCAAACGCCCTTTCTACTAATCGAATAACTGCTGTCTGATCTATGTTTCCGTCTGTTGTCTTTGGAAGCCGAAGCCCGCCAAAGCCCAGCGCCGGCAGCCTGTCCCCGTTCTTTTTATTTATTCTATATTGCATTACTTCTCTCTTTCCAAACGTGCTAAGATTCTCTGAGCATATTCGTCGATATTATCAGGTTGGTTTGATTTCGTAACGGAACATACCCGGCAGTACTCACATATTTCTTTTCTTAATAAGCTTGTCCGTAGCTTCCGAAGCTGCTCACCATTCCAGATCTGCGCAATTCTCGTCTGATAAATATTTCCGAGCAATAGCGTTCGCTTCCAATCAACACTGCAAGGCATAACATCGCCGTTTGCCGCCAGGCACAAAAGCTTAAAGGGCTGTACACAGACATCCTTTTTATTCTTATATTGTTCCAGATCATACCGCACGGAGTTCCCGTCTGTACCTGCCTGAAATTCCGGCCAGTTTTCATATACATGTTCTATTTGTATTTCGTCACAGACCTCGCCCCATTTTTCATAAAATGCTTTTCTTTCCGACTCCGTATCAAGCGCAAGATCCGTTGTTTTTATATAAAGAATACACTTATTTCTGCTGCGCTTAAAAAAATAATCAATATTTTCATACAGCTCGTTAATTTGAATACGCACACCGGCAATTTTTTCAAATTTATTTTCATCCGTTGCTTCCAGTGATACAAGCAATGTATCAAGTCCTGCATCAATCAATTTATCGGACAATTCCCTCGTCAAAAGCGTTCCGTTTGTGGTAATTTCGACCTTTTCAAATACACCGGATTGTTTTGCCTCTGAAACGAATTCGGCAACATTCCTGTTTAGTAAAGGCTCGCCTATTCCTATGATCCGTAAGATCTTTATTTTCCTCGGAAACTCACGGCACTGCGCAAGAAACAGCTTAAATGTCTCAAACGACATCATATCCCTGATAATACCGCTGTCTGATGCCCCCCCCGGACAAAATTTACATTTCAGATTGCAAAACCCGCAAGTTTCCATCTGTATCACCAATGGAGTATTCAATGGAATCGCTTCGCCAAGGTTTATCCTTGACGGATTAAACAAATTTCCTATTTTTGCCATATCTGTCCCTTTCTACACATAAACTATATTAGCTGACGTTAATCCTCTCAATATTTTATACAAAATACATCCTTGTATCGTCATATCTGTCCGTATAATGTCTTATATAAAGGTGGTACTGCGGATAGAACTTCAATATTCTTTTCGTAAGACGATGAATATCACCCAATCTGTGATAAACGCTGACGGAAAGTAACGGCTGCTTCTCTTTAATGAATTGCTCTGCTCCACAGATCGCATCCATCTCTGCGCCTTCTATATCCATTTTGATATATGACAGTCTGGGTGTAATAAACTCATCTAACGAAACTACCCGAATGGTTTGCCTGCCAGCAGCAGAAACGCATCCGCCGCCAGTTTCAAAATTATCAAATTGAGATAATCCTTTTATCGCACCGACTCCCGCCTGAATATATTCGATATCACGATTTGAGCTTAATCTGTTTCGGCTCTTATTCATCATGCTTTCGTCCGGCTCAAAAAAATACACCTTTTTGTAATTTTTTACTTTTTCAATAAAGTCGATTGTACTCTGACCGTCAAACCCTCCAACATCAAAAAAGACAGGTGACTCTCCTTCCAATCTGCGTAGTATAACGTTATCCAGATCCGGCTTTCCCTCCTGCTCCGATAACTCATGGGCTCTAATAGTATACTCCGTGTCAAATGTCATACGATACATCAATATATTCTGATATATCTCTTTGGATAAGTCATCCTCAAGCAGAGAATAAACATCCTCATATTCCCTACCGTTTTTCTCCATCTCATCAAATATGCCCAAGAATGCCGTCTCGTGATATACCCTGAATCTTTCGTCAGCCTGTGCCAGACACTCGTAATATATATAATTTTTTACTCCGGCCGCAGCTAATTGCTTACAAATATCTACATGATATATGGATGCAACAATCACGCAATCTTCTTCATTTAAAATATCCGGCAGAAAAGTATTGCCTCCCTCATTTGACACAAAACCATGTACTGTAATCGAATTCTTTTCACACTCCTTCTGTGCAAACCTGCCAAGGCACTTCGCGCCAAAAATATAGCATCCTTTCTCAAAAATTTTACTGATAACATGTTGATATTTTTCTTTCATTGCATTTCTGGCATTATTTGCCCTGAAATCGTCGATATTGCAAACCACTTAAATTTCCTCCTACTTTTTTGTTTCCTTCAATACAGAAGTTTATAGAGATCAATCATTTCCTCTCGGTCTTTGTACCAATCGTATAGCGCTTTTATAGCAGTTTCTTTGGCAGTAAAGGCAAAGTCCGAGCATTCGCTCAGAAACCTCTCATTGGACGCCGTATATTCCTTGGCAAGGCCCTCCCTGCATACATACACCCGCATATCTCTGCTCGATATTCTGTTTACAATATCACAGAGCTCACTCAAACTGATCTTATCTCCCGACACCATGTTATAGGAGTGAAACCTGGGCTCATGAGACAGGAAAAATTCTAACATCCTGGAAAAATCCTCTACCCACAGATAGTCAAAATAAACATTCTGGCGCATGGAAAACGGTATCCCTTTAATTGCCTTACAGCATATGTTGGATATAAACTTCGTGGGATAATACTCATACTTTCCAAATATGCCAAAGAGCCTGAAATTATATATATTATTACTTGCTTCTATCATCCGGCCTACCGTATATTTCATCAAACCATACTGATCTGTCGGAATTGACTGCCCAATTTCCGTCTCTTTTACATTTACAATATCATACCTTTTGTCATATTCGGCTCCAGATCCAGTATAATACATCCTTCCGTACAGCCTGCTGCACTTTTGAAAGTTCAGAAACATCCTCAGATTATATTCTAAAATCTTTGTCCTATCCTTAGCTTCGCCAATTCTATCCTCATAGACCGCAAAATGAAGAACAAAGTCAAAATAATTCCTCTCAAGATATTCCCTTACCGCTGTCTCGTCTATACAGTTCAGTTCCTTGCTTGAAGGCGCAAAGACCTGATAACCACTTTGCTTTTCAAGATATTCTTTCACATTCCTGCCCACAAAACCGCTGGCGCCTGTTATTAAGATTTTTTTCATTTGTCTCCCCTCCCACCAGAAGATAGTCTCCCGTGATTCCCCGGTGCTACAAACGCATTCCCACAGCTTCTTGTTCTTTACTCCCAACGGCATACCAAAACCGATCCTGTTGACTGTTCGCAGTATCTAAAAAAGAACCTCGTTAATATATTTTTGTAGTTTTTTCTGAGTCTCCTCAGTGTCCACAAAACACTTTTGAATCTTAGTATCTGCCTTGATTTCCTCTACGACGGCCTGCTCAAACAGCTCTGCACTGTTCCCCAACCCAAAATATCTTGACTTTACCCGATATTCCTTCGCTTTCTCAATCGCCTTGCGGATCGCATCATATTGTTCTTCTACATGACATATATTTCGTAATACCCTCGGATTATATCGGCCTGCCTGCCTGGAACCAATGTCTATGCACGGTACGCCGTACACACAGGCTTCTCTGATTCCCGCGCTGGAATTTCCGATAATGAAATCCGCATTCTTCAGCAATACAAGAAAGGTTTCAAACGGAAACGATTTCTGAAAAAACAAATTCTCATACTTCCCCTCGCTCTTTACATATAAATCAATGATCGTATCCGAACCAAGATCGTTATTAGGATAAATTATAATGTAATTTCTTTGGGAATCAAGAACAGCCTTAAATACCTCACCAAACTTCCGTTTAATATCCGTGCTTTCTGTCACCACGGGATGATATGTCAATATTCCGTATTTTTCATACGTGATACCATACTCCTGCTTTATGTCAACAAGCTCAGGTAAGTCCCCCGAAACCATTATATCAACATCCGGCGATCCTATAATATGAATCTTTTCTTCCTGTTCTCCCAGCTGTATTAGTCTTAACTTTGTCTCTTCGTTCGCCGTACAATGTATATGCGCCAACTTGGTAATCGCATGCCGAATAGAATCGTCCACAGTCCCGGTCAGCTCGCCGCCTTCTATATGGATCACCTTGATATTGTTGAGCAGTCCGACAATCGCTCCCGCAAAGGCATCCGTCCTGTCGCCATGGATCACAATGTAATCCGGTTTTATTCCGCCCACATACTTCGAAAAGCCTAACACAACATTGGCAAGATTAACGTCCATCCTGGAATCTACAGTTTTCGGATCTTCCACATATATGTTAGCATATCCATCTTTCTTTACTTCTTTCCATGTATTCCCGTATTGCTCCAAAAGGTGCATACCTGTCACATAGACATATACCTGAAACATATTATTATTTGATAATTGTCTCATCAGAGACTTCAGCTTACCGTAATCAGCTCTTGTCCCGGTGAGAAACACAATCTTGTGCGCCATCTGCAATCATCCTCTTACTTATATGCGTATCCCTGTTAATATCAACTTTTGCTGTTTTTCCTAATAGGCTTTCGTATTCTTCCGCCTTAATCTCTCCTGTCCCCGGTCTTTTTACCCATATATTTTCTGTGGAAAAGACTTCTCCACGCTTTATGGGTTTTATGCTCACAACCGTTGCAAAAGCAAAATCCATCGTGACCTGCTCTTCCGGGAGCGGTTTTTTCTCTCCTCCACGCATCTCATAAACTTCTGCCGCGGCCTGAAGTAATTCGCACAACTCATTCTGATCCATCGAACAGACAATGTCATTTCCGGCTCTGTTTTTATGGTCTGTATAGTGCCTTTCCACAATGCTTGCCCCTAATGCCATTGCTGCTATACACGCATTATTATTCAACGTGTGATCCGAAAGTCCCACCGGTCTGTCCGGATAAGCGCTCATGATCGTCTGCATGGCCCCTAACCGCACAAATTTTGCCGGGGTAGGATACAGATTGGTAGTATGTAAAATTGCTATGGGCACATTTCTAGAGTCAAATATATCTACCGCTTTTCTTACAGACTCCATATCGTTCATTCCCGTAGATAATATTACCGGTCTGCCAAATTCAGCAATACACTTCAACAGCGGATAATTATTCATCTCGCCCGACCCAATCTTAAATGCCTTGACACCGAACTTTTCCAGACGATATGCTGCCGCCCTGGAAAATGGAGTGCTGATAAACTCCATTCCAAGACTCTCCGCATATCTCATCATTTCTTTCTCTTCGTCTTCACTCAAAGCACACGTTTTCATCACATCATAAATCGAATCCACCGAATTACCAGGAATAACCTTCCTGGCTTCCGCTGACATCTCATCGTCGATCACATGAGTCTGATGCTTAATGATCTTAGCTCCCGCCTTATAAGCAGATTCCACCATCTGCATTGCCACGTCCAGATCTCCGCCATGATTAATCCCAATCTCAGGAATGACCAACGGTGTCCCATTCGCTTCAACACGTATATCACCGATTTTAAAGCTCATTTTCATTCTCCCCTAAATATAAACTGACAATTCTTGTACTGCTCTTCTGTTAAAAATGGATATAAGTCGTCAATGGGTGGCGACACAATATTTCCATTCTCATCTTCTTTACTTTTTACCCGTGGCTCGATCCCCTGCGAATCATCCTGAATCAGTTCACATATCGCATATCCTTTTATTTTTACAAACTCTTTTATCTTTGCCGCAATGTCGGCATTGTTTTCTATTTTCATATATGGAAATCCAAATGCTCCTGCTATTTTTTCAAAATCAGGCATACTCACTCCCGATTCTTTAGAACACCCGGATAAACGTCCGTTAAAAAAATTGGTCTGTGTCTGCCGTATTGCCTGATAACCATAGTTGTTGAATATTATCACCTTTACCGCCAGGCCATAATGTACAATAGTCTGAAGTTCCTGCAAATTCATCATGATACTTCCGTCACCGGTTATGCAGAAAACTTCTCCTTTCCCGGCTAAGGCCGCACCCACGGCAGCCGGCAGGTCATATCCCATTGTACCGCAGTTGGCATTTCCAAACAGCCTCTGTCCCCTTTTACGGATCCCCATTTGAAGTACAGAAACACACGCGACGCTGTTTCCCACTACATTAATATCTGTTTCAGCCTGATTATTTTGCAATTCCTTATATAAATAATATGGATTTACGTTTTTACTTTTTTCGAATCTTGACACATAAACAGGAAAATGAGCCTTCAACTCGTTGCAATACTCTACCCAGTGCGAGATCTGAGGCGACACATCATTTCCATGTGCCAGAAAATAATCAACAGCCTCTTTTAAATCACAGTTAATAGGTAAATCAATCCTAATGATATCTTTTTTCAGTTCATTTGCGTCAACATCAATCACAATTTTCTGGGAGGAAGGTGAAAAACTTTGATAATTAAATCCCACATGCTTAAATGTCATTCGACACCCAAACGCGATGATCAAGTCTGCATTCTGTACAATAAAATTACCCACCCGACCGCCAAAGGATCCAAAATTACCATAATAATTTTCCGCCTCGGTTTCAAATAAGTCTGCAACACTGGTGGCTGCCAGAGTAGGTACCTTCATCAAGTCCACCATCTCTCTGAACTCATTTTCATGCCCGCACGCCCGCACAGCAGACCCCGCCAAAATAACAGGCCGTTTCGCCTCCTTAAGCATTTTCAGGGCTTCATCGAATAATCCACTGCGCCAATTATTCTTCATCGTGTTCCTATCTGGGGTATACTGTTCTAAATCTTCCGTGTCAATGACCGCCCCCTGAACATCCAACGGTATATCCAGCCAGCAGGGCCCTCTTCTTCCATCCATGGCGATATGCAATGCCTTTTGTAAAAAATAAAGAATTTTCTGCGGCTCCCTGACCATGACTGCATACTTAGTCATAGGTTTCACCGTTGGGATGATCGTATATTCCTGTTCCCCAAACTGTCTTAAATTTAACCCTGTACTTTCCACTGTAGTGGCATACCTGACCTGTCCCGATACGATCAACATTGGAATATTGTCCTGCCATCCACACAAAACACCTGTCAACGCATTTGTGCCTCCGGGACCTGTTGTCACACAAACCGGTGCCACCTTTCCCGCAAGCCGCGCATATGCCTCCGCCGCAATGGCTGCAGCCTGCTCATGATGTGTATATGTAACCTTAAGTCCGGCTTTATTTCCAAGAGCGTCATTCAAGTACATCGCTCCACCGCCCACAACACTGAAAACCTGTCCAAGTCCATTTTCCACAAAATAATCTGCTATAATATCCGCAACTCTTTTTTTCACAATAATATTCCACCTTTCCTGATAAATGATATCAGCTTTGAAAATACCAGTCCACCAGAATCCGGGTTTGGACGATATCCCTATTCTTCCGCAATTTTTTTCACCGTCTCAAAGGGTATGTCCGACACTTTTTCCCAATTCTTTTCTATCTCACCAAGTTTTTCCACCGTCAACACACCCTTTGCTTTCAATTCCTTTAATCTTTCAATCCCCCCCAACAGCCAAGGCTGACTGGCAACGTCTCTTATTACCTGCTCTCTGTAAGGCTTATAACAACCCGGAAGCCGCTTATTTGTTTCAATCCAATCATCCTTCCATACAGTAAAAGCAACATCTTCCCACGCAGACTCCGTATTAACATCAAATAAATTAATTCTGCCTCCTTGCAGAACACAGAGCTTAGGAATCGCCATTTCCGCAATCTTCTTCAACACCAAATAAAAATGCGGAAAGCTCTTCGCATCTTCAAGTGCTTTTAAATATGCCGCCGTATCCGAAAAGACAGAATCATATCTGTATATTGTGGTATCTATTGATGTCAGCCCAAGACTATGCTTCCAGTAAAGCGTTATTCCATCTCCATATACATTTTTTTCCGGCTCCGAAGCATTCCCACGTACCTCCAGATACATAATATCCGGGCATTCATTAATATGCTCCCTTACCGCATCCAGCGTCTCCTGTGGCCATATTGTCCTATCCTTAGACGGCCATATATAATCATACGATTTTTCTAAGCCCTCCCCTTTGGATACCGCAATCCATTTATCCTTCAACATCATTCCCTTCACATTCACATAATATAAATTCGTATACCCCCGGTGGATCCATGCTTCCACGATCCTCTGTGTCTCATCCCCCTCGCTGGAATCATACCAGTATACGTCTATTCCATGAAGATAATAATTCAAGCAGGTCGCTGCCAGCACCTGGGCTACCGTACCGGGATGATTGTGCGTAAACATACACATTGCAATGCTTGGCATATTTTCTCCGGTCGTGCTTTTCGATAGAATATCACTTTTTTTAAAAAAACACCTATGCGTAATCAGCAGACCGTTTTCATTCAAATACTCGGCATATTTGCGCGCCAGCCCTGCTTGATTATAGCTGTTGTCAAAGACGTCTCCCAGAAAAATGAGATCAAAATACCCTTTTGAACAGGGAATCGTTCCCGTTTCCGGACCGCAATGATTTACATTAAGATATTCCGGTATCAAAGGCCAAAGATTTCTGTTACCCTCTATTCCGTACACCTCCGCATTGGGGAAACGGTTTTTCAATGCCATCAGGGTCAGTCCCAAGCCGCAGCCCGCTTCCAATATTTTCAGCGGCGCCTCTTCATCGGCCTGAAGCCTGTCTACGGCATCCTTCCAGACCACCAGATATTTATTGGGGTCAAATCCCCACTTGTCTGCCAGCTTCGCCGCGTTTCTAGTATATAAATTGTTCCACTTCTGCGTATTGGAACCACCGCCTGATCCATAATGATAAATAAAACTGTTCCTGCATAAAATGACCTCATAGCCCTTTTCGCAAAGTTTGAAACCCATATCATTATCTTCATAGGTACCGGGCGAAAATATTTCATCCAGGTATCCGACTTTTTCTAATGCCTTCCTCTTAATCAGCATGGCAAATCCCACGAGATAAATCCGGTACTCATAAGGTCTTGCCATCGGAAGATTGTTTTGTGCCGCTGCGGTCAAAAACTCGTCCTTCGTCTGACAGTTCCATTGCACCTGCTGAAAATTGGACACACAATTTGATACAGATCCTGTTGCTCCCACATTTTCCTTTTCATACAGCCCCATTCTTAGCCAAAACAGCGCATTAGGCGGCAGAACCGTATCATTATTTAACAGGAATATATCGCTGTCCTTCTGCGCAAGTTTTATCCCCTGATTACACCCCGCGGGAAATCCTGCATTTTCTTCATTACACAGCAGTATAATGTCCTGCTCCTTTTTTAACCATTGAACGCTGCCGTCATTAGAAGCATTATCAATTACTATAATCTCATACGCGCTCTGAGGGCAGGTGGCCCTGATGCTTTCAATACATTCTCTCGTATACTGAAGAGCGTTGTACGACAGCACCACAATCGCACATTTATTTACTTCAAAATCATCACAATCTTTTATATGATTTAAAAAGCTGTTGATTACTTCCGCGTCCGCATTATTATTGCAGTAAAACAGAGCGTTTTCATAGCATAAATATGCCTGGTTGATATTAAACGTCTCATAGGTCTGCCCTAATATAAGCCACAATTCGTAATTTCTATAATTAAGTTTCAATCCTTCTGCAATTACCTTCCGTGCCTCTTCTATATGATCAGTTGCAATCAGTACAGTAGCTGCAAGTATGGAAAGCTGCTCGTCCAGCTTATTTTCAGATATGAACACGGACAACTCCCGCGTAGCTTCCCCCCAGTTCTGGTTATTAATCTTGTCTATTATACTCTCATACATAAAATGATCCCTTCTGCCTAACGGCTTCCGCCTGAATTCTATAAAAAACAAACAGCAGACCTAACACCTATTTTATGTCACATCTGCCGTTTACTCTTTTATACTCTATTTTCATCTATGCCTCCCTGCATCTCAACGTTTCGTCCCTGAATACTATAATCTATATCGGCAATATCCTCTATCTCCTTTAGTCCTTTTATCCGGGAATGCTCGCTCAGAAACCGGATGAACAAATAACCTCCCTACCAAATGGGAATATCTACGCCCGACAAAACCTCTTTTTGGTATAAAAATGCCTGCTCCACAGCAAATATGTCCTGTAGCCCCCTGTTTGTGATATAGCAGTCGGCAAATCGGATCACATCGGTTAAACTCACGTTTCTATCATCAATGATCTGGACGGAACAGTTCACCTCTTCATAAAGTGCCAGTGTCTCCAAGACCCCGGACATATTTCTTTCTCTGTCCGCCGCTATATAGATCACCAGCTGTCCGTCCATAGACTGAAATTTTCTGCAAAATTCTCTTATAATTTTGGGGCATACCGGGAATTCACTTCCTATATCCGCTACACACGCATAGACCGGTCCTGACACATTTTTGTTGATTGGATTGGGATGGGCCTGTATTTCTTCTTTCTTTTCCGATGCTTCTTTTTTAAAACACTCTATAAATTCCGGGACAGGTAACCTCATCTCCTGGTACCTGCCTTTTAACACCTTCGAGTCCCAATGCCACCACGCAATGTCCAGCAGGCTGTGAATCTCATCCTGTTCGAAGCGATATTTTACGATTCGGGCCGGATTTCCCGCAACAATGGCATAAGGCGGCACATCCTTTGTCACGACGGCACCCGCTCCCACAACCGCACCGCTATGAATGGTCACTCCTCCCATGATCGTTGCCCCGTGCCCAATCCATACGTCGTTTCCAATCAATACCTGTCCCTTGCGCCGCACACGGTTGCTCTGATAGGGATCTGCCTGAGACGTAATATCTTTAAACTCCGCAATCGCCCCCATTGCAATATACCGATAATCGTGCATTAAGTCCAACATAAATAAAATATCTTCCGCCAGAGCGCAATACTTACCGATCTGTAGATTATGACAGCCATGCTCCATATGAAAGTCAAAAGAGGTCTCTACTTTCGCCCCTGCGATATAACTGCCCTTATCAATGATCAATAACGGGAACTGTCTCTCATTTTTAACGTTCATTTTATACACTCTTATATCCGTTACCTCATAGGGCTCTAAATGCAGATCAAATATCATCCCGTTCTTCCTTTCCTACTTAATCCGCCTCCCTTTCTATTTCTGAAAGCAGCTCTTTTACTTCCTCATCCTGCGGCACACACTTCTCCACCTGAAGCAAGATAGCTTTTGCCGCCTGACATTCTCCTGCCGCAAGCTGCTGCCTTGCTGTTTCTTTCAACTGGAAAACAAGATTTTCCAGTTCTTCCTGATCGGCTTTTTGTGCATCACTCCGCACCTGTGCCTCATCCCGAAGAGCCTCTGCAAATTTAAGAGTCACATGCTCTAACGCAGGATATACCCCAAGGCACCTCTTCACATTTTCCAGCATTCCCTTGGCATCCCCCAGTTCCCGGCATGTCCGCAGCTTTTCTAATCTTATCGCCAGCTGAAGATCCTCCTGTAAGTTTTCCGGTATTTCTTCAAAAACTGCCTCTTTATAATAAGGTCTGTAAAAATTCAAAACAGCCTTACTATATTTCCACAGCAGCTCTTCCAGCTCTGCAAGCGCATACCCTGCTTCTTCATGGCAGCGCAAAAGTCCTTCCAAACGCTTGATCCGAAACAGCCTTGCATTCATACCTGTCTCCATGCCCCAGGATGCCGCTCTTGCCTCCCATGCCCGGATCTCTATGAGGGGAGCCTCTCTACACCAGACCTCCAGACTATGTTTCCAATCAAGATAATCCATTCCTTCCAACAGAGCTCCCAGAGAAATCCCGTTTACCTCCGCCGCTTTCCAGACATCGCTTCTGATCTCCAAAATTTCCCGCGGATATTTCTCAAATAACTTTCGAAACAATAATGTAAGTTTTTCCGTTCGTTCCCCCTGTGAATTGATCTCCGGATCCTGTACGGTCCATAAAATTCTAATACAAAGAATGTAACGATGCTCATAAGAAAGCTCTGCCACTAACCGATACAGCCGGGAAAGCTTTTCCTGCTCACCCTCAGTTCTATAGGCAACTTCCCGTTCCAGGAAGACCACCAGCATCTCCTTCATGCCTTCTTCTCTGGAACAAAGAGTCTGCTGCAGCTTGACCCAAAGAGGATGATATGCCACACTGCAGCAGGCATCCAGAATATTCCGCTCCCAATTATCCTGATGAAGCAGCTTTTTATCCTTCCAGTCCAGCAGGTAAAAAGCTTCTTCTGTAAAGGCATAATCCTCCAGACGGATCAGTCCTTCCACACACATCAGAATGCCGTTAATGGTATGGGGCTGAAATACATCTGCCGTCACTAATACTGCCCCCTTCTCAATAGCAGCCCTGTCATCTTTTAGCTTATAAGCACAATTAATGTAGCGGCGCAGATAGCTTCTACTAATATCATACCTTTTCGTCATACAAAACAGTCTTGCTCCCAAAAAGCAATAATACGCTACCGTAGGCTCCATCACCTCTAATAGTGTATACGGCTGGGACATAGCCTCATTCAACCATTGCTCTTCCTCTTCAAATTTTTCCATACATTCCAAAGAAATCAAGATGAAAGCAAAAACGGAACCGAAAAAGGTACTGATATATCTTTCTCCATATTCACCTTTTATGCGGCATTCATCCAGGCCTGCCCTGCAGACTTCAAAAGTTTTCTCATAATCTCCATCCGCAAGATATTCCTGCGCCAAAAGCGCAATCCATCTTGCTTCTCCGGGGTATTGCCTTCGCATCTCCAGCAACGGCTCCCTGTTTCGACGAGCATGGTCCTTCTTTTCAGCTTCACTGCGAAAAGCATAGCCGTAATGCTGCGCTATATCAGCAAGACATTTCTTAGGTTCCCTGACAGGCTCCAAATACTCATGAATCTTTCCTTCAAACCGAGTTTCCGGCTCCAGCTTCACTAACCGAGTCAGATAGGCATCCGCATATCTGTTTCCCTCAAAATCAAGATAATTTCTTACCACATAATTTGCCGAGTTATATTTCTTATATTCACCTGTTTGAAAAAATGATATGATCTCTTTCGGATCCTCAAACCACTCGTCATCATCCAGATACATGAACCATTCACCCTTAGCTGCCTGCAGGCCTGCATTACGGGCGGCTGCAAAATCATCGCACCAGGTAAAATCAACGATCTTATCCCCATACTTCTCAATCAGCCGGCGCTGTTCTTCATTACAGCCTGTATCCACAAGAATGATTTCACAGGGGAAGGCTTCTTTCATGTGCAATAGACATTCCAGACTCTTCCTCATGTCTTTTTTACCGGAGGTAAGCATGGATATGGATAAGATTGGGGCGCTATCATTCTTCATAACAGGAATCCTTTCCAGATTAATAATCCAAAATTCCCCGGCTGCAAAGCCGGGGAATTGGGCAATTACACTCTTTTTTGTAAATTTCAATTACGCAACGCTTAGCCAAGCAGGGAAAGAACGCCCTGATTGCTCTGGTTTGCCTGTGCCAGCATGGACTGGCCAGCCTGTGACAGAATGTTCTGGTTCGAGTACTTCACCATCTCGGAAGCCATATCCGTATCGCGGATAGCGGATTCTGCACTGGTGGTGTTCTCTACAACGTTGTCCAGGTTGTTGATGGTGTGCTCCAGACGGTTCTGAACTGCACCCAAGGTAGAACGCTGTGCGGATACCTTGGTGATAGCTGCCTTGATCTTCTCAATAGAATCCAGTGCCTTGCTGTCATCGGTGCCATCCATCTTCAGGCCGTTGATTCCTAAGCCCTTGGAGCTCATGGACTCAATGTTCATGGTGATCTGGTTGTTGCTGGTAGCGTCTGCACCTACATGAAGGCCTACCGTCAATGCGCCTACCTTATCACGAACTGCCTTCACCTGAGCTGACTCCAGTGTGGTCAGGTTGCCTACTGCATCATATACAGGAGCTGCACTTGCAGAAGGATTGGTGGTTACAGCCGTTCCGTTGTCTGCATTGTAGGAGCTGAAGTAATTGTGCAGATCGTTAGCTGAAATCTTGTTGCCGTCCTTGTCATAGTATGCTGCTGCAGAAGCGGTATCAGCTGCTGCGGTAACAGCCTTTGCATTCATCACTGCGGAAGCGCTTACGCTGCCTGCGGTTGCGCTTGCGGATACGGTCCAGCCAGCCACGGTGATACTTGCCAGCTTGTTGCCGCTCTTATCCTGAATTTCAAAGGTTCCTGCGCCGGCGCTGACCGTTGCTACATTGAAGGCTTCCTTTGCGGAACCATTCAGCTCAAAGCCATAAAGCCTTGCCTCTGCCCCAGGAGTTGCCTTGTTTGCATTCCAATCCTGCTTTCCGGATGCAGTAACACCGTAATCACGCAGTGCTCTGAGCAGTTCGTTCTGAGCATCGGAGTTAGTTGCAGTAGCGGTTGCCATAGTAACTGTCACGGTGAAATTCGTGCTGGGATCTGCATCAAAGGTAGCTGTTCCAGCCTTAGCAGTAACTGCTGTCATATAGCTGTAGGTATAGCCCTTAGGCGCATCCTTGTCACCCTTCAACAGATAGGTCTCGTTGAACTTGGTGGTTTCTGCCACACGGTCGATCTCGGTGGTCAGCTGGTCGATTTCAGACTGGATCGCTGTACGGTCAGAAGTAGAGTTTGTGCCGTTTGCTGCCTTAACTGCCAGCTCGTTCATTCTCTGAAGCATGTCATGTACTTCTGTCAGAGCGCCTTCAGCGGTCTGCACTGCAGAGATACCATCCTGAGCGTTAGCAGAAGCCTGTGTCAGACCTCTGATCTGCTTTCTCATCTTCTCGGAAATAGCCAGGCCTGCTGCATCATCTGCTGCACGGTTGATCTTATAACCGGATGAAAGCTTCTCAGTGGATTTTGCCTGTGCTGCAGAAGTTAAGCCAAGCATTCTGTTAGAGTTCATTGCAGTTAAATTGTGTTGTACTACCATAATTTATTCCTCCTTGAATATGTTTTACCGCTTCCCTGCGGTCATTTTGTTCCATGGCAATGTCAGTTCCGGGCTCGCACTTCCTGTCACGTCCACTGCCCTGTCCTTCCGCCCCATTAAAGTGTGCGATGCTTCTATGGACGGTAGCATGTAAGACGTTATTGTCTTACCTGTTAAATATATCGGAAGATTTCCTCCGGACTTTAGTCCGAAAAGCATTTATTTCAAATTTTCTTCTACCTGTTCCAAAAGAATCTCTGTTTCCCGATCCTCAGGTACGCATCTGTATATCTGCAGTAAAATGTCTCTTGCTTCCCGATAAGCTCCCGCTGCCATTTTCTGCCTGACGATGCCTTTCAGGGATTCAATCATCCGGGTCAGCTCTTTCTGAGCCGCCTCCGCCTCCCTGTTTCGCTGCTGTACCTCATCCCGAAGCAAGCCGGCATAATGTTCCACCGTCCCCCCCAGAAGCGGATAAATTCCCAGACAGCTTCTTACGGCTTCCAGTGTTTTCAGGTCATCTCCCTGTTTCCGGTATCCTTGCAAAGCCTTTAATCTCAATGCAAGCTGCAATTCCTCCTGCAAAACCTCCGGCCTCTCAGCAAGTGACTCTTCCTTGTAAAGCGGACCGTAAAAACCTATAATTTGGTCTGCATACTCCCAAAGCCTCTCTTCCAGTTCCTCCAATTCATACCCGGCTTCCTCGCAGCGATACAAAAGACCTTCCAGACATTTTATTCTAAGCAGCCCTGATCTGCTGTCTTCTCCTGCAATCCAGGATCCGGCTCTTTTCCCCCATTCCTGAATTTCATTAAGAGAGGCCTTCAGACACCAGTCTTCCAAACTATGCTTCCAGACAGGGTAATCCATATCGGCAAACAAGCTTTGCAGCGAAAGCCTCTGCCTCTCCGCCACCGCCCAGACTCCACTTCTGATCCTCAAAATCTCCTGGGGAAATCTCTTAAATATCTGTCGAAACAAATCTTCTATTTTCTCCGCACGTTCCGCCTCTGAAGCAATTCCCGGATCCCGTTCTGCCCACAAAATCCCGGCACATAAAGTATAACAATGGTCCCATTTCAAATCTGAGACAACCCGCATCATACGGCAAAGCTTTTCCTTCTCGCCGTCCTCTTCGTACCGGATCTCCGTTTCTAAAAATACCGCCATCATTTCCTGTATGCCCTGCTCTCTGGACACCAGCGTCTGAAGAATCCGCCCCCAAAGCGAGTGCCATGATACGCAGCTTACGGCTTCCACAATATCCCGCTCCGCCTCCTGCTGATTTCGCAGTCTCTCATCCTGCCAGTTCGGAATGTAAAATGCCTCTTCCGCCAGCTCATAATCCTCCGTGCGGATCAAGGAACCC
The DNA here is from genome assembly GCA_910578815.1 of uncultured Acetatifactor sp. Lineage (GTDB taxonomy): Bacteria > Bacillota > Clostridia > Lachnospirales > Lachnospiraceae > Acetatifactor. Next base: position 176,903 of record CAJTSE010000007.1, read on the forward strand.
ATCGTCAACAATACGGTACCCCAAAGAAGATTCTCCTGGAACACCGTAGCCGTAATCAAATCCGCTCCCATTTCCAAGGCCTTGCGGTTATCCTTTAGCCGCCGGTAACAGTCCAAATACTTTCTCATATATTTCCGACAGAGGGAATCTTTTTTAATGGTACCATAAAGTCTGGCCCCTGCCATATAGAAAAAACCTCTTGTAGGCTCCATGACGTCCGTCTGCAGCACAGACTCCGCCAAGGCCTTCTTTAGCCAAATCTCTGTTTCCTCATATCGTTCCATCGTATGAAGGGCAACCAGCGCATAAGCATAGATGCACCCTACATATCGCGGCAGCACCAAAACTTCATTGATCTTATAGCGCTTTTCTTCCAGCCATTCCCTGGAACTTTGAAAGGCTTCCTCAAACTGCTTGTTGCCTAAATATTCCTGAACAAGCTGCATCGTCCATCGAGAATCGGCCGGATACTGCTCAATCATCTCCAGAAGAGGCGCAACATTGCGCTCCGTATGTTTTTTCCTATCTTCATCATCCTTCCATGCATAGCCGTAATGATGGACAAAATCAGAAAATTCTTTTCGCGGCGGCTCATAAGTAGTTAAATATTCATGAACCTTTCCGATAAACATGGTTTCCGGCTCTATCCTGCACATTCGGGAGGGATAAGAGTCATTATAAAAGCGGCCTGCCAGATCTATATAGCTTCGCACCACATAGGAAGCGCTGTTATAATTTTTATACTCACCTGAGGTAAAAAAAGCTATGATTTCTTTTGGATCCTCAAACCACTCATCATCATCCAGATACAGAAACCATTCACCTCTGGCCTCCTTTAAACCTGCATTCCGAGCAGCAGCAAAATCATTGCACCAGGTAAAATCAACAATCTTATCTGCATACTGCTCCGCCAAAGCCCGCTGCGCGGTATTACAGCCGGTATCCACCAGGATGATCTCACAGGAAAGCGCCTCCTTAAAATAACGAAGTGATTCCAGACTTTTTTTCATCTCTTCCCGCCCGGAGACCAGCATGGATATAGACAGTAATACTTTTTTTCCCTTCATCGTTTCGGATTCCTTTCCGGTTGTCTTAAAAAATCAGTTTAAAAGGCTGCCCAGCCGCAAGGGCCGGGCAGCCTTGAATACTACCTTACCAAACTATGCTGAAACCTTAGCCAAGCAGGGAAAGAACGCCCTGATTGCTCTGGTTTGCCTGTGCCAGCATGGACTGGCCAGCCTGTGACAGAATGTTCTGGTTCGAGTACTTCACCATCTCGGAAGCCATATCCGTATCGCGGATAGCGGATTCTGCACTGGTGGTGTTCTCTACAACGTTGTCCAGGTTGTTGATGGTGTGCTCCAGACGGTTCTGAACTGCACCCAAGGTAGAACGCTGTGCGGATACCTTGGTGATAGCTGCCTTGATCTTCTCAATAGAATCCAGTGCCTTGCTGTCATCGGTGCCATCCATCTTCAGGCCGTTGATTCCTAAGCCCTTGGAGCTCATGGACTCAATGTTCATGGTGATCTGGTTGTTGCTGGTAGCGTCTGCACCTACATGAAGGCCTACCGTCAATGCGCCTACCTTATCACGAACTGCCTTCACCTGAGCTGACTCCAGTGTGGTCAGGTTGCCTACTGCATCATATACAGGAGCTGCACTTGCAGAAGGATTGGTGGTTACAGCCGTTCCGTTGTCTGCATTGTAAGAGCTGAAGTAATTGTGCAGATCGTTAGCGGAAATCTTGTTGCCGTCCTTGTCATAGTATGCTGCTGCAGAAGAGGTATCAGCTGCTGCGGTAACAGCCTTTGCATTCATCACTGCGGAAGCACTTACGCTGCCTGCAGTTGCGCTTGCGGATACGGTCCAACCAGCCACCTTGATAGTAGCCAGCTTGTTGCCGCTCTTATCCTGAATCTCAAAGGTTCCGTTTCCAGCGCTGACTGTTGCAACATTGAAGGCTTCCTTTGCGGAACCATTCAGCTCAAAGCCATAAAGCCTTGCTTCAGCCCCAGGAGTTGCCTTGTTTGCATTCCAATCCTGCTTTCCGGATGCAGTAACACCGTAATCACGCAGTGCTCTGAGCAGTTCGTTCTGAGCATCGGAGTTAGTTGCAGTAGCGGTTGCCATAGTAACTGTCACGGTGAAATTCGTGCTGGGATCTGCATCAAAGGTAGCTGTTCCAGCCTTAGCAGTAACTGCTGTCATATAGCTGTAGGTATAGCCCTTAGGCGCATCCTTGTCACCCTTCAACAGATAGGTCTCGTTGAACTTGGTGGTTTCTGCCACACGGTCGATCTCGGTGGTCAGCTGGTCGATTTCAGACTGGATCGCTGTACGGTCAGAAGTAGAGTTTGTGCCGTTTGCTGCCTTAACTGCCAGCTCGTTCATTCTCTGAAGCATGTCATGTACTTCTGTCAGAGCGCCTTCAGCGGTCTGCACTGCAGAGATACCATCCTGAGCGTTAGCAGAAGCCTGTGTCAGACCTCTGATCTGCTTTCTCATCTTCTCGGAAATAGCCAGGCCTGCTGCATCATCTGCTGCACGGTTGATCTTATAACCGGATGAAAGCTTCTCAGTGGATTTTGCCTGTGCTGCAGAAGTTAAGCCAAGCATTCTGTTAGAATTCATAGCTGTGAGATTGTGTTGTACTACCATAGTATATTCCTCCTTGAATATATTTGCCGCTTCCCTGCGGCTGATTTTTTACCACGGCAATGTCAGTTCCGGGCTCGCACTTCCCATTGCTTTCACTGCCCTGTTCCTCCCTCCCCTTAAGGGTGCGATCCTTTCGAAGAAAGCGGCGTGTAAGACGGGATACACCTTACCTGATACATATATCGGTCTTTCTTTTTCAGACTTTAGTCCAAAATAAAAAAATATCAAAAAAATCCGCCCGGCTTCTACAGCCGAGCGGATTGCCTGTTTTACTTAATACATTTTAACCCAACAGGGAAAGCACACCCTGATTTGCCTGATTTGCCTGTGCCAGCATAGACTGACCGGCCTGTGCAAGAATGTTTCCGTTGGAATACTGTACCATCTCGGAAGCCATATCCGTATCACGGATCGCGGATTCCGCACTGGTGGTGTTCTCCACGACATTATCCAAATTGCTGATAGCATGCTCTAACCTATTCTGAATAGCACCCAGTTCGGAACGCTGTGCAGATACCTTTGTAATGGCTGCCTTGACCTTCTCAATGGACTCCAGCGCATTCTCATCATTCGTACCATTCATTTTCAAACCATTAATACCAAGACCCTTGGAATTCATCGCCTTCAGGTTTAACTGAATCTGATTATTGCTGGTTGCATCAGCACCTACATGAAGACCGATGGTAAGCGTGCCGATCTGATCCCGTACAGCCTTAATCTCTGTGCTGTCCAACTGCGTCAGATTACCCACTGCATCATAAACCGGAGCCGCCATTGCCGCAGGATTTGTCGTAACGGATGTACCGTTATTCGGATTAAAGGTAGTAAAATAATTTCCCAAGTCATTGGTGGAAATCTTATTTCCATCTTTATCATAATATGCCGCATCGGCATCTGCGCTGCCGGTTGCAGTTACAGATTTAGCATTCATTACGGCAGATGCACTGATCGTACCTGACTCTGCAGTTGCGGTGGGTGCCCAGCCGGCAACGGTGATCTCTGCCAGCTTGTTGCCGCTCTTATCCTGAATCTCAAAGGTTCCTGCCCCGGCGCTGACCGTAGCTACATTGAATGCTTCCTTAGCAGCCCCGTTCAATTCAAAGGAATAAAGCTTGGCATCTGCTACCGGTGTTGCCAGACTGGTATTCCAGATCTGCTTTCCGGACGCGGTAACTCCATAATCCCGAAGCGCCCTGATCAATTCATTCTGGGCATCCGCATTGTTCTTTGTAGTAGTTGCTACTGTAAACTTTACGGTAAATCCTGTACTGGGATCAGCATCAAAAGTAGCTGTGCCGGCAGTAGCATGTGCCGTTCCCATGGTCAGATAGCTGTACGTATATCCCTTCGGTGCATCCTTATCGCCCTTCAGCAGATATGTCTCATTAAACTTGGTGGTTTCCGCTACACGGTCAATCTCGGTAGTCAGCTGATCAATCTCCTGCTGAATAGCGTCACGGTCAGAAGTGGAATTGGTTCCGTTTGCCGCCTTTACCGCCAGCTCGTTCATTCTCTGGAGCATATCATGCACTTCGGTCAATGCACCCTCTGCAGTCTGTACTGCGGAAATACCGTCCTGCGCGTTAGCAGAAGCCTGTGCCAGACCTCTGATCTGCTTTCTCATTTTCTCGGAAATTGCCAGACCTGCTGCATCATCCGCAGCGCGGTTAATTCTATAACCGGAAGATAACTTCTCGGTGGACTTAGCCTGCTTCTTGCTGGTAATGCCCAGCATCCTGTTGGAATTCATCGCTGTCAAATTGTGTTGTACTACCATTTTACTTTTCCTCCTTGAATTTGAATCAGCGTCCCTGCTGCTATCTTCCACTGTTATTTTCGGTTCAATCCTTTGAATCCTGATACAGTCTCTTGTGACTGCCTGTCTGCTAAATATATCGACACCATTTTTCATAACTTTAGAGCAAAAATTAAAAAAATGGAAATTTTTAAAAAAAAAACCGATGTTTCGCCGCTAAAAGCTTTTGCCGCGATTTCATCGGTTTTTTTATTCTTTCGGTCCGCTTGATACAGCTATTTATGCGTACCGTTCTGGCTCATTGCTTGTTATCCAAAAACTGGGGCGATGCTGCATTGGTATTACTCATGCTTCTGTAATAATCAAATGCCGCCTTGGAAGTCTTCCGGCTCTGCGCAAGATTGGCGCGTTCCCTGCGGAAATAATCCTCAACCAGCTTTTTATTGCGGGTCTCCTGGGCCTGGATCGTTACACTCTCCTCCGTCACTCTGGTCACCAGTTCTTGAAGCCGACTGATCTGTGCTGCATATTTCTCCCTATTGCCCTCCAGCTCCTGTGAAACATTTCTGTACAAAGTTTCAAAACCATTGTCCAGTGCCGTAAGTTCTTCGATCAGTTTATCCTTTTTATCTACATACTCATCAAATTTTTCCAGCTCCACTGCCGGAGCCTGAAAAATCTTCTGCTGTTCCGTACTGTATTCCTGAAGCTGCTGCATAATCTGCAACTTTTTCTCCAGGCTCTCTTCCAGGACCTTCAGATAATTCTCCGTCATTACTCCCCGCCTTTACTGTTTATTCTGCGCCATTACCTGCTTCCAGGTATCCCGCATATCGCGAAGATGCTGGTTCACCTCTTCCAGGATTTCCTTATCCTTCTTGATATTAGCCTGGGTCAGCCTCTGAGCAAGATAGGTATAAACTCTCTCAAAATCCTGTGCCACCGGATATTTCATATCCAGCGTCTGGCGGAAGTAGTCAATGATGCGCTCCGTTTTAATAATATTGTTGTGCGCCTTCTCAATATCCTTCTGCTCCACCGCGACAATGGCAATATTACAAAATTTGATAGCCCCTTCGTAAAGCATCAGGGTAAGCTCCGCAGGAGAAGCAGTCAGAATCTTGCTGTTGTTATATTGCGCGTATGCACTGGGTAATGCCATAGCCTTATCCTGCCTTTCTGTAAATAGTGTCTTAAAAAATTACTGCCCGCCAAGTAAAGCCGTTACCGCGCTGGCATTCTGCTGCATCTTTGCCATAGCAGTTTCCATGGCTGCAAACTTAGCATACCACTTATCCTCATAATCCGCCAGCTTTTTCTCTTCATCCTTAATCTTGGACTTGAAATCATCATAGTCGCTCTTCATCTTCTTATCATCGTAGAAGCTTCCGAAGCTCCTGTAGCCCTCAACAGCCTTGGACTGATTATTCATCTCAGTATAAAGACTCTGAGTCAGCTGTGAGAAGAAAGAAATAACAGTGTCCGGATCTGAAGCAATCATACTCTTTAACTTATCCTGTTTCGCTGAAAAATCCACGTCATCCGCATCTCCGCAGATATGATAAGCGTTTCTCTCATTATCTGTAGCATTAAAATAGTTCGCTGTCTCAATGCCGAAATTAGCAAGGTACAGCGTCTTTCCATTAACTGAAAAGCCGCTCATCATCACCTTTTTTATCGCAGAGCTGACAGTGCCTAAGCCGCTGTCTCTGCGAAGCAGGGAATCCTTGATCTTCTGCTCATACTTTTCGATCTCGGACTCTGACATATTGCTCTTCTCTTCGTCGGAAAGCGGCTCATATCCCTTAGCCGACTCCCCATTGTACAGCTTATCCATCTCATTAATGATTTCATTGTAAGACTTAAAGAAGTCTTTAATCATATTATAGATGCCGTCTGTATCCCGCTGGGTAGTAAGAGTAATCTTTTCTCCATTCGTCTTGCTATGAGCAGTAATGGTCAGCCCATTGACCTCAAAGGTATTGTGAGTATTGGTGTAATCTACGCCATTTAAAGTAATCTTGGCATCCTGTCCTTTAATCATTGTAGCCACGCCGCCAAGCCCTGACGTTTCATTTTCTCCGTCAACCACTTTTTCCACAGTCAATCCAAGAGCGCTTAAAACTCCATTATCGGGTGCATCTTCATACTCCCACTTAAGTTCCTCCCCTTCTTCTCCCGTTCCGACCAGTACCTTCTTGGCACTTGTAAACTCAAAGTTCCCTGCCGCTCCGGATTCCTTTGCGCTGATATAAAATCTCTTCTGAGTGGTATCAAAATTAGCATTCAAGCCTGCATTCTTCAGCTGGCTCAACACTTCAGAAACCGTTGTGCTGCTGGTTACGTCAATTCCCGTAACTTTTGCGTCATCACCGGATCCTACTGTCACCTTAAAGGACTTGGTCTCGTCCCCGTCAAAATTCATCAGATTGCCCATGATGGTATCGGTGCTTACACCGGCGCCTGAAATGCCTTCTTTGAAGGAAACCTTGCCGCCTGTCATGTACGCAGTCTTTGCCAACTGATGAATTTCCAGTTCCTGCACACCCTCTACCGCGCCGTCTCCGGTGAGCACACTGACAGCACTATCATTAGATGACTTCGTTGCCTTTTTTGCATAACCGCTGCTAAAACGCAAGTCCTGCAGCTTGGACTGCAGCGTCTTTAACTTGGAATTTAAGCCCTTCCAAATCTCCTGCTTCCAGCCCAGCTTGGTTTGGCTGTTCTTTACCTTGGTTACCTTATTGCTTCTGGCTTCTACCAGCTGCTGTACGATACTCTCCGTATCCATACCGGACATCAGTCCGCTCAATCTCATTGCCATAACATTGTCCTCCCGATTTATTTATCGCTTCTCGTCTACCAGAATACCTGCCATATCCCAAACCTTGGCTATCATATCCAAAGTCTTCTCAGGCGGAAGCTCCTTGATAACTTCCTTGGTATCCTTGTCTACAATTTTTATGGTGACACGGTTGGTCGCCTCATGAATGCCAAAAATAGCCTCTGAATTTCCGATCTTTTTATTCAGCTGCTCTACAGCCTTGCGAATCTGCTCGTTGGTCGGCTGCTGGCTCTTTCCCTGCTGCTCACCGTTTTCAGCCTGCCCTTTTTCCTTGGTATTTTCGACCACACTCGTGGTCCGGTCCACCTGTTCCGCCACCTGCACACTACTGTCTGCACTCTCCGGTTTTTCCGTCTGCACAGGCGCCTGAGTTCTCTGTACTACACTTCCCTGTGCCTGTACTGTCATCATACTTGAAATTGGTTCAATTCCCATTTTACCCACCTCCGTGTGAAATCTGTTTCCTCAGTATCTAATTCCTTTATCGGAAAAAGTGAACAAAAAATTAACAGGATAACAGCGAAAAACTTTAAAACTGTTCTCAGCCCAGCAGGTTTTTCAATGCTTCCATGCCTTCCACGCTGACCGCGTCTTTATTTGCATTCTGAATCTGTATATATACTTCCTTACGATATATGGGCACCTCCTTGGGAGCGGAAATGCCTATCTTGACTTGATCACCCTTGACCTCAAGGATGGTGACCTCGATGTTGTTGTTGATAATCAGTGCTTCATTTTTCTTTCTGGATAACGCCAGCATCTTATTCACCCGCCTTTCTGGCCTGCAGAATATCATAGATCGGGAACTTTACAGGGCAGTCCCCATTCTCAACGATCACCTGACATGCCTTATGCTCTTCCACATTGATAACGAAAGGGCCCTGCAGATTCACGCTCATCTGAGTCAGGTCCTTAGGAATCGTTACCGTAACCAACACAAGAATATTATCCGCGTTTACGTTTCCCGCAGCCGTAAGCAGTTCATCATTTACTTCCGGATCATAATCCGGCTTCACAAGCAATGGGTCCATCACCGGCATGGCAAACGCAGGCTCATCCAAAGACTGCAGAAAGCGAATGCCTGCATTGTCATTTCCCTGCTCTCCATCATGAATCAGCGCAAATTTCTTTAGTTCCGGGAATCCGATGATTCCGTTTTCAAAGACTATGATCTTATCGTCCTCGATCTCGATCTCACCAAAAATCTTCGTTGTCACTTTCATTGTGGCACCTGTACCTTTCCTCACTAAATTTTTCGATCCGGCTTAAGTTCAGCCCGATTTCTCCTTCGTCCGACGCGTGAACTGTTATTATATATAGTTCAGCAGTGTGGTCTGGCTGACCTTACCGGTAGCCATCAACGCGGCTTCGTAAGTCAATTCTGCGCTGTTTAACTGTATTGCAACCTCCGTTATATCAATATCCTCGTTCTCACTCTTTAATGTTTCAAAGGTAGTCTTCTGATTCTGGCTGCGATTTTTGATCAGTGCAAGCTTGCTGCTTCTGGTACCGCACTCGGTAATACAGAGGCTGGCGTCGTCCAGATGCCCCTGAAAGGCAGTAATACCTTCCTCAAACAGCTTCTGCTCCTTTTTCTTTGCCAAAGTAAGCGCCTTATTCAAAGCATCCAGCTGGTTCTGCATGGTCTTTTTCTCGGTGGTGCCGTCCTCTAAGGACTCCATCATTTTTTCCAGACTCGACTGCTGTGCTTCCAGATCCAATACATCCTGAATGGAGGTCAGCAGATCATCCACTTCCCTGCCAATCCCGTGTTTAAAGCACTGGTCTGCCGTGGAATTGACCCTGATGGTCTGGTTATATCCCACGTCATATTCAATGTCCTGACGCTCCGCGTCTATGGAAAGATAGGATTGATTGTAAACAATTTCCTTTTCCGCATCTCCCGGATTAGACTTGCAATAAAAATAATGCTCCGGACGAAGATCACCCTTCTGCCAATGCTGCTTCTCATAGGTGACTCTGATTTCGGCCTCGTCTGCCAAAGTCGTATCGTCATCTTTGATTTTCATCAGTTCCTGATAACGGTCATCCCCCAAAAGAAGCTCCCCTGTCTCGGGAACAAACACTACTTCGCCCTTGTGGGCATCATCGGCAATATAATTATATGGATCCGGATTATCATAAGGGTGCATGGTTTTGATCGTAACTTCTGAATTGGGCCATGTTACCGTATTATAGACAATCTTACCGTCGGCATCCTTTTCATATACAGGAATCGGATTTCCATCGCCGTCCAGCTTCTGGCTGCCGTCCGGATTGGTTTCAAACTTCAGAGAGCCGTCCGCATTGGTCGCCTGTTTCGGCACCTTAAAGCTTACCTTCACGCTGCCGTCCGCAGAACAATCGTCATAAGCCAGCCGAATGCGGTGTACCTCAACGTCCGTGATGTCATCTTCGACAATATCCTTCATATCTGCGGAATTAAAATTCGCAGAATTGAGATCCGCAAGCTTACCCACATTCACCTTGGTCACGCTGTCAATCGCATTGTTCTTCAACTGCTCGGTGATCTCATACTTTATATTTTCTTCCTTGTCAAAGCTCAAGGGAGTATCCGTGCGGTATCCGGTAAAAACATATCTGCCCGCATAATCCGCGTCACCGGTAGCATACACTTCCTCCCCCAGGGCCTTCAGCTGTTCTAAAATAATCTGCCGGTCCTCCGTCTTTAAGGGGCCGTTAGCGCCCTTGGTACACAGGGTAATCATATTTGTGATTATGGCGGACAAATTTTTCAGAGCGTCTTCCGTTACGCTGAGCCAGCTTTCCGCATCGGGGATATTCTTACTGTAATACTGCGTAATCTCCGTAACGCTGCTGCGCAGACGCAAGGCGCGAATCGCCACCACCGGATCATCGGAGGGCCTGTTGATCTTCTTCTGGGTAGACATCTGAGTGCTCAGCTTATCCTGATATATCTTGTTGGTATTGATATTGGATAAGTTGTTTTTCTGCATGATCTTATTCGTAATTCTCATATAACTCTCCCTTTTTGGAACTTCTATTCACGCTTCCAGACATGCCTCCAGGGGCGGCAGTGCCGACTTTTTCGGCACAAACAGTCCATGAAGAGCGCTGGTTTTGCGTTCTTCGGTGTGAAGCTTAGAAGTTCTTTGCGAAGCAGCCAAGCCAGTGAGGCCGACCTTGGGCTGGCGAACAAAAAACTGCCATTGGCCGTCAGAACTTCTCTTCACACTAAACGCCGGTCTCCAAAATCAGCCTGTCATAAATCTCCGTCAATGTCTGAATCATTTTGGAAGCCAGATTGTAACCGTTCTGAAATTTTACAAGGTCAACCGCTTCTTCGTCCTCATCCACGCCTGAAATGGACATTCTCTGCATATCAATAGTTCCTGCTATATCCTTGAAGCTCTGGCTGAAAGTGTTCGCCCGCTGGGCGTTTAAAGCCACATCGGAAAGCACACACTGCAGGAACTCGGATGCACTGCATCCTCTGAAGCTCATTTTCTCCTTGTCGGTAGCCAGGTCTTTTAAGTCGTTTAACAGATCATTCTGCTCTACGCCGTCACCCTTTTCATATCTGTTGGCAAGGCGACTGGGATCCAGCTCCATAGCAGCCAGTATGCCAAAGTTCATGGCAGTCAGCTGATAATAGCTGTCATCTCCCACGCTGACGGTAAATTTCACCGTCTTAAAGGCATCCTCCAGCATCGTTTCCTCATCAGCCGGAGTAGGCACCGTACCTGCAGGAAATCTTTCCGCCCTGATCTCGTCTCTTCTTGCTTTCACCAGCTCATCTACCATATCCAGAGCCTTCACAGAAATGCCGTTCTTTTTTGCAATCTCTGCTTTTACCTGATCCAGGGCAGCCTTTCCTTCATCGGTTCCCTTGATGATCTCTTCCTTGGCCTTCTCAACGGCAGCATCCCACTCACCTTTATCCTTGAGATCCTTTTCCGCCTGGGCAAGAGCATCCGCCTTATACTTGGCTTCTACCTCAGCTTTTGCTTCCCTGTCCGCCGCCTCTTGAACCTGATCCGCCTCGGCCTGCGTCAGCTCCACCTTTGTCTTCGGGGGAGTACCGGTGCCGTTTCTGAATTCATCTTCGATTGCCTCTCTGGCCTTCTTCTCCGCGTCCGCCTGACTAAGCGTCGTGTCCGCAGCCCTGAGTGCTTCCGCCCTTGTCTTGATCTCGGTCTGAATTGCCGGAGCCGACATTGCCAGATCAATCTTTTCCTTTAGCTTTGCCTCTGTTTTTGCAGTCAGCTTTGTATTTTTCGCGGCTGTCAAATCATCCTGAAAAGCCTGACTTTGGAGAGCCGCTTCATAAATAGACTTTGCCGCCGCCTCCAGCACCATGGTCTCAGGCGCCTGTGCATAAGCTTCCTGCAGAAGCTTATAACCCTGAAGATAAAGATCATATCTGTTCCCGTCAGGCAGTTCATACTGAGCGTCATCCGTGGCCATATTTCCGGTAAACATCTTGATTCCCGGCTCATCATTGGAATCATAGCCCGATGTCACTATATCATTAAACTTCTGGGCAAAGGTTCTGACCCATTCGTTCATCTGACTCATATAATAAGGAACGCCCTGATAGTTTATGCTGGCTCCAACGGAAGCCGCCTTACCTTCTCTGTCGTTTGTCACTCTGCGGGGATTCTTATCATCACCGGAAAGAGTAAAGGTATAGCTGTACACCTCTTTCCCATTTTCATCAAACTCCACACTATAGCTCCAGGAATCATAATAAAATTCCTGATTGCCTAAATTAATGATACCGCCGTAATTGGACAGATTACACTTGTTCAGATCCTGAAGATAAGCCTTGCCCACCTGGATGGTCACGGTGTCATTTCCGTCTTTGTCGGTTCCCGTCTCCGTCACCGTACCGGAAAAGCCTTCACCGTTATTACCGTCACGCATCTCAACAAGGCCTTTCAGCGCCCCGCCCATAGCGGCATTATAGAGGCTGAATTTCTGCCCGTCTTCCCAGTAAACATCATACAATCCGTCGATGTCCGTCTGGTTTACTTTTTCATGCTTCTGCCTGGCAACGCACTCCAAACCATTGTACTCACTGCCGTCCACTAAAGTCTGGCCGCCGGCAATTCTTATAATGCAACGATTTGCCCCTGTAACTCTGTCAGGATTATTAGTATCTTTAATAGGGATTTCCTGCACTTCCACATCCACGATCTCAGAAAGCTGATCCAGCAGCAACGTCCTTCTGTCCCGCAGCTCATTCGCCTTAGATCCGGAAAGCTCAATCGTATTGATCTGCTTGTTCAGGTTGGCGATCTCTCCCGCCAGGGAATTGATCTCATCCACCTTCAGCTTAATCTCCTGGTTCACGTCCTTCTGCAGCTTTTCCAAATTACCTGCCACGCCGTTAAAGTACTCGGTCAGCGCCGCCGCATAGCCCATAAACTGCGTTTTTGTAGTCGGATCGTCAGGATTCTTTAGAAGCTCCTGCATTCCCGTAATCATAAACTGGTCAAAAACTGTCTTAAATCCTGCATTTTTCCCGTTATCGTCAAAGTAGTTCTCGATCTGCTGCATATAGTACTCTTTTTGGCCATACTCACCCACCCGAGCGTTATTGTCCCAGTACCTTCCGTCATAAAATTCATCCCGCACCCGCTCGATAGCCAGAGTTTCCACGCCGGCACCGGCACATCCGTATGTCTGGAAAACCCTCAGAGCATTAGCGGCCTGCTGAGTCGTCTTCTGCCTGCTGTAGCCTTCCGTCTGCACATTGGCAATATTGTTGGCAGTGGTATTCATAGCCGCGTTATTGGCCAGCAGACCCGTATATGCAATATTTAATCCGAAAAATTGTGAAGGCATCGTTTATCTCTCCTATATTTTCGCACTTTCAAACATGCCGCCAACGGCACAAACAATTTATGAGAAGAATGCCCGCCCTTGGCATTCTTCAGTGTGAAGAAGCTCTGCTTGCAGAGCGTGAAATCACTTAGCGAGGTTCTTTCGAGCTTAGTGATTTCCTTCACACTTTACATACCTAACGTATTGATAATGTGCTCCAGCATCTCACTGACCACATTGATATAGCGGCTGGCAGCGTTGTATGCGTTCTGGAACTTAATCATGTTGGACAGCTCCTCGTCCGAGGACACACCCACCACTTGCTGTCTTGCGCTATCAACAGCTTCCACCGTAGTCTCCTGATTCGTATAAATGCTGCGGGAAACCTTGCCGGAATTTCCGATCTGAGTAACCAAATCCGTGTAGTAATCTACAAAGGTAGTCGTCTTCTTTACATTCGGATTCAGTGTATAAACCTCTTCCGTGAAGGCATCCTTCAAAGCCTCCGCTGTCTTGATGTCCTCCGAGCCGTCTGCAAGTCTAAACCCCAGTTGAGCAGGCTCCTGCATCAGGTCCTGATTAATCCGCAGATTACTGATAGTATACAGAGAATCTGTTCCCGGTCCGGCCTCTTCCTCATAGAGCCAGAAGTCAACATTCTCCGTTTTGGTTTCGGTCTGCTGGTTACCGTCTGCATCCGTATAAGTATAATCGTAGGTCACCGTTCCGCTGACCTTACGGTATCCTGCCGTGGTGATCTTTTCAAATAACTGGATAGGGCTGCCATCTCTTGCCCGTAAATATCCGTCCTGATCGTCGATCCAGAACTTTGTACCTTCTGGGAGCGCTCCCTCTGCTGTCGTCATTCCCTTCACCGTGCGAGTAGCCTCCACTACATCCGTGCCTGCCGCAGGAGTATAGGATACTCCGTTCTGACTGCCGCCCACGGTCTGCGCACCTGCGGCATCCGCCAGAATGCCGTTCACCTTTGTCACAATATTATGAATGAGCTGGTCAAACTCCGCCTGAACATTCATCAGAATAGACTGAGAAATCTCATTATTGTAGTATTTCATTCCGTTGCTTTCGCATTTTTCGAAATACTCATCCTCGTCTTCCAGCTTCAGCGCATCCAGTTTGTTCTGAGTACAGATATTTACATCCATATCCGTATAGTTCGCGCGGTGATCGCCCCTGGCAAGAAGCATAGACTTCAATCCGCCAATATCCGTGTTAAGATCAGAAGAGATCTCTCTGTCCAGATCAAAAACCTCTGCGCCGTCAATGTTATATTCTCTGGTGCCGTCATCCAGAATGCGATAGCTGGCGTTCATCGGCCAGAAAGGTGTATAAAAACCGGTAGACGGATCCACATCCAGCGCTATCTCGTAACAACTGTCTCCCTTTACAAAATCCACACCCTCTATCTGAACGGAAACGGCTCCGTACAAGTCCTCTTTAAAAGACATGCTGGTCATCTCGGCCAGCTCATCCAGCAGCTGATCTCTGGCATCCCGCAGGTCGTTAGCCTGTTCGATTCCACCTGCCTCGATCGCCCTGATTCTCTCATTCAACTGAACAATCTGTTTCCCGTACCTGTTGATTTTCTCTACCTGATTCCTGATCTGGGTATTCAGATTGTCCTGATAAGAAGCAAGCCCCTCGTATACTGCAGACGCACGCTCCACAAGCTCAGACGCCTTCTGTACCAGCAGCCCCTGCGTCACGGAACTTGCAGGATCTTTCGCCAGCTCCTGAATAGATGTCCAGAAGTCTTCAATCGTAGTTTGAAAAGCCTCGCCGTTCATTTCGCCCAACTGACTTTCCACCTCTTCAAACACCTCGGTGGACACTTCATAAAACATACTACGTCCTGACTCCTTGCGGTATGTTTTATCCAAAAAATAATCTCTGATATGTTTTACTCTGGAATATTCGACACCCAGACCCGTCTGCTTATTATTCACAGCCCTTGGGTTCACCGCAAGCGTAACATAGCTTTTTGCCGACAGCTGTACCTGCTGCCTTGTGTAACCCACAGTGTCTATATTAGAAAGATTATGCGCTGTGGTATTCAGCGCATTTTGACTATTCTGTAATCCGGATGCTCCAACATATAAATTACCCATTAATGGCATAAATATCACCTCTGTTACTGCTTGGCATCAAACTTTCCGCTGGCGACACCCATGGTATCTCCTGCATTATATGCGTTTCTGGTATAGTTTGCCGTCTCCGGCGCCGCATTGGAAGCCTGCAGCAGGCTCATCTCAAACTCCACCATTTCCAGCGCATTTGCCAACAGTTCTCTGTTTTGTTCATTGGTCCGTCGCAATTCACGTACTGCGCGCTGCAGTCTGTCGTGGGCCGCTGCCAGCTTCTGCTGCTCCGCCGGTCTGGCTGCCATCATCTCGATCAGATTTGCAAGCTTTAAATTTGCAACATCCTTGTTTAACACATTGGCGATATCCGCAGTGACACCAACCCTCTTCTTTTCCAGATGGTTGATCCTGCCTACCGATTCCTGTTCATCATCCGTGATTTTTTGTAATTCCGCCAGATCACCACTCACGATAATCGGCGTTTTTTTCTGAGACAGGCTCAGAAGTCCCTCGTATTCCTTGCTCTCCTGTTCAAGTACCTCTATCAGGTTCTCCATTAAACTGGCCACGGGACTTCCTACCTCATTTCCTCATACTTTTTGATCAGTTTCTCCGCAAACGCCGCATTGTCCACGCTGTATGTTCCGTTCTGTACCTGTGCCTTAATCGGAGCCGTCAACTCTTCTCTGACATCAGGACTGCCTGCCAACGCTGCCTTAGCCGCCTGAATCTCTTTTCCGAAGCTGCTGATCTGCACCTGGTCCATATGAGCGGTGCTGCTTGTCTTCTGTGTCTGGCTTACTTTCTTGCTCTGGTAAACCTGTTGTACCTGAGTATATGCTTCTATACGCATCGGGGTTTCCTCCTCTTGCTGATTTCTATAATAGTTATCGGCAGAGCGGGAAAATACTTTAGCCTAAACTTACATAATTTCCTTAATACTCTTTTCCAACAGTCTCCGTGCTATCATAACCTGATGACCGCATCCTTTGCACTTGATTCTGAAATCCGCGCCTGTCCGCAACACTTCCCACTCCTTACTGCCGCAGGGATGCTGCTTTTTTAATTTCAATACATCTCCCACATTAATCTCCATATCAGTCTCGATCCCTCTTTCTCATTTCCACGTTTCTATGGCAAATCAAATCCATATGGCTCTCCATCGTTATATGTTTCCGACCAGAAAATCCTTTAATACCCCCAAAAACTCCCTGAGCAGATTGTTGGGCAGCATCCAGACAACAGAACCGGCTGCCAGTCCTTCGGCCTGATAGCCCTGCTTTTCGGCAATTTTTACTGCACGAAACACATGAAAATTATTGGTTACAATTACTGTTCTGCTGTTCCTGCTGTCAAAAAGCTCCGCGCTGAAAGCAAGATTCTCACGGGTATTGGCAGACCTGTCCTCCATCAGAATCCTCTCTTCGGCAATGCCTGCATCCATTAGATACTGCCGCATTCCTGCCGCTTCCGTCTTGATTTCGTCATTCCCCTGTCCGCCGGAAACAATCACCATCGTACTGGGATTTTCATTCAGGTATTCCACCGCCCTGTCAAGTCTTCTGCGCAGCACCTCGCTGGGGCCGCCCGCCTTCCACTGGGCCCCCAGCACAATGCAATAATCCGCCCCCGGCCCTGCATTCTCATGAAACCGGGAGATAATCAGGCCTTCCACTACAGCAAACAGGATCAGACCTGCGCAAAATCCGGACGCCGCTATTATTTTAAACCATTTCGGCAACGATTCCACAAAGCTCCTACGGCTCAAAGCAATGCCAATCAGGAGAAAAAATACACCGATTGCTCCCCAGATCAAAAAGAATCTCGTTCCGAATCCGTTCAGGGCGATGGCAATGCAATACAAAATACATAGCATCCCCAGGACGCCAAAAACAAAAGTCCCGACAGGCATATGTTTTCTCCCTTTCCCGCGTTCCTCCAGGTAAATCACTCTTTTACTTTTATGAAATGGAATTAGTTTATCTTTTGCTCTTCTCATCATAGGGCTATTTTACCACAAACCATGTTCATGCCTCAATAGGCCCAAGGCAGCGTTTTCTTAAGATTTTCTGACTTTTTCCACAATATTTCAAAAATATGATATAATGACCTTATTCAAAAAAGGCAACGGCCGAATGGCCATCCGGGAGGCATGTTATGAAAGATTGCAAAGATGTAATAAACGAATTAAAAAGCATTATTCAAAAATATGACAATATTGTCTTTTTTGGCGGTGCCGGCGTTTCTACGGAAAGCGGCATACCTGATTTCAGAAGTGTCGACGGACTCTATAACCAGCAATATGACTATCCGCCGGAAACGATCCTGAGTCATACCTTTTATCGAAAGAATGCTGCAGAATTCTTTCGGTTTTACAGGAATAAAATGCTGTTTACAGAGGCAAAGCCCAATGCCGCACATCTCAAGCTGACGGAACTGGAGCAAAGAGGAAAGGTTCGCGCCATTATCACCCAGAATATTGACGGCCTGCACCAAGCCGCCGGAAGCAAGGTTGTTCTGGAACTTCACGGCTCCGTACTCAGAAACTATTGCGAAAACTGCGGGGAATTTCATGACATGGAATATATTCTCCATTCCGAGGGCATACCTGCTTGCAAAAAGTGCGGCGGCCCCATAAAACCAGATGTGGTGCTGTATGAGGAAGGTCTGGATCAGAATACCATCAGCGAAGCTGTCTATTATATTCAAAATGCGGAAGTGCTGATGATCGGCGGTACCTCCCTGGCAGTATATCCTGCCGCAGGGCTGATTGATTATTTCAAGGGTGACAAGCTGATCGTCATCAATAAAGCCCCTACCCCCAGAGACAACTATGCGGACCTGCTGATTCAGGCGCCCATTGGAGAGGTGTTTTCCCAAATCTAAGCTGCCTGATGTGCTGCCTCTTTCCAATCAAACAGAGCGATTTTGTTTCTTTCCAGTGTCCGCGCAAACAAAAAGAGAAGCTATGATTCCTCATTGCTTCTCTTTTTGTAAGAGGTGCGAGCCGGATTTGAACCGGCGGATAACGGTGTTGCAGACCGGGGCCTTACCACTTGGCTATCGCACCATATACTTAAATATTATATATGCTGTCTACCGCATATATATGACTCCAACGGGAATCGAACCCGTGTTACCGCCGTGAAAGGGCGATGTCTTAACCGCTTGACCATGGAGCCTCATCTGCCCTTCGACTGTACCGGCGAAAATACTCCTACTCCCTGCCGGCGGCAGTTTCAACGTGATTTATATTAACATACTTTTTTACGTTTGGCAAGCAAAACTTAAGTAATATTTCCGTCAAAGACAATATTTCCTATTTCTGCCGCGATGCCCTCATCTCTCATTGTCCGGCCGACCTGCATTTCCGTCTGTATAGCAGTCCAAAAGTCCCACCGTTTCATTCGCCGGACGTCCATACATATTGCAGCACTTATGTGAAACCTCTCCGCCAGCACCTTTCTTTTCATCCATCTCCACGCTCATGCGCACTACCCCCATCCTGGTCTCCTGATCCAGGTGCTTTAAAATATCCTCTATTAATTTTTCGTCTTCCATATTCCTACACCCTCCGGTATTCATTACCCTCTGCTTGTCATTTTTTTCAGCACTTTTTCATGCAATTATTCATAAATCCCTAAAAAAGCCAATGCCAGCGATACCCTGGTGTCCAGAATCCGCACCCGCAATCTTGTAGTCTCCAGCTCATTTACTGCCGCAATATGCTTATACCCCACCGTCGTTCCCCGATATACGGTGCAGAATGTGCCGTCCCTCCACGCCTGAATTTCATAGCTCTCGATTCTCTGACTGCAGAGTAGATTTTCCTTCAGCACCACCCGCCGTATTTTTACAGCCGTCTTCCATTCCAGCACAATGTCGCATGCTGTAACCCCATCCGGCGTCAGAAGACAAGCTTCATACGTATCTTCGGTGAGGTTTTCCGGCCCGTGTCCCTCCATGGCATCTTTACATATTATTTCTGCTTCCTCCGCCAAATTCTTGTCATATGTATTTCGAATATACTCTCCCAGCTCATGAAGCCGACGTACATCCCGCGGATGAACCATGCCGTTTCTGTCCGGAGGAATGTTCAGCAGGAAAGTCGCATTCCCGCCCACGGAATGCTCATAAATATAAATCAATTCCTTAAGCGGCTTCACCTGATCGTCCTCAGCAGAATGGTAAAACCAGCCCGGACGGATCGAGGTATTTACTTCCGCCGGATACCATATCAAATCTTCTTCTCCTTTTAAGATCTCTCTGCTTCCCAAATCCATATCCTGTGCCTGGATCCTTCTTTCCCTGAAGGCCGTTTCGTCCGCCTGCTGGCTTTTACCCGCAATCTTTTCCGTGTCCGCAGTCCGCGCAGGCACCACGCTCCACTCAGAGGCCCTGGTATCACCAGCCTCATTTTCGCACCAACGTACATCCGGCCCGCATACACTGATGCAGGCACCAGGCTGAAGCCTCCTTACCACTTCATAATAACGTTCCCCGTCATAAACCTGGCGTTTTCCGTCCGGACCTTCCCCGCATGCTCCGTCAAACCATACCGCAAATATATCTCCATAACCCGTCAGCAGCTCTTCCAACTGATTCACAAAATAGTTATCATATTCCTTTCCGCTTCCGTAAACAGGACAATTTCGATCCCACGGGGAAAGATATATCCCAAAGGCAAGCCCCTCTTCCCTGCATGCATCGGAAAGCTCCTTTACAACATCCCCTTTTCCATTCCTGTAAGGACTGGCGGCTACGGTATGCCCCGTATATCTGCTGGGCCAAAGACAGAATCCGTCATGGTGCTTACAGGTCAGGATCAGCCCCTTCATCTCGCTGTCTCTGGCCGTTCTGACCCATTGACGCGCATCCAGACTCTGAGGATTAAAAACTTCCGGACTCTCCGTGCCGTCACCCCATTCCTGATCCGTAAATGTATTTACCGTAAAATGTATAAAACCATAAAATTCTGTCTGCTGATGCTTAAGCTGCCGCGCCGTCGGCACAATCTCTACCAATCGTCTGTCCGATTCCCTTAACATGATTGATTCTCCTTTGGTCCATCTTGCCCATATACACAAAAACCTGTAGAAAAGCATCTACAGGTTTTTGTTAAAATATTTTTCTAGCTGCCATCTCTTTGGCAGCTTTCACTCCCCGAGTAGGGCTCGAACCTACAACAACTCGGTTAACAGCCGAGTGCTCTACCATTGAGCTATCGAGGATTAGTGAATCTCTTTTGGAAAGTCAATGACACGGAAGTCATTGTACCTTCAAAACCGAACACTGGCTCTATTCTCT
>CAJTSE010000008.1:0-45394 GCA_910578815.1 uncultured Acetatifactor sp.
ATTTTCAGTATATCTTATTAGCCACTCCCGTTACAACTTTATTATAGCAGGTCACTTATAGAAAATTGTGAAACAGTGTCACCCTTGCTGTACACAGTAAGGATAACAGCCTCGTTATTTTTTCTGTACTGTCTGGATATTTCATTATTATGATTTATTATAGTTATTTTGTCCCTTTTCGCATACTTTTTAGCAGCAAAAGACACACAATCAGTATCAGCGGGAACAGGCATCCGATTAACATTCCTTTTTTCAGGTCATTGCCTGCATTTTGGGTAATTGCACCCACCAGACCGGGCCCGAATGCGCCGCCCAAATCCCCTGCCATAGCCAGCAGGGCGAACATGGCTGTACCGCCTGCAGGGAGCTTCCCAGAACAGATGCTGATGGTACCGGGCCACATAATACCCACGGAAAAACCACACATAATGCAGCCGATCAGCCCCAGCACGGCATTGTCCGACAGGGAAGCCGATACGTAACAGAGCAGGCACAGGCAGCCGGAGCCGATCATAAATTTCATCAGATCCAGTCGGTCGCCGTATTTTCCGAAAATAACGCGGCTGATGCCCATAGTTACCGCAAACATGCAGGGGCCAGCCAGATCTCCCATGGCCTTTGACAAGCCGAGAGCCGATTCGGCATAGGCCGAAGCCCATTGTGCCATGGAAAGTTCGGAAGCTCCCGCGCATACCATCAGGATAATGGCGATCCAGAAAATGGGAACCTTCAGCAGACGGCTTACCCTCATGCCTTTACCGTCCTCAGCCAGAGGCTCAATGGGGCAGGTTGCAAAGTTGTAGATATTATAAAGGGGAATCAGCGCCCATATGCAGGCAAGCCACTTCCAGCTGTCAATGCCGAACACTGCGAAAAAGACGGTGGACAAGAGGATCACACCTACCGAACCCCAGCAATAAAAGGAGTGCAGCAGGCTCATGGCAGCTTCCTTATGCTCAAAGGGGCAGGCTTCTACAATAGGACTGCCCAGTACTTCGATTAAGCCGCTGCCCACCGCATAAATGACAACACTGACAATCATGCCGGCCAGGGGATCGGAAAGGAATTCGGGTAAAAAGGCAAGTCCGATCAGCCCAAGAGCGGAACAAAGTTCTGAAGCTATTACACATCTGCGGTATCCGATACGATCTGCAAAATAGGAGCATAGTACGTCCACAATCAGCTGGGTCAGGAAAAAGACCGTGGAAATCAGGGCTATTTTTCCCAGGGGAATATGATAATCACTGTGAAATTTCAAAAACAGCAGGGGTGCAAAATTTGCGGCGATTGCCTGGGTGATAAAGCCCAGATAGCAGGCTGTCAGCGTTTTTTTGTAATTTTTGGCCATGTTGACATATGCTCCCTTCCTTGTTACAATGAGTTACATTATATGGCAGGTCAAAATGTAAATCAAGATAGTATTTCGCAAATTTATTACACAATATGGCAGTTTTGCGAATTGGCAGCGTAGAGCTATATCTAACTTTATACATTGGAAGGAGCTTGTGCGGCTGGTACCATGTAAAGGATGGCTGTTTTGTGAGAGAAACAGGATAAGAGGCAGGAGAATTGATATGACGGCATCTGACAGTTACAGTAAAATTATAACGGATGAGTCCTTAAGGGAAACCATTCGTCATGGCAGTGATGAGTATCCGTTTCAGTATTATCTGGAGGATATTTGGCTTTTTGATTTTCACTGCATAGACTGGCACTGGCACCCGGAAGTGGAATTTGTACTGATTGAGAAGGGCACGGCTGACTTTCTAATCGGAAGTGAAAGATATGTGTTGAGTGCCGGAACGGGTATCTTTATAAATTCTCAGGTGATACACAGGTTTGAAGCGGCGGAAAGTACCGTTATTCCCAATATTGTGTTTTCGCCTTCTCTTCTTGCCGGGGAAGAAAGTCTGATTTACCGGAAATTTATACAGCCGGTTCTTGATTCGCCTGCCGAATGTATGATCTTTTCTGCTGATGATTCCGTGGAGAAGGAAATAAAGGATACGCTTGTTTCTGTGTTTGCCCTTCAGGAATCGGGCATGGAGTGTGAAATAAAAACCGTAGAACTGCTTTTAAAGCTGTGGTATATGCTGTACAGACAGATGCAGCCGGCCGGGGAAGCATCCGCTCCCCGTTCCTCTGTGCGGATCCGGGCGCAGCTTCAAATTATGATGCAGTATATACATAAGAATTTCAGGGGGCCGATTTCGCTGGATGATATTGCAGGTACGGTGATGTTGAGCAAAAGCAGTGTGCTGAATCTGTTTCGGGAAAATATACATACATCACCCATAGAATATTTGATCAATTACAGACTGAAATATGCGGCCAGACTGCTGGCTGCCACGGAGAACAGTGTTTCCACCGTGGCCCAGGATGCCGGGTTTGAAAATATCGGTTATTTTTGCCGTAAATTTAAAGAGGTATTCGGGGTAACGCCCGGCGAATACAGGAAGCAGGGATAAGGCCGGCTTCAGTTCAAGGGCCATAATATTACGGTTTCCGGGTATTTTCCTGCAGGTATTGGTGTACATCCTCCCGAATGGAAAAAAAGACATCCACCAATATGGGGTCAAAGTGTTTTCCGGCATCCTCCCGGAGAATGGAAAAGGCATGTTCCTCCGCCATTGCTTCCTTATATACACGCTTGCAGACCAAGGCGTCAAATACATCCGCTACCGCCATGATTCGTGCCGAAAGGGGTATCTCGCTGCCGCGCAGGCCCATTGGATAACCGCTGCCATCCCATTTTTCGTGATGGCAGCACACAATTTCTTTAGCCATCTGCAGAAGCTCCGGTTCTGCGTTGCCTGCCAGGATCTTCTCCACAATGTCTCCGCCTAAAAAGGCGTGGGTTTTCATGATCTCAAATTCCTCCGGTGTGAACCTTCCGGGCTTGTTCAAGATTACATCGGAGATGAGAATTTTGCCCACATCATGCAGCGGGGCGGCGTTGCGTATGTAAACTGTAAATTTTTCATCCACTATATCAGGATAAATATTGTTTTCCAGCATATAATCAGCCATCATGGTGACATAACGCTTGGTATTACGCACATGCTCGCCGGTGGAATTGTCCCGGCTTTCAATGATAGCAGCCATGCCCTCAATTACGCTTTCCTGCATACGGATCCGCTCAAGAGCCTGCGCCTTGATTTTCTTGGTCTGCGCCTCTACCCGCTCTTCCAGAGTGGCCTGATAGCTTTGCAGCTCTTCGGCATATCGGGTAGCTTTGTTTCTGTTGCGGTAACTGGAGGTGCAGAAGTACCCTACTACAATAAAAATCAGTACACTTACAAAAATATTCCGCCATAGTGTAACCTTGACTCTTTCAAACAGGTCAGCCGTATTGATTACCATGACTACATACCAGTCCTTTTGGACCTCTTTGGAAAAGATCATACACTCTTCACCATTCAGCTCCATGGTCACGGCATCCCCGCTGCAGGAAAGAATTTTCCGGGTCATTTCCGGCAGCTGAGTGTCCTGCATATCCTCGTCGGTGAGATAATTTTTCCCCTTTTGAGCGTCGTCTTGATGGGCAACCACCAGGCCGTTTTTGTCAATGATAAAGCCGTATCCTTCTCCGTTCAGCTGGATGTTCTTTGCCATTTGCTGCATTTCATCCATAACAATATCCAGGGAGACTACGCTTTCGCCGTCTGACAGAAGCTGGCTTACTGAAATCATGATGCTGCCTGTCTGGGCATCCAGATAAGGGGAAACCACCATGGGACGGCCGCCGCCTGCCAGGGCCGTTGTGTACCAGACCCGATCCTGGGGAATATAATCGGCATCCGGCACCCAGCCGATGCCATCCAGATAAACACCGTCAAAAACACCGTAAATGCCGGTAAAATTTTTATCAATGGCACGAGCATAATCTTCCGATTCCTGCAGCAGGAATTTCTCGATTTCTTCTGAGCCGGCACCGTCACGCATCATGGAGTCTGCCACCAGCCCTGTCACCTGCAGGACGTCAAGGCCCTGCAGCAGGAAATTATTCAATTCCTCGGCCTCCTGAGATACGGAGTTTTTACCGATGGTGACGGCATCCTCCATGGCTACGGAATAAAAAGAAGCGAAAGTATAAAAAGCAATAACGCCAAGGGCAAATAATGTGATTACCAGTGTTAGAATATATTGAATGCGGTTGTGGCCTTTCTTTGATTTCATCTCATATTCCTCTTGTCAATATATCGAATTGGCTTATACCATTTAGTATAGCACGCAGATATAGATTTGAAAAGTTTTCTGTAAAAATCAGTGCATTATGTGGTAGTATGGAGAGAGAATATTGTAGTAGGAAGGTGGAGCTCATGCAGTTACCTTATTCTGACAGCCTAGAAGTTCAATACTTAAATAGGATATTTGATAATACAAGCGAGTGTTATAAGTTTTTTTGGTTTCAGGCAGTAGTTTCTAAGGTACTGGAAGGGAAAACCTGTATCACTTATGAAGAAATAATTAATGAAATGATTGCAGATGCGTGGTATATGGTGACAGAGTATCATTTGAATCTGGGGCCTAGGGATACGCTGGAAGGTCTGGTGCATTATTTGCAGCAAACATTTCAGATGAAATCCTCGGAGAAGAAAGAAAACATAATTAATTTTTTGAAAAGCTGTAAAGATAAAGAGGTTTTGAAAAGAAAAAAGATTTTAACGAAAAATGTGCCCTATCGTATACAGGCTCCGTTCATGGAATCAGTGAAGGGAAAAGAATGGAATGTGTCGGAACGGGAATTGATTTCCAAAATTAATCAGGAACGTAGATTAATGTATTATTTTGAAGCTTTAAACGGTATGCAGACTACGATTTGCATCAGCTCAGAGTGGCGTAGCTATATACATGTGAATAGAGGGATCATAAAGGGATGGCTTCAGTATAATATAATCAGATATTTACAAAAGCGGAATCCCAGTGTTCCGGGAATTGCGGATAAGCTATATCCGCCTCAGGAACGAAAACTGGAGAAGGTTAAAAAATATTGGAAGCTGTTGCTGACGTTTCAGCCGGTTTTTGAAATATACGGGCATATACAACTGACAGATCAGGATATTTCGATTGACCATTTTGTTCCGTGGTCGTATGTGGCTCATGATGAATTTTGGAATCTGCATCCGACAACACGAAGCATCAATAGCAGTAAAAGTAATAATCTGCCGGATTGGAAAGCTTATTTCCCACGGTTCGCAAGACTGGAGTATACTTCGTATGAACTGATGTGGAAATATGAAGTAATACATAATGAGTTTGAAAAGTGTGCGAAGGAGCATTTGAATGATGAGGGAGTGCGTAGAAGAGTATATCAAAAGGGTCAGGATTTCTTGAATTTTTCCAATGTGCTGGAAGAGGTTGTGCAGCCAGTATACAGATCCGCAAAAAACTGTGGGTTCAAGGACTGGATATATACGGGGGTATAATGAATGATATAAAATAAATAATGAAAAATTCCTGTTGACTCTCCCCTAAGGTCAGACGTTATACTGTTTACAGATTCGAATCTATCATCGTAAAAGGAGTGAGGAAAATTGCTGCAGATCGGAGAGTTTTCCCAGATATGCCAAGTCAGTGTAAAGACGCTGCGACATTATGACAAGATCGGTCTGCTTGTGCCGGCAGAGGTGGATCGCTTTACCGGCTACCGGTATTATCAGACAGAACAGATTGACAGGATGAACTATATTCAGCGCCTGAAGCGGTATGGCTTTTCTCTGGAAGAGATCCAGGAACTGCTTGCTCTTTCCGATGATAAAATGCTCTTGAGCGCGCTGCGGCTGCAGAAGGAAATCTTAAGGCAAAAGCAGCAGGAAACGGCTATTATATTAAATGAACTGCAAACACACATTTCTGTATTTGAGAGGACAGGTGACATTATGACTTATCAAAAGAGCTATGTTATAGAAGTAAAAAATTCTCCGGTTATGAATGTGCTGACAAATCGTGCCGTGATGGGGGTGGATGAATTCAGCAAGTATTACGGCGCGCTTTTTGAGCGGGCGCCCAAGGAGCAGGTCACACCCACAGGTTTAAATGGGGCCAGGTATTATGATCAGGAATTCAATCAGGAATCATCGGATGTAGAGCTGTTTATCGGCATAAAGGAAAAGGACAGGGCGGACACGGTTTTAGAGCCTGTAGAGTGTGCCATGACCGTTCATCACGGAAGCTATTCCACACTTTCGGAAGGCTATGGCGCCGTCGTTTCCTGGATCATTGAGAACGGCTATGAGATGGCGGGAGCGCCTTTTGAGCTTTATATTAAGACTCAGTTTGACTCCTATTCCCCGGAGGATTGGGAGACGGAAATATATTTTCCGGTGCGGAAGAAATAGCAGTGAAAGAGAGGGCTCCCCAAGAAATATCGGGGGGCCCTCTTGATGGCAATTAGAGCAAAAAAGCAGTATCATCCAAAGATAAAGCTGTGCACGAATGGCCTTACATGGTAAAATCAATGTCATATCTGGTGCCGTGGGAAAACAATACGCCGTCGGTAAGACGGATCTGCAGAATGCAGGTGTTTTCGTCCTCAAAATTGGTGTGCCCGCCGTCAATCCATGAGGCAAAAGCCTTTTTCAGGGTATCGGTGATTTCTTTGTTTTCCGGTTTGCCGACATAGCCTAAATTGATGCCTTCACCATGGCCGGTAAACCATTCGCCGCAGACAGCCACTGCGGAATTCTTGCCGATCTGCCGCATTTTGTTGGACAGACTGTAGGTAATCACATAAAACGAACCGTCTTCATAGTAAGCGTCTACGTTGCGAACGTGCGGAATGCCGGTCTCCGTGGTTGCCACGGAAATGATGGAATCATGACCAAATCTTTCATCCATAAGCGCTTTTGTAGTATCCGTTAATTTTTCCATCTGTGTTCCTTTCTGCCCGTGCCGGGCACTGCATTTGTAATGTTTTTAGGTAATCGTGCCGCAAAGCCATTATTATGTTTCTGCGCAATTTCACAGGGCCTGCAAGTTGAAAGGGCTATGAAATGCTGACTTTCTCCATATGAATTCGATAAACGGCAAGAAATATTTCCCGCCCTTCCTCGTACTTTTTCCGCAGCATGGGGTAAGCAGAGAAAACCATTTCATGACAAAAAGATGCGTTTTCCTTTTTGGCGATACCGCTGATGCGAATCCATTTTCCAGAAACTGGATTGCAGCTTGCCAGTTCTACACTGCCGTTTAGCTCAAGGTCTGAGCTGACACTTTTCCTGCTGTCCGTGACGATGAACAGTTCCTGCCCATCGCTTAAGATCATCCCTAAGGGCCTGAGTCGCGGCCGGGAGTTTACACAGGTAGCCAGAAAGAAATATCCGCACTCCCGAATAAAGGCTACGCAGGTATCAGCCGTTATTTCGACGGCTTCTTGGGTATCCCGGCCAATCATTTCACTGAGCAGATAGTCTATACTGCAGGAAAACAATTTGCTGAGACGGATCAGCTTTTCCGTTTCAGGGAAAGCCAGATCCATTTCCCAGCGGGATACGGATTGTCTTGTTACGCCCAACAGCTCTGCCAGCTGTTCCTGTGTGATATTGTTTCCCTTGCGAAGGGCAGCTATTTTTTCACCGGTTGTCATTTTGTCCTCATTTCGCCGTATAAACGGTGTAATTCCTTAATTCCAGCAGGTAATGAAGCAGGCATAGTTTATTATATACTGTTTTTTAAATTTTTGAAAACCTCTTTTAAGGTGCAGGATGCAACGTTGAGATTGCACATGTTACGGTTGGCACTCAATGTCAGTTTTCAGACTTTTGCAGATAATAATTTCCCAGCTCCAGCAGTTTTTCCTGGGCAGTGAGAATCTCTTCTTCCGTGCCGTTCCACTGTTTCATGTCTTCATGGATAAAGTACAGCATTCTGTCCGAAAGATTTTTCAGGAAGGCCTGCACCACACGGCCTGACGCGCCGGTGAGTGCTGCCGTCAGGGTGGCGTTGTCCGAATCCCGCAGGATCAGCTGAATCTCGAAATCTCCTATCTGCGCAAAGGCTTCCAGCAGGTCCGTATGTTCGGAGTATATTTTTTTATCACGGTAATGGTCCAGGATTTCCTGACGGGTATATTTCAGAAGTTCGCTCATATTGGTTTTCCTTTCCCGATAATCAATGCCGATGAAGGATGAAATCAGCTCCTGTATCATTTCGGGAGCTTCTCCGGCAAAGATCTGCCGCAGTACCGCCGTGATCATGCGGCCTTCCTCACGCTCTGCCTGCGGAAGCGTTACAACATAGTTTTCCAAGAGTTGAAATGCCGCCGGCAATTCCACCTGCTGCATAAACAGATATAAAATGTACGGGATGGCAAAGGCCAGAAACCGGCTTTCGCCTTTCAGATCGGGAATGCAGGCTTCCATGGCCAGAAGTCCCTGTTGTCTGCTGATTTCACTGCATGTTAACAGATCCTCCCCGATCAGAGCAAGACGAAACTTCTGAGCGTCATAGATGCCTAACACTTCTACCTGTCCGGTGGTTCTGCCTACCAGCTCATCTATGCTGCACTGGAAAAGATCCGCCAATGCCCACAGCATCTCGATACTGGGCTTTGACAGGTTTCGTTCCCACTTGGACACGGCAGCAGGACTAATGTTCAGTACGGCTCCAAGCTGCTCCTGGCTCATTCGCTTTGCCATACGCAGGGAATATATTTTCCCGCCCATAGCTATCCCGTGATATTGTATACTTTCCATGCTTATCCTCCTACTACTTGTCCGTTTCATCGGACATTAATTCAATACTTGTCTTTTGCTGATAAGTCTGTCAGGTCTGACATTGGAGGTTTGCTCCAATCGCCTGCAGGCGTCATTGCTGCCCTCTGCAGAAGTTGCGTTTACAATATACAGTTTAGGGGGTCGCTTATGTAAAGTCAAAGGATAAAACATAGAGTTTTTCAACTGCCGGTTTTCTGTCCTGAGTGATCTAAAACAATTATACTTGTTTTTTCCACTGGCGTACAGGCCGATTATGGTGTAATATTGAAAATATCCATACACATGAAAAGAGGTGACAAACATATGAAAAATTGTAACGGATTTAACCATAAACGTGGCTTTGATGCCCATGCAGAATAGCAGTTATATAGAAATCTGTATGGGCGGTTAAAACTATATAATCTGCTGTTTCTGCGACTTGTTTATCATGGAACGATTCATTGCAATGCAAGCAATGTTTGCTCAGCGAGTAATTTATACTCGCGGGAATAAATAAGGAGTGGGAAAGATGAAGTACACGAATGCAGCAGAAATTTTACCTTCCGGACTATTGCGGGAGGTGCAGTGTTATATTGAAGGAGAGCTTTTGTATATCCCTAAGTCTGAAGCAAAACAGGAGTGGGGTGCAGTCAGCGGCTCAAAAAGGTTTTATGAGGAAAGGAACAACCGGATCAGGGAATTATTTCATGGCGGCATGTCGATTAAAGAGCTGTCCGAAAAATTCGGATTGTCCGGCAGTACGATAAAAAAGATCGTTTATCAAAAAAAGATCGTTTATCAAAAAAAGATCGTTTATCAAAAGAAGACCGTTTATTAAAAGAAGACCGTTTATCATAAAGAAGAACATTTATGAAAAAAATTTTTCAAAAGAGACTTAAAATAATTATTTGTTTGGCTAAATAAAGCAGGACTGTTCTCCCGGAATTTTAAATATCATTCCGGGAGATTTTGTTATCATATGGGAAAGTGCGTCTTATATGATAAAACCTTCAGGCGGGATCTTTTTTATGCAGATGCAAATTTGACTATAACCATTTTGAAGACTCGAAAGCGCCGCTTTTTCATTATATAGTATATCCGGGTGAGGAATGATGACGGTAAACGAGATAAAAAAATACAGAAAAAAGGATGCCTGCTCTTATTGCCTGGGCTCTTTTCCCACATTTGAGCTGCTGCGGGCCAGGCCGGAAACGGCGGAAATGGTTTTGCTGCATTCCAATGCAAAGACGGAGCTTCGAAAAGAGTTGGAGCTGGCGTGTAAAGGAGCAGGCATCGGAATCGTATGCAGCGACCGGCTCGTGGAAAAACTGCGGGATAAGGATAAGTGCATTGTGATCGGCGTATTCAAAAAATATGAGTGTACACTGGAGCATAATGCAAATCACGTGGTGTTGGTCAATCCGGGGGATATGGGAAATTTAGGCACTATTATCAGGAGCTGCGTGGGTTTTGGCATTACGAATCTGGCAATTATCGGGCCGGCGGCGGATATTTTTGATCCCAGAACGGTGCGGGCGTCGATGGGGGCGTTGTTTGGAATAAAATTCGAGTATTTTTCCTGTTTTAGCCAGTACGCCAAAAGGTATGGCGGTGAACGGGAAAACTATGCCTTTATGCTGAGTGGAGAGTACCGGCTTGGAACCTTTCAGCATCCGGAAGGCAAACCATATTCCTTAATTTTCGGCAACGAGGCAAGGGGCCTGGATGCAAGCTATATGAGTGTGGGCAAAAGTGTGGTGATTCCTCACACTAATTTCATTGATTCCCTGAATTTGTCCCTGGCAGCAGGGATCGGTATTTATGAATTCTGCAGGGGCCGTTTTAGGCCTGAATCAGATGACATGGCGTGCGGGTTTCACGATCCGCATCTTTCAATCAATTTTCTGTAGATCCATTCCACAAACCAGGGCTCTGTCGATACCTTCACAGCGTCCTCAAAGGTGAACCATTTTACTGCTTGGTTTTCCGATTCGTTTACAATCAGCGCCTCGCCTTCGTCAGCCTCGGCCAGATAAGTGACGTTCATATGTAAATGGCTGGGCACATAGACACCTTTTCGCATATGCCCGTTGACGGTGAGCATTTCCAGACTAAAAAATTCAGGACTCAGCAGACGGGCGTTTTTTACGCCTGTTTCCTCCTGCAGCTCCCGCATGGCTACGGCGCGCAGGTCTTCATCGCCGTCTGCGTGGCCTCCGATCCAGGACCAGGAATCATAAATATTATGGTATACCATTAAGGTTTTTGTTCGTTCTTTGTTTACGGTCCAGATAGAAGCAGAAAAATGGGCGATCCTGTTTTTTCGTTCCAGATGATCCGGGTTACGGACCATAAAGTCCAGCATCAGCTCCCGGTCACAGGCTTCCTGTTCATTCAGGGGAGTGTAGTTTTTGATGTCCTGAAATAAGCTCATTTCATACCTCCTTGGCAGCAATAGTCAAATATTGCTTTTTTAAATAAGATTAAGTGATAACGGACTGCTCTGAATAACAGCCCAGTCGCGCAGGATTTTCCGGTCGATAATATTAAAGACAAAAAATGAGTGCGCTTTTCTTGCTAACTCTATTATACGGCTTGATTTTTTTCCCTGCAACAAGTATCATAAATATATAGTAAGATATGGTCTGGCACATAGTCAGGAGTGAACTGTTGTCAGATTAGATTATAAAGTAAAAGGGGGCTGCAAATGCTGTACATAGGTATTGATTTGGGGACATCGGCGGTGAAGCTGCTGCTGATGGATCAGGACGGAAAGATTGTCAATGTGGTTTCAAAAGAGTATCCTTTGTATTTTCCTCATCCCGGCTGGTCGGAGCAAAAACCGGAAGACTGGTATGCTCAGACCATGGAAGGGATGAAAGAACTGATCCGGGATGTGGATAAGGCTCAGGTGGCAGGCATCAGCTTTGGCGGTCAGATGCACGGTTTGGTGATTCTGGATCAGGACGATCATGTGATTCGCCCTGCGATCCTCTGGAACGATGGGCGTACCACGGAGGAAACGGATTATCTGAACAATGTGATCGGGAAGGAAAAGCTGTCTGAGTATACTGCAAATATTGCTTTTGCCGGATTTACCGCGCCTAAGATTCTGTGGGTGAAGAAAAACGAGCCTGAAAATTTTTCAAGGATCGCAAAGATTATGCTGCCCAAGGATTATATTGCTTATAAACTGACGGGGGTACACTGCACCGATGTGTCGGATGCTTCCGGCATGCTGTTGTTTGATGTAAAAAATCGCAGGTGGTCACAGGAAATGTGTGAGATCTGCGGGATTAGCATGGATCAGCTTGCTGCATGCTATGAGAGCTATGAGACGGTGGGAACCCTTCTGCCGGAGATTGCAAAGGAACTGGGCCTATCTGTCGCCGTAAAGGTGGCGGCCGGTGCGGGAGACAATGCGGCAGCGGCAGTAGGTACGGGTACCGTAGGAGACAATATGTGTAACATTTCTCTGGGAACCAGCGGAACCATCTTTATTTCATCGGGAAAGTTCGGTGTGGATAAGTTCAATGCCCTGCATTCCTTTGCCCATGCGGACGGCAGTTATCATTTGATGGGCTGTATGCTCAGCGCTGCCAGCTGTAATAAATGGTGGATGGATGATATTATCGGCACCAAGGATTACGGCGCGGAACAGCAGGCTATACAAAAGCTGGGTGAGAACCATGTATATTATCTGCCCTATCTGATGGGAGAGCGTTCTCCCCATAACGATCCAAACGCCAGAGCGGTCTTTATCGGCATGACGATGGACACCACCAGGGCGGACATGACTCAGGCGGTGCTGGAGGGTGTGGCATTTGCCCTGCGGGATTCCCTTGAGGTTGCAAAGTCCCTGGGGATTAAGCTGGAGCGCACCAAGATCTGCGGCGGCGGCGCCAAGAGCCCTCTTTGGAAAAAGATCGTAGCCAATGTGCTGAATCTGAAGGTGGACGTGATCGAGAGCGAGGAAGGCCCTGCCATGGGCGGCGCCATGCTGGCGGCGGTGGCCTGCGGCGAGTTTAAGAGCGTGGAAGAGGCAGCGGCAAAGGTGGTAAAGATTGTGGATACGGTGGAGCCGGATCCGGAGCTGGCGTCAAAGTACGAAGTGCGCTATGCTCAGTTTAAGGAGATTTATCCTGCCTGCAGGCCTTTGTTTCAGGTGATGAAATAAAGCAGCAAAGAGGAAATGTCAGAACATGGATTTGCGTCCATGGCGCACAAGGGGGTATAAGATTGAAAATTGAAGTTTTCAATCGCGAGATTTGTGTCTGCGCGTTGCTTGCACAAACTCGTAAGCCATGTATGGCTATGCGCAACAAAGCAGCGCAGAAATGAGGTGTAAAGATGAAAATATTACCCGTTACGGATCCTGCCTTTAAGAAATATGGGCGGATTATAACCAATGTTGATTTTACGGAGCTGGTGGCGGCCATGAAGGAGACGCCCGTTCCGGCGGGAGTGGTCTATGAGCCGAGCATCCGGGAGCTGGAGGCGCTGCCTGTGATGCAGAAGCTGTCCGATGTGGCATACGGAGAGATGCCCATTCAGATCGGTTACTGCAACGGCCATAACACAAAGCTGAATGCCGTGGAATATCATCGGGATTCCGAAATTAATGTGGCAGCCACGGATGCGATCCTGATTCTTGGCAGCCTTCAGGATGTAGAGGCAGATCATACCTATGAGACGTCAAAGATGGAGGCGTTTTTACTGCCTGCGGGAACAGGAGTAGAGGTTTATGCCACAACTCTGCATTATGCGCCCTGCAGCGTAGAGGGCAAGGGCTTTCAGGTAGCCATCGTGCTTCCGAAGGGAACCAATTACCCCTTGAAAGTATCTCATCCCAAGGCTTCCGGTACAACCACGGACAATGAGGATCATTTGATTACCGCCGTGAACAAGTGGCTGATCGGCCATGCAGAGGGCGGCCTGGAGCCGGGCAGCTTCTTAGGGCTCAAAGGTGAAAATCTGGATATAGCAAAAGAGTGAAAGAGTGGAACTTCGGCGGAATTTTCGCCAAAATAATATAGTACAATCATAGGAGGATTGAAACATGAACAATTTACCCCAGGTAAAGATCGGCATCGTTGCCGTAAGCCGCGACTGCTTTCCGGAGAGCCTTTCTGTCAACAGGAGAAAGGCACTGGTGAAGGCTTATACGGAAAAGTACGGCGCAGCGGACATTTATGAGTGTCCTGTCTGCATTGTGGAAAGCGAAATTCACATGGTACAGGCGCTGGAAGACATTAAGAAAAACGGATGTAACGCTCTGTGCGTATACCTTGGAAATTTCGGACCTGAGATTTCAGAGACTCTGCTGGCAAAGCATTTTGACGGCCCCTCCATCTTCGTGGCGGCAGCGGAAGAGAGCCAGGCAGATCTGATGGACGGCCGCGGCGACGCATACTGCGGTATGTTGAATGCCAGCTATAACTTGAAGCTGCGCAATGTGAAGGCTTATATCCCTGAGTATCCTGTAGGGACTGCAGAGGAATGCGCGGACATGATTAATGAGTTTGTGCCCATTGCCAGAGCAATTATCGGACTGTCCGACTTAAAGATCATTTCCTTTGGCCCCAGACCCCTTAACTTCCTGGCATGTAATGCGCCCATCAAGCAGCTCTACAATCTGGGCGTTGAGATTGAAGAAAATTCCGAGCTTGATCTTTTTGAATCCTTTAATAAACATGCGGGAGACGAGAGAATCCCTGCAAAGGTGAAGGAGATGGCGGAAGAGCTGGGCGCAGGAAACAAGAAGCCTGAAATCCTTGAGAAGCTGGCACAGTATGAGCTGACTCTGCTTGACTGGGTGGAGAATCACAGAGGGTATCGGAAGTATGTAGCCATTGCAGGAAAGTGCTGGCCTGCATTCCAGACCCAGTTTGGGTTTGTGCCCTGTTATGTAAACAGTCGTCTTACCGGCATGGGAATTCCAGTATCCTGCGAGGTAGACATTTACGGCTGTCTGTCCGAGTTCATCGGTACCTGTGTCAGTGCGGATGCCGTGACGCTGCTTGACATCAATAACTCTGTTCCTGCAGATATGTTCAAAGAAGCGATCGAGGGCAAGTTCCCTTATACCCATAAGGATACTTTCATGGGCTTCCACTGCGGTAATACCTGCACAAAGAAGCTGGCATTCTGTGAGATGAAGTACCAGAAGATCATGGCTCGCAGCCTTCCCGTGGAGGTGACCAACGGCACCCTTGAGGGAGACATTATGCCCGGCGACATCACCTTCTATCGCCTGCAGTCCACCGCGGACAATAAGCTGCGTGCGTACATTGCCCAGGGCGAGGTGCTGAACGTGCCCAGCAAGTCCTTCGGCGGCATCGGCGTGTTTGCGATCCCTGAGATGGGACGTTTCTACCGCCATGTACTGATTGAAAAGAATTATCCTCACCACGGTGCTGTGGCATTCGGTCACTTTGGGAAAGCATTGTTTGAGGTATTCAAGTATATCGGAGTACCGGTGGAAGATTTAAATTACAATCAGCCCAAGTCTCTGCCTTACCCTACGGAGAATCCGTTCTGCTAGGAAGAGTTACAGGCTGATGCCGACAAATAAAAAACGCTTTCAGGTGTGGTGCCTGAAAGCGTTTTTTATTTTTATGTGGAATAAAGAAGCCAGGTATATATGTGTTACTTTTTGCCAAACCACTCCTTCATGGTCTGCAACACCTTGACCAGCTCTTCCTCTTCGATTATATAGGGAACCATTGCATATAAATAGTTTAAGAAGGGGCGGCTGAAAATTCCGCGGTTGTAAGCAAATTGCTGATACCCTTTAAGGGTGTCGCGATCGTAAACCTCCAGACAGACGCAGGCGCCCATAATCCGAATTTCCTTTACGCGGGGATCAGAAAAGCCTTCCATTTCCCGGCGGGTAATCTCTTCGATTCTGTGAATTTTGGACATATAATCTTGATCCTCAAACAGTTCGATGGACTTTAAGGCAACGCTGCAGGCCAGGGCATTCCCCATAAAGGTAGGGCCGTGCATCAAAGCGTGCGCAGGATTGCCGTCGTAAAATCCTTGAAATACTTTTTCGCCGGCTACGGTTACGGCATGGCCGATGTAACCGCCGGTCAGGGCCTTTCCGAGGACAAGTATATCCGGCAGGACCAGATCCGCCACAAAACGGTTTCCGGTACGGCCAAAGCCTGTAGCCACTTCATCAAATACTAAGAGAACGTCGTATCGGTCGCATAGCTCTCGTGCGCGCTTTAAGAAGGAAACGTCGTACATTCGCATACCACCTGCTCCCTGCAGCAGAGGTTCGACAATAAAGCAGTTCAGCCTGTCATGGTATGTCTCGAAGGCATTTTCCAGAGCGCTTATCTCAGTGGGAATGTGAATGACGTATTTACTTTCGCCGTAAGCTTTCAGGACGAAATGATAATCTTCGTCGTCACCCACCTCCATTGTCTTGAAAGTATCCCCGTGATAGGCGTGTTCCAGTGCCAGCACCATGGTGCGGTCGGTATCCCCCCGATTCATAAAGTACTGCAGGGCCATTTTCAGAGCCACCTCCACGGCAACACTGCCGGAATCGGAATAGAAACAATGATCCAAATCACCCGGAAGAAAATGCTGCAGCTTGTGGGTCAGCCTTTGGACCGGCTCGTGGGTCAGGCCTCCCAACATCACATGGGCAAATTTTTCAAGCTGGGATTCTATTGCCCGATTAAGCTCAGGATGCTTGTAGCCATGGATTACACTCCACCAGGAAGAAACGGAATCAATCAGCTTTTGATCCTTCGTGTAAAGATAAACGCCTTCTGCGTCAATTATGTTATAGGGAGCCTTCATCCCTTTCATTTGTTCATATGGATACCAGATCATCTTTAACCTCCGCTGCTTCGTACAATGCCTCCAGCTGCTCCATGGAAAGCTCCAGGTCAGTATCCCCCGCTTTTACGCAGGCTAATACTTTAAGTCCGGTCAGGGCTTCGCACATGATCAAATTGTCCTCATGCAGGATGTTTCCCGGCTCAAAGCGGTTAAAAATAATACCCTTAAGCGGAAGGCACCGGGCGTTCATGTAATCGACAGTGAGTACCACTGAATTAATGGTGCCAAGGCCGGCATCGGCTACAAGCAGGGAGTTTAGGCTGCGGGCTTTGACAAAATCCTCCAGCAGGAGCCGCTGCCCGTCAAAGCGCAGGGGACATAGAATTCCGCCGGAGCCTTCAGCCGTTACATAGTCGTATTTGCTGCATACTGCGTCAAAGGTGCGAAGCACTGTGTCCATTTCCGGGGGAGTGCCTTCCATTCGTGCTGCCAGATGGGGGGAGAAGGCGGCTTCATAAACATAGGGGCACATTTCCTCCAGGGGCTGTCTGATGCCGGAAACGGTCTTTATATGCAAGGCGTCTCCGGGAATCAGGCTCCCGTCTGCCCTGCGCTCATTTCCGCTCATTGCTGCCTTATAATAGGCCGCGTTTTTACCGTACTCCTGCAGTTTTTTTAAAATCAGGCCCGTGACATAGGTTTTGCCGATGTCAGTGCCGGTTCCCGTAATAAAAAGATTTTTACTCATCAAGCATTTTCGCCTCATATCCTAATTCTTTTAATAGTGTCAAATCCGTTTTAACCGTGATTCCGGCAGTGGTCAGCATGTCACCGGAAATGGCAGCGTTTGCCCCGGAGGTAAAGCAGCTCTTTCCTTTATCCGGTAAAAGGCCTCTGCCTCCTGCGAGGCGGATCGAGGCATCCGGAAGGATAAAACGGTAGACGGCCACGATCCGGCGCATATCCTCGTTTGTCAATCGTTCATTCTTTTCGAAGGGGGTGCCGGGGATAGGATTCAGCATGTTTACGGGGACGCTTTTGATTCTCAGCTCCCGCAGGCTCAGGGCCATATCAATTCTGTCCTCCACGGACTCTCCCAGCCCCATTATTCCTCCGCTGCATACTGAAAGCCCGGCTGCCTGGGCGGCGCGGATAGCCTGTACCTTATCCTGAAAGCTATGGGTAGTACAGATATTGGGAAAGTTTCTTTCCGAGGTTTCCAGATTGTTATGTATCCTGCTCACCCCGGCCGCCTTTAATTTGCGGAACTGTTTCTCCGTCAGCAGGCCGAAGGAGACACATACGGAAATCCCTGCCTCTTTCCCAATTCTGCGGATCAGACTGCACATGCGGTCCACTTCCGTGTCGGAAAGCTGTTTCCCTGATGTGACGATGGAGTAGCGCAGGACGCCCTGCTGTTGATTTGCCTTTGCCTGTGCGAGGATTTCTTCATCGGGGAGCAGAGGGTATTCCGTTACACCGGTGTGATTGTGTGCGGATTGGGCACAGAATTTACAATTTTCGGAGCAGCGGCCGCTTTTTCCGTTGATGATGGTACAGAGGTCAAAACAGGAAGAACAAAAATGTCTGCGGATTTTGTCCGCATTTTCACACAGCTCGTCCAGAGGCTGGTCATATAGATAGAGGGCGTCCTCTTTGGTAACCTGTTCTCCTTTTAAAACCTTTTCTGTTAAAGAATTTAAATTCATTTTATGTTATCCTCCAAGTCGGTTTTACTGACTTTGCAAAGCAGCTAAGCCTGCGGGCTGCTTTTGAGCGAAAGCGACCGTGAACAATGAGCCGTATTCGTGGTATTTTACAAAGTCTTCAGTATGGGGATCAGCCGCTTGCCTAAGATGGCGCCTAAGATGCACAGGCATATATCTCCCGGAACGGCCAGGATAAAGCAGTAAAGGAACAAAGGCCATAGGCCGATCGGAGATCCAAGATAAAAATTGCTCAGCAGATAATAATACATCATCCCAAACAGATAGACAATTCCAAGACCGGTAAAGACAGCGGCAAATAAGCGTCTGTAGCTTGGTTTTGCAACCTTGTTTGCAATCGCGCCCGTGACATAGGCGGCAACTGCAAATCCGATAATATATCCAAAGCTTGGCTTCAGTACATAGGAGATTCCGCCGCCCTCTGCAAAAACAGGTAATCCGATTAGACCAATAAAAATATACAGGCAGACGGAAAGGGCCCCCCACTTGCGGCCCAGTAAAAGCCCGGCCAGCATGGTAAACAAAAATTGCAGCGTGAAGGGAACAACCGGTACAGGTATTTTGATAAATGCTCCCACAGTGATAAGAGCTGTAAACAGAGCGCATAAAATCAGATTTCTGGTCTTTTTGATTCTCATAACAATTTTATGTTCCTTTCATGCTTTCGGCTGTGCCGCTGTCAGCGGCACAAGCAATCACCTTTTACACAGATTTCACCCGAAGAACAGGTTTCTTCCGTTCCGTCTTCATACCGTACCAAGAGGCGGCACTGATCGTCAATATCCAGGACAACACCGCTTTTCGACTGTCGGGCGGATTGAAGCAGAACCTGTTTCCCGATCACAAGGCTGCGCCGGCGGTATTCTTCTATGTAGTTTGAAGATGCAAAACAGGTATAATAATCATAAAAACGATTTAAAAATTGTGCCGCAAGCCGGTTTTTTACGTCATCTTTTTGGCTCTGGAAAAGTGTGCCGGCCAGGTTCTCCAGCTCTACCGGGAAATTCTGCTTCGGCGGATATATATTGATGCCGAGACCCAGAACGGCATATTCCAGCATACCGTTTTCCAGGCTGAGAGATCCCTCCGTCAGGATTCCGCAGACTTTTTTTGCGTGCAGATAAATGTCGTTTACCCACTTGATTTGTGCTTTCTCTTCTGTATCGGACACATCATCAATGGCCTCGCAGACGGCGACGGCTGCCATTGTGGTAATCTGAAGAGCCTTTTCTGCCATACAGTTCTCCGGACGGAGTAACAGACTCATGTAGATTCCTGTTTCCGATGGGGAAAAAAAATCCCGGCCGCAGCGGCCGCGCCCTCTTGTCTGTTCATTTGCCAATACGAAGCAGCCTTCCGGTGCTCCGCTGCCAGCCCTTTCCCACAAAAGGGTATTGGTGGAGGAAACGGTGGGCAGGATGGTAATATCAAGTCCTGTAAGATGAGGACGAAGATACTTTCTGATTCCCTGAGCTGAAATTATATCATTTTGTTCTAAAAGGCAGTATCCCCTGTTGGTTACGGCTGCTATGGCATAACCGTCATTCTGAAGGGCTTTTACGGCTTTCCAGATAGCAGAACGGGAGAGGGAGAGAGTCCGGGCAATGGTTTCGCCGGAAAAGAAGGTCCCCCTGTGTGATTCTAACAATTCCAGCAGTTTTTCTCTGGTTTGCATTTCATTTCTCCTTACGTAAAATTGAGTTTAGCAAAAACGGAATAGATTGTCAACAACATATTTTACAAAAGTTTACAATATGCGGTATTATTGCAAAATGGCAGAAGAGAAAACACAAATAAAGTTTTCTTTAGCAAAAATGTACATTGCGTTGTAAAGAGTTTGCGAATATACTCTTTATTCGGCAAGTCAACAACCCCGCTGCAAGCAACGGGGTTGTTGACCCTCGCGGCATTCGTCAAGGTCCCATGGACGCAAGCATCCAGAACTTTGACTCATTGCCCGCGGGAATCAATATAATTGTCTGCGCAGGCGGAACCGGCATATCGGCTGCCGGCATATTACTATAGTTGAAGGAAAGGAAGATGAAATAAAGAAAATGGCAGTGACGAAGGACATGACAAAGGGTTCGCCCATGAGATTAATTTTGGGCTTTTCTATACCGCTTTTTTTTGGATTCTTGTTTCAGCAGTTTTACAATCTGGTGGACACGGTGATTGTAGGGCGTTTTTTGGGTAAGGAAAACTTGGCAGCGGTGGGAGCTACCGGTTCCGTGAATTTCCTGATTATTGGTTTCTGTATGGGTGTGTGCGGCGGCTTTGCCATTCCCATATCTCATAAATTCGGAGCCGGAGATTATTCCGGCGTGCGCAGAGTGGTGGCAAACTGCGTCTGGCTGGCTTCCGGTTTTGCGTTGGTGATGACGGCGCTGACTACCTTGGCCTGCAGAGGTATTTTAACCATTATGCAGACGCCTGCAAATATTATAGATAATTCTTATCACTATATTTGGGTTATCTTTTTGGGAATTCCCGTAACATTTCTGTATAATATGACCTCCGGCATTATCCGGGCCATGGGCGACAGTAAGACACCAGTAATCTTTCTGGTGTTGTCTTCTTTTCTCAATATCGGATTGGATTTGTTTTTTATCATAAATTTACAGTGGGGCGTTCGGGGAGCGGCCTGGGCAACGGTAATTTCACAGGGCGTTTCCGGGGCATGCTGTCTGACTTACATCATTAAGAAATTTGAGATCCTGAAAATAAAAAAGGAAGAGTGGGCGCCTAACAGGCATCTGATCGGCACGCTCTGCAGCATGGGAATTCCCATGGGCCTGCAATATTCCATCACTGCTATTGGCAGCGTGATTCTTCAGAGCGCTACTAATACGCTGGGTTCCGACGCGGTGGCAGCGGTGACGGCGGCAGGGCGTATTAACGGTTTCCTGGCCTGTCCCTTTGATGCCTTCGGCTCCACCATGGCCACCTATGGAGGACAAAATGTAGGCGCCGGCAGGCTGGACCGGATCGGAACCGGCTTAAAGTCCTGCGTTCTGCTGGGGGCGGGGTATTCCGTGATCGCCCTGGTGGTGGCTGTTTTCCTGGGCCGGCCCCTGGCTACGATTTTCCTGGATGCCTCGGAAGCAGCCATCATTGGGGATGTAAGATTTTTCTTGATCTGCAGTACAGCCTTTTATTTCCCTCTTGCATTGGTAAACATTGTCCGCTTTCTGATACAGGGTATGGGTTTCCCCACTTTTGCCATTTTGGCTGGTGTTTTTGAAATGGCGGCAAGAACGCTGGCGGGTTTTGCATTGGTGCCTGCATTCGGGTTTACTGGGGTATGCTTCGGCAGCCCTGCAGCATGGATCTTCGCAGATATTTTCCTGATTCCCGCATATTTCCATGTGAAGAAGGTGCTGGCAGGCAGGATCAAGGGATCGAAGGAATTAGGTTGACAAGGGAAGTATTTCAAATACATGCTATGGCTCTGAGCTGAAGGCAGCCATGCTACGCCATCTGGGATGCACCGCCAAACAGCAGCTTCTGAATCCTGGCAGCTTCCTCGGAAAATTCCACCGTATGCAGATAATCACGTACCTTGATTTCCGTGATCTCCACGGGAATACATTCTTTGCTGGAAACCCATTGCCAGTTGTCCAATTTATAAAAAAATTCACTTTTGATTTTGTAAATGTATCCTATACCGTCAGGATCCAGAGAGCCGTAAAGCAGCTTCGTGTGTCCGTTTTCGCAGACGAAATCTCTTTTCCCTTCCGGGGAATCGGGATACCAGCGGATGGGCAGGGCGAAGGGGATGACCTCCCGGAAGGTTTCCGCGGCGTAAATGGCCAGCATAGATTCCGCTGCACATTGTCCGCTGGCCTGCTGCGGCTTTAAAACTTTGAAGAGGTACTGGCTGCCGTGGTAAAGATATTCAGGTTTTGTATTCATTTTCTGTTATCCGTTCTTATTGTTTTGCTGCCTGCTTCCGGCAGGGTGTATTCTTTCAGTCCGGCGCTTTCAATTTTAACCACCTTCCTGTCATAGGTTACCAGGCCGTTGACTTCTTCCTCCACATCGGAGAGCTGGGTGTACACGGCGCCGCTCAAGCCTCGTTCGATCAGGGGGGCAAGCTGTTCGCAGATCAACCGCTCATACGCGGCGGCAAGATCTTTCTTTGTCTCATATTTTCTGTAGCCGAATATCTGCTCTAAGGATGAATGGTCCTCAATGTGGCAGGCATAGCCGCCGTATTCACTGATGACAAAGGCACGTTTTTTATCATGCTTTATTTTCAGCTTCCGGAAATAATTATGGATGCTTTTGAAGTCTCCGCCTTTTTGGTCGAACCAGCCGCTGGCGTGGTCTACCGGTCGGGAGGGGTCTTTTTCTTTTATCAGCCTGGCGATTCTTGCGGCATCAAACTGACCCCAGCCCTCGTTAAAGGGAACCCAGGCGGCGACGGATGGGGTGCTGTAAAGGTATTTGACAGTATCCATGCACTCCTGCTCCCAGGCAAGGCGGCCTTCCCTGCTGCTACGGGAGAAAAGCTTATAGTGGTGATCTCTTGTATGCTGGGATATAGTGGGAAATACTGTGGGCATATAGCAGACAAATGGCATTTTATAGGAAGCCCCCCCACAGACCATATCCTGCCATACGATCATGCCAAGCCTGTCACAATGATAGTACCAGCGCAGGGATTCAATCTTAATGTGCTTTCGCAGCATATTGAAGCCGGTCTTTTTGGCCAGCATAATATCATAGATCAGGGCTTCATCACAGGGGGCGGTCATGAGGCCGTCCGGCCAGTAGCCCTGATCCAGCAGTCCGTGAAGAAAAAGGGGGTTGTGGTTTAAGCAGAACCGGGGAATTTTTCTTTCGTCCTGCTCTATGGAAAAACTTCTTAAAGCAAAATAACTTTGAATCGTATCTTGATCCGCAGTGACGGTAAAGCCGTAAATGCAGGGTTTCTCCGGCGTCCAGAGAAAAATGTCATCCTTAGGCAGTATCAGCCGCAGTACATTGGGGGCAGAAGATTCCCGCTGAACGGACACACCGATCAGGGCAGGCGTGCGCTCTCCGGGATAGGTGCGGGCAGCCGCGTCATGGGAAGATACAAACCGGGAGGTGGCCTGATACACAGTACAGGTGATGGAGGAAAACTCCTTTTTTGAAAACATTTTGACGGACACCGCTCCCTGATCTATATCCGGGGTGATCTCCAGGCGTTCTATATGGTTAGCCGGTACCCATTCATACCATACACTCTGCCAGATCCCGCTTTGGGCCGTGTAGAACATACCGCCTCGCTGCAGTGTCTGCTTGCCTCTGGAGTGCCAGGAGGTATCACTGACATCTCGGACCCGTACCTGAAGAAGGAGGGGAGCGTCAGCTGCATAGTCGGTAATGTCGGCGTGGAAAGGAAGATACCCGCCGGTGTGGGAAACGGTTTCTTTCCCGTTACAGTAAACAACGGCCTGTTGGTCCACTGCCTGAAAGTGCAGTATGCAGCGCCACCCTTTTGATTTGAAGGCATGGTCTTCTTCTGAAAAGGCAATCTGTTTTTCATACCACAGGTATTCGTCCGGCTGCAGCTGTCTGCCGACGCCGGAGAGCAGTGCTTCCGGGGAGAAGGGCACCAGGATTTCCTGCTTTTCGGAAGCGGCGTCACTATCCGATACCGGTGTGAACCAGCAGATCCATTTACCGTTAAGAATTCTGTAATTGTTCCGTTCCAGCTGGGGTCTGGGGTATTCCTGCAGCAGGGCATCCGTGTCCCCGTCCCTGATTGTTTCGCCCCAGGGGGTGTACAGGGGAAGCAGGAGGGGCGCGGAGCTTTTTTTGGTGACATTGGAAACGGCGTCTTTTATTCTCATAAGATTTTACCTCAATCATGCTTCAAAACGGTTTGGTTTTCTGCATTATATCATATTAAAGTGGGATGTGCAAAATTTATACTTTTTTATTTGACATTTTCTGGTGGAAGAGCTACACTTACTGTGTAAAGTGAAAAGTTTAGTATTTCACTAAAAAATGAAATAAAAAAGGAGAAGGGGTAAAGAAAATGGCAAAATTGTACGTAAATCCCAAAGTGAAAAAGGGCCATATCAATCCTGAGCTGCAGGGGCACTTTTCGGAGCATTTGGGGAGATGTATCTATGAAGGGCTTTTTGTGGGGGAAAACTCGGATATTCCCAATGTGAACGGTATGCGTACCGATGTGGTGGAGGCGCTGAAGGAGATTCG
Source organism: uncultured Acetatifactor sp. (assembly GCA_910578815.1). Taxonomy (GTDB): domain Bacteria; phylum Bacillota; class Clostridia; order Lachnospirales; family Lachnospiraceae; genus Acetatifactor. The sequence goes on from CAJTSE010000008.1 coordinate 24,434, forward strand.
GGTTCCTGTTCTGCGCTGGCCGGGGGGCTGCTTTGCGGACGAGTATCACTGGACGGACGGTATCGGCCCCAAGGAAAAGCGTAAAAAGATGATTAATACCCACTGGGGCGGCGTAGTGGAGGATAACAGTTTTGGTACTCACGAGTTTATGGAGTTGTGCAGACAGCTTGGCTGTAAGACATACATAAACGGTAATGTGGGAAGCGGTACTGTGCAGGAGATGAGCGAATGGGTGGAATATATGACTTTTGAAGGCGTATCTCCCATGGCGGATTTAAGAAAAGCCAACGGTCATGAAGCACCCTGGACGGTGGATTATTTTGGCGTTGGCAATGAAAACTGGGGCTGCGGCGGAAATATGAGACCGGAGTACTACGGGGACCTGTACCGCAGGTATCAGACCTATGTGCGGAATTACAATTCGGATAAACCTATTGCTAAAATTGCCTGCGGCGCAAACGCGGAGGATTACCACTGGACCAGAAAAGTATTGGAGACCACCTTTGATCATGGATGTGGATTTATGAACGGCTTGTCGCTCCATTATTATACCCTGCCCACCGGAGATTGGGGGAAGAAAGGATCTGCGCTGGATTTTGACGAAAAGCTGTGGTATCGTACCCTGAAGGCTACTTTGAAGATGAAAGAGCTGATCCAGGTGCATGGTGCGATCATGGACGGATATGATCCCGAAAAGAGGATCGGTATGATTATTGATGAGTGGGGAACCTGGTATGATGTAGAACCCGGTACGAATCCAGGCTTCCTGTATCAGCAGAATACTATGAGAGATGCACTGGTGGCAGGCATCAACCTGAATCTGTTCAACAAGAACTGTGACCGGGTGAAGATGGCTAACATTGCGCAGATGGTGAACGTTCTGCAGGCAGTGATCTTGACGGAAGGCGAAAAGATGGTCAAGACACCCACATGGCATGCGTTTAACCTGTACAAGTATCATCAGGACGGCGAGCTGGTAGAATCCTCTGTAGAGACGAAAGAGGTGGGGCTGGAAGAAAAGTATATGATTCCCGATCTGACGGAGTCCGTATCCTTAAGCAAGGACGGCAGGCTCCATGTGACCCTGACAAATGCCTCTCTGACGGACAGCGCTGACATGGAAGCGGTCTTTGCCGAGACTCCCGTGAAATCCGTGAAGGCATCCGTTCTTACCGGAGATATGAAGGCACACAACACATTTGATGCACCGGATCAGGTACACAGCGCGGAATTCACCGCCGTCTCCGTAAACGGGAATAAGGTGACATTCACAGCGCCTGCATGCAGTGTGCTGCATCTGGAAGTAGAGGTATAGTGGTAAAGCAATTAATGACCATTTTAATATAACTTTGCGGGAACCATACCGTGGGTGAGAAAGCTGTACATGACAATCTATGATGCGCCGGAGTTTTACTCCGGCGCATAGATAATCTTCTCACACTTCCCATCATGCCGCCACCGGCGGCAGTGCCGACTTCCTCGGCTCAAACAATTCATGAAATCGAGTAGCAAGAATCGCTTTTCTTGCGATTCTTCGAGGCGAAACTTAGATTTTCTTTGGCGGCGATCTATGAAGCCTTAGAAAATCTTTTCGCCTTTCACATTTTATACTTCCTCCGAGTCCGTCTCCGCAGCCACGGCAGCCGATACGGAAGAAACCACCGCTACCACTACGGCAACAACAATCACAAGAAGCCCGCCTGCTAATAATATAAACATATCTGTTCCTCTTTTCCGAAGTAATTGATACCTTCAGTATAGCATTTTACAAACAAAATCACAAGGGCAAATTCCATAGATTGAACTGTTCGGCAGAGTCTTTTTCCTCAAAAGTCTGAAGATATTGGAATATCATATTATTATTGTGGATAATTCCGTTTTCGCGGCATTTATCTGTAAACAGCTTCATCAGAGGACGCCCGTTGGGGCTTTCGATCATATATTGATTTCCGAATGATTTAATATATTTTTCCTTTAAACCGGGAAACAAAAGATCCAGATGCCGATAAAAATACTCTCGATTTCCTTCTCGAAGGGTCAAACCCATGCCAAAGCAGATTATGCCGTAGACCTCTGCTTCGATGCACATGTTTAACAGGCCGGAGATATTTTCCTCCGTATCGTTGATAAATGGCAGAATCGGAGAGAGCCATACAACGGAAGGAATTCCTACATCGCGCAGCTTCTTTAAAACGGTAAATCGTTCCCTGGTGGTACTTACATGCGGCTCCAATTTCCTGCACAGGTTTTCGTCATAGGTGGTCAGGGTCATCTGTACAACACATTTTGTCCGTTCGTTTATTTTCTGCAGGAGGTCCAGATCCCGCAGGATATTGTTTGATTTTGTGATGACGGTAAAACCAAAGCCGTACTTATAGATCAGCTCCAGAGCCCTCCTTACCGTTTGTCGCTCCATCTCCAGAGGAATGTAGGGATCGGTCATGGAACCGGTCCCGATCATACATTTTTTCTTTTTATGTCGGAGGGCATATTCCAGCAGATCAAGGGCATTTTCCTTTACCTCAATATCCTCAAAGGCATGATCCATATGATAGCATTTGCTTCTGGAATCACAGTAGATGCAGCCATGAGAACAGCCCCGGTACAGATTCATTCCGTTTGTGGATGACAGGATGCCTTTTGCCGTTACAAAGTGCATTGTTTAACCTCGTTTTCCGCTATTGTTGATTATGCCATCTAAACTGATGCTTTTGGTGCTTCTCATCCGATTTCACCATATGGCCATTCGGCAGCTGACTGCTCCGAATAAGGTAATTATATCATAAGTCTTTCATGTCGTTCAACGAAGCGTTGCAAAAAATTTATGAAACGGTATTGACATTTAATCTTGTACAGTGTATATTTTAAGACACTTGATTCGATCGAGTCAGGCATCTGACATATTCTCAGGCTGTTTCAGCTGCGATCTCAGACACAGAAGCTATAAAGACAGAAATTACAGTGCACGGTATTTTTGTTATAAAAGGATGGGAGGGATGATCTATCAAAATTGAATATGGTGCATCAGAGGATATTTTACAGAAGCTGGTGGAGGAATATACCACAAGGAAGCAGCAGTCTCTGATGCAGATGAAGAAAGGCTTGATTTCAAAAGAGGCTTTCCTGGACGAGGCAGCAGGCTGTATTGCCGAATATTATCACAGATCAGGGCAGGAAGATGCGGCGCTTCTGACAGAATTTGAGCAGTATATCTTCGGTTATTCCAGGCTGTCGGGACTGATAGACGACAAAATGGTTTCTGACATCCGGGTGGTGAGCCATGACAACATTCGGATCAAGAAAAAGGGGCAGCGGATGCAGGCGGAGGCGATGTTTGCTTCGCCGAAGGAGTACAGGCAGTTTATTGATTACATTGCCACAAGAAATCAGGTCAATATTTCCAATCTCAATGCAATTCAACGATTCACCGACAATGAGAGCCACCCGGATTTTATATTGCGGTTTACGGTTTCCATGCCGTTAGTGAATACCTATGACGAGCCTTATCTTTGTATCAGAAAAATTCCAAAAGCGTTTCCTCAGATAAAGGATTTAATAGAACAGGGTATGCTTGACCGTGAAACGGCAGAGCTTTTAGTCTGCCGTTTCAGAGAAGGATCTACGCTGATCTGCGGTGGAAATTCCTCCGGCAAGACAACCCTTTTGAATGCGCTAAAGGAAACGCTGCCGGACAACTGTGCGGTTTTAGTGGCGCAGCAGGCGGATGAGCTGACTACCATGTTTCATCCGGACATGATGTTTCTGCATTCACTGCCGGGAACGGGGGAGCAGCAGATCAGCTATGACCTGGAGCATATCAGTATTGCGGGACTTACCATGGATGTGGATTTTTTTATTATCGGTGAGGTCAAAGGAACGGAAGCGGTATATCTGCTGAATGCTGCGTATACGGGGCAGATCTGCGCTGCCACCATTCATGCGCCATCCGCGGACAAGGCAACCGACAAGCTGGTGGATTACTGCCTTGGAAAGAGCAAGTACTCCCGAAATGAATTGATGCGGATGCTTGACTGCTTTAAGACGGTGATATTTATGGAGCATTACCGTGTGAGAGAAATTTATGAGTGCAAAGGCTGGGACGAGGAACGTAAAAGCCTGAGGTATGAGAAAATCCAGGAAAGAGGTGAAATGTGCGCGTGTTAGGAATAAAACTGTTAATCCTGTCATTTTTGTTTGGTGGTTTTTTCTTGTTGTTTCGTGAGCTGGAAGCCTTAAAGCATATTGCGGACACGCTGAAAAAGACCCGTATTGGAATGAACGCCGCGTCCAGGCAGCGAAGCCTGGCAGACAGGCAGAAGCTGTTGAGTGTTCAGGAAAAGCACTCTCGCTGGTATTCCATGGAACAACAGCTGCAGTACTGCGGTGTGAAAAGCCGATTTCCCGGAATTACGGCAGAGTGGTGGATTTTAGGCAACCTGGCAGCCGCATCCATGATATTTACGGCAGTGTCCCTTTTGAGAGGTCCGGGACTGGGGGCGGCAGCGGTTTTACTCTGTGGGGTCCTGGAGAGCTTAATCTTCAGGAGGCTGAGAAAGTTAAATTTTCGGCGTACGGAGACGAATCTTACTAAGCTGCTTGACTTTTTGGACAATTACTCCGTGGCTTCAGGAGAGATTACCGGAATATTCGGACAGATCAGCAGATACATGGATGAACCGATAAAAAGTGCCCTGGATACCTGCTGCTATGAGGCGGCTACTACGGGAGATGTAAGTATGGCACTGCTTGCCATGCAGGAGCATATAGAGCATCCGAAATTTAAGGAGCTGGCTCGGAATATAGAGGTCAGTGTCAGGTACTGCGCGGATTTTTCTGTACTGGTAAACAGCAGCAGAAGGAGTCTTAGAGAATATCTTAAGGTGTCTCAGGAGCGAAAAGGTATGCTTCGGGAGGCAGCGGTGAACCTTGGGCTGCTGGCCGGGATGTCGGCGGCAGTACTGCTTATAGTGGGAACCTTTACAGAAAGCGGATGGGCCTTTTAAACGAAGTGTAAATCAAACAGGATGCAAACAAGGGTGAAGATATGTCAGATATTGAAAAAATCAGAATTATTTTAACGGCAGTCTCGGTACTTGTGGCAGCAGAGGTGTTTTTTGCCCTGCTGGCTCTGGGGAAATGCGGTAAAAAACAAAAGAAGGTGCTGAGGGCATATTACGAAATATCGGGCCTGCTGCGGGAAAAAGGAAAGAATAGCAGCTGCTATCAGATGTTGGGCGGATGGCTGTTGAAAAACGGTGCTGCATACCATTACGGTAAATGGGTGGATCCGGTGCGATTTCTTACTCTTTGCTTAATGCTGGGGCTGACGGGAGCGTTGGCCTGTGCCCGGCTGGGAGCCGCTTATGGGGCGGCGGCATTTTTCTTTCTGGCCCTGCTGCCGGTGTGGATGCTGCGCTTTCTGAATAAAAGAGAGAATGAAAAAATGCTGCCGGAACTAAAACTTGTGTATCATGCCTTGGAGATTCAGATCAGGGCTGGGGTTTATGTAACAGATGCGCTGGCGGAATGCTATGGAAACGTACAGGAAAAGCGTCTCAGGCAGGCCCTGCTGGAGTTGGCGGGGGACATAGTCTTGAAAGCGGATGTAAGGGACTGCCTGGAAAAGTTTCAGGGTAAATTCAGCAATTCCTATGTGGATTCTCTCTGCATTACGATCCTGCAGGCTCTGGAATCCGGACAGGCAGTAGAGCTTCTTCGCGATATTGGAGAGCAGGTAAAAGATATGGAAGCGGTGGTGCTGGAACGGAAAAAGGCATCCCTGGACAGAAAGATCACATTTTGTCAGCTGGGGGTGCTGACGGTGGTCTTGGGAATTGCGCTGTATTTATGCGTAAGCTATATGTTTGGTGCGGCAGCAGTGTTTTAACATTCTGCTTTTTCTTCACCATCATAATCTAAAAGATTATTTTCTATGTTTTCTTCCGGGCAAAAAAAGGAATACTCTCCCGGAATCGTTTCAATAAGAATCCTTCCGCAGTTTGGGCATTGATATATTTCTTTTAATCTAATGTATTTTTTCCCTATATGAACATTTTTGCGAAATGTCATGGTTAAACGTTCTTTTTGGTTAGAGTCTGTTTCTATTAGTTTATCAACAAAATCATACATTTTAAACAGCTCTTTATCAGAAATAATATAACCCTTATAGGGCAAATTGTCTGTAATATCAGGGATTATATTTCCGCATCTGCATATTAATTTTGACATAACTTAGCTCTCCCCATGCTCTGATTTATATGCTCTATTATAAAAGATATACTTTATGAGTGCAATTTACTTTTACAAGTTCGTTTTCCGTAGGTACACAATTACGAAAAGTGGCAAAACAAAAAACAAAATAAATAAGAAAATGGAGGAAAAACAATGATGAGACAAGTAAAAAACAAGATAGCGCAGGCAGGCCGGTATATCAGGAGCAAAGCAATGAAAAAAGAGCCGGGAATAGACGGGATTCTGGTGACGGTAGGTTTGTGTATCATTGCGCTTTTGCTGTGCGTGGTCATGAAGGACAGCCTTACATCCTTTATTAAGACCCTGGTAGAGGCCATGACCACTAAGGCGCAGCAGATATTGACAGGAGTGGCCGCATGAAAACGGAAAAGGGAAATATAGGCGATCTGATGTCGGCGGGTATCTGTATGCTTTTGATGACAGTGCTGCTTGTGGCATATATGGACAGTGTAAGGCTGGTTGACGAAAAGATGGAGATCAATCAGATTGCCAGAAAATACATTCTGCGGATGGAGACTGTGGGAATGCTGACAGAGAGCGACAGGCTGCAGCTCGGCAGGGAACTGGAAGCGGCAGGGGCCTCAGACATAAACCTGGAGGGCACGACCTTTGAACGGGCAGGCTACGGGGAAGAGGTTTTTTTGAAAATAAAAGGAAAGCTGAGGAAAGTGTATGATTTTGAAGAAAAAAGAATGTCTACTGCGAAGTACTGAAAACGGCCAGATCGGGTGGACGCTGGGGCTGTGGTTTGCACTGCTTTTGGGTATTCTGCTTTGTGTTCTGATACAGCTTGAAGCATTTCGGGCATCTTCACAGTATATGGAGGATGCACTTGCCGCCTCCAATCTGGCTGCGGCAGTAATAGACGTGAAGGAATATGGCATTTCCCATAAAATACGGATTGAAAATCCAGATAAAGCGTATGAACTGTACAAGCGGGCACTTAGGGAAAATTTAAATTTGAATGACGGATGGGAATGCAGCAGTAAGGGACTGATTTCAGGACCGGTCCATATTGAAAAATTTACGGTTTATAATGTGACCGGCAATGAGGTGGAGGCGTACGGCTTTAATGAAAGCGGCGAGAAGAAATGCTGGAGCGGAATGTTGGGACAAGAGTCGGCTCCTAATGGTATCAAAGTAGAAAATACAGGGATTTACAGTGAAATATCCTATCGGATTAAGGGCGTGCTGGGGGTGGAGGTGGCGGCCGGAAAAGGAAAGCTGGCGGATGTCAGTGCCAATCGCGGGGCTGAACTTTGACGCGGACACGGGAAGTCGGGAAAGCAGGGAAAGAAAGGCTAAGGAGGATAAGCAGAAAATGAAGAAAAGCGGAAAACTAAAACGGGAAAAGCCGGAAACTGCGGCAGTTAAATGGAAAACGGGGGGTGTTGCCGCAGCGTTAATTGCGTCGTTTACAGTCTTTACCGTTATGCTGCAGATGGAAAAGGGAATGCTGGAAAACTATGAGAAGGGGACAATATATGTTGCGGCGGAAAAGATACCCAGGGGCCAGCTGATTACACAGGAAACCTGCAGCCATTATTTTCAGGAAAGGCTGCTGGATAAATCCTGCATACCGGAAGGTGCATTATGCAGTCCGGAGCAGGTGACGGGACTGGCCGCGTCCTTTGACATCGAGCCAGGCGTATTTCTGGCGGAGGGGATGTTTGAGCGGCTGGATGACGTGCTGAAGGAAATGGAAGAGCCTGTGGTGGCGGGTTTTAAGGCGGAGGATCTCTATCAGGTGGCAGGGGGTGTTCTGCGTGCCGGAGACAGGATCCATATATATAGCGTGTCAGAGGAAGGACAGGCCGTTCTGGTTTGGGATAATGTGTATGTGCAGGAGGTGTTTGATCAGGCGGGCAGCAGGATTGCAAACGGAGACAGGACCACGGCAGCCCAACGGATTAATATCTATCTGGATAAAGGCGATGTGGAGGCGTTTTATTCGGAGCTGGCAGGGGGAGCGCTTCGGGTAGTCAGGAAGGTAGTGTGAAGAGATTTTCTAAGGCATCTGAAAGACGCTGCCTAAGAAAATCTAAAACTTCAAACCGAAGAATGCCTAAAACCGGTATTCTTCACAGGCGGATTAGTTTGCCTTAGGATTGTAAGCCGCGGCAGAGCCGCGGCATGGAGGGTAGTGTGAGAAAGAGAATGATATTGATATTGCTGGCGGCGATTATGTCGACAGGGTGCGGGGCTGCGGCGGAGAAGTGCGCGGAGATCAGGAAGGATACACCGGCAGCGAAAAATGGTTTAAAAGCGGCCCATGGAAGTACGGCGACGGTTCTGGCCTTTGGGCAGCAGGAGCCGGATTGTTTTTACGGAGCAGAATATGAGGTGATATGTGTAGATTGCGGGGAAGTGCTTAATGTTATTTACAGGGAAGCCCTGGGCCATGTACGGGACGAAGGAAGGGTGACCTGTCTTCCGGACTGCACGGGAGGCGGCAGCATAAGGTATTCCTGTACCCGGTGCGGAGCGGAATGGAGCGAAGCCTATGGACAGGAGCAGCCTCATACATGGGTGGAGGGAATCGGATGGGAAACAGATTGGGAGAATGGAGGGAACAGAGAGATTTCATATTTGTATTGTGGTGTATGCGGCAAAAGACAGGAGCAGAGTCAATCGTCTATGAAGGGGGAAACAAATGAAGAGATGCAGGATAGCGGGGATGTTGACAGTATTTTTGATCAGCCTGTGCGGACGGACGCTGTCGGTGGCGGCAGAAGGCTTGCAGACAGTCTATAACAGTGAATATGTATCTTTTTCTCCGGACGGGCAGGCCTGGACCGTTAACCTGGGAGACAAAAATATATGCTGGTATCCGAAGGGAGAGACCGTAAACACGGGGATCGCTTCTAATTTAAGGAAGCCGGAGACAGGAGAACATTATTATTACAGACAAGTGGAAGGTCAGGCGGCAGTGGGCCGCTGGGTTGTGGAGCACAGCAGGGGACAGTGCATCCATGATGAATATCCGCCGGATTACCATGGTGTCAGCTATGGGCGAAAATCTTGTGAGACCAGGCATTATTCCGGGTGGATTGCCTATTGTGCGGATTGCGGGGAAGCACTTTCAGATATTCTGGTTTATATGAGCAGAGAGGCAGCAGAAACGATAGATTATATTCCCATGAAAACGGATCATTACTCCCTTTGTCCTTTTTGTGATAATCTTGAGCAGGGAAGTACCTTCCGGCATACCTGTAAGGCGCTCTCAGCCAATATGTACAGGGTGATCTATGACGGAAACTTCCCGGCGGATGCGGGAAATGCGGGGGGTTATATGGCATACAGTCTTCATATGTACAATGATGCGGCAGAATATGAGGGTATGCCGGTAATTCCGGTGCGGGAGCTGACAAAGAATGCGTATGGCTGCACAGGCTATCGGTTTGCGGGGTGGAACAGTGTTCCGGACGGAAGCGGAGAGGCTTATGAGGACGGTGCAAGGGTACGCAATCTGACAGCGGAGGACTGGAATGGGCTGCCCGGACGAAAGGAAACCGGCACCGTCATTCTCTATGCTCAGTGGGAGCCGGTGGAAAGCATCCTGCAGATTGATCCGGCCGGAGGTACTTACGACGGCGAAACAGGCATTTCTGAAATACCAGGGCGGTATGGTGCCACGTACATGCCCAATGCGTCACTGGTGGTGCCGCCGGCAGGATATTTGGTTACCTTTCAGACAAACGGAGGTATGGAGGTTTTGCCTGTCAGAGCGGAAAAACAGTTTCAGGAGTGGGCGATGGTGCATCCCTTTTTCGGATTTTTTAAAAATGGAGTATATACCTATCTGGCTAAAGCAGGAGGCAGCGATACCCTGAGGGCAGTTTATAGGGAGGGCAGCATTGTGCTGCCTCCTGCCGAACGGGCGGGGTATTCTTTTGGGGGATGGTTTTATGATCCGGCTTTGCAGCTTCCTGCGGGAGGCCCCGGAGATTCCATAACTCCGGCCGAGGATTTGACTCTTTATGCCCAATGGGTGGATTTGACGCTGGAGGCGGCAGACAATTATAAAGCTTACAAAGGAAGCGGAGCCGTAGACCTTTCCTGGCGAATGGATGACGGAAAGGATAAGGCATATCTGCTGTTTCAAAGCACGGACGGGAAAGAATGGGTGAAATTAAGCGATGCGGATCAGGTTTGTGAGGAAGAAAAACTTCAGTTTACAGTAGAAAAGACCGGCAGTGAGAAAAGGTATACCATACCTCATTCCGGAATATATAGTGTAACCTTGTCCGGGGCCCAGGGAGGCAGCTATGAAAGTTATGCCGGCGGCAAAGGAGGATCGGTAAAGCTGAAGTTGTGGCTGGAAAAAGGCGAGGTACTGACCTTTAACGTTGGGGGAAGGGATGGATATAACGGGGGAGGAAAAGGAAGTACATATGGAAACGGTGGAGGCTGTACGGTGTTGTCCTCTGACAAAAAGGGAGTGATTGCAGTGGCGGGAGGCGGCGGAGGAGCTTCCAGGAGCGGCAATGGCGGAGCGGGCGGCAGTGCAGCATTTTTAACCGAGAAACAATTTGCCGGTGAGGACGGCATGGCGGGAGGCGGTGGAGGCTGCCTGGGAGGTGCGGCTGGAGAGTATGTTCTCCATACCCATGAACCTGCCTGTTATGACGAAGCCAGCGGTACGATCAGACCGGGACTGGACTTATACGGTAACTATAGTGTCTGGTCAGATAACGTGTATGCCTGGGATACCATAGCGTCCGGTGCAGGCATTGGAACAGGAGGACATTCCAGCGGCAGCACTGCGTTGGTAGGATTGCGGGTGGGAAATGAAAGGGCATACCTGGAAACTCCTTATGCAGGGACTCTTACCTTTACGGATTCGGCAGCAGGGGAAGAGTGGAATGCGTGGGGGAACGGGGCGGACGGAGCCAGGACAACGGTCAAAGTGTTCTTTGTCCATGATGACGGGAATGTGAGCAGTGAGACGCTGAATCCGGAACAACTGAGTCATACCACTACGGTGGGCAGGGAAACCTGGTACAGTGAAGGAAACTGCAAGGCGGAAAGACCGGTGTATACCCATATTTATTCACACAAACAGTTTAGGGGTACCATTGAGACCAGGCCGGATGCAGATTGTGAGAATCCTGAAGGCTCTTTTCATGGCGCGGGTGCAAACTACAGACTGGGTGGTACATTTGCTTTTGAGGTGGCAGAGGACGTGAAAGGGGTGTATATAGAGGTATCCAGATCCGTTTCTCATTGGAAGCAAGGCTGCTGGCTGAATGTGGGGCTGCGAAATATATCCTATCAATACAGCGGCAGGATCTGCGTCTGTGGGTATGAAGAAGGCCAGCTGGAATCCTCGCTGCCGGCTTACGGAGGAAGCAGCTATGTGAAACAGAAGGCGGTACTGGATTATACCATGACCGCCGGCGACCGGGCGGGGGACGGAACTGCCGTTTTGGATGCCTTGCAGATGGGGTTTCAGGAAGAGATGAAGCTGGAAAACGTAAGGGCAGCGGATCGGGCAGCTCCCGGATTTGTTTCTCCGGATTCGGTGAAAAAAATGCCGGCGGGAAACGGAGCGGTATTCGTGTCTTGGGGAAAACCGGAAGACAAAGGCACTGTATATTTCCATAAGGCGGAGGCTTATTTGAAAGGTGCAGCATTACCGATATGTACTTCTAACATCACCCGGAATACATTGATTTCGGGAGTAGCAGGCTATTATTATGTGATAGACGATAAGGAAAATACAAAAGCAGACGGATCAGGCTGTTATACGTCGGACACAAATGCAGAGATTCCTCTGGCGGAAGGAGTGCGTTATCTGCATCTGGCAGCAGTGGACGCGGCAGGAAATATCGGAGGAACCACACATGTGCGGATTGATGCGGGCGGAGTGCCATGGCAGGTCGTTACAAGGCAGCTGCAGCTTACGGAGGGAGAAAATGTGTACGCGGCAGGGAATAAAACTTATTATGTACGGTGCGACGGTGCCACACCTTTTCTTTTAAAGCATGAAGCATGCATGGAGGGGCCTGCGGCATTGGTAAATCGGCTGGCGTACAGCATTTTTGAGTCCCCGGAATACGGGCAGAATCTTATCTATACGCCGCCCGGAAAAAGTCAGACGAATGGCGAAGAACCTTTATATTATACTATCGGAGCACCGCTTCTTACTCGTTATCCTTATTTAAAGACAAAGCGTATGGACCAGGGGAAAGGCCTGGCGGCAGAGCAGATGTTTACTTTGGGAATGGAGGCTCACGGGCGGTCCATAGAAATTATACCCAGAGCCGGAGCTGTTTTTATGGATAACGGACTGCGAAAGATTTATTATTCGGAAGAGGCGGCCGATGCAGGAAACGGGATTGTTTTGACAGGTGACGGAGAAGGACCGGTTATCAGCGGCTTGGAGGCACTTTCGGACGGACAGCTGATTGACAGACGCGAAGAAGTAATCCGGCTGTATGTTACCGCGTTTGATGAACTTTCAGGTCTTGCGGAATTTTATATAAAGGTTGCCAATCAGGACAATTACAGTGTAAAAACATACTACCCTCAGGGAAATGTAATAGAGCTGGAAATTACAAGGGAAGAAGCGCTGTTTACGGGAAATTTCACGGTAACGGCTTATGCCAGGGATCAGGTGGGCAATATAACGGAGATTTCCAGATCGGTGACGGAACTTTCGCTGGAGACAAGGATCGAGAGAATCCTTCCGCCTCACGCCCCTGTGTTTAAATGCGGGGAAAGCGGCATCTTGTACATCACCGCCTATGGCTATGCGGACAGGGTGGAGGTGGAATTTCCTCCAGAGTTGGCGGCGGTAGACGAAACGCTGCAGAATCTTGTGTTTGATTACAGGGATATGCAGGTATACAGACAGGAGTCCCATGTGCAGTTTATGGTGCCTTTGTATGCGGAGGCTGACAGGGATTATGTCCTGCAGGTGCGGGCGTTCTGGGGAGAGTTATGTCTGGAGAGCAGTCCAGTACTGCATGTTACGTCGGAGGGCGGAAGCATTTTGGACGAGTTCCGCACCCGTTTAAGATGAGCGGAGTTCTTTGGGGAGTCATTGCATTGTGCCTGCTGTTTGCCTGTATTACGGACTGCCGCAGCTGTCAGGTGTATAATGTAACCTGGTGGGCAGCCGGAGCAGCGGCAGTGATATTACTGCTGCAGAAGAGGGCCGGGGCGATGGTGCAATTTCTTCCGGAGCTTGGTTTTTTTGTACTGCTTCAGCTGCTGGTGTTTCCTAAGATGTACGGGCGTGCGGACTGCTATGCTTTCAGCATCTGTGCTGTGGCAGAGACTGCCGCAGGCCTGTCCCTGACAGGATATTTAATCCATATGCTGCTTTCTTTTATTCTGCTGGCATTTGTACAGGCGTTCCGCCATAACATTGACAGAAGGGGAAATCTGCGGCGGCCGGTGCCGTTTCTGCCTTATATAACCCTTGCTTTCTGGGCGTTGCTTTGGTATAGTGTAACTGCTTAGGTAATTGCGGCCGTTTTGAGCGAGGTGTGGCATGATTACGATTTCTCTGTGCATGATTGTAAAAAATGAAGAAAAGATACTTAGGCGGTGCCTGGACAGCGTGGCGGATTTGGTGGATGAGATTGTAATCGTGGATACCGGTTCCCAGGACGAAACGAAAAGAATTGCTGCGGAATATACAAAATTTGTCTACGATTTTCAGTGGGTGGATGATTTCAGCGCGGCAAGAAATTTTGCCTTTTCAAAGGCAACGCAGGAATACATATATTCCGCAGATGCGGATGAGGTGCTCGATGAGGTAAACAGGCAGCGTTTTCGGCTGTTGAAGGAAACCTTGCTTTCGGAGGTTGAAATCGTACAGATGAAGTATGGAAATCAGCTGCAGTTTAATACGGTGTACAATTTTGATGAGGAATACAGGCCCAAGCTGTTTAAGCGGCTGCGGGAGTTTGTGTGGGAAGCTCCCATACATGAAACGGTGCGGCTGTCTCCCGTGGTTTATGATAGTGATATTGTGATTCAGCATATGCCGGAGGGAGGGCATTCAGGCAGGGATCTGGAAACCTTCCGCCGCCATTGTGCCGGTGGTTATCGGCTGCCTGAGAGACTGCATACCATGTATGCCAGAGAACTATTCATGGCAGGAGAAAGAGAGGACTTTGAACGTGCAGCAGATTATTTTGCGACGTCTGCGGCGGATGAAACCAGGAGCAGCGACGAGGTTGCTGAAGCCTGCTGTATTGTGGCGCGGGCGGCCAGACTGGCAGGAGACACTTTGAAATTTTTTAAATATGTGTCCAAGGTGATTGCCGGGGAGGCAAACTCGGAGATTTGTTGTGAGCTGGGGCATTTTTATGAAGAGAGTGCGGATTATGAGGAAGCGGCGGTCTGGTACTATAATGCCGTATATGAGACTTGTCCTGTGTTAGACATCCGGACAGGCGGCCGTGAGGGACTGGAGGGCTTGATCCGGTGCTATGAGCAGCTTAAATGTCCGGAGCAGGTGGAAGCGTACAAAGAAGAATTGAAGAGGCGGTCGGACAAGGGGAATCAAGATGGGATTTCAGTCTGATGAGCCTGGCACAGAATACTTCGGAATGAGAGGGAAAGTGATGAATTGGGAAGAAAATGTACGGAAAGTAATACCTTATGTGGCCGGAGAACAGCCGGATCAGCCGGAGATGATAAAATTAAATACCAATGAATGTCCTTACCCTCCTGCTCCGGGAGTGGCCCGGCTGGCAGCGGATATGAACTGTGAGCGGCTGCGCCTTTATCCGGATCCCGATGTGTCGCCTCTGACGGAGGCACTGGCGGAATATTACCATGTAAGTCCCAGACAAGTGTTTGTGGGGGTGGGATCTGATGATGTGCTTTCCATGTCGTTTCTGACTTTTTTTAACAGCGGCAGGCCCATTCTTTTTCCTGATGTCACCTATTCCTTTTATGATGTTTGGGCAAATTTATACAGGATTCCTTATAAGACCTGTGAGCTGGACCAAAACTGGCACATTTGCCCGGAGGACTATAAACAGCCAAACGGAGGTATCATCTTTCCGAATCCCAATGCGCCTACCGGGGTTCTGGAAAATCTGGAGACCGTGGAAGAAATACTTAAGGCCAATAGAGACGTAATCGTGATCGTGGATGAAGCCTATGTAGATTTTGGCGGTGTCAGCGCGATGCCCCTTTTGGAAAGATATGAAAATCTGCTGGTAGTACAGACTTTTTCCAAATCCAGAGCCATGGCGGGGCTGCGGATCGGCTTTTGCGTCGGCAGTGAGAAAATGATACACTATTTAAATGATGTAAAGTTTTCCTTTAATTCTTATACTATGAATCTGCCTGCACAGCTTCTGGGGGTGGAAGCGGTGAGGGATCAGGAATATTTTAAGGAAACAACGGCTCGGATCATCAATACCAGAGAGCGGGTAAAAAAGGAATTAAAGCAGCTTGGCTTTATCTTCCCGGACTCTATGGGAAACTTTATTTTTGCCTCCCACATGGATATTTCGGCGGGACAGCTGTTTGAAGCGCTGCGCCGGGCAAATATTTATGTGAGATACTGGAACAAGCCTAAGATCTCAGAGTATCTTCGGATTACGGTAGGCACCGATCAACAGATGGATAAGCTGCTGGATTTTTTGAGGAACTATTTAAATTAAGAAAATATTAATGGCGAAAACAGAGCAGGTCGGTTATAATTTGGTAGATATTGTAATAGGTAATTGTCGGAATACTATAACATTACAGGTGTGGGAGAGGTTTCAATGATTAAGAGTGTTTTAAAGGGTATTGTAATTGGTATCGCAAATATTGTTCCTGGTGTCAGCGGAGGCACCATGATGGTGTCCATGGGAATTTATGATAAGCTGATTCATTGCATTACGCATTTGTTCAGTGAGTTTAAGAAAAGCGTTAAATTCCTGTTCCCCATAGCGGTGGGAATGCTGATTGCCATTGTAGGGAGTTCATTTGCGTTAAAGGAATTGTTCGAAAGGATTCCCATACAGACCAACCTGCTCTTTGTAGGGCTGATTCTGGGAGGACTTCCCGCTATCGGAAAAAATGTGATGGGAAAGAAAATCAGAATCGGACACATCATTGCCGCGCTGGCCTTTTTTGCTCTGGTGGCAGGCATGGCCGTCATGGGGGAGACGGAAGGAACCTCGGCGGATCTCTCCTTCAGTGTTGGAAATATGCTGATTCTTTTTGGAGTGGGTGTGATTACCTCTGCCACTATGGTGATTCCGGGTGTCAGCGGTTCCATGGTGTTGATGTTGATGGGATTTTATAAGCCTGTGCTTTTGACAATCACCAATTTTATTACGGCGCTGGTACACTTGGATATGAACGGAATTCTGGCCGGCTGCGGCGTATTGATTCCCTTTGGCATCGGTGTGGTGGCGGGAATTTTCGGAATTGCTAAGGTGGTGGAAATTGTATTTGAAAAATTTCCTCTGTATGCCTATTGGGCGATCATTGGCCTGATTGTGGCCTCGCCTGTGGCGATTGTGCTGATGAATCTGGAGGTCTTTTCAAAAATGACGTTTTTAAGTGCGGTGACGGGAGTCATTGCGCTGGCGGCGGGCTTTTTTGCCGCCATGAAGCTGGGCGACTAGCGTGAAAATGAAAACAGGCGTTTTTCATCGGAGCTTTGGCTCCGGCATGGGAGT
The DNA here is from genome assembly GCA_910578815.1 of uncultured Acetatifactor sp. Taxonomy (GTDB): domain Bacteria; phylum Bacillota; class Clostridia; order Lachnospirales; family Lachnospiraceae; genus Acetatifactor. The sequence continues at coordinate 41,332 of CAJTSE010000008.1, forward strand.
GAGCGTGAGGAAACAAAATGGAAATGTATCGGGATTTTGCAGCGGTATATGATACTTTTATGGACAATACGCCCTACGAATTTTGGGGAGAGCGGCTGGACGGACTGATCAGAAAATACGGTGTGTCCAAGCCGGAACGGGATGCAGAAGATGTAATGGATTCCGAGCGTAATCTGTTGGTGGATTTAGGGTGTGGTACAGGTACGCTGACAGAGCTGATGTACCGAAAGGGATATGATATGATCGGTGTGGACAGATCCGAGTCCATGCTGAATGCTGCCATGGAAAAAAAGGACAGGAGTGGTTCGGAAATTCTTTATCTGCAGCAGGATATGAGGGAGCTTGATTTGTACAGCACAGTGGGGACTGTGTTCAGCGTCTGTGACTCTTTAAATTATATTCTGGAGGAAGAAGAGCTGCTGACCGTATTTTCTTTGGTGGAAAACTATCTTTTTCCCGGTGGGCTCCTGATTTTTGATTTCAATACGGATTATAAGTACCGTGAAGTCATCGGGAATGCCACTATTGCGGAAAATCGGGAAGACTGCAGCTTTATCTGGGAAAACATATATGACATAGAAGAAGAGATTAATGAGTATGACCTGACTCTGTTTGTGCGAGAGACTGATGGCAGATTCCGGCGGTTTACAGAGACTCATTTACAGAGGGGATATACTTCGGAGCAGATGAGCAGTCTGGTAAGGAAGGCCGGCTTAGAAATTCTGGAAATGACAGATGCGGACACAGGCAAAGAAGTGAGGCCGGAAAGTGAGCGAGTGCTGGTGGTGGCACAGAAAAGAAGGTAATAATGGAAGATTGCATTGTACGGGCGACTGCCGCAGATGCGCAGATACGTGCTTTTGCCTGCAGCACCAGAGAAATGGTGGAAGAGGCAAGGCGGATTCACAATACCAGTCCTGTGGTGACGGCAGCATTGGGGCGGCTGTTGAGCGCGGGAGCCATGATGGGAAGTACGCTGAAAGGGGAAAGGGATCTGCTTACCCTGCAGGTGAAGGGAGACGGGCCTCTGAGAGGTATGACAGTGACGGCGGATTCTCTGGGAAATGTAAAGGGCTATCCGGAGGTGCCGGATGTGATTCTGCCTGCAAACCATTTGGGAAAGCTAGATGTGGGGGGCGCCGTAGGACAGGGACATTTAAGTGTGATCAAGGATATGGGCCTAAAGGAGCCCTATGTGGGACAAACTTTATTGCAGACAGGGGAGATTGCCGAAGATCTTACTTACTATTTTGCAGTATCCGAGCAGATTCCGTCCTCTGTGGGCCTTGGGGTGCTGATGAATCGGGATAATACCGTAAGGCAGGCAGGAGGCTTTATGATCCAGCTGATGCCATTTGCGGAGGAAAGCGTGACGGCTATGCTGGAGCAGAATCTGAGCCGGGCAAGGTCCGTGACGGCTTTGCTGGAGGCCGGAAACGGACCGGAGCAGATGCTGCAGATTTTACTGGACGGACTGCAGCCGACAGTGACGGATACCGGGAAGACGGCATTTGTGTGCAGCTGCGACAGGGGAAAGATCGAAAGGGTTCTGATTAGTCTGGGTAAACAGGAAATCAGGGACATGATTGAGGAAGGACAGGAGATAGAAGTGAACTGTCACTTTTGTAATTCTCATTATAAATTCAGCGTTGCCGAATTAGAAGAATTATATCGGAAATGCTGACAGAATGAAGATTCTCTGAGGCCGGAAAGGGTGTGTAAGCACACCTCTTTGTATCCGGCCTGAGAAAATGAAAGTCATTTCAGGAAGAACGCAAGAAAACGTTCATCCTTATCCTGCGCAGGTTCAAGCATTATTTGTTTCGACTGTACCCCCGAAGCTTGCTGCCTGCCAGTGTCACTGGGAGACGGATGCTTTATCGAGAGAGCTTTGGATAGTCTCCAGCAGGACAAGAGAGGTATATTTACTGTCGGAAGAATAGGTTACGCCTTCCAGTGTCTGTAACTGGTAGACCTGACTGCAGATCGCCTCAAAGGTGGGCTCCAGCAGGGGATACATAGTGGTAATGGCATCGTTCAAGTTTACCATGCGGATGGAGGTGATGGAATTCTGATCCACGATGACTTCCACATCAATGGACTGGTTCCCCAGTATCAGCTCGGTGGTGTAGACACCGGGTATGTAGAGAGCATCGGAACCGGCGGCAGCCGATCCGTCTTCTGAAGAGGTGGGGCTGTCCGGGGCAGAGCTGTCCGGTTCTTTCTCCTTGTCAGGCAGGAACATCATGATAAGAAGCACAATGAACAGGATTCCCAGAGCCGCGAAGATTGCAGTATAAATCAGCTCCTTCATGTGAAGTACGACGATTTTTGTTTTAGCGCTCATTTATATTCCCCTTGGTTGTCATGATTTTTCTTTATAATAAGTATGAGGGGAAGCATAAGTTTATGCTAAGGATTTCTCATTGACAAGCGGGCGTTACGTTGCTATGATAAGTTTCAGGACAAGGGCGTTCTATGCAGGATAGGACTGCCCTTGTATTGCTTTGAAAAGGAGGCCGCATGATGAAAAATTATACAAGCGAAGACGTTTTAAGGCTTGCCAGGGATGAAGATATTGAGTTCATCCGCCTGCAATTTACGGATATGTTCGGCAATCTTAAGAATATTGCAGTTACGGTAAGTCAGCTGGGAAAGGCGTTGGAAAATAAGTGCATGTTTGACGGTTCCGCCATAGACGGCTTTGTGGGAATCGAAGAGTCGGACATGTATTTATATCCGGATCTTTCCACTCTGGAGATATTCCCATGGAGACCTCAGCAGGGCAAGGTGGCACGAATGATTTGTGACATTCATCGGCCGGATGGCAGGCCCTTTGACGGAGATCCGCGGGTGGTTTTAAAAAAGGCCGTTGCGGAAGCGGCAGAGCTGGGATATACCTTCGAAGTCGGCCCGGAGTGTGAATTTTTCTTATTTAATACAGATGAAAACGGTATGCCTACCATTCAGACCCATGAGCAGGCAGGCTACTTTGACATTGGCCCCCTGGACGGCGGGGAAAATGCCAGACGGGATATTGTGATGACATTAGAAGATATGGGTTTGATAATCGAGGCGTCTCATCATGAGATGGCCCCAGCCCAGCATGAGATTGACCTGCGGTATGACGAAGCGCTTTCCACAGCCGACAATATCATGACCTTCAAGCTGGCGGCACGCACGATTGCAAAGCGTCACGGTCTGCACGCTACCTTCATGCCTAAGCCCAAATACGGAGTCAACGGTTCCGGAATGCACATCAATATGTCTTTGCACAAGGACGGAAAGAATATTTTTGATGATAAGGCTGACGCTAATGGTTTGAGCCGGGAAGCATATTATTTTATCGGCGGTATTATGAAGCATATCAAAGGGATGGCGGCAGTGACAAATCCCTTGGTAAATTCTTATAAAAGGCTGGTTCCCGGTTTTGCCGCTCCGGTTTATATTGCCTGGAGCGCCACGAACAGAAGCCCTTTGATCCGGATTCCAGCAGAAGGGGGCAGAGTGGAACTGCGAAGCCCAGATTCCGCGGCCAATCCTTATTTGACGCTTGCGCTGTGCCTGAAGGCTGGGCTTGACGGAATCATCAACAAAATTGAGCCGCCTGGAAGTGTGGACTGTAATATTTATACCATGACGGAACAGGAGCGGAAAGCGTTGAACATTGAGAATCTGCCAGGGACTTTGATGGAAGCCGTGGACGCCATGAAAAATGACGGGTTCATTTTGGAGGTGCTGGGGGAGCATATAGCAAAAAGCTATATTGAGGCAAAGGAAAGCGAGTGGCAGAAATATCGCGCTCATGTTTCGGAGTGGGAGATACAGGAATATTTGTACAGATACTAGCGTGAAAAGTACTTCTAACTGTCTGCGGCAGTTTCCGCTCATGCTAAAAGCCTGATTCTCAGGCTTGGGCATTTCGCGGAGAAGTACTAAGTTTCACGCCGAAAAACGCCAAAGTACGGCGTTTTTCATCAGGATTTGAGTCGTGGCAGGGCCACATCGAAGAACGCATGTGAGTAAACTCGCCAGGCGAGAAAATTCGTCAGGCGAGAAAATT
>CAJTSE010000008.1:45494-187932 GCA_910578815.1 uncultured Acetatifactor sp.
CGCCAGGCGAGAAAATTCGCCAGGCGAGAAAATTCGCCAGGCGAGAAAATTCGCCAGGCGAGAAAATTCGCCTTGTGCAGCGTTCTTCCTGGAACTTTAGTTCCATGGGATTGGTTTGTGCCGCCGGAGGTGAGTATTTGACAAATATTATAATAGCGCTGCCAAGGATAGAGGATGCCAGAGGCATTAAGAATGTTTTGGTGCGGGGCGGCTTTACGGTCACCGGCATCTGTACTGCAGGGTCTCAGGCGATCAGCCTGGCGGATGGACTGCATGACGGCATCCTATTGAGCAGCTATAAATTGACAGATATGATCTATTCAGAGCTTTATGATTGTCTTCCGTCCGGGTTTGAGATGCTGCTTTTGGCTTCCGAACATTTGCTTGGTCAGTGTGCGGGAAGCGGGATTATGTGCCTTTCCATGCCCTTAAAGGCCGGAGATTTGATAAGTACCATGGGCATGATGGTGGAGACGATAGAGCGCAGGCGCAGGAAGGCCAGGCTGGAGCCGAAGAAAAGAAATGCTGCAGAGCAGGAGAGAGTTCAAGAGGCAAAGGAGCTTTTGATGGACAGAAACCACATGTCAGAGGAAGAGGCGCACCGTTATTTGCAGAAGTGCAGCATGGACAGCGGCACAAACATGGTGGAGACGGCGTTAATGATACTAGCCCTGTAAGCGCCGATTTGTGAGGTTATCCGAAGAAGGGAGAATTAGAGCAGGCATGAAATTTACAAAAATGCACGGCTGTGGGAATGATTATGTGTATATAAACGGATTTACAGAGCATATTCCTCAGGAAAAAAAGCCGGAGGCAGTACGATTTTTAAGCAACAGAAATTTTGGCGTCGGGGGAGACGGTGTTATCTTTATCAATCCTTCGAATCAGGCTGATTTTGAAATGGAAATGTATAATGCGGATGGCAGCCGGGCCCAGATGTGCGGAAACGGTATTCGTTGTGTGGCAAAATATGTCTATGACAAGGGGCTCACGGATTCGGAGCATATCCGGGTGATCAGTGGAGGAAGCATAAAATATCTTGACCTGACGGTGGAGAAGCCGGAAGGAAGACCGGGAGAAAGGGGCGCAGTAACCGGAGTTCGGGTCAATATGGGCAGCCCTGTTTTTGAGCCGAAAAGAATTCCGGTAATAGCGGATGGCGAAAGGGTGATAAATGAGCCCATATATGTGGAGGAAAAGGAGTACAGGATAACTTGTGTCTCCATGGGAAACCCTCATGCGGTGGTTTTTGCGGAGGGGGTGTCTGATATGAAATTGGAGCAGATCGGTCCTTTGTTCGAAAACCATGTCAGGTTTCCGGAAAGAGTGAATACGGAATTCGTGGAGGTCTTGGATAGGCAGACTGTATTTATGCGTGTCTGGGAGCGGGGAACGGGAGAAACGCTGGCCTGCGGTACGGGCTGCTGTGCAACGGCAGTCGCCTGTGTATTGAACGGACTTACGGATCGGGAGATCACGGTGAAGCTGCTGGGGGGAGAATTGCGGATCGAGTGGGATAGAGACAAAAATGTAGTTTATATGACGGGACCTGCTGCCACAGTATTTGAAGGAGAGGTGGTACTGTGAAAAATAAATTTTTCGCAGGTGTGTCGAGAAGGGAGGATTATTATGTTTCGATTAAATGAGAATTATCTGAAGCTTCCGGGGAGCTATCTGTTTTCTACGATTGGCAGGAAGATCAGTGCATACAGTGCCGCTCATCCCGATAAAAGGATTATTCGTTTGGGTATCGGTGATGTGACACAGCCTCTTGCACCGGCTATTATCAAAGCAATGAATGGTGCCGTAGAGGAAATGGGACATCAGGAAACCTTTCGCGGCTACGCGCCTGACCTTGGTTATGAGTTTTTGCGGAATGCTATTGCGGAAAATGATTATAAGGCAAGAGGCTGTGACGTTTCTGCAGATGAGATTTTTGTGTCCGATGGCGCGAAATGTGATTCCGCAAACATTCAGGAGATTTTCAGTCTGGATAATCGGATTGCGGTATGCGACCCGGTTTATCCCGTTTATGTGGATTCCAATGTGATGGCAGGAAGGACCGGGACCTACGATCAGAGAAGTGAGACTTGGAGCAATGTAATATATATGCCCTGTGTGGCGGGAAACGGCTTTACGCCGGAGCTGCCGGAAGAGACGCCGGATATAATTTATCTTTGTTTTCCGAACAATCCTACGGGAGCTGTAATTACCAGAGCGCAGCTACAGGAGTGGGTGGATTATGCCTGCAGGGTGGGAGCGGTTATCATTTATGACGCAGCCTATGAGGCTTACATTTCCGAGGCGGACATACCGCGAAGCATTTATGAATGTCAGGGAGCCAGGGCTTGTGCCATTGAGCTTCGTTCTTTTTCCAAGAATGCAGGCTTTACCGGAGTACGCTTAGGTTTTACTGTGGTCCCCAAAGACTTAAAATGCGGCGGCGTATCACTGCATTCCCTGTGGGCAAGACGTCATGGAACCAAGTATAACGGAGCCCCCTATATTGTGCAGAGAGCAGGGGAGGCAGTTTATTCTCCAGAGGGGAAAAAGCAGCTAAGGGCCCAGGTAGCATATTATATGGAAAATGCCCGGTATATACTTGATGGCTTAAAGGAGGCAGGATATACTGTTTCCGGCGGTGTCAATGCGCCTTACATCTGGCTGAAGGTGCCAAAGGGTATGACCAGCTGGGAGTTCTTTGACTATCTGCTGGAAGAGGTAAACGTAGTGGGGACTCCGGGCTCCGGCTTTGGCCCCAGCGGAGAAGGATATTTCAGGCTGACTGCCTTTGGCAGCCGTGAGAATACGGTAGAGGCGGTTGAGCGGATCAAGACTGCGGGAATATAAGGGCAGCGAGAGGCGGAAGGAGCCGGGGCATGGGAAGCGAAGTGGAAGAAAAAAGAATGGTGCACTATGATCTGCTGCGCATACTGGCAGCATTCAGCGTGGTTATGCTGCATAGCAGCGCGCAGTTTTGGTATACTCTGGAGATAAACAGCAGGGCATGGATCATTGCTAATTCGTATGACGCGTTGTTTCGGTTTGGTGTTCCTGTTTTTGTGATGCTCAGCGGAGTCATATTCCTGCCAAAGCAAAGGGAACTTAGTATAAAAAGGCTGTATACTCATAATATTTTACGGCTTGCGGTCATTTTCGTTTTTTGGTCCGTCATATATGGTTTAAAGGATTGCGCTCACTTTGATTTCACGCAGACAGGCTGGAAAGAGGTGGTGAAGGAAATGATTCTGGGCCGGTATCATCTTTGGTTTTTGCCTATGATTGCCGGTCTTTACATGCTTCTTCCCATTCTTCGTGTATGGGTGCAGAATGCGGAAAGAAAAAATTTGGAATATTTTCTAATTTTGTTTTTTGTGCTGCAGATCTTGTGTGAGACGATGAAGTCCTTATCCTTGTCTGAATATTTGAAGTATGTATTGGAGCTGCTTCGGGTGGATCTTGTCTGCGGATATGCAGGATATTTTGTGCTGGGGTATTATGTGGCCCATATTGGAATTCCGTTAAAATATCATAAGTTGATATATTTCCTTGCGATTCCGGCAGCAGTCTTAAACGTGGTGCTGGGTAATTATCTGTCTGTCAGAGCAGGCGAGCCCAAAGGTGAGGTTTATGACAGTTTCGGGCTGTTCACGTTCTGCATTGTACTGGCCTGCTTTTTGTTTTTTACTGAGGTGATGGGAAAAATTCCATATTCCGCCAGGGCATCGAGAGTGATTGAAGAGGTGTCTAAGGGAACACTGGGGGTATATGTGATGCACGTAGGCCTGATGGAGATTTTAGAGGCGCATGGGATTCACAGCATGATGATACCCAATATTGCAGGGATTCCGATACTTTCTCTTTTTTGTTTTGCTTTTTGCCTTTTGGCGGCATCCGTGCTGAGAAGAGTGCCGTTGATCGGGAAGTTTATTTGTTAAACAGGGGCAAGAAATATTTTAGAAATATTTCTTGCAAAACCAGAAAAAATGTGTTACTGTTTTTAAATCAAAATGCGATGAAAGAGACTCTTGCCAGGGAAAACGACAGGAAGACGGCGTCACCGACTGAGAGCGCTGTCAGTAAGAAGCGGTAAAGGGAACGCTCTGGAGCAGGCTGTTTGAGCATAATGCGGTCATGAGTAAGGCAGCACGACGACCGGAAGGGTGAGGGCAGCACGCAGGCATGCGTTATGTGCAAAAGGGGATAGACCGTCCCTATCCGGAGTGGAACTTAAAACGGAGGTATGGTTTATCAATGCGGGTGGTACCGCGGATAGGTTACGCTTATTCGTCCCGGGATGCAGGAAACTGCGTCTCGGGACATTTTTTATGCACAGGGGCGCAGCGAAAAGAGGCCCGTTTAAGACAGGGCAGAATGGAGGAGTCATTATGGAAATGAGAAACTGCTACAGGGACATTACCGTGAAGGAGATCGGAGAAGAGCAGATCGGACGGATTCTGCGGGTCGCAGGCTGGGTGGAGAATATAAGGGACCATGGCGGTGTTTCCTTCATTGACCTGCGGGATATGTACGGCGTACTTCAAGTAGTGATACGGAAGGCGGAGCTGCTAAAGGGGCTTGTAAAAGAAACTTGTATCACGGTTAGAGGTCCTGTGGAGAAGCGGGACGAAGAGACTTATAACCCTAAAATTCCCACAGGAACCGTCGAGCTGGAGGCTCAGGAGATCCAGGTGCTGGGGAAGGTGTATCAGCAGCTGCCCTTTGAGATTATGACATCAAGGGAAACCAGAGAGGATATTCGCTTGAAATATCGCTATTTGGATCTGAGGAATGCGAAGGTGCGGGATAATATTCTGTTCCGTTCCCGTGTGATTGCCTTTTTGCGGCAGAAGATGGCGGAAATGGGTTTTGTAGAGATTCAGACCCCCATTCTCTGTGCGTCTTCCCCGGAAGGAGCAAGGGATTATATTGTTCCTTCCAGGAAATATAAGGGGAAATTTTATGCACTGCCCCAGGCGCCGCAGCAGTACAAACAGCTTTTGATGGCCTCTGGAATTGATAAATATTTTCAGATCGCGCCCTGTTTCAGGGATGAGGACGCAAGAGCAGATCGCTCGCCGGGGGAATTTTATCAACTGGATTTCGAGATGAGTTTTGCCACGCAGGAGGATGTGTTCCGGGCAGGTGAAGAAGTGCTTTCCGCCGTTTTTGAAAAATTTGGGCCGGATGATGCCGCTGTTACGCCGGCGCCTTATCCGGTAATCAGCTATAAGCAGGCCATGCTGGAATTTGGATGTGATAAGCCTGACCTGCGCAATCCTCTGCGGATCATGGATCTGACAGACTTCTTTCAGAAATGTACGTTTAAGCCGTTTTTGAACAAAATAGTTCGTGCGGTTAAAGTACATGCGGAAATGAGCAAGGGTTTTCATGAAAAACTGCTTTCCTTTGCCACAGGGCTGGGTATGGGAGGGCTGGGTTATCTTGAAGTAGCGGAGGATCTTTCCTTTAAAGGACCTATTGACAAATTTATTCCGGATGAATTAAAGGCAGAGCTTCGCAGTCTTGGAAAGCTGGAAGCAGGAGACACTATTTTCTTTATTGCGGATAAGGAGGAAAGAGCCTGCTATTATGCCGGGAAGATCCGTGTTGAACTGGGTGAGAAGCTGGGCCTGACAGAAAGGAACGCATTCCGTTTCTGCTATGTCAATGATTTCCCCATGTACGAGACGGACCCGGAGACAAAGCAGCTTACGTTTACACATAATCCCTTTTCCATGCCTCAGGGGGGGCTGGAGGCGTTGGAAACACAGGATCCGCTGGAGATTCTTGCGTACCAGTATGACATTGTGTGTAATGGGATCGAGCTTTCCTCAGGCGCAGTGCGGAACCATGATATTCAGATTATGGAAAAGGCCTTTGCACTTGCCGGTTATACAAAGGATATATTGGAAGCAAAGTTCGGGGCGCTGTATCAGGCATTTCAGTTTGGAGCGCCGCCTCATGCGGGAATGGCGCCAGGAGTGGAGCGTATGCTGATGCTGCTTCGGGGGGAAGAGAATATCAGGGAAGTCACGGCTTTCCCCATGAGCGGCTCTGCCCAGGATCTCATGAGCGGCGCGCCCGGTGACGTAACGGAGCAGCAGCTGAGGGAGGTGCATATCCGGGTGCGCGAATAAAAGCGGATGCTTAAATGGCCTTGTCATAAACAGAGCAATCATGGTAAAATGACCTTATTCGGGGCAGGAAACGGCCGGATGGCCGTTTATACCATGATAAAATGATTTTTTTCAAGACATAATAGGTACAGAAGAAAAGCGTAAAAGCGCTTAGTCAGGAGAGCGGCGGATGTTATTTAATTCGATAGATTTTTTGGTTTTTTTTCCGGTGGTCACATTAATTTATTTTGTTGTTCCTAAAAAGGCCCGCTATATTTGGCTGCTGGCGGCCAGCTATTGCTTTTACATGTGTTGGAATGTAAAATATGCGCTTTTACTGCTGACCTCCACGGCCGTTACCTGGCTGTGCGGTTTCTGGGTGCATTCCGCGAAAAAACCGGCGTTGAAGAAGCTGGCGCTTACGTTGTGTTTATGCGTAAATTTGGGGATCCTTTTCTTCTTTAAATATTTTGATTTCTTTTTGATTAACTGTAACAGGGTTTTATCGGCGCTGCACCTGCAGCTTTTGGAAAAGAGCTTTGATGTGCTGCTGCCTGTGGGCATTTCCTTTTATACCTTTCAGGCTCTTGGCTATACCATTGATGTATATCGGGGGAAAGTGGAGCCGGAAAAGAACATCCTGCGGTATGCCCTGTTTGTTTCTTTTTTTCCTCAGCTGGTGGCAGGTCCCATTGAACGGTCAGAGAGCCTTCTGGGCCAGATGCGCGGCCTGGAGAAGAAAAAGATTTGGAATTACGGGAATGTTACAAGCGGGCTTATGATGATGGTGTGGGGTCTGTTTGTAAAGATGGTAATAGCTGACCGCGCGGCGATTTTGGTGGATTCTGTCTTTGGAAACTATTATTTGCACGGGACGGTAGCTCTTGCTGCGGGTGCAGTGGGATTTGCCGTACAGATTTACTGCGATTTTATGGGATACTCTACCATTGCCGTAGGTGCCGCCAGGGTGATGGGCTTTCAGCTGATGGAAAATTTTGAGACACCTTATTTTGCAGGGTCTGTCAGTGAATTCTGGAAGCGGTGGCATATTTCCTTAAGTACCTGGTTTCGGGATTATGTTTATATTCCGCTGGGGGGGAGCCGCTGCTCCAGGCCGAAGAAATACTTTAACCTGATGACCACCATGGCAGTCAGTGGTCTTTGGCATGGGGCAAATTGGAATTATGTGGCATGGGGACTGCTGCATGGTATCTACCAGGTGATCGGAGATGTGACGGCCGGGTGGCGTGCAAAGCTGACAGATCGTCTGCATACCAAAAAGGAAAGCATCAGCTTTCGGCTGGCGCAGGTAGTGTCCACCTTTGTTTTGACGGATATTGCATGGATTTTTTTCCGATCGGAATCCTTGTCTCATGCCCTTCGATACTGCAAGCGCCTGTTTGCAAAATGGGATCCTTGGAATCTATTTAATGGCACGGTTTACACCCTGGGCCTGGACCGTCCGGAGTTTAATATACTGATTGTCTCCTTGACAGGTCTTTTCCTGGTGGATTTGATACGATACAAAAAAAAGCAGAATATTGCGGTATTTCTTCAGGAGCAGTGTATATGGTTCAGATGGGGGGTTATGATTGCCCTGATTACGGCCACTTTGGTTTTTGGCATATATGGCATTGAGTTTGAGTCGGCGAAGTTTATTTACTTTCAATTTTAGAGGATATACGGATGGAAAACAGATTGGAGAAGAAAACGATCATAAAAAGGTGTGCCGGCGTGATTGCGTTTTGCCTGATTCTGCTGCTGGTGCTGGGGCGGGTATATAAAATATTGTCCTGGAAGGACAGCGCGGGAGGATATTTTACGCCTGTAGAGACCTTTTACGGTCTGGATGAGAATGTGGTGGATGTTCTTTTTCTGGGAAGCAGCCATTGTTATTGTTCGATTATCAGTTCAAGGCTGTGGGATGACTATGGCATCGCGGGTTACAGTCTTTCCATTTCAGGTCAGGATTTTGCTTCGTCCTATTATTGGCTGAAGGAGGCGCTGAAGACTCAAAAACCTAAAGTGGTCTGTCTGGAAATGTATTATGCGGGCTTCCACGGCTACATGGTGGAGGGTAATCTGTATAGAAATATACTTCCGTATCATGTATCCTCGAATTATGTGCAGCTGATAAGGGACATGACAGATGAAGAGTCAGGAAGTTTGCAGACGGAAAGCGGAATAGTAGATGAAGGGGACAGAAGCAGCTTTCTGGCAAAGTGGCCTGTCATACACACCCGTTACCGGGAATTGCAGCGTCAGGATTTCACGGGGCCGGATATATTGTATATGGGCTTCAGTGCATTGATTGACGGTATGCACCAAAGTCCGATCACCTGGACCATAGACGGAAACGAGCCTTTTGAGGGTGATGAAATTTTGGAAATAGAAGAAGAGGAATGGCTTCGAAAAATAATCGAGCTGACGAAAGCAAACGATATTGAGCTCTGCCTGTTTCTGGCTCCCATGACTGTGTCAAAAGAGGATCAGATGCGTATGAACTACGTGGGAGAGCTTGCGGAGGAGGAAGGAATTCCTTTCCTGAATTTTGTGGATCTTCGGGAGGAAGTGAAAATTGATCCAGAACAGGATTTCCTGGATGGCGGACATGTGAATTACAAGGGCGGAGCGAAGGTAACGGATGCAATCGGCAGGTTTCTTGTGCAGAATTATACAATGGAGGACCACCGGGGAGATAAAAAATATGAGCTGTGGGAGCAAAATTCTGCGTTCAGGGAGCATGAGTTTAATGCGTTTAAGCTGCAGGAGAGCATGGATCTGCAGTATATTTTGGACTATGCCGCATATGCCTCGGATTATACGGTCATCCTGTCTACAGAGGGCGATTATTTCAGAGAGACGGATTACCTCGCGGACCGGCTGATGCCGCTGGGGATCGGAGAGGAATTTGAGAACGGCGGAGGTATCTGGATCATTGAAGACGGGCAGGTTAGCTGGAAGACGAATGCGGAGACAGGCGACTGGTATCTGGAGCCGGACGGGGCAGATATTGTGCTGCTCAGATCGGATGGCACAGGCAGGATATTTGTGAACCAGCAGGACTGTACGAAGGTGTCGGACGGGATTAATATTGTAATTTATGATAAGCTGTTGAAAAACGTGGTTTATGCCGCGGGCTTTGCTGCAGGGGACGGTTACACCTGTGTGAGATGAAACAAATTAAGAAAAGGAAGGATGCTGTCATGGCGAATGATATTTCAAACGAGACCATTGATTATGTGGCCATTCTTGCCAGGCTGGAGCTGACCGGACAGGAGCGGGAAGAGGCCAGGCAGGACATGTGCAGAATGCTGGATTATATTGACAAGCTGAACGAACTGGATACGTCAGGTGTGGAGCCAATGTCACATGCTTTTCCGTTACAGAATGTATTCAGAGAGGATGAGGTTACGGAAGGAGACGGATGTGCGGAGACGCTGCAGAATGCTCCGGAGGCCAGGGAGGACATGTTTGTGGTACCAAGGACGTTTGACTAACGTCCTCGGACGTTTAATTAACTTCCGGGATATTGGATTAACGTTCTCACATGGAGGAAGCGTATGGAAAAGACAGAACTTTTAGGAATGAGTGCCTTGGAGCTGGGGGCTGCCATCCGGTCCGGCAGGACAACGGCAGTGGCGGCGGCAGAGACCGTACTGGAGCAGATTGAAAGGCAGGATAAGAACTATAACTGTTACGTGACAGTGGACGGTGAGAACGCCGTGAAAAAAGCTGGGGAGATTCAGAAAAGGATTGAAGCGGGAGAATTGACAGGCCCCCTGGCCGGAGTACCGGTGGCTCTCAAGGATAATTTATGCACAAAGGGCCTGCGGACTACCTGCTCTTCCAGAATACTTGAAAACTTTGTACCTGCTTTTTCTGCTCAGGCGGTATTGAATCTGGAGAAGGCAGGTGCAGTGGTGCTTGGGAAAACCAACATGGACGAATTTGCCATGGGCTCCACCACGGAAACTTCCTATTTTGGTGTTACCAAAAATCCCGAAAATCCGGAGCATGTGCCGGGTGGTTCTTCCGGCGGCTCTGCGGCGGCTGTGGCTGCACAGGAGTGCTTTTTTGCTCTTGGTTCAGATACAGGCGGCTCCATCCGTCAGCCTGCTTCCTACTGCGGGGTGGTGGGCATGAAGCCTACCTACGGAACGGTATCCCGGTACGGTCTGATTGCTTATGGCTCATCGCTGGATCAGATCGGTCCGCTGACAAAGAATGTGGAGGACTGCGCTGCGGTTTTAGAGGTGCTTGCATCTTATGACAAAAAGGATTCTACCTCTCTTAAGCGCGAAGATACGGATTTTACAGCGGCTCTTACCGAGGATGTCAGGGGAATGCGCATCGGTATTCCACAGGATTATTTTAAAGAAGGACTGGACGGGGAAGTCAGGGCAGCGGTGCTGGAGGCCGCGGGGGTGCTTAAGCGTAAGGGGGCAATAGTGGAAGAATTTGATTTGAGTCTGGTGGACTATGCGATCCCTGCTTATTATACCATTGCTTCTGCCGAAGCCAGTTCCAATCTGGAGCGTTTTGACGGCATAAAATATGGTTTTCGCGCAGGCGGGGAGAAAGGGCTTAACGGAATGTACAGAAAGACCCGCTCCCAGGGCTTCGGACCGGAGGTGAAGCGCCGTATCATGCTGGGCAGCTTTGTCTTAAGCTCCGGTTACTATGATGCTTATTATCTCAAGGCGCTCCGGGTTAAGGCAATGATCAAGGAGGCTTTTGACAGAGCTTTTGCAAAATATGACTGTATTCTGGGGCCTGTGGCACCCACCACGGCACCCAGGCTGGGGGATAGTCTTTCGGATCCAATGAAAATGTATTTAAGCGATATATATACGATTTCGGTAAATCTGGCAGGACTGCCGGGGATCAGCATACCCTGCGGAGCAGACAGCCGGGGTCTGCCCATTGGGGTGCAGCTGATCGGAAACTGTTATCAGGAGAAAAAGCTGTTTAAAATTGCGTATACCTACGAACAAAGTGTGAAGGACGAAAAGAAATTATAAAATCGTATTATCAATCGGGAATTTGTGCAGAAGCATCACGCGTTTCTCAGGATAGAATGCTTCGGAATGAGAGGAATTATGAAACGGTACGAAACGGTCATTGGACTGGAAGTCCATGTTGAGCTTGCCACAAAGACAAAAATATTCTGCGGCTGTTCCACCGCCTTCGGCGGCAGGCCGAATTCTCATACCTGCCCGGTGTGTACGGGTATGCCGGGGGCACTTCCCGTGCTGAACAGGAAGGTGCTGGAATATGCGGTGGCGGTTGGGCTGGCAGCAAACTGCCGGATTACCCGTTACTGCAAATTTGACAGAAAAAATTATTTTTATCCCGATAATCCTCAGAATTATCAGATTTCCCAGCTTTATCTGCCTATTTGCCGGGATGGATTTGTGGAGATTGAGACGGAGAATGGCAGCAAGCGGATCGGTATCCACGAGATTCACATGGAAGAGGATGCAGGGAAGTTGATTCATGATGAATGGGAGGATTGTACCCTGGTTGATTATAATCGCTCTGGTGTTCCTCTGATCGAGATTGTGTCAGAACCTGACATGCGAGGGGCGGATGAGGTCATTGCCTATCTGGAAAAGCTGCGTCAGATCATCCAGTATCTGGGGGCCAGTGACTGTAAGCTTCAGGAAGGCTCCATGCGGGCGGATGTGAATTTGTCCGTGCGGGAAGTGGGGGCAAAGGAATTCGGTACCAGAACGGAGATGAAGAATCTGAGCTCCTTCCGTTCCATAGCAAGAGCCATCGAGGCGGAGAGAAGCCGCCAAATTGATCTGCTTGAGTCCGGCGGCGTGGTGATTCAGGAGACCCGACGTTTTGACGAAGAGAAGGGGACCTCTTATGCCATGCGTTCCAAGGAGGATGCGCAGGATTATCGTTATTTTCCGGATCCGGATTTGGTGCCGATCAGCATCAGTGAGGAATTTTTAGAAGAGATCAGAAGCCGCCAGCCGGAACTGAGGACGGAGAAGATGAAGCGTTACAAGGCCGAATATGACCTTCCAGATTATGACATAGAGATTATTACGGGATCCAAGCACATGGCGGATATTTTTGAAGAGACCGTGAAGTTTGGTGCGCAGCCCAAGAAGGTTTCCAACTGGCTGATGGGAGAGACACTGAGGCTGTTAAAGGAGCAGGAGGCAGATCCGGAGGACATTTGTTTTTCTCCGGAGAATCTGGCAAAGCTCATTGCCCTGACAGAGGCGAAAACCATAAATTCTACCGTAGCCAAGGAGATCTTTGAAGTCATGTTCAAAGAGGATGTGGATCCTGAAAGGTATGCGGAAGAGAAGGGGCTGCAGATGGTCAGCGATGAGGGTGCGCTGCGCAGGACGGTGGAAGAAGTCATTCAGGCAAACCCCAAGTCCGTGGAGGACTACCGGAACGGCAAAGAAAAAGCCCTGGGCTTTCTGGTGGGACAGACGATGAAAGCAATGAAAGGAAAAGCAGATCCGTCCAGTATTACCGGGCTGTTGAAGGAGCTGCTGTAGGGAAGGAATCCTGATGCAGGCTACTGCATCAGAAAGTCCATGAATACGGGAGCTATGTCCACATGGGGCGCGTTGATCAAAACGCTGACGGCGGGAAGATCTCCGGGGAAGGAATAGTCCTGAAGCAGAGAACAATCCTCTTTCAGGAGGATACCGGCAGGAATGGGGTCTTTCATGTCCTCCGGATGAAGGGGATCTTTGTAAACAGGTGCATAGTCATGTGCATAGTCCTTCCTTGCAGCTTCGATTTCCGCAATCACGGCACCGTCTATATAATAGAAGGAATCCTGGTATTTTTCCAGCTGTTCTTTGGACAGAAGATCCCGCAGATCATGGAAGTCTCCTAAATAGGCGTACTGCAGAAGCAGGGAAATATCAGATACCATAACATCTACCTCAGCGGCGGTGATATGGACCATAATCTGCTGGGCGGCGTAATAATCAGTACCGGTTCCCATCTGTATGGAGGTATCATATATCACTTCGGATTTTGCCGTGTCGGCACCGATGTATGCGGCAAAATTATGCGGGCTTTCCGGTTCCTCTGGATAGCTGTAAGGAGCGGCGCCAAGCAGCATGGCATAGAAGGCGGTGTCCTTGTGGGAAGCAATCTGACTGATCAGAGTGGTTACGCAGATAATGGCAATAATGCCAAAGACCACATACCATTTGTAATAATCGAGAAAATAAGCCAGCTTTTGTTTTGGAGTGCCGCGTTTTACGGCGTCCCGCTCTTCTTTAAATTCATCCATTACAGGCATGGTGCTTTCCGCCTTTCCTTAAGTATTTATGACGGGTGTCTGTAAAACGTTCAATCGGGAAACGGAGTTTCGCAGCCACTCATCTTTTCTTGACTCTTATCATACAAGGCTGCCGCAGGCTTGTCAATGAAGCCGGTCTGATAAGAATCTAAAAAAATGATAAAAACCTCCATGATTCGGAAAGTTTGCTTGCAACTTGGGACAAGTTGAGCTATCATAGAGATAATATTATTTCGTGCGGAGTCCGGATCGCGCAGGAAAAGAGGCAAAAATGAGCGAAACTTATATTGAATGTCTGGTCAAGGCAAAGCCCTCCATGCTGGGGAAATTTTGCAAATATTTGTTGTATCTGTTGACGGCGGTGCTGTTGGCGTTGATGATACTGACTATGAATATGCTGTTATTTCTGCTGGCAGCAGCGGCGGGAGTAGGTGCCTATTTTGTAGGGTTATATACGGATCTGGAGTATGAATATCTGTATCTGGACAAGGAATTAACCATAGACAAGGTTATGGGGAAGAGCAAGAGAAAGCGGGTGGCAGTTTATCAGCTTGACAAAATGGAAATATTTGCGCCAATAAAAAGCTATCATCTGGATAATTTTAAGAATCGCCAGACGAAGGATAAGGATTACAGCATCGGTTATGAAGAGCAGCCCGATCTGCGTTATGTCATGTATTATGAGGGCAGCGAAAGGCTGATTTTAAGTCCGAGTCCGGAGCTGGTCAAAATCATGAAAAACGCTGCGCCCAGAAAGGTATTCAGCGATTAAAGGGAGCGGTACTCCCGGAGCAATGCTCCCGGAACATCGGTTCCGTGTATCAGGTAAAATAACCCCGGCCTTGTTTGTCCGGGGTTATGAGTTATACATACAAGTAAAAATAAAATGCAGGAGGCTAAAAAATGGGACAGATTATCGGTGAAGGCATTACCTTTGACGACGTGCTGCTTGTGCCGGCGTACTCGCAGGTGGTACCCAATCAGGTGGACATTTCCACCTGGCTGACAAAGAAAATCAAGCTGAACATTCCTATGATGAGTGCGGGGATGGATACCGTAACGGAGCATCGCATGGCGATTGCCATGGCAAGGCAGGGCGGTATCGGCATCATTCATAAGAATATGTCTATTGAAGCACAGGCAGAAGAGGTAGACAAGGTTAAGCGATCTGAAAACGGTGTCATTACCGATCCTTTTTCCCTGACCCCGGAGCATACGCTGGCGGATGCGGATGCACTGATGGCAAAATTTAGAATTTCCGGCGTCCCCATTACGGAAGGGCGCAGGCTGGTTGGGATTATCACCAATCGGGATTTAAAATTTGAAACGGATTTTACAAAAAAGATCAAGGAGTCCATGACCAGTGAGGGACTGATTACTGCCCAGGAGGGAATCACCCTGGAAGAGGCAAAGAAGATTCTTGCTGCGGCAAGGAAGGAAAAGCTGCCTATAGTGGACAAGGACTTTAATCTGAAAGGACTTATAACCATCAAGGATATAGAGAAAACCATCAAGTATCCTCTGGCGGCAAAGGATGAGCAGGGGAGACTGCTGTGCGGTGCCGGTGTAGGCATCACGGCAAATGTGCTGGACCGGGTGTCGGCGCTGGTAGATGCGAAGGTGGATGTGATCGTCTTGGACAGTGCCCACGGACATTCCCAGAATGTGCTGAACTGTATGAAAATGATTAAGGAAAAGTATCCTGAGCTGCAGGTGATTGCAGGGAATGTAGCAACAGGAGAGGGTACAAAGGCCTTAATCGAGGCAGGAGCGGATGCCGTTAAGGTGGGTATTGGCCCCGGCTCCATCTGTACCACCCGTGTGGTTGCCGGTATCGGCGTGCCTCAAATCACGGCTATTATGGATTGTTACAGCGTGGCTAAGGAATATCATGTGCCCATTATTGCGGACGGCGGCATCAAATATTCCGGGGATATTACCAAGGCGCTGGCGGCGGGCGGTAATGTCTGTATGATGGGAAGCATGTTTGCAGGCTGTGAAGAGAGCCCTGGAGACTATGAACTGTTCCAGGGAAGGAAGTACAAGGTTTACCGCGGCATGGGATCTATTGCGGCCATGGAGAACGGCAGTAAGGACAGATATTTCCAGGAGAATGCAAAAAAACTGGTGCCCGAAGGTGTGGAGGGCCGTGTGGCTTATAAGGGAAACGTGGAGGATACTGTATTCCAGCTGTTGGGAGGTCTGCGCTCCGGCATGGGATATTGCGGAGCAGGTAATATTGAAGAACTGAAGGAAAACGGCAGATTTGTAAAAATTTCAGCCGCATCCTTAAAGGAGAGTCATCCCCACGATATTCATATAACAAAGGAAGCACCAAACTATAGTGTTGACGAATAGCTTTGGCAGCGGAATGAGAGGGATCGTGCAGAAGAATGTGTCTTTAGAGTTGATAGACCGGCAGGAGCTGCAAAGACTGCAGGATGATTTTTGCCGGGTGGCAGGTGTCTGTGCGTATTGTCTGGACGGCGAAGGAAGGCAGATCACCGAGCGTTCCGGAAAAGCGGAGCAGCTCAGGCAGACAGAAGGCTACCTGGTTTCGGCGCAGTTAAAAAGTGTGTGTGAGCGTGTGGAAGCTGGATCTCTGGAAGATCAGGCCGTGGAAGAATTTCACGACACGAAGGATAAGGTAGCTGCCGTGGCGGTGAGAGCGGAGGGCAGAACGGTCCTTTGCTGGGTGATTTTTGAGCTTGCAGAAGACGGAATGGAGGAGGAAGCCTTTCTTTCGGTTCTTGACTTGCTTCGGGATGCCAGCAATGCTTTTATAGCGAACAGAATATCCTGCTTCAGCGCGGAGCTGGAGAGCAGAAAAAGCCGGTGTGCGGAAGAAGAGATGAGCAGGGCGCTTCATTCTACGGAGGCCACGACACAGATAGTTCAGCTGCTTGACAGTGATGACAGGATAGAGGCGGTCATGAGTAAGTGGCTGAGTATCTTAGGGGAGTATCTTCAGGTAGATACCGCTCAGATTTATCAGCTGAATGCTGATGAAAGCATGATGGACGTAGTCTGCGAGTGGTGTGAGCAGGGCAGTGTATCCCTGTATGACCGAGTGAGGGAGCAGGAGGTGCCGGAAATATTAAAGACGGATAAGCCTCTTGTGGTGTCGGCGGAAGGAACGGACGCAGAGCTTCGAAGGATGGCTGATGCCATCAAGCTTCAGGCAGTGATTATATTTCCCATCATGCGGCAGGAAAATGCAGGCGGCATGATGCTGTCCCTAAATCACAGGACGCGGCGTGTCAACTGGAATATGCAGGAAATCAAATTTACGGCGGACGCAGTGAAGGTGCTGCACAGCATATTGACCAGGAGAATTCAGAAAAATTCTCTGGCCGGTTCCTATACAGTGCTGGAAGCAATTCTGGAGAACGTTGGTTGTGCCATTTATGTCACACAGAAGAGAACGGGGGAAATGCTGTTTGCCAACCGCAGACTGCAGAATACCTTTTCCGGGGAACTGGCAGCAGGTACTTTTGCCGATCTCTTGCAGCAGGGTATCACCGCGGGAAATGAAAACGGTCTCTATGAAGTTTATCACACAGAGCATGAGCGATGGTATGATTTGATTTTCAAGGAGATTTCCTGGGTGGACGGGAAGCCGGCCATCCTTTATTCCCTGTATGACATTACAGATAAAAAGCGTTACCAGAGGAAGATCGAACAGCAGGCCTATACGGATTTTCTCACGGGACTCTATAACAGAATGTGCTGTGAGCGAGATCTGGCCAGACATGTTGATCTGGCGAAAAAGAATGGCACCACAGGGGCCCTTCTCTATCTTGATCTGGACGATTTTAAACATATAAACGACGGCTTAGGGCATCAATACGGTGATGTGCTTCTAAAGGCTATTTCTCATTCCCTGCAGCGGATAAAAGGCATAGAACATACTTGCTACCGGGTAGGGGGAGACGAGTTTATTATCTTGATTCCGCCGGAGCAGTATCCTCAATGTGAGAGGATACTGGAGGATATTCGGGAGATCTTCGCCAAGCCTTGGTTTTTAAAGGATGCGGACTATTATTGTACCATGAGCATGGGAATCGTTACATTTCCGGATATGGGAGACTCTGTGGCTGATCTGACGAAAAAGGCAGATATAGCCATGTATGAGGCCAAGCGCGGCGGGAAAAACCGGATGGCAAGATACAGCGCCGGTATCAATTCCGCATCAGGCAGGCGTCTGGATATGGAAAAGAATATGCGGGATGCGGCGGTAGGAGGCTATAATGAATTTGAGGTCTATTATCAGCCGATCATTGATGTACGTAAAGGAGACAGGTGCGCGGGGGCGGAGGCGCTGCTGCGCTGGAACAGTTCAAAGCTGGGATTCATTACGCCGGCAGAGTTCATTCCTCTTGCGGAATATCTGGGACTTATAAATCCCATCGGTAATTATGTGCTGAGAGAGGCCTGCATCCAGTGTCGGAAATGGAATGAGGCGGGATTTGACTACAAGGTGAACGTTAATCTTTCCGTAGTGCAGCTGCTGCAGCCTGATGTGGTGGAAACCGTAGAGCAGACCATTGAAGAGACGGGAATTGAGCCCAGAAATTTGACGCTGGAGGTAACAGAGAGCCTGGCCATCAATGATATGGAACGGATGCAGGGAATTTTAAACAGAATCAGGGCCTTGGGCGTAAAGATTGCACTTGACGATTTCGGCACAGGATATTCCTCGCTGAATCATATCAGGGAGATTCCCTTTGACATGATTAAGGTGGATCAGAGTTTTGTGCGGGAGGTGGCGGAGGACGCTTATTCCCAGTCCTTTGTGAAGATGGTGGCGGAGCTGGCGGAAACGCTGGGGGCAAGCATCTGCGTGGAAGGTATTGAAACCGAGTCCCAGTACCGGATCGTGAAGAAGATGAAGGTCAAATATATTCAGGGCTATTATTTTGATCGTCCCATGCAGCGGGAGGTATTTGAAGAAAAATATTGCCGGCAGGTTTGAAGATAAGGAGGAGAAGTATGCTGCGATTGGATCAGGAACTGAAAAATAACGAATATCCCGGAAGAGGGATTGTGATTGGGCGTTCAGCAGACGGAAAATATGCGGTTACAGCTTATTTTATTATGGGTAGAAGCTCCAACAGCCGCAACCGCGTGTTTGCAGCGGAAGGGGAGGGGATTCGTACTCAGGCATTTGACCCTTCTAAGCTGGAAGACCCCAGTCTGATTATATACGCGCCGGTGAGGGTGCTAAAGAATGATACCATCGTTACAAATGGGGATCAGACAGATACTATATACGATGGGCTGAAAGACGGACTTACCTTTGAACAATCCCTAAGGAGCAGAGAGTTTGAGCCTGACGGACCCAACTATACACCCAGAATCTCTGGTATTATGAGGGTGGAAGGCGGCAATTTTCATTATGCCATGTCTATCTTAAAGAGCGCAGAAGGGGATCCTTCAAGCTGTATCCGCAATACCTTTACCTATGAGAACCCCAAAGCCGGAGAAGGACGTTTTATTCATACCTATATGCACGACGGTAATCCTCTGCCCAGTTTTTGCGGAGAACCGAAGCAGGTGGAGATAACCGGGGATATTGACGGCTTTGCGGATATGGTATGGAATAGTTTAAATCCCGATAATAAGGTGTCTTTGTTTGTAAGATATATCGACATTGCTACGGGCAAGTACGAGACCAGGATGAAGAACAAAAATGTATAACTTTGTCACATATCTGTAATATGCCGTAAAACGAAATAAAGGAGAACCGAATATGAACGAGATTGAATTAAAATACGGATGCAACCCAAATCAGAAGCCTTCCAGAATCTACATGGAGGATGGCAGCGAACTTCCGGCAGCCGTTTTAAACGGCAAGCCCGGTTATATTAATTTTCTGGATGCCTTTAACGGCTGGCAGTTGGTGAAGGAGCTAAAAGAAGCCACTGGTCTTCCAGCAGCGACTTCCTTTAAGCATGTGTCCCCGGCCGGTGCTGCGGTAGGGCTTCCTCTTGATGATACCTTGGCGAAAATATACTGGGTTAATGACTTGGGAGGGGAGCTTTCGCCGCTTGCCTGCGCCTATGCCAGGGCAAGAGGCGCGGACAGAATGTCTTCCTTTGGAGACTTTATCGCGTTGTCGGATGTCTGTGACGCAGATACGGCCAGGCTGATCAAGCGAGAGGTGTCAGACGGCGTGATTGCCCCCGGTTATACGGAAGAGGCCATGGAACTGTTAAAGTCTAAGAAAAACGGAAATTATAATGTGATTCAGATTGATCCGTCTTATCAGCCGGCGGCTGTAGAAAGAAAGCAGGTTTACGGTATTACCTTTGAGCAGGGCAGGAACGAGCTGGACATTAACGGAGATATGTTCTCCAATATCGTCACGGAAAACAGAGAAATTCCCAACGAGGCGTTGATTGATATGAAAATCGCGCTGATTACCTTAAAATATACTCAGTCAAATTCTGTCTGCTATGTGAAGGGCGGACAGGCCATTGGCATCGGAGCAGGGCAGCAGTCTCGAATCCATTGCACCAGGCTGGCAGGGCAGAAAGCGGATAACTGGTTTCTGCGTCAGTCTCCACAGGTAATGAATCTTGAGTTTGCGGATGGCCTTGGAAGAGCGGACAGGGACAACGCCATTGACGTATATATAGGCGACGAGTACATGGATGTATTGGCCGACGGGGTGTGGGAGCATACCTTTAAGGTAAAGCCGCCGGAATTTACCAGGGAGGAAAAAAGGGCATGGCTTGATAAGATGGAGAATGTAACGCTGGGCTCCGATGCTTTCTTCCCTTTTTCCGACAATATTGAGCGGGCGCACAAAAGCGGTGTAAAGTATATTGCCCAGCCGGGCGGCTCCGTACGTGATGATGCGGTGATTCAGTGCTGCGATAAATACGGGATGGTGATGGTATTTACGGGAATCAGGCTTTTTCACCATTAAGAGGCGATTTTGAAATCAAATGAATGAATATGCGAGGGGCTTTTTCAGACAACGCGGAAATGCAGGTAAATATGAGACTTTCAGATCTTGAGGTGTACGATAAAATAACAATTCAGTGCCATGACAATCCGGATGCAGATACACTTGCATCCGGTTATGGTCTGTATTGTTATTACCAAAGCAAGGGAAAAGACGTTCGCCTGGTCTACAGCGGCAGAAACAAAATACAAAAATCCAATTTGGCCCTGATGGTGGAAAAGCTGAAGCTGCCGGTGGAATATGTCAGTGTGGGAACGGGGGAGGTGCTGCATGTGGACGGAGTTCTGCTGACGGTAGACTGCCAGTTTGGCTCCGGAAATGTTACAGGCTTATCTTCTGAAAATGTAGCAATCATTGATCATCACCAGCTGGAGAAGGCCGCTATTTCGCAGAGCATCATTAATCCTAATCTTGGGAGCTGCGCTACTCTGGTATGGAAGCTGCTTCGGGAAGAGGGATTTGATGTAAACAGTGAAGAAATGCTGGGAACGGCGCTGTATTATGGTCTGTATACTGATACCAACCAGTTTTCGGAGCTGTATAATCCGCTGGACATGGATATGCGGGAGGCGGTGAAGGTGGATAAAAGCCTGATTACACTGTTTCGCAATTCCAATCTATCCCTCAAGGAGCTGGAGATTGCCGGTATTGCCATGATCCGCTACAGCTACAATGACGATTATGAATTTGCAGTTATCAAGTCTCAGCCCTGTGACCCTAATATCCTGGGATTGATCAGCGATTTCCTGCTGCAGGTGGATGCCATTAAGTCCTGCGTGGTGTTTAATGAAGTGAATGACGGTTACAAATTTTCCGTCAGGAGCTGTATCAGGGAGGTCAATGCCAGTGAGCTGGCAGCCTTTTTGTCGGAAGGGATCGGCTCAGGCGGGGGACATTACGAGAAGGCAGGCGGTTTTATCAGCTTAAAGCTCTATGAAGAGCATTATCCCACACTGCATACGGAAGGGTATTTCAACAATCGGATGACCCAGTATTTCGACAGCTTTGAGCTCATTTACGCGGAAGACTATGAAGCGGATTTGAGTGCCATGAAAAAGTATGTAAAGCGTAAGATTCCTGTGGCATGTGTCAAGGCGGATGAAGTACTTCCTGTGGGGACGCCTGTCACCATTCGTACCCTGGAGGGAGATATAGATCTGACGGTGGAAGCGGATTTATATATCATGATCGGCATTAAGGGGGAAGTCTATCCCAACCGCAGGGAAAAATTTGAGAAGGCATACAGGATGCTGGATGAAACCCATGACAGGAGCGAGTATATTCATGATACGGAATATGTTCCCGTAATCAAGAACCGGTTAAACGGTCAGGATATGCTGCTGACGGATCATGCCAGGGGCTGTGTGCCTACGGGGGAGGTATTCATTTACGCAAAACCGCTGGAAAAAGGAGTTAAAGTATTTACGGCATGGGATAAACAAAAATATATGCTGGGCAGGCCGGGGGATTATCTGGCGGTCCGCTGTAATGATCTTCATGATATTTATGTGGTAGAGAAGGATATTTTTGCAAGGAGCTATGATGAGATTTCATGATGAAGAAATACAGATATGATGCCTTTATCAGTTATAGACACACAGAATTGGACAGATTCGCCGCAGAAAACCTCCATCGCCAAATGGAGGCTTTTCGCTTACCTGGGAAATTGTCGGGAAAGACCGGAGAACGTACCAGGATCGAGCGAGTGTTTCGAGACAAAGATGAGCTTCCGCTGACCAATAATTTGGAAGACCCTATTATGAAGGCATTAGCGGAGTCGGAATATCTGATTGTGATTTGTTCGCCCAGGCTTCGGGAATCTTTGTGGTGCCGCAAAGAGATAGAGACTTTCATCCGTATGCACGGGCGGGAAAAGGTGCTGGCTGTGCTGATCGAGGGAGAGCCGGAGGAAGCCTTTCCGGAGGAATTGCTGTATGCGGAAGAAACCGTAACCGGTCCGGATGGCAGTATAAACAGTATCCGGAAGGCTGTGGAACCGTTGGCGGCGGATATTCGGGGCAGAAGCAGACGGGAGATGCTGAAATGTTTAAAGACGGAAAAGCTCCGGCTTTTGGCCCCCATGTTTTCTTTAAATTATGACGATTTAAAGCAGCGGCATAAAGAGCGGAGAATGAAGCGAATACTGGGGGTTTCTTTGGCGGCTGCCGCTGTATTCCTGTGCGTTGGCACTTTCAGTACGGCGATGGCGCTTCGGATACAAAATCAGAACAGGCAGCTGGAAGAGCAAAAAGGTCGGCTGGAAACTCAGAAGGAACAACTGGAAGAGCAGGCAGCGCTTTTGAAGGAACAGTCCGAAGAAATCAGGCAGCAGAATGAGTCATTGCTAAGGGAACAGGCCCTGAACCTGGCGGAGGAATCTTTACGTCTTCTGGAGGTAGGAGACAGGGTGGGAGCGATACAAACGGCAGCTTTGTCTTTGACAGAGTATGAGGGTATAAAGATGCCCTATACTGCGTTGGGGGAGTATGCGCTGACAGAAAGTCTTCATATTTACGACAGTGGAGCGTATATTAAGCCAAAGTTTCAGATAGAAACAGAGGGAATCATTCGTGGAATGCGGATTTCTCCTGACGGGAAAACGCTGCTTACCTATGACGATACCCATGCGCTGAATTTGTGGGATATTAGCATGGGAAAAAGGCTTTGCACGTTCAAGGATGTCGGTCCGTTTCTTTCGGACGAGAGAGGTTTTTGCTTCCTGGACAATGAACGGATTGCTTATTTGGACGAAGCGGGCGGTATTACAGTTTATCATTTGCAGGAAGATAATTTCCGGCGCTTTATAGAGAAAGGCTCTCCGGGTGCGATGGAGGTATCCGGTAATCTGCTGGCGGTGGAATACAGCAGAAGGATACAGATGTATCAGGCGGATACTCTCGAATATCTGGGAGAATATGAGACGGAGAATGTCAACGGATTTACCGGAAATATTTTTATTGACGTGGAAGGAAAGATTGTGTCATTTCAGGAATTTTCCACAAAGGATGGGGACTGGAACAGCCAAAGAAGGCTTGTTTTCTGGAATACGGAAACAGGAAAAGTCAGTAAGCTGCCACCCCAGGACTGCCGTATAAAGGCAGTGCAATATGTTGACAATACAGCTTATGTTCTTTGCAATTATACGGACGAAAGTTATATGAATACAGAGGCAGTCCTCATGGCATGCGATGTGGATACCGGAGAAATAATCTGGACAAAGGTGTTTGCCGATTCCAGCGGAAGCGCTCTGTTTCAGCCAGGGACGGCAAATGGCGGTACGCTCCTGACGGCGACCACATATGACGTATGGCTTGTAGATTTGAAGGATGGACGAGAAATTGCCAGGTTTTCCATGGGAAGCAGTATTGCCGGCGGGGAGACCATTTCTGACGGGAACATTTATACCGTATTTACCAGAAACGGAGAATATCATTCCATTTTGACGGAAAGGCTGACGGATTATGTGGTAGTGGGACGTTTCCAAAGCCATTCCGCAAATGTAAAGGATTTCAGGAGATGCAGTGAAGGATACCTTGTACTGCCTTATCAGGATAATAAAGTAACATTGTATACATATTCGGGGAACTCATCCTATGAGCCGACGGAAGAAGAATTTGAACCGGTTTCTGATGAATATATGATGATGAGCCAGGCGGAAGATTTTGCAGGACAAAACGGGCTGCTCATGCCGGCACTGGCGGAGTATGTATTTTACAGCAAAGATAAAACACTTATTTATGTCTGTTACAGTGATGGAATCATGAGAATCTATGATGCCCTGACCTTTGAATTGAAGTCGGAGCTGACCATGAAAGATTCCTATGCCAGGTATGAGCTCGGAAAGGATGAACGGGGGAACCGTTTTGTGGGGGGAGGGAGCTTTGGCTATATGCTGAGTCCCAATCTGGAGCTTTTGGCAGTGATAGAGAATCTTCTGGCTGTGGATTTTGAAAAGAATATGTTGATTGTGAAGGACAGAGCGGAAGTTCAATATGGAATTCCTGTTTATACTGTAGAAGAACTACTTGATAATGCCCGTAGATATGTGCTATCATGTAACTATTCGGAGTCAGGCGGGGCATCGCATTACGAATAATCGGTATAGGGAAAGACAGGGAAGACCATATGAATGAGACAGAATCCAAAAATTTCATAGAAAACATGATTGATAAGGACCTGGCGGAAGGGGTTTATACGTCTGTACACACTCGTTTCCCTCCGGAGCCTAACGGATATTTACACATCGGGCACGCTAAAAGCATACTTCTAAATTACGGACTGGCAAAAAAATATAATGGGAAATTCAATATGCGCTTTGACGATACCAATCCCACCAAGGAGGATATTGAATTTGTGGAGTCCATTAAGGAGGATACTCAGTGGCTTGGGGCGGACTGGGAGGACAGACTGTTTTTTGCTTCCAACTATTTTGGGCAGATGTATGAAGCAGCGGTAAAACTGATCCGGAAAGGAAAGGCTTATGTATCCGACCTGTCGGCAGAACAGATGAAGGAATACAGAGGAACCTATACGGAACCCGGAAAAGAAGATCCGGGCAGGGAACGCTCTGTGGACGAGAATCTGCAGCTGTTTAAGGACATGAAGGAAGGGAAGTATGCCGACGGCGAAAAGGTTTTAAGAGCCAGAATTGACATGACGTCTCCGAATATTAATATGCGTGATCCTGTCATATACCGGGTGGCGCGTATGACTCATCACAATACGGGAGATACTTGGTGCATTTATCCCATGTATGATTTTGCACATCCCATAGAGGATGCTATTGAAGGAATCACGCATTCGATCTGTACCATGGAGTTTGAAGATCACAGGCCTCTTTATGATTGGGTGGTGAGAGAGCTGGAGTATCCCAACCCGCCAAGACAGATCGAGTTTGCAAAGCTGTATCTGAAAAATGTAGTTACTGGAAAAAGATATATTAAAAAGCTGGTACAGACAGGGATTGTGGACGGCTGGGACGATCCCAGGCTGGTTTCCGTGGCGGCGCTAAGGCGCCGTGGATTTACGCCGGAATCCATTAAAATGTTTGTGGAGATGTGCGGTGTGGCAAAGGCAAATTCCGTTACTGATTATGCGGTGCTGGAATATTGTATCCGCGAGGATTTAAAGGCAAAGGCACCCCGCTATATGGCGGTGCTGGATCCTGTTAAGCTGGTTATTGACAATTACCCGGAAGGGCAGACGGAGATGCTGGAAGGAGTGAACAATCCCGAAAACGAAGCTCTTGGCAAAAGGGAAATTCCTTTTGGAAGAGAGTTGTATATCGAGAGGGAGGATTTCATGGAAGTACCTCCGAAAAAGTACTTTCGTATGTTCCCAGGCAATGAAGTGCGTCTGATGAATGCCTATTTTGTAACCTGTACAGGCTGCGTGAAGGATGAGGACGGCAGTATCAAAGAAATTCACTGTACCTATGATCCGGCCTCCAGAGGCGGCAACAGCCCTGACGGCAGGAAGGTAAAAGGAACGATCCATTGGGTTGCGGCCGAGACGGCGATTTCCGCGGAGGCACGCTTATATGAAAACCTGATTGATGAAGACATGGCGAATGAAAAAGGCGCTATTTACGATGAGGGCGGAGAGCTGTATCTGAATCCTGCTTCACTGACCGTTAAACAGTGCTTTTTAGAGCCAGCATTTGCAGGGGCAGCTGCTTATGACAGGTTTCAGTTTGTGAGACAGGGGTTCTTCTGTGTGGATCCTAAGGATTCTACTGCGGACCGCCTTGTGTTTAACAGAACTGTTTCTTTAAAAAGCTCTTTTGTGCTGCCTAAGGAATCGTAAGATATAAGGAAGGCAAAGGATAAAACGAATAGAAAAGAATTGAAAGGTGAGGAGATTCAAAATGAGTATTTTATCAGGACTTGGAGAATTTGGTCTTGGCGGACTGGAAGGAATGGACATTTTCGAAGAGGAAGAAAAGGAAAGTAAAATGAAAGCTGCGGCGGAGCCGCCAAAGGTGGAAGAAAAAGATTTGATCTATGAAAAAACCTTTAAGTGCCCGGTTTGTGGAGAGGATTTTTCTTCAAAGATCATGAAGACAGGAAAGGCAAAGCTGCTGGGATCAGATCTGGATTTGCGTGCAAGATATGAAGGGATTGACTCAGTGAAGTATGATGTTCAGCTCTGTCCTTCTTGTGGATATACGGCACTGACCAGATATTTTACCAGTATTGGCAGCGCTCAGGCAAAGCTGATTAAGGAAAAGATTAGCAACAGCGTGCGCGTGACGAAGTACGACGATGAGGTATACAGCTATGAGCAGGCATACGAGCGCTATCGGCTGGCCCTTGTATGTGCCGTTGTGAAAAAGGCTAAGGCCAGTGAAAAGGCGTTTATCTGCTTAAAGAGCGGATGGCTGATGCGGGGCTGGAGGGAAAGCCTGCAGGAGCAGGGCGGTGACGAAAAAAAGATGGAAGAGATGCAGAAGCAGGAGGAAGAATATCTGCAGAATGCCTATAAGGGTTTTGTAGAGGCAAGGCAGTCAGAGGGCTTCCCTATGTGCGGAATGGACGAGACAACCATAGATTATCTGGTGGCTGTGCTGGCTACAAAGCTGAAGAAATATGATGTGGCAAGCCGGATGGTGTCATCCATTCTTGCATCCTCCATGGCCAATGCCCGTACCAAGGAAAAGGCCAGGGATTTAAAAGAGCAGATTATTGCGGAGATGAAAAAGGCCGGGCACTGAGAATATGTACGATATGACCATACGCTTACAGGCAGGCGGTGTCCGCCTGTATGAGCAGATTTATGAACACATAAAGAATGAGATCAGGGCGGGGAAGCTTCTTGCGGGAGAGAGGCTTCCCTCCACACGTTCTCTGGCAGAATATCTGCAAGTGGCGCGGAGCACGGTGGATTACGCCTATGGGCAGCTGCTGGATGAAGGGTATATTGAAGCCAGCCCCTGCCGGGGTTATTTTGTCTGCCCCATTGAGGAACTGATGCAGCTGGAGGGTGCCGGAGAAAAAGCATTTTCCGGAGTGAGGACGGAAGACAAAGAAAATGGAGGTGTGGGAAAACAGGCCGGGGAAGCGGAGCCGTCGGATCAAGGCGTGGACGGCGGGAGCTTCGTCTGTGATTTTTCGCCTCATGAGATTGATATGTCAGGATTTCCCTTCGGCGTTTGGAAGAAAATAACCAAAAATATTCTTACGGACGCAAACAGTGACCTGTTCTCAAGAGGGGAGCCCCAGGGAGACAAGGAACTTCGGCTGACGATCAGTCGGTATCTCCATTCATCGCGGGGAGTGAACTGCCATCCGGAGCAGATTGTGGTGGGGGCCGGAAACGACTATCTGCTGCTTCTGCTGGAAAAGCTGTTGGGCAGGCAGGTGCGTATTGCCATGGAAAATCCCACCTATCTTCGGTCTTTCCGCATCTTTAAGTCCTTTTCCTACCAGGTGGTGACCGTGGACGCGGACGAAAACGGTATGCGAGCGGGGCAGCTGGAAAAGGAAAAAGTCACCGCGGTTTATTGTATGCCTTCTCATCAGTTTCCGTCGGGAACCGTCATGCCCATCGGCAGGCGGATCGAACTTTTAAGATGGGCAGCCAAGGGTGCTGACAGGTATATTATAGAGGATGATTATGACAGTGAATTTCGCTATCATGGGAAGCCCATACCGGCGCTGCAGGCTAATGACGAGCATGGAAAGGTGATCTATCTGGGCAGCTTTTCCAAGGCTATTGCTCCGGCGATCCGTGTAAGCTTTATGGTGCTGCCGGAGGCGCTGCTGGAAAAATACAGGCGGGAGCTGTTTTTTTATTCCTGCACGGTATCAAGAATAGATCAAAGCATTTTGAATGAATTTATCAGGGACGGTTATTTCGAGCGGCATTTGAACCGTATGAGAAAGATATACCGGGCTAAGCATGAACTTCTTTTGGAAGAGCTGCGCCCTTTCAAGGAAAAGTTTGCGGTGACCGGAGAAAACGCCGGGCTGCATCTTCTTCTGACTGCTAAAGGAACTGTCAAGGAAGAAGAATTGATTACGGCGGCTGCTGCGGCGGGAGTAAAGGTGTACGGGCTTTCTGGAAGCATGGCAGAAACTCTTGATCAGAAAAGAAAAGCTGCGCCGGCCACTGTACTGATGGGATTCGGCGCTTTGAAGCATGAGCAGATCAGAGAGGGAATCAGGCGTTTAAAAGAAGTATGGCTGGTATGAAAGGTGGAATAAAGTTCCACCTGTGGAAAAGTCTCCACCTGTGTGAAAAAAATTTTCTAAGGCGCCGGAAATCGTCGCCTTAGAAAATCTAAGCATAAAAAATCTAAGCCTTGCCAGCTTGCTGGCCTTGGATTTGTGCGATTCCGCAGAGCGGAATCAGTGAGGATCAATTATCACTGATGGCAGGCTCTTCTTCGGAGCTGTCTTCTTCGTCAAAGAATTCTTCCACGTTTTCAATGGCAGCATCAGTCTTGGCAGCAGCATTCTCTACCGCATCTTTTAAGGGAGTAAAGCCATCCTTTTGTGACGAAGTCTCGGAATCTGCGGATTCCGTTTTTTCGGATTCGGAATCGGGAGTCAGGGACACATAGCCGTGTGACTCTTCGCTGAAATCATCATAATCCTCATCCTCTGATTCTGTACGCTCTGCGTTTTTCTTCTGCAGATAATAATGGATGGCAGCTGCAGCGGTACCCACTGCCGCAGTAAAAAGCAGGAATTTTCCAAATTTTTTTGCCATAGGTTGCTCCTTTCGGTTCCGATTAAGATATTATTATCTTAATACTATTTCGCCAAATTGAAAAGGGAATAAATATTATTTAAGGAAAATTTTATTGTTTATGGTTTCTATTAAAGAAAATTTATGATATGATAATATTCATTGGAATGGGAGTAGTTTTATGAATGGCAAGTTTTTTGATCTCAAAAAAGAAAAGCAGGATAGAATGATCAATGCGGCGCTGAAAGTCTTTGCTCTTCAGGGGTATCGCCATGCCAGTACCGATGATATTGTCAAAGAAGCCTCAATCAGCAAGGGACTCCTGTTTCATTATTTTGAAAATAAGATCGGCGTATATAATTTTATTTATGATTACAGTGTTAGATACATGATCCTGGAGATCCGTTCCACTGTGGATTCCGGCGAAACGGATCTGTTTGAGGTCATGAAGCAGACAGAGTGTGCCCGCATGCACGCGATGAGAGGGTATCCTTATATGCAGCAGTTTCTAAATCGCTCTATGTCTGAGGACGTCAGTGAGGCGCTGCTGGCCATTGAGGGTAAGCGAGGAGCGCTGGAAGAGGCTTATCGTTCCATCAACAGCCAGATTGACTACAGCAGTCTGCCGGGGAGTGTGGACGGAGAGAAGCTTCGGAAGATGCTGGACTTTACGGTCAAGGGTCTGATGACCGAGCGTTTTCAGGATTCTTCTTTCCAACCGGAAATGCTGTATAAGGAGCTTTGTGATTATCTGGATATGATGAAAAAGCTGGTGTATAATGCATGAGGATTACTTGGCGGGACGGTAGGGACCGTCTGCGGGATAGCCGCCCTTCAGCTTCTGCATACCTCGCTGGATAGCGTCTTTGGAGGTTTTCCAGTCGGCATCCCTGTTACGATAGTCAAATTTTTCCACCATCCAGGACACATCTTCTGCAAGGCGTTCCATGTTTTTCTCCATAAGCGGAAACATGCAGCCATAAAATCTTTCCTTTTCCCGGTCGCTGAGTCTTGTATCCGATGCTTCGCAAAGACTGCCGAAATGGGAGAGGCAGAATCCCTTGCTTTTTTTGACTTTTTCCTGAAAATCAGGATCCTGTTTCCAGAGATAAAAGAAGGTGTCGAGATAGCGCTGCCAGGTGTCCTGAAACTGGCTGCAGATATAACAGGATTTCTCTTTTTCGCGCACCCACATGCCGATGGTATTGCCACTGCCGGTACTTTTTTTCAGTTTACCCATCAGGGAACTTTTTCCGGGTTTAAATCCCGAAAATTCTTTTTTCATTTCGCCGATCATGCGCTGGTAATGAGTTTTCAGGATCCAGGCGTTGCCAAGGGTATTGCCGTAGTCAAACATTTTTTGAAAATGAGGGCGGCAGAATCCGGCCTTGTCCGTCATATCACGGATGTCTGCTTCCATGTACGAGGCGCTGCTGCCCAGCACGAAGTCCAGCAGATCCTGTTCGACGCTTCGCTCAATAAAGCAGAAGGGGCATTCGTCGTCGGCATTCACCGCGTCATTTAAAGGGATCGTGTAAAGCTGCTCTTTCATATATAACCTCCTGTTTTAAGTTTTGCGGATTTTCAATTATGTCTTTCCTTCAGTTTACCGCAAAAGTGATAAAATTGCCATGTTTTCTTTTCAGCGAGCGGAAGGTTCCGCCATGCCATTCATAAATTGCCGGAGAAAAGCACTCCGTCAATTTATTCATTCACGGGCGTTCGCCCTATAGAAAGATAAGAGTAGTCTGCCCTTTGTGAGCAAGCTCCCACGGGCATTCAACTCTTATCTTTCTGCATGGCGGAACTGTTACAGGAAAATTAAGATTTCTTAAGTTGTAAGAAGGTATGTTTCAGGGTATGATAGAATCAGCACAACGTAAAACAAGCGGCGTGGCCCGATAAGCATAGATTTAGTGAAAGATGTGATTATTCTTGATATTCAGCAGCATAGAATTTTTGCTTCTGTTTCTGCCGGCTTTTTTGATTTTCTATCGGTTATCCCCCGACAGGATTAAAAATGTGGTGCTTCTTGCTGGAAGCCTAATTTTTTACGCCGTTGGGGAGTTAAAATACCTGGTGCTGCTCATGGTGTCCGTGCTGATTAATTATATTGCCGGACTGCATCTGGAGCAGATGCCGAGACAAAAAGGGAAGCAAAATAAACAAAAGAAAAATAAATATGACAGGAAACGGAAACGAATTTTTATTGCAGCCATTGTGACGAACATAGGGCTTCTTGCAGTGTGTAAGGCAGTGCTTGACGAGGACGCGCTTCCATTAGGCGTCAGTTTTTATACCTTTCAGGTGCTTTCTTATCTGATTGACGTATATCGGGGGGAGCAGAAAAAGGAAAAGTCCTTTGTCTGTTTTGCCACATATATAACCATGTTTCCCAAGCTGGTATCCGGCCCCATTACCGGGTATGGAGAGGTGCGGGAAAGTCTGCATGAGCGAAAGTTTGACATGGAGAAGCTGCAGGAAGGCTTAAAGCTGTTTACTATGGGGCTGGCGGCAAAGGTTCTTTTGGCGGACAGGATTGGGCTTTTGTGGCGGGAGGTGCAGGTAACCGGCTTTGAAAGTATATCCACGCCGCTTGCCTGGCTTGCGGCGGCTGCCTACTCCATGAAGATCTATTTTGATTTTTACGGCTATTCTCTCATGGCCAGGGGGCTTGGCAGAATGCTGGGGTTTGAACTGCCAGTGAATTTTCGCACACCTTATATGGCCCGATCCGTAAGGGATTTTTATCGCAGGTGGCATATTACGCTGGGCAGTTGGTTTTGCAGATATGTATACATTCCCCTGGGGGGCAGCAGAAAAGGAGAGCTGAGGACGGTTTTAAACCTTATGGTCGTTTGGGCGCTGACGGCGGTATGGCATGGCAGCACAGCCAATTTCCTATTGTGGGGAGTGCTGCTGTGGCTGTTGATTGTGTTTGAACGGCAGCTGGAAGCGCTGGGGGCAGATAAATTGCTGAAGAAAGGACCTTTAAGGCTGATTCCTCATTTGTATTTATGGGTGGTCATTCCGGTAACCTGGGTATGTTTTGCCGTGACGGACATGTCCCAACTTCATGCCTATCTGGGAAGAATGTTTGGTGTGACGGAGGGAATCAGGATCAGTGCAAGGGATTGGATCAAGGCGTTGGAGACATATTGGTACCTGTTTGCCGCTGGGGCCCTTGCGTGTACGCCTGTGCTGCGCAGACTGTTTTGCAGATGGAAGGACAGCTTTGTGGGCGTGCTGATTTTGACAGGACTTTTCTGGCTGTGTGTTTGGAGGCTTCAGGTGGAAGGGAATAATCCCTTTATGTATTTTAGGTTTTAGGAGAGACGATAGATAAAGTGGAGCGGTTAAAAAAGGGCTATTATTTGATATTGATGACGGTGATGGGAATCGTCTATTTGAGTACTGTAGACAAGTGGCAGATTTATGTCCGGGCCATGGAGCAAGTGAAGAATTTCTGTACAGGAGGCAGGGAGCAGGAGCAGCCGGAAGGAATTGATCAGGGGCCGCAGAATCCGGGCGGAGAAGGAGCAGGCCAGGGGCAGCAGAATCCGGGCGTGGAAGGAGCAGGACAGGGGCCGCAGAATCCGGGCGGAGAAGGAGCAGGCCAAGGGCCGCAGAATCCGGGCGGAGAAGGAGCAGGCCAGGAGCCGCAGAATCCGGGCGGAGAGGGAGCAGGCCAGGAAATGCAGGATCCCGGCGGAGAAGAAACAGGATCGGGGAATGATCCGGCAGGAGAACAGTCAACGGAAGAAGTGCCTGCGGAGCCGGTCTTTGGGGCGGTGGAGGACGACTACTTTTCCGATGCCGTGTTTATTGGGGATTCCAGAACGGTAGGTATGTATGAGTACGGCGGGCTGGAGGAAACGGCGGCCTTTTATGCTTCTACTGGTCTTACCATCTATAAGATATTCGATTCGGCCATTGTGGAGGTACCCGGCCAGAAAAAGAAAATTACCATTGAGGAAGCACTGCAGGAAAATTCTTTTGCCAAGATTTATTTAATGATCGGCATTAATGAGATGGGAACGGGCACCGTGGAGACCTTTATCGACAAATACCGGGAGGTGGTGGAGCATCTTAAGGAGCTGCAGCCGGAAGCAATTATTTACATTCAGGGCATTATAAAGGTAACCACAGAAAGGTCCAATCAGGGAGATTACATCAACAATGAGGGGATCGAGGCACGCAATCAGGAGCTGGAGAAGCTGGCGGATAACGGGGAAATTTTTTATCTGGACGTGAATCCGCTGGTCTGTGATGAAACGGGGGGACTGATTGAGTCCTATACCTTTGACGGTGTTCATTTGAAGGCCAAGTATATCCAGATCTGGAAGGACTACCTGAAGGAGAATGCCGTTTTGATGGACCTGCTGCCATAATCGGCAAAAATTTATAAATTAAAAAATCAGCCCTGAAACAGGCTTTGTACCGCGCTTTGTGGCAGACACTCATGCGTGGTGCGGGACTGTTTCAGGGCTGATTTGCCTGTGAGATGCTGGAAGTTTGGATATGTGCAAGTACTTGACAACACGGGCGCTGAATGGGATAATCTTATAAGAGAACGATGACAGGAGGATGTTGCAAAAAAAAGAGACATACGACGAAGATAAAAATACAGGGGATTTCACTAATTGAGTAAGGAAGAATGATAAATGAAGAGGAAAATGGCATTATTTATGGCTGTTGTATGTTTGGTGTTCTGGGGTGGAAGCATGACCACCTTTGCAGCGGGTGGAGAGAATATTAACTTTTGTTCAAACTGTGGTGCTGCATTAAGATACAGCAGAGAGCATTTGGGTCAATGGACTTTCAGTCGTGTCTTTAAGGATGCAGGTGGTAATTCAATTACATGTTATGAATATCACAGCATTGATCGGAATGTAAAGGATT
The DNA here is from genome assembly GCA_910578815.1 of uncultured Acetatifactor sp. GTDB lineage: Bacteria > Bacillota > Clostridia > Lachnospirales > Lachnospiraceae > Acetatifactor. Next base: position 79,471 of record CAJTSE010000008.1, read on the forward strand.
GTCCTAACGGACATGGCGTTTTCTGGGCAGATAAGGAAGAAGAAACGGTATATCATACAGTGGCGCAATGTCCATTTAACAAGTAGTAAGTAGTGCTTGAAATCTCCTGTATTTATATAAATCAGCAATAAAGCAGAATCAGAAAAGAACCTTCACATACTGCGCAGGCAGTTTGCTTAAAATCAGTAGAAAGGAATATAACACCTATGCGGACGCATCATTGGCTGGGAATTCTATATTTATGTTTATCAGGTCTGCTTTGTCTGGGAGGCTGCGGAAAAGAGACGGTTCCAAATATCGGGATGACGGGAAAAGCGGAAACATCTGCCGATGAGGGCTGGAAAGTGACGGGTCTTCCCGTGTCGGATAAGGTGGGGGAAGAAACGGCTCTGTGGGCAGCCAGGTATGACAGATGGCCTCATGAGGACATCCACTATGATCCGTCTACGGAAAAGGAACCAAGTGAAAGAAATGCCATCGTCCTGGGAGAGCAGATTTACAGGTGCTGTTACGTTTCTCCGCAGGAAGGGAATGAGGGAAGAGGCAGGGATATTCTGGAGATTTATGATGTCTTGTCCGGGGAAAGCTCCGTTACAGAGCTGGATGGGGAGCTGCTGGGAGCCGGCGATGGCTTCATAGCCAGCATGTATGTGGCGGAGCCGGGTAAATATGTATTCCGTATTCTGGATGAGCAGGTCAACAAGATCGTTTATTCCGACCTGGGAGAACAGACGCAGGTCATGGACGTTCTGCCGGTCTGTCAGGAGAAGGGCATAGCGGATCAGCTGTGCAATGAATGTATATGCGATTCGGAAGGAAATATTTATATCCGGGACAGCAGGTGGCAGGAGTTGTATATTTTTGGCAGGGACGGCGGTCTGCTGATGGAGTATCAGGGCGAAAAGGGCGACAATATCAGGGCCCCCTTTACCATGCCATCGGGAGAACTGATTTTTCCCATCTATAACAGTGAGGAAAAGGTCTGCCGGCTGGTCTGGTTTGACACGGAGCAAAAGAAGGAACATATCGTCAGCAGCTTTGAGAGCTATCCGATTGAATCGGTGTACGGCGTTCAGGGCAGCGATATTTATTATGAGGCATGGGAGGGCATTGTCAAATGGGATATTTCCTCCGGAGACAGGGTGCTGGTATACCATTTTGATCAGGACTGCATCTCAAGGATGTATCGCACCATGCTGGTGCTTCGGGAAGGTCAGCCGCCTGTTTTAAGAATGTATGGGACAGTCAACAAGGAAACGGAGGACTGGCTGGTGGCATTGTCCGCAGAGGAGCCGGAGCCCGGAGAGGTGATACGGATTGCCGGTCTGGTACAGCCGGGGGCGACAATGTTTGACGGAAAGAGCGCTGCCGGCGCAATGTCCCGTAAATACAGGAACACCGGCTTTGTATATGAATCCTATGAAAATGCGGATCAGATTAACTACCAGTCGGCATTTGACAGTTCCTATCTGGAGGATTATCGGACCAGAATATTTGCGGAGCTGGCGGCCGGCGGCGGCCCGGACATTATGCTGGTATCCCTGCAGGATATGAGGCTGCTGCAGGAACAGGGGTACCTGTTGGACTTAAGGAGCGTGCTTTCGGAAGAGTCCTTAAACAGGATACTGCCCAATGTGCTTGAAATGGGGACGGTGGATAACACTCTGGTGGGACTGGCTCCGGCAGTGCAGGTAACCACGGCAATTACCATGAAAAGCATATGGGATCAGGATACCTGGACGCTGGAGGATGTGCTTGACCTGATGGATACGGGAGAGTTTACCGGGGTCATGTGTCAGGGAACGTCACGCTTTGCGCCGCAGGCAGTGATAAAGCTGCTGACCGGCTTTGGACTGATGGATTCTTCTTTGGTTGACTGGGAAACGGGGAAAAGTTATTTTGACAGTGATCATTTTATTAGGCTGCTGCATGTGGTTAAAGCCTGCAGTGATATTCCCTGGAATCAGGAAACATGGCTGGGGACAGGCGGATGTCCGATGCAGCTGGCTGGTTTGGGGATAAGCAGTATTAATGAATTTTATGATCAGTATGGAGAGGATTACTGTGTGGTGGGGGTTCCAAGCATTGCGGGAAACGGAAATTATATCAGCTGCGGCGGGGTGCTGGCAGTGAATCGGAAGTTGTCCGATCCGGAGGCGGCAGCGGCTTTTTTTGAGTATTTGCTGGGGGAAGAAATTCAGGATTCCAAGCGGATGATTTCCGAGAAATCTATCCTGAAAGTATCTGCGGAGGATATAGAATACAGGGAAGAGGGCGGTGAAAGAAAAGCCTACTGGAAGGATCATGAGCTGAGAATAATGGAAGGCGGCACCACTACCTTTGACGATTACGCGGCGTATCTGGAAAGCTGTGTTCCGTCGCCTGTCATTGCGGAAGAAGATCTTATAAAATCCATTGTCTGGGAGGAAGCGGAGGCTTATATAAACGGTGATAAAAGTGCGGAAGAGGTCGCCGGAATCATTCACAGCCGCGTTCAGCTGTATCTGGATGAGAATCAAATTAAAAACAAATAAGTGCTGATTAAAAGATTTTTCTTGACGCATCTTTGGCGAAAGTTTATCATAGAAAAGAAAGTGCAATGAGGCCGTTTCTACGGCCTCATTGTGCGAGAAAAAATAATCTGAAGGTCGGCTTTTCGAGAGGGGAGAGATCGGGAGAAAATTACAGGAGGATGAGTTCATGAGCAAGAAAAATTCAGCTCTCGGTGAGAGCGGCATCTATGATGCCAGGGCCCTTGGAGCGCCCAAGGTTGCTGTGTTGGGACTGCAGCACATGTTTGCAATGTTTGGTTCCACAATACTGGTTCCTGTTTTGACGGGGCTGGACGTTTCCACCACTTTGTTTTTTGCGGGAATCGGAACATTGTTATTTCATTTTCTGACAAAGAGAAATGTACCTGCATTTTTAGGTTCCTCCTTTGCATTTTTAGCCGGTTATCATGCTATTGCCGGAAATCCCATAGAGGGTACGCTTCAAAAAAATCTGCTTCCCTATGCCTGCTTCGGGGTGGCATGTGCAGGATTGCTGTATCTGTTGCTGGCTCTTTTGATTAAATTGTTCGGCACCAGGAGAGTCATGAAGTTTTTCCCGCCTGTGGTCACAGGGCCCATTATCATCGCCATCGGGCTAACGCTTTCTCAAACAGCCATTGACAGCTGCTCATCCGACTGGCTCATTGCTTTTGTGGCTATTGTGCTGATCGTTGTCTGCAATATCTGGGGAAAAGGAATGCTTAAAATTGTGCCTATTATTGTGGGTGTAATCGGCTCCTATCTGCTGGCGGTCATTTTGCAGAGGGTGGATTTTTCCGATGTGGCCAATGCTGCCTGGATTGGTTTCCCTATCCATTGGAATGAAACGGTATTCTGGGCCTTTGGCGACGGAAATCTTTCCATGCTGCTTACGAGTGTTATCACCATTATGCCCATCGCTCTTGCTACTATTGTGGAGCATGTGGGGGACATTTCCGCGATTTCCTCCACTGTGGGGAAAAACTACATCAAGGATCCCGGACTGCACAGGACATTGCTGGGTGACGGCCTTGCTACCATTGTGGCGTCTTTATTCGGTGCGCCTGCAAATACTACCTACGGCGAGAACACGGGAGTGCTTTCCCTGACAAAGGTGTTCGATCCCATGGTGATCCGGCTGGCAGCCTGCTTTGCCATTCTGTTTTCCTTTTGTCCCAAGTTTGCCGCTGTGATCGGCTGTATGCCTGCAGCAACGGTAGGCGGTGTATCTTTGGTGCTTTATGGTATGATTTCCGCAGTAGGTGTGCGCAATGTGGTGGAGTCCCGCTGCGATTTTTCCAAGAGCCGTAATGTCATTATCGCTGCGCTGATTCTGGTTCTGTCTATCGGTATAAGGTACAGTGAGGCAGGAGCTATTGCATTTACAGTGGGATCTGCCACCATCAGTCTTTCCGGTCTTGCAGTGGGAGCGTTGGTGGGCATTATCCTGAATGCGGTGCTGCCCGGTAAAGACTATGTGTTCAGCGAAGAAGAGCCCAGGGATACAGGGGTGAATTTTGCGGTCATGAACAAGGAGAAGGATTGACAGGGGGCACTGATTCGGCATAAAATAATGGTAACTCAGCAAAGGGGAGTGACCCATGGGGCACTCCCCTTTTGTCAAAGGAGAGGCTTGAATATAATGAAAATCGTAGATATGCACTGCGATACCATCAGCAGGCTGCTGGAGCTGGAAGAGAAGGAAATGCGGGAAGAGCTTCGAGAAAATACCGGGCATCTGGACCTGCAGCGGATGAAGCAGTCAGGATACCAGCTTCAGAATTTTGCCCTGTTTGTGGAGCTTATGCAGGGCAGGGACCCCTGGGAGCAGGTTTTGAAGCTGCATGAGTGTTATCAGCGTGAAATGGAGAATAATCAGGATCTGATTGCTCCGGTGCTTTGTTTTGAAGACATTGCCGCTAACGAAGAGGCAGGAAAGATGTCCGCTCTGTTGACGGTAGAAGAGGGTGCCGTGTGTGAGGGAGAGCCGGAAAAGCTGGAAAAGCTGTATAATATGGGAGTGCGTATGCTTACCCTGACCTGGAATTTCCCAAATGAGCTGGGGCATCCGAATCGGGTGTCACTGCTGACTGAAAAGGTGAGTATGCTTAGAAAGCAGTTGAGGGAATACCCCGTGGAAAGCATGGAATATCAGGCTTTTTATGCTCAGGCAAGACCGGTCTTTGATGTTTATCTCCATACGCCGAATGTGACGGAAGGGCTTACGGAGCGAGGGCGGGAATTTGTGGTAAGGATGGAAGAGCTGGGTATGATTCCGGACGTATCCCATTTGTCCGACAGAGGATTTTATGATGTGCTTGCGATGGCAAAAAAACCTTTTGTGGCAAGCCATTCCAATGCCAGAGCAGTTTGCCCCAATGTGCGGAATATGACCGATGACATGATCGTTAAGCTGGCAGAACGGGGAGGTGTCATGGGACTTAATTACTGTGCGGATTTTCTGGAAGAGATGCCGGCAGGAAGGAAAAATCCGGGTACTATCGCTGCGGTGGTCCGCCATGCGAGGCATATCGTGAACGTGGGCGGGATCGGCGTTCTGGGGTTGGGCAGCGATTTTGACGGTATCGACACCCATGAAGAACTGCGGGGGGCGGAAAGCATGGGAAAGCTCTGGGATGCCCTGAAGGCAGCCGGTTTTACGGAAAGAGAGCTGGATCTGGTCTTTTGCGGAAATGTGCTGCGGGTATACCGTGACACTTTATAAAGAGGATGATGGCATAATTATGGCAGATATACGGGGAAGGTTGAATATTTTCTCTGAAGAGCAATTTTGTTCAACAGACTGAATAAGTTTAGTCGGAATGGTGTAAAAAATGAAAACTTTTGAGGAACTTGAGCAACTTTTTGGAAAAAGTGAACATGCTTATTTGGTAACTACATTGCCCTTTTCGGAGGACGCTGTTCTGGTGTACGGGAATGCTGCCGCTGCTGCCCTGACGGGAATCAACATGAGGGAGATAGCAGGGCGCAGGGCAAAGGATCTGGGCGGACAATGGAAAGACAGGAGACATTTGTACAGCTCTGTTTTTGACGATGATCTCTGTCTTACCGTGATCGTTGATATGGCGGAGGCAGAAATCAGGGCGGAAGAGGCATACGAGGAATACCGCGGGAATATGGAGAAGGCGCTGGCAGCGGCTAATGAAGCAAATCAGGCGAAGACGAAGTTCTTGTCGGAAATGTCCCATGACATCCGTACGCCGATGAACGCCATTATTGGTATGACGGATATAGCCTTGAAATATGTGGAGGACAGTAAGCGTACGGAGGACTGTTTAAAGAAGATCAAGGTTGCATCGGGCCACCTGATGGGTCTGATCAATGAGGTACTGGATATGTCCAGAATCGAGAGCGGCAAGCTGACCTTAAATCTGGATGATTTTCATCTGACAGATCTGCTCCATTCCATTATGATTGTTATGAAGCCTCAGGCCGAAAAGAAAGGAATTCATTTCCGACTGGAGCCAGGTGAGATCCTGTATGAGAATCTGCAGGGTGATGCCATGCGTATACAGCAGATTTACATTAACCTTTTGTCCAATGCAGTCAAGTACACGCAGGACGGCGGCAATGTGTGCATGAGACTGCGCCAGGAGCAGGGAGAAAACGGGATGATATGGCTCATGGCTGAAGTGGAGGATGACGGTATCGGCATGACGCCGGAGTTTGTGGAGCATATTTTTGATCCCTTTGAGCGGGAGCGGAATACTACCTTCAGCAAGATTGAGGGAACCGGCTTAGGGATGAGTATAACCAAAAAGCTGGCGGAGATGATGCAGGGCCATATCCGGGTGGAGAGCAGGAAGGGAGAGGGCAGTAAGTTCAGCGTATGCCTTCAGCTGGAGCTTTCGGATAAAGGAGCAGCTTATGAAAAAAATGCCCTGGCGGGGCGGCGTGTGCTGGTGCTGCAGGGAGCGGAGGAAAAATTGGAGCGGCTTCCCGGTATGCTAAAACATTTCGGCATGGAAGTGGATGTGGCTTCCTGCGGCATGGAAGCGGTGGATCTGATTAATGATGCCGATATTGAAGGAGCGGATTATTTTGCCATGCTTATCGGCAGCAGATTGGCTGATATGGAAATATCTATTTTTCTGCCGGAGATCCGTGCCAGAAAAGGGAAAGAATTTCCCATATTGCTTTTATCTGAGAGTGATTGGTCCGAATCGGAATATTTATTGAAGCAGGCCGGGGTGACGGCCTTTATTCCGATGCCGTTGTCCGAAAGCCGTCTGGCTCAGGTGCTGTATGCCTGCACGGAAGAAGGGAAGAACAATCAGGCGCAGGCGGAAAGCAGACAAAAGAAAGATTATCAAAACAGCCGTATTCTTTTGGTAGAGGATAATGAGCTGAACATGGAGATTGCGCTGGAAATCCTGGGCAGTACAGGGGTGCAGATTGACACGGCATACAACGGACAGGAAGCGGTAGAAGCTTTCCGCGGGAAACCGGAATTTTATTATCAGTTGATTTTTATGGATATTCAGATGCCTGTCATGGACGGACTGGAAGCCACAAGGCAGATTCGAGCCATGGGGAGGGCTGATGCGTCCGCAGTGACGATCATTTCCATGACTGCAAATGCTTTTGCCGAGGACAGGCAGCGGTCGATAGAGGCGGGGATGAATGCCCATATTACCAAACCGCTTGATGTGGAGCAGCTGATGGAGTGTCTTGACCGGTGGTGCGGGAGGTAAGTATGCAGCAATATCAGGAAGAGTACATTGCGAATACTGGGAAAGTTATAGAGCTGATGCGGCACAAGGAATCTGCCGGGCTGCCGCCGGAAGAGGCGGCCGGTCGAATGAAACGGAAAAAAAGGGCAGTAAGGGAGCTTCGGGAAAAAAATACCAGAATTTTGCGGGACAACCTGATTCCGATCCTGGATGATATTCTTACAGCCAATCGGGAGGACATAAATTCCCTTGTTGGGTTTGCGGATACTCTGATGCGGCTTGGACTGGATGCAGGCGTGCGTTATTATGTCTGCAGGGCACTTGTTTCATTTGCGAGGGTGAATGATGAGCGGGATTTGCTGATAAAGGAGCTTTATATGACGGGCATGGCCCTTTTCGGCCTTAAAAATATCTCCGGTGGCAGAAATGACGAACAATTTTATTGGAAAATGCAGTTGGTATTTGGCGAGGCGGCAGGTTTTATTCGGATTTATGATGAGATAGAGGATATGGAAACCAGAGGCTATATTCATCGTTCTATGGGAAATCTGGCGTTGGGGATAACCGGGCATGACAGAAAAACGGCGGAGCGGAAGATGGAGGTGATCAGGCGCTCTCTGCAGGTGCTGACAGACCCGGTATATCATCAAAAGACGCCGGGACTTCCCTGGGATACTTACATTTATAAGCAGCATCAGGAGCGGACTACGTTGATGGAGTATCTGCGGAGCGGAGAGGTAACGGCAAAGATTGTCGGTGAGGTTATGGAATCCGCGCAGTATGTGTATGACAAACAGATGGAAAATGCAGAGAAAAAAGGAATGCCGCTGGAGGTGCGGTGGATCCATAATTATTATGCGGCATCTTATTATTGCGGAGTGTATACTCTGCCGGAGCTTTTACACAAGCTGGAAGAAGTGTACGCATCAGTGTCTTTTTCCGATTACAGTGCCAACGGAATGTATGGAAATATTTATTTTCCTCAGTTTTATTCCGTCTATGTGTCCAAGAATGTAGAACTGAAGGAGCGGAAGAGGCCGGTAGTGTTGATGATGTACCGCAGGGTAGCGGAATACATAAAGCATGTACCGCTGGGAGAGGACATGGATAAGCTGTTCTTTTATGTCAAAGGCAGTCTGGACGCATATATAGAGTATCCTGGGGACAACTGCTTCCGGGATTATGTGAAGGCGATAATCGCAGGCAGACGGCCGGAAGCTTATATACATTCCTGCCGGGTGGCGGAGACGGCTTTGAATATTCTGGATCAAATGATGGCTGAAATGCCTGAGCAGCTATTGGGTATTTGGGGAATTCAGGATGTCAGGGAACTTTTCGAGAGGCGAGAAGAGATCAAGAGATTTCTATATGACTGCTGCGTTGTGCGTAATGTGGGAAAGCTGAAGATGCTGGAGCTTTATGAGGTTTCAGGCAGGGACTGGCTTGCGGAAGAAGAGGAACTTCACCGATCTCATCCGTCTCTTGGGGAAAAAATACTGGCCAGGTGTGATTCTACAAGGGATCTTGCACGGGTGGTCCTTGGGCATCACAGGTGGTATGACGGACAGGGAGGATATCCCGAAGAGTATCATCGGGAAGAAGAACGGGATGCGGTGCTGGCGGACATTGTGAGCGTGGCGGATTTCATAGAAAAAGATCGTGACCTGAAGGCGGACGGGCATTGGGAAGAGATCTGTTCGGATGAGCTTCTGGGGCAGCTGGAAGCCTTCAGCGGCACCAGATTTTCACCCTGCGCGGCGGAGGTGGCAAAAAAAGTGTTGACAAAGGAACCTTGAGCCTTTATAATGCAGATAATTTCATAAATCAAGTGATTGATAAAAAAGCAGTGACAAGAAAAAGTAGCAGATAGTGAAACATACAGAAAGCAGCCGGCTGATGAGAGGCGCATGGGAAACTATAGGTGAATACATCTTTGAGCTTCACACCGAATTCCGGAGCGGATAGTAGGCTGTGACGGTTCCCGCATCCGTTATCGTGCTAGGGTATAAGCCGTAACAGGCCGTACCCGAAGAGGCAGGCAGTGTGAGCTGGCTGTAAACATTAGGTGGTATCACGAGGCTTTCGGGCTCTCGTCCTTTTGAAAGGACGGGAGCCCTTTGTGCGTCTGCCGATACATGAGGCGGAAGGATCGGAAAGTGAGGCAGGGGAAACGGGACATGTATAACACAGAACTGTATAAAATGAGACATGTATAAAACAAGATATGTATAAAACAAAAAGGAGAGCAGGTATGAAAAAAACAGAATCTATGAAAACGGTATCTCAGGAAAACAGGGGAGCAATTTTGGAAACTAAGATGGATGAGGCGCAGCTGGCGGCGCTGGTACGCCATCAGATGCGGGTGGTCAGACAGGGAGCAGAAAGCCTGATCGGGGAGGAAGAGCTGGAAGAGAAGTTAAGGAGCAGTATCTTAACAGAGAAACCGCTGATTGTTAAATTCGGCATGGATCCCAGTGCTCCGGATATACACCTGGGCCATGCGGTGGCTTTGCGGAAGCTCAGACAGCTTCAGAATTTAGGCCACAGGATTGTGGTGGTGATCGGAGATTTTACGGGAAGGATCGGGGACCCTACGGGTAAAAGTAAGGGACGAAAGGCATTGACGGACAGAGAAGTGCTGATTAACGCCCAGACGTATCAGGAGCAGATTTTCCGAATTCTGGATAAAGATAAGACTCAGGTAAGATATAATGGAGAATGGCTGGAACCCCTGGAATTAAAGGAGGTGCTGGAGCTTGCCTCCACGATCACGGTGGCCAGGATGCTGGAAAGGGACGATTTCCAGCATCGTTTTCGGAACAATATTCCCATTGGTCTTCACGAGTTCTTTTATCCTTTAATGCAGGCCTATGATTCCGTGGTGCTGGAGGCCGATCTGGAGCTGGGAGGCACGGACCAGACCTTTAATATTCTCATGGGAAGGAATCTTCAGCGGGAGCGAGGGCAGAAGCCGCAGGCAGCATTGTTCATGCCGGTGCTGGAGGGGATCGACGGCGAGGAAAAAATGAGCAAGAGCCTGGGAAATTACATTGGTGTTTCGGAGGATGCGCGGACTATGTTTACCAAGGTGATGCAGGTGCCGGATACGCTGATCATCAAGTATTTTGAGCTGACTACGGATATTTTGCCGGAAGAGCTGGACCGGGTGAAGGAGGAACTGGCAGACGGCGGAAATCCAAGAGATGCCAAGCTGCTGCTGGCAAGGACGGTCACTGCTCTGTACCATAGTGCGGAAGATACGCAGGCGGCAGAAAACTTTTTTGCGGAAGCCTTCACCAACCGTCAGGTGCCGGAGGACGTGGATGTATTGCAGGTGATTTTGGAGAAAGGGAATCTGCTGGATTGTGTGCGTCCTTTGGTAAATGGAGGATATGTGGGCAGCGGTGCGGAATTCCGCAGACTGGTGGCCCAGGGCGGAGTACAGAAGAACGGAGAACGGGTGATGGAGATGACGGAAACGGTCCGATCAGGGGATGTTTTAAAGGTGGGAAAGCGAAGGTTTGTACGGGTGGAGGCAGAGATGTAGTAATAATAACCATGTAAAAAAGATAAAAAAACTATAAAATGTAATTACTAGGCATAATATCTGTTGATATTTCTAAAGTTAAATGGTATTCTTTACTTTATAAACCATATTTACGAAAGGTCTGTAAAACGTATGAGTGAAGCATTCCATATTGTCAGCGACGGCTCCTGTGATCTGCCTGCGGAGCTTGCGGAAAAGAAGAATATTACGATAGTTCCTTTCTATGTGTCTTTTGATGATGAGCATTATCTGAAAGAAAATGTAGACATCGGCATCCGGGATTTTTATCAGCAGATGGTGGACAGGAAGGGTGTGTATCCTAAATCCTCCATGCCCTCCGCACAAGATTACGAAGAGGTTTTCAAGCCCTTTGCGGAGGCGGGAACGCCGGTGATCTGCATCTGTATCACCACAAAATTCAGCGGCTCCATGCAGTCGGCGGTGAATGCCAGGCAGGCGCTGTTGGAGGATTATCCGAATGCGGAGATCACAATCATTGACGCTACCGTGAATACAGTGCTGCAGGGTCTGTATGTGCTGGAGGCGGTAAGGCTGCGGGACGCCGGGGTCAGCTATGGGGATGCGGCGGCGCGGCTGGAAGAGATCAAGGGCACTGGCAGAATCTTTTTCACGGTGGGCAATATGGAGTATTTAAAGCACGGCGGACGCATCGGCAAGGTGGGAGCATTGGCGGGGAGTGTGCTGGATATACGTCCGGTGATAACGCTGAAAAAGGGCGAGATATTTCCTTCGGGAATCGGCAGGGGAAGAAAGCGCAGTACGGCAAAAGCCACGGATCTGCTGGTGACTTATCTGAAAAAGAGCAGACTTGGAATCGACTGCTACAGCATCGTGATCGGCTATGGCTATGATATAGAAGAAGGAAAGGAGTACCGGGACAGCGTGGTACGAGAGCTGCAGGACCAGGGTTTTGACGTGAAGGAGATTCCTACCTGCCAGATCGGTGCCACCATCGGGGTACATACCGGTCCTTATCCCCTGGGAATCGGCGTTATAGAAAAGGCAATTCACGGCTAAAGCACGCTGACATTTTTAAATGCAGTTTGCTAACAGTTCTTTTATATCGGAGAAGGCGTAATCCGCAGGGTAGGGGGTATCCTTCATGTCGTCCGGCTGTGCTTCTCCGGTAAACAGTACGCAGGTATCCACACCGCCGTTGATGCCACAGGCAATGTCCGTATAAAGGCGGTCGCCCACCACCAGCGCCTCTTCCCGTGTAAAGCCGGACAGCTCCAGGCACAGATCGACTACCTCTCTACTGGGTTTCCCTAGGTAGACAGGTTTTTTGTCCGTAGTGGCGGTTATCATGTTACAGATGGAACCGCAGTCCGGAATGAAGCCAAAATCAATGGGGCAGCGCAGGTCCGGGTTGGTGGCGTAGAAGGGGACATCCGTAGTCAGCAGCACCTTGGATACCTGTACCAGTTTTTCGTAAGTCAGTTCGTTGTCGTAGGCCGCCACCACACAGTCAATATTGTTTTCCGCAGTCTCCGTGGCATGAAGGCCGTTTCGTCTTAATTCAGCCACAAAAGATGCAGTACCCAGCACGAATATTTTTTTGTCTGCAAAATTTTCTTTCAGGAAACGAAGGGTCATAAGGCCGGAGGTTATAAACTGATCCTCACTAGTTTCCAAAGAAAATGCACTGCGGAATTTCTCCACATAGTCGCGGCCGCTTTTAGTAGAATTATTGGTGATGTAATAACTCTTTCCCCCAATGGAGTCTATATGGGAAATCAGCTCGGCGCTGCCTTCATAAAGAGTGTCTCCGATGGCAAGAGTGCCGTCGATGTCAAAGAGAAACAGTTTCTTGTTTTTTAAATTTTCCAAAGGTTTCATATTATTTATTCTCCGTTATATAAGCTGCCAGGCATTATTATAGCATTTTAGACCAATTTACTCAATATTATGTAGCAGCTGGAATATTACCGCGCAATGGCAGGCGTTAAAAACAACTCCCTTTTCGGAAAAATGTATCCGCTGAAAATCAGCTTATAATATTCATTGCGTGTGATCGGCAAATATTCTATAATCAAATATATAAATCGGGATTTACGGAGGAAATTTGAAATTGAAAAGAGAGATTACCCCACGGGGTGTTGTGATTTCGCTTGTGGGGTTCATCCTTTTGTGGACGGTTGTGGCGGATGCGTGGGGATATTCCTCATACTTGTTTCCGGCAGATAACGAAACTTACTTCTATAGGATATATCAGCCGTATTTTATGGGCCCTTCCAGCGATTTTTTTGATTGTCACAAATGACAAGTGCCTGTTGCTGCATAAAAAAGAATTATTTTCCCGCCCACGGGTCAATTGTCAATTCGTTGTCGTCTTGTTGGCTATTTTTTTGTACAGCTTTATATCTATGATTATAGTGCACAAGGGGTTCTGGATAAACCGAGAGGTTTCTTTCTGGTTGACGGCTGTAAGATATTTTATTGTCGGCTGTGTGGAGGAAATCGTCTTACGAGGATGGGGATATAACACTCTTGCAAAAACGCTGCCAAACAGAAAAGCAGTGGCAATTTCAACCTTGTTGTTTGTCTTGCTCCACTGGTCTGCGTTCTTTATCAAATTACTCAGGTTTGGTACGTTTGATTATGCAGGAATTCTTGTACAGAGCTTCTCAACATCATTGTGGGGGATATTAACCTGTTGGTTACTGAAAAAATCCAGAACTCTATGGAATCCTATTCTTGCACAGTTCGTTTATGATTTTCTTCTCACAATTTTGATAGGCGGAAACTAACAGATAAATATAAAATCCACCAATCATTATACAGCAGGAATATTTTCCCGAAATGGGATAAAAAGAATTGCAAATGTGGGAGGCCTGTGATAGAATCTGTTTAGTAAGCAGAAAGGGCCGGGAACGTGCAGTGTGAAGAGATTTTCTAAGGCTTCTGAAGTTGAGCCACGACGTGCCGGTTAGGGTGAAGAAATGAGTAGCAGATAATTTGAGAAGGAAATGACAAACATTTTTGGAAGAAGCCTGTCTTGGATAGGTATGTTTGTGTATGCCGAATCAGATTATCGCACTTATTTTAGAAAGCCTTCTGCTTTGTCCGCAGGATTTGTTCCAGCGGGCAAAAATTGGTTTTTGTTTGTGTATGAGTCTGTTTTCGGCTGTGGGAACAGACTTTTTTTGTGCACACGGGCACACGGGCGCCAAAGCGCCCGGAGGAAATATGTCAGCATGCGCTGACGGGTGCCCGGCGCGCGAGCAGGGGGAAATCTTTCCTACTCGATTATAAGACCGGCTTCCGAAAGGAGGCGCTTATGATACAGATCAGAAAGGTGAGTATCACTTATAAAAAGGACTTGCGGGAATTGGTGTCTGAACTGTCCTTTGTGTTAAACGACGGGGACAAATGTGCGATGATTGGGGAAGAAGGAAACGGAAAGTCCACGTTGTTAAAGCTGATTTATGATGAAGAGCTGGTGGCGGATTATGTGGATTATTCCGGGGAAATCGTTCACAATCATTCCGTTTTGGGATATTTAGGGCAGGAGCTGGAACCGGCGGAACGGGAGAAAAGCGTGTATGATTTTCTGTCTGCAGAGCCGAAATTTCTGGAATGCGATCCCAGGGAGCTGAACGAATATGCCGGGAGGCTTCATGTGCCGGCGCAGCTTTTGTATTCGGATCAGCGGATGGACACGCTGTCCGGCGGGGAAAAAGTTAAAATCTGTATGCTCCGCATATTGTGCCGGAAGCCGGATGTACTGCTGCTGGATGAGCCGTCTAATGATATTGATTTAAGAACGCTGTTGTGGCTGGAGAAGTTTATTCTTGACTGGGAAGGGCCGCTGCTCTTTATTTCTCACGATGAGACCCTTCTGGAGCGCACGGCCAATAAGATCATTCATCTGGAACAGATCAGGAGAAAGCAAAAGGCCAGACATACGGTGAAATCCTTAAGCTACGGCGATTATGTAAACGAGCGTGCGGGAGGACTGCAGAAGCAGGAGCAGCTGGCAAAAGCGGAGCGCAGCGAATATAAAAAACAGCAGGAAAAGTTCCTGCGGATTCAGCAAAAGGTGGAGCATCAACAGGCAGCGATTTCCAGACAGGACCCCCATGGGGCACAGATGTTAAAGAAAAAAATGCACACGATCAAGAGCATGGAGCGGAGATTTGAGAAGGAATTTGAGCAGATGACGGAGTTCCCTGATGTGGAAGAGGCCGTTTTTATAAAGTTTGGAGAAACCAAAGAACTGCCGGCCGCAAAAACGGTGCTGGACTTTTCCCTGCCGGAGTTGAAGGCGGGGGAGCGTGTGCTGGCCCGCAATATCTGTCTGCGAGTGGTTGGAAACGAGAAAATATGTCTGACGGGGGATAACGGCGCAGGCAAGACTACGCTGTTAAAGCTGATAACGGCCGGTCTGTTAGAAAGAACGGATATAAAAGCAGCCTATATACCGCAGAATTATGCGGACCCGGAGGGATTTGGCGCAGCTCTGCGGAGCACGCCGGTGGAATTTCTGGCAAAGCAGGGGGACCGGAAAGAAATAACGAAAATCCGCACTTATCTTGGCAGTCTTAAATTTACGGCAGATGAGACGGAGCATTCGGTGGAAGAGCTTTCAGGAGGGCAGAGGGCAAAGCTTTTGCTTTTAAAAGTTTGCATGAGCGGTGCCAATGTGCTGATTCTGGATGAGCCCACCCGGAATTTCTCGCCCCTGTCGGGGCCGGTGATCCGCAGGATGCTTGCCGGATTTCCGGGAGCCATCATCAGCATTTCTCATGACAGAAAGTATCTTGCAGAGGTGTGCGATAAGATCTATCAGTTGACAGGGGAAGGGGTCAGATTGGTGGAATAGGCAGCAAGAGGTGAAAGTAAAAAGGGACTTTCGCCTCTTGTTTTTCTTGAAACTTTCCGGTAAGATCATAAAGAATGGGTATGTCGGCAGGAGGCGTAAAATGGTAAGAAAACGATTCAGATTCACGGGCAGGGTGCAGGGAGTGGGCTTCAGAACAAGGGCTAAATACGCCGCAGGAGGTATGTACATCACCGGCTGGGTAAAGAACGAGTGGGACGGCTCGGTAGTGATGGAAGCCCAGGGGCCGGAAAAAGCCATTGACCAAATGCTGATCATGATCAACAGAAGTGATTATATACAAATTGATTCTATAGAATCTGAAAACATTCCGCTGGTTGAAGAGGAATCTTCTTTTACGGCGTTATACGCTTGAGTGATTGGTTGAGTGATTTTGATACCAAAGGCTTGTGCAGGTCGTCAATCTATGTTATAGTAAGTATAATATCTATCTTCTTTATAGTCAAAAGCATGTCTTTGCTTTATGTACATCGGCTTTTCGCCATGGATTCAGACAAAATAACAACCAATACACAAGACCGGCGAAAAGTTTTCTCCTGTCTGTGTGGAAACAGGAGGAATGGATGAGTGACAGAAAAAATAAGCTGCCGGCAGAAACTCCGGCGGTAAATACCCGGAAATTTCGGGAGAGCGGCAGGGGGCTGAAGGGCAAATATAATCAGCACAACAGAGACATTAGCTGTAAAACAGTATTTGGCAATTCCGTTTTGTGTGCACAGTTTTTGCGGGATAACCTTAATATGCCAATGCTTAAGGATGTGCAGCCGGAGGATATTGAAGACGTTTCCGAACGTTATCATCCTTATCTGGGGACAGAGTTCAACTCGGATTCCGTGAAAAGGATCCGGATTCTGGATATTGAAAAAGGAAAGAAAGACGGGAAAACAGAACCTGCGTTTCTTGTATCGCTTATTGAGCATAAAAGTTTTGTGGACTACGATGTATCCATGCAGCTGTTGCGGTACATGATATGTATTTGGACAGAGTACCGAAGGGAAATGGAAAAAACTAGCGGGGGATGCAGCGGCCAAAAGGGGTTTCGATACCCGGTTATTATTCCGATTGTGTATTATGAAGGCAGACAGGAGTGGACGGCGGACAGGCACCTGCAAGGACGAATCAGGGACAGCTCGGATCTTATAAAATGGATCCCTGATTTTCGATATGAGGTGGTTAGGATTCATGATTACAGTGACAGGGAGCTTTTGGAGCGGGGAGATGAAATGTCCCTGATTATGTTGATTAATAAAATACAGAACGCTGCGGACCTGGAGCAGTTTATGCAAATTCCGCCGGATCAGATGAACCGTATCATTCAAAACAGCCCAGAGCATGTTTTGGAGGTTTTGGTGACGGTCATGGAGAGTTTGTGCGTTAAAATAGATGTGTCGGCAGAGGAAAGGCTTCAATGCGTTCGGAAAGTGAAAGTGCGGGATATGGGATATTTATTTGAAAACATGGAGAAAATCAGTATACAGGAAGAGCGCAGGAAAACAGAAGAACAGCGTCGAAAAACGGAAGAAGAGCGCAAGAAAACAGAAGAGCAGCGCAAGAAAACAGAGGAGCAGCGCAGGAAAACAGAAGAGCAGCGCAAGAAAACGGAAGAAGAGCGCAAGAAAGCGGAAGAGCAGCGCAAGAAAACAGAAGAGCAGCGCAGGAAAACGGAAGAGCAGCGCAGGAAAACGGAAGAACAGCGTAAAAGAGCCGAAGAGGCAGAAGAAAAGCTGCGAGCCGCAGAGGAAATGATAAGGCGGCTGCAAGAAGGAAGAGCTTAATGTGCAGAGATTGTTCGTGCCAATAAAGCCGGCACTGCCGCCGGAAGCGGTATGGCGGAAGTGTGAGTTCCCATAAAGAGTAAAACAAAGATGACAGATATAGGGAGGGGCGCATAGATGAAAGACAATAGGGCACAGGAGGACAAGCAGCAGGCAACTGGTCCGGAGTGTCTGCCACGGCTTGTACGGGAGTTTTTCGTCCGGGACGGTATTACCGTGGCCAAAGAGCTTCTGGGAAAAATCCTGGTCCATGAGACAGAGCTTGGTCCGGTGCGGGGGATTATTACAGAGGTGGAAAGCTATATGGGGGAAGAAGACAAAGGCTCCCATACATACGGCGGGAAGCGGACAGAACGCACTGAGCCCATGTACCATGCGGGGGGAACTTCCTATGTTTATTTGATTTACGGAATGTACAGCTGCATGAACATTGCTGCCATGACGGAAGGAATTCCTCAGGCAGTTTTGCTGCGAAGCGTGATTCCGGCGGACGAGGAATCCAGGCGGCGGATGATTCGGCTGCGGCAGGAAGCGGCTGAACGAAGATCAGGAAGGACGAAGAACGGTGGTGCGGGGAAGGCAGCTCCGCCCTCATTTGAAAAGCATCTTGCAGACGGACCGGGTAAGCTCTGTATTGCCATGGGCATCACCAGGGCGGATAATGATGTGGACATGACAAAGAGCAGCAGATTTTACGTAACGGAGGGGATCCGGGTGGAGCCTTCTCAGATCCAGGCCGCTAAACGGATCGGCATTGATTATGCGGAGGAAGCGGCGGATTACCTGTGGCGTTTTTTTATTCCCGCGGGCAATGAGTCAAGTCAGCGCAGCTGACTTTGTGCCGTGCATGCACGAGCATAAAGCCGACATGGTCGGCTTGACGAATGCCGCGAGGGTCAAAGTCCTGGATGCCTGTGTCTATGGGATCTAGTGTACTGACACGTTCATAATTTGACTAATGACTTGCCTAAATTTCCATCTGCTGCGTTGTTGTCGGTCAACGATGCCTTGTGTTCGCCTCCCTCCGCCGCCTTGCAGAGTGAAAATTTATTCTTCGCCATTATTTCAAAAATGAACGTGTCAGTACACTAGACGAATGTTATTTGACTGACCGGGAGGTTACATTCTGAGAAAGGTTATGGAAAATGAGCTTAAAATTTGTATTTGGTCCATCGGGAGCAGGCAAGAGCAGACACCTCTATGAAGAAATGATCTGCAGGGCAGGAAAAGATAGAAAAAAGAATTTCCTGATTATCGTGCCGGATCAGTTCACCATGCAGACGCAGAAGGATCTGGTGTTGATGAGTGATCTGGGAGGCATCATGAATATTGATGTATTAAGCTTCGGACGTTTAAATCACCGAATTATGGAGGAAGTGGGGGAAGAGGATACCCCGGTGCTGGACGATACAGGAAAAAGTCTGGTGCTGCAAAACATTGCGGCAAATTTGAAGGAAGAACTGCCTGTGCTTGGCAGCCTGCTGTGCAGACAGGGATATATTCATGAGGTAAAAAGCGCCATTTCGGAATTTATGCAATATGGAATTGGCGTGGAGGACATGGATACGCTGATTGAATTTGCAGGAAAGCGGGGAGCACTGGTACAAAAGCTGAAGGACTTAAAGACGCTGTATAGAGGATTTCGGGAATACATACAAGGCAGCTTTATTACTACCGAAGAAACATTGGACGTGCTTTGTCGTTCACTCGCAAAGTCCCGGCTGCTTTCCGGCAGTGTGGTGGTATTTGACGGGTTTACCGGTTTTACGCCGATTCAGAACAATGTAATCAGAGAGCTGATGCGGCTGGCGGAAGAAGTGGTAGTCACATTGACCTTTGGGGAGGGAGAAGACCCTTATGAGTCTGACGGGGAACAGTGCCTTTTTCATCTGAGCCGTAAGACGGTGGCAGATTTAAGCAGACTGGCGGATGAATCAAAGGTGGAGAGAGCGCGGGATACCTTTGTACTGCCGGGGGATGCGGCAGTGGGAAAACAGTGGGCAGAAAAACTTGGTGAACACTGCGATATTGTTTTTCGGAACAACTGCCGCTATGAGTCTGCCCCAGCTCTGCAGCATCTTGAGCGCGGCCTGTTTCGGTACGGCGTGCCGCCTTATCAGCAGGATCAGCAGGAAATCCACATTTTTGAGACTGCGACTCCGCGTGACGAGGTACATCAGACAGGACTTATGATTCGCGAACTGGTCAGAGGGGGAAAGATGGCCTACCGGGACATTGCCGTCATTATGGGAGATCTGGAGGGGTACGGGCCTTATGTGGAGACAGAGTTTGCCCAGATGGAAATCCCATGCTTCCTGGATAGAACCAGAGGGATTATTCTAAATCCCATGGTGGAATATATCAAAAGCGCTTTGGAGCTTTATCTGAAAGATTTTTCATATGAGTCCGTGTTTCATTATCTTCGCAGCGGGCTGGCGGATCTGGATCCTGCAGAAGTGGATATGCTGGAAAATTATGTGATTGAGGCCGGTATCCGGGGGTATCGCAGCTACAGCCGTCTGTTTACACGTAAGACAAAAGGAATAGGAGAGAATGAAGGGAAGCTGGAGAAGTTGAACGGGCTGAGGGAGCGATTCCTTTCTCACATCGAAATACTGCATATGGAACCCAAGGAGCCGGTCTGCCATTATGTGGATAAGCTTTATGATTTCCTGATGCAGGCAGAGGTGCAGAGCAAGCTGGCGGAATTTGAGGCAGAATTTGAGAAGCAGGGCGAGCCCTCAAGGGCCAGGGAATATGCTCAGATTTACCATTTGATTATGGAGCTGCTGGAGCAGATCTATGAGCTTTTGGGGGAAGAGTTGATTTCCCTTCAGGAGTTTGCAGATATTTTGGAGGCAGGTTTCGGAGAGATTCAGGTGGGAACCATTCCGCAGAACGTGGATCGTGTGTTGGCGGGTGATATGGAGCGCACTCGCTTAAAGCAGGTGAAGGCTCTGTTTTTCTTAGGAATTAACGACGGTAATATTCCTAAGAATTCCTCTAAAGGAGGAATTATCTCTGATATGGACAGGGAGTTTTTGCGGGAGTCCAGGCTGGAGCTTGCCCCTAGTCCCAGGCAGCAGATGTTCATCCAGAGGCTGTATCTTTATCTGAATATGACGAAGCCCTCTGAAAGGCTGTATCTGGCATATTCAAAGGTGAGCAGCGCGGGAAAGTCCATGCGGCCTGCATATCTGATTGATACCGTAAAAAAGCTGTTTCCAGGGATACAGACGGAGTATCCGCAGCTCCGCAGTGCGTTAGAACAGATTGTTACGGGACGGGAGGGGGCAGGGTATCTCGCCGAGGGCTTAAGAGAGTATGCGGCAGGCGTTCTGTCTCCGGAGAAAGAGCGGGAGATCTTTGCCATATATGAAGCCTTTGGGGAAGAAGAACTTCGAGAGGAAAGAGACTTTTTGCGGGAAGCTGCCTTCAGGCGTTACCGTGACAGCGGGCTGTCTGCAGTAGTTGCGGAGGCGCTTTACGGGAGGCATCTGGAAAACAGTGTGTCCCGGCTGGAGACCTATGCAGCCTGTGCGTACAGGCACTTTCTGCAATATGGGCTTACGCTGCAGGAACGCCGGGAATATTCCTTTGAGAAAGCAGACATGGGAAATGTCTATCACGGGGTTTTGGAGCTGTTTGCGGGAAAACTGGAAGAGAGGGAATATACCTGGTTTGACTTTCCAGAAGAGTTTGCGGGGAAGGCGGTGCGGGAGGCGCTGGAGTTTTATGCGGCATCCTATGGGGATACGGTGCTTTACAGCAGCGCCAGAAACGAATATGCCATTACCCGTATGGAACGGATTCTGACCAGAACGGTGCTGACATTACAAAGGCAGCTGAAAAGGGGGAGTTTCCGGCCGGATGCCTATGAGCTTTCTTTCCGGTTTACCGAGGATCTGGACAGTGTGAATGTGAATCTGTCTCAGCAGGAAAAAATGCGGCTGCAGGGTCGGATTGACCGCATTGATGTGGCGGAGGATGAGGAAAAAATATATGTGAAGGTGGTGGACTATAAATCCGGCAACAGGCATTTTGATCTTGCGGCGCTGTACTATGGCTTGCAGCTGCAGCTGGTAGTCTATATGAACGCAGCCCTGGAAGTGGAGGCGAAGAAGCATCCGGGTAAGGAGATTGTCCCGGCAGCGCTGCTGTATTATCATATTGACGATCCCGCCGTGGAGTCGCCGGTAGAACTCTCAGAGGAAGAAATTCAGGATCTGATTGCCGGGCAGCTGCGGATGAAGGGGGTGGTCAGCAGTGAGCCCGGAATCGTGGAGCGGCTGGACCAGGGGGACTGGAGCAGATCGGAGGTAATTCCCGTGGAACGGAAGAAGGACGGAACCTTCAGCGCTCGCTCGTCAGTTTTAAGCGGCCGGGACCTGAAAACCGTGTCCGATTATGTTACCCAAAGAATAGTGGGAATCGGCCGGGAGATTCTGGCCGGGAATATTTCCCTGAATCCGTATGAGATGGGAAGCGAGGACGCCTGTACCTGGTGCGCCTTTAAGCGGGTATGCGGATTTGAGGCTTCCATGCCGGGATGCGGAAAGCGGAAGTTGGAGAGCCTGGGGAGCGAAGAGGTGCTGGCGAAGATGCAGGAAGAGATGGAAATAGAAATGGAATCAGATAAGAAACTATTTGACGACAATGGGAAAAAGTGATATTTTTATTATGTACTTATAAAAACGAAAGCAGGGGGGAATTTATGAATAATATAATGCAGTTCCCGGAGGGTTATCGGTACACCAGTGAAATAGAGCTATTTAGGGCGGCAGTGGATCGTGCAGAAGAAATGCTTGCCAAGGAAGAGTTGATAATCGTATATCAATTTGACAGTACTATTTCGGTGGAAGTGCTATTGTCACAGGCTGAATATGAACAGAATTATGGTGAGATCGGATGGGAAGAATTTACCGACATACTTGATAATGAAATTATTTACCTGCTAAGGCAGAATTTTGAAGAGCCAGAAGAAAAAGATAAAGGGCTGAGAAGCTATTTAAAGGAAAAGGATTTTCCAGAAGAGCAGCAGAAAAAAATTATCGACTTAAAATTGGAAAAACGAAGATATGTGGAGGAATGTCTTGGTGGTGAAAGAGAGAAAAATCGTTATAATCTGAAAAGCAGAAGTGTTTTAAAAAAGTTTGCGGGTATTGATTATGAGTTGTGCAGAACCATTGATGAAGAGGATATTTTGTATGCTACAATAAGAATGTCTGTGAATACTACACTGGAAGACAGGAATATACCAAAGTCTGTACGGGGGATGTTTGACAGCGGAAGAGAAGATATTACGTTTATTTGTGATAAGTCAGACGTTGAATATTTAATAAAAAAGCTTGAAAGAATAAAGCAGATGCTATAGAGGAAATATATCATGGAGATACTGAAGGCAGGGCAGGATAAATATAATAGTGGATTAATGACATATTATGCAAGATTATTGAGTGAAGGGATTCTGTATGAAAAGCTGAACGATCATGAAAAAAGAGTGACAGATCTTGAAAGTGAGCTGGAGGATTTGCGTAAATTGGTGCATTCTGATAATCGTATCACAAATGAGGATCAATTTAGGGCAATCAGCCAAAATACCAGATTTGATACTCCTGTCGTCCGTGATGCTGGAATTAAGCGCATAGAGGGAAGACTGGAGGTCATGGTTGCGGAATTAAAGCAGGTTGAAGATAAAAGGATTCAAGTGCAGATTTCCGGAGAGTTGGTTGATGAAATAAGAGACATGTTGAAGGATGCGCCAAAGCAAAAGAATAATTACAGAAGGCAGTTGCTTCTGATGTTTCATGAAGTGATAAAACAAAATTATGCGAAAGCTCTTTTTAACAGGAATCAGATAAAAGCGCTGACAGGGATTGCCCGGCTGTGTAATGAGGAATTTGTTACAAGAGAACAATATTTTGAAATGGATGATATTTTTTGTGAATGCGGATTGGATATGATGCCGGACTGGGAGTAGTTGCGAAGGATGAAAGCGCTGATAGAAACGACGATACAGATTAATCGGATATTTAAGTCAAAGAAGAGAGCGGCCATAAATGAATTCATGAGGGAAAACGAATGCTATTGTTCTAGCTACGTGCTGGGGGAATTTAAGGCCAATATGGTCCATGACTTTTTGACGGTATATGGGATTGTCAGAGCGGAAAACAATTTTATGGATGTGTTTGAAAAAATAGCGGAGGTATATAGCTCATCCCGTCAGAAATCGAGGCTGATTCTTTTAGTGACAAATCTCCAACGGGATTATGGAGATGATTACTTACTGGTTAAGGAACAGCTGGAAGAATATCCGGAGCTGCTGTTACATAGATTTGGTCGTGGAATTAACGCAAGACTGCTGAATTCTACGGATTGCGCAAGAGCTAAAGCAGAACTGGATACAGAACGTATGACCTGGAAGGGCAGGGGAGTCCAGTGCAGAAAGGATTGCAATCAATGTGCAATATCTGATTTTTGGAGGAAAAACAGAGATTTAATACAGAACTTGGCAGGAGCAGAAGATGTTCCGGATAAGATGATGGAACCACTGAAGCGGCTCAAAGAAAAAGGTGAGATTCCCAAAGGAAACGCCTGTAGAAGTTTAGGCGATTGTATTATTGCCTTGGAGTCACTGGAGCTTGAAAATGGATGTGTAGTTACCAGTAACGAAATGGATTACGTGCCGATTTGCAGAGAAACAGGTGCGGGGCTAACGGTAATTCGGTAGCGCTGTAGGGGCAAAGTGAAAATTGATAATCTGAAGAATCAGACAGGGTTGTACAATGTGAGAGATTAATTATAATTGGGTATTTTAGGAATAAATTTTGGAGTTCACAAAATAGGGGAAGAGCGCGTGGTGCAGTGTGTAAGCCATGCGCTTTTTTGTCGGTAATAGCGGATTTATTAACATAATCAGATTGTTTCAAAAAATGGGGAAACTCAAAAAAATTATTATTATTGACAGTATATATTAAATTATTTATAATTAAAGCATACCATATATAATTACAAGCAAAAGATTCTAAAGTGGCATTATTTATAAGCAATAGAGCAGATGACATATGAAGGCTGTGAAATGGAATCATGGAGCATCTGCCAAGAGTGAATAGGAGGAATTAACAATGAAAAAAACAATTTTAATGGTTTGTAGTGCTCTGACTATATTTATGTGCAATTCAGTGTCGGCATCGGCGGCTGTTTGTAGTAATTCTCCAGATGGCGTTCATCATTTTAAGGATCATTGGAGGCAATATGGTGCCGGTCATTCTGTGTATGGTGGCACGCATGAGTATCTATATGGCTATGATGCACAAGATAAGCCAATTTATAAAAATGACTGTGAACTATGGCACGGATACCAATATTGTAAGATGAGGTGCAGTTATTGCTATACAGAGCAAGAGGGGACACAGCATGAACACTATACCTCAACCTCACATAGTGTCGATCATAATTAAAACAAAAAGTTTTGAGCGGTTCCATGAAAAATAAGCCGGTTGCATTACCTTGGCAGTCAAACTTACACCGCAGTTATGCGGGCGCGGCGCAGAACGAAAAGTTGTAAGCATGACCTGAATTTTAAGGAAAAGGTTTGGTCAATTTAGAGGAGACTTTCATGAAAAGACGTGTTTGCAGTATTTTTATAACGTTAATGCTGATCCTGCAATGTCTGGGGTGCGGCGCAGACGGTCAGAAGGAGACAGAAGCCTCTAAAGACCCGCTGGATCCCCTGACAATTATGAGCCTTGCCGGGAAGGACAATTCCTTGGATGCTTATTCTGCAGTAGTGAATACTCCCCTGAAGGTAGAAGAACCGGAGGGGGCTATCGCAGGGGGAGAAAGCCGGATTTTTCTGGGAGCTTCCAGAGCCTGGTATTTAAAAAAACATATTTTTGACATTGACAGGGTAGATGAGTGCTGGGATGAGATCGCCATGGTAACCGCCGAGGGGGAGAAGGACTCAAAAGGTTTTGACAGAGAGCATCAGGTGTGGGGAGTAGGACCGGTTGCCGGTACGGATCATTATGTGACGCTTCATATGGAAATGAGAGAGGGAGAAGACGCGTATCGGTATTTTCTTGTGGAGAGGGATGAAAAGCATGAGGCGTTAAAGGAAATTACCTTGGATTTTTTAAACGGAAGTGATTCTTCAGAGGTAATAGCAGGCTTATTAGGCTTTGCAGTGGATAGCTCAGGAAGGATCCATTTTACCCGGCGTCAAGGGGAAAACTGGCAGTATCTGCTGATCTCGCCGGAAGGAGAGACTCTGAAGGAGTATGTTTCCCAAAAAGAAAAGATCAGTGAACTGGTTTCCCTGTATGACGGCCGTATTGCCTTTTTGGCGGTTACAGAGCAAAATGACGAGGCGCAAAGCAGGCAGACAACTTTGCAATGTTTAGATCCGGAGACGGGTAAGCCGGTGCTTTTGGCCGCTCCGGAACAAGGCTGCTATTGCTTTACTCTTTTTAATGATGATACTTTGCTATATGCCAATCGGGAGGGCATATTTCGCAGTGATTTACAAGGGAATGCTCCGGAGCTTCTCTACCGCTGGATAAACCATGGCATCACCGTGGGGGGCGTGCCGGCCATGCAGGCGGATGAGACGGGACGAATTGCGGCTTTGTATGAAAGCGCCGGAAATTATAACTATCTCTGTCTGGAGCCAACTACGGAAGAAGTGGAAATCTGTAAAATCACGCTGGCAACCTCTCCTGCGCGGATGTCGGTTTTTCGGCCGCTGGTGGCGGCTTTTAACAAGCAATATCCCAGCTGCCATATAGAATTGAAAAGTAACTATGATAAGACGGCGCTGCTGACGGAGCTGACGGCGGGCAATGGTCCGGTATTGATAGATACTGTTCTGACGGGCTTTGAAGAACAGGAAAAACTGTGGGAGCCGCTGGAAGAGTTTTTGGAGCAGACGGAGATCACGAAAGAACTGGTACCGTCCACGTTGGATCTGGGCAGAATCAACGGAAGCCTGTACGGAATCGTAACGGATTTTCGTCTGTGTACGCTGGTTACCGGAGATCCGGATCTGAAGGATTGGGATTATGACTTATTTTTGCAGTGTGTTGAGGACAGACCGGAGCTGGAGGCTATTTTTAACTTTTATGGCGGAAATTACGGAAGCTATTTTATTACGGGCATTCTCAGTCATGGAATAGATGATTCCTATTTTTGGGACGAAGAGACCGGAACCGTGGACTTTGACAGCATTAAGTTTCGCAAAGTGCTGGAGCTGGCGAAAAAATACTGTGTTCGGGAGGAAGGCGTAAAACCGGGCAGCTCCATGCTGGAGGGGAAGGTGCTCTGTAACGAGCTGAGCATCGGCAGACCGGAAGAGCTTGCCCTGTATCGCATTTACTATGGGGAGGATGTCAACTATATTGGGTATCCGACAAAAGACGGAGGCACTCATTTTATAGAAGGCGGCGGTCGTCCACTGGCTGTCCGCAGGACGGCCACAGAGGAAGAAAAAGCGGTGGCCTGTGCATTTATCTGTCTGTGTTTATCCTATGAGGGTCAAACTCAGGCGGCTAAGGAGTTGAACTTTGCGCTGAGCGTACGCAGGGATATGCTGGAGGAACAGATCGCCGCCATGGATCAAAGTACAATGCCTTTTGTGGTGGGTTTTGACCAGATTACACTGGGAGGCGACCTCAATGTAGAGTTGGACAGAAAGACTTTGCTGAATCTGATCGATCAGGCGGAACCGATAAAATATCTTCCGAGGGAACTGCTTGATATTCTTTGGGAAGAGCTGGATCAGTATTTTTCCGGCGGCATCACGGAGGACATGGTAATCAACAATCTGGAGGGCCGGGTGGGGCTGTATCTGGGGGAGAGAAATTGAGAGAGGAACGGCGCATGGAGCAGTAGTAAACCATGCGTCTTTTTGCTTGTGTGCCATAGGCGCTCTCTGCTGTCAGCGTTCCCTCTAGTGTTCCCAGTCAAAAAGCAGAGCACCGGTTTCCGGCATGTCCGGACAGTCCGCTCAAACCAATTTGAGGAACTTAACGTTCCAGGAAGAATTGCTTCCGATTCGTGCTGTTTCATGCTATACTGGAATACAGGAATGCTGGTAATAATAAAAATCACATAAGATTATTTTCGACACCATATAACACATAGATTATTTACTGGGAGATTAGAAAACATGCCAGTGACATTTACGCCGGAACAACAAGAGGTTATCAATTTAAGGGATTGCAGCATTCTGGTATCCGCAGCAGCAGGCAGTGGAAAGACGGCGGTGCTGGTGGAGCGGATTGTGAAGATGGTCTGCGACGAGGAAATGCTGGTGGATATTGACCGGTTGCTGGTGGTGACTTTTACCAATGCGGCGGCCTCTGAGATGCGGGAGCGTGTGGCGGCGGGGATTGCTGCCAGGTTGGCGGAGCATCCGGATTCTGAGCATATCCAGCGGCAGGCGGCCCTGCTGCATAACGCGCAGATTACTACCATTGATAGTTTCTGCCTGTATCTGCTCCGGAATCATTTCAATGAGATCGGGCTGGACCCTGCTTTTCGAATTGCGGACGAGGGAGAGATTCGGCTGATGGAGCAGGATGTGATGCAGGAGTTGATGGAGGATTCCTTTGCGTCTGAAAGTGAAGCCTTCCGGTATTGCGTGGAGTACTTCTGCACGGGGGGAAGGGAGAGCGTTTTAGAGCAGCATATCCTGAATCTTTCACGCTATGCGGCAGGCTTTCCTTGGCCGGAGGAATGGCTGGAGCAACGAAGGAAGGATTACGGAGACATAGGAGCAGAGGCTCTGTGTGAGAGCGAGTGCGGCAGGTACCTTGCCGGGCATCTTGCTTTAATGGTACAAGGGTGGATACAAAAACTGAAGCGGGTGCAGGAGCTCTGCCTTGAGCCGGACGGTCCCTATATGTACGGGGAGATGGTGGAGGGAGAGCTGGAACAGCTGGAGCAGCTTAGAAAATGCGCCGGCCTGGCAGAGTATGCGGCCAGGCTGCCGGCAGTACAGTTCGGGCGGCTTTCCTCCAAAAAGGATGACAGCGTAAACGGGGAAAAGCGGCAGCTTGCGGCTGACATCAGGGCGGAAGTGAAAAAGAGTGTTCAGGACACGGCGGAACGATTTTTTGCCACCCCCCTGGAATTGGCGGCGGAGCAGGCATTAAGCTGTAGAGAGCCGGTTTGCACGCTGATTGACCTGGCACTGGATTTCAGAAGGCGGATGGCGGAGAAAAAGCAGGGGAAAAAGGTGGTGGATTTCACGGATGTGGAACACTTTGCCCTGGGTATTCTTCTGAAAAAGGAAGAGGGACAAATTACCCCCAGTCAGGTGGCGCTGGAGTACCGCCAATATTTTGCAGAAATCCTCATAGACGAATATCAAGACAGCAATCTTGTTCAGGAGATTCTTTTGAGCGCCGTTTCCGGGGAGGATGAGGGTCATTTTAACCGTTTTATGGTGGGAGATGTAAAGCAGAGTATTTATAAGTTTCGACTGGCCCGGCCGGAGCTTTTTCTGGAGAAATATCACAGCTATCTTCCGGGCGGCGGTGAGTTGGGAAACAGGGAGGCTACAGACTTCAGGGACGGAGTGAAGAAAGCTGTCTCTGGCAGGCAGCGCAGAATTGATCTGAGTAAAAACTTCCGCAGCCGCCCGCAGGTGATCGAGGCGGTGAACGATGTTTTTTCCCGGCTGATGAATGAACGGACAGGGGGGCTTGCTTATGACGAGCATGCGGCTCTTTATGTAGGAGCGGAATATCCGCAAAATACAGGCAATGAGAGTGAGCTGCTTTTAGTGGAAAAGCCTTCGGAAAATGATGGAATAAGTGCTAGGCAGGCGGAGGCCAAGACAATAGCGGCGAAGATCCGGGAGCTTCGTAAGAACTTTTATGTGACGGACAGAGCAGACGGAAGGCTGCGTCCTGCCGAATATTCGGATATGGTCATTCTGCTGAGGGCAACCAGCGGTTGGGACGAGGAATTTAAGGCAGTGCTGGAAGAAGAGGGAATTCCGGCATACATTACTTCCAAAACAGGCTATTTTGGGGCTTCTGAGGTGCAGGAGCTGCTGCAGCTTCTGCGGGTGCTGGATAATCCTCGTCAGGACATTCCTCTGTTTGGGGTGATGAAATCTATTTTTGGCGGATTTACGGAAGAAGAGATTGCTTTGATTCGAAGCGGCAGCAGGCAGGGGACTCTTTATGAGGCAGCGGAGCAGTTTGCGACGGGTGAAGAAGCAGCCGTAGACACGGGGGCGTCAGAAAATGCAGAAGCAGCCGAAACGAAAGAGTCGGGACACGCGGAAGCAGCCGGAACGGAAGAGTCGGGGCACACGGAAGCAGCCGGAACGGAAGATGCGGGACACGTAGAAACAGCAGGGAAAGCAGCGCGGAATATAAGGAAAGCGGACAGAGACGTGCATCTGCAGGAGCATGGAATGTTGCGGGACAGGGTAGCAGCGTTCCTGCAAAAGATTAGCGAATACCGCCGCTGCACGGTGTACATGCCTGTGAGGGAGCTTTTGACAAAGCTGATCACGGACTTTGACTATTTATATTATGTTACGGCACTGCCGGCAGGAGGAAAGCGGCGGGCTAATGTGGAGATGCTGTTGACCAGAGCGTCGGATTTTGAAAAAACCAGCTATTTTGGGATGTTCCATTTTATCCGCTATATGGAGCAGTTGGAAAAATATGATGTGGATTACGGCGAGGCAGAGCTTTTGGATGAAAATGCCAATGTGGTAAGAATTATGAGCATCCATAAAAGTAAAGGCTTGGAATTCCCTGTTACCTTTGTGGCAGGGCTGGGCAAGCGCTTTAACATGCAGGAGACAAATCAATCGCTGATCCTGGACATGGATCTGGGGCTTGCTACGGATTATGTGAATCCTGGGAAGCGTATGAAGAATAAAACTCTGCGCCGCAATGTGCTGATGCGGAAGCTGCGGGAGGACAGCCTGGCGGAAGAACTACGGGTGCTTTATGTGGCGCTGACCCGTGCCAGAGAGAAGCTGATTCTTACGGCATCACTGGAGAAGGCGGCGGAACGATGGGAGCGTTTTCAGAAGAGCGGAGTCGAAAGCCTGCTGTATCCTGACTTTATAGAAGCCGGGAATTATCTGGATTTTCTGCTGCCTGTCTTAAGCGGTACTTCTATTCAGGTGACTGTTTTGGCGGAAGGTGAGCTGGCGGCTGGAGAATTCAAAGAACAGCTGGAGCTGGGGGATAGGGTCTGGCGGCTGGAGCGGGCCGGGCAGCTGGCGGATGGGAAAGCGCTGGAGTATCTGCGCGAACGCTTAAGAGACAGGTATCCCTTTGAGAATCTGGCCGGGCTTTATACCAAGACTACCGTGTCCGAGCTGAAGATTGCTGCCATGGCAGACAAAGACGAAGCGGCCTATCATACCTTTGAGGAAAAGGAGATACAGCCTTATATTCCCAGCTTTCGCAGGCAGGAAGAGAAGGTCAGCGGCACGGTCAGGGGTAACGCGTATCACAGGGTTATGGAGCTTCTGGATTTTGGGCGTATTCTGTTTTCGGATATATTAGGACCTTCGGAAATTTTGGAGTCTTCAGGGTCCCTGGAATCTTTGGAAAAAAGGGCATTGGATGCTTCGAGGGATTTGGAAATATCAGGAGCAATAAGTCGGAGTCAGGAAGAGGAAAGTAAGGAACAGGATCAAAAGCTTCCGGGGGACTATGAGGAATACAGGAATAAAGTCAGGCAGGCCGTTACGGCACAAGCTCTGAAAGCTTTTTTGGAAGAAGAAGTAAAAAGCAGGCGGCTGAAGCAGGAGTACGCGGAGGCGGTAAACCTGAAAAAGATATGGTATTTTCTGGAATCGGAGCTGGCTTATCGGATGTGGAGAGCCGAAAGAGAGGGCAGGCTGTACAGGGAACAGCCCTTTGTCATGGGCATCAGTGCGTCCGAGCTGGGACAGGAATTCCCGGACTCGGAGAGAGTATTGATTCAGGGAATTATAGACGTATTCTTTGAGGAAGAGGACGGCATCGTCCTCTTGGATTACAAGACAGATGCCGTCTCTTCCATGAAAGAACTGTGGAACCGCTATGAAACCCAGCTGGATTATTACAGCCAGGCGATCAGCAGGCTGACAGAGCAGCCTGTAAAGGAAAAAATATTGTATTCCTTTCATTTGGAGCAGTACTAATTTACCGGCTCTTTATTCCGGCAGGAGAATAAACTTCTTTGTCTGTGGAAGCTTCAGCAGGGCGGCGGCTCCCGCAAGGGTCAGGATCAGCTCAGGCAGCATGTAGGCGCCGTTGTAAAGGAAACTGTAAAGAAACGTATTATCCGTTGCAAAGCCGGTCCATAATTCGCCAACGCTCTGCCAGATGACAACCCCGCTTAAGAAATGGCAGAGAAAGCGCAGCCCTACAGCCAGAGTGATGCCGCCCATCCAGCCGGGAAACTTCTTTTTGCGGAAAATGCCGGCGATGCCCAGCACGGCAAAAGCGCCGATATAGTCCAGGAAAATGCAGGCGATCAGCATACCGGGGGTCAGCCCCCAGCCGAACAGCCCTTTCATGGCTCCCTGGGTAAACTGGATCAGGCCATAGAGAACGGATACCGTAAATCCGGCTTTCAGGCCTCTGCGGATGGAGAAGATGACAATGGGGAGCATCGAGA
Source organism: uncultured Acetatifactor sp. (assembly GCA_910578815.1). GTDB lineage: Bacteria > Bacillota > Clostridia > Lachnospirales > Lachnospiraceae > Acetatifactor. The sequence continues at coordinate 111,525 of CAJTSE010000008.1, forward strand.
GCAGTGTAACGGTGCCGCCCCAGGGCATCTGGATGATGGGAATGAAGCTGAGTACGGTGGCCAGGGCTGCCATAACGGCGCCTTCCACCAGGATCTGAAGTTTGGTGTTACGCATAAAAAAATCCTCCTTTTGTTGGTTAGGAGGAGGCACGGGTCCGCAAAATGCGGATACAACAAAGCCGCAGAAAATATTTAATACCTGCGGGTGTCCTTGCTGTGCTGCTTCCATACGCCGGTACTAACCGGATCATGTAGTGAGGGTTAGAAACGGATGATGCCGTTTCAATCTCAGCGGTGTGCTCCCCTAGCATTTATGTAGTTGCATGTGATACAATATACAGGGATTTTGCAGGGTTGTCAAGAAATAATAATTTAATTATTTGGAGAAATCAGGATGCAGGTCGATATTTCTTTTGTTGAAAGTAAATCAATAAGAACTTTATTGAGATTTTTATGCTTTATTTTTGAAAATGAGGTCAAGCCATCCGAACAGGAGGTTCAGGACTTTATTGATAACTATATACCTGAAATGAGAGATTATATTTTAAACTGGACGCAAAGCAACCTGAAGGCGCTTGAAAATCTGGAATTTGTTTCAGAAGCAACGGAGAAGTTAAAAGAGAAGGAAAGGGAAATTGTAGAGAAAAAAGGAAATGAGAATTTTGATGAAGTTGTTGACGAGATTTATCGGCTAAAATATCCGTATCAATTTGATACAGTGGCCTGCAATCTGTGTACGCTATTGATTGCCAGTGATAATTTAAATAATCAGAATGAGTATTTATTTGATTGCATTGAACTGGAACAATATGGCGAGGCGTACAAAATACTATCCAATAAAGAGGAAGGCTTGCTTTTAATCAGCAATGGAGTATCAAATTACATTATGGATATATTTCGAGAAGAATTTGATTTTAGAAAGCACTACCTTGTAGTTCCTGATCTATATCATTGCATAGGGCAGCAAAAATGGATACAGCTGAATAAGGAATATTTGGTAAAGAAGAAAGACCATAACTGTTTTTTGTCAGATGTCTTATTATTTTTTGAATTAATTATAGCAAAAAATAAGGAAGACATACTGAAGATATTAATGGCATTAATCTGTATTTTTAAATCTTACGAGTATAGTGAGACCATAAGGAACTTTGCGAAAACATTGATAGATATTTTACAGGAAATAATGTATTGCGGTGAAATTCATAAAGTTTATATTCAGATGAAAGAGCTGAATAAAGAGATACCCGTGGAAAAAAGGGGCGGCAGAGATGCCACAACAAGGTTTAGTATTATTTTTTCGGCGAGTAATGAAGATATATTTCTGCTAAGAATTGATTTACCTCATAAGGGAGTAAATAAGTTACACATAAATATGCAGGAAAAAGTTGCGGGCAAAATGATAGAAACGGGCATCTCCTATGATGCTGTTGAAAATGATAAAATGATCAGGGAAATAGCCGGCGATGATTTTGACAGTTTGTTTTTTTGTATCAATCATCATATTTGGTTTAGAAGTGAATTTTTAAATAAAGTTGATCAACTAAAAGCGGATAAGGATAAAAAGGAAAAGCTGTTTAAATTATTCCGAGATAGAAGTCATTATTCTATAGATTGCAATGAGGGCAGCGAAGAGCAATATGATGAGCTTGTCGGTGAGCTATCTGGTTTTCTGCAGCGTTTCAGATTAAGCAGAAATGTATTGTGTAGTTTTGACAAAAATTCTTTGGATATGGAAAATGAAATATATGAGGTCAGGCGACAGCAGTGTATATTAAAAGAGCTCATGGAATGTTTTAAACAGTCAGATAACTGTAGTGTAGACGCAAATGTACTTCTTTGGGAAATATTTGGCGCCGGGAAATTGCAGGGATGTATCGACAAAGCTGAATTCATGAAGCTGGATTTATCAGAATGCTGGGAACTGATCGACAGGCTGGTCTGACAGAGCATGGATAAATTTCAGAGCTGCAGAAGATATTCGTTAAAGCGGCCAGTATAAAGGAGAACAGTATGGGTGATCAGATCAGCAGAGTGTATGCTCTATTGGAGGCATACAGAGCCGGCAGGCTGGGGGGAGAGAAAATGCCGGAGGATGAGAATCCGGCGTTGGACAAGGCATCAAAAGAAAACTATATATACTTTACATTACCGATGGCCCTTAACTGTCAGCGCAATTCCTATACCTTATGGGAATGCGCCAATAAAACCTATTATGATGAGAGTACCAGGGAAGTGTTTGATACAGCGGTTGTAGCGGCTATGAGTGAGGCTGCTTTAAGGGAAAAGCTGTTACGGCATAAGGTTGCTCTGCAGCCCAACAGGCATCCGCTCATATGGAAGACGATTTGTGAAACCATAGAAAAGGATTTTTCCGGAGATGTAAGGAATCTGTTTTCAAATAACGAATATTCCGTACAGCGGATAAAAGCATATATAGGCGACAATAAAAAGAAATTTCCCTACCTTGGAGGAAATAAAATCTGTAATTACTGGTTGTTTGTAATGGAGCAGTATACGGATGTAAAATTTGCGGACAGAGAGCAGATCACGGTGGCGCCGGATACCCATGTGATTCAGGCAAGTGTGAAAGGCGAAAAGATTTTCTAAGGCGTCAAAGAATGCCGCCCAAGAAAATCTAAGTTTCGCCTTGAAGAATCTCAAGGCGAACAAGTTCGCCTAGTGATTCTTCCACAAGTTTCACGGATTGTTTGTGCCGGGCGTTGGCAGGAGCTTTTGGCGGGAACGGAGCTGATGCCCATAGATGTACATACGCCCCTGTGGCTGTGGAGCAGGGGAAAATTTCAGATTGAGTTGTAAAAGGCGAAAAGATTTTCTAAGGCGTCAAAGATTGCCGCCTAAGAAAATCTAAGTTTCGCCTCAAAGAACGCAGGAACAGCGTTCTTCACGGAACATTAGTTCCGTTGGCTTGAATGAAGATTCATGTTGAAAAGTGTGGAAACGAGAGGAAATATGGAAGGATCAAAGACGGTTATAGGTATTTTGGCCCATGTAGACGCAGGCAAGACCACCCTTTCGGAAGGGCTGCTTTATACCGCAGGGGTGCTGCGGAAGCTGGGCAGGGTGGATCACGGGGATGCCTTTCTGGACAATTTTGCTTTGGAAAGAGAACGGGGAATCACCATATTTTCCAAGCAGGCCAATCTTTCCTGGAAGGGGCTGGAGCTGGTGCTGTTAGACACTCCGGGACATGTGGATTTTTCGGCGGAAACGGAGAGGACGCTGCAGGTTTTGGATTACTGTTTGCTGGTGATCAGCGGCTCCGACGGCATTCAGGGGCACACGGAGACACTTTGGAGACTGTTAAAGCGATATAAAATTCCTGTTTTTTTATTTATTAATAAGATGGACCAGCCGGGAACGGACAGACAGGCGCTGACGGAGAAAATCAGGGACAGGTTTGGCAGCGAGTGCATAGAGTTTGGCGGCATCTTTGAAAAGGACAGTATTCGGCAGGGGAACGCGTCTGGTCAGGAAGAGCTTGCCTTGGTCAATGAAGCGTTAATGGAGGAATATCTGGAGACGGGAATGATGCAGGATCAATCCGTTGCCAGAGCAGTGGCAGGGCGGCAGGTGTTTCCCTGTTATTTCGGGTCCGCGCTGCGCCTGGAAGGTGTGGAAGAGCTTTTGGAGGGGCTGCGTCGTTTTACATTGACAAAAGAATATCCTGAGGATTTCGGTGCCAGAGTTTATAAAATATCCAGGGATGCCGCCGGAAACCGGTTGACTCATTTGAAGGTAACAGGCGGGACGCTCAGGGTAAAAATGCCGGTGAATAACGGCATCAGTGCGGCAAATCCGGCAGACGTCTGGGAGGAAAAGGCGGATGCCATAAGGATTTACGGCGGCGGGAGCTTTCAGGCAGTGGAGCGGGTGGAGGCGGGAGGCATCTGCGCAGTGACGGGTTTAAGCCGGACCTTTGCAGGGCAGGGGCTGGGGCGCGAGGGAGCAAGCGAGCAGCCGGTGCTGGTGCCTGTTTTGACTTATCGACTGTCGCTGCCTCAGGGAACGGATCCGGTGAAGGTATTGGCGCAGATGAGGACGCTGGAAGAGGAAGAGCCGGAGCTGCATGTGGTCTGGCGGGAAAGCATACGGGAGATTCAGGTCCAGGTCATGGGTGAGGTGCAGACGGAGGTCTTAAAGCGTCTGATTGCAGAGCGGTTTGGTCTGGAGGTGGAATTTGACAGCGGGCGGCTGCTGTACAGGGAGACCATTGCATCTGCGGCAGAGGGAATCGGACACTTTGAGCCGCTGCGCCATTATGCGGAGGTACACTTACTGTTAGAGCCGGGGGAGCCGGGCAGAGGGCTGGAGTTTGGTTCCTGCTGCAGTGAGGATGAGTTGGACAGGAATTGGCAGAGACTGATTTTCACCCATCTGGAGGAAAAGACCCATCAGGGAGTGCTGACCGGTTCGCCGATAACGGATATGAAGATTACCCTGCTGACAGGCAGGGCTCACTTAAAACACACAGAGGGCGGAGACTTCCGGCAGGCCACCTACAGGGCCCTGCGGCAGGGCTTGATGCAGTGTGAAAGTATCCTGCTGGAGCCGGTGTTTTCCTTTACGCTGGAGGTGCCTTTAGATCAGGTAGGCCGGGCCATGTCCGACATTCAGCGGATGAACGGCAGCTTTGCACCGCCTGTGATGGAGGGGGAGACTGCCGTTCTCACCGGCAGTGCGCCGGCGGCCACAATGAGAAATTATCAGAGAGAGGTGGCAGCCTATACGAAGGGGCGGGGGCGGCTTGGCCTTACACTGAAGGGATATGAGCCCTGTCATAATGAGGAAGAGGTAATCAGGGAGATCGGTTATGATCCGGAAGCCGATACGGAAAATCCTTCTGCTTCCGTATTCTGTGCCCATGGGGCCGGCTTTCTGGTGGGCTGGCAGGAGGTGCCTGCCTATGCCCATGTGGAGAGCGGTTGGAAGGCAGGCGGCGCGGACAGCTATGAGACTACGGTTGAAATAGGGATTGACTCAGGAAATGAAGCCGGGAACGGGGCGGCATCCGACTATATCACTCAGGAGGAAATAGAAGAAATCTTTCAACGTACCTACGGGAAAAGCATACAGTCTTATGAGCCATATCGGTTTCATCGGCAGAACAAGGAGAAGGTACAGGACGAAGAGAAGATACAGGGCGAGAAGGATGAAGAGAGGGTACAGGCCGGGAAGAGCGGAGAGGCTGCGGGCGGTGCTGGGGCAAAGAGCGGAAGAGCGGAGCGTCTACAGGAGGTACTCCTTGTGGATGGGTACAATATTATCTTCGCCTGGGAGGAATTGCGGAGTCTGGCAGAAATCAATATTCAGAGCGCCAGAGACAAGCTGATGGACATATGCTGTAATTATCAGGGATATTGCGGAGTCGTCCTGATTCTGGTCTACGATGCCTATAAGGTAAAGGGGAATCCCGGTTCCGTACAAAAGTATCATAATATTTACGTAGTGTACACAAAGGAAGCGGAAACGGCGGATCAATATATTGAAAAAACCGTACATGAGATCGGCAGAAAGCGTCGGGTGACAGTGGCAACCTCGGACGCCCTGGAGCAGATGATTATTTTGGGCGATGGGGCCGTGAGAATGTCGGCCAGAGGCTTTCAGGAGGCGGTGGAGGATGCAGGCAGGAGGATGCGGGAGGAACATCCAGAGGGCGGAAAGCTTTCGCAGAGGATCAGTATACCCGAAAAGCCGGAAGGAAGACGGACATGACAAAGGTAGTAGTTTTTGACTTGGGAGGCACATTAATGCAGTACGTGGGAATGCCTTACTCCTGGGTGAGTTTTTATCAGCAGGGCGTTAGAGCGATCAGTCGGAAATATGACTGTAATGTCTCGGAAGAGGCAATCGGGAAAACCGTGCGGATACTGGAAGATTTTAACCCCAGAGTGAATTACAGGGAGATAGAGTATTCGGCAGAATCTATTTTTGCCAAAGCCTTGGAACATTGGCACATGGATTTGCGGCACATGCCGATTGAGGATTGTGTGGAAGCCTTTTGGAGCGGGCTGAAATTAAAGGCGGAAATTTATCCGGATACAATTCCGGTATTGAACAACTTAAGGGAACAAGGATATAAGATTGCAACGCTTACGGACCTGCCCAGCGCCATGCCGGATCGGATATTTAAACGGGATATTTCCGAATTGCTGGAGTATTTTGATGATTATGTTTCCTCTGCCGTATGTGGGTATCGAAAGCCTAATTGTACGGGCCTGCGGATGATTGCGGAAAAATATGAGGTGCCGGTTACGGAATTAATCTTGATCGGGGATGAAGAAAAGGACAGGCAGACGGCGCGGAATGTCGGCTGCAGATTTATACAGATCCGGCGGGGTGAGGCAAAGAAAGAAGGCATAAGTGATTTATATGAAGTAGAGGAACTTTTGCAAAATTAAAAGATAGAAAAAGTGGAAAAAGATGTGTTTGTGAGGTATAATATAGAAATAGGAGCTTATGGGGGATAGGGGTTATGGATTTAATTAAATGTCCTGAATGTCAGTGCGTAATAGGTGATGAAAACAAAGTATGTGAAAAGTGCGGATTTGATTTATTATTGTATAAGCAGGTATATGAAAAGCTCTATGATGCGAAAATGAAAGAATTGAACGAGGTAGAAATGGTTAAAGAGCAGTCTAAGATAAAAAACAAAACTGTAGAAGGGCAAACATATACTGTACATAAACCAAGATGTCCTTATTGTAATAGTGAGGATTTAACTAGAATAACATCGTTTGATAAAGCAGTTAATATAGCAATGTTTGGTATATTAGGAAATAAAAGAAAATATCAATGGCACTGCAATAATTGTAAAACAAATTGGTAGGTGAATATTATGGCATTGATAAATTGCCCTGAATGTAATAGAGAAGTATCAGATAAAGCGGAGATGTGCCCTAACTGTGGATTTGGAGTAGCAAAGTATATTGAGAGACAAAATAAAATCTTAAAAATTCAAGAAGAGGTAGAAAAGGAAGCATATTATTTCGTAAAGAAGAAAAAGGAAGCGGAAAAAGAAAAAGCAGAGAGAAAAAAAAGAGAAGAAGAAAATAAAAAAGATACTATATATAATGAAGCGGTTGATAAATATGCAAGTGAATCATCTAAGGATGTGGAAAATGCAGAGAAATTATTTTATATTATTTCAGACTGGAGAGACTCTGAAATATATTTAAATAAATGTAAGGATAGAATAAATAAACTAAAACAAATAGAAATAATCCAAGAAGAAAAACGTAAAAAAGAATGTAAGAAAATTATATTTGCTACTGTTATTATCGGAATATGTGTAGCAATAATTACTGGAGGATACGGTTTTTACAAAATGGTAGTCGTTCCTCAAAAAATATATATATCTGCTATGCAAAATATTCAAAGTGAAGAATATGAAGAGGCAATTGAAAAATTGCAAAAGATCACTAGTTATAAAGACGCTTTACATCAAATTGAAATTGTATCAGAGGCTATATGCGAAAGAGACTATACATATGCAAAAGAACTTATCGCAGAACAAAAATACTCAGAAGCACTAGAATTATTGAATCAAGTTTCTAATTATACAGGTGCAGATGCATTAATATATAAGTGTAAAAATGCGTTGAGGTACGAAGAAGGAACTGCTTTGTTAGAAGCAAAAAAATATAAAGAAGCAATTGACTTATTTTTGTATAATGATTTTGACAATAATGCTGAAAAGTTGAAAGAATGTTATATGGGATTGGCATATCAAGAAAAAGCCAATAATGCCTATAGTGATGCACTAAAATATTTTAAATTGGCTGATTATCAAGGAGAAGATTATTGGGAGGTTTATCATGAAATATACTATGAAAGGGGTAAGGAGGCGTATAATAATTTAGATTTTAAATTTGCAATAGTATCTTTTAAAGAATGTTTAAATTATAAAGATAGTGCAGAAATGTTACAGAAATCAGAAGAGGCAGTATATATTGATGATACGACGAGAGAGATGATGAGTGGATGTTGGTATAAATCAAGTGATAATACTAACGGAGGAAGAGTAATAGCTATTGATGCGTCTGAACAATCGCAAAAATTATGGACAGCGTGGGATTATTATTATACATACGAATATGTTAAAGAAAATCGAGAAGAGATTGCAGACAACCTAACTAATACGGTTTATAACCAGTATAAGAAGAAATATGATGTAATAAATAACGGAGATGGAACATATAGTGCGTTGTCATCGTTTACAGAAGATAAAAAGCTTAAAAAAATAAGACTTTTTACATTTAAACTTACTGAAAATTCTTTGAAAATAATTTCAGTATTTTATTCGGGTTGGGAAAATGACATTGGTATATACAGAAAAGTTAAATGATTCTATTGTGTATAAATAATTAAGAATTATCTACTAAAGATGGTACTTTTAATACCCATTTATTGAAGTACTAATAAGTCAAATTTGACCACTTGAAAGAGATGAAGTTCAACAATGCAAGTATTGAACAGATTAAAGATGGAATTATCCAATCAGGAATATTTTTCACACACATAAGCAAAATTTTTGGCGCTAATGTCTTAAAAAAAAATCAGATCTTTATTATGCGGCTGCTCGGCTGGAAGACTCCCAATCAGGTATTCAGGGATTATCCTGCATCAGTGTAACATATGTTTGACAAACCTACAGGGATGTCGCGAGGCGGCATGAGGATCACGTCGCCGGGCTGGCGGATGGTGACAGTGCTCTTGCCTTTGGAAACATTAATACCAACAGCGTTCATAACAGATACTCCTTTTAATGTATTAGCAATGGTCAATACCAGTTTTCCCATTGCCTATTCAATCTACTGGGTATCACACGAACGCCTTTGGGTTCAACCTGCGTAAAACGAATGCTGCGAATGAGGGCTGGTTGGCTGACTTTTTTACGGACGCTAAGTCCTGAAAGGAGGAGGCCAGACCTATTGCCTTACTCATTCTAATGGCTTAAGCAACAAGCTGGGTAATTCCTTACTGGTTGTAAGGGGTATTAACCATAAATAAATTGTAGTAGATTGGAGCGTGCAAAATGCCAAATATTAAACCAATATCTGATTTAAGAAATTATACAGCGGTTGTGAATGAAGTATCTTATGGAAACAGAGTGTATCTTACCCGTAATGGGCATGGTCCCTATGCGATTATCGACATGCAGAAATTGGATGAACTGGATAAACAGAAAGCACTAAATCAATTATTGTTAAGATTACAGGAGGCCGAAAATTCTGTAATTGTAGAAGGAACCATATCTGCGGATGAATTAGAAAAAGAGCTGGAGGCATAGTGATTTGATAGACAGGAATATTCGCAGGAAACAATAGATTATTGGGGAGAATAATTGCTTACATATGAAAAGTTTATAGAAGATATTTTTCGGGGAATATGGTATAATGACCTTATTCGGGACAGGAAACGGCCAAATGGCCATCCATACCGTAAATGCGAAGCATTTATGGTATAATACACTCAAGAATCCAGCCGCTGCGCGTCTGTCGCGCTTTGCGCTCAAAGATTCTTTCGTTACCATATCAGGTGAAATCAAATGCTCACTGTGTTCGCGCTTGATTTCCTGCTGATATGGTATAATGATTCTGCTGACGCAGAATTCAAGCCAGCTAAAGCTGTCTTGCCAGCGCTTCGCGCCGCATTATACTTAGCCATGGCTTGAAAAGTAAATGCCTCTTCGAGGCGCTTCCTTTTCTGCGCACATGGTATACTGTTCGTGAATGAAATGAAGGAGGGTGGGTATGAATTTAAACATGATTCCGTTTTATAACAACTGGACTTTTCTGCGGACGGATCTGCATGTGACCATGAGTGAGATCGAAAATCAGAAGACAAGGTTTGTGCCGGTAGAGCTGCCGCATGACTGGCTGATTTATGATGCGAAGAATCTCTATCAGGACGGCTGCGGCTGGTATCGCAAGGAATTTGAGCTGGTTACGGGAGAAATCACGGATTTAAGCGGCGAGCTGGGTGTGGGGACGCAGTCCCCGGCGGAAGCTTATGAAGAGAATGCTCCGGAGCAGGTTGTTGCACGGATTCACAGAGAGGAACGGGTAATTCTGCGCTTTGACGGCGTTTATATGGATTCTACAGTGTATGTCAACGGGACGAAGATCGGGGATTGGAAATACGGCTACTCTACTTTTGATATGGACATTACTCCTGCGCTGGTGCCCGGCAGGAATCTGCTGACGGTGCAGGTGCGCTTTCAGTCGCCTAACAGCAGGTGGTATTCGGGGGCCGGCATATACCGGAAGGTGTGGCTGAAGGTCTGTCCGGCAGTCTATCTGCCGTTGGACGGCACTTACGTGACCACCAAAAAGGCCGAGGGCGGATATGAGTTTACGGCCGAGACGGAGGTGGCTGGAAAGCTGGATTTAAATGTGGTCTGCCGCTATCGCTTATGGCAGGGCGAGGATCTGGTGCAGGAGCTGGGAGAGGCTGCAGAAACGGCGGGACGCGCCGTTCTGCAGGCGTTTGTCCGGGAGCCAAAGCTATGGGATATTGAGGATCCTCAGTGCTATCGGCTTTCCGTGGAGCTTTGCCTTAAGGGTCATGAGGATGTGATTGACACGCAGGACATTACGGTGGGCTTTCGCACGCTGGAATTTACCACGGATAAGGGGTTGTTTTTAAACGGAAGGCATGTGAAGATACACGGCGTCTGCGAGCATCATGACTTAGGCTGTCTGGGCGCGGCATTTCATGTGCCGGCCATGGAGCGAAAGATAAAAATGCTGCAAAGGATGGGTGTCAATGCCATCCGCACCAGTCATAATATGCCGGCGCCGGAACTGATGGACCTGGCTGACCGGATGGGGGTACTTATCTTAAGCGAGGCCTTTGACATGTGGGAGCTTCCCAAGACGCAGTATGACTACGGCAGATTTTTTAAGGAATGGTGTGAAAAGGATGTGCGGAGCTGGGTACGGCGGGACCGGAATCATCCCAGTCTTTTGCTTTGGTCCATCGGAAACGAGATTTATGATACGCATGCGGACGAGCATGGACAGGAGATCACCCGCAGGCTGATGAACGCCGTGCGGGAGCATGATCCCAAGGGGAATGCTTTAATTACCATCGGCTCCAATTACATGCCCTGGGAGAATGCCAGGAAGTGTGCGGATATTGTCAAGGTGGCAGGATATAATTACGCGGAGAAATATTACGAGGAACATCACCGGGAGCATCCTGACTGGATCATGTACGGAAGCGAGACGGCATCCGTGGTGCAGAGCAGAGGGATCTATCATTTCCCGCTGGGGCAGGATATATTGTCCGATGAGGACGAGCAGTGTTCTTCGCTGGGCAATTCCACTACCAGCTGGGGGGCCAGAAGCTGGGAAAAATGTATTACGGACGACAGGGATCCGGAATATATCTGGGGACAGTTTATCTGGACGGGCTTCGATTATATCGGAGAGCCTACGCCCTATCATACCCAAAATTCCTATTTCGGACAGATTGACACCGCAGGCTTTCCCAAGGATTCCTATTATGTCTTCCAGGCAGAGTGGACGGATGGGAAAAAGGCTCCCATGGTGCATCTCTTCCCTTACTGGGATTTCAATCCGGGACAGCTCATTGACCTGCGGGCCTGCACAAATGCGCCAGAGGTGGAGCTGTTTGTAAACGGGGTTTCTCAGGGAAGGCAGACCATTGACCATGTTCACGGGCACAAGCTGATTGCCGACTGGCAGGTGCCCTATACACCGGGCACAATTACGGCAGTGGCCTATGACGAGGCCGGCAGAGAAGTGGCAAGGGACAGCCATACTTCCTTCGGGGACAGCAGACGAATTCTGCTTTCTGCAGATAAGCAGGAGCTGAAAGCAGATTGTGAGGATATGTGCTTTGTTACGGTATCTGTGTCAGACGAACAGGGAAATCCGGTGGAGAATGCGGCGGATTATGTGAAGGCGGAGCTTACCGGACCCGGACGGATCCTGGGGATGGACAACGGCGACAGCACGGATTATGATGACTATAAGACTACGGTGCGCAAACTGTTTTCCGGCAGGCTGCTGATTGTGGTGGGAAGCATGGCGGAAGAAGGGGAGCTGACGCTGACGGTCAGTGGCAAGGGTCTGGAACCGGCGGTGCTGAACTTAAGGGCGGTAAAAGCGGCGGGGGACTTTGTAGAAAAATCCTTCCTGGAAGACTATAGTGCCAAAAGAAAAGCGGAGCTTCCGGCACGGATTCCTGTGAGAAAGCTGGAGCTTCGGGCCGAGGGCAGCCATGTGCTGACTCCTGACCGGCAGGAGGTTATGCTGGAGGCCCTGCTGTATCCAGCGGATACCACAGACAGGACGCTGGTCTGGAAAGTAGTGAACGCAGGCGGCATTGAAGTCAATTATGCCGAAATTTCAGGGTATATTGACGAACAGGGAAGAAATCTGGCCAGGGTGAAGGCAGTGGGCGACGGTGAATTTTATGTGCGCTGTACGGTAAAACACGGGGAGCGGGCAGCTCTGATCTCTCAGTTGGAATACCGGGGGGAGGGGCTTGGATCTGCAAGCCTGAATCCATATGAATTTATAACTGCCGGGCTGTATACCAGGGCCATCGGGGAGATTACCAGCGGCAACGAAAAAGGGATTGCCACTGCCAGGGACGGCGCAAGCGGCGTGGTCTTTTCCAGCGTTGACTTTGGCGAGTACGGTTCCGACGAGATTACCCTGCCCGTCTTTGCACTTTCCGGGGACCGGTATCAGATTGATATTTGGGCCGGTACTCCTTATGAAGAGGGCAGCAGGCTGATTGACAGTGTATTTTATCAAAAGCCCTCTGTCTGGAACGTGTATCAGGAGCAGACTTACAAGCTGCCGGAACGGCTTCGGGGAATGACGGACATCGGTTTTGTCCTGTTTGATAAGGTACATGTCAAGGGCTTTGTCTTCCGGCGTCAGGAGAAAGCGTTCGGGAAACTATATGCCGGTGAGGCCAACGCCGTTTACGGCGACACCTTTACCCGTGACGGGAATATTGTGCGTGGGATTGGCAACAATGTGTCGGTAGTGTTTGAAAATATGGACTTTGGGGAGAGGGGCGCGGAGCGCGTCACTGTCTGGGGACGGACGCCGCTGACTGCTAATACGATCCATATTCACTTTACGGATGAATCGGGAGAAACGGTAAACCGTATCTTGGAATTTGCGGGGAACGGGGGAGCGTCACAGATCTTCTCCATCGAGAAGCTTACAGGGAAGGGCAAGGTGGAGCTGATCTTCCTGCCCGGCAGCAACCTGGATCTGGAGGCCATACAGTTTGCGTAACAGTTTTGCCTGGTGGTATGTCTGGCATAAACGGCATGGTTGCTAAAATACCGTTTTATGTGGTATGATATAACAGTTCTGCCATGGAAGGCGGCTGAAACGGAAATGCTGCAGGACGTGATGCTGTAATTATAAAATGAATGCCTGAAGAGCTGCAGCTTTTGCTTCTGCGGCAGGACGGTTGATTGGAGAAGATTTATGCTGCATTTGGGAATACCTGATACTTATGACTCCCTGTTGGCGCTGGTGGGTATTTTGTTTGCATTCGGGGTCACAGTGTTTACTACCAATAAACTCCAGGGAATTTTGCCGAAGGATGCAGGTCGGGAGTTTGCCCATGATGGCAAGCTCTCCGCAGGTAAGCCTAGGGGGGCGGGGATTATATTTGTGCTCTGTTTTGCGGCGGCGGCTTTATTATTTGCACCCCTGAAGGCGGAGATTGTGATTTACCTGCTTCTGATGGTAGTCTGTATGATAACCGGCTTTTTGGACGACGCCTCCAGAATGCCCTGGGGTGAGTACAAAAAGGGATTTTTGGACCTCTGCGTGGCAGCACTGGTGGCCATGACTTTTTTGAAATATAATCCAAATACCATAGAGCTGGCTCTGTTTCACATACAGCTTTCGATTCCTCCTGCGTTGTTTGCCGTTTTGATAATAATCATGGTATGGGTTTCCGTGAATGTGACCAACTGCGCAGACGGCGTTGACGGGCTTTCGGGGACGCTGGCTATTATCACCCTGATGACGATTTACACGATCAACAGGGTATTGGGTGTGGGGGAGGATCTTTCCTTTTTGATCCTTTTGTTTGCGGCATGTATTTTAGGTTATCTCTGGTATAATGCCACACCCAGCAGGCTTATGATGGGAGATGCGGGGTCCCGCACTATGGGCCTTTTTATAAGTATTGCAGCGTTGAAAACAGGCTGTCCTGCGCTGTATATTCCCGTTGCGCTGGTGCTGATTCTGGACGGAGGCCTGGGACTGATCAAGGTGGCGCTGCTGCGCTTCCTGAAAATCAGGATTTTAAAGAATACCAGAACGCCTTTGCACGATCATGTAAGAAAGTCCTGGGGCTGGTCCAATACGCAGACGGTGTTTCGGTTTGCAATCATTCAGATTATTCTGTCGGCGGCGGTGGTCTGCGGATTACAGCAGGGGCTGTTTTAAAAAGGGAAAAGGGAGTGTTTTAAGGGATGTACGATGAATTAACGGCCGGAGATATAAAGAAGATGGAGGAAGAGATTGAGTACCGGAAGCTGGTGGTGCGTCCAAAGGCGCTGGAGGACGTGAAAGAAGCCAGAGCCCATGGGGATCTCAGTGAAAACTTTGAATATCATGCAGCCAAAAAAGTCAAAAATCAGAATGAAAGCCGGATTCGTTATTTGGAGAGGATGATCAGGACGGCCAGGGTGATCTCAGAGGATTCTGCGGAGGACGAGGTCGGAATGAACAATACGGTGATGGTGGAATTTACAGATGACGGGACGGTGGAGACTTACCGGATCGTCACCACCGTGCGGGGGAATTCGCTGGAGAACCTGATCAGCAATAAGAGTCCCTTAGGGCAGGCGCTTTTGGGGAAGAAGGTGGGCGAGCTTGCCCATGTTAAGGTGAACGATACGATAGGTTATGATGTAAAAATATTGAAGATTGAAAATACAACAGATGACGGAAACGACAAGCTTCGCAGCTTCTGAGGAGGATAGTGTGAAAAAATACTTACTTTTTGACTTGGACGGAACTCTGACGGATCCGAAGGAGGGGATTTGCACCTGTGTGCAGTATGCCCTGGCTTCCTTCGGCATAGAAGAGCCGGATATTGACAAGCTGACACCTTTTATCGGCCCTCCTTTAAAGGACAGCTTTATGGAATTTTATGACATGGATGAGCAGCAGGCGGAGCAGGCCGTGGTAAAGTACAGGGAGCGTTTTCAGAACCAGGGTATCTTTGAAAACCGGCTGTATGAGGGGATTCCGAAGATGCTGGAAACATTAAACTCCAAAGGAATGTTCCTGGCGGTAGCTTCCAGTAAGCCAACGGTGTTTGTGGAGCGCATATTGGAGCATTTTCAGATTAGGAAGTATTTTAAAGTCATCGTGGGCAGCGAGCTGGACGGTACCAGGGTAAACAAGGATGAGGTGGTGGAAGAGGCTCTGCGGCAGCTGTTTGGAGACAAGCCCATAGAAAAAGAGAAGGTCTATATGATCGGAGACCGCAGGTTTGACATGGAAGGCGCAAGAGCCATAGGCGTGGAAGGCGTTGGCGTGACCTACGGCTATGGAGATATGGAAGAGCTGCGGGAGGCAAAGGCGGATTATATCGTGCGTTCCGTGGAAGAGCTGCAGAGATTTCTGTTGCGGGGCACGGAGGATACAAAGAAGGGAATGGGGTTTCAGACAGTCTGGCAGATGATTTATTCTTTTTTGATGTTTGTACTTGTCAGGACTATCGCCATGTCGCTTACCATGAATCTGTATTTGGTAATATCAAAGCGTGTGCCGGGATTTCCTCTTTTGATCTATGACGGCGACGGGGCGGCGACGGGAGTCACCGGTAATGGTACTGCGGTAGTGCAGGTAATTGGACTTCTGGCGGGCACTGCCATGATTTTTAAAACGGCAAAGGCTATGATCCAAAAAGAGGCGTCGGCTTCCAGGCTTCTTCACATTAGCAAAGAGCCGGTGAAGAACTATTTGCTTTTGGGTATAACTACTTTGGGGGCCATGCTGGGCTTAAATATGCTGCTGGACCTGACCGGGGTAACGAACAATTCTGCCGCATATCAGGCTGTAGCGGGTCAGCAGTATGCAGTAAGCATCTGGCTGGGGCTGTTTCTTTACGCGCTGGCAGCCCCTGTGGGGGAAGAGCTGTTGTTTCGGGGCATTATCTATAACTGTTTGAAAACCACTTCGGGGAAGCTGGCGGCTATGCTGATGGCGGCTGTGTTTTTTGGGATTTATCATGGTAATTTGGTGCAGGGCGTCTATGGCTTTTTCATGGCATGCCTGATGATATATGGTTATGAGTATTTCGGGGATTTTAAGGTTCCGGTGATCATGCACGCGGCAGTGAATATGATTTCTTATCTGCTCAGCAATACTCCCTTAGCAGAGTCCGGGTTTGTCTGCTGGCCGGTGTGCGTGGTCTGCCTTTTCCTGGCGGCAGGCGGGCTGTTTATGCTTAACAGGCAGAGAAAGGTGTTTTAGTGGTTGAAAGAAAATATTATATAGATAATTTAAGATGGTCAGCAATCTTACTGCTTTTTCCGTTTCATGCTGCACAGATTTGGAGCGGAGGTGAATACAGCGGGTTTTACATATGGTCACATACAAACCTCGTTCTTTATGTGTTTTCAACCGTCGTATATCCGTGGTATATGACTCTTTTGTTTACGTTAGCCGGAATAAGTTGTAAATACGCTCTTTTTAAGAGGACAGGCAGGCAATTTATATTGGAAAGAACTAAAAAATTGGTTATTCCGTTTTTCTTTGGAGTGCTCGTGCTTGTTCCGATCATGACCTATATTGCAGAAGTGTTTTTTAATGGATATACAGGTACCTACTGGCAGCAGTATATGCTGTTTTTCACAAAAGTAACGGATCTGACAGGCTATCATGGAGGCTTTACTCCTGCACACCTATGGTTTTTATTTTACCTGTTTGTTATTTCTTTGGCAGCATTGTTAGTCATTTCCCTGCAAAAAAAGTACTTGCCGAAAATACAAGTTAGAGGTGTTTCTTATTTAACTATTATTTTATTATTTGTGCCGGAGTGGCTTTGCCAATATGTTATAAATATAGGCGGGAAAAGCTTAGGGCAGTTCATGTTGCTGTTTTTGTTTGGGTACTATATCTTTTCGGAGGACGGCATCTTACAAAAGCTGAAGGAATATCGGTTTATTAGTTTAACAGGCTGTTTTGTGTCAGGTACTCTCTACGGTTACCTGTATTGTTTTGTAAACCTTCGAAATGACTGGATGACGGGTCTTTATATCTTTTTTGGCTGGATGGGGATTTTAACATTACTTGGCATAGCACAATCCGGATTTAATATTCATAACCGTTTTTGCGAGTATTTAACATGTGCGTCTTTTCCTGTTTACATCCTCCATATGCCGGTTCTGGTTGTGGTTGGCTTTTTTTCCCTGAAACTGCCTGTTGGTGTAGCGGGACAATTTTCTATCATTGTATTGATTTCGCTTGCCACAACATTTATGGTTTATGAAATAGTTAAGAGGATTCCTGTTTTACGTTTTTTCGTTGGAATAACGCCGGCCTGTTCAAAATGAAACGGTTCAGAAAATTGCGAGCGGGAACATTTTTTTACTGAGGGAGCTTAGCCATGAGATTTTCTATTGTTACGGTGGCGCTGAATCCGGGAGACAAGCTGCAGAAGACCCTGGACAGTGTGTTTTGTCAAACCTGTACCGATTATGAGATTATTTTAAAAGACGGGGGCAGTACCGATGGTTCTATGGACAAGTGGCGGAATGCCGAACAAAAAGCGGATAATGAGCCGGGAACAGGGCGTGTCCGTTTTTTTGACGTACCGGACAAAGGAATCTATGATGCCATGAATCAGGCAGTGCAGCAGGCGGAGGGCGATTTTGTTCTTTTCTTAAACTGCGGGGATATGCTGGCAGACAGAAACGTGCTGGAGCGGGTGGCGGAGCAGATCGACCGGTCAGGAGAGCAGCAGCCTCTGATTCTTTACGGAGATACTGTCAGTGCCGGAACGGGAGCAACGATTGCCTCGCCGCCGAAGATTACAGGATTTACCTGTTACCGCAACATTCCCTGCCATCAATCCTGTTTTTACAGCACGGATTTGTGCCGGGAGAAGCCCTATGATCTGCGGTATAAGATTCGGGCGGATTATGACCATTTCTTCTGGTGCCGTTACAGAGGGAGAACGAAGTTTCTGTACTTGAACTTTCCGGTATCTTCTTACGAGGGCGGAGGATTTTCCGAAAGCAGGGAAAATGCGGAGCGTGACAGGAAAGAGCACAAGATGATCACCGGAGAATATATGTCAGGGACGGAGCTGTTTTGCTATCGCGCGGTCATGGCGCTGACGCTGGCGCCTCTTCGGCGGAGGATAGCGCACAGCAGGCTGTTGGCAGGTCTGTACCAGCGGCTGAAAAAGATTTTATATGGGGGAAAAAACGCATGAACTTTCCTGCGCTTATTTGCATATCAGCGTGAGGCTTTACAGGGAAATCACGGCAGAAGCTTTATGCTGAAAAAGGCGGATGAAGATACGTGGGTGACTGATCTGACCAGGGTGAATAACGGGATTTATGAGATTTATGAGGTGGCAGACGTACAGAGCAGAGCGGTCCAAGCGGCGGGCCTGGATACAAGGGTTACCGTAGAGGTGAACGGGCAGGATGCCTCTGCCCAGGGTAGATTATTATACAGTCACTTTTTATGATGGACAAATGGCATACAGTGATGACACTCTCCAAAGGCAACAGACGCTTTTAAAGGGATACCCGGCCGTCAGGCCTGTTGATCCTGTCAAAGAGGGTGTCGTGTTCCGAGAATGGGTGACAGGGGCACAGGAAGAAGAGGCTTTTGACTTTAACCGGGAGATACAGGAAAAAACGGCAATTTATGCCGCATGGAAAGTAAAGGAGCCGGAAGAGCCGGATAACAAACCGGAAGAGCCGGAGGTGCCGACAAGGCCGGATAACAAGCCGGAAAAACCGGACAACAAACCGGAAGAGCCAGAGATGCCGACAGAGCCGGATGCCCCGGAAGAAGGCGATATGCCGGAAGGGCTGGGACGCTCCGAGGTATCGGACAAACCGACAGACGGAGGGCGCGATGAACCAAAAACCGGAGATGCTTTCCATGTGGAGGTTTATGCAACTTTTGCCATGATCGCGGGAATGCTGTATCTGTTACTGTATTTTGCAGATCAGGAAAGAGGAATGACGGAAGAAACAAAGAAGGAGCTGGTGTCGGCGCTGGTGAGATGGGCAAAGAGAGGCGGGCGTCTGCGCAGATATGCAGCCATTGCGGCAATCTTCTGTCTGTTGTGCTATTACCACAGTATCGGGAAATCCCATGCTTTGCGGAAATCTTTAGAAAGGGCTTAACAGTATATGAAGGACCTGATTAGGCTAACGGATCTAAAATCAGACCAGGTATATGAGATATTTCATATTGCGGATAAGGTGGACAGTGGGAAGTACAGCGGTTTTCTGACCGGAAAAAGCGTGGTTATGTTCTTTCCGGCTTCCAGTCTCAGGACCCGCGTAACCTTTGAAAAAGGAATCTACCTGTTGGGAGGGCAGTCCCTGTTGTTTCCGGGCGAGACCTTGGACAAGAAGGAGGACCTTAGAGACGTCTGCGGGTATCTGGGTAATTGGGTGGATTTGATAATTGTGCGCCACAAGGAGATTGGGCTGCTGGAAAGACTGGCCGGGTATTCCGAGATTCCGGTCATTAATGCCATGACGGACAGTAATCATCCCTGCGAGATTCTGGCGGATTTATACGCTCTTTCCAAGCGCAGGGCAGATTTTACGAAGGATAAATATCTGTTCTGCGGTAAAAGCGGCAATATCGGTCTGGCCTGGAAGGAGGCAGCTGAGGTGATGGGCTTTGAGTTGTCCCAATGCTGCGGCGCCGGGTATGAGATGGAGGGTGTAAGAGCATACCATAATATACAAGAAGCCGTCCTGGGAAAGGACATTGTCTGCACGGATTCGCTTCCGCCCGAGGCGTTGAAGGATTTCGAAGCCTGCCAGGTAACCAGAGAGATCATGAGTCTTGCCAACAAGGGAGCCCTGTTAAATCCCTGCCCGCCCTTTTATCGGGGAGAAGAGGTTTCCGAGGATGTCATACAATCAGAATACTTTGTGGGCTATGCGTTTAAAAAGAGTCTGCTGGCAGTTCAACAGGCCGTGATGATATGGTGTATGTTGGATGGGAAAAGGGGCGGCTGCAACAAATAGTTGCCTTATAGTTGGTAGAAGTCAGCCATATGAATTGGTAGGATATTGCCATAAATTAAAAGGAGGCTGATACGATGAGTGAAAGCATGGGTGAAGGCAGGCTGGCAGAAAATATCGCGCGTTACCGAAAAAGGAAAGGCTTGTCACAGGAAAAGGTTTCCGAATATATGGGCGTAAGCCGTCAGGCGGTAACGAAATGGGAAACGGATCTTTCCAGACCAAGCTCCGACCATTTGATCCGGCTGGCTGAGCTGCTGGGAGTAAGCGTTGATGCTTTGTTGGGCAATGGGGAAGAGGAAGGGCTCAGGCTCAAATCAGAAACAGGGCAGGAAAAAGTGGAGCAGGGAGGAATCAGTGTAGGAGGGAGGAATCAGTGCAGGAGGGAACCAGCGCAGGAGGAAATTGGTATAGAAAATCGGGTTGGTCATAAAATGGAGATGGGTAAAATACCGTGGATTTTTGTGGGGATTTCCGCTTCCTGCATGTTGACATATGTGGTCAACAGTATGGTTTGGGATACTTTCAGCGGTGGAGTTTTAATCTGCATGTTCCTGATCTGTGTTCCCATACAGTGTTTTTTGCATATCATGTTTTCCAATGCGGTGAAAAATGATTCCTTCAGTGGAATTGCGGGGTTTGATGATAAAACGGAATATCATTTGCCAGAAGTGAAAAAGCTGCTGGTGCAGATGGATCTGCAGATCGGAATCTTATCGGTAGTATTTATTTTTCTGCTTTGCGTGATAAACTGTATGAACTTCGGCCCAGAATGGCTGAACGGTCTTTTGATTATTCTGTACGCAATGAACTTCGCAGCCGTAGTGGAGTTTAGCAATTATAAAGGGATAGACAGAATCTATTGCCGGGAAGCAGATAAAAGAAGGGCCAGGCAGGGAATGCCGGTCACAGTGATTTATACGCTATTGGTGTTTGCGGGAATATGTATAACATGCGTAATTTTTGAACTGAAAGAGATTGAGAATAATAGCTGGCCGGCAGTAAAAACATGCGGGCTTCTGCTTTTGGGCATTTTAGCGGCGACAACGGGATTCCTTTTGGAACACCGCCGGATCAGAAAGCAGGATCCTGTAAATCCGGGGTATAAAGCCGGCAGGGCAGGTGTATTGTGTTTGCTTGTCTGTGTGGTGATGTATGTGGTTATGTTTATAGTATGAAGGGAATGAACATTTCATTTTTAGGAGGAAACGATGATTGTTATAATAACAGGTGCTTCTCATACCGGAAAGACGGCGCTGGCGCAAAGACTGCTGGAAGAGTATCAATTTCCCTATCTGTCCATTGACCATTTAAAAATGGGCCTGATCCGCAGCGGGAATACGGCCCTGACGCCGGTCAGTGACGATCAGGCCCTGACGGACTATTTATGGCCCATTGTCAGGGAAATGATTAAGACGGCTGTGGAAAACGAGCAGAATCTGATTGTAGAAGGGTGCTATGTCCCCTTTGACTGGAAGCAGGATTTTGAGCAGGAATATCTGGAGCATATCAGGTATTACTGCCTTGTGCTGAGTGAAGGGTATATCAGAAAGCATTTTGCTGATATAAGAAAATATGCCAGTGTGGTTGAAAACAGAGGTGAGGATGAAGACTGTACTTTAGAGTGGGTGCTTAGAGAGAATGAAAAAGTACTTAATATGTGCGGCCTCCACCATATTGAGCCCATTCTTATTGAGGATAAATATGAGATTAAAATCGAGCTGCAGCGTGCCTTACAGGCAGAATCGCTCATGAAAATGTGATAACATGGAGGAAATTGGCTCATAAAAATGTAATAATAAGGGAAAAATTCGCTCATTTTTTTGCAAATTCATTGTGATTCCCTAAAAAATCGCCCAGTCCGTGAGGTCTGAGCGATTTTTTTGTGTCATGATATAAAGACCTATTTTGCAGCCGCTTGTTTTTACCGGAATTATTCCATATTAAAGTACACGGCCAGACAAAAGCTTTCTTTGTTTCCTGCATCTTCCGGGTAGGAAAAATTCTTAATTACCCGGTAGCTTCCGGCAGGAAGGCTTGGATAGAATAGATCCCATCGCAGAGTGATAGCAGCTTCATCGCCGGTTTCTAAGGTATACATAATATCTGTCCACGCATGCTCCGCACTGTCTGACGGAGTCAGAGGGCTTACAGGATACCAGATTCCGCCCATACTTTTTTCCAGAATATATGCTTCTCCATAGCCGATGGTCTTTTCGTCGGTATTGCCAATGGTCAGCGTACCTGTGAAGGCGTTAAGGCTGCTTATTTCCATGGATATTCCCGGCTGTTCCGTTACGGTAAGCTTGCTGGGAGCCAGGAAATCCGCCTCTGTCAGCAACAGATAAGCCTTTAAAGAGCGGGTAGAATCAAAGGCGGCATAGATAACTGCGGGGGTGTCCGTATCCATGGACTCGCTGACGGCTGCCAGATAGATCAGGCAGTTTTCCACCTGGGCGATGGGGTGAAAATATTGAATACGCAGATCAGCGCTTTCCGGCTGTCCCTGCAAATAGTCGCTATAAAGCTTTTGCAAAGTATCATATTCTTTTTGGCAGTCTGTCAGCATCTTTGTTTCCAGATTCAGGGCAAAGGGGGGAGCATCGGCAAGGCCGGTGCCCAGATACAGGGTGTCTCCAAGCCTGTACGCGCCGCCAAACACGATGGAAGCGTGAGCCTTGTTACCCTCCAGCACATAGAGATTGTCAGCACTCCCATCCACAGAAAGGGACAAGGTAAACCTTCCGGTTTTGGCAAAGTCCTCCGACAGGATAATCTCGCCGTTATAGTCTTTTTCAAGAGAAATATCCAGACGCTGATCCAAATTTTCATGATTGAAAGCCGTGCGGTAATCCACATGTTCCTGATCGCTCTTCCAGAGGGCCTCAGCCGCGTTTAGGTAAGCGGCGACGGTGGCCGGAAATGTCCGTACGTCTTCAGGGAGGGCAGTGCCGGCCGATTTGACAGGCTCTGTGTCTGAAGAAGGTACTTCGTTAGAAGGCGCAGGGGAATTTGGAGCAGGGGAAGGTATTTTAGCCGCTTCAATTTTGGGAGGCATTTCTCTGCCGCAGGCGGCAACTGTTATGGTACAGAGCATAATGACGGCTATCAAAAAACGTTTCCGCATTTTGTTTCCTCCATGGATTAGTCAATCACATTTAATCAGTTTTGCAAGCAGCTGTTATATCTTTTTGCCAGATTGCCTTTTTCCAATATCATTATACAATAAAGCGGGAAATGCGTAAAGTCATATCTGCGATATAGTCTGAAAATTTCACGTTAGATATGAAAATTGTCAAATAGTCTGACAATTTAAGAAAAAGTAGTTATTTACAAACGGAAAAAAGTATTGTATAGTGTTTTAAGATAAAAGAGCGCAAAGGAGCGTAGTCAGGCTTCTTTGCGCTCTTTTTTTAATAAGGAGGGAAAGGCATGTTTGACGTGAAAAGAGAAGCCTCGAAAGCACCCCTTTACCGGGAAGAATTTGAGCATGATAACTGCGGGATCGGCGCGTGTGTAAATATCAAAGGTGAGAAGAACAGGGAAACCGTAGAGAATGCGCTGAAGATCGTAGAGAACTTAGAGCACAGGGCAGGAAAGGACGCGGAGGGCAAGACCGGCGACGGCGTGGGCATATTGACCCAGATTCCCCATAAGTTTTTTGTCAGGGTGACAAAGCCTTTGGGAATTGAGCTGGGAAAGGAGAGGGAGTACGGCGTGGGGATGTTCTTCTTTCCCCAGGAAGAGCTGCGCAGGAACCAGGCCAAGAAGATGTTTGAAATCATCGCAGAGAAGGAAGGGCTGGAGTTCCTGGGCTGGCGCGAGGTGCCCACCTTTCCCAATGTGCTGGGTCATAAGGCGGTGGAATGTATGCCGCACATCATGCAGGGATTTGTGAAAAAGCCCGCCACTGTAAAAAAGGGTCTGGATTTTGACCGCAGGCTTTACATTGCCAGACGTCTTTTCGAGCAGTCCTCGGAGGATACTTACGTGGTCTCTTTTTCCAGCCGTACGGTTGTATACAAGGGCATGTTTCTGGTGGGGCAGCTGCGGACCTTCTTTGCGGATCTCCAGAGCGATGACTTTGTATCGGCAATCGCCATGGTGCATTCCCGCTTTTCCACCAATACCAATCCCAGCTGGGAGCGTGCTCATCCCAATCGGTTTATGGTACATAACGGGGAGATTAATACCATTCGGGGCAATGCGGATAAAATGCTTGCACGGGAAGAAAACATGGAATCGGAATATTTAAAGGGGCAGATGCACAAGGTGCTGCCTGCCATCAGCAAGACCGGCTCCGATTCTGCCATGCTGGATAACACCCTGGAATTCCTGGTGATGAGCGGCATGGACCTGCCGCTGGCGGTGATGATCGCTATTCCGGAGCCCTGGGCCAATGATAAGGCCATGTCCCAGACCAAGAGGGATTTCTATCAGTATTATGCCACCATGATGGAGCCCTGGGACGGCCCTGCGTCCATCCTCTTTTCCGACGGGGACATCATGGGGGCGGTGCTGGATCGGAACGGCCTGCGTCCTTCCCGTTATCTGATCACCGATGACGATACCCTGATTCTTTCCTCGGAGGTGGGAGTGCTGGCTATAGATCCGGCAAGAATCAGGACCAAGGAACGGTTGCGTCCCGGCAAGATGCTGCTGGTGGATACGGTGCAGGGGAAGGTGATTTCCGACGAGGAAATCAAGGAGAAATATGCTTCCCGCCAGCCCTACGGCGAATGGCTGGACAGCAATCTGGTATTTTTAAAGGATCTGCATATCCCCAATCAGCGGGTGCCGGAGTATACCTTTGAAGAGCGCCAGCGGATGCAGAAGGCCTTTGGTTATACTTATGACGAATTAAAGACCAGTATCCTGCCCATGGCAAAGAACGGCGGCGAGGCCATTGCGGCCATGGGGGTGGACACTCCCCTGCCGGTCTTAAGCAATGCCTGCCATCCGTTGTTTCATTATTTTAAACAGCTGTTTGCACAGGTGACAAATCCGCCCATCGACGCTATCCGGGAAGAAATTGTTACCTCTACCACGGTTTACATCGGTCCTGAAGGCAATATCCTGCAGGAAAACCCCGGCAACTGCCATGTTCTTAGAGTGAATAATCCCATCCTCACCAACACGGATCTGCTGAAGATCAAAAGCATGAAGGCCGAGGGATTCAAGGTGGAGGTTGTGCCCATTACCTATTATAAAAACACCAGTCTGGAGCGGGCCATCGACAGGCTGTTTGTGGAGGTGGACCGGGCGTATCGGGACGGGGTGAATATTCTGATCCTTTCCGACCGGGGAGTGGACGAGAATCATGTGCCCATTCCTTCCCTGCTGGCAGTGTCCGCCCTGAATCAATATCTGGTACACACCAAGAAAAGGACGCGGGTGGCGCTGATTCTGGAATCCGGCGAGCCCAGGGAGGTTCATCACTTTGCTACCCTTTTGGGCTATGGCGCCTGTGCCATCAACCCCTATCTGGCCCAGGACTCCATCCGGGAGCTGATTGACAGTCACATGCTGGATAAGGATTACTATGCGGCGGTGAATGATTATAATAACGCGGTGCTCCACGGCATCATCAAAATTGCTTCCAAGATGGGCATCAGTACCATTCAGTCCTATCAGGGCTCGCGGATTTTCGAGGCCATTGGCATCGACCAGGGGGTTATCGAAAAATATTTCAGCAATACGGTGTGCCGGGTGGGCGGCATCACCTTGAAGGATATGGAAGAGCAGGTTGACCGGCTTCATTCCATGGCCTTTGATCCTCTGGGGCTGGGCAGTGACCTGACTCTGGACAGTCCGGGACATCACAAGATGCGCAGCGGCGGAGACGAGCATCTCTATAATCCCGCCACCATCCATATGCTGCAGGAGTCCACCAGACGGGGGGATTATCAGCTGTTCAAGCAGTATACCGCCATGGTCAACGACGAGACCAAGGTCAGTAATCTGCGGGGGCTGATGGAATTTAATTACCCCAAAAAGGGCATTGCCCTGGAAGAGGTGGAGCCGGTGGAGTCCATTGTGACCCGCTTTAAGACCGGCGCCATGTCTTACGGTTCCATTTCCAAGGAGGCTCATGAGACCATGGCCATTGCCATGAACAGGCTGCACGGAAAAAGCAATTCCGGCGAGGGCGGCGAGGAGCTGGAGAGGCTGACCGCAGGACCTGACGGACTGGACCGCTGTTCGGCCATCAAGCAGGTGGCCAGCGGCAGATTCGGTGTTACCAGCCGTTATCTGGTGAGCGCAAAGGAGATTCAGATCAAGATGGCGCAGGGAGCAAAGCCCGGAGAAGGCGGCCATCTGCCCGGAGGAAAGGTCTACCCCTGGATTGCAAAGACCAGACATTCCACCCCCGGCGTGTCCCTGATTTCTCCGCCCCCGCATCATGATATTTATTCTATTGAGGATCTGGCGCAGTTGATTTATGATTTAAAGAATGCCAACCGAAAGGCCAGAATCTCCGTGAAGCTGGTGTCCGAAGCGGGAGTGGGCACCGTGGCCGCCGGTGTGGCCAAGGCGGGAGCCCAGGTAATTCTGGTGTCCGGATATGACGGCGGCACCGGCGCCGCGCCCAAAAGCTCCATCCACAACGCGGGTCTGCCCTGGGAGCTGGGACTGGCGGAAACTCATCAGACCCTGATTATGAACGGTCTGCGGAACAAGGTGCGCATCGAGACGGACGGTAAGCTGATGAGCGGCCGGGACGTGGCTATTGCGGCCATTTTGGGAGCGGAGGAATTTGGGTTTGCCACGGCGCCGCTGGTGACCATGGGCTGTGTGATGATGCGTGTCTGCAATCTGGATACCTGCCCTGTGGGTGTTGCCACTCAGAATCCGGAGCTGCGGAAAAATTTTAAGGGCAAGCCGGAGTATGTGGAGAATTTCATGCGCTTCATTGCAGAAGAGCTGCGGGAATATATGGCGGCGCTGGGGGTGAGGACCGTGGATGAGCTGGTGGGCCGCACGGATCTGCTGAAAGTAAGGGAGGGCCTGAGCGGAAAGCTGTCCCAGGTGGATCTGGCGGGGATGCTGAAGAATCCTTATCAGGGCGCAAAAGGAAAATGCACCTTTGATCCGAAGCAGGTTTATGACTTTGAGCTGGAGAAGACTCTGGACGAGAAGGTGCTGTTAAAGCATCTGGGCAAGGCGCTGGAATCCGGGCAGAAAAAGAGCATTGCGGTGGATGTGTCCAACACGGACAGGAGCTTTGGCACCATCCTGGGCAGCGAAATTACGGAAAAGCTGGGAGACCAGGTGGAGGAAGATACATATCACGTGTTATGTAACGGTGCAGGCGGGCAGTCCTTCGGAGCCTTTATTCCGAAAGGGCTGACGCTGGAGCTGGTGGGCGATTCCAACGACTATTTCGGCAAGGGGCTTTCCGGCGGCAAGCTGATTGTCTACCCTCCTGCAGGCAGTGCCTTTACGGCTTCGGAGAATATTATTATCGGTAACGTGGCGCTGTACGGGGCTACCAGCGGCAAGGCCTTTATTGCCGGAGTGGCGGGAGAACGCTTCTGCGTCCGCAATTCCGGGGCCAGCGCGGTAGTGGAAGGCGTCGGTGACCATGGCTGCGAGTATATGACCGGCGGCCGGGTGGTGGTGCTGGGTTCCACGGGAAAGAACTTTGCGGCAGGCATGAGCGGCGGCATCGCCTATGTGCTGGACGAGGGGAACGATCTGTACCGGCGCTTGAATAAGGAAATGGTTTCCTCCGGCGAGATCACCTCCAAATATGATGTGCTGGAGCTGAAAAATATGATTCAGGAGCATGTGGCGCTGACCAATTCCGAGAAAGGCAAGCGGATTTTGGAGCATTTTGAAGACTATCTGCCGAAGTTTAAGAAGATCATCCCTCATGATTACGAACGGGTCTTAAAGACCATCGTGCAGATGGAAGAGAAGGGCTTAAGCGCGGAGCAGGCGCAGATAGAGGCGTTTTATGCAAATACCAGAAAGTAGAAAGGCGTGGTAATTGATATGGGAAAACCTACAGGTTTTATGGAATATAAAAGAGAAGTCAGCAGGGCTCAGGAGCCGAAGAAGCGCATCAGGCATTTTCAGGAGTTTCATGAGCACATGTCGAAGGAACAGCAGCAGCTTCAGGGCGCCAGGTGCATGGAGTGCGGAGTGCCCTTCTGTCAGTCGGGCATGATGATCTGCGGTATGGCCAGCGGCTGCCCCCTGCACAATCTGATTCCTGAGTGGAACGATCTGGTATATACCGGCAACTGGCAGCAGGCCTATAATCGCTTAAAGAAAACCAATAATTTTCCGGAGTTTACTTCCAGGGTGTGCCCTGCGCTGTGTGAGGCGGCCTGCACCTGCGGGCTGAACGGGGACCCGGTTGCCACGAAGGAGAACGAATACGCCATTATCGAAAACGCATATCAAGAGGGTTATGCGGCGCCCAATCCGCCCAAGGTCCGCACGGGTAAGACCATTGCCGTTGTGGGCAGCGGCCCTTCCGGCCTTGCGGCGGCGGATCAGCTGAACAAGAGAGGGCATTCCGTTACGGTCTTTGAGCGGGAGGACCGGATCGGCGGGCTGTTAATGTACGGTATTCCCAACATGAAGCTGGAGAAGCAGATTGTGGAGCGGAAGCGTAAGGTCATGGAAGAAGAAGGAGTTGTCTTTGTTACCGGAGTGGACGTGGGGAAGGACAGAAAGGCCGAAAAGCTGCTCAGAGAATATGACAGGGTGATTTTGGCCTGCGGGGCCTCCAGCCCCAGGGACATTAAGGCACCGGGCAGGGATGCTAAGGGGATCTTCTTTGCGGTGGATTTTTTAAAGGCCAATACAAAGAGCCTGCTGGACTCCGGCTTTGAGGATAAGCGGTATGTGGATACAAAGGATAAGCATGTGGTTATCATCGGCGGCGGAGATACCGGGAATGACTGCGTGGGTACTTCCATCCGTCATGGCGCAAAGAGCGTGACCCAGATCGAGATGATGCCTAAGGCGCCTGACAGGCGGGCGGAGAATAATCCCTGGCCGGAATGGCCCAAGGTTTGCAAGACGGATTATGGTCAGGAAGAAGCCATTGCGGTTTACGGCCGGGATCCCAGAGTATACGAGGCGACGGTTAAGGAATTCATCAAGAATAAGGACGGCAGCTTAAAGGCCGTGAAAATCGTCAGGCTGTCCTGGGAAAGGGACGAAGCCTCCGGGCGCATGAGCATGAAGGAGATACCGGGCAGTGAGCAGGAGCTGCCGGCAGACATTGTACTGATTGCCGCGGGATTTTTAGGGGCACAGAGCTATGTGGCAGAAGCCTTTGGGGTGGAGCTGAATGAGCGCAGCAATGTGAAGACGGAAGCAGGCAGCTATCAGACCAGTAAGGAAAATGTGTTTGTCACGGGTGATATGCACAGAGGACAGTCCCTGGTGGTATGGGCCATCCGGGAAGGCAGGGAAGCTGCCAAGGCGGTGGATGAAAGTCTGATGGGATATTCCAACCTGGTGATACAGTAGGAAGTTCAGGCTGCGTCGGAGAACAATATTTCCGTAAGCCATGAAATCGCAAAAGCATGAAAGCAGGAAGAACGCGGCGGTACTGAAACGTCCTTATGGGACAATTTGTGTATTGACGCGTTTTTTTTTGCTCTTGTTATACATTTAATATTTTTTTAAAAATAGTATATTGCATTATATAATAGCTTGTGATATTATGTATTTGTAAAATAGAAACACAGAAAAATGGATAAGGAAGCAAATATGGAGATTGGAACAGGATGTGACCATGCAGACATGCGGAGCTCTTAATAAGAGTAAAGCAGCAGTGGGAAATGGTCGGAATGAGGAAGGAAACAGAGGAACAATGGGGAAAGGAGGAGCAGAATGAACACACAGTTCAAAAAAGGAGCCCTGGAGCTTTGCGTGCTGTCTCAGCTTACCAGGGGAGATAAGTACGGCTATGAGCTGACGGAGCGCATATCCGTGGAAATGTCCATTGCCGGAGGCACGCTTTATCCGATTTTGCGGAAGCTGAAGGAAGACGATTATGTGACTACTTATTTGGTGGAATCGGAGTCGGGACCGGCCAGAAAGTATTACAGGCTGACGGATGCGGGAAGGCAGTATCAGAGGGAGCTGCAGCAGGAATGGGAAAAGTTTATTAAGGCAGTGAATGAGCTGCTTTGGAATTAAAAGGCCAAAAGATTTTCTTAGGTTGCGTTCTTCATTGATTGTTTGTGTTGGAAAGTTTGGAAGCAAATTCAGGAGGTGTAATATGACGAAATCAGAGTATATGGAAGCCCTGCAGAATAAGCTGGAGTGCTTTAACCGGGAGCTTCAGCAGGAAATCATGGAAGATTATGAGCAGCATTTTGCGGAGGGCATCGCCGCGGGGAAAAGCGAAGAAGAGATTATGGCGGAGCTGGGCAGTATTGAGGATATGATCAGTGAGCTTCCTGAAGAGGATATTGTACGGGAATCCGCGGAAGCCGAATCTGGGGAGAGAACGGAAAATGCCATGCCGGAGGCGGGCAGGCAGAGCAATACCTATGCGGGAGAATATAGGGCAGTAGTGATTGACGGAGAAATCGCTGATGTTCGCCTGAAGCAGTCTGACGATGGGCAGGTTCACGCAGATTTTGACAGCAGCGATCCGGATTACTGTTATTATCAATATGAAGAAAGCGGAACTCTTTATTTAGGGGTGAAACGGGATCAAAACAGCACCAGGGCTGCAAAAAGGGCGGTAAAGTTTATGCTCTTCGGAAAGACGGTGAAGGTGGATCTTGACGGTTCCTTTGAGAATTTTGAGAAGGGGTTCCGGAGCGTATGGAATGGCAGCGGTGGCAGCAACATTAAGCTGGAAGTCAGGATTCCGGCAGGAATCGGGCGGGTGGAGATAAAAACTCGCAACGGCGATATAGAGGTGCAGGATGTGATGCCGGAAGAGCTGGATTTGAAGAGCAGCAGCGGGGACGTGTCAATCTGCCATGTGACGGTTGACAGACTGCAGTTGAATACCACCAGCGGAGACGTTACGGCAGAGAATATCAGCAGCGGCAGCATGGATGTGCATGTGACCAGCGGGGACGTGTCACTGGATGATGCGGAGTCAGGCTCCATCCGTTTTCAGGGAGCCAGCGGGGATCTTTCAGGAAACCGTGTGCGCGGGCATGTTGTGAGCATCAGGTCGGGAAGCGGAGACGTGGAGCTTAACGGAGCCTTTGAAAGCTATAATATCGGCACGGGAAGCGGCGATATGGACATCAGGGTAAAGGCCGGAGCAAAAGAGGTGCAGATCAGTACGGGGAGCGGCGATGTGGAGCTGGATGTGACAGATGTGGAAAGCACGGAGGTAACAGTGGGCACCGGAAGCGGCGAAGCGGTTATTTACGGATCGGGCGGGGCAAGGCATCATGTCACCAAGGGCAGCAGCACCGTAGGCAGCGGAGAATGTAAGGTGCTGGTGACTACAGGCAGCGGTGATGCCGAAATCAGACGCAGAGGGTAAGGCAAGGCCTCGCTGCAGATTATGTTGTTTTAAGGCTGACAGGGGAACTGCACAGTAATGTGCAGCTTCCCTTCTTTATAGTCGGCATTTATGGCACCGCCCATGCGCTCGGTTAAAAGCCTGGCGATGGACAGGCCAAGGCCTGTGGAGGCGCTGGAATTCTCCACAGTATAAAAGCGGTCAAAAAGCTTTTCCACAGCAACGGGAGTGAGAGCGGCAGCATGATTGGAAAAGGTGATTGCGCCGGACTCGTTCAGGGTGACGCACAGATCCCCGTCGCTGTATTTAACAGCATTGCTTAAAATATTGGCAAAGATGCGTGACAGTGCAGAGGGATCCAGCAGCCGCGTAACAGGAGTCTGGGGAATGGAAATAACGGGTGTGATTCTACGCTGCTCCAGGCTGCTCCAGGCTCCCATCAGGCTGTCCTCCAGTACCCGGTTCAGGGACAGCCGTTCGGGCTTTTCCTCCTGCATGGATAAAACGATGGAATAGCGGAACAATTCCTCGGTCAGCTGTTTCATGGTATCCAGCCGGTTTTGAATAAAGGCGAGATAGCGGGCTGATTTTTTCTGAGAAGAGGGGGAAGCCGGTCGGTCGTCACTGGCTCCGCCTGCCTCAAGCTCCTTTTTCAGGAGTTCAAGGTAGCCGGACATGGCAGTGAGGGGGGTTCTTAAGTCATGAGAGATATTGGTGATGGCTTCCTTTAGCTCTCTGTCGCCGTTTTCATATTTGAGCTGTCTGCTGCGGAGCCGGGACAGCTGCCTGTTCAGCTGCGCTGCCAGCCTGCGGATGTGGCGGTCTCTGGAGGATATTGTCACAAGGGCATTCGTACAAACGCCCTGGGCATTCGTACAAACGCCCTGGGCGTTCGTATGAACACCCTGGACGTTTGTGTGGCTGCATTTTGCTTTGCTTTGAGTCGAGTTGTTCTGTGCCGCCGTTCCCAGTATCTCCGTTAATTCCTCGCAGACCTCGCCGATGCTTTTATGAAGCAGGGAAAGTCTGACAGCCAGATAGATCGAGAGAGCGGATAAAACAGCACATATTAAATATATCATGATTTAATATTTCCTTATTTGCGTTCTTTTTTTTCTTATCTGCATTTTTTTGATGCTGCAATGGCGGCCGGTCTTTTATTTCAAATCTTTCCTGCGAAATGCCAGAATGCCGCCTGCCGTAGTGCCGGCAGTGACGAAGACAGCTAACAGGCATGACTGCAGGGGGTGCTGGAGGCCGCCCTGATTCAGCTGAATACCGATTCCCAACGGCAGCAGATCCCGGAGAAATTCATAGATGGTCCGCGTCATTCCCCTTAAATAATAAGGATTCGGAACGGGCTCCTGAGGTATTATATTGCCGTCTACAGACATATCATACATGCCGGTGAGCATTTCCGGGGCCTGCAGACGCTGGATGATGGCAGTAGTCGCAAACATCAGTATAAAGATGCCTACCGTACAGGTGACGGCAGAGATCGGTTTGCTGGAGATCAGCATCGAAAGCAGGGTAAATACTCCTGACAGGGCCGCAATCATCAGACTTCCATAGAGGTAGGCCAGGACAATGGCAGCGGGCGGAGTCTGAGGCATACCAAACAGCGGGATCCCGACAGCAAAGGTAATCAGGATAGCAGCAAGGGACACTATAAGAGAAGAAATAAAGCAGACAATCAGGGAGGAAAGGTACACTGACACCCGGCTGTGGCCGATGATCAGTTTGTTGCGCATGGTGCCGTCGCTGTATTCCGTACCCAGAAACAGAGAGGCGAAAACGGCGGTGAAGATACCGATAAACATATAAGCGCCATACAAAAAATCGTCCAGGTGAGCCTGAAAGTAGCCCAGCTTCATGTCATGATAATTTGAGGACAGGGCGAGAACAATTATGCCGGGCAGCAGGACGATGCCAAGCCAAAAAAATTTGTTTTTCCAGAGCCGGGCAAAGCCCGCAGATAATAATTTATTCATGATGAGTTCCTCCAATCAGATTCATATAATAGCTTTCCAGTCCTTCCTCTCGCTCGTGGAGATTGGAAATGACGCAGCCGTTTGCCGATAAGGCTTCTACCAGGTCAGTGACACCGATGGAGCCGTAGATTTCCGCCTGGGAATCGGATAACACGCGATATTCTATTTCTGCCGCATCCAACGTAATACAGAGAGCCGGCATGTCCGACACTGTGACGCAAAGACACTTGCGGCAGGCGGCTTCCAGGTCTTCTGCGCTGATTTCTTTCAGAATGGCACCGTGATCTATAAAGCCGTAATGGGTGGCCAGTCGTGATAATTCATCCAGAATATGGCTGGAAATGAGGACGGTGATTCCCCTTTCCCGGTTCAGTTTTAAGATCAGTTCACGTATTTCTATAATGCCCTCCGGGTCCAGGCCGTTGGCAGGCTCATCCAGCACCAGAAAGTCCGGGTTTCCTGCCAGGGCAATGGCAATTCCCAGCCGCTGCCGCATTCCCAGGGAAAAGTTTTTGGCCTTTTTCTTTCCCGTGCCCTCCAGACTCACCAGCTTCAGCAGTTCGGGGATAGTCTCAAAGGAAGGCAGGCCTAGAATGCGGTACTGTTCCTTTAAATTGTCCTCCGCACTCATGTCAAGATAGATGGAAGGTGTCTCCACTACGGCTCCCATACGCTTGCGGCTTTTGATTATTTCTCCAGAAGTATTAGAAATTCCAAACAGGGAGTATTCCCCGGAGGTGGGGAACTGTAGTCCGCAGATCAAACGAATGAG
Organism: uncultured Acetatifactor sp.; assembly: GCA_910578815.1. Classification (GTDB taxonomy): domain Bacteria; phylum Bacillota; class Clostridia; order Lachnospirales; family Lachnospiraceae; genus Acetatifactor. The sequence continues at coordinate 146,027 of CAJTSE010000008.1, forward strand.
GGTGGTCTTTCCTGCTCCGTTTTTGCCCACAAAGCCGTAAATGGCTCCTCTGGGGATGTGCATGTTGACATTGTTTAAGACGGTGAGACTGCCATATTTTTTCTGCAGTCCTTTGGTATCCAGTACATAGTCCATAATAATCCTCCTTCGGTTTTACTTATGCCCTGAGTATAAGACATAAGGGTTAAGAAACCGGTAAAGGAAAGCGTAAAGATTTTGTAAAGATTTACGCTTCGCCCGTCTGCTGTGTTTCAAGGTGCAGTCTAAAGCCGATGCCCCAGACGGACTCCAAGGTTTCAGAAAGGCCTGCGTCTTTCATTTTTTTCCGTAAATTGCTGACATGAATTTTCAAGGAGCTTTCCGTACAGTCGGGAGTATCCTGGCTGATGTCATCGAGAAGAGCGGACTTGGAGACCGGGCGTTCGGGATTCTGCAACAGTTTCTTTAAAACAGCGGTCTCGGTTCTGGTTAAATGAACGGAGCCGGTCGACGTAAGCAGCTCACGGGTTTCGGTGTCCAGAGACAGGCGTCCAAAGGTTATCACAGAATTTGATATAGCTGATGGGATCCCGGCGGCCTGGCTTCCGTTTCTGGCTACGGAAGCATTCCGTTCGGCATCATGATCTCCGTGAAGACGTAGCTGGACGGCGATTCGGGCAAGCAGTTCTCTCATTTCGAAGGGCTTGGTGATGTAATCCACTGCTCCGTTTAACAGTAAATCCACCTTTTCGTCGATCCCCACCTTTGCACTGACAACAATAACGGGTGTGCTTTTAATGCGTGGCAAAAGTGACTCACCGGACAGGCCGGGGAGCATCAGATCCAGCAGGATCAGATCGGGGTGCTGCTTTTCCAGCAGAAGCAGGGCTTCCGTGCCGGAATAAGCGCGCATAACCTTGTAACCCTCAGCAGCAAGGCATTCTTCCAGCAGGCTTCCAATATATTCATCATCTTCAATAATGGCGATGGCATACATAAGAATCCTCCATGCCGCCTTTGGCGGCGAAACAGATGCTATAGCGAATAAAGCCATTATGTCATAAACTGTTTCTTTTATCAAGCGCCGGGGTAAAGGTAAGCTGAACGGATACTGAAAAAGATCTTGAATTTTTCAAAATATGGCTTAATATTATAAATAAGTAAATTTTCAAACTATTGATTGGTATATCCGTTGAAGCGGACAAGGGGTAAAAATATGTCTGAGAAAAGGCGAATGGCAAATTTAGAGCTGCTGCGCTGTGTAGCAATGATGATGGTGGTGGTGCTGCATTATCTGGGGAAGGGCGGGCTGCTTCCGGATCTGACGGGAAAAAGCATCGGGTCCGCAGGGACCGTGTCCTGGCTGCTGGAGACATTCTGTATCGTAGCAGTGAATCTTTATATGTTTATCAGCGGGTATTTATTGTGTACTTCTTCTTTTAAATTAAGCCGCTTGCTCCGGCTCTTGCTCCAGCTTTGGCTGTATTCGGCGGTCTTTGGGGTTTTGGCGGCAGCCACAGGGATCGTTGCAGAGACGCCGGTGGATACCCACTATTTCCTGACGCTGCTTTTTCCGGTGTCCATGGGGCATTACTGGTTCTTAACGGCTTATGTTTTCCTGTATCTGCTTCTGCCCTTTTTGGGACTGGCTGTTAAGCGAATGACAAAACAGCAGCTGCAGACGGCAATTTTCCTGCTGCTTATCATGTTTTGTGTCTTGAAAAGCGTTCTGCCGCTGCGGCTGGAAATGGACGAAAAGGGTTACGACTGCCTGTGGTATGTGTGCGTATTTGTTACGGCGGCTTACATCAGGAGATTCGGGATAGGGGTTTTAAAGAAGCGGGGAAGAGGACTTTGCCTGTATGTGGCCTGCTGTCTGCTGGCGTTTGCTGGGACCATGACGCTGCGGTTTATTTTTATCCGTACGGGCAGTATTGGCAGGATGACGGGAATGTGCCTGGAATACAATCATATTCTTCCGTTTTTGGGAGCACTGGGGCTGTTTTGTGCATTTTTGCAGATGGAGATAAAGGGAAAAGCGGCAGATATTATAAAGAAGATAGGACCGTATACTTTGGGCGTATATCTGCTTCATGAGAATTTGGGGCTGCGCTATACCTGGCAGCCCTGGTTTGGCTGTGACCGAGTAAACGGTGTGGGAGAACTGCTGATGTTCACCCTGTTGGCAGCAGCAGGGGTATTTGCAGCGGGGATTTTGGTTGATTTGCTGCGGGCCGGGCTGATGGCCGGGCTTCACCGACTGTTGAGCAGACTGAAAGGCTACAGGAAACTGATCGAAAAGATTGAGCATGTGGATGATTTGTTTAAAGAAGCATAGCCGGTTTTTTTGATATATGCAGAGAAGAAGCGTGGACGGCAGTACTCACGTAGAAGGTGCAGAATGAGAGGATACATGATGGAAAGACAAACGGGAAGCAGAGCCGGGAAGGATCATCTGCAGGCTATTAAAAATATAGGAGAAAATCTGTTTATTGTTATCCTGGCTTTTTACCCCCTGCGTCACGTACAATGGGGTCTGGATCTTATGGATACAGGCTATAATTATGCAAATTACACCTACATGGGGACGGAGCATATGGATCCCATGTGGCTGTTTTCTACTTGGCTTTCCAATGCGGCAGGACATCTGTTTACAAAGCTGCCAGGTGGAGGCACTCTTGTGGGAATGAATATTTATACGGGACTGTTTGTCAGTCTGCTGGCGGTATTGTGTTATTTGTTCTGCACAAAAAAGCTGAACATCCGTCCTTGGGCAGCGTTTTTGGGAGAGATGGCGGCAGTCAGTCTCTGCTGGTGTCCCACAGCGCTTTTGTATAACTATATGACTTATACATTGTTTACTGGATGCGTTATATTGTTATATTATGGCTTAACAAAAGAGAAAAAGGGGTATCTGATTGCGGCTGGCGTCTGCCTGGGGGCAAATGTGCTGGTGAGATTTTCTAACCTGCCAGAAGCCGCAATGATTTTGACAGTATGGTTTTATGACTTTTTATGGGCAAAAGAGGAAAAACAGGGAAACCGGAAAAAATCTGGGAACATACAAAAGCCGGAGAATACCCAAAAGCCAGGGGGATTTTGGAAGAAGATGCTAAACGATACAGGCTGGTGTCTGCTGGGGTATCTGGCGGCGCTTTTGGTATTGCTTGGGATGATCCATATTCGCTATGGCATTAGAGAGTATGCGTCGGGGATTTTCCGTCTGTTTGCCATGACGGATACGGCTACGGATTACAGGGCCGTGGATATGGTGCGCAATATGCTGCATGATTATACCGAGAATTTTTACTGGCTGATCCGTATGGGGGTCTTTCTGGCAGTGGGAATGGCACTGGCTTTATTTGCAGGGCTGCTTAAGGTAAAAGGCAGAGCGGCCATGGTGGTAAAACGTATCGTGCAGGCGGCATGTATTGTATTGGCCGCATTGATGGCAGGATGGCTTTATTATAGGGATGGGGAGGGCATACGGGTTCCCTTTTGCACCCTGGATTTTTGTGATTACGCATCCATGCGCAGACCGGGAATTCTGTTTCTGATGCTGACGATGTTCATTGCCGCGATCAGGATATTTCATCCCAAGAGCAGGAAGGAAGACAGACTGTTGGGCAGTATGCTTGTCTTGGTAATCTTCCTGACTTCTATAGGAAGCAATAACAGGACCTATCCCAGCATAAACAACCTGTTTATTGCAGCGCCTTATACGCTGCAGGCTTGTTTTGCGTTTCTTTTCAGGTATCGGGATAAAAAAATATCACGTGTTACGATTCCTGTATTCCCCGTTAAATGTGTTTTATCCGCTTTTCTTATTATCTGCTGCATTCAGTTTACTGGATTTGGATTGAAGTTTGCTTTTGCCGAGGCGGCCGGAGTGAGGGATCTCAGTGCAGGTGTGAGTAATAATGAAATATTGAAGAATGTGAAGATGTCAGAGGAAAAGGCCCGCTGGATGAGCTCCGTTACTGCGTATGTAAAGGAAAACGGGCTTCAAGGGCAGGAGGTTATATTGTACGGGACGCCCCTTACTTTGGCGATCCCTTCCCTGTCCTATTATCTTCAGATGCCCGCCGCCTTTAATCCTTGGATCAATCTTCCTTCCTATAGCTTTGAGGTAATGGAAGCGGATCTGCATGAGCTGGGGGAGAAAACACCGGTGATTCTGCTGGAAAATGCTTCCGCACTGTATGCGGAGGGAGGCAGAAGCGCATTAACTGAAGCAGGAATGAACGAATCCGTTGCGGAGGCTGTGGCAGGAGATAAAAAGTTACAGCTAATATTGAGTTTTATGGATCAGCATGGTTATGTGCAAACCTTTCGCAATGAAAAGTTTTCTATTTATCAGTGTGAAACGGATTGACAGATTTTATCGAAATGCTAAAATAGTATTATAAATTTATAAAATTTACATAAAGGAGAGACATACTATGAGTTCCTATTACTTGCATACCAGAACAGAGAGCGCGGAGCTGCCGTATTCTTTTCAGTGTGAGCAGTGTGGTCAGGACAGTGGTGTCCGGAGGGTGACCATTATTGGAGAGGCAGAGGAAAAGAATTTCCGCAAGCAGTTAAATAACGCGGAGGAAGACAGACTGCATGAGAAGGCACATATTAATCTGGTGCAAAAGGTGAATGAGATGCACGAAAGTGTTACGCAAAAGCAAATTATTCCCACAGATTTTTCGGACAAGTGTCCTCATTGCCAAAAGCCTCAGTCCTGGGCGCTGTCAGGCCTGAAAAAGAAAATGTTTGAGAATCCGATCGTCTGTCTTGGAGTGGGCGCGTTTTTCGGTGTTATGGGATTGATAGGACGTAATTTTGCAGATATGGAGTATGTGACCATTCCCATTATCATCGGAATTTTCGCCGCAGGCGCAGCTGCCGCGCTGGTTACGCTTCTTTGGAATATTATAAAGATTCAAAGCAAGGTAAAAAAGACATCCTTAAGCCTGCAGAAGCGTCTGCCGGTGATTCAGTGGGAAGCCGTTCAGCATCTTTTGGATGAAGCCAGGCAAAATGGAGGCAAGTGAAAGGGTTTCATATAATTGAACCGAAATTGTAAAAAGTCTGCAGCTTATAAAAGCTGCAGACTTGATTTTTCGGCTTCTTTCATGATTTCATCGGGCCAAAGAGAGCATTGTACCTCGCCAATATGGGCCTTTCTAAGGAAAAACATACAGATTCGAGACTGACCGATTCCGCCGCCGATAGTGTAGGGAAGTTCACCGTTTAACACTGCTTTGTGGAAAGGAAGTTCTGCACGTTCGGGGCAGCCTGCTTTATCCAGTTGTTCCCGCAGAGCTTTTTCGTCTACACGGATGCCCATGCTGGACAACTCCAAGGCAATATCCAAAACGGGATAATAGACAATGATGTCCGCGTTCAGTGCCCAGTCATCGTAATCCGGCGCACGCCCGTCGTGAGGTTCGCCGTTTTCCAGCACGTCCCCGATCTGCATGATGCAGACGGCGCCCTTTGCCTTTGCAATATAATATTCCCGTTCCTTGGGCGTATAATCCGGGAACATTTCCTCCAGCTCGGAGGTAGTGATAAAGAAGATGTCATGAGGAAGGATCTCTTCTATGTAGTCGTAATGAATGGACATGTATTTCTCGGTCTTGCGAAGAACCTTGTATACGGTGCGCACGGTATCCTGCAGGGTCTCAAGGCATCGCTCTTCCTTGGAGATGATCTTCTCCCAGTCCCATTGATCCACATAGACAGAGTGGATATTGTCCGTTTCTTCATCCCTGCGGATAGCGCTCATGTCCGTGTAAAGCCCCTCTCCCTGGGCAAAGCCGTATTTTTTCAGGGCGTAGCGCTTCCATTTGGCCAGGGACTGTACAATCTCGCCTTCCCTGCCGTCCTGACACTTGATGTCAAAGGTGACGGGCCGCTCCACGCCGTTCAGGTTATCGTTTAAGCCTGATTCCGGAGCAACAAAAAGCGGGGCGGATACGCGCAGCAGGTGAAGTCTTTCTGCCAGCAACGTCTGAAAGAAGTCCTTTACCATCTTAATGGCAATCTGTGTATCGTACAGGTTCAGCTCGGACCTGTAATTCTGGGGCAGCGTAAAATTCTTCATATACTTACCATCTTTCCAAATAAAATATTCCTTATGTAGTATAATCACTTTACATATGGTTTTGCAACTGTTTTTTAATTATTATCCATCCAAAAATCTTCCATACTGCCGCAAAAGCCGGGCTCTTCGAAAAAATGCTGATAAATTTCCTGGATCTCGTCTTCCGACTTAACGCCTTCATAGAAGGTGATTCCGGACAGATACCCTTCAAAGGAAGGCTGAAAGGGGTCACCGCCTAAAAGAATCTGCCGACAGGCCGGCAAAGAAGGCGTGTCGGCCCGAAATCCGGCTTTTCTGCCGTTAATGTATGATTTTTCCATTTCCGTAAAGTGATCATAGGTGACGCACACAAATGTCCAAGTATCCTGTGGAATCTGCCGTGCAAGAGCATCATGAAAACCATTTATATCCGTATCCTCGCTAATTCTGAAGATGGAATACCCGCCGACCACAAAAGGCGAAAAAGTACAGAAGCCTCCCTGATAACGGACGTAAAAGATACTGGTCCAGCTGATCTGCTTTAAAGGTTTCAGCCACATGCAGATGGTATAGGAGGATTCTGCAAGAATGGATGCCGGCAGCTCCACAACATTTTCTCGAAAGCCTCCTCCGGGGAAAAGAAGCGAGCCCCATTTGTTACTGATTCCCCTGCAAAACGCAATGTTTTGACCGATAATATGGCCTGTATGCTTTCCGTCGGCTGATGTAAGCGTATTTAAAAACGGAAATTCCACTTTTTCATTACCCTGGGTAATTTTGTCTTTTACGTACTCATAATAGGAAGACAGGGGAAGCGGAGGCGAGTAATAATATCCGCTTATGGCGTTACAGCCGCATCCGCTTAAGAATTGGGCATCTTCTTTGGTACTGATGCCTTCCGCAATTATGGACATCTTCAGTTCCCGGCCCATGGACAGGAGTGTCTTGATAATCTGGCGGCCTCTGCTGGATTCAAGGGCGTTATGTAGATATTCAGGGTCAAATATAATGGAATCATATCGAAGCTTATCCCAATAGACCATGCTTTTGAAGGTAGATCCGACTCCGATGATAGAAATTCCGAAGCCCATTTCCTTCAGGTCCCTTAAGGCAGTCATCATGGTATCACTTCCACGGTCGAAAGAGTTTTCGTCGATTTCCAAATCCAGTTCGGAAGGCTCTACACCGCTTTTTTCAGAAAGAGCCGCAATTATTTGAGGAAATTCGCCGTCCAACAGCTGCAGCCTGGAAATTCTGAGTCCGATTTTACCCTTTAACCCTGTTGTAGAGTGGTATTTTTGCAGATGTTCTAAAGCATTTTGAAGCACCCATTTGAAAAGCTGACGTATAAACCCGTTTTTCTCAAAAAGGGGTAAGAAATCTTCCTGTTCCCTTGTGATGCCGCCCGGCATATTCCAATAAAGCTTGATCTGGGACAATTTAAGCTTTGAAGTCTGGGCGCTGATCACAGGGAGATACCGAATTTCGAATTCGCCGTTTTCCAGTGCGGCATCTTGACGCTTCTGCATCTCTATTTCTGAAAAAACCTGTTCGGCAATGTCATTAAAAATAACATAGCGGCCTTTGCCATGATTCTTGGCCGAATACATGGCTATATCACACTTTAAAAGAACATCTTCCAATATTCCGTTGACGGTTTCATGGTATAAGATGCCGATACTGGCTGAAACAGCGGCTGATATATGAGAGAAGCCCTCCTTTTTAGTGATTCGCCGGATTATTTTGTCTGCCACTGAGCAAAGGTATTCTCTTGTCTGCTCTCCCTGAAATAAAAGAACAAATTCATCACCGCCCAGTCTGAAAATGTGAGCATCCGACGCGCATTTGTCCAGAATCAAGGCTACAGCCTTTAACAGCATATCACCCTCGTTGTGCCCGTAGACGTCATTCACATTTTTAAAATTATCAATGTCCATAAACATGAAATGGACGAAACTTCCAACTGGCATACCCTGATAAAGAGTATATAATTCCCTGCGCGTATAAAGCCCTGTCAGGTCATCGCGTGTTTCTTCCTTCATTCAGTATCCCCGTTCCCTGATTCTTTCCATGGTAAAAAATGACCGTAATCAGTAGTTTGGTTTTATACTTATTATTATAGCTGAAAATGAAAAAAGGTCAATGAGCAAAAAAGTTGACATAAAGTGAGGGAGAAAATATAAAATTTGATAGGTACTTGCCAAATACGAACATCTGTGCTATTCTGTTATAGAACGAATGTTCGTGTTTGCGCGGGGATTGTGAGGAACGGGAGAATGAGAACGGAGATGGATGATTTTACGGGCGAAAGCAAAAAGTTAATGAAGTCAGCCACATTTATTATATCTGGCAGGCAGGATATGTCCCTCATGGACAAGCTGGGAATTCTTGCAGACGCAGCGAAATACGACGTGGCCTGTACATCCAGCGGCGTGGACCGTAAGGGTACGGGGGACAGCATCGGCAACTGTGTGGCTGCCGGTATCTGTCACAGCTTCAGCAGTGACGGCAGGTGTATTTCTCTGCTTAAGATACTGCTTACCAATCATTGTATTTACGATTGTAAATACTGCCAGAACCGCTGCTCTAATGATATTCCCCGCGCGGTTTTTACCCCGGAGGAAATCTGTACCCTGACCATGGAATTTTACCGGCGAAATTATATTGAGGGCCTGTTCTTAAGTTCCGGCATAATAAAAAATCCTTCTTTTACCATGGAGTTGATCTTACGGACCGTCTGGATTTTACGGAATCAATATCGCTTTAACGGGTATATTCATGTAAAGGCCATTCCAGGGGCGGACCCGCAGCTGATCCGGCAGACGGGATTTCTGGCGGACAGAATGAGTATTAATCTGGAACTGCCCACGGCGGAGGGGCTGCAAAACCTTGCGCCTAACAAGAACAGAAAAACGATACTGACTCCCATGCGTCAGATCCAGAACGGAATACAGGAAAATAAAAACGAGCTGGTGTTGTACCGCAACGCGCCGAAATTCGTGGCAGGGGGACAATCCACACAGATGATTATCGGGGCCACTCCGGAAAATGATTATCAAATTATTAACGTGGCGGAGAGTCTGTATCAAAAATTCAGCCTAAAGAGGGTGTTTTATTCGGCCTTTGTAAATGTGACAGGTGACAAGGCTCTTCCGGCTTTGCCCGGAGGGCCGCCCCTTCTCAGAGAGCACAGGTTGTATCAGGCGGACTGGCTGCTCCGGTTTTACGGCTTCCGGGCGGAAGAGCTGCTGGACGAAAAGCGTCCCTATTTCAACGTAATGCTGGATCCGAAGGAGGACTGGGCGATACGTCATTTGGAGCAGTTTCCGGTGGAGATTAACAAGGCCCCCTTGGAGATGCTGCTGAGGGTTCCGGGTATCGGGGTTAAGAGCGCCCGGAGGATAACTGCGGCCAGGCGCTGCGCCGGCCTTACCTTTGGGGACCTGAAAAAAATAGGCGTGGTATTAAAGCGGGCAGTTTTCTTTATTACCTGCAGCGGCAGGATGATGTATCCGGTGAAGCTGGACGAGGATTATATTGTGAGAAATCTTACGGACAAAAACGAACGGATACGGTTTGGCGCGGACGGCATGACATATCGGCAGATGTCGCTGTTCGACGACGGCAATTTTGCAGGCGGTGGATTTGCAGGGGGCAGTTCCGCCGTTATGCCCTCGACGCAGGAAGTCTTGGAGACGGCGGTGGGGATGTTGTGAAAGGCGAAAGGTTTGAGAAAATGGAGGCCGAAAATGACGGTATACAGATGTGAAGATTCGCTGGAAAGTATTTTTACGGCAATTTATCTTTCTTATGAAGAAGACAGAAATGCGGAGGATACCTATTTGGCTTTGGATGAAGAGCCAATGCTTTTTGCGGAGGACGTGCATGTACAGGCGGATTCTGCCAGAGCGGTAAAGGTTATACGGACGCTGGAGAGGCGCTTCGGAGAAGAGGACTATTTAAAGATTTGTACGGCCCTTGCCTCAACAGATGCCGAAAAAGCACAAGCGGTCTACAGGACGGTGGTAAAGGGACTGGATGAGAGGTGTGCCAGGGGCCATCTTTTTGATGATCTGACGGATCAGTATGTGATGCAGACCTTTTCGCTGGCCAGGAAGGCAGGCAGGGAGAGTGGCTACCTGAGAGAATTTCTGCGGTTTCAAGAACTGGAAAACGGGATTTTGTATGCCGAGATCGGGCCAAAGGCCAATGTTCTTACCTTTTTGATGCCGCACTTTGCTGACAGGCTGCCTATCGAGGACTTTGTCATACATGACAGCACCAGAAATATTTTCGGCATTCATCCAAAGAGGCGCCAGTGGTATTTGCTTACGGGAGATGAGGGGGAGAAACCCAAATTGCGCTTTTCGGAAGAGGAAATGGAGTATCAGGAATTGTTCCGCCATTTCTGCCGAACAATCTCCATAAAGGCCAGGGAGAATCTTAAGCTGCAGCGGAATATGCTGCCGCTGAGATTTCGGGAATATATGATTGAGTTTTGACTGCCAAAGATGACTTGTGTAAATTGGTCGGGAAGCATAAAAATGTATTTTCCGCGCAGATGTCCGGAAATGTAGAATAGCCAAAATAGACAAAAGCAGGCAGGCAGCGGGCTGGGCTATGGACAAATTTGATGAAAACAGGCAAAATCAGCAAAAAAAGGGTGAAAAATCTGATTACGGAAAACGCTTTACATCTGGAATTATTTTGCATATAATAGGGAATCATGAAAGTAAGGTAACTGTTGTTATTATGTGAAAGGATGGTTGACATGGTCAAGACAATTCGTATGACACAGAACGATGTGCAGCATTTTGTTGACGTGACCTCCAGATGTGATTTTGACATCGACATTTCTTACAACAGATATGTAGTGGATGCCAAATCATTTTTAGGAGTTTACGGTCTGGATTTCAGGGTGCCTCTGACAGTATCCTATGAAGGTTATAATGCCCAGCTGGAAGAGCTTCTTGAAAAGTTTGCAATAGCCTGCTGATACATCAAACAACTGACTCCCTGTGAAGGACAGAGCGCTGTCTTCATGGGGAGTTTTCTTTCGATATTATAAATTTTTGCGTAAAAGGGGGCATGGAGCGTGAAGTTTGGAAGTAAACTTCCAAAGTCAGACCTGGAGGTTTGCTATCAAAAGGCAAACCCGGAATTGACGTCTGCAGAAGCGGACAAGGGGTGTAGGGATGAGATCCATATTTCCGTCCGTAAGCTGGTAGAATTTGTACTGCGATATGGCGATATTGATAACAGGCATCAGGCATCTCCGGATAATGCCATGCAGGAAGGCGGCAGGATCCACCGCATGATTCAGAGACGCATGGGAGCGGAATATCAGGCAGAGGTGCCGTTAAAGATAACCCTTGAAGAGGAAGGGTATCTGCTGGTTGTGGAAGGACGGGCAGACGGGATCATTCATCATGAGGGCCGGGTGGTAATAGATGAGATTAAGGGAGTTTACCGGGATCCGGCCAGATGGAAGGAGCCCCTTCCTCTACATCTGGCGCAGGCAAAATGCTATGCGTATTTGTACGGACTTCAGCAGGAGCTGCAGGAGATTCAGGTAAGAATGACCTATTGTCATATCCCCACGGAGGAATTGAGATATTTTTATCAGGATTATACCTTTGACGAACTGACGCAATGGTTTGGTGAACTGATAGATTCATATAAAAAATGGGCGGACTATGATTGGAGCTGGAAGAAGAAAAGACAGGCATCCATTCGGGGGCTGGAATTTCCCTTTCCATACAGGGAAGGGCAGAAGGAGCTTGCCGCCAATGTATACAAGACGATTTACCATAAAAAGAAATTGTTTTTAGAAGCTCCTACCGGGGTGGGAAAGACGATTTCCACGATTTATCCTGCCGTGCAGTCCGTAGGGCAGGGCAAGGGTGAGAAAATTTTCTACCTGACGGCAAAGACCATTACCAGAACCGTGGCAGAGGACGCTCTTGGGCTGTTGCGAGAGAAGGGGTTACATTTTACAAGCGTCATACTTACGGCAAAAGAAAAAATTTGTTTTATGGAGGAAACCGAGTGTAACCCAGAATACTGCCCCTATGCAAAAGGGCATTATGACAGGATTAATGAGGCTGTGTATGACCTTCTGACTAACCGGGAAAGTTTCAGCAGGGAAACGATAGAAGAGTATGCCGTAAAGCACAGGGTATGCCCTTTTGAAATGTGTCTGGATATGAGCCTGTTTGCAGATGCGGTGATCTGTGATTATAACTATCTTTTTGATCCTCATGTATATCTGAAGCGCTTTTTTGGCGACAACACAGGAGGGGATTATATCTTTTTGATTGATGAAGCACATAATCTGTTGGAGCGGGGAAGGGAAATGTACAGTGCTGTTCTGGTCAAGGAGCAATTTTTAGAATTGCGCAGAGAACTAAAACAGACAGTAATGTCGGAAATATCTCTAAAAGACCGAAAAAAGGCCGTGGAAGGGCAGATGACATTAGAAATGACAGAGAATATGACAGAGGAATCAGAAAATGATGAGGCGGAATTGTACTTGAAATCGGATTCCCTGAATCATTTATCAAATGTGGAAACAAAAGTGAGCTCACTTGGGGTTACAAAAAGCGAGAAGCGCGGCGGGCGCAGTGTTCTTGTGCGTCAAGGTTATGCGGAAAAAATGATTTATCAGATCGAAAAATGTAACGGGGAAATGCTTGCCATGAAACGGGAGTGCGAGCAATGCAGCGTGGTGGAAGCGATTGACGATTTTGTACAGCCGCTGATGCGGCTGCAGGCAGTTATGGAGGATTATCTGGCGGAACAGGAAGATGAGCAGCCGACAGTAAGAGAGCTGTTGCTGGATTTTTACTTTGAAATCAGTCATTTCCTGCAAATATATGAAGGACTGGATGAAAATTATGTAAAGTACACCAGCCTGTGTGATGACAACAGTTTTCGCTTAAAACTGTTTTGTATGAATCCGGCCGTGAATCTTCGACGTTGTATGGAACGGGGGCGGAGCAGCATCCTGTTTTCTGCTACATTTCTGCCGATACAATATTATAAGAAACTGCTGGGGGGTGAGGCAGAGGACTATGAGGTATATGCCAGATCCGTATTCAATCCGGAAAAACGAGCGTTATTTATTGCCGGAGATGTGACCAGCAGATATAAAAGGCGCTCTGAAGAGGAATATTTTAATATTGCCAGATATATTGAGGAAATCGTAAAGAACCGCCATGGAAATTATATGGTATTCTGTCCTTCCTATTCTTTTCTGCAAAAGGTTTATGAAAATTATACCGAAAATTTTGGCGGGGAAGACAGAGAGTGCATGATTCAAAGTGATTATATGAGTGAGGCAGACAGAGAGGCTTTCCTGGGCCGGTTTCAGGGGAAGGGCGGAATGGATTCACAGACAGAAAAGGCGCTGAGAGCAGCCGTTACCATGGATATAGAAGAGGACGAGGATAGGATACTCATAGGTTTTTGCGTTCTGGGAGGAATTTTTGGAGAGGGTATTGATTTAAAGAATGATGAATTGATCGGTGCGGTCATTGTGGGCACCGGCCTTCCCCAGGTATGTTATGAGCGGGAAATGCTGAAAGACTTTTTTGACGGTGAAGGTGAGGACGGATTTGATTATTCTTATCGCTATCCCGGCATGAATAAGGTTCTGCAGGCGGCGGGCCGAGTGATACGAACAATGGAGGATGTGGGACTGGTAGCCCTGTTGGATGAGCGCTTCTTACAGCTTTCCTACAGACGCATGTTTCCGCGGGAATGGGAGAGATATGTGCCCGTGACTCTGGGAACGGTTGCAAAACAGGTGGAACGTTTTTGGAATGAATGGCTTTAGGTTTGCATGAAGCGACGCCGTATTTTTGAGGAATGACATCGAAAAAAGTCGAAATGACACATGTGTATATGTGGATAAGTCTGTGGATTTAGCCGCTTTTTGGAAAAATAACACGAAAAATGTGACATGATAAATTTAATATCTAAATGCAGGATTTTTGCAAGATATATATTTCAGTACCAGATTAGTCAACAAAAAGGAGAGAGATTTTATGTGGGCAAATGAAAGTGTTTTTTATCAAATTTATCCTCTGGGGTTTTGCGGGGCCCCCTTTGAGAATGACGGAGTGCAGGAGCACCGCGTGCTGAAAGTGCTTGACTGGATTCCTCATTTGAGCAGACTGGGAGTGAATGCAGTGTATTTTTCACCCCTGTTTGAATCGGATACCCATGGTTATAATACCAGGGATTACCGGAAGGTAGATGTCCGGCTAGGCACTAATGAAGATTTCAGAGAGGTATGTAAAGCACTTCATGAGAACGGGATTCGGGTGGTTCTAGACGGTGTGTTCAACCACGTGGGCAGGGGATTTGGCCCCTTTCAGGATGTCCTGCGGAACAGAGAAAGTTCTCCTTATGTGAATTGGTTTTACCGCATTGCCTTTGACGGCAATTCCAACTATAACGATGGTTTATGGTATGAGGGCTGGGAAGGAAATTATGATCTGGTGAAGCTGAATCTGAGAAACGAAGAACTGGTGAACTACTTGCTGGAGAGCGTGAAATTCTGGGTGGAGAAATTTGGGATAGACGGACTGCGACTGGATGTGGCGTACAGCCTGGATGAAAATTTTGTGCGCAGACTGCGCTCTTATTGTGACGGTTTGAAGGAAGATTTCTTTTTGGTGGGTGAGATGCTGCATGGGGATTACAATCGGCTCATGAATGACCAGATGCTGCATTCAGCAACTAATTACGAATGCTATAAGGGGCTTTTCAGCAGTTTTAACAGCATGAATCTTTTTGAAATTAATCATTCCCTGATTCGTCAGTTTGGGCCGGAAAACTGGACTCTGTACAAAGGGAAGCACCTGTTATCCTTTGTTGACAATCATGACGTGACCAGAGTGGCAAGTATTTTGACAAATGAGAAGCACCTGCCTTTGATTTATGCCCTTGCCTTTGGAATGCCGGGTATCCCATGTGTTTATTACGGAAGTGAATGGGGAGAGAAGGCCGAAAAGTCTCAGGGAGATCCGGCGTTGCGTCCATCCTTTGATGCGCCGGTCTGGAATGATTTGACTGATTGGGTCAGCAGGCTGTGCAAGGCGAAAAAGCAGTCGGAGGCATTAAATTACGGCAGTTTTCGTTCTGTGCTGTTGACGAATCATCAGTGTATTTTCGAGCGGAAGTCGGAGCAGGAGAGAGTCCTGGTAGCAATCAATGCGGACGCGAATGATTTCACGGCGCATTTTGATGCCGGCTGCGGAATGGCTGTGGACCTGATCAGCGGTAAGGAGCATGACTTCGGGGGCGGATCCGTATTGGAAGGTTATAGCGCGTATTTCTGGAAGTGCGAAGTGTGAAAGGCGAAAAGATATTCTAAGGTTGAAAAGAACTCAACCTAAGAATATCTAAGTTTCGCCTCGAAGAATTGCCTTTCGGCAATTCTTCATAGAGTTTCACGGATTGTTTGTGCCGCCAACAGCGGCACTGCCGCCGGGGAGGCGGGCTTTGCCCCTTCCTGGCGGCATATTCGGAGGTATGATATGATTGCGATAGATTTTGGAAATCTTTGTTTCAATGTTGCTGTTTCAGAACAGAATATTTCAGCTGTTGTGGCCCCCAAAAGTGTTTATTCGTCCTTAGATGATTTTATAGCGGCGGCTCTGCTTTTTTTGGATTCAGACGAGAGGTTCTGCAGTGACTGGACTGAACTGTATAAAAATCGCACGAATCTGCCGGCTTCTGAGGAAGATTTAGCGTGGATGAAATCACGCCTGGAAGAAATGAACCAACGGGTTACTGTTTTGCATGAGCCGGTAATCAGAGCAGTAAACCTTATTCCCCCAAAATGGAATGATTTATCTTTAGGATTAGAAACCGATAGTGAATATATTTTATATTTATGGGGTACATCGGCATGAATTTCAATTTTCAGGACAGTGAGCAGGACACCGCCTGCAGATGAATCATGCAGACAATCTGCATCTGTATTTCTTCCACATCTGCATTTGCATCTTTTCATCAGTTTCCACTCGTACTCTGCTGACAGCATTTTTAACATTTTCGCTTCTTTTACACTTGACATATAATATTATATGGTGTATAGTATGCACAGGCTGAATGCTATACGGGATATAATATTATATCAATGCTTATGTACTAAGAAATAACTATGTATATATGGACGAGAAGGAGCGATAATATGATTTTTAACGCGGGGGCGGCCCTGCTGGACGCCATAGTGCTTGCCGTCGTGTCCAAGGACCCGGAGGGGACATACGGGTATAAGATTACGCAGGATGTGCGGCAGGTGATAGATCTTTCGGAATCTACCCTGTATCCGGTTTTACGCAGACTGCAGAAGGACGACTGCCTGGAGGTCTACGACATGGAGTGCGGGGGAAGGAACAGACGTTATTATAAGGTTACGAGCAGAGGATGGGCCCAGCTGCAGCTGTATGAGAGTGAATGGAGGGAGTATTCAGACAAGATTACCGGCTTGTTTGAGGGGAGGATAAAAGTATGAACAGAACAGAATTTATGAGCCAGCTGGAAATTTTGCTGCGGAACGTTTCCGACGGTGAGAGGGAAGAGGCGCTGCAATATTATAACGACTATTTTGACGATGCCGGAGCGGAGAATGAACAGGCAGTCATCGAAGCGCTGGGCAATCCAGCAAGGGTGGCGGAAAACATCCGGCGTGAACTTCTGGAAGGCCAGAAGGGAAAGAGTTCCGTGCCGGCGGATAGAGCGTTGACGGAATACGGGCAGGCGGATGCGGAGGAAAAGGCGGAGGCAGGCGGAAAGAACGGGGATGTGCCAGCGGTGCTGGTGAAATCTGCGAAAGGCCGGAGCGCTGGCGGAGAAGGTGATGAAGGATATTTTAATATACTGGAAACCGGTCAGAGCAGCCGCGGAGAGAATGTGTCTTCCGCAGAAAATCCGGGCGCGGAAGGAAGCCGGAGCGGCGGCATGTCAGGCGGAAACGGCGGTCCTGGAAGCCGGAGCGGCGGTATGTCAGGCGGGAACGGCGGTGCTGGAGGCTGGAGCGGCGGCATGTCAGGCGGAAACGGCGGTGCTGGAGGCTGGAGCGGCAGTGCTTCGGGAGGAAGCGGCGGTGCCGCAGGCGGAAGCGGAGCGTCGGGAGGTTCCGGCAGGTCGGGAGGAATGACGGCAGCCCTAATCGTTCTGCTTGTGTTCACCGGGCCCTTTATACTGACACTGGGCCTGGCGCTGGCCTGTGTGGCCTTTGGGCTTCTGATGGCGTGGCTGGGGTTGATTCTGGGTTTTGGTCTCACGGCATTATTCTTGATTCTGGTGCTTTTTGTTCTGCTGGCTGTAGGCGGTATGTGTATTCCGGTTGATCCGCTGGTGGGCTTCGGCGTGATGGGCGGCGGGCTCATTTGTGGGGGAATAGGGCTTTTGTTCCTGATGCTGACGGTTACCATGGCGGGAGCCGTACCTGCAATCATCAGGGGAATCGGCAGCTTGTTCCGTATCGGCAGAAAGAAAATCAAAGCAGTTGCATGATCAGTTGGATATAATTATTGATGAAGAAAGGTATGATAAGAAATGAGAAAGTTTATGAAGGGATGCGCTATCGCAGCGTTGATTTTTCTGGTTTTGGGAATTGGGCTGGCTGTTGCCGCCGGAACGGTAAGAGGGAGGACAACGATCAGCCGGGTGGTGGAAACAGTTACTGGCGGCAGAGTAATATTAGATTTTGACGGATTGTTTCACTGGGGCGTGCAGGTTAAGGATGACCTGACGGACAGCTTGGCGGATCTGCCAGAGCTGGATTATGATATTGATGATGCCACAAGCTTTAACAGTAGTTATGAGGTGTACAGAGGCGATGTTGATAAAATCTGTCTTGGCAGCAACATGGAAAATCTAAAAATCGAGGCGGGAGGATGCCTGTTTAACGTTCAGCTTTCCGGAGATGATTCCTTTTATGTGGAAGCCTCCGACTGTGGCAAATTTCAGGCATATCAGGAAAACGGGACTCTCTATATCAGGACCACCACCAGCTCCAGGACATGGGGCAGCTGGAAAGGCAGCAAGGTGAATCTCTATGTGCCGCAGGGCTGTCATTTCAAGGAAGCGGATATTGATCTGGGAGCCGGCGAGATGGAATTTGAAGCATTGAGTGCGGAGCGGATTTTCTTGGGAGTGGGCGCGGGACGGATTACGGCGAATGGACTGCAGGCGGAAGTTCTTAAAATGGAAATCGGTGCAGGGCAGATTGATATGAAGGATATTGCAGTGAAGGGAATGGAGGCAGAAATAGGCATGGGCAATCTTCTTTTGTCCGGAAGCATAGAGGGTGATGTAGATGTAAATTGCGCAATGGGCAATGTGGAGATGGAGCTTTCGGGCAGTCAGCAGGACTATAATTATCAGCTCGAAGGGGCTATGGGAAATATTGATTTGGGCTCGGAGAGCTACAGCGGTTTTGGAGTGTCAAAACAAATTGACAACGGGGCGGCAAAAAATATAAAGATAGAATGTGCAGCGGGAAATGCCGCCATAAGATATACGAATTAGAGGTTAAGACGATAGGATGAGTTCTCTTTTACCTTGATGGAATTGATTGAATATGGAAGTAATCAATACCGATCATAAGAAAAACCACCTGTGACGGGCAGAGATGCTGCCAAGGCACAGGTGGTTTTTGGCTGTACAATTATTTCGCTTCGACGGCCGGCGACACCTGCAGGAACATTCCCGTTTTTTTCAGGGCAGGCCGGAGGGCCAGATAAAATACGGAGGCTGCGATCACTGCCACCACGGCATTGACTGTAGTAGTTAATGCAGCAATCTTGACCAGCGCTTTGGTAATATCCTGGGGCACGCCCAATAAATAGGTTTTATAGAAATATCCTACCAAGGGATCTGCAACCACGTTAAAGGCCATGCCGCAGAAGCAGGATAAAACGGTGACACCCGTCACATATTTCGCGGAGTGATCCCGGTCCAGTTTAAATATTTTATGGGCCACAAGCCCTACGATCAAGCCGATACACAGCTTTAACAGGAATGTCTTGGGGGCGCTGGTCACATAGGATGTGGTAAAATCACCGATGGTCATGCCGACGGCGCCGGCCAGGCCGCCCCAGTAACCGCCCATCAGCAGTGCTCCCAGCACACAGAACACATTTCCGAAGTGAAAGGAGGCTTTTTCGGGTCCAACGGTAAGGTCGATTTTGAAAAAGGCAAACCCGATGTAGCACAGTGCCGCCATCAGGCCGGCCATTGCCAGACGCTTAACGTCGGATTTGTCCGTACGATATACACCGCGGACGCCGTTGAAGATACCTTTAATCGTTAGCGGTATTGCCAGAAAAACAAAAGTCAGTGAATAGGAGTATGGCCGTTGCAGCCGAAGCTTTTCTGCAGCATCCTCGGCAATCAGCGCCGCTTGATAGCTGGTGTTGTATGTGTACACCGCAAAAATGATACCTGCAATCAGCATGACGGCCCCTGTAATCAGCAATCCATAGCTTTTTTTTCTCGTTTTTGTTGTCGAATCAGTCTTTTTCATAATAATATTTTTCCTCTCATTGTTGTTTTATATGTATGCCTTATATAAGGGATGTTGCAAGTGTACTGCAAAACTGGCTTGATAAAAAGTGCCAGAGTATGAATTTTTTACCAGGCCAGACGAAATTGCCGGCATAGGATCTATGAATTTATGAAATACTTTTAAAAATATGTTATCTCCCTGCTTTTGAAAAGCTGGTGAAGGAGGCAGAGGTGGAAGACGTTATGGGGGCATATAACAGGACGAACGGGGAGCCCTGCTGCGGCAGCAAAACGCTGATGGAAGACATACTGCGGAAGGAGTGGGGCTTCCCGGAGACCGGATCAGCGAGGCTGTAGCGGTGGCAAAGCGCAGCGACGTGGTTATTCTCTGTCTGGGGCCGGATGAGACACTGGAGGGAGATGCGGGAAACAGGCCGGGTTCTTTATCCCTTCGGATACGGCCTGACCTATGGCAGCGCCGAGCTTGCCGAAGTAAAGGTCAATGGACAGGCCGTGGCCAGGAACGGAGAAGTGATGCCTGCAGATAAGGACGGGCTGACGGTGGAAGCTCTGGTTGCCAATACCGGAAGCAGGGATCTGCGAGAGGTAGTGCAGGTATACATAAAGGCGGATTCACCGGATGCAGTGACAAACGGAAAACTGTGCAGTTTTGCAGGTTTAACCGTAAGTGCAGGTGAGAGCCGGACCATAACCGTGAAGCTGGACAGAGATGCCCTGACAGTAATCAATGAAGCGGGAGAAAAGGTTTCCGGCGGCGCAAGGTTTACGGTAAGCATAGGCTTTGGTCAGCCCGATGAAAGGACAAGGGAACTGACGGGGAGGGAAGCGTTTACTTTCAGCCTTGAGAGGTGAAGGCTGGTTTGGAAAAAACGAGGCGGAATTTTGTATGGAGTATCATAAGAGGGCATTGTGAAGAAATCAGGTATTTCAGGGCTTGACAAACAGAACGGAATGGATTATATTTTCATATAAATCATAAAGGCTGTGACGAAGAAGAGTACACATTGCCCCTTAAAAGAGAGAGCGGCTGCCGACCGGCGCTGAAAAGCTGCTTGAAGCAAGGCGTGTGGAAGGTAGCTTCCGAGCCGGAGGGCTGAACGCCGTAAGAGGTCTTAGCGTGCTTATGTGAAAGTAGGTTCTCACGGGTTATCCCCGTTAGCGGATAGGGCTTTATTGGAAGTCCATGAGGCAATGGCTGTGAGGCCGTTGTGAACAAAGGTGGTACCGCGTTGATGTGACACGCCCTTTGCTGACATAAGTCGGCAGAGGGCTTTTTTTACTTACCGGGAATTGCGCTGTCAGGCGCGTGCACCCAGAATGTGAAGCACTCTTTTTATGCCGGCGAATTACCCATTATGAAAGGAGCGGAAATGATGAGCAGAGAGCTTGCAAAAACCTATGATCCCAAGGGAATCGAGGACAGATTGTATCAGAAATGGCTGGAAAAGAAATATTTTCACGCGGAGGCGGACCATAGCAGGACGCCCTTCACGATTGTGATCCCGCCGCCAAACATTACGGGGCAGCTCCATATGGGCCATGCCCTGGATAATACTATGCAGGATATTTTGATCCGTTTTAAGAGAATGCAGGGCTTTAATGCCCTCTGGCAGCCGGGCACGGATCATGCCTCCATCGCTACGGAGGTGAAGATTACCGAGAAGCTGAAGGAAGAGGGGATCGACAAGCGCGAGCTGGGCCGGGAGAAATTTTTAGAGCGGGCCTGGGACTGGAAAAAGGAGTACGGCGGGCGCATCATTTCGCAGTTGAAGAAGATGGGTTCCTCCTGCGACTGGGACCGGGAGCGTTTCACCATGGACGAGGGCTGCAACAGGGCCGTTACGGAAGTCTTTGTGAAGATGCACGAGAAGGGCTATATTTATAAGGGTGCCCGGATCATCAACTGGTGTCCGGTGTGCAATACCTCCATCTCTGACGCGGAGGTGGTATATGAGGAACAGGCGGGGCATCTGTGGCATATCAAGTACCCTGTGATCGGCGAGGACGGAAAGCCCAGCGACACGGAATTTCTGACCTTTGCCACCACCCGTCCCGAAACCATGCTGGGAGATACCGCCGTAGCCATTCATCCTGAAGACGAGCGCTATGCCCATCTGATCGGTAAGAGCGTGCTGCTGCCCATTGTCAACCGGGTGATTCCCGTAGTTACGGATACCTATGTGGACAGGGAGTTCGGAACCGGCGTGGTAAAAATTACGCCTGCTCATGATCCCAACGACTTTGAGGTAGGCAAGCGTCATGACCTGCCCATTATCAATATCATGAACGATGACGCCACCATCAATGCAAACGGCGGCAGGTTTGAGGGCATGGACCGTTATGAGGCCAGAAAGGCCATTGTGGAAGAGCTGGAAAAACAGGGGCTGCTGGTGAAGATTGAGGATTATTCTCATAATGTAGGCACCCACGACCGCTGTAAGACCACCGTGGAACCGCTGGTAAAGGAACAGTGGTTTGTGAAGATGGAAGAGCTGATTAAGCCTGCGGTGGAAGCGGTGAAAAAAGGCGAGATCAAGCTGATTCCCCAGCGTATGGAGAAGACTTATTTCAACTGGACGGACAATATTCGTGACTGGTGTATCAGCAGACAGCTCTGGTGGGGCCACAGGATCCCCGCTTACTACTGCGACAAGTGTGGAGAGGTAACTGTGGCCGGGGAAATGCCGGAGAAATGCCCTAAATGTGGTCATGAACACCTGACCCAGGACCCGGATACTCTGGACACTTGGTTTTCTTCCGCGCTGTGGCCCTTTGAAACCTTAGGCTGGCCGGAGCAGACCGAGGATTTAAAATATTTTTACCCCACGGATGTGCTGGTGACAGGCTATGATATTATTTTCTTTTGGGTCATCCGCATGATCTTTTCCGGCTATGAGCATATGGGCGAAAAGCCCTTTAAGACCGTACTGTTTCATGGCCTTGTGAGGGACAGTGAGGGACGGAAAATGTCCAAATCTCTGGGCAACGGCATTGACCCTCTGGAGATTATCGACCAGTACGGAGCGGATGCCCTGCGGCTGACGTTGATTACTGGCAATGCTCCCGGCAACGATATGCGTTTCTATTACGAGAGGGTGGAGAACAGCCGCAACTTTGCAAATAAGGTCTGGAATGCGTCCCGCTTCATTATGATGAATATGGACGGCAAGCAGGTGACGGAACCTGAATTTAAGGAACTGCAGC
Source organism: uncultured Acetatifactor sp. (assembly GCA_910578815.1). Classification (GTDB taxonomy): domain Bacteria; phylum Bacillota; class Clostridia; order Lachnospirales; family Lachnospiraceae; genus Acetatifactor. Next base: position 168,837 of record CAJTSE010000008.1, read on the forward strand.
CGGTGGACAGATGGATTCTTTCCCGGTTAAATACCCTGATCGGGGAAGTGACGGATAATATGGAAAGCTTTGAGCTGGGGATTGCCGTGCAGAAGGTTTATGACTTTATCTGGGACGAATTCTGCGACTGGTACATCGAGATGGTAAAGCCAAGGCTGTATGATACTGACGATGCGGCCAGTCAGAACGCGGCTCTTTGGACCTTAAAGACCGTCCTCATCGACGCCCTGAAGCTGCTGCATCCTTACATGCCCTTTATCACCGAGGAAATTTACTGTACGATCCGCGCCATGGAGGGCGCTGCCATGGAGGGCGCTGCCATGGAGGGCGCTGCCGGGGAAGAGTCCATCATGATCAGTGCCTGGCCGAAATACCGTGAGGATCGGGCATTTACAAAGGAAGAGAAAGACATTGAGATCATTAAGGAGGCCGTAAGGGGCATCCGTAATGTGCGGAACGAAATGAATGTGGCCCCTTCCCGCAAGGCTGCAGTGTATGTGGTCAGTGGAGACGAGGGAATCCTGTCCGCCTTTACCGAGGGGAAGTTGTTCTTTGCTTCTTTAGCTTACGCCAGCGAGGTTACCATCCAGAAGGATAAGAGCGGAATTGCCGGGGACGCGGTGAGTGTGGTGATTCCTGGTGCGACTCTGTATATCCCCTTTGCGGAGCTGGTAGACATTGCTCAGGAGATCGAGCGGCTCAAAAAGGAGAAGAAACGTCTGGAGGGAGAGCTTGCACGGGTAAACGGTATGCTTTCCAATGAAAGGTTTATTTCCAAGGCGCCGGAATCCAAGATTGCGGAGGAAAAGGAAAAGCTGAGCAAGTATACCCGCATGATGGAGCAGGTGGAGACCAGGCTGACGCAGCTTGGATGATTCAAATATGCCGCAGCATCTGCCGGCTGTCCGTGCAGGCGTGACGGCCTGGTTTATTGCCCGCGGGAAGGAAGCAGGTTTGCGGCTTGTGTAAAAAGCGCAGAAACGAGGTGCATGATGCAGAAGCAGTCCATCGCTTCCTTTGAGGAAGCGGAAAATTATATTAACAGTATTCCCCGCTTTACCTCCAAGAACACCATGGAGGACACAAAGGCCTTTCTGCACCGGCTGGGGGATCCGGACAGGCGGATGCGGATCATCCACGTGGCAGGCACCAACGGCAAGGGCTCCGTGTGCGCTTATATGAGTTCCGTTTTGCAGGCGGCGGGGTACAGGGTGGCTCTGTTTACTTCGCCCCATCTTGTGGATATAAGGGAACGGTTTACGGTAAACGGAGAGGTGATTTCCAGAGAAGAATTCCTAGGGGCATTTCTGCAGGTGTACAATCTGCTGGAATTCCCGAAAACCGGGGAGGGGGATGCGGGCACGGAGTCTGCCTCCGAACCGGGTGCCCCTGCGATTTTTTATCATCCTTCTTATTTTGAATACCTCTTTTTTATGGCCATGGTAATTTTCCCGGAGAAACATCCGGACTTCTGCATCCTGGAGACGGGGCTGGGAGGAAGACTGGACGCTACCAATTCCGTGTCCGGAAAGGAGCTAGCGGTGATTACTCATATCAGCCTGGATCACGTGGAATATCTGGGGGATACGGCAGAGAAAATTGCGGGAGAAAAAGCCTGTATTATGCAGGCGGGAGCGCCTGCAGTCTATTGGGATACCTGCGAGTCTGTCAGCAGGGTTTTTGAACAAAAAGGGTCGGAACTTGGCGTAAAGACTTATTCTGTGTCGAAAAAGGACTATCGCTTTTTGGGTTTTGCGAATAAAAGCATTGATTTTTCTTTGCACACTGGGTATTATAGTTATATTACCCTTACTTTGCACACCATTGCCGCGTATCAGATGGAGAATGCGGCGTTAGCAATACGGGCGCTGGAGGTGTTGGACGGCGGCAGAACAATTACGGGGGACCAAATCAGGCAGGGAATTGGAAACTGTTTTTGGGCCGGCCGTATGGAAGAAGTACTGCCGGAGGTCTTTGTGGACGGCGCTCATAATGAGGACGGGGTCAGGGCCTTTCTGGAGACAGTGGCAGAGGACGGTCATATCGGCCCCAGGGCTCTGCTGTTCAGTGTGGTAAAGGATAAGGATTATAGGCGCATGGTGGAAGAACTGGAGGGATCAGGGCTTTTTGACCGGATCTTTGCAGCTCATATGAGGACGGGAAGAGCGGTATCCCAGGAGAGGCTGGGAAAGCTTTTTGATCAATATCCCGGCTGCCGATATGAATTGTATGACGATGTATCCACGGCCTTTTGTGAACTGTTACATAGCCGGAAGCAGGACGAGCGGATCTATATAGCGGGCAGCCTGTATCTGGCAGGTGAGATAAAGGAGCTTTTAAGAGATGATAAATTTTGAGGAAGAGCTGAAAAAGTTTCACCCCAGTCTTGAAGTGGAAGATGCGGAGGACGCTATCTATAATCAGGACTTGACGGATATGGCGGATCTACTTGTAAAAATGATAAAGGAGTCCGAGGAAGAGTCGGAAGAGGTGTGACATGTTTTGCTATAACTGCGGATGCCAGCTGTCGGAGCATGATTTTTGCACTGCCTGCGGAGTGGACGTGTCCCTGTATAAAAGGATCATGTTCGTTTCCAATATGTACTATAACTTCGGTCTGGAAAAGGCCGGGGTCAGGGATCTGACCGGTGCGATCACCAGCTTGCGGCAAAGCTTGAAATTTAATAAAAATAATATTGATGCGAGGAATCTGCTGGGACTGGTTTATTTTGAGACGGGCGAGGTGGTGGCGGCTCTAAGTGAGTGGGTCATCAGCAAAAATCTGCGTCCGGAGAAAAATATTGCGGACGATTATATTGACAGACTGCAGTCCAACTCCGGCAGGCTTGACTCAATAAATCAAACCATTAAGAAATATAATCAGGCATTGGTGTATTGCCAGCAGGACAGCAGGGATCTGGCCGTGATACAGCTGAAGAAGGTACTTTCCTTAAATCCCCGTTTTATCCGTGCTCACCAGCTGCTGGCTCTTCTGTACATGAGCAGCGAGCAATGGGAGCGTGCGGAGAGGGAGCTTCGAAAGTGCATGGATATTGACAGAAACAATACCCAGACTCTGCGATATTTGAAAGAAGTTGAACTGATGCTGGTGCCGGATGAGACGGTAAAGCAGTCGGGCGGAAAGCGGAAGAAAGAAGAGACAGTACGTTATGTCAGCGACAACGAGATGATCATCCAGCCGATAAACGTAAAGGAACCAAAGAACAGCGGTGTGTCCACGCTGATTAATTTGGGGATCGGGTTGGTAATCGGACTAGCCGTCACTTATTTTCTTCTGGTGCCTGCGGCCCAGTCCAACACCAGAGTGAGTATGCAGGAAGAGATCAGAAAAGTCAGCAATGAGTCGGATGCCAGAGCGGTGAGAATCCAGGAGCTGGAGAGTGAAGGGGAAAAGCTTAGAAGTAAGATTGAAGAGCTGGAAAACCGGGTGGACAGCTTTGAAGGTGCCGGAGGCGTGATCGACGGATATGACAGCCTGTTGACAGTAGCGGCCGATTATCTGAAAAATCAGGACAATATGGCAGCGGCGGCGGAGTTGGAGAATATTGTACAGACGATTTCGCCGGAGGATACCTCGGAGGAATTTCGGAATCTGTATCAGACCCTGCGGCAGGTGATCGGACCGGAGCTGGCAATTACTTATTATGAAGAGGCTTCCGAAAGTTTCCGCCATGAGGAATATGAGGCGGCCATTGAATCCTTTGAGCGGGCCGTGTACTATGATGAAACTCATGTGGATGCCCTTTATTTCCTGGCCAGGGCATATCATGCCAACGGTAATTTGGAGGAAGCTTCGGAAACCTATCAGAAGCTGCTGGAGCTGTTTCCGGATTCCAATAGAGTACGAGATACCAAGGGGCGCTTAAAGGAGCTGGGAGTCACGGTGGAATAAAAGGCGAAAAGATTTTCTAAGGTTGAGAAGAACTCAACCTAAGAAAATCTAAGTTTCGCCTTGAAGAATACAAAAGAAAAGAACCTGTAGGAGACTGCGGGTTCTTTTCTTTTGTTAAAATTGCTGAAATGCTGAAGGAAGGGAGAAGCATATGGAGCAGATTACAACGGAAGATTTTCAGGTGATTGATAATTGTCTGATGATCAGGCTGCCGGAAGAGGTGGACCATCACAGAGCGGGATTTATCTGTGAAAATGCGGACAGGATGTTATGCAGGGAGAATGTGTGCAATGTTGTCTTTGACTTTGAAAATACGAGGTTTATGGATTCCTCCGGAATCGGAATCATCATGGGAAGACATCGAAAAATATCCTGTTTCGGAGGGAGGGTCTATGTGATTCACGCGGACAAGCAGATCAGGAGGATACTGACCATATCCGGATTAGAAAGAATTGTGGAGGTACTGGAATCATGAAAAATGAAATGGAAATCATATTTGATGCAATTTCCGACAACGAAGGGTTTGCCAGAGTGGCAGTCTCTGCGTTTGTGGCGGGGGCGGATCCTACGCTGGAGGAACTGGCGGATATAAAAACCGCGGTTTCCGAGGCAGTAACCAATTCCATTATTCACGGTTATGAAAATTTGTACGGGTATGGCGGCGCTAAGGGGCAGCCTGCGGAAAGGTCCCGCATCAATCCGGGAAAAGTGAGAGTACGATGCCTTTTGGATGGAGACATGTTACATATCCAGGTCACTGACAATGGCAGAGGCATAGAAAATCTGGAGCAGGCCATGGAGCCCCTGTTTACTACCAGGCCGGAGCTGGAGCGTTCCGGTATGGGCTTTGCCTTTATGGAGGCGTTTATGGATGATCTGGAGGTGGAAAGTGAGCCGGGAAAGGGGACTACGGTGCGGATGAAAAAGAAAATAGGTGTCGGCGACTGGATAGCCGGAGGGGACTGATACATGGAAGAAACGTCAGTACTGATTGCAAGGTCACAGGCAGGAGAAAAGGATGCAAGAGAAGTACTGATCGAAAAAAATCTGGGGCTGGTACATCACATCGTCCGGCGGTTTACGGGAAGAGGGTATGATACCGAGGATCTTTTCCAGATTGGCACTATCGGATTAATGAAGGCCATCGACAAATTTGACCTCAATCTGGGACTGCAGTTTTCCACCTATGCAGTCCCCATGATTACCGGAGAAATCAAGAGGTTTTTAAGGGATGACGGGCCGGTGAAGGTGTCCCGTACCATTAAGGAAAACGGTTTAAAGGTAAAGCTCGCGAGGCAGAGACTGCAGGCAAAGGAAGGCAGGGAGCCAACCCTGCAGGAGCTTACCGAAGCAACCGGACTTTCCATGGAGGATGTGGTGATTGCCATGGAGGCCTCCATAGAGGTAGAGTCTATCTACAGTGCGGTCTATCAGGACGACGGCAGCGAGGTTTATTTGGTGGATAAGGTGGTCCGAGGAAACAGCGGCAGTGTAGGAAGCAGTACGGCAGGAGGATTTGGCAGTGAGGATGCGGAAAAAGAAAAGCTGCTGAACCATATGCTGCTGACGCAGCTCTTGAATACTCTGGAACCTTCTGAAAGGAAGCTGATCACTATGCGGTACTTTCAGGATAAGACGCAGGTGGAGGTGGCGGCGGTGCTGGGGATCAGTCAGGTTCAGGTCAGCAGGCTGGAAAAGAAGATATTGCTGCGGCTGAGAGAGCGTGCAGGCGAGTGATTTTTTAAAATTTTATTAAATGTAATTTTTTCCGCTTTTCCTATTGAACGAATTCGGTTAATATAATAGATACAAGAGAAAAAGCTATAGGAGATACATATGAATATTATAGATATGGATGAAGAACGTGAAAAGGGAACTCAAAACAGGGAAGAAAGAGAAGAAAAGCTAAAGAGAGCCAGAAGGAATCGGCGCAGAAATTCCACGATCAAGGGTGTACTCGGTATGATGGGCTGTATGGTGCTTTTGGCAGCAGCCATGTACGGCGGGATGTCCTTGTATGAGAAGCTGTCCGCACGGGGCAGCGTTCCTGAGGATGATCCGAAGCAGGAGGAAGAAGGGGACGGACAGCCTGCGGAAGACGGAGATACGGTGGACGTTTTCTCTGGTTCCGTGGTTTATTCTCAGGCAGAGCTGGATAAAAAGGTGGCAGAGGCGGTGGCTGCAGCTCAGGGCGAAGAGGCGGACAGGGTCTTAAACGGAATTAAGGAATCCCTCTCATCCGGCACTACTACCGTGGAGACGCTGCGTCCCTATTATCCTGACGATATTGTGGTGGTCAGCGACGGCAGGTTTCATTTTGTGCCTATTAACAGAAATCTAAAGCTGAATCAGCTGGACGTAGCAAATCTGCAGATATTGGAGAATGGCGAGTACCAATATCTTACAGACGGACAGGTGACCTCTCACAAGGGGATTGACGTTTCCAGCCATCAGGGGGATATTGACTGGAATCTGGTGGCTCAGGACGGGGTGGAATTTGCAATCATCCGCGTGGGTTTAAGAGGATACGGTAAAGAAGGAAATCTTAAGGAGGATGCAAAGTTCGATGCCAATATCCAGGGAGCCAAGGCTGCGGGGATCAAGGTGGGAGTCTATTTTTTCAGCCAGGCCATCAATGACCAGGAAGTACTGGAAGAAGCCAATTTATGTCTGCAGAAAATCGCGCCCTATCAGCTGGACTGCCCGGTGGTGTATGATGTGGAGCGGACCGCTGAAGACGGCCGCATGAACAATATTTCCGTGGAAGAGCGGACCCATCTGACTCAGCTTTTCTGTCAGACCATACAGAACGCCGGCTATACTCCCATGATCTATCATAATACCCAGATGGGGGCACTGATGATAGACATTGCGCAGCTGGAGGACTATGACAAATGGTATGCTTCCTACAGTGACCAGATGTTTTATCCTTATGAGTATAAGATCTGGCAGTATTCCGATAAGGGAAGAGTACAGGGCATCAGCACCAATGTAGATTTAAATATCTGCTTTGAGCCGGTGTGGAACTGAGGCCTGAACCGATACTGTTTTAGAAAGTTTTTAGAAATCTTTTATTGACAAAAATTTTTTTCGGTGATAATGTTAGTGTGCTAACAATAAAGGTTAGTACACTAACATTTTTTGCGATGAGGTGAACAGCGCAGTGTGCCGTCAGCCGTACAAGGAAGCTGTCTCCTGATGCAGAAAAGAGGTGACAAGTGGAAGAACATCAAAAAAGGCTTGGATTTACGCTGAGGGTGATTCAAAACAAGATCAAGGCTATTGTCTGCAGCAGTATACCGCCTTCCGCAAAGCGTCCCCAGTCTCAGCTTCAGGGGGGGATTTTAGACTATCTGTACCATCATCAGGAGCAGCCGGTGTATCAGCGGGATATTGAAAAGGAATTCCGCATTTCCGGAGCCACGGCCACTAACACCCTGCAGGTCATGGAACGGAACGGTCTGATTGTCCGGAAGGCACTGGATAAAGATGCCAGGCTGAAACGGATTCTGATAACGGAGGAAGCCCTGCAAGGCCATCGCCGGGTGGAAGAGCAGATGGACGGGATGGAGCGGCGACTGACCCAGGGCCTGAGCCCCGAAGAGACTGCGGAGCTGCACAGGATGCTGGACATTGTGCTGGACAATCTGGAGGAATGGCAGCAGGAGACCGGAGCCGGAGAGCCGGAGGAAAGGCCAGACGGGTGAAAGTGCAGCCGCCGGCGGCAGTCTACCGGGAACCGCGGGAGAATATTCCGCAGAAATGCAGGAATATGATTAAAAAATGTGAAGTAAAGAAAATGTAAAATTAAGAAATACGGAATGAAAAACAGCATGAACTAAGCAAAGAATATGTGAAATCAGGAAAGGATGTGAAAAAATGCTGAAAACATTAGGAGCGCAGATCAAAGAATTTAAGAAGGCTTCCATCGTAACGCCCCTGTTTATGATCGGTGAGGTTATCATGGAAATGATTATTCCGCTGCTGATGGCGTCCATTATTGACAAGGGAATCAATGTGGTCAATGCGGACGGAAGTCAGGGGAACATGCAGCATATTTACATGATCGGAGGTCTGATGGTGCTGACCGCAGTTATGAGTCTGCTTCTGGGGATTGGCGGGGGCGTGTTCGGGGCCAAAGCCTCTACCGGCTTTGCAAGGAATTTAAGGAAGGCCATGTATGAGAATATTCAGACTTTCAGCTTTTCCAATATTGATAAGTTCAGTACCTCAGGTCTGGTGACCAGACTGACCACGGATGTGACCAATATGCAGAATGCCTATCAGATGATGCTGAGAATGGCCATGCGGGCGCCCTTCAGCCTGATTATCGCCATGATTATGTCCTTTCGGATCAGCCCCAGGCTGGCCAGTATTTACCTGATTGCGGTGCTGTTTCTGGCCTGCATTCTGGGCGTGATTGTGACCAGTGCCACCAAACATTTTACCCAGGCGTTTCCCAAGTATGACGATCTAAACGAGAGCGTGCAGGAAAATGTATCCGCTATCCGGGTGGTTAAGGCTTATGTCCGAGAGGATCATGAAAATAAAAAGTTCAGAAAAGCCAGCGAGAATATCTACAAAATTTTCTGTAAGGCGGAGAGGATCGTGGCCTGGAACGGACCGGTCATGAATCTGGCGGTGTACAGCTGCATTATTTTAATCAGCTGGCTGGGGGCCCACATGGTGGTACAGGATCAGCTGACCACCGGCAAGCTCATGAGCCTGCTGACCTACTGCATGACCATCCTCATGAACCTGATGATGCTGTCCATGATCTTTGTGATGGTGACCATGTCCGCTGCCAGCGCCAAGCGTATCTGCGAGGTGCTGGAGGAAAAGCCTGACCTTGCCAATCCGGAGAAGCCGATCTACCAGGTGCAGGACGGCAGCATTCTCTTTGACAATGTTTCCTTCAGTTACAGGAAGGACGCGGAGACGCCGGTATTAAAGAATATCCGGCTGGATATTAAGTCGGGTGAGACCATCGGCATCATCGGCGGCACGGGCAGCGCGAAGTCCAGTCTGGTGAATCTGATCAGCCGACTGTATGACGTGACGGATGGACGGCTCCTGGTGGGCGGTGTGGACGTCCGCAGCTATGACATGGAGGCCCTGCGGAATCAGGTGGCAGTGGTGCTGCAGAACAACGTTCTCTTTTCGGGGACCATATTGGATAATCTTCGCTGGGGTGATAAAGAAGCTACGGAGGAAGAATGCAGGCGGGCTTGTGAGCTGGCCTGTGCCGACGAGTTTATTCAGAAGATGCCGGAGGGCTATAATACATACATTGAGCAGGGCGGCACCAATGTATCCGGCGGCCAGAAGCAGAGGCTCTGTATTGCCAGAGCGCTTTTGAAAAAGCCTAAGATTCTGATTCTGGATGATTCCACCAGCGCGGTGGACACGGCTACCGACGCTAAAATCAGAAAGGCCTTTGCCGAAGAAATACCCGGAACCACCAAGCTGATCATTGCCCAGCGTGTTTCCAGCGTGGAACATGCGGATAGAATCATTGTCTTGAACGAAGGGCAGATCGAAGGCTTCGGCACCCATGAAGAGCTTATGGAGAGCAATGAAATTTACCGTGATGTCTATGAATCGCAGACCGCCGGCAGCGGTGATTTTGACGAGAAGGGAGGAATGTGATTATGGCAGAGGAAAGAAAACCCAAGGTAAACAACGGCCCCGGTGCCAGAGGCCCCAGGGGACCCAGGCCGAAGATCGAAAATCCAGGCAGGCTGTTAAAAAGGGTGCTGGGCTACACCTTTAAGGATTACGGAATACAATGGGTGATTGTGATTGTCTGTATTTTTGCCACGGTGTTTGCGTCCCTTCAGGGAACGCTGTTTATGCGGACTCTGATCGATGACTATATTTTGCCGCTGATCGGACATGAAAATCCTGATTTCAGCCAGCTTGCAAGGGCGATCGGCAGGGTGGCGGGCTTTTATGGAATCGGTGTAATTGCTTCCTTTGTACAGTCCAGGCTGATGATTTATGTGACTCAGGGGACCCAGAGAAACTTAAGGAATGACTTATTCGAAAAGATGGAGAAGCTCCCCATCAAGTACTTTGACACTCATGCCCACGGCGACATCATGTCCATCTATACCAACGATATAGACACCATGCGCCAGTTGATCAGCCAGAGTATTCCCCAGCTGGTCAACAGCATGATTATGGTGGCAGGCACTTTGATTTCCATGCTGGTGCTGGATATTCCACTGACTTTGGTAACCCTTTTAATGGTGGGGATTATGCTGGTGGCGGCGAAAAAGATCGGCTCCCTGAGCAGCCGTTTCTTCCTGGCGCAGCAGCGGGATCTGGGCGGCTTAAACGGCTGTATCGAGGAAACCATGACGGGGCAGAAAGTGGTAAAGGTTTTCTGTCATGAGGAAGAGAGCCTGAAGCAGTTCAACGAGCTGAACGACCGGCTCTGCGAGAGTGCGTATTCCGCAAATAAATTTGCTAATATCATGGGACCGGTCAACGCCCAGCTGGGCAATATGAGCTATGTGGTCTGCTCCGTGGTGGGAGGACTGCTGGCTGTTACGGGGGTGTCAGGATTAACGCTGGGGGCTCTTGCCAGCTTCTTAAACCTGAACAGGTCCTTTACCATGCCCATCAACCAGATCAGTATGCAGTTCAACAGCATCATTATGGCCCTTGCCGGAGCGGACAGAATCTTTAAGCTGATGGACGAGACGCCGGAAGTGGATCAGGGCTATGTGGAGCTGGTGAACGCCGTGAAAAACGATAGTGGTGAGCTGGAAGAGAGCAGTGAGAGAACCGGCCTCTGGGCCTGGAAGCATTACCATAAGGACAGCGACACTACCACCTATCAGGAGCTGGAAGGGGATGTGGTATTTGATCATGTGGATTTTGGCTATACCGACGAGAAAATGATTCTTCACGATATAGAGCTTTTTGCAAAGCCGGGACAGAAGATTGCCTTCGTGGGCGCTACCGGTGCAGGAAAGACTACCATCACCAACCTGATCAACCGCTTTTACTCCATTCAGGACGGTAAGATCCGCTATGACGGCATCAATGTCAATAAGATTAAGCTGGATGATTTGAGAAGGTCTCTGGGGATCGTGCTACAGGATACCCACCTTTTTACGGGCACCGTTATGGAAAATATCCGTTACGGCAAGCTGGATGCCGCCGATGAAGAAGTAATCAAAGCGGCAAAGCTTGCCAATGCGGACGGCTTTATCCGCAGACTGCCGGAGGGTTATAATACCATGCTCCACGGAGACGGCGCAAACTTAAGCCAGGGCCAGAGACAGCTTTTGGCCATTGCCAGAGCGGCCATTGCCGATCCTCCGGTGCTGATCCTGGATGAAGCAACCAGTTCCATCGACACCAGGACGGAGAAGCTGGTACAGCAGGGCATGGATGCGCTGATGAAAGGGCGGACCAACTTTGTCATTGCCCACAGACTGTCCACGGTCAAAAACAGTGACTGCATTATTGTGCTGGAGCAGGGCCGCATTATCGAGCGAGGCACCCATGACCAGCTGATTGAGCAGCAGGGCAAGTACTATCAGCTTTATACAGGAAATGCCATGGCGCAGTGAGCAGGTTTAGCAGGCAGAACTTGTTTCCAGGTTGACATTCGAAAGAGCCTGTGGTATTCTCGGTATTGTAAAAAAAGGAACCGTAAAACGGGTCCTCAAGAAAATTCTTCGGGGTCGGGTGAAATTCCCTACTGGCGGTAAAGTCCGCGACCCGGAGCCAGGCGTTAGAGAAATCATGAAGGCCTGCTCCGGCTGACTCGGTGAAACTCCGGGACCAACAGTAAAGTCTGGATGAAAGAAGAAAGCCATGGCTGCATCTCCTGTATTGGGAGCCGCAGTCTGCGACGGTGCATGTAAAACCCCGAATCTCTATGATTCGGGGTTTTTGTTGTGGCGCGTTTCAGGCTCCGCTGCCTGTGGAGGCGCAGACAGTCAGCAACTCTGCCGCAGACAGCCACCTGGTTGCCGCTGGCGGGAATCAATGAAGAATTTTCCGAAAAAACACAAGCTGCTTGTGCCGCAGGTGCGGCGGAAAGAGAGGAAAAAATGAACAAACTATTTACTGATGTGGCGAAAAACGCTGTCTATGTCCTGAGCTTTTTTGCAATTATTGCAGCTCTGTTTATCGTGGCTATGCTGCTGGAAAAGGCTGCCCAAAAGAAGAACGGAATCAAGGAGCCGGTCTTTGGCGTCAGGAAGACTGCTATGATAGGTATGTTTTCCGCAATAGCTATGATACTTCACCTGTTTGATTTTCCCCTGCCCTTTGCTCCCGGTTTTTATAAGCTGGACTTCAGTGAGCTTCCCATTCTTGTCGGCGCTTTTGCCTTTGGGCCTTCTGCCGGGGTGATGATGGAATTTGTGAAAATACTTTTGAAACTGTGTATTAAGGGTACCAGCACGGCCTTTGTGGGAGATCTGGCAAATTTTGTAATCGGATGCAGCTTTATTCTGCCGGCGTCTATTCTTTATACCTTTAAGAAGAATAAAAAGAGTGCTATAATCGGCTGCGTGTGCGGAACTCTGTGCATGACGGTATTTGGAACGGCATTTAATGCGGTATACTTGCTGCCGGCCTTTTCCAAGCTGTATCACTTGCCGCTGGAGGATATTCTGGCAATTGGAAGTGCCGTTAATCCGCTGATGACGGAAGGCAGCATCGTCAGTTTTGTGGCAGTCTGTGTGGCGCCCATGAATCTGATTAAGGGCACTGCGGCATCTCTGGTGACCATGCTGATCTACAAACCGCTGAGCCCCGTTATCAAGGGACATAAATAATGCGGTAAATAGCAGGCCGCATGAGAATACATAAAATAATACTTGAGTTTTGTGTCTGATTAAGGTAAAATTTTTTTGATTGCAGGCCGGGGATGTTACAGGAAGCCCCGGAGCCTGCTTTTCAACATTAGATTTACGTGACGGGCGGCATAATCGTATTCACGGGATGCCCGCAGGGGAGACTTGCAGTATGGATACAAAAACAGTAGAATTGGATGTAAAGATAGAAGCAAATGACTTATATGATTATATGCTGCGGCATTCCTATAACAGTGCGGCAGGGATTATCGGCAGCTGTTTTGGGGCATTGATCCTGATGCTGGCGGTGATGACAAAGCAGTGGGTTTATCTGATATTCGGTCTGATTATTCTGTTGTACCTGCCCTGGACCTTATTTTTCCGCAGCAGGAGGCAGGTTTTAAGCAATCCCAGTTTTCAGCAGCCCCTTCACTACCTGCTGGATGATCAGGGCCTTACCATCTCTCAGGGAGAGGATTCCGTGCAGTACCTCTGGGAAGAGATGTACAAGGCAGTCTCTACCGGGAAAAGTATTATTCTTTATACTTCACCCATGAATGCCACCATTTTTCCGAAAAGGCAGATGGAAGCGCAGAAGATTGCAGTCATAGAGATGATTTCCACCCACATGCCGCCTGCAAAGGTCAAGATTCGAAATTAGGGAAACGGCGGAGATATGGACGGATCGAATAACACGGAAATGATACTGAAGCAGCTGGAAAACAATGGTGGTGCGGTTTTTGAGAGCCGGAAACCGGAGGACACCTTTGAACTGGGCAGAGCCTTAGGAAAAGCGGCGCACAGGGGGCAGGTCTGCACTTTGATCGGGGATCTGGGAGTAGGGAAAACTCTGTTTACGCAGGGATTTGCGGCAGGTCTTGGCATCGTAGAGCCTGTAAACAGTCCTACATTTACGATTTTGCAGGTATATGAGGGAGGCCGGCTGCCTTTTTACCACTTTGACGTGTACCGCATTGCCGATGTGGAAGAAATGGATGAGATCGGCTACGAGGAATATATTTATGGGGAGGGAGTCTCCATGATTGAATGGGCGGATCTGATCAAAGAGATCCTGCCGGAGCAGTATCTTCGGATTACAATAGAAAAAGATTTGGAACGGGGGTTTGACTATCGGCGGATCATCCTCAGAAATCATGGAGGTTAATGTGAAAATACTTGGATTGGACAGTTCCGGGCTTGTAGCCGGGGTAGCGGTGGTAGAAGACGGTATTCTGTTGGGAGAGTATACGACGGACTATAAGAAGACTCATTCCCAGACTCTGCTTCCCATGCTGGATGCGCTTAAAAATATGATAGAGCTGGATCTGAATACGCTGGATGCCATAGCGGTGGCTTCGGGGCCGGGTTCTTTTACGGGGCTGCGGATCGGCTCCGCCACAGCCAAGGGTCTGGGCCTCGCATTAAAAAAGCCTCTGGTGGAAGTGCCGACGTTGGAGGGACTTGCCTGGAATCTCTGGGGTACAGACCGTGTTGTGTGTCCGTTGATGGATGCCAGGAGGAATCAGGTTTATACGGCGGCTTATGAATTTGTGCCGCTGGGAGAAGAATTTCGACTTAAGACGGTGATACCCCAAGGACCAGCAGACATTGATGATATGCTGGCAAAAATAAACGAACTGGGCAGGCCGGTAATCTTTTTGGGTGACGGAGTGCCGGTCTATTTTGAACGGATCAAAAAGAGCATTGAGGTGGAATACAGTATTGCACCGGCCGGAAACAACAGACAGCGTGCAGGCAGTATAGCGGCGCTGGGCATGGTCTATTATGCCGAAGGGAAGACAGTGGACGCGGCCGACCACCATCCGGAATACTTAAGGAAAAGCCAGGCCGAGAGGGAAGTATGATGGAGATTACAGTCAGAGAGCTGAAGGAAGAAGACATATCCGAGCTTGCCAGGATCGAGGCGGAATCCTTTTCCGTGCCCTGGTCGGTTCAGGACTTTAAGGATCTGCTTTCCCGTTCTTACTGCCATTATCTGGTGGCGGTGGCCGACGGCCGGGTAGCCGGCTGCTGTGGATTTACGAACGCATGCGGTGTGGCAAATGTTGACAATGTAGTGGTGGCTCCAGGGTTTAGGGGGCAGGGAATTGCACAGCAGCTGCTTAAGGCGCTGATTGACGCGGGTGAGGCGGAGCAGGTGGAGGCTTTTACCTTGGAGGTGCGCGTCAGCAACAGGCCGGCCATACATATTTATGAAAAGTTCGGTTTTGTATCGGAAGGAATCCGTCCAGGTTTTTATGAGAAACCCATGGAGGACGCAAATATTATGTGGAAGCGGGCAGTTGGACAGGGAACCGTTTAACAACAATTTCCACAGCCGAAATCTCGTCTTTTTGATAAAATAGAGCTGACACATGAAAAAAGTTGAAATCGTTTATTTCAAAGGGAGAGATGAAGATGAAAAAATACGAAGATACACAAGACAGAAAGCTGATTCATGCCGTATGCAATAAGTGTGGCAGAAACCTGAAGGTGGAGGATGGATACCTGAAGGAGGGATGCTTTTCCGCAGAGGCAGTTTTCGGATATTTCAGTCGGAAGGACGGAACTACCCATCGTTTTGACTTGTGCGAGGATTGCTATGACGAAATGATTTCGCTGTTTAAGGTGCCGGTAGAAGAAAAGGAGGGCACTGAACTGCTCTGAAAAGGGGTGTAGATGGGAAGTCTGCATTGCCTTGGGAAAAGCGTGGAGTGAAGGAAGCGCTTTTCTGAATTGTCTGGAGGTTATATATGTTGGATGTTTGCTTGCTGGGAACAGGCGGAATGATGCCGCTGCCCTATCGGTGGCTCACGGCGCTGATGCTTCGGTATAACGGAAAAAGTATTCTGATCGACTGCGGGGAGGGGACGCAGATTGCGCTCAGGGAAAAAGGCTGGAGCCCTAAACCTGTTGATATTATCTGTTTTACTCATTACCATGCGGACCACATCAGCGGTCTGCCCGGCATGCTTCTGACGATGGGAAATGCGGAGAGAACGGAGCCGCTTTTGCTGATCGGGCCCAAAGGGTTAAACAGGACGGTGAATGCTCTTCGAACGATTGCGCCCGAACTGCCCTTTGAGATCAACTGTACGGAGATCACGGAGGCCGAACAGGAATTTTTTTTTGAAGGTTTTCGCATAAAGGCTTTCAAGGTGAGCCATAGTGTGGTATGCTATGGATATAGCATGATGGTTGATCGGGCAGGAAGGTTTGACAGAGAGCGTGCCATGGAGCAGCAGATACCCATGAAGCTGTGGAACAGGCTGCAAAAGGGGGATACCGTTGAAGAGGACGGACGTGTCTACACACCTGACATGGTGTTGGGAGCGCCGCGGAAGGGACTGAAGGTCACCTACTGTACCGACTCCCGCCCTACGGATTCCATTACTGCCAATGCAAAAGATTCGGACCTTCTGGTGCTGGAGGGAATGTACGGAGAGCCTGAAAAACTGGTCAAAGCCAGGGAAAACAGACATATGACCATGTATGAAGCGGCCGGGATTGCGAAGGCCGCTCAGGTGCCGGAGCTTTGGCTGACGCATTACAGCCCGTCCTTAACCTATCCGGAAGAGTATCTGGGAGAAGTGCGCAGGATCTTTCCGGGTGCTGTGGCTGCAAAAGACGGAAGAAGCAGGGAGCTTAACTTTCAGGATGAGGAATGATTTTGACAGGTCGTTTTGCATGGAATACAGCGGTATAACAGCAGATAGCGAGGTGTGACAGATGAAAAAATCCACAACGAGAGTGGCAGTGATTTTAATAGTGGTGATTGTCGGCCTGGTGGGGTTGTATGCCTTTTTGATGAGCAGGGTACGGACAGAATTGGCGGATGCCGCCATGACTCCCGTCCAGCTTATACTCAGTCGGGATTTGGACAGAGATTATCCTGCGACGGTGAAGGAAGTCGTCAAGTACTATACGGAAATCGAGAAGTGTTTTTACAATGAAGACTGTACCGATGAAGAGACGGAGGCTTTGGGTATACAGGCGCGGAAGCTGTATGATCAGGAGCTGCTTGCAAATAACGAAATGGCAACATATCTGACAAAGCTGAAAACGGAGATTAAGAAATTTAAGGATGCCAAGCGCCGCATTTCCGGGATTTCGGTAGCGTCCAGCACCAATGTGGATTTTTTTTCTGACGATGGATTTGACTTTGCCAGGATATACTGCGGATATACGATAAGAGAGAGTACCGGTCAGGTTCTTACGGAAGGCCGGGTCTTCCTGCTGCGAAAGGACGAGGACAGACATTGGAAGATATATGGCTGGGATGCTGCGGACAATGTGCATGTAGGAGAGTAGGGAGGAAGGTTTTGGATCAGACGAATAAATCCGAGGTCTTGATTTTGGCGATCGAGACCTCCTGTGATGAGACAGCGGCTTCTGTGGTGAAAAACGGCAGAGAGGTGCTGTCAAATGTTATTTATACCCAGATTGCGCTGCATGCGCAATTTGGCGGCGTCGTACCGGAGATTGCTTCCAGAAAGCACATTGAGAAAATAAACCAGGTAATCGGGCAGGCGCTGAAAGAGGCGAAAGTTACTTTGCAGGACATTTCAGCCGTGGCAGTAACCTACGGACCGGGGCTGGTAGGGGCTCTGCTGGTGGGCGTGGCAGAGGCTAAGGCAATCAGCTTCGCGACGGGAATTCCATTGGTGGGAGTACACCATATCAGCGGGCATATCAGTGCCAATTATATTGAGCATAAGGAACTGGAGCCTCCTTTTGTGTGTCTGGTGGCATCAGGCGGACATTCTCATCTGGTGGTGGTGAAGGATTACGGCCGATACGAAATCATCGGCAGGACCAGGGACGATGCGGCCGGAGAAGCCTTTGATAAGGTGGCAAGGGCCATCGGATTGGGATACCCCGGCGGGCCTAAAATAGACAGTCTTTCCAAAGAAGGAAATCCGGATGCGGTTCCCTTTCCCAGGGCAAAGGTGGCGGAAAATGAATATGATTTCAGCTTCAGCGGCCTGAAGTCAGCGGTGCTGAATTATCTGAATAATTGCCGGATGAAGGGAGAAGAAGTAAATAAGGCAGATGTGGCGGCTTCTTTCCAGAAGGCGGTTATTGATGTCCTGGTGGAGCATTCCCTTCATGCAGTCAAGGAGTTTGGATATGATAAATTTGCCATTGCCGGCGGGGTTGCTTCAAATTCATCTTTGAGAGCAGCCTTTGAACGAGAGTGTGTAAAACGGGACATTACTTTTTACTATCCGTCGCCGGTATTATGCACGGATAATGCGGCGATGATCGGTGCCGCAGGGTATTATGAGTATATACGAGGAGTAAGGCACGGATATGACTTAAACGCAGTGCCGAATCTGCCTTTATAATGCTCACGGGAAAAGCCAAAATCCGGCGTTTCTTATGGGCCGGCAAGCCGGCCTTGGAATTTTGAGATTCCACGGTGAGGAATCATGGGGGTTAAGATGAAAAAGCGATGCACCGCCGTTGTGCTGGCGGCAGGCGGCGGCAGCCGGATGAACAGTGCCGTTGCAAAGCAGTTTATGATGCTGGGGGACAAGCCGCTGCTCTGGTATTCTTTGCAGGCAGCAGAGCAGTCTGAGATCATTGACGACTGTATCCTGGTCACGGGGAAAGAAAATATTTCCTATGTAAGGCAGGAGATTGTGGAGAAATACGGTTTTAACAAGGTGGACATAATCGTGTCCGGGGGCAGGGAACGCTGGGAATCGGTGGCAAATGCCATGGCAGCGATGGGATCTTCAGACAGGAGAATTCCGAATCGGGACGGGTATGTTTTTGTCCATGATGGAGCCAGGCCTTTTCTTACAGAAGCAATTATCAGACGCACTTATGAAGCGGTGCAGGAATATCATGCCTGCGTGGCGGCAATGCCCTCCAAGGACACCATAAAGCTGGCGGACGAAGGGGGAATGGCAGTATCCACACCTGACAGGCGGTTTGTGTGGAGCGTGCAGACGCCTCAGGCCTTTGACACGGAGCTGATTGTGAAGGCATATGGGCTCCTGCGTGATAAGGCCGAGAGGGAAGGCTTTGAATCTGTTGCGGTTACAGATGATGCCGGTGTGGTGGAAGCGTTTACGGACTGTCCGGTTAAGCTGGTGGAGGGCAGCTATGAAAATATCAAAATTACCACGCCGGAGGACATGGAAATTGCGGAGGTGTTTTTAAAAAGTCTCTTTTGAAAAAAGAGTGAAAAACAGATGAAAAAACAGTGGTGATTTTTTTGAAAAAACCTGTTGACATATGTTTCGCTTTTTGCTAGAATAACCTTTGCCGCATGAATGGCGGCAACGCTTGGAGAGATATCGAAGTGGTCATAACGAGGCGGTCTTGAAAACCGTTTGTCCGCAAGGGCGCG
>CAJTSE010000009.1 GCA_910578815.1 uncultured Acetatifactor sp.
AGGCGAGCTGGATGTCTCGAAAGTGGACGACCTCTAAGCCGCTAAATTATCGTTTATACTCGTATTCACTTCGATTTTGTCATCAATAGCCTTCAAAATCGAAACGATCTGACTCTGCACCTCCTTCGATGGGATTACCAAACTCATACGCTTCAGATCTGCAATTGTAACATGACCTAATCCTGTGGTTTGCTTATTCGTCGCAATCTGAGTGAAATGAGGCTTTAGGAACTTCAAAACATAATATAGAAAATCCTTAGTTACAAGTTCCTCGTTCGCTGTTACCTTAAAGATATGCTGATTCAGCCATCCGTCCTTCAGACGATAACGAAATACGTCTATTGATGTTTGCGGATTTCCGGACCATGAAAATAAAAGGTCATCCCACCGGATAAAGACTTCCTCACCGTAATCACCCTGAGTGAAGGAAGTATTAGAATTAATCCCGTTATTCAATTCCGCAATCTTTATTACTAATCTGCCGGTCTCCGAAAAGTCTATCTTCTTAAACGCGAGACCATTCTTCCAGATGGCGAGATCAAACAAAGGGTATCTTGTTCCATCAAGTTCCGATTTTATGTTGTAAAGTGAGCTCTCATCAAATTTCATACCCAATCGCTCCTAACTTCCTCCTGATCTCGTCCTCCAGTTCATGGGACTTAGCAAACATATCGGACAGCTCTGATGTCAATCTGGCCATTTTCTCCTCGAAAGGCTCGCCGTCATCTTCCTGCTCCTCGATCCCAACATAGCGTCCGGGCGTCAAAATATAATCCTGCTTCGCAATATCCTGCAAGGAAGCAACAGAGCAGAAACCTTTCACATCCTCAAGTGTTCCGTTCTGGAATGCCTCGAAAGTATCTGCCAGTTTCTGAATATCTTCTTCGGTAAAGTCTCTATGCTTGCGGTCTACCATGTGGCCCATTTTGCGGGCATCAATAAAGAGTGTCTTGCCTTTCTGCTTCTTGCCCTTCGTGATGAACCACAGGGTAACCGGAATGGTCACGCTGTAAAAGAGCTGTGTCGGCATAGCAATGATGCCCTCGATCAGATCGTCCTCTATAATCTTTTTACGGATTTCGCCTTCACCGCTTGACTGCGTAGAAAGAGCACCGTTTGCAAGTACAAGGCCGATCTTTCCGGTCGGTGCGAGATGATGGATCATATGCTGAATCCATGCATAGTTCGCGTTACCCGCAGGAGGCGTACCGTACTTCCAGCGGACATCGTCCAGCAGCTTTTCTTGGTTCCAAGGGTGATAGTTGAAAGGCGGATTTGCCAGAATGAAATCAGCCTTCAATGTCGGATGCAGGTCATTCGTAAAGGTATCTGCCTGATAAGGGCCAAAGTCGGCGTCAATACCACGGATCGCCATGTTCATCTTGGCCATCTTCCACGTATCCGCATTTGCTTCCTGTCCGTAAACGGAAATAGCTCCACGCTTACCGGAATGGGCCTGAATGAACTTTGCGCTTTGAACAAACATACCGCCGGAACCGCAGCAGCAATCATATACGCGGCAGTTATCAAATGGACGTAGGATTGAAACAAGCGTCTTTACTACGCTGGACGGTGTATAGAATTCGCCACCGCCGACACCTTCCTTCTCTGCGAACTGTGCGATACAGTACTCATAAGTTCGGCCCAGAAGATCTTCGCTCTCTTCTGTATCGCTCATATCAATATTATTCGTGAAGATGTCAACCACATCACCCAGTACTCGCTTGTCAAGGTCCGGGCTGGCATAGTTCTTGGGAAGAACATTCTTCAGTGTTTTATTCTCGGCTTCGATGGCTCTCATTGCCGTATCAATAACCGTTCCGATTTCCGGAGTATGAGCAGCGGAAGCAATCGTACTCCATCTTGCTTCTTCCGGTACGAAGAATACATTCTCCATCGTATAAGCGTCGCGGTCGTCTTCGAAACCGTCACCTTCAGCAACGAGTTCTTGATACCTCTTATCAAATGCAGCGGAAATGTAGCGCAGGAAAATGAGTCCGATGATTACCTTCCTGTACTCTGCTGCGGGAATATGTCCCCACAGGACGCAAGCCGCATCCCATAGTTGTTTTTCAAAGCCAATGTTGGCATTGGTTTTATCAGCCATCTGAATCTACCTCCAAGTAAACGCATGTATCCATGCTTATTCTATTCTTTCTGATGTACCAAAAAACGGACTCAGTCGTCATCGACCATTTCCATTATGTCGCTGACATCGCATTGCAAAGCCACACAGATTTTCTCTATGATCTCTGTGTTTACGTTTTCGTTTTTACCGAGCTTCGTCACGGATGCCGCACTGATCCCAGCTACACGCTGTAAATCTTTTTTCTTCATATCTTTATCAATTAACAGCTTCCATAATTTCTTGTAACTAATGGCCATGTGCCAACCTCCATTTTCTGTCAAAATGTCTACACATAAACTCCGACTTGCTTATTATATCACGTTCCTCATCAAATTTCAAGATTTTCTCCTGCGATTGCAGGATTGTTTTTCGTTTTCTCTTGAATTTTACACTCCTATCTGCTATAATAACAAAGACGGCTGGTTTCTCAGCCGATTTTGCACTAAGGAGGCGTGTCGTTCATGATCTTTATAAGCGGTGTCCACGGCGTGGGAAAGTCCTACTTCTGCGATATGGTTAAAACGGAAACTGGCATAGTGTCATACTCCGCCAGTACGTTGATAACGCAGAAGAAGCATTCCGGATTTTCCAAGGACAAGCTCATACCTGATATCGACGACAACCAGCAATACCTCCTTCAGGCAGTCAGTGAGTTAAGAGACTCTGGGGAAAACTTTATTCTGGATGGGCACTTCTGCTTATTGAATGCGTCCGGAGATATTACTCGGATTCCATATGACACCTTCACTGCCCTGAAACCGGAGGCGATTATCTTGTTGATGGAGAGGTCCGAGGTTATTGCTGACCGACGTAAGAAACGCGACGGGATTGAAGCCTCTGTTCAAGTCATTGAGGATTTTCAACAGGAAGAATGCGCCTACGCAAAAGAAGTCGCTGCTGATATCGGCGCGAGGCTCTTTATCTCTGGTGGTTCTGGAGACCTTGCGAGGGCAATTGATTTTATAAAGTCACTTTAAGGAGGAGCTGTTTATGGCGGGCAATTTTTCTCTCAAAAAATTCAGTGATATTGACCTAAACGATCCCTTCTTTGATTCTTTGAAGGCAGACTACCCGGTAGGCGGCAAAGTAAAGCCATTTGAGGTATGGTTCCCTGAAAAAGCTCAGGAAGGTCGCACCGCCTTAGTATTCGATGACGAAAACGGTCTCGGTGCCTTTGTATGCATAAAAGATGAGACCGAGAATATTGTTCTCACTGATTCTACTTTGCCCAAAAAGACTCGTTGTAAAATCACTACTATCAAGATTGCAGAGCGTTTTCGCGGTCAACGTCTTGGTGAAGGTGCAATTGGTCTTGTCCTTTGGAAGTGGAAGGATCTGGGCTGGGAAGATATCTACGTAACCATATTTGATAAGCATGACCTTCTGATCGCCCAGCTCACCAAGTTTGGATTCATCAAGGTTGGATATAACCCGAATGGCGAAGGAGTATATCTCCGCAGCCGCAGCGACGTGGACTATAGCAATCCATACAAGTCATTTCCATTTATCAATCCGGACTTTAAAAATGCAGGATATCTGTGCGTAAATGATTTTTATCACGATACCCTCTTCCCATATTCTGAGCTGAAGAATACCCTACAGACTTCCGTTGCTCTGAATGTAAGGAATGGACTCAGCAAAATCTATGTTGGAGCGCAGTACACAGTGCCACCATATAAAGTTGGTGAACCGATCTTCATATATCGGATTCATAATGGAGCGGGAACTAAGCGTTACAAATCCTGCTTGACCTCATTCTGCATAGTGACTAACGTTATAGCCGTAAAACGGAGCGGAACTCATCTCATGACGTTCGACGAGCTTCTCACCAAGATCGGCAATAAGTCTGTTTACGATGAAAGCGAGCTCCAGACAAAATATAATAACGATAAGAATATGTTCGTCGTGGAGATGCTTTATTACGGCTATTTTGGCGAAGGCCATAATATCAATATGGACACCCTCGAAACTAAAGGCTACTGGAGCAGCAGCCACGGAGGGATATACCCGGCATTGATCAGGCTTACCCCCGACGAATTCAAAGAAATAATACGGGAGGGCAACGTCGATGTCGACAATGTTATTATCGATTAAACCTAAATATGCCAAGGTAATACTGGAAGGCAAGAAACAATACGAATTTCGGAAGAACAAACCCAAAGACGGCGTTACACGCATCATCTTTTATGCCTCGTCTCCTCAGAAGCAGGTGGTTGGTGAAGCTACCATAGATGATATTTTGGAGGGCACCCCAAAAGAGATATGGGAAATTGCAAAGACAGCAGCAGGCATAACAAAAAAATTCTACTTCTCCTACTATGCGGGAAAGAATAAAGCCATTGCTTACAAGCTCAAAGACGTAATAATATACGAAACTCCTAAAGAACTCTCCGATTATGGAATCAGTCAGGCCCCACAGTCATTTGTATATCTGGATTAGTTCAGGAGCCACGTTGTGAAAAGCAGCGTGGCTTTTTTCTTTTACCCTCTTGACAATTCCACATTTTCTCGCTATACTATTAAGCGGATTAGCAAAGTCGCTAATTGACGAAGAAAGGAGTTTTTACTATGACAGGCGATTTTGGAAAATTCATCAACGAGAAGAGGCTCGGACGTGCTTCTGACGGCGGCGATATCCTTCTTAAGGATATTGCTCAGGCGATGGGAACTACTGCTACCTATCTCTCCGACATCATCAAAGGTAGGCGAAATCCTCCGGAAATGAGCATGCTACTAAAAATAGCTGATGTGCTCCACCTAACGGATGAGGAACGCGCAGAGATGTTCGATCTCGCTGGCCGTGAAAGAAATGAAGCTGCGCCGGATCTTCCTGAGTACATTATGGACGAGAACATCCCTCATGTTCGTGCCGCCCTCCGTAAAGCCAGTGATAAGAAGCTCGGTGATGACTTCTGGCAGCGTGTTCTGGAAGAAATTGAGAAGAAAGGATAAGTATGACCAAAGAAGCATATCTCAGCTCCCTTGTCCCTCGAATGTATAAATCTGAATTCGACGTCAAGGCAGCAGAAATCTTAGCGGAACACTGTCCGGAGGCACTCGAAAAGCCGATGCCCGTTCCTATCGAAGAGATTGCAAGAGATAAACTACATTTGCTCATCAAGGAGTTTCACCTATCCGAGGACCTCAGCATTCTCGGTCAGATGTGCTTCACCGATGGGCTTGTTGAAATCTACGATCCTTCTGAGGATGAATATCGGGAAGTGTTCGTCAAGGCAAAGACCATGATCATTGATCCGGACACCTATCTGAAGCGTAACTTTGGCAGCCGCCGTAATACCGTAGCACACGAATGCGTCCACTGGATCTACCACCGCAACCGAAAGCTCTTTGATGTTATGACCAAGGGCTCCGGCGACGCACGAATGCAGCCGCTGTATTTTCTGATCACCACTGCCGGTACGGATACGAAATCCATCTGCTATGAAACGCACCAAAAGGCACAGGATATTCTGGCCGGACGCAAGATCGATCCGACCTTCTATCCTGTGATATACGGCGCGGATGAAAATGACGACTGGACAGACCCGAAGGTGTGGAAAAAAGCAAACCCCTCTCTCGGCATTACGGTCGGCATCGACAAAGTAAAGGCCGCCTGTGAATCGGCAAAGCAGAATCCCGCCGAGGAGAATTCCTTCCGGCAGCTCAGGCTCAATCAATGGGTAAAGCAGGCTGTCAGGTGGATGCCGATGGACAAGTGGGATAAATGCTCCTTTGCCGTAAACGAAGATGATCTGGAGGGCCGCGTTTGTTATGGTGGTCTGGACCTGTCCTCCACTACGGATATCACAGCCTTTGTGCTGGTATTTCCACCGGAGGATGAAACGGATAAATATGTGATCCTGCCGTACTTCTGGATACCGGAAGAACAGCTCGACCTGCGAGTCCGGCGCGATCATGTTCCATACGATGTGTGGGAGCGTCAGGGCTTTTTGCAAACCACCGAGGGCAACGTGGTCCACTACGGCTACATTGAGAAATTCATCGAACGTCTGGGTGAACGCTTCAACATCCGTGAGATTGCCTTTGACCGCTGGGGAGCTGTCCAGATGGTACAAAACCTCGAAGGCATGCCATGCCGGAAATATCGACATGGTCATCACTAAGTCGATCAGCCGGTTTGCCCGTAACACGCTGGACTGCCTGAAGTACATCCGAGAACTGAAGGACCTGAACATTCCGGTTTTCTTTGAAAAAGAGTCCATCAACACAATGGATTCCAAGGGCGAGGTGCTTTTAACCATCATGGCGTCCCTCGCGCAGCAGGAAAGTCAGAGCCTCTCGCAGAACGTGAAGCTCGGCATCCAGTACTGCTACCAGCAAGGCAAGGTGCAGGTCAACCACAACAGATTCCTCGGCTACACCAAAGACGCTGACGGCAACCTTGTCATTGATCCGGAGCAGGCCGAAATCGTCCGGCGCATCTACCGGGAATACCTGCAGGGCCTGAGCATGGATAAGATCGCTGCTGGGCTTGAGGCAGATGGCATTCTCACCGGCGCGGGCAAGACAAAATGGCACACCAGCACCATCAACAAGATTCTCCGGAACGAAAAGTACATCGGTGACGCGCTCCTGCAAAAGACTTACACCACGGACTTCCTAACAAAGAAGCGCATCAAAAACAACGGCACCGTTCCGCAGTACTACGTGGAAGGCGACCACGAGGCCATCATTCCGAAAGACATCTTCCTGCTGGTGCAAGAGGAGCTGGTCCGCAGGCGCGTGGTCCACACCAGCGACAACGGTAAACGGCGCTGCTACTCCTGCAAGCACTGTTTCGCGCAGATCGTTTTCTGTGGCGAGTGCGGCGAGTTTTACCGGCGTGTCCACTGGAACAACCGAGGCTGCAAGTCCATCGTCTGGCGGTGCTGCAGCCGCTTGGAAGCCACCGGCCACGCCTGCCACAGCCGGACGGTTAATGAAACACTTCTGGAGCAGGTGGTAATCGATGCCATCAACCGGGTGCTCTGCCAGAAGGACAATTTCCTGCAAACGCTACAGGCGAACATCGCCACGGTAGTCCTGCAGGGTGATGCCCTCTCACCAGAGGTTATAGACGAGCGGATGAACAAGCTGCAAAAGGAGCTCCTGAAGAAGGTCAACCAAAAAGACGACTACGACGCCATCGCGGATGAGATTCTCCGGCTCCGGGAGCAGAGCAGGCCGGCCGAGGTGGACAGCGTAATCAAGGATGAACAGATGAAGCAGATCCGGGACCTACAGGATTTCGTCAAAGGCCAGCCCGCCACCATCACGGAATTTGATGAGGCACTGGTCAGCCGCCTGATTGAGAAGATCACCGTTTTCGAGGATCACTTCACAGTAGACTTCAAGTCTGGAATTACAATTGATATTGAAGCATAAGAAAAGGCTCCCCGCCGCCGATGATGGCAGTGTGGGAGCCTTGGTGTGTCTTTCTTACTTTTGTTTAATCGGGTGGCGAATTACGGTTTTCAATTTCTCTGGCGCAACCTTTCTGGCATCGCTTAGATATATTTCGTGATGTAGGCGCTGATCGGTAATATCCAATGTATAGCCCTGCTGCTCCATGTACTCACGCATAAGTGCGACAGTGGCAGGCTCATCATCATAAGAACCGATGTGCATACACTGAACGCACAAGCCCTCATCATAGGTCAGAAATTCGACCTTTGAGAAGTCTGCCTTTTTCTTTTTAGTAGCCTCCTCGACCGCCCATTCAAAATCTTCTTTTGTCACAAAATCAGGAAGTCGGATGACAGAGATCCACTCGAAGTTTTCCTTGTGAGCATAATCGATTCCTTCTACACCATCCTGCCACCAGAATCCTTCCAGCGGGGGGACTACATAATCGAAATAACCATCAATCTGATGGACGTCTTTTTTACTCATCTTGATCGTGAAGGCAATACCATAAAGCAGGCCGATAGACTGCTTGTACTCTCCATCCTCTGCGTTTGGATCGCCATGTCCGCGAACCGCTATATAGTTCATGCTCGGAACCGTCACGATGGACGGCTTATCCTTTGGCATATAGAATTCCTTATATTCCTTTTTATAATCAAAAGCCATTTTACGGCCTCCTTATCTGACATCTAAATCACAGCTTCAACCCTACCGCAAAAACATCTAAACCACTAACTCAACCCTATGACATCTAAATGGCCTACTCAACCCTCCGAACATTTCCTTTGATATGTTTCCACGGAGGGATTATCTCGGCCATTTTTGCTCACCGCCGTTGACGCTCAAACGCCCGAAAAGCCCGGAAAAACGGCACTTTTTCGGCGGTCAGTCCTTAACCCTTGACATCAATACTACCGTCTCCACATGTTCCGTAAATGGAAACATATCCACTGCAGCGCACCTTTTTGCCGTATATCCTTTTTGTTTCAGATACTTCAAATCCCTGACCAAAGTATCCGGATTGCAGGAAACATATACCACCCTGTCAGGAGAGAGCTTGGCCACTGCATCCAAAAATTCCTCACTGCTGCCGCTCCGAGGCGGGTCCATCAGAATCACATCCGCTTTCATGCCCTGCTCCGCCATATTCACCAAAAATTTCCCGGCATCATTTTGGTAAAATTCTATGTTTTCCACCCGGTTACACCTGGCGTTGTTCCAGGCATCTCTCACCGCATTCGGGTTCATTTCCACCCCTATGACTCTGGCCGCTTTTTCCGCCGCTACAATGCCAATGGTGCCTGTTCCGCAATAAGCGTCTATCACTGTCTCCTTTCCGGTAAGCCCCGCATAGTCAAT
Source organism: uncultured Acetatifactor sp. (assembly GCA_910578815.1). GTDB lineage: Bacteria > Bacillota > Clostridia > Lachnospirales > Lachnospiraceae > Acetatifactor. The sequence goes on from CAJTSE010000009.1 coordinate 8,894, forward strand.
GGCTTTTCTGTACAATTTTTCTGCCTGCAGCGGATTTACCTGGTAAAAGGATCCGGGTGAAATCCGAAAGCGCCTGCCGCAAAGCTGGTCCTCAATGTAGCCCTTTCCGTAGATTACCTGCTCCCGTTCCCCAAGCACCATGCTTGTATTCCTGTCATTGATATTGACCACAACAGTAGTAATCTCCGGATACAGCTTCAACAAAGCCTTGACAAAATTATTTTTGGAAGGCATAACCGGCGAGGCAAGCACCAGCACCACCATGATCTGTCCGGTCATGCAGCCGGTGCGGATCATCACATGGCGCAGCAGGCCGTATCCTGTATCCTCATTATACGGCCTAATTTTAAAAGAACGAAGCAGTCCTCTGATGGAGACAATAATCTCATCTGCTTTTTTATTCTCGATCAGACAGCTGTCCACCGGCACAATCCGGTGACTTTTTTCCTCATAGATACCGGAGACAATATTATGCTTCCGGTCCTCTCCAAATACGGCATGTACCTTACTGCGGTAATGCTCCGGCTCTTCCATGCCAATCATAGCTTCCGGCTTGCAGAAAGGCTCCATCAATTTACGGAAGCGAAGCTGCTTGGCCTCCAGCTGCTCCTTATATTCTTTTTCAATCCACCTGCATCCGCCGCATTTTGACGCCACAGGACAGCGTCTGCCTTCCCTGCCGCTTGTACGCTTCTTATTTTCTGGAACAGACTTCTCTTTCGCAGCAGACCGCCTCTGCTTCCCGCCGCCATTTCCCACCGGAGTCCTTGTTTTCTCTTCCATCCGCCGCTCTTCTGTCTTCACTGTATTCTTCCTGCTACATCCTGCCGGATCCTTCTTTTTCACTGTCATCCGCCAATCTCCATTCCGTATTACAATTTCCCTCAAAGAAATTTTTCATTATTTTCACACTTTATTATTTCTTCGCACTTCTCGACATTTCTGTGCAGCCGGGTGCCGAAACCGTCGGAAGAATTAAAGTCATATCACAGCCCTGCCGCAGCCCATTATCCCATATCAGCAGGAAATCAAGCGCGAACGCAGTGAGCATTTGATTTCACCTGATATGGTAACGAAAGAATCTTTGAACGCAAAGCGCGACAGACGCGCAGCGGCTGGATTCTTGAGTGTATTATACTAAGGCCAACAAGTTGTCAAGGCCAACAAGTTGTCAAGGCCAACAAGTTGGCCTGTAAAACGCCATATTTTCGGCGTGAGACATGGAATTCCCAACTCTGCTTTGCTGACTTTGCGAAGCAGCCAAACAAGAGAATCAGGCTTTGAGCTGGTGAGCGAAAACTGCCGCCGGCAGCTAGAAATTCTTCTCACGCTACCCGCTTTGCCACCACCGCCAGCCGGCCGTCTTCCACATGATAAGCACAGGTGGACAATGTGAGAAAAGTATCCCCAAACTGTGCCTCCACTCCCGTTCTTTTACTGTCTCTTCCAGTTTTTTGGCCCTTAAACTGTCTTGCTGTAGTTGATGCTGCCCGGACAAATAATGTTCCCTGACCAGCAGGAGCAGGCAAACCGCAATCACCGCAAGGAGTATTAACCTTACAATACGAATACCCGTTTTCTTTTTCATAAAATCCTTCTGCCTTACTTTAAAGAACATCCTAATAAGCTATATATGCCGCCTCCGGCGGCAATGCCGATTGCATCGGCACAAACCAATCCCATGGAACTAAAGTTCAAGGCGAAACTTAGATTTTCTTAGGTTACGTCCTTTTCAACCTTAGAAAACCTTTTCGCCTTTTACACTTTCTCTGCAATCAGAGTAAATTCACCCGGAATCCTGTCGTCAGTCCACGCGGGATGCTCGTCAAACCTGTTTAAAACGAGTCCGTTCTCTATCACGGAATTAATGATCTCGCTGATCGTATATTTCCGATAACTGCACTTTGGCATCTGCTTTCTGATGCTCTCTTCATAAAAACGGGCATGAGCCATTTCTCCCTCAAAAACCTCCGTGGAAAAATAGCTCATGGATGGCTGCTTCAATTCCAGTAAATCCGCAATCTTGGTAAAAGGATGAAAATCACTGCAGATCATTTTTCCACCCTTCTTTAACAAAGAATACATAATACCCATAAATTCATTTATATCATGAAAATAATGCAGTATACCGCCTTCCATAAAAACCACGTCAAAATGATTTCCGTATTTCTCCAAGTCTATTTCCAATACATCGCACACTTCAAAATTTATGCTGACTCCGGCGCATTTCGCAGTTTCCAGGGCATACCTTTTGTTGTCTTCAGAAATATCGAAAACCGTCACCTCCGCACCCAAAACAGCCAGGGGCACTGCCTTTTTCCCACAGGAACCGCAGATATTCGCTACCCTGACGCCCTTATAAGTATCGAAGTATCGCGCATACTGCTTCAGCATCCTCACAGGGTCTTTTAAGTCCTCCTGCGCCCGCTCGGCCGGCGTTCCTGACTGCATAACCCAGAATTCATAAGCATTGTATTCCCATGCCCTTTTATTTTGTTCGCTGTAAGCTATCATTGACTGCCAGTCTCCTTTCGTCCGTTTACAAAAGTAAATAATCGTTTCACGCCGGGCTTTGAGCCGTTGCCTAGCCTAATACATTATAGTGGAAAAACACAAATCGCACAACCCTGACATCATTTTTATTCAGCACCGGCCTTAAAATTATATATCGGCTTTATGACACAAGTTATATCAACGGTATCTCCGATATTATTGACAATATCATCCATACCCTTATACGCCATCGGGCACTCATCCAATGTGCCCCTATTGACGGATGTGGTATATACTCCGCTCATCTGATTTTTAAATTCGGAAACGGTAAACGTGCTTTTAGCCGCCGCCCGGCTCATTAACCGTCCAGCACCATGGGGAGCCGACTGATTCCAGTCATCATTTCCCCTGCCGACACAAATCAGGGAACCGTCCCGCATATTAATGGGAATCAACAGCTTTTCACCCTTTTTTGCAGACACGGCTCCTTTTCTTAAAATCATGGCTTCCGTATCAATGTAATTATGAATTGTTGTAAATTGTCCAGCCACATGGAGCTTCATGCCATTTATAATCTCATCCATCATCGCCCGGCGATTTAATTCCGCAAATTCCTGAATTATTTTCATGTCATGAATATATCGGTCAAACAATTCGCCGGATACATATGCTAACTGTTTTGGAATACTTGTTGAATCGTTTAATGATTTACAGCCTTCTTCCTGATAATAGTTTGCCACCTCCAGCCCCAAATGACGACTGCCGGAATGCACCACAATATAAATATTGCCTTCATCATCCTGATCCGCCTCTATAAAGTGATTCCCACCCCCCAGACTCCCCAGGCTCTTCTCCGCTCTTAGAGGATCTACATGCTTATAACAGTACAGCTCTTTCAAATTTATTTTGTCAAAATATCTGTGCGTCTTCTCTCTAACCTGAAATCCGGAAGGTATCCTCTGATAAATCAATTTATCCAGCTTCTGCAGCTCGATATGCGTTTCTTTTATCTTGATGACTTCCATTCCGCAGCCAATATCTACTCCCACCAGATTCGGAACAATCTTATCCCTGATGGTCATCGTTGTTCCGATCGTACAGCCGGCTCCGGCATGTATATCAGGCATCAGCCTGATCCTGCTCTCAGATACAAATTCCTGATTCAATAAAAGAAGTACCTGCGCAATGGATGCTTCGTCCACAACATCAGTAAAAATCTTTGCTTCATTATATTTGCCTTTCAGTTCTAGCATATATCCCCCTTAAATGTTAAAACGAACTATTTGAGTAACAAATTCCCATAAATAGTCAACTTACTTGAAAAAAAGTTCATGATCATTTCATATAATATTAAAAAGCATCTGGATTTTGTTCTCCAAATACTTTCTAATATCTTTTCGCAATTAATGTTACTTTATTTAAATTTATAGTCCCTATACATATCAGCAAACTTTAAATTTCGCTCTTCAGCTTCTTCTTTTGTGACATCCATGATACCAATATGAATCGTTGTATTATTTATATGAGGCTCATATCCTTATCCAGTATAATGTGATACTACGGCGATATCCAATGTTTTATTTATAACAGTCTGTACTTTCATATCAACCTCCCCTTCCCTAATTCTTTTGGTAAAACACCATTCCTGTTTTAGCCGAACATAGGCCTGATTACCTTTTGATTACCTGACAAAAAGGAAGTGCCAGAAATCCCGTAAAATCAGGATTCTGACACTTCCATTCTATCGGAGTGGCGGGATTCGAACTCGCGACCTCCGCCTCCCTAAGACGGCGCTCTAACCAAGCTGAGCCACACCCCGAAACACATTTAGCATTATAACGTGTTCCGAGGAAAAATGCAAGCACTTTTTTAAATTCCTTTAAAGCAGAATGTAAACTCCAGTTCTCGGTCCTTCGGCAACAGATATTCCTCATGTACTTTTGCTCCCCAGCTGTCGTCTCCGCCCACGCCCATCTGCGCCAGGGCAGCGCGGACCACCGTGTAATGTACCTGAGGCAGTTCATAAGCATGAGCCGCGTTTTCCAGTTCATGAGCGGTCCAGGGAAGGGCTGAAAAGCTCATTCCATTTCCTGCGAAAAGAAGCCCTCTGCCCTTTGCATCCGTCACCTTGGCATACCTGACCTTCGTCTTGTTACCACATTCCTGAGGCACCATATACCGAGACAGATTGTCGGCTGTTTTATTACGGTAAAGCCCCAGTTTTGCTCCCCGCTCTCTGTCCGCATAGGTCTCTTCCGGTCCGTTGCCGTACCATTCCAGGTTATCATAATCCGCATCCATTTTAAAGGTCACGCCAAACTCCGGCAAATCCCCCGGAATTCCTGCCGGATCCATAGACAGGGTACATTCCACGGTTCCATCCCCGTAAATCCGGTAGCTTAACTCACATTCACCTGCCGGCTCCGCAGGCAGCTTCCATTTGTAGGAAAGTACCGCACAATCCTCATGGCACAGCACATTGGAGCAGCTCTCTACGGTGGCATACATGCTGGCCAGCTTCCACTGGCCGCAGCGCTGCATCATATGGTTTCCACAGTCATTATCCACCGGTGCCCGCCAGAAATCCGGCCTGGGCATGGTCTTTAGCATCTCTCTGCCGCCGTAACGGTAGGATACCAGTCCGCCTCCTCTGGAAAACAGCGCTTCAAATTCGGCCCCACGCACCCCGATATTACTCTTTCCCTCAACAATCTCCAAAGGCCTTTTCATGGCCACCGGAAGATCAGTAACATATCTGGCTGTTTCCTTCCGGAACACGCCTTGCCCAAAGGCCACTTCATGACCTGCTGCTGCCCAAGGGGCATTCTCCCTCAACCGGAAAGAAACCGTTATAGTATACTCTTCGGCCATATCGGATAAGATCCCCTCGGACACCTTACGCTCCGGCATCTGCACAGGCATCGGGAACTCGCCGCGGCAGCCGGGCATCACATCCACAGCGGCCTTCTGCTCATCTAAAAGCCTTCCCAGCCGTTCCAGACGGACAAAGCAGTCAAAGGCACCAGTACTCACAAACAGGTTCTTATTTGTTACCAGGAAACGGTCCTCACTTACCTCCACGGAGATATTTTGATAATTATACTTTACCTCCTGCATCTTCGGCGAAGGCACCCTGTCGCCGCCGTAAACAATACCGTTGCCGCTGAAATTGTAATCGCAGGGCCTGTCGTCAAAGTCACCGCCATACGCCTGAAATTCCACGCCATAGCGGTCCTTTTTATAAATGGACTGGTCCACATAATCCCAGATAAATCCGCCCTGATACAAGGGCTCTCTGTCGGTTAAGTCCGTATATTTGTGCATGGCTCCGCAGGAGTTTCCCATGGCATGAGTATACTCGCAGCAGATATAAGGCTTACTGCGGTCCTTTTTCAGCCATTCCTCGATGGACGCAACCGAAGAATACATCTGACTCTCAATGTCACTGGTGTCCGGATAACTCCTGTCATGACAGATGCCCTCATAATGGATTACCCGCCCTTTATCATGAGATCGAAGAAACTGTGACATATCATATATATTCTTACCGCCGTATGCTTCGTTACCGCAGGACCAAATTAAAACAGCCGGATGATTTTTATCTCTTTGATACATGGATTCCACCCGGTCCAGCATCATGGCGTTCCACTCCGGACGGTTTCCCGGCACAATATCCTCCATGGGAATCTGCTTTGCCAGAGCCGCAGTCCAAGAGCCGTGGGACTCTAAGTTGCACTCATCAATCATATACAGCCCAAGCCTGTCGCACAAGCTGTAAATCCTGGAATCATTAGGATAATGACAGGTGCGAATGGCATTGATATTATGCTGCTTCATGGTCACCAGATCCTGCCACAGCTCTGCCTCACTGACCGCCCTGCCGGTACGGGAACTGAACTCATGCCGATTTACCCCTTTAAATACAATGCGCCTGCCGTTTAGCTTCATCAGCCCCTCCGCAATCTCAAAGCGACGGAACCCCACCTGCACGGGAATCACTTCCTGAAGCTGTCCCCCCTCATCAAATACCTCCAGCTCCAGTCGGTAAAGATTGGGTTCTTCCGCGCTCCAAAGCAGAGGATTTTCCACAGAAATCACCAACTGGCTCTCCTGATCCAAAGCGGCAGACAGCTCCGCCTTTTTCTGCTTCTTTATCACCAGGCCGTCGTTCACACGAAACGAAGGATCGTAGCAAAAGCGCTTTTCTGCCCAAATCAGGGCAGCATGCACCTTCCCTGATTTTTGTGCTTTTAAGTCCAGCACCAGCTCCGCCCTTTTAAAGCTGTCGTCCAGCAGCGTCTGCACCCGAACGTCCTGAATATGCACCGCCGGGACCGTATAAAGATAAACATCTCTGAAAATTCCTGAAAAGCGGAAAAAGTCCTGATCCTCACACCAGCTGCTGGAACTCCACTTGAATACCCGGACCGCCAGCTTGTTTTCTGTTTTCCTTATGTAAGGCGTCAGATCAAATTCGGAAGGCGTGAAGGTATCCTCACTGTAACCGACATAGCTGCCATTGCACCATAGAGCCATCGCGCTTTCCACTCCCTGAAAAGAGATGTATACCGGCTGTCCCTGCCAGTATTCCGGCACTTCAAAATATTTTACGTAGCTTGCCACTGGATTAAACCGTTCAGGTATCTGACCTGGCTCCGCTTCCTCCCAGCCATCCCAGGGATACTGTACATTGGCATACTGCGGCCTGTCATATCCTTCCATCTGAATATGCGCCGGCACACGTATATCCGCCCAGCCTCTGCAATCGCATTCATCCGTTTCAAAGCCCGATAAAGCGGACTCATAATTCGGAACATATGAAAACTTCCACACGCCGTTTAAACTAAGGCGAAAACTGCTTTCATTTCTGTCTGCCTCTTCCTGATTCCGAAACCATACATGATCTGAATGAGCATCCAGTCTGTTTTCCCGGAAAAACTCCGGATCCTTTACCCTGCTGTAATCAAATTGACTCATCTGTGTCCTTCCTTCTTTCTGCGCTTTCATTTAAAGCCGCTCTTGCTGCATTTCACTATATCACGGCATACCGTTTTCCTAAATGGAATTTTTTACTCTCTCAATGTATTTTCCTGCTCCTTCGTTTCCAGCAGACGTACCAGGTACTCCCAGACCCGGCGGGTGGAAGAAATACTTAAGGTTTCTTCCGTCGTGTGAATATCCTGCATATCCGGTCCTATGGAAACGCAGTCCAGCTCAGGGATCTTACTTCCTAAAATGCCGCACTCCAGCCCGGCGTGAATTGCTTCCACTTTCGGCTCCGCACCGTACAACTCTCTGTATACTCGGACCATTTTCTCCCGCAGAGGCGAATCCTTGCGAAATCTCCAGCCAGGGTAATCTCCGGTAACAATATTTGTTCCCCCCGCCAGACCTGTCACTGCCTGCAGCCTCCCGATCAGAGCATTCTTCGCGCTCTCTATACTGCTACGTACGGAGAACTCAGCAACCAGCATACCTGCCGTATTTGGTTCCTCTACGTTCTCCGTGGAGAACTCCCCAACCAGCATACCTGCTGTATTTGGTTCCTCTACGTTCTCCGTGGAGAACTCCCCAACCAGCGTACCTGCTGTATTTGGTTCCTCTACGTTCTCCGTGGAGAACTCCCCAACCAACATACCCTTCTTATATTCCAGAATTCCCAGATTCAGGGAGGTTTCCACCAGCCCTGGAATATCAGCGCTCATGGCCTGGACGCCGTTAGGCAGTGCACAGAGAAATGCCGCTGCCCGTTTGGTATCCTCCAGGCCGGCGCAAACATCAGGCACCTGCTTCAGCGCTGTGGCCTTGATATAAACACCGGGATCCTTCACGGACAGTTCCTCCCCAATCTCCTTTTCCACAAGGCTTAAAACATTGGTAAAGGCTTCTTTGTCATTCTCTCCGATCACCAGCACTCCCGTCGTCTCCCTGGGAATGGCGTTATCCGCCAGGCCCCCTTGCACTTCGGCCAGCATCACTGGCATCTTTTCGCACAGCCTCGCCAGAAGTCTCCCAAAAAGGCAGTTGGAATTCCCCCGCTCCTTATGAATCTCTCCGCCGGAATGCCCGCCAATCAGACCGCCCACCATAATCTCATAAGCAAGATATGGCGCTTTCATTCCTCCCTGAATAATACCGGCCGCCATGCCGTCTTCACGGCAGCCTTCGACATCGGACAGGGATTCACCCTTAAGCGGAAATGTGCCCATGGGCAGCAGGCACTTCACCCTGGCACCTCCGGCACAGCTCGTCAAAAAGATTCCCTCTTCCTCCGAATCCAAATTAATCATGCGGCTGCCCGTGAGCATGGAAAGATCAATCCCCCTTGCCCCATCCATGCCTACCTCCTCATCAACGGTAAAAATCACCTCCAGCTTCGGATGCCGAATCGTATCCGAGTCCAAAAGCGCCAGAGAATAAGCCACCGCAATGCCGTCATCTCCGCCCAAGCTGGTACCCTCAGCATATATCTTATCGCCGTCTACGGCTGTCTTAAGCCCCTCCATCCGCATATCTATAGGGCAGTCTTTTCTTTTTACCGCCACCATATCCATATGTCCCTGCAGAATCATGGCAGGTTCCTGCTCGTAACCGGGAGAAGCCTCCTTTATGATAATCACGTTCTTCAGCTCATCCTGAATAAAGAAAAGATTCCTCTTTCCAGCAAAATCCGCCAGATAATCACTGATCTGTTCCACATTCCCCGAACCGTGAGGAATTCCAGTGATTTCTTCAAAAAAGCGAAACACGTTTTTCGGTTCCAGATCCGATAATACTCCCATTTTAAAGCCTGCCTCCCACAAAATTTATTTTTTTAATATTTTCCGGTTTTAATCCATTCTGATTTCATTTTTTCTTTGTTTCAAGACTATAATTTTATTAACGAGACGTTCTTATTTTAAGGTCTCGCTGTTGTTCAACACAAGGCTGCTGTACAAAAACAACACGTCGGCATTATCAAACTCCACAAAATTTCCCAGAAGCTCGCTGGAAAGATAACGAATATCTATCAGCGTTATCTCACTATAGCCCTCAAACAATAGAGGCGCAATGCTGCTTCCAAAGGAGTCCCGAAAGATGATCAGCCGCCTGTCCGTGTCCGCACTTTCATTCTGTACCACAAGCAGAGATTTGGGTCCTGCAAGAAACATCTCATAGGGATCCCTGCCCTCTGCCCTCTCCATGTCATAAACGGGAATTTCCTCGTTTGTCTCATAATCAAATACCCGGCATGTATCAAACAAGCCGCTGTCCAGATAACAGATCTCTTCCGGCTCAAAAGGCAGCGCGGACTGTCCGTAATACACTCCATAAAAGGGCACATTCAGCGTCTTTAACTCATACTTTTCTGAAAGGGAAATGCCCATCCCTTCCGCCAGTCTCTGAGCCACATCAACTATCCTTTCCTGACGCCAGTGAGTGTCCGTTTTATAGTAATCCGCAAGCTCCAGACAATCATAAATATCAATGTACTGCATATAGTCCGTTTTTTCTCTCAGGCTGCGGGCAAATTTCTCATAATCCATGGCAGGATAGTCATTTCTTCCGGCCAGCACAAAGTTCTTGTCCGGTATAATGGACAAGTAAATCTTCACATTCTGGTCTTTCAGATACTTTTCATAAATGCGCCGAAATCTGGAAGCCGCATTTTCAAGAGAAACCGTATTCATAGGGTATTCCAGCTTTGAAGCATAGCCCTCCGCCAAGTAAATCCCGCCTGTGTCCTTCTGTCCCAAAAGATACAGGGCCACAATGGATTTTAAAGTTCTAAAACCGTTCCGCATAGGGAATTGATCCATGCTATAGCTTTCAAAATTCTCCATGAACTTCCCTGATACAACGCTGGAGACGCTGAAAGACGGCATCTTCTCCAAGGGTCTTCTCTCACTTTCGGAGAAAGGAACCGCCGGCTTTAACAAACACCATACAAATGCCCCAAAAAAGAAAACCGCCGCAGTTAAAACTACAATCCTGTTTTTTACTTTTTCCGCCAATATCCTTTCCTCCATACCGACAGTCTGTCCCGGCCACATATCCGCCTCCAGGCGTTACGACAGTTCTATTCTGTCCACAATGACTTAAAAACGAAAATACAGAAACGGATTAAAAGAACCGTCTACAATATAACCTGTGATCACAAGCATCAGCAATATTAAAAAAACAGGCTCCGCGACGTTTAAAACCAGTGCTGCCCCCTTTTTCTCCCGCAGCCTTTTGATTGCTGCAGATAGCAGCGGAGTCGCGCCGATCATTGCAGCCACAAGTGTCAGGCCAAAGCTCTTCAGATAATAAAGCGCTTCCGCCGAAACTGCGGGGAAATCTCCCACGCCGAACATGGCGCCGATCCGTACACAGGCTTCCGAAATATCAGCGGCGTCAAAAAGTACAAAACTTAACATCACCGCCAATATTACATAAAAATGCCACAAAGGTCTTGCCTTTTCCAGAGCCTTTTTAAATATAAGTTTTTCTATCACCAACAGAATACCAAAAAAAAGCCCCCATGCAATAAAATTCCATGCCGCACCATGCCAAAATCCTGTCAGAAACCACACGATCATCAAGTTCAAAATCCAGCGGGGCCGTTTCACACGGTTACCTCCAAGGGGAATGTACACATAATCCCTGAACCAGGAGCCGAGAGAAATATGCCATCTCCGCCAGAACTCGGTAATGCTCCCAGAGACAAACGGATAATGAAAATTCTCCAAAAAGTCAAATCCGAAAATTCGCCCAAGTCCAATCGCCATATCGCTGTAGCCTGAAAAGTCAAAATAAATCTGCAGGGAGCAGGCTGCTGCATAAATCCAGAAGAACAGCACAGACTTATCGTCTGAAACCCGAAATATGCTGCAAAGTTCTCCCAGGGAATTGGCTATCAAAACTTTCTTTCCCAGCCCAAGAATAAAACGTCGGATACCAAGGGCACACTTTTCAATGCTATGCTGACGATGACCTAACTGTTCTGCAATATCCGCATACCTGACGATCGGACCGGCAATCAGCTGGGGAAACATGGCCACATACGCTGCCAGATGAACAAAATTCTTTTGAGCAGGAACACTCCCTCGATAGACATCAACCGTATAGCTCAAAATCTGAAACGTGTAAAAGCTGATGCCGATGGGAAGCGTCACCTTCAAAAGCGGAACTGACAGCCCCGTAACCGCATTAAAATTCTGAATAAAAAAATCTGCATATTTGCAATAGCCCAATAAGCCCAGACTGATAACAACGGAGACTGTCAAATACACTCTTGCCCGGCAGCCTCCGTTTTTTTCTATCAATATGCCAAATAAATACCCCTGCAGAATTGTCAGGAGCATCACCAAAACAAATTTAGGCTCCCCCCACGCATAAAAAACAATACTTGTGAAAAGAAGCACCGCGTTTTTCCACTTCCCCGGTGCTGCAAAATAAAGAAGCAGCACACAGGGAAGAAAGTAGTAAAGAAAAGGAACGCTCGAAAAAACCATGACTTTTCCCTCTGTTTAATTACATAATGGGTTCCTCATAAACCAACTCCGCAGATTCATATGCTGCCATTGCCTTGGTCTTAAAGGTATCAATGAGTTCTTCGTTTCCGAACGCAGAAATCACATAATCTCCCACCGTAATCACGATCAGCTTATCAGGGAAACCGCACATCCACTGACGCTGCATGATATTATCCTTCAGAGCATCCGCCACAGCGGAAACATTATCCGGGCTGCTTACATGAAACGCACCGCCGGTAAATGTGTTTGCGTTCATCATGTGTACCAGAGAAGCCGCCCCGTCAATCATGGATGCAGAAGCTTCCGGCAAGCCAAGGGTATAATCCAGCATAGACGTATCCTGTATCCCATAATTACCGGGGGCTCCGTCTACCATATTATCCTCGGAAAAATCGCCTCCCATAGCGGAAAACTTCTCATCTTCCCCATAACTGTCCCAGATGGTATTCATCAGGGTAAGGGCATCGGGAATATCGGAGCCTTCGCCTCCGCTGTCTTTTCCCTTGCCGCAGGCTGCAAACGAAATCATCATAACCGCTGTCAAAAACATTGCAAATAATTTTTTCATAACAGAATCCTCCTAAAAAAATGATGTTATCATTATACCACAATTTACCTTCAATATATACAGATAATCAGCGTTTTGATCCGACATTTTTCCTGCCTTTTATTTTCCAAGGCTTCATTATAAATGCAGCTCCAGCAGTTTCTCGAATTCCCCCCGGCAAACCGGCTTTGAAAAGAAATAACCCTGCAGCAGCGTAGCATCCATTTTGCCCACAATATCGGCTACATCATAATTTTCAACGCCTTCCACAATCGAATCATATCCAAGCCGCCTGCACATATTCAGCAGATTATCTATAATTACATAGTCAATGTCATGTCCAGGTTCGGAAAGCTCCCGCACAAAGGAATGCTCTACCTTAATATAATCCACATGAAGAGACTTCAGCATCTCCAGCGAAGCGTAAGCTGTGCCAAAATCATCCAGCGCCACCTTGAAACCCCGCTGCCGCAGTCTGTCAAACAGAGAGGCCAGCTCCTGTGGTTTATCTACCTGACAGCTCTCCGTAAGCTCGATAATAATATTTTGCGGTGCACAGCCATACTTGTCCAGACATAGATTCAGCTTATTCTCAAATTCTTCATCCAAAAACTGCTGATAGGACACATTAAAGCTGATCTGCAGATCCCCGTATTTTTCACGCCATGCCACCTGATGCCGGATGGCTTCCTCCATCACCCAGAACCCCACCTCTCTGATGCCGCCGTATTCCTCCAACACCTTTATGAATTCCATAGGATAGGAATCCTTTATTTTTTCTCCCTTCCAGCGAAGCAGACATTCACAGCCGGTAATCTTACGGGTTTCCGGACTTACAAAGGGCTGGAAAAACACCTCGAAGCCCTTGAAGCCGTTTGAAATGCACTGCTTTAAGTCCTCTCGAATCGCCTGACTACGCCTGTGCTGCCTGGCAATTTCTTCCGAGAAAAACACCAGTTTTCCCCTATGGTGCATTTTCGCATATTCCAGGCAGTGCTCCAGCCTTTTAAGCATCCTCTCCCTGGAATCCGCATCCTCCGGAAATAATATGGCACCTCCCGATACGGAAATGCTTACCTTCTGTCCGTTGGCCAGCTCCATCACATCAGCCCTTTGGCATACCTCCGTAAAAAATTCTTCCATTATATCCTGATCCACGCCGGTCCCGATGGCAATAAATTCGTCTCCGCTAAAGCGAAACAGACTCCAGTTCTTCCTACAGCAATTCTTTAGTATCTTGGAAAACAAAACCAACAATTCATCGCCGGCATTATAGCCGTAGTTGCTCACGACTTTTCGAAAGCCGTCCACCCCCATCAGCACGGCAATTCCCTTCTTCTCGGAAATATTATAGTGATACAGCTCATGAGCGGTAGGCAGTCCGGTAAGGGAATCATATTTATTCTGCCCGTCCAGCCTGGTCATCAACCCTGCAAATATGATGGGCGTTCCCTCCTTGTCCTTTATCACGCTTCCTTTACACTCCAGCCACACGTACTCACCGTAGCGGTTTATGGCCCTGTACTGACATTCGTGCCGGTTTTTTTGCCCCGAAAATACCTCGTTTATATCTTCCACATAGAGCGCTCTATCTTCCGGATGAATATGTTTTTCCCAAACCGCTCCCGCATTTTCAATATACTCGCTCTCCAGATTAAAATACTCCACTGATGCCCTAGACCACCTGGATATATTAGTCCGCATGTCACAGACATAAATATAAACATTATCCGACGCCGCTGCAAACGCCTCAAAGAGCTCATTGTTAAAAATATCGCTCATGATATATCCCTCCTCCACAGCAGGAACACTTATTTCTTTACAATAAATGTTACCACAAAATATATTTCTTTTCCATATTTTTTCACAATAAACTTATTGTCATGGTTTTCCCATAATTTTACTTGCCAGAGCGTCCTTTTCACTGTAAAATAGAAAAGAAGGAGGTATTATCATGGCTAAAAACAACTCTGTATCGCACACCCCAAAGCGAAATATTATCGTAGGACAATCCGGCGGCCCTACAGCCGTCATTAATTCCAGCCTTGCCGGAGTCTATAAGACCGCCAAGGAAAGAGGCTTCCACACCGTATATGGCATGCTTCACGGTATCGAGGGATTTTTAGATGAGAAGTATGTTGACCTGGCCACGCAAATCCATTCCGACATGGATATTGAACTTCTGAAGAGAACGCCATCCGCCTTTCTTGGCTCCTGCCGGTACAAGCTTCCTGGAATCCACGAGGACCCGGAACTTTATGAAAAAATCTTCAGTATACTGGATAAATTGGATATAGAGGCATTTATTTATATCGGCGGCAACGACTCCATGGATACCATCAAAAAGCTGTCCGATTACGCTATCGTCAAAGGCCATGAGCAGAAATTCCTGGGCGTTCCGAAGACCATAGACAACGACCTGGCCCTGACGGATCACACCCCCGGCTTCGGCAGCGCCGCAAAATACATCGCCGCTTCCACCAAGGAAATTATCCGGGATGCCTTAGGCCTTGCCTACAACCGGAAGATGGTCACCATCCTGGAAGTCATGGGCCGCAATGCCGGCTGGCTGACCGGTGCCACCGCCTTAGCCAGAACCGAGGAATGTGAAGGGCCGGATCTGATTTATCTTCCGGAGCTTACCTTCGACATTGACCACTTCCTGAAAAAAACCGGCGATCTGTTAAAGAAAAAGGACTCCGTTATCATTGCCGTCTCGGAAGGTATCAAGCTGGCAGACGGACGCTATGTCTGCGAGTTGTCCGGCGGCGCGGATTACGTGGATGCCTTCGGCCATAAGCAGCTTCAAGGAACCGCGGCATATCTGGCCGGCTTCCTGGGCGCGGAGCTGGGCTGCAAAACCAGAAGCATTGAATTCTCCACCCTGCAGAGAAGCGCTTCCCATATGGCTTCCAGGGTAGACATTAACGAAGCCTTCATGGTGGGCGGTGCTGCCGTAAAAGCCGCCGACGAAGGAGATACCGGGAAAATGGTCGTAATTGACCGTATTGCCGATGATCCTTACATGAGTTCTGCAGGCATTTATGATGTCCATCGCATTGCCAACAATGAAAAGCTGGTTCCCAGAGAATGGGTAAACAAGGAAGGCAACTATATCACCGACGAGTTTATCAATTACATTGAACCTCTGATTCAAGGAGATTACCAGCCCTTCATGGTCAACGGACTTCCTCAGCACCTGGTATTAAACAGAGAATAAATTTCTTGGCCCTGTCCCGCTCTTTTCTGCGGGCAGGGCCAATTTTGCGTTGCAGCCGAAGGGAAGATTTATCACCTGACACACTCTACTTTTCCATCCTTGAAGGTGAAGAACACCCTGTCAACTACCTGCCGCTTCTCCCTGCAATACACCAGAATGTTCACGCCCCCCTGACTCAAAGGGTATCTGCTGCCGTCTACGGTAACGGAATCCGGCTCTATGCTGTACCAGGTCAGGCCCTTCCGTACCGTTCCCTGACCGGCAAGTACTTCTCTGCCAGACTTTTCCGCCACAAGCTTCCCTCCGTCGGTTACGGTATAATAGTTCTCATTTTCTCCCAGAGCGACAATAAAAACAGCATAATTCTCATCTTCAAGCTCCTGCAGGTATTGGTCATAGTCGGTTATCCCTTTCAGATTTACATCCCTCCGGCAGTGTTCCTCAAAAAGAACTCTCTTTTCCCACTGTGCATCCTCACGTCCGGCCAGCCCTTCGACCTTTAGCCACTCTCCCAGATAGTCGCTGATCTTTTTGGCGCCGGAGACACTCACATGATCCGTGTCGCAGCTGTCATAAGAAAAATCCAGCCCTGCGGCGGCATAAAGCGATTCCTCATTAAAATCCAGATACTCGATACCATGCTCCGCCGCATAGCTGCAAACCGTGTTGTATGCTTCCCGGCTGTAGAACATGGTGGGCGTCTTAACCAGCACCAGACGGATATTCTTTTCTTCACAGAGCTGCAAAATCTTGTCCAGATACACCTCCATGACCGCAACCGTCTCCGCATACTCCTTCTCTTCCTCTTTACATTTACCGAAAGTCTCATAGCCTTCAATGTCCACGTTAAAATCAAGCGGCCGAAAGCCCATCAGCGTCTCCTGTGCCGCCATGGTCCGCAGGGTGAAATCTCCTTCCGAAAGCCCCTTCCACCTGGTATGAAACCTCTCATTGGGAAACAGATATGCAGATAACTTCTGCTCCGGATCCAGTCTGCATATATTATAAATCGCCTCCAGCTTCACCGGCGACCACTTCATAACGTCCACTGCCTTCCCGGTGGCCTCCCCTGCAGTATTCAGCGCCTCTTCTTCGTTATAGGGAAAGAGCATAAAGGTATCCAGAAAAACATATTCCGGCTTCTGAAACCGCAGTGCTTCCTTAAGCCAATAATAAGACACCAGCAGATTTTGCTGCTCACAGCCTAAGTTATAGCTTCTGATCCCGTATTCCCGGTACAGCTCCACAGGCGAAAAGGCCGCAGCACAGTGACTGCTGCCTAAAAACAGCACATCTACGGAATCTTTATCCAGATTATAGAAATCCAGATAAGTGGAGGTGGTAGGCCAGTCGCTGTTATAGTAATATTTCGGAATCAGCAGCCTGTTCACCGCCCCCAGCGAAACCGCCAGCAGTATCAGAAACACAGCCAGCTTTACAGCATATTTTTTATGTTTTCCCATTGCTAAAAGCTCCCGTAAATAAAATTCCTCGCGTCAAATCCCATGCCGTAGGTACCATATACCACAATCATGAGAATACCGCCAATGTAAACGGTCCATCGTAAAATCAAGTGCTGCTTCATCAGCCAATTCCCCACCGCCTCCTTCCGGCTTTTAAGACTGACCGCAAAAAGCAGCAGGATTGCCAGTAGCAAAAGCATACATTCCTTTAAATCCAGTCCCAGCTCGAACACCGAGTCATTCAGCAAAACCCAGGGATTATACACCGTAAAGAGCGACCACAGCATCTTAAGCCCTGCCTTCAGAGAAGCTGCCCGGAACATTACCCAGGCCAGCATCACCAGAAAAAAGGTAGTGCCTTTTTTCAAAATAGCCGCCAAAAAGCTGTTGCTTTCAATTTTGAAAAGCCGATATAGCCTTTCCCGGATTCCACCCGTAACGTCACCTGCAATCTGGTACACTGCATGGAGCAAGCCCCAGGCAATATATTTCAGTCCCACGCCATGCCAGATCCCGCTGACAAGGAAAACCATCAGCAGGTTGAGCCATTTTCTGAACTTTCCCTTCCGATTCCCGCCCAAGGGAATATAAATATAATCCCGCAGCCAGCTGCTTAAGGAAATATGCCATCTTCCCCAAAATTCCCTGATGCTGCCGGAAAAATAAGGCCGCCGGAAATTGTCCATAAGCTCGATTCCAAACAGCAGAGCCAGCCCCTTTGCCATATAGACACAGGCCATGAAATCCGCATACAGCTGAATGCTGTACAGCACACCGACTAACAGCACATAGCTGCCCGTATAAATCTCCCAGTTATCAAAAATCCTGTCTACGACGATGCCGGCCCTGTCTGCAATCATCAACTTTAAAAAAAAGCCCCACAGAATCCACTGAAACCCTCTTGTAAACTTGTCCTCCTTAAAAACTACATTCTCAAAAAACTGCCGCCCCAGCTGCCCGTACCTGGGAATGGGGCCCTGCACAATCTGCGGAAAAAATGTAACAAACAGTGCAAACTTTGCAGGATTCCGCTCCGGCTGAACCTCCCCCCTGTATACGTCTGCCATATAAGCAATAATCTGCAGGGTAAAATAAGAAATCCCCACAGCCTGCAAAATACTCTGCTTTCCCACGTATAGAAAACGCCCTGACAGATAGGGCAGCAGCACCGCGCCAATGCCCGCCGCCAAAAGGATTCTTTTCCTTTTTACCCGCTTCAGAAAAAGTCCCGTTCCAAAGCCCACAAGCACGGAAAAAAGCAGGGCAAAAATCCCCCTGCCTGAAATACAGCAATAAAATCCCAGACTCCCTGCCAGCAGTATACCCCAGCGAGCCTTCACCGGCACCGCATAATACAACACCAGCAATATGATAACGGCAGCATAAAACCAAAGTGACAGAAACGGCATGGCTGTTTTCCCTCCATATCTTACCCCTCCTATTGTAAACGCCACCCGCATTTTAAGTCAAACAAAATTTTCACACCAGCAGCATCACCGCCAGCGGAATCTCCACTACAGCACAGACACAGACGATAGCCACAATACTGCTCTTTACCTTCCGCACGGTCAGATAGGAAAACGCCATCACCAAAAGCAGCCCTGCAAACCTTGCCGCATACAGCAGACACAGATACCCGCCTATGGAAATACCTCCCCCTACCCAGGAAAGATGCTGAAGGCTGTAAGCAGGCGCGAAAATATATTCCGTCCCGTCCGTGGCCAGCAAACGCTTGAGTGTGGGCACCTGGAAGAGAGCCAGAAGAATCAGCGAGACCAGCATTCCGATGAACACCTTGGCTATCGCATAATGCCATCTTCCTCTCTTTGTGGAGTGGACAAGGCGGTTTTCACCCCGCTGGTAATCCACCGACATGGTCAGCACGAAGCAGACGATTGCAAATGCGTACATCAGCATATTGGTCACGATCTGCTTCCTGTTTGCGGCCCCGTTTCCTCCCGTCAGCGTAATATAAGCGGGTCTGTTGAGATAATAGCTGTTTTCATGCTCTGAAAGATACGCCTCATACTCGGACATCTTAGAAAGCGCCAACAACATCGTCTCATAGACCGCCCTCTCCCTCTGCTGTACCTCCGGCCGTGACATATTTAAAAAGACCTCATCCCGTTTCTGTTTAATATACTCCGAGATTTCATCCGTATATGCTCCCTCTGCGTGAGAAGAATAGACACGGAAAAAAAGCTCTTCCAGCGAATTTCCGTTTTCCACAGTAATTGTCTTTAAATACGGAACGGAAACAGCCGCTGCCACCGCCAGTACAAGGAGCAGCCTCTGGGAACGAAATGCCTTATAGCACTCATGGCCCAAAAGGCTCACACCCCACCTTTTCTTTTTGTCATATTCCGAGCGCCTCTCCGCCAGAACACTCCTTTCCTCCGATTCCGCATACACCTTCACCGCCGCCAGCAGCAGCGCAGCCGTCCCCACGCAAAGCAGAGCTGCCGCATACACAAGCCGATTCACAGCCATTCCAAATATGTTCACGCACCGATAACGCTCCAGCAGTTCTCCTGCCTGCCCCAGCACCACCGGATTGACATTTCTCAGCGGCGCGAGATACGAGGTTTCCGGAATCCACAAATATGCGGAAAGCAGCGCCCCGCTGCCTCCAAGGATCACCAGAAAGATCGGAATAACCCTCCGTAGAAGGCAGCAGACAAGATAAAAGCAGGCCCCGCAGAAAAAGTAAAACAGAAGCTTTAACAGCGCATACAAGCATAAAAATCCACCGATGCTGAGCTTTAAGGGACAATAAGGATACACCGCCTGCACAGGGATTCCAGGAGACGGAATGGGATAAATTCTTCCGACGACAAGGATGCCCTCCAACAGCAAAAGCACCGTCACCAGCACACACAGCCCGCCCAGGACCGCCGCTTTTACCAGCCCGTGTACCCGCCTGCCCCGTACCATGCTCTTCGATAAAAAAGTCTGCTCCTTCTGCCGCTCCACTGTCACCAGCTCCACTACCGCCAGCAAAATAATAAACAGGCTGCAGAAGTCCGCCACCGGATTGTCCACCAGTGCCTCCAGCCCCCTGGCATGGCCGGATACCGGCATAACCTCCGCCAGCCGCCCGTATGCCTCCTTCGTCTTTTCCAGGCTGCTCTCCAGATAACGCCGCTCCAGCTTCCCGTAATTTCCCCTGTCCAGGCGCCGGAGCTGCTTATCCGCATTGCTGATAATACCGGAGCGGATTTCCTGATAGTGTACCGCCTGATTTACCTCATTCCATGCTTCCGCGTACGCAAGCTTCCTTTCCTCAAGCTGTGCGGCATCAAAGGCCCCCGCCGTCATTCCCTCCGGCTGCTCCGTCTGAGCAGAAAAAATCATCCCCCTAAGCTCTTCCAGCTCCCCCTGACGCTCCGTAAGAAATTCCAGCTTTTCCTCATCCGTAAGGGAAAGTCCATCCAGCTCCTTTGTGACCTCCTGATAAACGGATACCGGCGCCCTTTCCACAACCCCAGATTTTTTGAAAAGCATCAGCGACCAGTAAAGATAAAAGCCGTAAAACACAAACAGCGCCGCAAAAAAGATCAGAAACACCCGATTTCTGAATAACTTAATCCACTCATTTTTTATCATTCTGACCTCCATGCTTCCGCTGCGCGGAATCCTAGTGTGCTGACACTAGCCAAACAGCCTGATGTACATATCCTCCAGGCTTTCCCCTTCGAGCCTTTCCGCCTCCGGCGAAAGCTTATTTAATAGCTTTCCCTTCCTCAGCATCAGGACTTCCTTCGCAATGGCGTCAATATCCGCCATCACATGGGTGGAAATCATCACGATCCTGTCCTGAGCAAGCTCGCCAATCATTCCCCGGATTCCCCGCCTCTGGATGGGGTCCAGGCCTGCCGTTGGCTCGTCTAAAATGATAATGTCCGGATCTCCCAAAAGCGCCTGTGCCACCAGCGCCCTCTGCTTCATCCCGCCGGAAAATCCGCCCATATACTTGCCGCGCTCCTCCCACAGCCCTACATCCTTTAACAAACGCTCAATCTGCTCTCTTGCTTCCTTTTTCTTCATCCCCTTAAGCGCCGCAATATAATACATGAAGCGCAGCAGCGTCAGATTTTCATAGAGTGACTGCTGCTGAGGCATATATCCGATGTGAGCAATATACTCCTGCTTTAGCTTCTGTGCCTCCACCCCGTTTAACAAAATCCTGCCCTCGTCGCTTTTCAGATTCTGGGTAATAATGTTCATCAGCGTGGATTTTCCCGCACCGTTGGGCCCCAGCAGCCCGTATATTCCCGGCTCAAACCGGTAGGAAAAATGGTCCAGCGCCAGCTTCCCCTTATAAGATTTTGTAATATCAATCAATTCCAGTTGACACTGCATGTTCATTCCTCCGGGCATCTGCTTTCGTTAATTTCTCAGCGTATCCAGCGTTGCTCCATTAGTGGGACCGATTTGTACCCCCTTTTCCAGCAAATCCTCCAGGTCTTCTTTCGCTGCCCACCATATCTCGGATTCAAGACCGGATTTGCGTTTAAAATAAATTATTTTATTTCCCACCACATCAAGAAAGGTAATATAGTCATCATAACGAATGGTATCAAGCACCTTTCCCTCCGGGTCAAGCACTGTGTACTCTGCCATGTGATTCCCTTCTTCCAGACAATAATCCTTTACAAGCAGAAGCCGGCCGTCCAGAACAAAAGGCATCGCAAGCATACCCTCCGCGGTTACCGTCATGAACTCCCGTTCCTCCGCCTCCGCTGCCAGATCTCTGACATAGAGCGTTTCCTGAGAGTCCATATAAAAATAATACACCTTATCGCCGATTGCCCCGCCAAACCATGGCGCGCCGGAATCAAAGCGCAGGATTTCCTCACATACGCCTGACCCAGGATCAATCCGATACCATATCGCGTCTCCTCCCTGAAAATTGCTTATCATCCCATAGATCATGCCGTCATACTCATAAAAATCATACTGGTATCCTTCTTCTTCCTTAACCTCCTTATTCTTCGTGACCGCAAAGGTTTTCACCGTATAATCGTTAAGGTCAAGGCAATAAATCCCATCGTCAATCCACACCTCGAACTTCAGCCATTGGCCCTGGGCATCACTTTCAATTCTCTCCAGTTCCTTTGACGGTCCGCCAAAGTAAAGCTTCCCCTCCATCAGCACTGCGTCATGGGACATGGTAGGTGATCCGATCGCACCCAAAAAGGAAGCCACCTTTCGTCTGTTACTCCCGTCCAGATCCGCCTCATAAACATCCGTCTGATATACATGATTCCATTCCTGAACCGTTTCCGAGACCTGATTGATCTCCAATATAAAATAGGTATGCAGAATGATCAGCCGATCCTGATATATCAGGCTAAAATCCTTCAGCATACTCTGTTCACCCTGAACCGTGCGTGCGCTGCACTTTTCATGCAAATGACTGCAGGTAGGATCCATGCAGATATAATCAAATCCCACCGGCTCCCAGTCGGAATACATGAAATGCTCCTTCGAGCTTGCAACAATCCCCTCTTCTTCAAAAAAGTAACCGTGGCTCATCAGTCCTGCTTTCGATGCCGTATCCGTCCTGGATGTCTGCGCCGGGTCTTTGGACTGCCCAGCCTCTCCGCAGCCGGTTCCGATAAGAGTTAAGAACAGAAGCACTATTACAAAAGATATTCTTTGCTTCCCTGTTTTTCTTATTTTCATGTATCCTCCTATGGCAATATACTGCTTCTCAGGCTTAAGAATTGCCCAAGGGGCATTCTCCCAGTATTAAAATGCCCCTTCATAAGCAATCCTTTCTTTTATACACCCTTACGCTCAGGGATTGTACCTCTATATGTAGTACCATTAATGGACAATTCATACTCAAACACTGCATTTGCTGCGTAAAAATGCCACCCACTCGGTGCTTCTACGCTGGATGATACTCCGCCGGGTGTTGGATTAGTATTCCTCGGACCGGGTACTGTACCTACCATAGTATCAAAGAGGTTATTTCTTTTTTCTCCATTTACAGTAGCATATATTTGTCCTGATCCCTCCGTATAAGAAATCGTAGCTGTAGCGCTGCTTGCGCTGACGGTTATATTCGTATATACATGTCTTCCTTCTATTATAAGTGTTTCTGCATGCGCCACACTGGGCAATGCAAACCAGATCGCCAGTGTTGAAACCGTCATCATCGCAGCAATTCTTTTTTTGAATCTTTTCATGTTCATATTTGTCCCTCGCTTTCTTTGCCGGTTGTTTGCAGATCAGCAGACAGCAGCCCTTCAATCCGCTCTGTTCCTGCTTTCTGCATGCAAAATATTATTTCAACAATTTAACTTTATACTAATTCTTTATTGGTGTCAATATATATTTTGCTTTGTTATTACCTTTATTTAGCAAAAAAGCAACCGTTGCTCATCAATCCTGCTTTCGATGCCGTATCCGATCTTTCCTCTTGAGATGTCTTTGTCGAATCATTCGACTGCTACCCATTTCCGCAGCCGGTTCCCCAAAAAGACAGAATGAGAATCAACGTCACGAAATATATTTGTTGCTTCCTGATTTTTCTGTTTCTCATACTTACTCCTGTCCCAAAAAGCCTGAATTCATTCCCTTGTGCCGTCATTCCTTCAGCGTGTCCAGTTTGGCTCCGTTAAGAGGACCAATCTGTACACCCTTTTGTGACAGGTCTCGCAAGTCTTCTTTATCCGCCCACCATACTTCCCATTCAGAATCAGCGTTCAATTTAAAATAAAGGATCCTATCTCCCACCACATCCAAAAAGGTAATGTAATCGTCATAACGGATGGTATCCAGTGCCTTTCCCTCCGAATCAAACACCGTATACTCCGCCATCCGGTCCTCGCCCTTCAGCAAAAAGTCCGTCATAATCAGGAGCTGCTCCTCCAGAACAAAAGAAATCATAACCTTGCTTTCCCCAGTTACCGTCATGATCTCCCGTTCCTCTGCTCCTGCCGCAATATCTCTGGCATAGAGCGTTTTTCCGCTATTCTCATACCAGTAATACACCGTATTCCCGATTACTCCCTCGAACATCACGGCACCGGAGTCAAAACGCAGAATTTCCTCACATGTGCCTTCCACAGGATCGCTTCGATACAATACGGAACTATCATCCTGAGAAAAACGTATCATCCAGTAGATCATACCGTCATACTCATAAATCTGATATAGATATACTGACGGTCCTTCCTTGTCCTCCATGAGCATGAAGGTTTCAATCGTGTAATCGTTGAGATCAAGACAATAGACGGCGGCGCTGACCCATGTCGTGATTTTCTGCCCTCCGCTCTGAAGATCCAGTTCGACTCTTTCCCGCACTTCTGTCGGGCCGCCAAAATAAAGCTTTCCATCCGCTAAAACTGCCGCGCGCGGGAGCGCCGGAAACTCAATCGAGCCTGAAAAGGCCGCTACCTTCCTTCGATTGCTTCCATCCGGATCTGCTTCATAAACATCCGTTTGATACACACTACTAATGTCCCATACCTCTTCCGAATCTTCATAAAGTACACTTTGGGAATACTCATGCAAAATAATCAGCCGATCCTGATACAGCAGGCTGAAATCCTTTATTGTGCCTGCATCCTCCTGAAGCGTACGCGCGCTGCAGCTTTCACTTAAATGGCGGCAGGCAGGGTCCATACAGATATAATCAAAGTCCACCGGTTCCCAATCGGAATACAGGATACGTTCCCCGGCGCTTAAGAGGACCCTGTCTTTTTCAAAAAAATATCCGTAGCTCAGCGCTCCCGCTTTCGCCACCGTCTCCGCTCTTTCCTCTTGAAATGCCTGTGCCGGATCATGTGCTTTCCTGCTGTCTCCACAGCCAGCTCCCGTAAAAGACAGAATGAGAAGCAGTGTCACGAAATATATTCGCTGCTTCCCGGCTTTTCTGTTTCCCATACTTCCTCCTGTGCCAAAAGTCTGATCCTTTGGCCTCGCCCCTGCATCAATAACAAATCTTCACTTAATCCCATTCAGCTCCTGATACAGATTCTTCGCATAAGAGTCGGTCATCCCGCTTATAAAATCCGTTACCATCAAAAATCTCAAATACAAATTACAGGCCTCGTCATCCGTTTTTGCATGAAAATAATCTTCACGCAGATTTTCCGGGATCAAACCGCACAATTTTTTATCCTTTGGGGTCTGTTTATATCCTTCCGTCTTTTCATCAAAGTAAATCACGGCATATATAAAATCATCCAGCAAGGCAGAGATAATTTTCTGCGCCGACAGCTCCAGCTTCATAATCTCCGGGTCAATGTAAACATACTTTTTCATGACCTTCTTCAAAATCTTCATCGACGGACCGTGAAAGGTTTCTGCTATCAGCTCTTTATTATATGTCCCGTTCATGATTTCCTGATAATTCTTTGAAAAGCTGTAGGCAACGCAATACATAAACCATTGTCTGACAAAATCCATCCAATTTTGGAAAGCAATCATATACGCTTCTGTCACACATTCTGTTTTGATGCTCTCCGCCTTTTCCTTCCTTTCCTTCAAATCATCAATCAATAATCTGACCTTATCCTCTTCATGGCGCGTTCCTTTTATTTCCCCTTCAAAGAAATCAATGAACTCATTCAGTGTAAACAATTCCTTCTTATAAGCATCCTCCAGATCCGCCGTGGAATATGCTATATCATCCGCTGCTTCCATCAAATAGGCCAGCGGATGACGAGCCACTTCACCATGCTCCAGCAGAGTTCCTGTTTCCCTTGCAATCTTATAGAAGCTCTCTTCTTCCGCATGGAAATAGCCCAGCTTATGCTTTCTTATATCTTCGTCATCGCTATCGGTATAATGCAGGGAATCTACCGGGTATTTTATCAGTGCACTGATGACCCCGTTGGTCAGATTAATCTCATGGCTGGTCTCCTTATTGGATATTTTTGACAAAATCCGCAAAGCCTGAGCATTTCCTTCAAAGTGACATAAATCATTACACATTTGTTCACTGATGATATTTTTAACGGGATTACCCTGATAGGTAAATTCTTCCTTTTCCAGTTCCTTCTGAAACCATTCGCCGATAACCACTTCCCCAAAATGTCCAAAGGGCGGATTTCCCAGGTCATGCAGTAATCCTGCGCAGGATAAAATGGAGGGAATCTTTTCTCTCTCATCGTTTTCATTTTTTACAAATTCCGGTTTCAGGTGCTCCGTAGTTCTGGTAATCATGATTCCCAGCTGACGGGCTATTGTAGACACCTCCACGGAATGTGTCAGACGAGTTCTGACAAAGTCGCTTTTATCCAGGGGAAATACCTGTGTCTTATCCTGCAGTCTGCGAAAAGCCGAGCTGGAAATAATTGCCTTATAATCCTTTTCCAGGTCGCTGATCGGATATTTATTAAAGTAGTCCGGCTCCTTTTCTCTTTCCACCTGTGTCTGTGACGACAGCAATTTCTTCCAGTCCATCTTCATCCTCCTGCCCCGACTGCATGGCAGCATGCTATAAACATGCAAAGTCAGTTCATATGTAATTTATAATTTTCTTATAGTAGTATAACACACAATAATCTTCTCTACAATACAATAGATGCGGCAGTTCATCCCTCCGACTGACGGCCGTCTGTCGCCTGTTACTCGATTACGGGAGTGTCTGAGTAGTTGCCACAGCCTGGCAATGCCTGTAAAAACATCTATATTTAATGATTGACAAAATCCAACTTTGCACCTTATAATATAATTATAGTTATATAACTTCAATTATTAAACAAAAGGAATACACTATGCCGCCAAAAGCCAAGATTACAAAAGATATGGTGATTACCGCCGCTTTTGAGGTTGCCCGTAAAACAGGCGCTGAAAATATTAATGCCAGAACCGTGTCCCAAACGTTACATTGTTCCACCCAGCCCGTGATGTACCATTTTGCAACGATTGCGGCACTCAAAAAAGCTGCTTATCAAAAAGCTGATGAATATCATACGGAATATCTGCTGAGCATTCCGAAGACACAGCAAGACTTTATGCTTGGAATTGGCCTGAACTATATCCGCTTCGCCAGAGAAGAGCCTTATTTGTTCCGCTTTCTTTTTCAATCAGGATTTATCGCCGAAAACAGTCTGCCCGAAATGATCAATTCCGCCGAGCTGATACCCGTTCTTTCCGCAATGCAGAAAGAAATGGACATGAGTATGGAACAGACAAAAGAAATTTTTATAACCCTTGCCATGTTCGTGCATGGGTATGCAAGCATTTTTGCATACAATTCCTTAGAATATGACGAAAAGCTGATAGCCGCGCACTTAAAACGAGTATACACAGGTGCGGTATTGGCAATACAGGAGGAAAAATCATGAGAAAATCAACGTCTATCACAACGGACAAAGGTACTGTTTTCACAATCATCGGCATCACTGCCATGATTTTATTGACTCTAACAAAGGCAGTGCCTTCATCACAGATCGCGGGATATGCTGTGTTTGTCGGTATCGCCTGCTTCTTTCTCGTAGAAGCCTTGGCCAAAACAAAAGGCACCGAATCAGGACTGCGCTTCAAAACAGTTTTTGAAGATATGAAAAGGCCGGGCGTGCTTCTTTGGATGCTGCTGCCGATTGCAAGCGCCATCGCGACTCATGCTGGGGGAACCCTGATTTTTGGTAAAGAATTTACATCTCATATACTGGGACGGACAAGCTCCATGCTGTCCTTTGACAAAATACCGCTGCTGATCGGTCAGCTCATCATTGCGGCCTTAGGCGAAGAAATCGCCTTTCGCGGTTTCTTCGCCGGCAAAGCCATGAAAATATTTCCCTTCTGGCTCTGTGCAGTGGTTTCGTCCGTGACCTTTGCCGCCGGGCACATTGCCGCCGGGAATGCCGGTCTTGTGTTTTATGATGTCGCCACAATCTTCATCGACAGCATAATCTATACCATTGTTTATCGTAAATCCGGCAACTGTCTGGTCAGCACTGTCTCCCACATTTTCAGCAATACGACCGCCTTGGCCGCTATTGCTCTGACCGTGCATTTATCGTGATATTGTATGATAAATGTTATTTAAAAAGCTGGTTGCTTTCGTCACGGACCAGGTTGAAGCATTCCTGCAGTAACTCAGACACCTGACGGTCTATGGCAAATAACTCCTGAAACAGCGCTTTAAGCTCTGCTCTGGCAGATGATTTGTCCAATAATTCATTAATATTGCCGGGGATACAATAATGCGTCTGCGGCGTTACGCCTAAAAGCGCCCAAACCTGCCATGCCTGATCATGAAAACGCAAATGTAAATCGGCGGCCTGCAAAAGAAGTTTTTTATACCTCTCGCTGTCAGACATAGGTGCTAAAGTGTTCCGGTAACATTCCGACGCGTGCCACCTTGTTTCTATGGCCAGACCGATTCCGATATAAAAGAATAGAAGAAAGGGCGCCAAAAAACGAGTTCCTCTGTGCGTTTACAGGGAAGGAAACAATATTTTCAATACTTTTTGCCATATGAATTCCTCCATAAGTATTTTGCTTCAGCTATTACCATCCAAAAATTTGCAGATATAGTTATACGCCCGCTCATCATGAGCCTTCATCCGTTCAATCTGCCCGGCGAACAGACGGCGGTTCTCTGTCTTAGCCAGCTGGCGCATCTGTGCCTCGCCCCGCTCCCAGCCGCCCAGGACGGGAATCATTTCTTTCCAGATGATTTCCACGATCCCCTCCAGCTCTCCGGCAGCGGCATTCAGCCCAGGGGCCATTTCAGGATGCTGTTCCGCCAGTCTGCGCAGGTACTTTGCCCCGTGGCTTCGCCCGTCGGAGAGGCAGTCCATGGCATCCCCATGACACATCATGCGTTCCACCAGCAGGGGAAGGACGGCATCGGCCGGAAAGTCCCGATCACACAGCAGGGCGCTCTTCCAGGCATCATAAGCCAGGATACCCTTGGCATAATTTTCGCACATGCGCCCCGCCAGAGCCTCCGCTGCGTTCCGGATCGTTTCTCTTGGGGTGAGCGGGGGCAGGCTTTCCGTGCCGGTAGCGATCAGGGCGATTGTTTCAGGATTTTCCCACCAGTCCCCGGTGAGAAAATAGCCGTTTTCCTCAAACCGGACGCTTCCCTGATATTCCGGATATTCCTGAAACACATTCCAACCCATCAATACTTTGCCGCCTTCCCGATAACCGGCTATCACGCAGGCCTCCGGCGGGCCTATGATACCTAAGGCAATGACCGGGTTTCCTGTATCAATTTCCCTGCAGATGAAGTCCGTGAAATCCTGTTTTTTCGTCTCCGGCGTGCGTTTCAGGAACTTTAATTCCCGCTCCATGGCCCGCATACCGCAGCGGAACACCTTGTCCGGATCGTCAAAGGTAAATACGGCATCCACATTGCCGCCGTCCCAGCAATCGGTATTCCAGGCAAGCCGAAAAGCAGCACCACTCTCGGCCATGGCCCTGGTATAGTCAACGCGCAGTCCCAGATACTTTGCACAGGATTGGATACACATGGGAAAAGGGGTGCATCCGTCCTGTCCATAGGCAACCTTGGGAACACCGTATAAAATTGCATTGTCTTGTTTTTCCATATTTTATTTTCTCCTTTATTTCCTCGGAATTAATTTCTCGTATTTTGAATCTCAATCATCTTTGCTCAATTCGCCAGTCTTCGCAGTACAGCCGTCGCCGCCATCCTCCCGCCTCTGCGGAAGCGATACGCCGTATACTCCCGCACAGAGCCGTACCCGCCCAAGCACAGGGGCCTCCGCGCGAAACCGGGAAGGCGTATATCCGGTATGCCGCCGGAAAACCCTGGAAAATACTGTTCTGCCGGAAAATCCATAATGTACCGCAATGTCAAGGATTGTCCTGTCCGTGTCCAGAAGCTCTCTGGCCGCATTGGCGATTTTTCGCTCCTGCACATACCGGGACAACGGCTTTCCGGTACACCTTCGGAACACATCCCGGATATGCGCCAGAGAAAACCCGGTCTGACGCACAAGCTCTTCCATAGGGATTTCCTCCTGCACATGGCTTTCCACAAAGGTACACACAGACCAGATCAAAATATAGTTCATATGGCTTGCCGTTCACCTCCTGTCAGTATTGCTTCGAAGCAAATTCAGTATATCACAGTCTTTTCATTACCGCGCGACGATTTTGAGGAACTCACTTCTTAAAATATAATTTCATTTCCTAGTCAAACAATATCTCTTCCACCGTCACAAAGGTATACCCTTGCTCCACCAGCTTATCAATGGCTTTTAGCGCCGCCGTCACCGAGGTGTCATAATAGTCGTGCATCAAAATAATATCGTTCTCCCCCGCCTTGCTGACAATCCTATCCACAATGCAGGACACATTGCCAGAACACCAGTCCAACGGATCCACATTCCAAAGCACCGGAAACATATTCAGCTCCTTTTCAAAGCTCTTGTCCCAGCTTCCGTAAGGCGGACGTACAAATTCCGTCTCTTCCCCCGTAATCTCCTTTAACACTTCGTTGGTGGCAATCAGCTCTTCCTTAAATTTCTCCCGGTTGCCCTTGGTCAGCTGGATATGGCTGTAGGTGTGGTTGCCGATTAAATGCCCCTCTTCCTGCATCCGCTTTATAATATCCGGATGCAGTGCCGCATGCTCCCCGGTAACAAAAAAGGTGGCGTGTATCCCTCTCTCCTTCAGCCCGTCCAGAAGCTGCTCCGTGTAGGAGGGGTGGGGACCATCATCAAAAGTAATTGCTATTTTACGTACCTCCGCCTGTGCGGCATCACTGCTCTCATCGGAAACGCCCACTATCCTCTTCCCCGCCGCCTCCGCTGCGGAATTTTCCCGCCTTTCCCGCAAGCCTAAAAACAGCAATCCCGCTATCAAATCAAAAAGCAAGATTGCTGTACCGATTTTTTTCATCATCACATCCGACTCCCGGTTTCCCTTTTCCTCATAAAAATATATGAGACAGCCGGAAGACATATTCTGGGGTGTGAAAAGTCTGCATAGCAGACTTAGAAAATCTTCATTCCCTTCACACTACTCCAGCATCATTTTAATAATTTCCCTGTCAGTCTGGTGCATGCCGACTTTGCCGATGTATCCTACGCAGCTGATGGTCTCTCCCGCGTCTTCCTTCAGGATTCCGGTATAGGCCTCGTATTCCTTATTCTGCATGGCCATATAATGGGCCATCATGGAAGCGTCCAGGCTGGAAGCAATCTTGGCTGCACAGGAAATCTTGGCGCCGTCGCAGATAATTCCCGGAATATTGGCCAACGTATTGTCAATGGTGGCCTTGATCTGTGCAATCGTTCCTCCTGCCATATAGGTGATGGCTGCTGCCGATGCACAGGACGCGGAAACGGCCCCGCAAAATGCAGACAGCTTCCCGATAAATTCCTTTTGATAGATTGTCAGCAAACCGGAAAAAGCCAGCGCGCGGTAAAGCTTCTCTGTAGGAATATTCCTTTCCCTGGCATACACAATCACCGGAACCGAGGATGCAATGCCCTGATTGCCGCTGCCGGAATTAATGATTACCGGCATATCACAGCCCCCCATGCGGGCC
The DNA here is from genome assembly GCA_910578815.1 of uncultured Acetatifactor sp. GTDB lineage: Bacteria > Bacillota > Clostridia > Lachnospirales > Lachnospiraceae > Acetatifactor. Next base: position 40,611 of record CAJTSE010000009.1, read on the forward strand.
TCAGACGCAGCCGCCGCAAAGGCTTTCATGCGGGTAACTACCCCGTCCGCATAGGATTCCCGAATCACACGGCCAATGCCGATCCCGTAATCTCCGGAAATGCCCTCATACGCAATATCCATATTATAACGTATCTGACGCTCGAAAATATCCCGAATCAGCGTAAGCTCCACCTCATCCGCAAAGGCTTTGATTGCTTCCAGAGTGAGCCCGGAGCGGTCAGTGGAATACCCTCTGCCTGCCGCTTCTCCCGTTTTCTCAAAGACTGCCTGACCGTCCCGGATAATGGACACAATATTGGTATGCGTGTGCCTGACCTCCACCTTTGCCGAATGCCCGGAAGCATACAGCTCAATAATAAAGTGAAGAGGAATCTCGGAATCCAGAAACTCCACCCTGCAGCACCCCTTTTGCAAAAGCACCCCTGCTTTGGCTCTATCCTCTTCCCCCGCCTTCTCCAGCACCTCCATGCCGGCAGCGGCATTACCCGCCAGCGCCCCCAGAATACACGCCGCTTCGATGCCTGTCAGCCCGCCGGAATTGGGAATGGTGACGCAGCGCACATTCTTTATCATATTTCCGGAACACCTCGCAATGATCTGCTCCGGCTCACAGCCAAGCACTTCTCTTCCCCTGGCGGAAGCATAGGCCAAGGCAATAGGCTCCGTGCATCCCATGGCCGGAACCAGCTCTTCCCTGATAATGCTTATGAATTCATCCTGCAATGCTTTTTCCATCTTTCCGTTTCCCGTCTTTCACAAAAGGAAGCCTGTCACCAGGCTTCCTTTCTAATAACATCATATCAATACTTGCCGAAATCTCCGTCTAAGGAAATGATCTGCTCATTGTCGCTGTAGGAGCTTGATGAGCTGCCGCCGAAGGATCCGCCCTGGCCGCCTGTCAGCAGCTTGTACTGGCTGATCAGCTCTCTCAAGGTAACAGCCTGGTTGGAAAGCTCCTCGCTGGCTGCCGCACACTGCTCGCTGGTAGCCGCGTTGGTCTGCACCACCGTGGAAACCTGGGAGATAGCCTGGTCGATCTGGGAAATAGCCGTTGCCTGGTCATTGGAGGATGCCGTAATATTGCTGGTCAGTACTACGATCTCATCAATAGACTTTACAATGGCATCCAGAGACTTTGCAGTCTCTTCTGCAATCTTTGTACCTGTAGCCACCTTGCGGATAGAGTCCTCGATCATCTCTGCGGTCTCGCCTGCTGCGGAAGTACTCTTTGCTGCCAGATTTCTGACTTCCTCTGCCACCACTGCAAAGCCCTTGCCATGTACGCCTGCCCTTGCAGCCTCCACGGCAGCGTTCAGTGCCAGAATATTGGTCTGGAAAGCAATATCGTCAATGGTCTTGATGATCTTGGAAATGGTCTCCGAAGACTCATTGATGCTGTCCATAGCCTGGATCATGGACTTCATCTGCTCATTGCCTTCCGCAGCCATATCCTTGATATTGTGTACCAGATTGCTTGCCTGGCTTGCCTCTGTAGCATTGTCTTTCGTCCTCTGTGTCACTTCATCCATAGAAGCGGTTACCTGCTGCAATGCGCTGGCCTGCTCCGTGGAACCCTGTGCCAGAGCCTGGCTGGCATTTGCTACCTGCTCGGAACCAACGGTGATCTGGCTGCCTGCCTCCCTGATATTGTTCAGGGTTCTGTTCTCGTCACGTACCAGCTTCTGCAAAGCCTTTCCAAGAACGTCCCTGTCGCTGCGAAGCTTCACGTCGATGGTATAATCACCCTTTGCAATCACATCTGCAACTCTAACCTGATCCTTGATACCATCCGCCATTTTGGCAAAGGCATCCATCAAATCGCCCAAGTCGTCGTCATGAATCTTCTTACAGTCAACCTCTACATCTCCGTCTTCCAGCTTCTTTGCTGCAACAGTCAATCTTTCAATAGGAAGGGTGATCGCACGGGTCACTACAGCCGCATATCCAAAGCTGATGATAACGGCAATAACAGCCACTGCAATCATGGCTCCGATCAACGCATACATCTGGGCATTTACCGCTTTATCGTTCTCGTCGGAGTCCTCGGTGAGCATATTGATCAACGTTATGGTCTCTGCCTCCGCAGTATTTGCCAAAGGCACACCTTTTGTCAACAGCTCATCCACCGCACCATCAGGATCTCCGCTCACAGCCCTGGTAATCTCGCTTTCCATAGATACAAGCCACTGATTTGCAGCGTCCTCCACCTTCTGATACTGTGTCTTGATGTCAGGATTCAGCTTACTCAGATTATTTTTGAACAAATCCATGTTTTCGAACATTGCATCATGGTATTCCTGAATCTTGTCTGTCTGCGTCTTTCTGCCGGTTGCATCATCATAGTAATAAAACAGAATATTTCTGGTACATACCTTAATGTTTGCAAAGTTAGTGAAGGCATTTGCCATATAGTACTGACTCATGGCATAATTCTGATAACGGTTAGCGCGCACTTTGCTGATGTTGGTGGCAGTGAACAGGCCTACCCCTGCGATGATGACCATAAATGCCAACATCACTCCCGTAAACATTCTGATCTTTAATTTTACAGGCATGTCATTAATTGAAAATTTCTTCTTCATGGTAAACTCTCCTTCTTTCTGATTATTCCTTTATGCTTGTTGTTCTTCTTCCTGAACTTCTTCAAGAATATTTAAATCTTCCTGCTTGATCAGCTTTTCCGGATCCAAGAGCAGTTTCATGGTATCGCCTGTTCTCGCCAGACCATAGACATATTTGTTTTTCTCGTTATCTCTGTGCCCTCCCAAAGTCGGCGGCGGCACTACATCCTCATCCATGATGTCATCCACCTCCGCTATCTTTTCCACGATCAATCCTATCACCGTGGATTTCACATCAATCACGATAATACATGTCCTGTCCGTGTATTCCGCAGGTTCCATCTTAAACCTCACACGAACGTCAATCACAGGAATAATCTTACCACGAAGATTTATTAAGCCCTTAATGTAATCTTCAGCTTCGGGTATTGCTGTGATCGGCTGCATCTGGATGATTTCACTTACATAACTGATGCTTATACCGAAATACTCCCTCCCTGTCTGGAAGGTCATGAACTTTCCCTTTGAGGCATCTTCTTCCAGCAGTTCTTCTTTTAATTCATCCGCCATGTGCTATCTCCTTTCCTCCTCTATCATCAACCCTCCAACGTCCAGGATCAAAGCTATGCTTCCGTCTCCCAGCTGTGTACAGCCTGAAAGTCCCTTCACTTTCTTAACATAAGAAGGAATCGGTTTTACTACGATCTCCTGTTCCTGAAGGATCTTGTCGATCAGGACACAGATCTGCTTGCCTTCATGCTCCACAACAACTACAATGCCGTCTTCCAGCTTTGTCTTTGCCCCCGGCAGGTCGTATTTTTCACACAAACGGATGAAGGGGAAACAATCGCCCCGCAGAACAAGATACTCTTCTCCACTGGGTTCTTGTATAAGCGCGTCCTCGCTCACACTGATAAATTCCTTGATGGAAGCCATCTCGATCACAAAGGGCGCTTCGCCTACCTGTATTACAATACCGCTGATAATCGCCAGTGTCAAGGGAATGACCAGCGTCATTTCCGATCCCTGACCTTCCACACTGTCAATCTCAAGGCGACCGCCAATGGACTGGATATTTTTTACCACCACATCCATCCCCACGCCACGCCCGGAATACTCCGTGACCACTTCCTTAGTGGAAAAACCTGGCAGTGTGATAAACTTAAATATCTCCTTCTCAGTGAAATCGCTCATAAGCTTATCGCCGATCAGTCCGTTCTCCAGCGCCTTATTGTAAAGTTTTTCTTTATTCAGGCCCTTGCCGTCGTCCTTAACGCTGATATAAACCTTTCCGCCTTCGTTCTTGGCTTCCAGCGTAATTTTGCCCTTTGCCTTTTTCCCGTTAGCCTGACGGATGTCCGAATTTTCCTCAATACCATGATCCACGGAGTTTCTGACCAAGTGCATCAGCGGATCGGAAATATGTTCAATGATGTTTTTATCCACTTCCGTATTTTCACCGATGACTTCAAAATCAATGTCCTTGCCCAGCTTTCTGGAAGTGTCAAAGACAATACGCCGCATCTTCTGAAATACGTTGGTCAAAGGCATCATACGCATGGACATGATAACGTCCTGCAGCTCCGTAGTATTCTTGGCCAGCTGCGCCGCTGCCTTCTGGAAATTGGTAAGATCCAGCCCCGGCACCTTCAGATCAGGATTCTGCAGCACCGTGGCTTCCGCAATCACCAGCTCGCCGATCATATCCATGAGGGCATCCATCTTCTCCACATTTACGCTGATTACGGCTTGCTGCTTGGGCTGATTCTTCGCCAGGGTTTTACCCTTTCCGGTTTCCTTGGATTTGACGACATAGTCACCGGGGGCAATCGGCGCCTGCTGCTTATCATCCTTTGCCGCACCCTTATCATCATCCAAATTGATCACGATAGGCGGTGCTTCCCGGCCAAACTCTGTCAGTGCCTTGCCGTACTCTGTCTTATTGATTTCATCAAAATCAATGGTTTCCGCTTCGGAGCTGTCGATCAGCTCCATAACCTCATCCTTGGATGCTTTCGTCTGCAGCAGCATGTGAAAGCCCTCCGCCAGAATGCTGTCGCCGCTGGACTCATTGGAAAGAATGTCCTCCGGCGTATAAAGCAGATCCTCCGCTACCTCTTTCAGCGCATAAGTTGCACTGTAAGCGCGGATATTGCTCATCTGAGTATCGCTCCTGTAATGAATGACGATCCGATAAAAATGGCTGTCATCTTCCGCTACCGGCGTGATATAGAACTGGGTAGGTTCTTCCTGCTTGTTGGCTTTGGGCAGTCTGATTCCCTGCTTCTTAATCTCGCCCTTCAATTCACCTAAAAACTGGTCCAGATCCTCCACCAATTTCTTTTCGTCGCCGTCCGGTTCGCTTCCGGCCTTGATCTTATCAAGCTCACCCGTGATAAAATCCGATACGGCCAAAACCTTTTCCACCAGCTCCATGTGAGGCACATCTTCCGGATGAGATTCCCGCAGATAATAGAATACATCTTCCAGCTTATGGGATGCCGTCTTAATGTTTTCATACATTAAAACAGCGGATGAACCCTTGATGGTGTGCATAATACGGAAAATTTCATTAATGTCGGAATCGTCAAAGCAATCTGCATCTTGTTTTTCCAAAACAATGCCTTCCAGCTTTTCCAGCCCTTGATAACTCTCATACAAAAACATGGAAAGCATGCTGTCTGTGTTAAATTCTTCTGCCATACTTCCTCCATTCTAAAGGATTTCTCTGACGTTTAAATCAGCTCCAGCTTTTTTAATACCTTTTCAAATTTTTCCATATCAATCGGTTTCCCCGCATAAGCCTCACAGCCGAGTTCAAACGCCATCTTTACATTGCGCTCGTCATTCAGCGCCGTAGTCATGATCACCTTGACCCGCTCGCTCTTTGGTATGCCCTTTTGGGTCTCAATATCACGGATTGCTTTTAAAACCTGATATCCGTCCATAACCGGCATCATAACGTCCAGACAGGCCAAGTCATAGGGCTCACCATCGTCCAGTGCCATCATAAAAGCGTCCACTGCCTCTTCCCCATCCACCATCACATCACACTCCCCATACTGTGACAGCTGCTTATCCATAAACTTACGGCTGGCGAAATCATCTTCTGCCAATAAAATCTTCATCTCAATTCTCTCCTTTCTTCCTATTATATCTATTTGCTCAACAGGCGGTAGACCTCACCTGCAATCTCCGTGACTGGCTTCTGAATCTGTACCGCGCCCAGATCAAATGCAACCTTGGGCATTCCATACACAACACAGCTGGCCTCATCCTGACCGACGGTACGTGCTCCCGCGTTCCGCATGGAAAGCAGGCCCTTACCGCCGTCTCCACCCATGCCCGTTAAAATCACGCCCACCGCATTTTTTCCGGCCACCTTGGCCACGGATTCAAACAATACCTCCACAGAAGGGCAATGACCGTTTACCCTGTCCGTGCCCTTACACTCTACCTGATATTCTCCATTCACCCTCACAAGACGCATATGCCTGTCACCGGGTGCAATCAGCACCTGCCCAGGCAGAACTCTGTCTCCCGTGGCAGCTTCTTTCACTGCCACCTCACATTGATTGTTGAGACGGTCCGCATACATCTTGGTAAATCCGGGAGGCATATGCTGCACAATCACCACTCCGGGAATATCCCTTTTAAATCGCTTTACCACCTCGAAAATGGCTTCTGTTCCTCCGGTGGAAGCACCAATGGCAACTACCCGGTCCTTGCCGCCTACAATGCTGCCTGTCACCGCTACGTTTTCCACACGTTTCAGTCTCCCGACCTTTGCAGTGGAAGCAATTTTGACCTTTGCAGCCAGCTCCTGCGTCAGGAAATCATTGAGCTGCGCCTTATTCATGCTGTCCGGCTTTTTCACAAAATCCACCGCACCCGCGTCAAGAGCATCAAACACCTTATCATTCAAGGCGCTAAGCATAACAACGGGAAGCGGATACTGTGGCATAAGTTTACGCAAAAATTCGATGCCGCTCATCCTTGGCATCTCCACGTCCAGCGTCATCACATCCGGTTTATATTTGATGATTGCATCCCTAGCTTCATACGCGTCCTGAGCCTGTGCCACCACCTCAATGTTGGGATCGGAATTCAGCCCCTGCACGATCATATTACGCATCATCATGGAATCATCTACAACCAAAACCCTGATCGGTCTCATAATGTCAGCCCTCCTATTTTCTGTAAATCGACGGTTGCACATATTGGAACTTTATCTTATGACGGTCAAGGCTCTCCGTAGTACCGATAAACAAATAGCCTCCCGGCTCCATACAGTCATAGATCCTCTGTACGAGCTGATGCTTGGTGTCATTTGGGAAATAAATCATTACATTCCGCAAAAAGACAATATGGAACTTTTTCCGGAAGGGCAGAGGATTCATCAGGTTAAACTGCCTGAAGATCAGCTCCTGCTTCAATACATCCTTCACCTGATACTCTTCGTCGCTGATCTGCTTAAAGTACCGCTGCTTCCACTTTGACGGCAACGGATCCACGTCCTCCTTTAAGTAAATGCCCCGTGATGCATGCTCCAGAACTCTGGTAGATATATCTGTAGCAAGGACTTTTGTATCCCAGGATGAATGTTCCAGTCCGAAAAAATCCAGCAGCACCATGGCCAAAGTATAAGGCTCTTCCCCCGTGGAGGATGCACCACACCATATGCGCAAATCCCTTGTGGCTGCTGCCTGCTCTCTGGCCCAAGGCAGAACCACCTTCTGCATATAATCAAAATGATCGCTTTCCCGCATAAAATATGTATGATTGGTAGTCAATGCGTTGACAATATCCGTAGCCTCCGCGCCGCCCGGATTGTGTTCTACCTTCGCCATGTATTCGGCACAGCTGCTATAGCCGTTCCGGGCCAGATAATTTTCAAGCCTCCCTCCTACCAGCACCCGCTTCTGACTTAAATCAATGCCATAATTCTTCTGCATATATGACACGATTCGCTGAAATTCACTGTCCGTAATCAAAAAAACCGCCTCCTCAGACAACAAAATCTTATGTTAATGATACAATTTTTGTATTTTATTGTCAATCCCTTCTCAACTGTCGCCAGATTTTGTTAAAAACCTTTACAAGATCGGGATCATACCAGGTACCAGCACCCTCATTGATCATCTCGATGCACTCTTCCACAGAACGTTTTCCCATCTTGGTCTTTCCCGCCGTCAGATGATCAAAATCATTTGCCAGAGCAGCAATCCTGTTTTCCAGCGGAATCTCCTTTCCCTTCAGATCAGGATACCCGGTTCCGTCAAAGCGGGCATGGTGTCCGGTAGCAATGGTAATTGCCATGGACAGGAAGCGTCCGGGCTTCTGGCCCACACATATATCCTCCAGCACCTCCCCGGCCGTGTCTGCGCATTTGGCAATGTACTCGCTACCCTGTTCTCTGGACCAGACGCTTTCCGAAGCATGATTCCCCGAAAGGACAAAACTGCCGATGTCATGTATTCTGGCCGCCGCCGCTATCGTTTCCACAAATTCGTCGTTGATCTCATCTTCATATGCGGAAAGCAACTGAAGCCCCTGAGCCAGCAGTCCGCAGTTATGCCCTACATTCCCCAGATGGTTTCCCTCGGCAGGATTACACCTTTGTATGATCTTGGAAATCGCATACAGGACGTTTCTCTGCTCCAGCTCCACCTGCTCCTGCTTGGTCTCAATCAGCCGGTGCATCATCCTGTTATGCTCCGCCATCTGCTGCCTTAAACGATAGCTGCTTAAGTGATTGCTCACCCGCATGATGACCTCCACCGGATCAAAGGGCTTGGGAATAAAGTCCACCGCCCCGGCCTGGAACGCCTGTTTCTTCTCTTCACTGGTATTTAATACGGAGATAAATACAAACGGAATATCCCTGGTTTCAGGATCATCCTTTAACATCCTGCAGAATTCCAGCCCGTCGATTTCGGGCATGGACAGATCCGACAGAATCAGTGCCGGTGTCACTTCCTTCATCAGCTCCATTGCCTGGCGCACGCCGGTTGCACACATTGTTCCGTAACCTTCCTGCGAAATAATATTATTCAGAATTTCCACATTCATGTCAATATCATCCACGATCAGGATCCGAAGTGCTTCCTTTTTTGCCGATTCCATTTCTTCCATGCCGTATCCTTCCTTCTACAGTTCTCCGATTCTTTGTATGATTGCTTCCTTCACCACCCCGCAGGCAGCAATACTCTTTTCGTAATTGCTTTTTCTGATGGCCATCTCCATACGCAGCACCAGGCGTCTCATCTCATCATCGCTGCTCTTCACAAGCTCCTTTACCGTGGAAGCCAGCACTTCCGCCTTATCCCATGTACCCAGCTCGATAGACAGAACCAGCTTCTCCATACGCTTTTTCAGTTCTTCCTTATTTGCAGGCTCCCCAAAACGCGAAAAATCATCCTCATCTGTCCTGCCGCTGTCTTTGGCAAAGCTGATCAGACCTTCGTAACCCTTGTATGATGCCGTGCCGCCGCCTTCCATACTGCCGGTCTTGAGCCTTACAGAAAATGAGAAAGTACTTCCCTTTCCCTTTTCGCTCTCCACCTGAATGCTCCCCCGCATCAGCTCCACCAGCTGCTTTGTGATAGCCAGTCCCAGCCCCGTGCCGCCGAAACGCCTTGTGATAGAGGCATCAGCCTGGGTGAAACTCTGAAACAGCTTATCCTGCTCCTTCTGGGTCATTCCGATGCCGCTGTCCTTTACCAGAAAAAACAACTCCACCTCATCCGAAGTTTGCTCCGTCCTGCTGACAACAACACCTACCGAGCCGATCATGGTAAACTTAATGGCATTGGACAACAGGTTATTGATAATCTGAACCAGCCGCAGCTCATCTCCTACCAGAAACTGCGGAATCGTCTGATCCACATCCAGATTCAGACGCAGCTCCTTTTTGTTGATTTCTGCCATATGAGTGGCAATCACCCGATCCATCATCTTATAGAAATCAAATTCCTTTTCCTCGATGGTAAACTTGCCTGATCCCAGCTTGCCGTAATCCAGAATATTATCAATAATGGCGGATATATTATTGCAGCAGTAAAGAATCAGCTCCAGGGTTTTCCTCTGTTCTTCCCCCACCTCGTCAAGAAGCGTGGTAGCATGCCCTCTGATGCCGTTTACCGGGGTCCGAAGCTCATGGGTAACATTGGATACAAAATCATTCCTTGCCCTGAGATTTTCTTCTTCGTCCTGCCTCATCCGCCTGCTGCGCATATCCATGCTCTTGCGGTCCGTAATATCCTCCGCAAACAGTATGTAAGTCCCCTCTTCCTTTCCCGGAAAAATCCTGACATTGACCGGAAAGCAGGAACCGTTCTTCCGATAGGCAGCCGTCTCCTTCTTTTCCGTAAGCTTCCGTCTGTCAAAAGGCTCCTGCTCCCGAAAGTCCTGTCTGAATATCTGATTCATGCTGCATTCGGTCAAATCCTGGCTCTCATACTCCAGCTTCCGGCATGCCGCCTCATTGCTCCAGATGATCCTGCCCTCATCACGAAAGACCAGCACCAGCTCTATCGTCTCATCCGCGATCCGGGAGCTCAACCATTCCTTATCCACAGCCATATCTACCCCCTATGCGTTCTTTTAGATGATATATGTCCTCCAGCAGCCTATATTACAATTCGCTTAGCAGCTCGTCGAAGACCTTGTATACTCTTTGAAGCTCCTGCCATATTTCCTGTACCCGCGCTTCGTTTACCTCTTCCGCTGCCTTCCCCCGGACTTCTTCCGTAAGATCCGATGCCGCCTTGCAAATAGGGTCAAGCCCCAGATTGGCGGAAACACCCTTAAGTGTGTGAGCGCAGGTAAATACCTCTTCATAATTACATGTACTGACGCCTTCCTCTAATCCGGAATAATTAGAATTATCCTTGAACTTTTTCAAAAACTTCTCGTACATTGCCTCATTTCCCATAAAGCGTCTGACAGTATTTTCAACATCCGCTCCATTTTCCACCAGGCGCTGCTTAAAGCTCTCGTCCATATTCTTTTCCTTCTTTCTCTGCATTCCAATAATTGCAGCCGTTTCAATATAAAAAGGCTGAAAATATGTAAACCCTCTTTTCAGCCTTTCCCCGCGTTACAAATCAGACTCAAGTAAAATTGAACATCTTGATCACTTCAACAATATTGAAAAAATCCTCCTTAGCGAGCTCAAAGCATTTGAGTACATCGGGTGAGAATTGCCCGCATTCTCCATTCAGGATCATATCGTATGCTATTGCGTTACTGTATGCAGTTTTATAAACTCTGTCGCTTACCAGGGCATCATATACATCGGCCACGGCTACGATCTGAGCGCTGATAGGAATTTCTTCACCTACCAGATGATCCGGATAGCCCTTACCGTCCCATCTTTCATGATGATACCGGCATATGTCATAGCAGTACTGATAGAAATCGTCTGCATAAGCTTTCTTGCAAGACTCCAGAATTTCGGCTCCGATAGTGGTGTGACTCTTCATAACCTCAAATTCTTCGGGAGTCAGCCGGGCGGGCTTTAACAGGATCGCATCGGGGATTCCGATCTTTCCTATGTCATGCAGCGCCGATGCCCTGGCGATCTGATCAATCTTCTCCGGTGTAAGATCATACTGCGGACAATATTTCGCCACATACTTTAAAAGTATTCTGGTAAAATATTTAATCCGCCTCACATGGTCGCCTGTTTCCACATTTCTGAATTCCACCACGGCACTTAACGCCTCGATCATAAAATCGTTGTTCTGGCGGATTCTCTGCTCCTGCTCTCTGATTGCCTGCTCCTGCTCCTTAAGCCGCAGTTCCATATTGCGCTTATTTTGATAAAGCTCGATAATGTTGCGGGCACGCCTTCTGATAATAGCAGGTTCAAAGGGCTTGTGCATCACGTCGGCAATGCCATAGCGATATGCCCTTCCCTCGCTCTCCTTGGGTGTCATACTGGTAATCAAAATAACCGGTATGGCGTCCAGAAGGTTCTTTTCCTTCATATAATCCAGTACCTTGAATCCGTCTAAAACCGGCATCACCACATCCAACAGGATCAGCGCCAGATCTCCATGCTTCTCTATCTGCTCTACCGCCTGCCCTCCGTCTGCCGCTTCCAGAATATCATAGTCTGTGTCAAACATCATGCGAAGCAGCTCTCTGTTGACCTCTTCATCATCCACGATCAATATTTGCTGTTTATCCATGGTCTTTTACATAATCCATCCGCATTCACAAAAATACGTAGACTGTTTTCCCTCTCTCCCGATTCGAAATCGGGTAATTTATTGCTTGCTAAACCGCTTCCATTATACTATTGCCCCGGTGAGTTGTCAATCTGACTTTGCAAATTTTCAACCGGCACCGTTACAGTTCAGCCTCCAACAGCTTGACGGCCGTCTGTCACCTGTTACTCGCTTGCAGGAGGTCTATACTGTTACTCGGTGCCAGCTTCATGGCCTGTATGTAGCGGCGGTTGAAATCCGCTTCCTCTGCCAAATTCAGCACCTCCGTGCCGGAAATCAGCTTCTGAAGCTCCACAGCCAGCGGCTCCGTTCCCGAAAGCGGCTTCTGACGTTCCACGGCCGGCAGCTCCGTTCCCGAAACAGGCTCTCCAGGCGGCGTCCTCTCGTCTTTGGCTTCCGTTATTTCTTCCTTTCTCTTTTGCATAGCTGCGGCTGTCAGTTTGCCCCCTGCCTTCAAAGCCCCGGAAAGCACCGTATTTCCGCCGGCTATGGCCTTCTTTGCCAGCTCCGTTCCAAGCAGTCCGATCAAAGCTGCGTCTCCAGGATTCAGATAGTAACCGAATCCTCCGGCCAGCACCACCCGTTCCACCTGTTCCTCTCTGATCCCGTACTTTCCCAGCAGTATCTCAATCCCCGCCGCAATGGCTCCCTTTGCCAGCTGGACTGCCCTCACAGACTCCTGTGTCACATGGATATTTCCCACCTTTACTCCGCTTTCAAAGCAGCTTTCCGACAACAGCCCCGTCTCGTCCAAAAGTCCTTCCCTGCGCAGCGCGGCAATACGGCTGATCATATCCGCTCCCCAAATTCCCTTGTTTGCACCGCCCTCAAAAGCCGGACCTGCCGCCGTGGCACAAGCAATGCGCCGTTTCCTGTTTCCGAGAACGATCTCTCCGTTGGTCCCCAGGTCGATCAACAGCATGATCTCTTCTCCCTCGCTCATGCTGCAGGCATACATTCCCGCCGTAATGTCCCCTCCTATAAAGGCCGACACCCCCGGAAACACAAAACAGGGAACGCCTGCAATCTCAAATTCTCCCCCGTTTAAGCGGGAAGCACGAAAAGGGGCACGTCCCAGTTCAGACGTGTCCCATCCCATCAGCAGATAAGTCATGGTCGTATTGGCAGCCAGCACCAGCCTCATACTCTCCCGGCCTGACAGCCTTTTGCGAAAGCGCTCCAGCCCCTGCTCCAAAACTCTCAGGACCATCCCACGCATATCTTCCGCCTGCTCTCGATCCTCTGCGGCCCGGATCCTGGAGATTACATCGGCACCGTATACAGCCTGCGGATTCACCGTCAGATACCTGTCCTCCACGGCTCCATCCGGCCCGTATAGCAGCATGGCGATGGTGGTGGTTCCCAGATCTGCAGTAACAAGGCGTTTATTCCCGCAAACGGCTGACGCCGTATTTTCAGTAAAAGCGCTGTCCGAAAGCACCCGCATGGCACCGCCTTCCTTTTCCCCGCCGGCCGTTTGGGACATTCCCGGCGTCACGCCGGGGCAGAGTCCGCAGCCCGTGCAAATGCGGCAGCGCAGTCCTTTTTTATACAAACCTGTTTTTCTCCTTATCGTAATGATAATCAATGGCTGCCAGTTTACTTTTAAGTTCATCTCTGTCAACATCCAGATCCTCGCAGAGAGCCTCCAGGCTGTCGTAAAAATCACGCAGCTTCAGATTTATAAAGCTTAACAGCATTGTCGGATCATTCGGCATCATATCTCATATAATCCTTTCACGCATCCAGACATGCCGGCGGCGCCGGCACAAACAATCCGTGAACTGGTGCAAACTCGTAAGAATGCCCACTCAAAGCGAACCATGTTCGCTTGGGCATTCTTACAGGAATGATTTAGATTTTCTTAGTACGCATACTTTGCAGGCTTAGAATTTCTCTTCACACTTAACTCTTGCAGTCAGTTCTCCGTTTTCCGCATCAATCACCACCCGGTCCCCGCCGCGCACCTTGTCCTCCAGAATCAGCTTGGCCGTCATGGTCTCCACATACTTTTGTACATAGCGCTTTAAAGGACGGGCTCCGTACACCGGATCATACGCATTATCCACAATCAGCCTCACCGCATCCTCCGTCAGCTCCAGCTTCAAATCCCGTTCTTCCAGACGGCGGTTTAAATCCTTGACAATCAGTGATACAATACCGCCGATGTTCTCCTTCGTTAAAGGCTTAAATAGAATGGTTTCATCCAGACGATTTAAAAACTCCGGCCTGAAATGTGCCCGCAACTCACCCATCACCGCCTCTTCCGCTTCCCGGCTGATACCGCCTGACTCATCAATTCCATCCAGCAGGTAATGAGCGCCGATATTAGAAGTCATAATCAGGATCGTATTCTTAAAATCTACGGTCCTGCCCTGTGAATCCGTAACCCGGCCGTCGTCCAGCACCTGCAGCAGCACGTTAAACACATCCGGATGGGCCTTCTCGATTTCGTCAAACAGCACTACGCTGTAGGGCTTTCTTCTGACTGCCTCGGTCAACTGCCCCCCTTCTTCATAGCCCACATATCCGGGAGGTGCTCCGATCAGCCTGGACACCGAGAATTTCTCCATATACTCGCTCATGTCAATCCGCACCATATTGGTCTCATCGTCAAACAGAGCAACGGCAAGAGACTTTGCAAGCTCCGTCTTGCCCACACCCGTGGGACCCAAAAACAGAAAGGAGCCAATGGGTTTGTTCGGATCCTTGATACCGGCCTTGGAGCGGATAATTGCCTCCGTTACCTTGGTAACGCCCTCGTCCTGACCGATCACTCTTCTGTGAAGCTCCTGATCCAGATGCAAGGTCTTATTTCTTTCGCTTTCCGTCAGCTTTGCCACGGGAATCCCCGTCCACCTGGAAACGATACGGGCAATTTCGTCCTCCGATACCCGCTCATGCACCAGAGACATATCTCTTTCCCCGACGCTTTCTTCCTCCTGCTCCAGTTGCTTCTTTAAGCTTGGCAGCCTGCCGTAGGAAAGCTCCGCCGCCTTCTCCAGGTTTCCCTCTCTCTGGGCGATCTGAATCTCGCTGTTGACGCTGTCGATTTCCTCCCGCAGCCTGGAAAGCTTCTCCACGGAAGCCTTTTCATTATCCCACTGAGCCTTTTTCCCGGCAAATTCCTCCTTCAGCTCCGCAAGCTCCTTCTGCAGGTTAGCCAGCCTTTCCTGACTGAGCCGGTCATCCTCCTTTTTCAGGGCTGCCTCTTCAATCTCCATCTGCATGATCTTTCGCTGCAGCTCGTCGAGCTCCGTTGGCATGGAGTCCAGCTCCGTCTTAATCAGCGCGCAGGCCTCATCCACCAGGTCTATGGCCTTATCCGGCAGGAATCTGTCCGAAATATAACGGTTGGATAGCACCGCCGCACTGACCAGGGCATTATCCATGATCTTAACTCCGTGATACACCTCATAGCGCTCCTTCAGGCCCCGGAGAATGGATATGGTGTCCTCCACCGTAGGCTCATCCACCAGCACCGGCTGGAATCGCCGTTCCAGAGCCGCGTCCTTCTCAATATACTGCCTGTATTCGTCTAATGTAGTGGCGCCGATGCAGTGAAGTTCGCCTCTGGCAAGCATGGGCTTCAACATATTTCCGGCATCCAGCGCACCGTCCGTCTTGCCGGCACCTACGATGGTATGAAGCTCGTCTATAAACAGGATAATCTGACCGTCGCTGCTTTTCACATCCTCCAGCACCGCTTTTAAGCGTTCCTCAAACTCGCCTCTGTACTTGGCGCCTGCCACCAGGGCTCCCATATCCAGCGCAAAGATCTTTTTATCCTTCAGCCCCTCCGGTACGTCGCCCCTTACAATACGCTGGGCAAGGCCCTCCACCACTGCGGTTTTACCTACGCCGGGCTCACCGATCAGGCAGGGATTGTTCTTTGTCTTCCGGGACAGTATACGGATAATATTTCTGATCTCGCCGTCCCTGCCGATCACGGGGTCCAGCTTCTGATTTCTTGCCTTCTCCACCAACTCCTGCCCGTATTTCTCCAGCGTATCATAGGTAGCCTCCGGATTATCACTGGTAACCCGCTGATTTCCCCTGACTGTGGACAGGGCCTGCAGGAAACGCTCTCTGGTAATGCCGTATTCCTTCCAGATCTGGGCAATCTCCCTGTTGGGGTGCTTCAACATGGCTAAAAACAAATGCTCCACGGAAACATATTCATCCCCTAAAGCCTTTGCCTCATCCTCCGCTCCGATCAGCGCCTTGTTCAGCATCTCGCCGATATGAAGCTGTCCGCCCTGCACCTTGGGACGTTTTCTTAAGGCCGCCTCCGCCCTGCCCAAAAAGTGTTCCTTTTGAATCTCCATCTTTTCGATCAGTTTCAGAATCAGGCTGTCCTCCAGCGTCAGCAGGCTGTATAACAGATGCTCCTGCTCCAGCTCCTGATTTCCGTACTCATATGCGAGCCTCTCGCAGCCTTCCACAGCCTGCACAGACTTTTGTGTAAATTTTTGAATGTTCATTGTGTCGCCTCCCCATAAAGGATTACTTTGTTTGTTCTATAATGAATATAACACAACTTATATCAAAATCAATAAACAAAGTATAAACTTATCTGAAAAAGCTGTAAAGTGCTCATCCTATTTTTGTTACCTCATAGCCCGCTTCATTTACCGCATCAGTCAATGTTTTATCGCTTACCTCTTCCTGGATCTCCACGGTGGCTGTCTTATTCTCCAGACTCATGGTTACGGCACTCACCCCCGCCACAGCCTCCAGTGCCTTCTGTACTCTGCCGGTGCAGTGTCCGCACATCATTCCCTCGATTGTCATTACCTTTGTCATTTTTTTGTCCTCGCTTTCCTTTTTGTTGATATTGTCAGCTGTTTTCACAGGCCCTGCTGCTTCCTTTGCTTCTGCTGCCTCTTTTGCTTCCGCTGTTTCTCTGGTTTCCGCTGCTTCCTTTGCTTCCGCTGCTTCCTTTACTTCTGCTGCCTCAGCATCCTTCGCGGTTTCTTCTGCAATGCTTACTGCTTTGCCCTCAGCCCTCTGTTCATCTGCCATAAAGCCGCTTTTAAAACCCCTGAGCCGCAGGGCATTCCCCACCACAAAAATGCTGCTCAGGCTCATAGCTGCTGCCCCGAACATAGGGTTAAGCCTGATCCCAAATACAGGATACCACACCCCTGCCGCCAGAGGAATGCCAATGGCATTATAGAAAAAGGCCCAAAACAGATTCTGCTTGATATTACGGATTACCGCCCTGCTTAAGCTCACTGCCGTCACTGCGTCCCGGAGATCACTCTTCATCAGCACAATGTCCGCACTCTCCATGGCCACATCCGTGCCGGCACCGATGGCCATTCCCACGTCCGCCGCCGTCAGGGCCGGAGCGTCGTTGATCCCGTCCCCTACCATGGCTACCTTTCTTCCCGCTTCCTTCAGCTGCCGGATCTTCTTTTCCTTATCCTGCGGAAGCACCTCTGCCGCCACTTCTTCTATGCCCAGCTCCTGCCGCACCGCCTCCGCAGTTCGCTTATTATCTCCCGTGAGCATCACCACATGAATACCCATTCCCCGCAATTTCCGAACGGCGTCATAAGAACTAAACTTGACCTGATCCGCCACGTCGATGCAACCCAGCAGTCGGCCTTTCTCTCCTACCAGAAGGGGAGTACGTCCGCCCTCGGCGATCTGATCCAGTCCCCGCGCCACATTCTCATCAATCACAATTCCGTTTTCTTCCATGTAAGCCCGGTTGCCCACAAAATACCGGGTTCCGGCCTTTGCACCGGCATCCGGTACAAAGCTCTCTTCAAACATTTTATTAAGAGCCTCTTCATCTGTCTTCCCGTTTGTACCATAAATGCCCGTCTTTTCCCAATTCTGATCCTTCCCGCCGCCTTCCTGCGTTCCTGCCGTGGACGTAAAAACCACCCTGGAACCGTCCTCCCGCTTTCCTGCCAGAAATACCGCCGTAGGACCGTCGCTTCCGTCCGGCCGGTGGATTCTATCCCGTGGCGCAATATCCTCTGCCAGCACGCCCTCTACGCCCCTGCCGAAAACAGCCTTAAAATCCCGGACTTCAGGCAGTTCCAGCCTTTCTCTCTCCGCATAGGCCACAATGGCTTCCGCCAAAGGATGTTCGCTTTTCTTTTCCAGCGCTGCCGCAATGCTCACCAGGGTTTCCAGAGACATATCCTGCACATAGCACCCAGTTCCCGTCACATGCAGCTTACCGGAAGTAAGCGTACCTGTCTTATCCAGTACTACTGTGTCAACTTCCTTGGCCTGCTGCAGAGCTTCCCCCGACTTAATCAGGATGCCGTGTCTGGCTCCTACGCCTGTTCCCACCATAATTGCCACCGGCGTCGCCAGTCCAAGAGCGCAGGGACAAGATATGACCAACACCGCGATGGCGGATGAAATGGCAAATTCCGCTCCCTCTCCGGCAAGCAGCCAGGCGAAAAGCGTCACCAGCGCAATGCAGATCACCACCGGCACAAACACTCCCGCCACCTTGTCTGCCAGCCTGGCAATAGGGGCCTTGCTGGCGCTTGCCTCTTCCACCAGCCGTATAATCTGCGCCAAAGTGGTATCCTCTCCCACCCGGTCCGCCCGGCACTTTAAGAAGCCGGCCTTATTCACCGTAGCGGAGACCACCTTGTCTCCCGGCTGCTTCTCCACAGGGATGCTTTCCCCTGTAACGGCCGCCTCGTCAATACTGGAATTTCCCTCCAGCACCGTACCGTCCACAGGCACCAGGCTTCCCGGCTTTACCAAAAAGATGTCCCCGCTGCGCAGTGCCTCCGTAGGAATCTCTTTCTCGTCTCCGTTCTCGTCCAGAATAACCGCCGTCTTGGGAGACAAATCCATCAGCTTTGTGATGGCCTCGCTTGTCTTTCCCTTAGAGCGGCTTTCCAAATACTTTCCCACGGTAATCAGCGTGAGAATCATACCCGCCGACTCAAAGTAAAGATCATGCGCATACTGCTCCACCACCGCCATATCCCCATGTCCCAGGCCAAAACTTATGCGGTACATGGCAAAAATGCCATAGCCTATGGCCGCCGAAGCCCCCAGGGCAATCAGACTGTCCATGTTGGGTGCTAAATGACACAGCGTCTTAAAGCCTACGGAAAAAAACTTTCGATTCATATACAAAATGGGCAGCAGCAGAATAAACTGCGTCATGGCAAAGGTCATAGCATTTTCGTTCCCATGTAGAAACCGATGCACAAATCCCGGAATCGGCAGGCCGAACCATTCATTATACATATGATACATCGCCACATACATCAGCGGAATCAGAAAACCGACGGAAATCCCCAGTCGCCATCTCATGGCCCTTGCCTCTTTCCTTGCCTCCTGCCGCAGCTTATCCCGGCCGTTCTTTCCGCCGCCATCGCTCGATCTCTGGCCTCTGTTTCCGCCAAAGCCGGCTCCCCTGCTGTCATTTCCTCCAATACCGGCCTCTCCGCTGTCATTGCCGCCGCAGCCGCCTGCCCGGACATCACAGCTTTGCCTCTGCGCGCTGCTTTCCCTGCTGACTCCGGCCCCACGGCCGCCTCCTATCATCAGGCTGGCTCCATAGCCGGCCCTCTCCACTGCACTTATAATGACTTCTTCGGTCAATACATTTTCGTCATATTCAATTTCCATGGACTCCGTCAATAGATTAACAGAGGCCTTTATTACGCCGTTCAACCTGTTTGCCGCTTTTTCCACATGGGACGAGCAGGCGGAGCAGGTCATTCCCGATATATGATACCACTGTTTCATGATGATACTCCTTATCCGCTTCAGCGAGTGCCTTTCCTACAAATGATCCGTCAATCTTACAATGTTCCCTCAAACTTACAATCTGTCTTTACTTTAACTTTTTAATCAGCTCCACCGTTTCTCTCACCACTTGCGTATTTCCCTTTTGTATCTCTTCCACCACGCAGGTTTCCATATGCTCCTGCAATACCAGATACCCAAAGGCCTGCAGAGCGCTCTCCACCGCCGCCACCTGTGTCAGTATATCTCCGCAGTACCGATTCTCATCCAGCATCCTGCCGATTCCGTTCAGCTGTCCCACCATACGGTTTAACCGGTTTTTCAACTGCCGCACCCCGGCTTCCTCCCTGGGCGTGGACTTCAGATGACAGCTGCAGACTGCCCCAGTCTCTTCCTCCGCTGACCCCTTTTCCACATTATTTTCCAAAATGTCTACCATCATACCTGTTCCTTTCTTTATCTCCTTTTCGGGAACCTGTTCCCGGCGCATATAACATGAAGTAAAATACATATTCTTATACTCAATTATAAAATTTGCACCTGCTGACAATTCTGCAAGTGGAAATTTGTTGCTGGTGAAATATAATCATACTGTACTTTTAGAAAATTTTATAAATTCATATGGCAATCCCATATCTTCAGAATATTTACGGATTTCTTTCTTTTTGTCATCACTCATTTCGTCATAGAAAGGGCGATCTGATACTTTCCAGTATGTTTTAACTTCTTCTATACCCCAGTTTATTTAAATAATTTTGAATTGACTCATATTCATGTTCAGGAAATGATATTTCTTCAAACATACAAAAATCTTCTAACCATTTAAAACACACAATTTCATTATATTGAATAAAAATTCCAGCCTCCTGTCAGGCCAAAATACCCCTACGGGGTATCTCTGACACTATCAGAATATACCCTACAGGGGTATTTGTCAAGCTCATTTCAAATTTTCAGAAAATCTTTTTCTGTTTGGTCAATGTATATGTTCATCATAAAAATCAACAAAATCCTCGAACAACTCCAAATCCAATGAATTACACCATTGCTCCCTGTCTAGGTTATGATATATATAATCGGCTTTATCCTCCGAAAACCGTTCCCTGTTTTCCTCTGTGTTATAGTCATAGTCAAGCGTTTTGAGCCATTCATCGAATTCCGCATTAAACTCATTGCGATAGGTGTCTCCATTAAAATAGCTATGTCCTTTATTCTCAAAAGAAACGAAACAAAAACGGGGATCATCCTTATACTTCTTATAATAAATTTCGTAGCCGTATTCAGCGGGAACTACTTCATCATCGAAGCTATGCACAATCATAACGGCGGCATTACTTTTTGAAAAGCCGTCCATCGCGGTATTTAAGGCATATCTGCCATATTGAATCCTCTCATGAAGCCTCACAAATGGTAACATCAAATAAATACCATTTCCAACCTGTTTTTTCCCCTCTGCTTCAAACAGATTCGGTGAAGCGTTAAAACCCGAACACGCTATAACAGCTTTTACTTCGGGATGGTATGTAAGTACACTGCAAACACTGTACCCGCCCCAGCTATGTCCGAATAGAGCAATGGGCAGATCGGGAAAATTTCCGCTCTCTTCCACAAATGTGATTGCATAGTCAAGGTCTATTACTCCCTGTGGAAGTCCTCCGACTCCTTCTCCCTCGCTTTCATCATTTCCCGTAGCGTCATAAGAGAAAACATAGTATCCATGACGGGCAAAATAATTTGCACAATCCATATAAGAATTATGCCCACCGCCGCCAAAGCCATGTGCCATTACAATGATACCACGCTGGTTTTCTCCAAAACGATACAAATATCCCGCCAGTTTCTGCCCCTCATTGGAACAAAACTCATATTTTGTGCGCTGTAATCCGTCAAAGTCATCAACGTACAGCATAAGCGGCTCATAGCTCTCAAATCGCTGGTTAAAATTCTCGTTATATACCGTTACCGTCAAAGCCCAATCGCCGGCAATTAACAGCAGCGCCACGATAGATAATACAACGAGGAAAATCTTTTTTTTATTGGATTTCGATTTTATATTTTTCATTTTCTATCCTTCTTAACTTGCTTTTGCAAGCCTTTATTCCTCTTCCAGCAACGCGTCAATCTCTTCACAGTAGGCCGCGTACATGGCATCCGCCGTATCGGCCCCCAGATGTATGGACGCAATTTTACCGTCCCTGCCGATTAACACGGTATAAGGAATTCCATCCGAGGGATACAACATGCCAATTTCACCCTCCTGATCCAGCGCTACCGGAAACTCATACTCGTTTCTCTCCAAAAAACTCTTAACATTCACTTCCGCTTCCCCAAGATTCACCGCCAGCAATGTCAGATCCTCACCATACTTTTCAACAAGCATGGGAAAGGCCGGCATCTCCCTTACACAGGGGCCGCACCAGGTAGCCCAGAAATTCAGCAAAATCACTGTCCCCTCATGATCGGACAGCGTAATACTGCTTCCGTCCGCCAGAGTGGCTGTAAAATCCCGATAATCGTCTCCCACCTCCACAGGTGCCAACGGCTCCTTCTTTCCGCCATTCTCCGGCGTCTGGTCTTCCTGTCGGTCTGCACCCGACGTACTTCCGCCATCCGAGGGGCTGCTTTCCGGATTCCCTCCGCAGGCTGCAAGCAGCAAACACAACGCCAGCATAAAAGGCAGCGCCATCGACCTTGCCGCCTTATATCGAAACATTCCTTTTACCGTTTTCATCCTTTTATTTCCCTTCCGTTTCTTTACTTCCATTTATTTCCTTTTTCCGTTCCTTTCCAAAATAAATTGCATTTTTAGGACAGCTTGAAATACAGTGCCCACAATGAATACACTCATGATCCCCCACCCGGCGAATATCCATGGGACAGGCCATCACACACAGCCCGCATTCGTTACATAAATCTTTATCCACCCTCACTGCCAGCAGAGCAATACGAGAAAAGAAAGAATATATGGCCCCCAGCGGACACAAAAACCTGCAAAATCCCCGATATATAAAGATACAGCCTGCCAGAATCACCACGCACAAAACAGCCTTCCAATTAAAAAGCATCCCCGCCAGCGCCCGATACTCTTCACGCATTCCCAACAGGATAAATCCGCCCTCAAGAGTTCCTGCAGGACAAATATACTTACAGAATGCAGGCACCGGCAACCCCTTAAAAAAGGCATACCATACCGGCAATACCACCACAAATAAGGCTAAAATCAAATATTTCAACCAGGAAAGCCCCCTGGTAAAGCGGTTCTTCTTTAATTTCGGCGTAGGAATCTTATGCAGCAGCTCCTGAATCAGCCCAAATGGACATAAAAATCCACACACCACCCTGCCCAATGCCGCTCCCGCAAGCAGCAAGAATCCGATTATGTACAGAGGCAGCTTATTCGGCAGATTGCTCAGAGCGTTCTGCAGCGCTCCCAGCGGACAGGAGGCGACAGCACCCGGACAAGAATAACAGTTCAGCCCCGGAACACAGACTCCCTTGCTCCTGCCCTTATAGATTGTACCGTCTGCAAAACCTGGAAGATTTGCATTATACAGCAGCGCGCTGACTGCCTGAATGCACCTTCTCCTGAAATTTATTTTATTTTTTATGCCCCTGGTTCCCTTTTTCCTATCCAATGCCGATACACTCCATACAAATGCGTACAGCCTTCATCAGAGTATCCTGATACCCGCCCTGCAGAATACCGGCAGTCAGCGCAATCAGGCCGGTTCCTGCAAGGGTTATACGAATGGCCTTGCTTTTCGTCATGACTGTTTCTCCCTTATCACCCAGTAACCGTCGTAAACCCTGCCGCCATAACTACCCTTCAGACACTGGTCCGACAGCTCAAAGCCCGCTTTCTTCAGCGCTTCTATCCTGTCCACCGCATAGACCGGAGCCTTTGTGGCAAGCCAGCTGCAGCCGAAAAGACGATAGGCCGGCTCAACGATCACCAAAAGAATTTCCGCAATATCCTCCGGGTTTTCATAGTCAAACCGCAGGTCCAGCCTCAGCAGGCCGCATTCATTGAAATAATCCTCTGCCCTTCGCTGGAAAAGCTCTATAGTGCCAACCGCTTCATTATCTGCCTTGTCAATCACCGTAAAGCGTACAAATCCACGCTCTGCATATTCCTTCAGCCAATAATGAATGGCGTTCTGCACATCCTCCTTCCTGGTCATAAAGAAATTATCCCCGTGGCAGTTATCGCTGTTCAAAAACGGCAGCACTCGCTTGTCGCTGTATACCTTAAGCAAATCTTCCGCATCCTTTTCTTGAATTAATCGCAGTAAAAACCTGTCATTCTCAAGAACAGGGCACTCCCTGTATACATCCTGCATTCTGTGTCTTCTCCCTTCCGTCAATTCCTTAAGAAAACATGAACATCCGTTCTATCTTTACACAATAACACAGGTGAAAGACCTTGTCAACCGCCCTTTGAGGATATTATCTATTAAGATTGTAACCGTTCATTCATTACATTTCTGCACGTGCACGCAGAAGTCCGGCCGTATCGCATTCCAACCCGCAATCTTCCATCCGTCCCGGCCGCAGTCCCAAAAGAGGCTCTCCCGCTTTCACAAGCTCTCCTTTTGAAGCAAGAACACTGCCTAGGACTGCCCCGGATTCAATGCCCATAAACACACAGCAGGATGCTCCCTCCTTCACCAGCCCCTTCCTGTCAAACTCCAGAATCAGCTTTCCTTTTCCCACGATCTCGTTCTGAACGACTCTAGGGCGGTAATACCTTTCCAGCAAATCATCCTCTGCGTCCCCCGCCTTAATATACAACTCAGCGCCGAACTCCGTGCGGAGCAAAAAGGCATTTCCCCTGGGAAATATCTTCGTAACTTTTCCGTTTGCTGGCGCATACAGTCTGTCTTCTCCGGGATGGACCGCCACCACTGCTTTTTCATCCCCGTCTATCTGTACCATTTCTCCGGACACAGGACTGCCCACGGAAAACGGGAACCGGCTCCGGCCGTCTTTTTTGCCGTCCCGCCTGCCCGTTCGTCTACTCTCATATTCCGGCTCATCTTCCTTTTTTCCCGCCGAATTGACCATAGTCAGCCTGCCCATGCAAAAACCTGCTGCCACAGCCGCAGCCGCAATGGCCGTCAGCCACCAAAAACTGATTTCCATACTTCTTTACCTCCATGCCACATTAGTTTATACAACTGTTTGTGTTCTATATTTTCCCAAAAAAATGACAAATATTCTCGTCAAAAAATAATTGTTGACATTTGATAAGTATTAATGCTATACTACACCTGTATTCTAAATGAAAGTCATTGAACTCACATATTTTTGTAAGTCATTACGACTTTGATGATGGTTTACAAAAATATGTGATTTTTTTGTCCTAGTTTTAGAATCGCCAAATATTTATATTTTTTTAAGGAGGTACCATAATGAATAACGGTACAGTTAAATGGTTCAACGCACAGAAGGGTTATGGTTTCATCACCAACGATGCAACCGGCGAGGAAGTATTCGTACATTTCTCCGCAATCAATGCTGACGGCTTCAAGTCTCTTGAGGAAGGCCAGAAGGTTACTTTCGATACCGAGACCGATCCCCAGAACAGCAGCAAGACCCGTGCTACCAACGTTACTGTAGTAGCATAATTGTTTCTGACTGACGAAGAACAAACAGACCATAATCGGTCAAAAAAAGGGTGTCCAAGTGACACCCTTTTTTGTGTTAAGAACCCTCTTAACATAATAAAATAAATGTACATTTCAGCCTTGCCCCCGTTCTCTGAAAACAGCGTCCACTGCTGCTCTGTATTCCGACAGGTTTTTTGCTTTTTTTATCTTTTTGAGGTATTTGTCTCCATTGTTAATACCCTCTCCCATAAAATTCCACAGATCCTTCATCTTAAAAAGGACATTGGTGTCTCCCGACATAATCCGGATATACCCTTCCAGCAGCTCATCATGAAAGGCCCGCAGAGTAACCGTCGAAAAATCTCCCGTCAGCAGTCCCGGCCTGCGCAAAATCCCCCGGCCCACCATAACGGTATCCACCCCCGGCAGCCGGGACGTAAGCCATCCCAGTGTCCCGTATCCGGCACCGCCGCCATCCGGATCTGTAGTCTCCATAGAAATCAGATCTCCGTTATAGCACAGTGGAACCTTCATCCGCACTGCAGCCGCTTCGAATGCCTCCAGATGCACTTGACCGCCGTAGCCCTCTTTAAGCAGTCTGGGATGAATGATCAGCTCTTCCATGGGATAACGCCCGAAAAGCTCCAGCAGCCTTTCCCATTCTTCCACATTCTCCACACCAATCCTGGTTTTGACGGAAATACGCAAAGGACATTTTTCAAAAATCTCATCCAGAAACCTCTCCAATTCCTTCGGAAACTTTAAAAAACCTGCGCCCCTTCCTCTGGCCGTCACCGTGCCGGAAGGACAGCCCAGATTGAGATTCACTGACGAGTATCCATATGCGGCAGCCTCCCCGGCAATGTTCAGAAATACGTCTGCACGGTTGGCCAGAATCTGCGGAACCACTTTCATTCCCTCGTTATGCTCCGGCAGAATATCCGCACGCTCTCTGGCGCTTAAATTCCTGACGGCAAGAAACGGGGTGAAATATTTTTCCACCCTGCCATAGTACTTATGGTATGTCCGCCTGAAATGATAGGCAGTGAGCCCCTCCATGGGAGCCAGATAATATTTCATACGATTCTCCATGATTTCTGTCATGCCGCCAGTGACGGCAATGGCAGCTATGCCGGCACAAGCAATACATGAAATCCGGAAGAACGCTGCCTGAGGAGAGTTTACTTGCCTGCGTTCTTCAAGGTGAAACTTAGTCTTTCTTTGACGACGTCCTTTGGCGCCTAAAAAGTCTTTTCGCCTTTCACTCTTTTATCCATACGTACCTGGGGTCGTCATCTCTTGTGGTCCAGGGCTTACCCTGCAGATGCCGGATCATCCAGCAGTAATACATGGGATAGCCCGGCGCCGTCACCTGGGGATGGGTTTCCCCCGGAGTAATGGCCGCGAAACTGCCGTCTGCTATCTTATAGGCATTTTCCCCGATGAAGCAGGCACCGAAACCCTCTTCCCGGCGGAAACGATAATAGTATACTTCCGGCTGAGGATGAGAATGAGGGGTATAGCTGGACCAGCTTCCCTGATGATTAATGACCTCTCCGTTCACCATATTGGAGTAGGGTGCATTTTCATAGTCAAAAACAGTGCGCACGGTACGAACCATGCGGTCCTCACAGAGTCCGAAACCAAAAGTCTCGTCTCTGCAGGTATCCGGGGTATAAAAGACCGAATCAAACTCTCTTTCGTTGTCCGTCTTCTGCACAAGCACCTCGCTGTCCGCCAAAGCCCTCACCGTAACCTGTACACCCCGGCACACATGAAGACAGTAAGGTCCTTCTTCGATAAAATCCGCCCGTTTTCCTTCGGCCCCTTGCTTCTCCCATTCAAAGACCACATTTCCCAGTACCAGCAGAGCAGCCGTCTCCTTCCGCTCCGAATATAATTCTATTACTTCCCCCGCCTTCACCCGATAAACATCAATATCCATCATCATGTCGTTTTCCGTATCTCCGGCACGGGTCAAGCATTTCATCCCATGCTCGTTGTATTGTGGACAGCCAAATTGTCTGCTCATATTTCCTCCCTTCCGTCGAAGCGGACAGCATCCCTCTCAAGGATGCTGCCTGCCTCGCTGTAACCGTTATAATATCATCCGACTTTCATAATTCCGCTTTTTTTAAAGCTATTCTTAAAACTGAATCTCCGACAGCTTTACGGGCCTGTGTTCCTCCACGGACTTCTTTGCCGCAATTCCCATCAACACCGGCTTTAAGCCGTCCATAACCCCCAGGGGTGTTTCCGTATCCTTCTCGATGGCCTCCACAAACAGCCTGACCTCTCTGGAAAAAGATTCCATATATCTTTCCAGAAAGAAATATAAAGGTTTTTCTCCGGTAATACCTTCCGCATTACTTAAGACCGCGGAAGAGGCCGTATCGTTTACAGTGGCAACCATGCCGCCCGATCCGAAAACCTCCGCTCTCTGGTCATAACCATACACGGCCTTTCTGGAATTGTCAATCACCGCAATGGCCCCGTTTTCCATTTTCAGAGTAATAACCGCCGTATCTACATCTCCTGCCTCCCCAATGGCCGGATCTACCAGCACCGCTGACTGCACATAAATCTCTTCCGCGTCACACCCTGCCAGATAACGGACCATGTCAAAGTCATGAATGGTCATATCCAGGAACATGCCGCCGGAAACCGCCGCATATTCCGCTGACGGCGGCTCTGGATCTCTGGATGTAATTTTAATAATATGAGGCTCCCCAATCTTTCCGGCAGTTATGGCATTTTTTACCGCCTCAAAATTATGATCGAAACGCCGATTGAACCCCACCTGATATTTCAGCTTACTCCCTTCCAGTGCCTTCACAACCTCCTTGATCTTGCCAAGGTCATGGTCAATGGGCTTTTCACAGAAAACATGCTTCCCTGCCTGAATGGCCTCAACGGAAATGAGCGAATGAGTATTTGTGGAAGAACAGATCATCACCGCGTCAATCTCAGGATCATTTAATATCTCATGATAATCTTTCGTTGTCTGCTCCACCCCCAGAGCCTTCGCCCATTCAGCGGTTTCCTCCGTCATAAAGGGATCCGCCAGCGTCTTAATTTTTGCGTTTTTAATATGCAGGCAGATGCTTTCCGTATGTACCTTGCCAATCCTCCCTGCACCAATTACACCAAATGTTACCATTTTAAATCCTCCTTTTTTCTCGTTTCCCATCATGCCGCCTCCAGCGGCACAAACAATCGCTGAAACCAAAGCGCATAGGTCGCGGAAGAAATCTTCATTCTCTTCACGCTATAGCCCCGTATGCTCCTTTATGTATTTTCTGGCTTTTAAGGCGTACTCAAAGGGATTCGCCTCCGCGGGGTCCTGCTCCGCCTCCACCAGCATGTATCCTTCGTAATGATGATCCGCCAGCACCTTAAAAATGGAATCAAAGTCAATACAGCCGTCACCCGGTACCGTAAAGGTTCCCAGCCGCACTCCCTCTAAAAAGCTTAAATGCTCCGCTTTCACCCGGTCAACAACTTCCCGGCGAATGTCCTTTAAATGTACATGCTTAATCCGGCTCACGTATCTTTTCACCAGCTCTGTCGGATCCTCTCCGCAATACGCGAAATGGCCGCTGTCAAAAAGCAGGCTCACGTATTCGGGATCCGTATTTGCAAGCATCCTCTCCGTCTCGTCGCCGGACTGCACCACCGTCCCCATATGGTGGTGAAAAGTGAGGGCAATTCCTCTTTCCTTCGCTGCCTTTCCCAGACGATTCAGTCCTGTACAAAGAAGCTCCCATTCTTCCTCATTCATGACATGCTTTTTTTCAAACACCGGAACATCCTGCATTCCCTGGATGCTGTAGGACTGCTCCGACACCCCGATTACCCTGGCCCCCAAAGCCTTCAGAAAGTCCACCTTCTCCAAAAAGGCTTTTTCTGTTTCTTCATAGGGCTTAGAAATCAAAAAAGTAGAAAACCAGCAGTTGCAGATTTCCAGCCCACGCAGCTTTAACGCCTTTTTTAAAACCGCCTCATCCGCAGGGTACTTGTTGCCGATTTCCGATCCCTCAAATCCCGCCAGCGCCATCTCGCTGATACACTGTTCAAAGGTATTCTCCTTCCCCAGATCCGGCAGATCGTCGTTCGTCCACGCGATTGGCGCGATCCCCAGCTTTACTTTTCCCTCTTCAAACATTTTTGTACTCATTTTTCCCTCCGCCATTCCGCTCTGCGGAATCTCATGAAACTTCGTTTCAGGAAGAATTGCCGCAGGCAATTCTTCGAGGAATGAAGATTTTCTTAGGCGGCATCCGCCTTAGAAAATCTTCATTCCTTTCATGCTAATATAATCCTGCCTTGCTCCTGCCCTCCAGCACGCGCTGGTAAGCTGCCTG
This sequence comes from uncultured Acetatifactor sp., assembly GCA_910578815.1. Classification (GTDB taxonomy): domain Bacteria; phylum Bacillota; class Clostridia; order Lachnospirales; family Lachnospiraceae; genus Acetatifactor. Next base: position 70,126 of record CAJTSE010000009.1, read on the forward strand.
CCCTTCCGGCTTTCCTGACACCGCCGCCGTACCTATATTCCACCAGGAGTCGTAGCCGTCGGTCATGGTCTTAGGCAGCACCTTGATGTCAATCAGGGTGGACACAGTCTGCTTTTCCGCATCCTCCAACGCTGCTTTCAGTTCTTCCAAATTGTGAACCGTATATCCCCTGGCACCGTAACCCTCCGCTACCTTTGAGAAATCAATGGGGATCAAACCGCCCTGCATCTGTCCGCCCTCATCCCTGTATCTGAACTCCGTCGCCAGATTGCCAATGCCGTTGGACATCTGCAGATTATTGATACAGCCGAAACCGCAGTTGTCGAACAGCAGCAGGTTGATTTTCTTTCCCTCCTGCAGAGAAGTAAGAAATTCGCTGTGCAGCATCAAAAAGCTGCCATCTCCCAGCATGGCATAAACCTCACGCTTAGGCTCCGCCAGCTTGCACCCAAGGGCTGCCGCCGCCTCGTATCCCATGCAGGAATACCCGTACTCCATATGATAAGAATCCTTCACCTCCGTGGTCCACATACGTTGGAGATCTCCTGGAAGGGATCCTGCCGCCCCGGTAACAATGGCATCCCCCGGAATCACTTCCCTGATTTTTGCCACTGCCGCCGTCTGGGTAAGAGTGCTGCCCGTCAACTCTGAAAACTCCCTGATAGAGCTTTCATGGCGGGCACTGATCAGAGGCTCAAAGTTCTCATCAAACTTATATTCTGCCAGGCGCTTCATCTCCGCCTCCCAGCCCTGCTTTGCCTTCTGAATCTCATCCGCATAAGAGCTCCTATAGCCAGCACTCTTAAGCTCACGGGAAAGAACCTCAAGGGTCACCTTTGCGTCTCCAATTACGCTGAGAGCATCCATCTTATAAGCATGAAATCTTGATACGTTTACGGATATAAATTTCACGTCCGGATTACGGTACTGAGATTTTGAACCGGTGGTGAAATCCGTCAGTCTGGTACCCACCGCCAGCACCACGTCTGCCATGGCAGCAATCTCGTTTGCCGCGGAATTTCCCGTGACCCCCACACCGCCCAGGTTATAGGGCGAGGAACTCCTGCAGGCGCTTTTGCCTGCCTGAGTCTCCGCAAAGGGAATCCGGAAATCGGCGCAGAACTGCTCCAGTTCCTTCCCCGCCTCGGAATATCTGACTCCGCCTCCGCAGAGTACCAGAGGATGCTTACCGGCTTTTAAAATCTCCACCGCATCCTTGATTTCCTCTTCCGCAGGAACGGCCCTGGTAATCTTATGCACCCGCTTTGCAAAGAAGGAATCCGGGTAATCATAGGCCTCCCCTTCCACGTCCTGGCTTAAGGCGATGCAGACCGCCCCCGTCTCCGCCGGATCCGTCAATACCCGCATAGCCTGTATCATGGAGCTCATCAGCTGCTCCGGCCGGATAATCCTATCCCAGTATTTGCAGACCGGCCGAAATGCGTCATTGGTGGTGACGGAAGGACAGCTCCCCTGCTCCAGCTGCTGCAGCACAGGATCCGGCTGCCTGGTAGCAAAGGTATCCCCTGGCAGAAGTAAAAGGGGAATATTATTCACCGTGGCGCAGGCCGCCGCCGTGACCATATTGGCGGCTCCCGGACCAATGGATGATGCGCAGGCAATGATCCGCTTCCTGTTGTTCTGCTTGGCAAAAGCTGCCGCCGCATGGGCCATGCCCTGCTCGTTTCTCCCCTGAAATACCTTCAGGCCCCCCGGATTTTCATCCAGGGCCTGGCCTAAGCCCACCACAATCCCATGTCCGAAAATGGTGAACACGCCCTCCACAAATTTTATTTCCACCCCGTCCCTCAGCACATACTGATTATCCAGAAACCTTACCAATGCCTGAGCCACTGTCATGTGTGTCGTCTTCATTTCCCGCCTCCTGTCTCGTTATGTTATCTTCTTCCCTCTCCGACATGCCGCCAAGAGAGGAAAAGCCCGCCTCCTTGGGCACAAACAATCCATGAACTTACAAACCGAAAGAACGCCGTTCACCCTTTACTGTCCCGTATAAACTGCTTTACCTGCTCCGGATTCGGCAAGTCGTCCGAACAGGAATGGCTGGCTACCATCATGGAAGCCTCAGCGCTGCCGAATTCCAGACAATCCGTCATTTCCCAGCCCTGATAAAGACCGTATAAAAAGCCTGCGGCATAACCGTCTCCGCCCCCAAAGGACTTTAAGCAGTTCACGGGAAAGGGCTTGACAGAAAAGCTCTTCCCGTCCTTCGTATAAGCCGTAGAACCTTCCTTTCCATGCTTGATAACCAGAATCTTTGCATTTTTCGACATCCAGTAGTCCGCCGTCTCCCGATCGCTCCTGCCAGGACAGATCAGCCTTTCCGTGAGATCGAATTCCTCTCTGGAACCTAAAATAATATCCGCCTCCCCTGCCACCATAGAGTAATAAACGGAAATTTCATCCTTGTTCTTCCAGTTGTATTCCCGGTAATCAATATCAAAGATCAGTCTGGTATCATTCTTTTTCGCCAGCATCACCGCTTTTAAGGCTGCCTCTCTGGAAGGGCTTTCCGCCAGGGAAGTGCCGGAAATCAGCAGGGCCTTCGTATTCCTTATGTAGTCCTCATCAATATCATCCACACAAAGCTGCAGATCCGCAATGCAGTTCCGATACATTAAGATACGGCTTTCCTCCGGCGAAATAATTTCCGTAAAAGTCAGCCCGATCTTTTCCCCGCCCGTACATCTGCGGATCTGAGAGGTATCAATGCCTTCCCTTTCAAAATAATGAGTCACAAAATCTCCGAACTGGTCGTCGGACACACGCGCAAAAAAGCCTGTTTTCATGCCATGCCTGCACACACCTACCGCTATATTGGCAGGGGATCCCCCCAGATACTTCTTAAAGGTGGTACACTCTTCCAGCGGATGAAAATAGTCCACCGGGTTGAAGTCCACCGCGATCCGTCCCAACAGTACCAAGTCCATGGGCCTCTTTTCATCAAATTCAATATACTGCATTCCTTCTCTTCCCTCACTTCCTTAGGACTTCTTCTCACACTATTTATAAAGTTCGCCGTAAATTGTCTTCACTTCTTCTATGCCGATTTCCTTTCTGGTATTGGAAGGGCTGCCGCTGGCCATGGCATCCTCCGCCATCTTGTCGATCACCTTTGTATAGCTTTCCTTTTCAATGCCATATTCCTGCAGAGTAGGGATTTCACAGGTACTGCAGATGTCCGTCACGGCTTTTAAGAAGCTCTCACTTGCCTCTTTGTCCCCGGCTGCCGCAGATGCTGCACCGATCTCCCGGCCCAGCCGGCCGAAACGCTCATAGGTCCCGTCCAGCACAAAAGCAAGACATTTTTCCAGCAGCATGGCGTTGGAAATACCGTGAGGCACATGAAACAGGGCGCCGATGGGACGGCTCATGCCGTGGACAATGGTCACCGAGGCATTGTTAAAGGCGATCCCTGCCTCCAAAGCCGCCAGGGACATTTCCTCTCTGGCCTGCACATTATCCCCATGACGAAACGCCTCCGGCAGCCAGGTAAAGATCCGCTTCACCGCTGATAAAGCAAACACATCGGACATAGGCTGTGCCTTTTTTGAGGTATAGGCCTCCACCGCATGAGTCAAAGCGTCCAGGCCGGTGGCCGCCGTGATGGCAGGCGGCGCCGTCATGGTAAACTGCGGATCAATCACTGCCAGTGCGGGCATCAGCACCGCCCCCTTTAACAGCATCTTTATATCCCGCTCCGTATCCGTTATGATGGTAAACTGCGTGGCTTCAGACCCGGTCCCCGCCGTGGTAGGCACTGCCACCATGGGAGGAACTTCTCTTTCGATCACCTTTCCCAGATAATCCGTGATCCGGCCTCCGTTTCCCACTAAAGCCCCGATGGCCTTCATGGAATCTATGGGGCTGCCTCCCCCTAAGGCCACCAGAAAATCACAGCCTTCCTCCCTGTATATTTCCAGACCCTTTTCGATCATCACATCCGTAGGCTCTCCCGAAATACCGGAATATACCGCATGGGCAATGCCGCTTCTTTTTAAGGCTTCCTCCACATGTGCCAGATTTCCCAGACGGATCATTGCCTCATCCGTTACCACCAACGCCTTTTTCCCCAGCCCGGCAAGACTGCTCTCCGCCTGCTTTAACGCTCCTTCACCGCTGATAATCTGCTTTGGCATAATAAATGAACAACTCATCTCTCTCTCCTTTTCTTCGTTCCGATATCCCGTCATGTCTGTACCTGGGGCACGGACAAGCCTAAAATCCGGCGTTTCCACTCCGCAATGCGCCGCACAATCAATCCGTCCAGCTCTTCCCAGGGCATCAGCTTCTCTTCCGCCTTCGGCAGTCTTGGATATTCCTCAGAAAACTCCCATACAGGCGTAAAAGCATAATTCTCTTGGATATAGCGCCTCACCTGTGTGTCAAAACCTTCATCCGTAGAAATTCTGTCCTCAAACATGGGAGCAATGAGAAGTCCGTCCTGACCCGCATACTCCCTGCAGCACTTATCCCGGTCCGGAAACAGCCGAAAATAGTGGGGCTTATGGATAAAGGCATGCTTGCCCGGCTGCACATACAGGATCACATGCGTCCCTTCAAACTCCGTCTCCCCCTCCAACAGATTATTCAGGAACTTCCCGTGAAAGCTGCCAAGCACACCGCCAATCCTGCCCTTTGGGTCCACCCTCACAAACACATGCTCCAGGTCATATAAATGCTGAATGTCAAAATCATAGTAAAAGGCATATTCGAACACCGTCTCCCCCGGCTCTACAGGAAACCGCAACTTGCAGGAAACGCTTTTTACCTCTGCTCCGGCTGCCCGGCAGGCACCGTCCGCCCGGCAGGCACCGTCCGCCGTGTATACCGTATATCCCACACCCTGAAGCCCAAAGGGCTCCGCCCTGTCATACCGCAGACGGGGCACATATCTCTCCGCCAGCTTCCGCGCTTCCTCAAAACTCTCCATTCCTCTTCACACTACCCTCCATCATTCCGCTCTGCGGAATCTCACAATCCCAAGGCCAACAAGTTGGCCTGCGAAGAATGCCGCATTTCAGGCATTCTTCAGTGTGAGAAAAGTCCGCTATGCGGACTTAGAAGTTCTTTGCGAAGCAGCCTTTGCTGCAAGCATTAGAACTTCTCTTCACACTAAGCTCCTTTTGTTCCGGATCTCAATGGTATGGTCGAAGCCTGTGTAATCCGTAAGATACAGGGTTGCCGCTCCTGCCGTCTTCGCCTCGCTGTCCTCCTTTCCCTCGGTGAAATGATGTTCCCCGAAGCAGGGACCCACAATCAGGACATCGCTTCCGTTTCCCACCTCCACATAGCCCTTTTTCAGTACCACCATCTCACTGCCCGTCAGAGGCAGATCCATATATTCATTGGTCATAAGATTCACTCCGGTAAATGCCAGCTCGATCCGCCAGGGAGCCCCTTTCACGCCGGAGGTTTTGACCCTGACGTCCACTCCGTTCTCTACTTCTCTGACCCAGACGTCGATCTGCATGTCGGGACCCGTTTTTCTCTTCCGGGAAGCATTGTCCATTTTCCACCAGTCACTTGTTTCCGGCTTTTCTGCAAAGGGCAGGTAGTACCAGCCCCTCATGGTCTGAGACAGGTGATATTCCCCCTCTGACAGCCGCTCCATCTTCTCGCTTTTAAATGCCCGGTGCTCGCAAAAGCTTCCTGCCACCTTCATCTCCAGCTTGATGGTGCCATTATGTAAATAAAGGAAATTAGATTTGCCCCCCATCACCGTATAGGTAAAACGTCCCTGCTGCCCCCTGGCAATCTCCGATTCCTGATAATAGCTGCGGAAGTCCGGACGGACATAACTTCCCTCAAGTTCCAGGGCGCGATACCTTGGATCCAGCATATACCAGATCAGGAAGTCCGGGGAGGTGATGTGCTTTCGATCCACCATTTCAAAGATCGTATTACACATCTGCAGAAATTCGGGGATATTGTACTTCATCCCCATCTTCAGATACTCCATATAATAATCCTTGGGATACACCAGCCGGTCCTTGTCAAAACGGGTAGAATTAGCGGTAAACACACTCTCATCCGGTTCCCAGTAAGTCAGCATCATTTTCAGGTTACGCAGGGCATTCTCTTCATAAGACGGATCCCCCGTGGCCTCGGACAACATAATCATGGCATCGTTATTGACCCGGTTATAGTTCCCTGCGGATTTCTCCGCGAACTCCCCGTCTCCATTGCAGTCGATGCCTTCATTTAAATAGGTGCCTGCCGCCTGCTCCATCTCCCTGTTTTCAAACATCCTGCCGCAGGTCATCAGCACGGAAGCAATGGCCCAGCGATGATTGGGAGTATGGAACCCCCCTGCCAGCATCCCCTCTGCACCGGATCGGACAATTTTCTCCACCTGCTCCAAAATCCTTCTCTCGCCTTCGGGCAGATTTTTTCTGTCCGCACTGCGGACTGCCGTAATCCCCTCTTCATTCCCTGGCAGCGTAAACTCCCCGGCCTTCCCTGCCAGATACTGATACACGGGAATCAGCTTCTTGATACAAAAAGCCGTATCCGGAGCAGAGAAAAAATTGCAAGTGATATAATCAAACAAACCGTTTTCATGCTGTACCCTGCGTATGTAATCCAGACCCAGAAGAATACTCTCCAGCACTCTTTCGTCATGATAAAAGGAAGTATCCTCATTACAGTATGCTGCCGCCATGGAAGCCACCCGGTAAATGGAGAATTTTGCCTGCACGATACCCGTCTGGTCAGCAAACCCGCCGTATCTGGGACTTTCCCTGTCCAACACCTGAATCTGCAGGGACTTTACCACCCTGTCCTGTGTATCCTGAATCATTTTCCAATAATGCTTTTCCATTTTTCCACTCCTTAATCCTTCACAAGCAAAACCGTTTTAATCTCAAAGGCTCGAAAACTCAAACGAAGCCTGCCATCCTCCACCTCCAGCTCCCGTTCCGGCTCTTCCAGCATATTGCAGATATATGCCTGCTTAACGGTACAACCTGTCTGCTGCGGAAGCACAAGCTGCGTGGTCCCCGCGCACCCTTTGGACTCGTACAGGCGCAATACCACGCCGTCTTTCCTGTCAAAGGCCGGCTTACAGGTCTCCAGTACCACATGTGCTCCTTCCAGTTCAAAAAAGGATACCACGTCTTTCACCGCCTCCGGTGCAATCCGTGCATTCTCATCCGAAAGCCTTCTCTCACTCCCGTTCGAAGCAGGTATGGCAAAATCCGCCGCGGTAACCTCCACATTACACTCATATGCCTCCTGTGTTACCCTGCTTTCCGCAAACGAGCCGGAAAAAGGTAAGACGGAATATGTAAAGCGGTGAACTCCCATGTCCGCCGTCATATCCGGCAGCACCGGCGCCTTAAGCAGCGTCAGGGAAAGCCTGCTGTCCTCCGCCGACAGCCCGTATTTGCAATCATTGAGCAGGGCAAAGCCGTTTTCCCCGTCCGTCAGCACCGCATATTTATGGTGGCAGGTCTCATACAAATCCTGCTCATACCGTCTGGACTTATGCGTAGGCCGCCGGATATAACCGAACTGGATTTCCTCCAGCACCTCCCGCGTATGGACCGTAGTGGGAAAATCCGCCTTCAGGATTCTGTGGCGCTCCCGCCAGTCGATCTCGGTCTCAAAATCAATCCGGGGACTGTCCTCATAAAAATGTATCTTCTGCACGGCCGTGAAATATTGCTCTTTTCGCTCCACCGTTACCGTAAGGCCGCCCGCTTCGTCATACTCCGCCTGCCTCATACAGCTGCCCTCTGTCTTTTCCGGCACCTGTTCATACATCCGCCCCAGCTCCCAGGCATCATAAGCCACGTTTACGTCCCTGTACAGTCTCCAGTCATTCAAAGGCTCCTTCGCGTACTCATATCCGGTTTTGTTTAAGACCAGGCTGACGATCCGGCCGCTGCCGTCAATTTCCGCCCGGTAAAACCCATTGCTAAAATTTAGGTTCCCTCCGCAGGAATCCTCTGTTGTCCGCAGCCCTTCCGCAGCAGCAGCGCCGGAGACCAAATCCTCCGTGCCATGTGCAGGCTCTTTGGCCTTCGCTGCCGGTATGCCTTGCCCGCATCCGTCTCCCAAACAATCTGCTTTTATGGTTACATACCCGCAAGGCGGCAGCTGCAGGCCTCTCCAGCTGCGCTCCCAACTTAAGGAGTTAAAAATCACTCCCTGGGAGTTGAAAACCACTCTTTGGGAATCGCAAGCCGCTCTCTGGGAATCGCAAACCTTTTCCCTGAGTTCCATTCTCCCTTCCCCGGTTCCGCAGGCTGCTTCCTTCGATTCGGCCTGCTCCCGGTCTCCCGCCAGCTCCTTCAGCAGCCGCTCCGCCAGCTCTCTGCTCTGCCGCTCCGTCCTGTCCAGGGCTTCCCTGGCTTCCTCATTCACCCGTTGTATGGAAGATCCAGGAAGAATATCATGAAATTCCTGAATGAGCAGCACCTTCCAAAGCTCTTCCAGTTTTTCCAGCACCGACGCCTCCCGTTCAGGAGACTGCCATTTCCCCGCAAGCCGCATCAAACCCGCCAGAAACTCTGCCTCCCGCAGAGCATACTCCGCCTTACGGACGCCCCGTTTAATCTTCGCCTGTGAAGTATAGGTTCCCCGGTGCCATGCCAGATACAGCTCTCCGTAATAAACGTTAGGAATCTTTCTTGCTGCCAGCCTGTCAAAAAATACAGCCGGGCTTTCCATGGTACACCTGGGAGCCCCTTCCAGATCCCTGCAGCGCCCCGCAGTCTCCACCATAATCTCTGTTGGACCGCCGCCGCCGTCTCCGTAACCGAAGGGGTACAAAAAGGTTTCAATGTTTTGCTTTTGATTCCGATCCTCCTCCCAGCGCCTTCTAAGCCCTCCGGCGTTAAATACCTCGTTGTTCTTTTTATAGATATGAGATAAAACTCTTGTGCCGTCAATCCCCTCCCACCAAAAAATATTGTATGGAAAAGGCTCACATTCCGGATCGCTGCGAAGCAGCTTCTGGGTAGCAAAATAAGGCACCCTGCACCCGGCCATAATCTGTGGCAGCGCGCCGGTAAAGCCAAAGGTATCCGGCAGCCAGGCTACCTTTGTATCTACCCCGAATTCCCTCGCAAACCATTGCTTCCCCAAGACAAACTGCCGAATCAGGCTCTCTCCCCCAGCCAGATTGGTGTCACTCTCCACGTACACCCCTCCCTCCGGCAGAAAGCGTCCTTCCCCCGCCAGCTCCTTCACCCTGGCAAACAGCCCCGGATAATATTCCTTTAAATTTTCCAGCACCGTAGGCGAACACAGCAGAAATTTATAATCCGGATACCGTTCCATCAGCTTCACCTGATTGGAATAGGTTCTGGCGGACTTGCGCTTCGTTTCTTCATGGGTCCAGAGCCACGCCAGGTCGATGTGAGACTGGCCGAATACGGTATACTCCGGCACGGTGTCGCTGTTATGCTTTTCCAACAGCGGCCTCAGGACTTCGGCTCCTTTCAGAATGCTTTCACTCCGCAGGGGCTCATCCGCCTCAAAGTCCACAATGCAGGTAAACCGCTGCAGGGCTTCTCCGATCTTCATGGTCCGAAGCTCACTGTCCGGCATTATTTTCCACAGCTCATACAAGGTGTGGTAATCTGCATAAACCCGAAAAATTTCTTCCTTCCAGACGCCGAAATGACTGCTGCCCACCACGCATTGATGTTCGGGCGGCTCCGGAACAGGTATGGCATCCCGGCGGAAAATGCCGCCGCTCTCCGCCCTGACTCCATGTCCTGCATAAACCTCTGCGCAGATGTCGAAGCACTGGCCGGAAAGAGCTTTATCCGTCAGCTCCACCAGGGAATGCTGCCTGTCAATGGAGCCTGCCTCCCGCCCATTCACAAACACCAGCATTTCCGGCCCCGCCCCGATATGAAGCATAATGCGCTTCCCCGCCGCTTCCTCCGGCAGCGTAATTTGAGCGCGGAACCACCCGTATTCCCACTTTTTCCCCCAGGAAGTCCCCTTGGGAAACGCACGGAAGGGCTCCTTCAAAGCCTGCTCCAAACTCAGCTGCATCCCGGTAGTAAATCCGGTAAGCTCCACTTCTCCCATGGGTAAATACAGATTATCCGCAAAAGCCTCATCCCATATTTTCAGACGTTCATCCCACTGTCTTCCCAGCTTCATACTAACCTCTTTTCACACTTCCAGACATGCCGGCGGTGCCGGCACAAACCAATCCATGGAACTAAAGTTCATGGAAGAACGCTGACCTTGCGTTCTTCGGGGAATGACTTAGATTTTCTTTGTCTGCGTTTTTTGCAGACTTAGAAAATCTTCATTCCCTTCACACTATTTTCCGGTATTCCATCAGGAACAGAATCGCCAGCGCCTGACCGTACGGCATGGGCTTCAGCTCGATCCCCTTGTAAAAGTCCTTTGTGGTACGCCCCATGGGAGTGCCATAAGATACCTGATGTACTACACCGTCCTCCGAGATGCAGTTCATAACAGGACGCGCGGCTTTTCTTACAGCTTCCAGATAGGACTTATCCACCAGTCCTTCTCCCACCGCCTTAAGGATACCGTAAGCAAACCCGCAGGTAGCACTGGCCTCCAGATACGAATCCTCATCATCCACCAATGTATGCCACATACCGCCCTGATCCTGATATTTACACAGGCTGTCGATCTGATTCTTAAGAGCATTTACCAGAATCCTTCTCGTCGCCTCGCTGCAGCTGCCAATAGAAAGAAATTCAGGTATGGCCATGGTGATCCAGCAGTTTCCCCTGCCCCAGAAGGCTCCCGCAAAATTATTCTTCTCCTTAAAGGTCCAGCCGTGATACCAAAGGCCGCTCACCTTATCGCACAGATACTTATGATGAAGCAGAAACTGGTATTCAGCCTCCTGCTGCATTTTTTCATTCTGCAGGATACGGCCCATGTTGGCAAGAAACAAAACCGTCATATACAATGTATCATCCCACAGTTCCTGCTCGTTAAGAGAGTCCGAGGTCTGATGCTGGAAACCGCCTTCCTCTGTTCGGGGAAAAGAATCCATAATCTTCCGGGCCGCTTCCACACAGGGCGCCATATACTTTTCCTCCCCGGTATATTCCGCCAGGAAAGACATGGCCAGATAGGGCGTGGCCGTATTCACATTCAGGGCCGGAAAACCGATTTCGATCTGCCTGTCATAATATTTTTTCAGGGTCTTAAGACTGTTTTCGTTCCCCCCGTATGTAAACAGCTTCCACAGTCCATAAAGTCCTACCCCTTGTGTCCATTCCCAATATTTATATTTGGATATATCGTCTCCTGCCAGGTTATGATCCTGCATATTTTTCAAAAAGGTATTGTCCGGCTCATAGAGAATACCCGTAAAGGCTTCCACCATTTTCCCGATCTTTCCGGTGATCCGGTCAATCAGCTCTCTTTTGTCGCCGCACTGCTCCTCCAGCCTGTCAATCAGCTTTTTCAGCTCTTCCGGAGTCTTTACCGTATAGTCCGGCTGCCAGTCCGGCTCTTTTGCCTCATGAAAATATCTGGGGGACCAATCCAGCCAGACGGATGTGATGCCGTAACGGTTTGCTCCCGCTACATCCTTTTTCAGGTTATTGCCGATCATTACGATAAAGGGCTTATCCTTGTCGCACAGGCCCATTTTCTCCATAGCGGTGTCAAACATAGATCTGGCAGGCTTCTGTTCCCCCACCACCTCGGAAACAATCCACTCTTCAAAGCAGTACCCCAGACCGTTCTTCTTATATACATTCTGAAAAGATTCCCATTCTCCATCTGCCACCAGCGCAATCCGGTAACCTTCCTCCTTCAGCTGTTTTAAAACCTCACCGGCTCCGGGAATGAACTCGGCCTCAGTGACAATTCCTCTCTCGTCAAAAACCTGAGTGCTCTCGTCTATGATCGTGTCCCCGCTGTCCGTAAATAAGATCAGATTTTTATTCATATTAATAACCATGCCTTTCCGCAACCTGCAAATTCATGACGACGAAAAGCATAAGCTTTTTGCCGCATGAGCCGCTGCTTTTCAACAGAGCCTTCCGCATGTACCCTGCGCACATAACAGGCCCCTCATAATAAAGAGTATCAGAGGACGACTTTAATTTCCACGCATCTCTTGCTTTTTTGGATTACAACATTGCATATTTTGCTTTTAAATATTGGTTTTTCTTTATTTTTTGCATAGTATTAACGAAACACCAATATCTATTTTGTATATTATGTACAATATGGAAAATTATTCAACACAAATTTTGCACATTAGTGTTGACTTTTTATCATGTGGTTGCTATACTAGTATCAAAGGGAACGCATTGGCATCTTTGCTTTGTCGAAAAACCGTCTTTTTTGTATGAGACAGCGCGTCCCGAATTCATGAAGGAGGATATAGTTATGAAGAAAAGACTCATTGCCTTGCTTTTAGCGGGCACAATGGCTGTTTCTCTGGCTGCCTGCGGCGACAACGGCAGTTCAGGCAGTGATACGCCTTCCAATTCCGGAAGCGATGTGAAGCAGTCTCAGGAATCCACGCCGGAATCAACACCGGAGTCAACACCTGAATCAAAACCCGACGAACCTGCCCCCCCCGTTGAGGCAGCTGCCCCCGGCGAAGCACCCATGCTTGCCGATCTGGTTGCAGCGGGATCTCTTCCCAAGCTGGAAGACAGAATTCCCGTAAAGGACGACCTCTTTATAGAAAGCACCGATGCGGCGGGAAATCCCCTGGAAATCGGCACCTACGGTGGCGTGATCAACCTTGCGGGCGCAGGCGGAAGCTGGGGACTGTCCAGACCCGTACTGGAAACCATCATTCACTTTAATTCTGACGGGACCTATTATCCCAATGTCATCAAGAGCTTTGAGCACAATGACGATTACACCGTATGGACCTTTAAGCTCAGAGAAGGCATGAAGTGGTCCGACGGCGATGACTTCAACGCGGACGACATTACCTTCTGGTACTATATGTGTCACCTTACCAATTATGACACCAAGAAAAGCTGGGCTGCTTTAAAGGAAACGGTAAACGGTGAAGATTCCTGGGCGGTTCTGGAAAAGGTTGACGACTACACCGTAACCTGGACCTTTGTAAATTCCAAGTTCCCTGCCGACTTTATCGAGAACGGCGATTTCAAGTGGTGCTGGGCACCTTCCCATTATCTGCTTGACATGATTCCCGATTCCATCTATGTAGAGAATCCTTATTGGGAAAAGACGGGCTTAAGTGACGAGCAGGTACTCTTAAACGCGCAGGCAAAGGGTATCGACGCTGCCACCGTCAACGATCTTGGCAAGGCAATTTCCTATTACTGGTGGAACGAGGACGGCATTCCCTGCCTGAACTCTTATGTACTTTCCACAAAGGAAGGTAATAATTCCAGAGACGCGCAGCTCTGCATCCTTGAGCGTAATCCTTATTTCTGGAAAGTTGACGCACAGGGCCAGCAGCTTCCTTACTGTGACGAGATTCATTTTAATGCAACCTCTGAGGACGGCCAGGATCAGCTGATGTTCCGTTCCGGCGAGCTGGATATTATGGAAGTCGGCATGCAGGATATTGCTTCTCTTCTGGCAGACCTTGGAGATGCTGCATATCTTCGCGAGCTTGCCAGCACGAACTGGGGCTCCTACCTGATTACCTTTAACTACACCTGCAAGGATGAAAAGTATGCGGAGCTTTTTGCAAATCCCAAGTTCCGTCAGGCTATCTCCATCAGCGTAGACCGTGAGCAGGTTTCCGGCCTCCTTTCGGATGGCTTTTTGGAGCCCGGCCAATGCGCTCCCCAGGAAGGCAACTTCGGCTATGACGCAGAGTGGGAGCAGAAGTGGACGGAATACGACGAAGCAGGCGCAAAGACGCTTCTGGAGGAATGCGGCCTGGTAATGGGCAGCGACGGCTTTTATGATTTTGCAGACGGCACGGACTTTATCCTGACCATTTACACCTACACGGATTCCGGCGCCGACGCTGCATATCCGGTTCTGGAGCAGTATTATAATAAGGCAGGCATCAAGTGTGCAACAAAGGACATTGAAGTTTCCGCTTTCGATCAGGAGATTGACAATAATGACTGGTATGCGGTTCTTGGACCTCATACCGCCATCGGCGGCGTTTCCCTGAAATCCAGAGTGCAGCCCTTCGTTCCCATTGCACAGTCTGCTGAATGGTACGGCGAGTACGGCACCTACTACGGAACCGGCGGAGCACAGGGTGTGAAGCCCGAAGGGGATATGGCGAAGCTGGTGGAAATCTACGAGCAGTGGAAGTCCACACCTAATTCCGATGAAAGAGATCAGTACACTTTGGAAATTTACAACCTGCACAAGGAAAATCTCTGGACCATCGCCTACTTAAAGGCAGCGGGCGCATACAGCCTGGTAAGCTCCAAGATTCACAACTATCCTGATCTGCTGGTAAATGATGACCTGTATCAGTATCAGAACATCGTCCACTACTGGACACTGTTTAAGACAGAGTGAACAAAAAGGCCGCTTTCACGGCGGCAGACTTCCCTGCAGAGTAACAAGGCAGGTATCCATGATAACTTCCGGAGGCGGGGGACCCGGTTCTCTGCCTCCGGATTTTTTAAGAAAGGGAATTTCTAATGGAAGAAAATGCGTACAAATCAGAGAGCATACCTGAAAACGCCCCGAAGAAAACCCTGCCGGAAGCCGTGGGCGATTTCTTCAAAAAAGATCTCGTCCAATACATAATAAAACGTCTTCTGATGTTCATACCTACATTGTTTTTGATTTCGATTCTGGTTTTCTTCGTTATTCAGCTGCCTCCCGGAGATTATGTATCCGCTCATATTGCTGCACTTGCATCAGAGGGAGAATTTGTGGATGCGGATTACGCGGCACAGCTCCGCGCGGATTATGGGCTGGATCTGCCCATCCACGAACAGTACATCAAGTGGATTAAGGATATTATCTGGACTCCTACCGATTCCACCTATTACAGATTATACGGTTCCCATCATAACTGGAAATACTCCTTTGCCTATGGCCGGGACGTCTGGGACGTGGTGGATGACCGGCTTGGACTTACCATTCTGGTTACCGCCATCATTATGATTTTTCAATATGCGGTATCCCTGCCCATTGCCGTCTATGCCTCCACCCATCAATATTCCGTGGGGGATTACATCTCTTCCATCATAGGCTTTCTGGGTGCGGCCATACCAAACTTTATTCTGGCAATCGTGCTGATGTATCTATCCTATAAATGGACGGGAAATGCAAATGTGGGCCTGTTCTCACAGGAGATGCTGCAAAACGGCATTCATCTATATAACTTTGGCGACTTTTTAAAGAGAATGATTATTCCCATCATCGTCATCGGCACCAGCGGCACCTGCGGTATCATCCGTTCCGTGCGGGCCCAGATGCTGGATGAAGTCGCCAGACAATATACCCTGACCGCAAGGGCAAAGGGCGTACCGGAACGGACCATCATCATGAAATACTGTTTCCGTGCAGCCATCAACCCCACAGTCTCCGGACTGGGCGGCGTTCTTTCCAGCCTGTTTTCCGGCTCTACTGTGACGGCCATGGTACTGAACATGCAGATTCAGGGCCCCGTGCTGTTTAAAGCTCTTCAGGCTCAGGATATGTACCTTGCAGGAGCAATCGTCATGGTTCAGGCAGTCCTGGTAGTGATCGGTATCCTCTTCTCCGATATTGCCCTGGCATTCCTTGATCCGAGAATCCGTTATTCAGGAGGTGGCAGATAATGTGGAAAAAGAAACAGAAAAGCAATGAAGATTATTATCTTGCTTCCCAATGGACATTAATGGGTAGAAAGCTGAAAAAGCATAAACTGGCAAAGCTTTCCATGCTGATTCTCCTGATTTTGTATCTGGGTGCCCTGTTTGCGGATTTCCTGGCACCCTATTCTCTGGATGAGTTTGATGCCCTGTATAAAAACAGCGCCCCTTCCAAGATCCACTGGACCCATGAGGGAGAATTTATCGGTCCCCATGTATATAAGCTGGAAAAAACCATCGACCGGTCGGATTTCTCCGTAAAGATTACGGAGGATACCTCGGAATATTATAAAATTAACTTTTTCGTCCATGGCTCGGAATATAAGATTCTGGGACTGATTCCCTGCGACATCCATCTTTTCGGTGTCGGTGAAGGAAGCAACGGCGGAAGCGGCGCCAAGGTCATGCTCTTCGGAACGGATGCGCTGGGACGGGATATTTTCTCCCGCGTTCTTTTAGGAAGCAGAATTTCCCTGACCATTCCCTTTGCCAGCGCTATTATCAGCTTCTTCCTGGGTGTTACCATCGGTTCCATTTCCGGGTATTTCGGCGGAGCCGTAGATATTGTAATCCAAAGAATTATTGAAGTGATTGGCGCAGTTCCTCAGATTCCTCTGTGGATGGCTCTTTCCGCGGCGATTCCTCCCGGAATCTCCACCGTAAAGATGTATTTTTACATCACCATCATCCTCTCCTTTATCAACTGGACCGGTATGGCCCGTGTAGTGCGAGGCAAGTTCCTCTCCTTAAAAAATGAGGACTATGTGATGGCAGCGAGACTATCCGGGGTATCCACTTGGAAAATCATCTGGAAGCATTTAGTACCCGGCTTTATGAGCTACCTCATCGTGTCCATCACCTTAGGAATTCCGGGCTCCATCGTAGGTGAGACCTCCATGTCCTATTTAGGGCTTGGCATCAAGTCCCCTGCAACCAGCTGGGGCGTGCTGCTTCAGGAAGCAAGCTCCGTCACTGACGTTGCAAGCAATCCCCATAAGCTGATTCCGATTATCTTTGTGACGATTACCGTCCTTGCCTTTAATTTCTTAGGCGACGGAATCCGTGACGCTGCAGACCCGTACAAGTAAGGAGGCAAAGACGAAATGAGCGAAAATATGAATAACGAAAATATTCTCGAAGTCAAAGACCTCCATGTGGACATTCATATGACGGAGGGACTTCTGACAGCGGTCCGGGGTGTAAACTTTGAAATGAAGAAAGGTGAAACGCTGGGCCTGGTAGGCGAGTCCGGCTGCGGAAAATCCCTGACCTGCAAAGCAATTTTAGGCATCAATGATAAAAAATGCGTGCCCAGCGGTCAAATCCTCTTTGATTCCGAGGGCATGGGCCAGGTGGATCTTCTTTCCCTGGATCAAAAGGGCAAGGAAATCCGTTCCATCAGAGGCAAGGAAATCTCCATGATTTTCCAGGAGCCCATGGTCGCCTTTTCACCCATGTATACGATTGGCAACCAAATCAACGAGGCCACTAGACTCCACATAACAAAAGACAAAAAGAAATCCAAAGAAATATCAATGGAGGTGATGCGCAAGGTAGGCATCGCCAATGTGGAAAAACGTTATAACCAGTATCCCCACGAGTTTTCCGGCGGTATGCTTCAGCGTGCCCTGATTGCCATGGCACTGGTATGCAACCCCAAAATGTTGATCGCTGACGAGCCCACCACGGCTCTTGATGTGACCATTCAGGCACAGATTCTGGAGCTGATGAAGGAGCTTCAAAAAGATTTCAACATGGCAATCCTTTTCATTACCCATGACCTGGGCGTTGTTGCCAAAATGTGTGACAGAGTGGCCGTTATGTACCTTGGAAAGATCGTGGAAAGCGCAGATGCTTCCGAGATTTATGCAAATCCCCAGCATCCTTACACGCGAGGGCTGATCGGCTCCGTTCACAAGATCGGCTCCAAAAAAGAGGATAGGCTGTTCTCCATTGAGGGAACGGTTCCCCTGGCTATGAATCTGCCCAAAGCCTGCGGCTTTTACGACCGCTGCGACGTCCGCATCGAGGGACTCTGCAACAGAGCGGAACCGGAGCTTACGGAAATTGCCCCCGGACACAAGATCGCCTGCTTTAACTGCCCTCACGAGGCCTGCAGGGCCCAAAGGGCAAAGGTGGAAGCCAGCCTGAAAAACGAGGAGGCTAAATCATGAATAAAGACAATATCATGGAAGTGAAAGGACTGCATAAGCGTTTCAGCTCCAAGGGCGTGACGGTAAAGGCTGTGACCGACGTCAGCTTCGACGTAAAGCCCGGAGAAACAATCGGTATCGTTGGCGAATCCGGCTGCGGCAAAACTACTCTGGGACGCTGTATCGTCCGGGCCTATAACGCTTCCGAGGGTGAAGTGTTTTATCGCACAAAAAGCGGAGAAGAGCTGGACTTTTTGAAGGTAGACAAAAAGAAAATGAAGGAGATCCGCAAGGAGATCCAAATGATCTTCCAGGATCCCTACTCTTCTCTTGATCCCAGAATGACGGTTTTGGATATTATCAAGGAGCCTTTAAAAGCCAATTATCCGAAAATGTCCAAGGACGAGATGGATCAGAAAGCAAAAGCAATGGCAGAAAAGGTGGGCCTGAATCCTATGTATCTGATGCGTTATCCCCATGCTTTTTCGGGAGGACAGCGCCAGCGTATCGGCATTGCCAGAGCATTGGTAATCGAGCCTCAGATCATCGTCTGCGACGAGGCGGTTTCCGCTCTGGACGTATCCATTCAAGCCCAGGTCATCAACCTGCTGCGGGACCTGCAGAAGGAGCTGAAATTAACCTACCTGTTTATCAGCCATGATCTTTCGGTAGTGGAGCATATTTCCGATAAAGTAGGCGTTATGTACCTGGGACGGATGGTGGAATTCGGCCCGGCTGAGGAACTGTTTGAAAAGCCCATGCACCCGTACACAGAGGCGCTGCTCTCCGCAGTGCCCGTAGCAGATCCGACAGTCCAGATGGATCGTATCCCCTTAAAAGGTGAGATCCCCAACCCTGCCAATCCGCCAAGCGGCTGTTACTTCCACGAAAGGTGCCATTACTGCACCGAAAAATGCAAAACCGACTCTCCTGCTTTGGAAGCCATGCCTGACGGACGCCTCTGCGCATGCCACAGAGCAAAAGAATTAAGCCTGCGCGGCTTTACATATGACGATAACACAAAGCAAGCTTAAAGCCCGGCCGTCACTACTTTGAGTAGTGACGGCTTTTCTATATAAATTCCCGCAAATCAAAAAATACTCTTGCAATCCCGAAACTTTTCTGATAGAATATAAAACATATTAATCAGATACTTCTTCGAACTCTTCCGCCGTCAGGTCTTCTTCGGCGCTAAGTTCTCCGTTACTTTGCTTAAATTCACGAAGGACACGCTGGGTCTCTCTCAGCATCATCTCCCTATCGCCCTCAATATAAATTTCTGGAGGCAGCATCCGAAAATATGCCCCGCACATGATGCTGGCATCCATCTCCGCAAGTTTATAGAGTTTTCTCTTTCGGTAGTACATTTTAAGTTTCTTGAAAATTTTTTTAATTTTGTTCATTTTGTTTTACTCCTTATAGAATCAATATTTATGTTTCTTTTATAATTGTATCACGATACTTTATCATAGGCGCGTCTATTTTGGCAACAGTTTTTTAAAATTTTGGATAAACTTCATATTATGAAACAAGCACGAATAAATCAACGAACCAATAATTTGGTCGGTACAAACATCAGAAAACTTAGAATACAGCATAACCTGAGGAATGCAGACATTGTCGCCAAGCTGCAGTTAGAAGGGGTGGAAATCAGTACAAGTACCTTTAGTAAAGTGGAGAGTGGTACAAATAATCCCAGTGTGGACCTTTTGTTCGCATTGACCCATATTCTGAATTGCGACTTTAATACGCTTTTTGCATTGCCTTAGTATGCCCTCAGGGCTGTCCTTTACGCCCCGGCAGGCAGCAAAAAAGAGAAGCCAACTTCTGCTTCTCTTTCTTTGTGCTGCCTGTAATAGCGAGAGGGGGACTTGAACCCTCGACACTGCGGGTATGAACCGCATGCTCTAGCCAGCTGAGCTATCTCGCCATTTCCCGGCCAAAGCCGGAGTGGAAGTTATAGGGCTCGAACCTATGACCCTCTGCTTGTAAGGCAGATGCTCTCCCAGCTGAGCTAAACTTCCGTTTGTCGGCTGACTGTACAGCCGACTTAAGTCAGTATACCCTGTAGCACATCATTTGTCAACACTTTTTTACATCTTTTCCGGCGCAGAAAATCCCAGCACGTCGATACAGGTCTCCAACACATCTCTGGTGAGCAGAAGCAGGGCGATCAGGCCATCCCGCCTGCCCTCATCCGGCTCTCCCAATATCTTTGTCTCATGATAAAAATGATTAAAGGCATTAGCCAGGTCATAAATATAGGCGCATACCTTATGGGGAGCCGCCTCTTCCGCAGCGCTCTGCATCATGGCATTAAACTGTGTCAACGCCATCATCAGCGCCTTTTCCGACTCATTAAAAGCCTTCTGCAGGGTAAGCCCCTCCAATTTCCCTCCCTGCTCCTTATACTTTGCAAGGATGGACTTGATCCGGACAATGGTATACAGAATATAGGGACCGGTATCTCCCTCAAAGGAAGTAAACTTGTCCGGATCAAAAATATAATCCTTGGAGGCCTGATTGGACAAGTCCCCGTAAAGCAGAGCGGATACCGCCACCAGATCAGCCACCCCTCTGGCCTCTTCTTCGGGCATTTCCCGGCCTTCTTTTATCTTCCTGTACATTTCATCCTTTGTTTCCTGAATCAGGGTCTCCAGGCGCATAACGCCCCCGTCTCTGGTCTTAAAGGGTTTGCCGTTCTTGCCGTTCACCGTTCCGAAGCCGATCCATTTTAAGTCCGTCTCCGGCTCCACCAGTTTGGTCTTGCGGGCGCAGCGGAATACCTGGTCAAAATAGAGGTCCTGCCGCTTATCCGCCAGATAGATAATCTGATCGGGATGATACAGTCGCATACGCTCCAGGATGGTAGCAAGGTCCGTAGTATTGTACAGGGAAGCTCCGTCGGATTTTAAGATCATGCAGGGCGGCACCTCCTTGGTGTCCGTCTCTTCCTTTACATCCACCACCAGCGCTCCTTCGCTGATATGGGCATAGCCCTCCTTTTTCATGTACTCCACCATCTCCGGAATCAGATACTGTACGTCGCTCTCTCCCTTCCACAGATCAAATTCCACATTCAGGCTGCTGTAATTCTTTTTCAGGTCGGACACGGATACGTTCATCATCTGCTGCCAGAGCGCACGATACCCCCGGACTCCTTCCTGCAGCCTGCGGGTGGCGTCCATGGCCCTGGCCTTATACTCCGGATCCTCCTTGGATCTGGCGCTGGAAGCAGGATAAATTTCCTCCAGCTCGGAAATGGTAAAAGGCGCCTCCTGCGGGTATTCTCCCTCGAAGCCTTCGTCAAAATAAACCAGATCCGGCTGTCTCTCCCGGATGCCCTCAATCACAAGCCCCATCTGCAGCCCCCAGTCTCCCAGATGAGCGTCACCGATCACCTCATGACCCACATAACGTTTAATGCGCTTAATGCTCTCCCCAATGACCGCGGAACGCAGATGTCCCACATGAAGGGGCTTGGCCACATTTGCCCCGCCATAATCAACAATAATTTTCTTTTTCTTCTCCGGCTTCTCCAAGCCAAACTTCGGAGCCGCCGCCATCTCCCGGACCACCTTCAGCAGATATTCCTCCGACAGCTTTAAATTCAGGAAGCCGGGAGCTGCTGCGGCCGCTTCACTGAATACCTCGCTGTCCGTTAATTTTTCCGCCACCTCGCCTGCAATGGCAATAGGGGGCTTATGGTACCGCTTTGCTCCCGCCATCGCGCCGTTACACTGATATTCGCACAAATCGGGACGGTTGGAGATCGTGATCCTGCCCAGCGCACCGTCGTAACCGGCCGCCTCAAAGGCCTTTCCCATTTCTTCCGATAACAAGTCCAAAAATTTTTTCATGCTGCCCCTCCCTTTTTCTGTTTCCTGCCATTATACAGTAACTTCCCGCTCATTGCAAGACTTAGCTTAAGCGGGTAACAGGTGCCTCATAAATTATGATTGTGCCAAAAAGAATCTTATGTTATACTGTCCGCATGGGAAACCATAGAGCCAAAGGCGGCTTACCTTTTCCGTACTTTACGGAGGGTATAACAGCCCTCCGGATGAGAGAAAGGAGGGCGATGCAACGTATGTTACATATCAGGATTTAATCCAGATAGGAATACTCATTGTTGCCCTTGCCAATTTGATTTATCAGGTTTACAAGGGAAAAAAGAAATAGCCGCCACTACCACCAATAGTGACGGCCGGCCTCTGTCCAGAGGCATCTGCACCAAATTGTAAGGGTAGAGCCGCTTCTATGGCTTTCCCTTTCAATTTTAACTATAACATATCCCGTCACAGGATTCAAGGGCCGAACACATATTGATTCACTGATTCCCGCTTACGCCGTCGGCAGACCCTTCCCGCTCCCGCATACTGAAGGCGCAGCCACAGTAGTTCTGCCGGTAAAGCCCGTATTCCGCCGACAGCTCAATAGATCTTTTATATCCGTCTTTCTTTTTAAAGTCCGAAGGCAGCCAGCAGACACCGTATTCCAGGGACAGCGCCTGCCCGATCTCATTGATCTTTCCTGAGTTCTTTAGGGGACTGATGGAGAGGGTAGTGCAGAAATAGTCATATTTCCCTTCCGCCGCCCGCCTTGCGGTTTCTCTCAGCCGCAGCTCATAGCATCGAAAGCACCTCTCACCGCCCTCCGGGCATTTTTCCAGTCCCCGGACCGTTTCCAGAAAGCGCTCCAGCTCGTAATCTCCCTCTATGACCTCTATGTAATGCCCCTTTCCCTCCCGGTTATAGGCTTCGATCAGCCGTTTCTGTTCCGCCGCCCGCTTACGATATTCTTCCAGTAAGGAGATGTTCGGGTTATAATAAAAAACCGTAATCCGAAAATATTTACATAAATACTCCAGCACATAGCTGGAACAGGGTGCACAGCAGCTGTGCAGAAAAAGCGCGGGCGCGGTTTCTCTCCGCGTTCCACGCTCTTCCTGCACAGTCAGCAGCTTATCCAGTTCCTTCTGATAATTGATCTGATTCATAGCTTCCCGCTCTCCTGAGTATTCCGCCGCATCCTTTGTAAACTCCGAATAAATCCCTTGCTTATTCGTCCTTACTGTCAACCCTTCAGGCTGATTGCATCCTCATACCGTTTTTCCGCTTTACGCCAGTTAATCAGGTCAAACCAGGCTTCCACATAGTCCGCCCGCCTGTTCTGATACTGCAGGTAATAGGCATGTTCCCACACGTCAACCAGGAAAATGGGCGTATACTCCTTCAAATCCGGCACGTCCTGATTGGCTGTCTGAACAATGGACAGCTTTCCCTTGCCGTCAGCCACCAGCCAGGCCCAGCCTGAGCCAAACTTCCCCACCGCCGCCTGCTTCATCTGCTCCTTCCACTGCCTGTAGGAGCCGAAATCCCGGTCAATGGCCTCCGCCAGCGCACCTTCCGGCTCCTGTCCCACTGGATTCTTCATGGAATCAAAATACAGCTCATGATTATAAACTCCGCCGCCGTTATTGCGGACAGGCGCCTGCACCTGGGTTGGCAGGGTCTCTATGGCGCTTAAAAGCTCTTTTAAGCTCTTTTTTTGCAGTTCAGGGTAATCAGAGAGGGCGTTGTTTAAATTGTCCACATAGGTCTTATAATGCTTGTCATGATGAAAATGCAGGGTGTCCTCGTCCAGCACCGGCATCAGGGCATCATATTCATAAGGCAGGGGACGTACAATAAAGGGATAGGTTTCAGCGTTCATATCATTTCCTCCGTTCCGAAATCGAAAATATTGTTTCGGAAATAGTATATGCCGTTTTGGGAATATCCAAACCAAACTCTGTAAATTTTACATAAGCATTCAGCCATGCAGAATGCTTATGTAAAATTTGTACGTGGGAGCTTGCTTTATATCCCGGTGACTTATGAATGGCACGGCTGAATGCAGCGTCCATCCCGCTCACAGTGACGCAATATCCACCAGGCTGAGCTTCCCGTCGCTCTCCTTGTTCTCCAGGCTGCTCACCAGTGCTCTGGCCGTGTCCATGGCGGTGATCACGTTCACACCCGTCTCAATGGAGGTACGGCGGATCAGAAAGCCGTCCCGGCTCTTGTCCCTACCCTGGGTAGGGGTGTCAATGACCAGATCAATCTTATGGCCCAGAATCAGGTCCATAATGGTAGGCGATTCCTGAGAAATCTTATTTACCTTTCTGGCCTTCACTCCGGCCTCATTTAAGGCCGCAGCCGTACTTCTGGTGGCATAGATGGTATAGCCCAGTCTTTCAAAGCGTCTGCCGATCTCCACCGCTTCTCCCTTGTCCGCGTCCTTCACTGTCATAATCAGGTTCTTATACTTGGGCAGGTTCACTCCCGCCCCCAAAAAGGCCTTGTAAAGCGCCTCGTTAAAGGTCTTTGCCACCCCTAAGCACTCGCCAGTGGATTTCATCTCCGGGCCTAAGCTGATCTCCGCTCCCCGTATCTTTTCAAAGGAAAACACGGGCATTTTGATGGCGTAATACTCCGCCTCCGGCTGCAATCCTGGCTTATAGCCCAGCTCGCTGATGGTCTTTCCCATAATCACCCCTGCTGCCAGATCCACAATAGGGATGCCGGTAACCTTGCTGATATAAGGCACCGTCCTGGAGGACCGGGGATTTACCTCGATAACGTACACATCCTCCCCGATGGCAATAAACTGGATGTTAATCAGGCCCTTTACATGCAGGGCCAGCGCCAGCCGCCTGGTATACTCCACAATTTTTTCCTTTACCAGCCTGCCGATGGTATGAGCCGGGTAAACGGAAATGCTGTCACCGGAGTGCACGCCCGTCCTCTCGATATGCTCCATGATTCCGGGGATCAATATCTCCGTGCCGTCGCAGACCGCGTCCACCTCGATTTCCTTGCCCTGAAGATACTTGTCTACCAGAATGGGATGATCCTGGGCAATGCGGTTGATAATCTCCATGAATTCTTCGATCTCCCGGTCGGAGATGGCAATCTGCATTCCCTGACCGCCCAGCACGTAAGAGGGCCTTACCAGCACCGGATAGCCTAAAGTATTCGCCACCCTTTTTGCTTCCTCCGCCGTATAAACCGTGCCTCCCGCCGCCCGTGGAATCCCTGTCTGCTCCAATATCCTGTCAAAAAGCTCCCTGTCCTCGGCGGCGTCCACGTCCTCCGCCTTTGTGCCCCAGATGGGAACGCCCATTTTCATCAGGCTCTCCGTCAGCTTGATGGCAGTCTGGCCGCCAAACTGTACCACTGCCCCATCAGGGTTCTCCCTGTTGACAACGGCCTCCACGTCCTCCGCCGTCAGCGGCTCAAAATAGAGCTTGTCCGCAATGTCAAAATCCGTGCTCACGGTCTCCGGATTGTTATTGACAATAATCGTCTCATAGCCTGCCTTGGAAAAGGCCCAGGTGGCATGAACGGAGCAATAGTCAAACTCTATGCCCTGACCGATGCGGATGGGGCCGGAGCCCAGCACCAGCACCTTCTTCCTTCTCGCTTCCCCGCTTTCTGCCACACGCCCAGGGCATTCTACGGTTACATCCTGCCCATCCTCATTTTCGCCGCCGTAAACGGAATAATAATATGGCGTGGAGGCTTCAAATTCCGCAGCACAGGTATCCACCATCCTGTAAACGGCCCGAATGCCGTTTTCCTGCCTGAGCTGCTTTATTTCCGCCTCTGTCCTGCCTGTGAGCCCGGCAATGCAGTTATCCGGAAACTCCAGCCGCTTAGCCTCCCTTAAAAGGGCCGGCGTCAGCTCCTGTGTTTTCAGAGCCTGCTCCATTTCCACCAGGACCGCTATCTTGTCAATAAACCAAATGTCAATCTTTGTAATCTCATTAATTTCCTCATAACTGACGCCCTTGCGGACAGCCTCCGCAATCACCCAGATTCTCTGATCGTCCACTACCTTCAGCCTGTTTTTCAGTTCCTCCGCGGAAAGGGCGGAAAAGTCATAGCTTAGCAGAGATTCCACATGCTGCTCCAAGGAGCGGATGGCCTTCATCAGGGCGCCCTCAAAGTTATCGCAGATGCTCATGACCTCCCCCGTGGCCTTCATCTGCGTGGTCAGGGTCCGCTTTGCGGTCAGGAACTTGTCAAAGGGCAGTCTGGGAATCTTGACCACGCAGTAATCCAGCGCCGGCTCAAAGGAAGCATAGGTCTTTCCCGTGACGGCGTTTTTGATTTCGTCCAGGGTATAACCCAGAGCGATCTTTGCCGCCACCTTGGCAATGGGATAACCCGTAGCCTTGGAAGCCAGGGCCGAGGAACGGCTTACTCTGGGATTGACCTCGATCACGCAGTATTCAAAGCTGGTGGGATGCAGGGCAAACTGTACGTTACAGCCCCCGGTGATCTTCAGCTCGTCAATAATATTCAAAGCAGAGGTGCGCAGCATTTGATATTCCTTATCGCTTAAAGTCTGGGAAGGAGCCACCACGATGCTGTCCCCGGTATGTACGCCCACGGGGTCTATATTTTCCATGTTGCAGACCGTAATGCAGTTGCCTGCGCTGTCCCGCATGACCTCGTATTCGATCTCCTTCCATCCCGCAATGCAGCGCTCTACCAGTACCTGGCCCACTCTGGACAGCCGCAGACCGTTTTCCAAAATTTCTTCCAGCTCGGCCTGATTGGAGGCAATGCCGCCGCCTGACCCGCCCAGGGTATAGGCAGGCCGGAGTACCACCGGATAGCCGATCCTGCCCGCAAACTCAACGCCGTCCCGCACATTTTCCACCACCAGCGAAGCCGCGCAGGGCTCTCCGATCCGCTCCATCAAATCCTTGAACTCCTGTCTCCCCTCCGCGTTGCGGATAGTCGCCGCCGTGGTCCCCAAAAGGGTTACTCCATGAGCCTTCAGGAAACCGGATTCCTCCAGCTCCATGCCCAGATTCAGGCCGGCCTGGCCCCCTAAGGTGGGCAGGATGCTGTCCGGCTTTTCCTGCTCTATAATCTGTTCTAAAATCTTTACGGTCAAAGGCTCAATATAAACCTTGTCCGCTATATCCTTGTCCGTCATGATTGTGGCCGGGTTGGAATTGACCAGAATTACCTCCACCCCTTCTTCCTTTAAGGAGCGGCAGGCCTGGGTCCCCGCATAGTCAAACTCCGCCGCCTGGCCGATGACAATGGGGCCGGAGCCGATCACCAGTACGCGCTTTACATTGGGATTCTTAGGCATTGCAGTTTTCTCCTTTCATCATGTCAATGAACCTGTCAAACAGATAACGGGAATCCTGAGGGCCGGGACAGGCCTCCGGATGATACTGCACCGTAAAAATCTTTTTCCCGGTGTAGGATAAGCCCTCGTTGGTGCCGTCGTTGACATTGATAAAGGCGGGAACCGCAACCTTTGGATCCAGCCCGTCCGTATCCACCACGTACCCATGATTCTGGGAGGAAATATACACCCTGCCGTCAGCCAGATCCTTCACGGGATGGTTACCGCCCCTGTGGCCGTATTTCAGCTTATGGGTATCGCAGCCATGGGCCAGCGCCGTCAGCTGATGCCCAAGACAGATGGCAAAGACAGGTATATCCGTGGCACAGAGCTTTTTTATTTCTTCTATGATGGCAGTGCATTCCTTGGGGTCTCCCGGTCCGTTGCTGAGCATAATGCCGTCCGGCCCCATGGCGATCACCTCTTCCGCAGGCGTAAACGCCGGGAACACCGTCACCTCGCACCCTCTCTCCGCCAGGGATCGGGCAATGTTCTTTTTGGCCCCAAAATCCATCAGCGCTACTCTTAAACCCGTACCGTTTAACTCCCTCACCAGAGAAGGCCTGATTTCCCTTGCGCCGCTCTCATAGGCCTTCCGGTCAAACCTGGCCGCTCCGGAAAGAGGACCGTTCTCCGCAAGACTTTCCGCGGGCTTTACCACATATTTTTCCCTGCAGGTCACCCTTTCCACCACATTCCCCGTGGTATACGCCTTCAGCACAGGCAGAATCCCGGTCAGGTCATAATCCTGATTTGTGGTAATCATGCCGTTCATGGTGCCCTTTTCCCGCAGTATCCTGGTCAGCGCCCTGGTGTCGATACCGGCGATGCCCGGCACGTCATTTTCCTCCAGAAACTCCTGAATGGAACAGTCGCTTCGAAAATTGCTGGGGACGCGGGAAAGCTCCCGCACCAGAAATGCGTCCGGCCAGGCCCGCAGAGATTCCATGTCCTCCCTGCAGATACCGTAATTACCGATCAGCGGATAGGTCATACATACCGCCTGCCCCGCATATGAGGGATCGGTCAGCACCTCCAGGTATCCTGCCATAGAGGTATTAAACACTATCTCGCTGACAACCTCCTTTTGGACGCCAATGTGGGTCCCTTCAAAAACTGTACCGTCTTCCAAAATCAAAAAAGCCTTCATCCTGTCCTCCTGTCAGATACTGTTTACGACTTCTCTGCAAAAACCTGGCGATGAGCTTTAAAAACCCACCGCCTTAAGAATCTTTCCGCCTTTCACACCAGCTGCTTATACCACTTCAGTGCATTTACATACGCGTCATGGATATAGTCTATACTCACATCCACCAGCAGAAGCTGTCTGGAAACTTCCTGCCAGTTGGCGTTTTCATACTGCTCCATGAAATCATATAACGTCGCATAAGGCCCCTGGCCCTTCGTCAGGGCATCCCGGATCTCATCTCCCACCATGACCATATCCAGCGCCTCTTCCATGCTCTTTTCCAAAATCACGTCCAGCACCGAAAACAGCCCCATCAGGAACAGCTCTTCCGATTTATCCCCCAGACCGAAAGCTCCTGCCAGGCTCTCCGCAAATTTTGCTCTTAGCAGGGACAGTCTGGTGATCTCGCTGGGCTTATCCGCATACAGCTTATTGGCCACCGCCGTATTGATCCATTTTTTCAGCTCCTTCTGCCCCAGCATGGCCGCGGCATGGCGGATGGTGGTAATGCCGGCGTTTATCGTCATGCGGTTTACCATCTGCAGCAGGGAGATGGTCAAAGCCGTATCACGCCCGATGACATTTGCCGCCTCCAAAAGATCAAAGTCTATGTCATTTACCGCATTCAGTAATTCAATATAGTTTACCTTCAGGGGAGCCACTACATGCTCTCCCTTTGTCACCGGCACCCGATAAAATTCTCCCTCGTAAAGCTGATAGCCGCCCGTTTCTTTTAAGGCCTCGAAGGTCTCCATCGTATCAATACCGCCCGCGCAGAGCTTAATCTGAGGATACAGCTTTCCAAAATAAAGCCTGGCCTTCTCGATGGCAATCTTCTTATTGTTCAGGAAAACATAATCCGTCAGCTTCATGATCTCCGTGTAATTTCCGAAATCTGACACGGCCAGCTTCCGCACAGCCAGCTTATAGCCCTTTCCCTTCAGTTCCCGCAGACGATTGATATAAGCCTCTACCGGTGGAATGGTGTTGTCGATTAAGAATACAATCCTTTGATGAGGGGCGCTGCACTGGCTCTCCACATCTGAAAAAATGGAAATATTGCCTACCGGCACAAAAATCTCCTTGTCCTCAGAAAGAGTTTCAATGCCCATACTTTCGATCAGCTCCAGGCCTTCCACCATTGCCGTTCCGTCGTTCTGACCGGTTCCCAGCAACATGGGATTTAAAAAATAATTGTCCTTCTGTGAGAAGATGGAGTATGCTTTCACTGCCATGTTCTCGTCAAAAAGCGGCACCAAAACCATTAACATAACCTTCACCCTTTGCGGCATCGCCGCCCCTTTCCGTATCTACCCACTTGTTTAACTTATTTAAAATACTCAACACCGGATTCAAAGATTCTCAGATCCTGCTGCCCGTATATATTCATGGCCACAGCCCTGCCCTTACGCTCGGAATGAGCCATCTTTCCCAGGCACCGCCCGTCAGGAGACGTAATGCCCTCTATGGCACGATAGGAGCCGTTTATATTATATTCCTCATCCATGGAGACATTGCCTTCCGGATCCGCGTACTGAGTAGCCACCTGCCCATTTGCAAACAGACTGTCAATCCATTCTCTGTCCGCTACAAAGCGCCCTTCGCCGTGGGACGCGGGATTACAGTAAGTTGCTCCTGGCTCCGCTCCCTGAAGCCAGGGAGATTTATTGGACACCACCTTCGTATAAACCATCTTGGAAATATGGCGGCCGATGGTGTTAAATGTCAGCGTAGGTGAATTTTCATCCTGCCCCTTAATCTCGCCATAGGGAACCAGTCCCAGCTTGATCAGAGCCTGGAAACCGTTACAGATGCCCAGTGCCAGACCGTCCCGCTCATCAAGAAGCTTCCTTACCGCCTCCTGCATCTTTGCGTTCCGAAATGCGGTGGCAAAAAATTTTGCGCTGCCGTCAGGCTCGTCGCCGGCCGAAAAGCCGCCGGGGAACATAATAATCTGAGCCTGACTAATGGCTTTTTCAAATTCCTCCACCGATTCCCTTATATCCGCCGCACTTAAGTTTCGGAACACCCTGGTGACCACATTGGCCCCGGCCCGCTCAAAAGCTTTTGCACTGTCATATTCGCAGTTGGTACCAGGGAACACAGGAATAAACACGGTCGGCTTCGCCACCTTGTTTTTGCAGACATAAATGCTGCCCGGCTCCGCTTTGTACAGCGGACTTTCCACAGCCTGAGCGCCCTTCACGGCCTTTGTGGCAAATACCTTCTCCAGCCTTGAAGTCCATGCCTCCAGCGCCTCTTCCATAGTAATCCTGACGTCGCCGTACACAAAGGCAGGCTCATCCGTTACACTGCCGCATATCCAGCTGCGGAAACCTGCGTCCAGGCACTCCTGCGCCGTCTCCGGGGAAACCTCCAGCAGAAGATTCCCCAGGGCTCTGCTCTCAAACAGTTCCCGCACATCCACATCGGCTTCCATCCGTACCCCCAGCCTGTTTCCGAAAGCCATCTTGGATATAGCTGCCGCCATGCCTCTTGCATCCAGAGCATAAGCGGAAAACACCTTTTTCTCCTGCATCAGCTGATGAATATATCCGTAAAGTTTTGCTGCCCTTTCATATTTGGGTATGTCATATTCGTCCGCTTCAATCTCAAAACGCACCAGCTTATTGCCCGCCTTCTTTAACTCCGGCGTCACAACGTCCCCGCTCTTCGCAATGTCCACCGCAAAAGAAACCAAAGTGGGGGGCACGTCAATATCGTTAAAAGTGCCGGACATGCTATCCTTGCCGCCAATAGAAGGCAGACCGAAACCGATCTGGGCGTCATAGGCTCCCAGCAACGCCGCAAAGGGCTGACTCCAGCGCGCCGGATCCCCCGTCATCCTGCGGAAATATTCCTGGAAGGTAAAGCGGATCTTTGTAAAGTCTCCGCCGGAGGCCACAATCTTTGCCATGGATTCCAGCACCGCGTAGATGGCCCCATGGTAAGGGCTCCATGAAGAAAGGTAAGGGTCAAAGCCGAAGCTCATCATGGTAACAGTATCCGTCTTTCCTTTCAGTACGGGCAGCTTGGCAATCATGGCCTGGGTCTCCGTCATCTGATGTTTCCCGCCGTAGGGCATCAGCACGCTGCCTGCCCCGATGGAGGCGTCAAACATCTCCACCAGCCCCTTCTGGGAGCATACATTCAAATCATTTAGCAGAGCCAGCCATGCGCCCTTTACATCTCCTGTCTCCAGCTTTTCTTCTACTGCGGGAACGGAAATTTTCCTGAAATAATTCTTCTTTTCGTCCGGTATCTCTACCTTGACGGCAGTTTCCTGATGAGCGCCGTTGGTGTCCAAAAAACCTCTCTTTAAATCAACGATCTTCTTTCCCCGCCAGTTCAGCACCAGTCTGGGTTCCTCTGTGACCACAGCCACGGTCACCGCCTCCAGATTTTCCTCCGCCGCATAATGTAAAAATTGATCCGCGTCTTTCGGATCCACCACCACAGCCATCCGCTCCTGAGACTCGGAGATGGCAAGCTCCGTGCCGTCCAGTCCTGCGTATTTCTTGGGCACCTTGTCCAGATCCACGGTCAGCCCGTCCGCCAGTTCGCCGATGGCTACGGATACGCCGCCCGCCCCGAAATCATTACATTTTTTGATCAGTCGGCTCACTTCCTCGCGGCGGAACAGCCTCTGTATCTTCCGCTCCGTGGGCGCATTGCCCTTCTGTACCTCCGCACCGCAGTTCTCGATGGACTGCTCCGTATGCACCTTGGAGGAACCCGTCGCGCCGCCGCAGCCGTCCCGGCCGGTACGTCCCCCCAGCAGGATAATAATATCTCCGGGGTCCGAGGTCTCCCTGATTACGTTGCGTCTGGGAGCCGCGCCCATGACCGCCCCGATTTCCATGCGCTTGGCCACATAATTGGGATGATAAATTTCCTTTACAAAGCCGGTGGCCAAACCGATCTGGTTTCCGTAAGAGGAATATCCGTCCGCCGCCCCCCGCACCAGTTTTTTCTGGGAAAGCTTTCCCTTTAAAGTATCCGCCACGGGAACCGTGGGGTCTGCCGCGCCGGTCACACGCATGGCCTGATATACGTACCCCCTGCCGGACAAAGGATCACGGATAGCCCCGCCAAGACAGGTGGCCGCGCCGCCGAAGGGCTCTATCTCCGTAGGATGGTTATGGGTCTCGTTTTTAAAGAATACCAGCCATTCCTCTGTCTCCTTCCGGTCTCCGTAATCCATCTCCACAGGTACCACAACGGAACAGGCGTTGATCTCATCAGACTCTTCCATGTCCTCCAGCCTGCCGTCCTTTTTCAGCTTCCTCATAGCCATCAGGGCCAGGTCCATCAAGCAGATAAATTTATCCTTTCTATCCCCGAAAATCTCTTCCCTGGTATCCAGATAGCTTCTGTATGTAGTCTCGATGGGCGAACGGTAATAGCCTTCTCCAAACTCTATGTCCGTCAGCTCCGTAGAAAAGGTGGTATGCCTGCAATGATCGGACCAATAGGTATCCAGCACCCGAATCTCTGTCATGGTAGGATTGCGCTTTTCTTCTCCCACAAAATAATTCTGGATATGCCGAAAATCCTTGAAGGTCATGGCAAGCCCCAGCGAATCGTAAAGCTCCTTCAGCTCCGCCTCCGGCATGTCCACAAAGTCCTTGTGCCCTGGCATATTTTCCAGAACGACTACATCCGCCGGCTCTTCAAATACGGTAATCAGGGTATCAGGCTTTCTGCTCTCTGTTTCCCTGGAATCAACGGGGTTGATACAGTACGCCTTAATCCTTGCAAACTCTTCCTCTGAAATATCCCCCAGAATCATATAGCACACAGCCGTACGAATGACGGGCTCTTCGTCCTCGTTTAAGAACCTTACGCACTGTACCGCAGAATCCGCCCTCTGGTCAAACTGGCCCGGTAGAAACTCCACAGAAAACACCCTTGCACCGGCAGGAACTTCTATTTCCTCATAGTATAAATGATCCACCGGCGGCTCGGAAAAGACCGTCCTGCAGGCTGTCTCAAATACCGGCTCCGATATATTTTCCACGTCGTAGCGTATAAATTCCCGTACACCTTCCACCTGGATCCCCAGATAATTCCGGATTTCTTCCTGCAGCGCCTTTGCCTTCACCGCAAAGGGCTCCTTTTTTTCCACATAAATGCGTTTGACGTTTCCCATTTACTTCCTCCTATACCTCCAGCCCTAAATATTTCAAAATAAACTCTATCTCCCGGTCCACCGTTTCCGCCGTAATGCCGATTGTCTGGGCCGAGATCTTTAAGCCTTCCAGGACGAACATGATATTCCTGGCCGTCCCCTGGCAGTCCTCACAATAAAACTCTCCGTTATCCACACCGATCTCAATCAGTTTCTCAATAATCTTTACCGCCGAGTCAAACTGCTTTTTCAAAATGTTATTTTTCCTGCCCGGCGGATTTTCAAAATAGTACTCATAAATCGCCTGCGTAAGAGTATCCTCCCTGCGCAGCAGCTCTTTTTTCTGTTCCTGTAAAAAAAGCATCAGAATATCAGCCGCCGTGGCATCCTCGGTAATCTTGTCGGAAAAGACGTCATCCGTCTCTTCACTCTCCAGCCGCATTACCTCCTGAAAGATCTGGCTGGTACTCTCAAAGTACAAATACAGACCGCCCCTGCTGATGTCGCAGGCCTCTACAATATCCTTCATGGTCACCTTTTTAAAGCCCTTTTCCACAAAGACCTTCCTGGCCGTCTCCAGAATATACTTCTTCTTCTGTATTGATTTTTCTCCCATGCTTTACTCCTCTTCTATCGTACATCCAAAGGCCGGTCCCAGTATTCGATAATCTCCTGCATCTTTTTCAGCACAAGCAAAAAAAGATTCTCCTGCACTCCCTGTGCCCAGAGCGTGCTTTTTGTCATGCCTCCCATCACATACTTTGAGAGAATGCCCCTCAAAACATCCCAGTCCTTCAGCTCCGCCCGCGCAATCGCCTTTTTCTCATCCTCATGTGTCCTGATCCTGCCTCTTGAGTATGTATAGCAGTAATTTCTGTCCATCAGAGAAGTTCGGGACGCTTCTCTGACAAAATTAAGCAGCGTAGCATCATACACCGGAATGCCGATAGAATGCTCTGAAGCCTCAGGACTTTGGTACATTCTGCTGCCGGGCTGTCCCTCATTACTTTCAAACCAGGGAATATACCGCAAAAGGGGAATTACCTCCTTCTTATATTCCGCCAGCAGCTGCTGCCTGTATTCCGTATCCTGACTCATGATTGCCGCTTCCTCTCTACGTAGTTTCTATTCCTCAAAATTGCCTTAAAACAAAAAGTGACACATATGTATTTTTATTTTAGCATATTTTTGTTAAAAGTACAGCATAAAATTGCATAGACTTATCTGCCAGGTTGGGTGTATACTATACATATGCTGGATTGTTATTACCAAATTTTAAGAAGTATCACGTGAAAAATACTTCTAAGGCAGCAAAAGACAGCATTTTTCATTTTTATCATTAAGCCGTCAAAGGCGGCATGGGGGATTATTATGGCAGGAATTACATTAGAAAAAGGAAAACGTATCTACAACAGCGGGCAGCCCATGACCGCGTTCCATCTGATTACAAAAGGCAAGGTCCTCGTGGAGTACCCCGGCGGAACATATCAGCTGGGAAAGGGGGATGTGATCGGCGTCTGCGAGCTTTGTTCGGAAATTCACTTTCTGGGATATGCCGCCCTGGAGGACACCGTTATTTTAACCTACCGCTTTAATGGTATGGATGCTCTGGATGAACTGCTGCAAAAGCACCCGGATGTGGCAAGGCTGTTTCTGGTCTCCCTGTTTCATCAGATTAACATACTTTTGGAATTAAGCTTTAGTTCCGAAATGAACTGCACCGGTCTCCATCAGAATCTGATGGATGATTACGCAAAGTATAACTCTCTCTGCAGCAGATACCATATCCAGCCTCAGGAACTGGAAGGACTGGCGGAAATCTCCGCGCATATGGGCGGGGATACTGCGGACATGTGGCTGAATTCCTATTATGTGGGACTGCAGCATATATATTCCGGCACCGGTGTGGACTCCAAAAGTTTTATGCTGGAGCCCGGTGTATCCTTAGGCATGCTGCGTAAAGGGAGCCTTGACTTTCGCAGAACCTTTACCGTGCTGGAAGAGCAGATGAACTATTGCTCAAATATTGCCGGATACTATTTCAGTTCCTCTGGGAATGATATTTTTGAGTTTTTTACCTCCCTGTATAACCGGTTAGGCCAGAACAGTGAGGATTCCGGCGCCCTGCTTAACGATATTGACAGAATCATCAAACAGTTTGAAAATGATCCCTCCTTAAATAAGACGAAAGTGTCTTCCCGAATCAATGCCTTTCGGAACAGTCTTTCTTCTGCGAGCAGTGAACGGCTGGATACCGAGACCGCAGACGACGGTGCAAGCGCTGCAATTATGCAGAAGCTTGCGGGCTCCCTGGATACTATTTTGGGATTTTCGGATTTCGATACGGAAAAAGGCAGCAGCTTCAGAGAGCATGTAGAAGCCTACAGGGCCCTGGAGGATAAAACCTCCACGGAGGATTTTGCCGTCCGGCTCAGAAGACAGATCACGGATGAATTTTATGCCCTCTATACCAGTATATTCAAGGCATCCTTAAACGCTTCCAGCATCCCTGTACCCGTAAAAATGTTTCTTTACTTCGGCTATGTGGATGAAGAACTCGCCGGAGCGGCAAACTGTGCCACCCTGTACAATATTGCCTGCGGCATGGAAGATCAAAGCTCCCTTGGAGTCTACACTTTGTATCACTGGCTGCTGGCTATCTTTAACGGTGACAAAAGTCCCAGCCGGAACGAATTCGACGAGGACTATACGGATTACCTGCACAAGCAGAAGGCAGGCCATCATATCACTGCCGCCCAGTTTACAGAGCTGGAAAAGGATCCCATGAGCAAGGTGGCCTTTGAGATGGAGAATCTGTTCCCCCAGGTCAACAAAATGACCTGCGGCCGTGTTACCACCTTCTGCCCTCTCTTTGCCTCTGATAATGTACTGAAGGATCTGAAACCATCCTTTGTCACCACCACACAGGTTCATCGGGCACTGGAAAAGATCAAATCCATCGACTATTCCGCCTTCTACCGGGAAAGCATGGATTATGACAATATGGAGATCATGGGAAAAGAGACGATTCATCTGGAATTCCTGCCGGATATCGTCCTCATGCCCAATGTGGGAATCCGCGGCGTTATGTGGCAGGAAATCGAAGGAAAAAAGCGAAACTCACCCGGCAGAATGTTCTTTTCCATCTTCCACATGGAGGACCTTGCCACCACCATGGTAAGACTGGCCGGCGAATTCCGCTGGGAGATGTGCAAACGAATACAGAGCAGCAGGTGGAACGATGTTTCCGAGCGCTCCCTCACCAGCGAATATTTCGACTATATACAGTTTTACCGGAAAAACCAGGAACTTTCTGCGGAAGCAAAGGAGCGGGTGCGCAACAGCCTTCAGCGCGCAAAGAACAGCTTCAAAGAAATGTTTGTACGGGATTATATTATTTGGATCCTGTTCGAAGGTGCCGGTTCTCCCAGGCTGAACAAGGTAGCAAGAAGAATACTGCTGACCTACTGCCCTTTCCCCGCCGAGCTTGCAGCCACCATGGAGCAAAACCCGATTTATACGGAAGTAATGAGCCGCCAAAAGGTTCTGCGTGGGCAGCGGCTTCATCATCTGAACACCTTAAGGCAAAAGCTCCGCAACAGCGGTACTCCGGTTCCCGATACACTGGAAGCCGAATTTGCTTTTGCGCAGGGCAAAGTGTAAGAAGAAAACCTAACTGCCTACGGCAGTTTTCGCTTGGCGGCAGAGGCCGCTTCGCGAAGATTTTCTACGGCGCAAGTACAGCGCCTTTCCCACACAGAAGAATCGCAGAGAAAGCGATTCTTCTCATCGCTTATTTGTGTATCTAAGAAAATCTAAGTTTCGCCTCGAAGAACGCTGTCCAATGCGAATATGCTCGCCTTGGACAGCGTTCTTCATGAATTGTTTGTGCCGACCGTATTGGCATGTCAGGAGGTTTAATAGGTTACCCGTTGGCGGCATCCTGACCGGACTCGCCTTCCATTTTATTCACAAATGGAAGGGGGTCCGTTTCCATCTGCAGCATGGTGTCAAAAGCAGTAAGCAGCAGTCTTGGGGTGCGGTAACGGTTCATCTCTTCCGGACGATCCATAAAGAGCTTGAAATGATCCACCTGCCATACCAAAACATCTGCAAGTGTATAACCCGCCACCCTGTACCTGCAGAGAAATTTCCCGTAATCATGGTAATAAGCCAGCTCCTGTAAAAGTCCTTCCGACTGCCGGATCCCCTGCCACAGTCTTTCACTGTATTCCTTACTTTCGCCTGCCTGCTCCCCAAGAGCCAATATGTATTCATGCAGGGTTTGCAGCGCCTTTTCCAACCTTTCTTCCTGATTCACAGCTTACCTTCTCCTTTTCCTATTTATTTTTTCATTTGTGAAACGCCGCTCTGTTACCAGACTTTCACAATTACCTGTTCGTATTTTTACAATCGAGCAGGGGAGATTTTCTCTCCCCTGCTCATGCGCCGAGCACCCGTCAGCTTCTGCTGGCTTATTTCCTCTGTGCGCTGCGCGCACTGCGCCCCTGTACATACAAAAAGTCCGGTAACCATAACGGCCACCGGACTGAATCTTAAGCAGGGGAAGAGAGGATCGAACTCCCATCAACGGTTTTGGAGACCGCCGCACTACCATTGTACTATTCCCCTATCTCCCGCCGGCAAATCAAATTTACCGACGAGATGTATTATAACACAAGGCAGGCTGCCTTGGCAAGGAAAATTTTTTTATTTCCCTTTATTCTCTGCAAGTGTCTGAACTGCTATCCCTCGTCCAGATATAACTGTACCCGGCTGTTAATGATCTCCGCAACGGTACGCGCCGGCTTGTTCTCCGAATACATAGCCGTCAGTTCTTCGGAAAGAATGATGTTGATCTGGTAATACTTGCGCGGCATGGCAGTACAGCTTTCCAAAAAAGCCGCCCCCCGATGAAGAGCCGTAGTACCATCCTCATATACTTGCACTTCTTTTCCCCCAAAAAACCTGAGGACACCGGATTCATCCTTCACAAGATAATCCTCCGGCTCAAGTCCCAGAACGCTCAGGCTGTTGCCGGTCATCTTTTGTTTCATTTCTTCTCCCAGCATCGTCTTCAGAAAGCATATTACAGCCTCCTTGTCAGCCGCATCGGCATTCACCACCAGCATACCTCCAACCTCACTTAGATAGTTTCCACAGCTGCCTTCGGTGGGATAACCTATGATCCGGCCTCCCTCTTTTTCCATGCTTGCGTAGAAATCAAGGAATTTGGCTTCATAAGCAAACCATCCCTGCACTATGCCCTTTCCTTCCTTCAGAAGCGCCTCCCCGTCAGGCATGGCGCCGCTTACATCTGCTTTCGTAAGCTCCAGCAGGCGGATAAAGCGTTCATCATCAAAGCGGCACTCCCTGTTTTCCCAGTCAATCAGAAAAGAATCCTCAAGGCTGTACATGACCAGATCCATTACCGTCATAAGCGGAGACTCGTATCTTTCTGACATTCCTGAATAAATCACGCCATCCAGCTTTCCCGCTTCCATCAAGCCGATTACATCCTCCAGACGCCAGGTATCCTCGCTCCAGGTGTCCTCAGACACCATCAAGGTGTATGCACAAACTGCATAAGGCAGCCCGAAAAGAGTTCCGTCAACGCTTCCCAGTTCAAGAGCCCCCGGCAGAATCCGCCCCTTTTGTCCTTCGTCAAGCAGCTCTCCCATATCCATCAGCAGGCCCTTTTCTTCCAGCAGATACATATCCTCCCGCTCTACAAACAGCAGATCCGGGCCCTTCCCCTGGGTCATCTCGGCAAAAATCCTGTCCCGGTCCTCCTGGTTGAGCGCTTCTTCAATCTCAAAGTGAAGGTTGGGATTTTCCATGGATGCCAGCACCGCACATTCCGATCCCTTATCCCAGGGAGTTAATGCCGCCACCCTGACGGCGTCCTCCTTCTTTGCCGGTTCCTGCTCAGACAAGGTACTGAGCCACAGTTTGCGCATTCCCTCCCCGTATTTCATCAGTCCCAGCACGGGAAACTGCTCCGGCGGTAATGCCAGCAGAATCGTATAGCCTGCTATACCGGCGGCTTGAATGTCAAATACCTTTTTCTGCTCACCGTTTTTGACGTTCCAGCTTACAATAGCCCTTCCGGCCGTCGTATCAGACAATTCATAATATATTTCATCTCCCTGCATACCATGCAGCTTTGAAATACAGGGATTCGAAGCCTCCATCTTCGCCAGGGAAACAAAAGCGCCGTTTTCGGTATCCGCCCACAGGAATTCATAACATTTCCCACCATCGTCATAAACCGGGAAAATCAAATCCCCACTCTCGGTGCGCAGGGGAGACACGGGAGCCGAGCCGGTTCCTGCCCTGCTTTCCATCATGAACCCGCCGTCTGCATCAAACAGACAGAAGACATAACTGCCATTATCCCACCTGCCTGCAGAGATGCAGCCCCTGCCGTCGCAGCACCAGTCGAAGCCATACAGCATAATCTGCTCCGCAGCCTCCAATTCAGGCACAATACCTTTTTCCCGAAAAGCTTCGCCCATTTCCACGACACGATT
The DNA here is from genome assembly GCA_910578815.1 of uncultured Acetatifactor sp. Lineage (GTDB taxonomy): Bacteria > Bacillota > Clostridia > Lachnospirales > Lachnospiraceae > Acetatifactor. Next base: position 110,079 of record CAJTSE010000009.1, read on the forward strand.
CTCGCCTGCAAGGTCCGTATAGACCATGCAGTCCGCGCTCTGAAGATACATGCCATCCTCATCTTTTTCAAAATTCACCCACCGGAATACGAAATGGTCCCTGTCCAGGCAATCCATGTCTATCAGCAATCCCTCATGCCCATCCAGCCCCAAATCGGCCTGAGTAAACTGCCTAACCGTCCATTCCCCGTTTGCCGTCTCACAAATTTCCAAAGTATATTTTCTTTCGGCGTTGGAATCGCCTTCCTCACCCTTTTCTACAGAAAAACGCCAGAAAAGCCCTCCTAACACTCCCTCGTCCAGATAAGTCAAAGTCTCCCCGCCGGCGGAAAGACTGCTCTCCTTTTCCCAGGCCAGATATTCCCCCGCCCACAGTTTTTTCCCCTCCTGTATTTCTCCCGGCGCGGAAAACCCCTCTGTCTTCCACTGCGCTGTTTCACCCTCCGATAAAGGTGGCATGTCCGCCTGCCCGCGGTCCGACAAAGATGTCTTTTCTCCGCCACAACCGGACAACATAGCCGATACGAAAATTGAAAGCAACATCCCAACATATTTTTTCATATTGAATCTCCCTCCGCTAATTTTCTGCCCATAGCCAGCCATTACACTATCGTGAAAGTATCCTGTCTATGGCGTCCTGCACCGTTTTGACACCGATCACCTCTATGCCGCTGACCTTCCTGCAGTCCCCGGCACAGCCAAAAGGAACGATACAGGTCTCAAATCCCAGCTTTGCCGCCTCTGCAGCCCGCTGCCTGGCCATACTGACGCTGCGCACTTCACCGCTTAAGCCAACCTCTCCGAACGCAAGCAGTTTGGGCGAAATAGGGCGATTGCGAAAGCTGGAGAGGATCGCCAGCACAATTCCCAAATCAATGGCAGGCTCCGAAATCTTAATGCCTCCGGTAATATTCACATAAGCGTCACAGCTTGCCAGCTGCACGCCGGAACGTTTTTCCAGCACCGCCATTAACAGATTTACCCGGTTGAAATCCGTCCCCGTGGCTTGTCTGCGCGGAATACCGAAATTGCTATGGCAGACAAGGGCCTGGATCTCCACCAGCAAAGGTCTCGTGCCCTCCATGGTGCAAGCCACTACTGAGCCGCTGGCGTCCTCCGGCCTGCCTTCCAGCATATATTCCGAGGCATTCTGCACTTCCATCAGTCCCTGCTCCCGCATTTCAAAGACCCCGATCTCATTGGTAGAGCCAAAACGGTTTTTCACACCCCGCAAAATACGGTAGGAAGCATGTCTGTCTCCTTCAAAGTACAAAACCGTATCCACCATATGCTCCAGCACTCTGGGCCCCGCAACCGTTCCTTCCTTCGTCACATGTCCCACAATCAGCACCGAAACTCCAAGGCCTTTGGCTAGCTGCAGCAGGACCCCCGTAGATTCCCTCACCTGGGAAACACTGCCCGGTGCGGCGCTCACCTCTTCGTTATACATGGTCTGTATGGAATCAATCACCACCGCCTCCGGCTTCTGAGAGCGGATGATCTCCGAGATTTTACTTAAGCTCGTCTCGCAAAGCAGCAGCATTTCTTTGGTAAATGTCCCGATCCTGTCCGCCCTCATTTTAATCTGCGTCAGGGATTCCTCCCCGGATATATACAACACTTTATGCCCGCCGCCTGAAAGATTACGGCATACTTGCAGGAGCAGCGTAGACTTTCCGATCCCCGGATCCCCTCCTACCAATGTCAGAGACCCTTGAACGATACCGCCTCCCAGCACCCTGTCCAGTTCCCCGATCCCCGTGGAAAGCTTATCCTCTTCTTTGATGGATATATCTTTAAGAAGGCTGGGAATAGAGCCGCTGAAACCCGCAGCACGGCCGCATGATTTTGGAGAAAGCGCCCCCATATGGGGCGCCTTGCTTACCGTCTCTTCTACAAATGAATTCCATTCTTTACATCCTGGGCACTGTCCCATCCATTTTGAGGACTCATACCCGCAGCTCTGGCAGAAAAATACGGTTGACGCTTTGCCTTTGGCCATTTTATACCCTCTCGATCCTGACAGGCACCTCGTCTGCCGCTTCCAGCTCCACGCTTAAAGAAAGCTTTCCTCCCAGGCCCGTAGCCATGGTGCCAATGCACTTACCGCTTACAAACACCTCATACTCCGTATCATCATCCAGGCCGATAGTGATCTGTGCGTCCTCATCCCCTTCTACCACAAACTCCACGCCGCTTTCTTTCTCGATATAATTCCGGACACTGGTTCCCGGAACGGACTCATAGAGGAACATACCGTTCTTTTCCAGCTTGGTAATATCCCGAAAAGTCTTGACCTTCAAAATATCTCCTTCATGCTGAAAATCCTCCAGCTTTGCCTTCTGCGCCAGCTTATGATTGCCAAAACTGACCTTGCCGTCCGCTTCACTGCGGATCAGCTCTTCCACAACTGCCATTTGTATACCCTCCTGTTGTTCATTGGTTGCATGAATCGCTTTTGATGTTTCTATTATAATCGAAAATCCATCAATCCGCCATATATTTTTACAAGTAACGTTTCTTTACGTTAATCGCATTATGCTTTCACGCTAAATACCACTTTCCCACTCTTGTACCCTGCCGTCACCGCGTCTCCGGGCTGTACCTTCTTCATTAGAATCTCTTCCGCCAAAGCATCCTCCACCACAGACTGAATGGCTCGCTTTAAGGGCCTGGCCCCCATCTTCACATCCGCATATTTGGATACCAGGTGTTCCTTTAAGGCTCCGCTCATAGACAGCCGAATATCCATCTGCTCTTCACACCGCTTATACAGATTAGAGGCCAGAAGACTCACAATGGCCTTCATATTGTCGTTATTCAGCTGATGGAACACAATAATATCATCAATCCTGTTGATAAACTCCGGCTTGAAGCTCTTCTTTACCTCTTCCATGACGCCGGACTTCATTTTTTCGTAGTCCCGCTTTGCATCTTCCACCGCAGCAAATCCCAGATTCTTGGGATCTACAATCCGCTGGGCTCCCGCATTGGAGGTCATAATCAATATCGTATTCTTAAAACTGACCTTCCTTCCCTTGGAATCCGTAATATGTCCGTCATCCAGCACCTGAAGCAAAACATTGAACACGTCAGGGTGGGCCTTCTCAATTTCATCAAAAAGCACCACGGAATAAGGATTCCTGCGCACTTTCTCGCTAAGCTGTCCCCCCTCTTCAAATCCCACATATCCCGGAGGCGAGCCTATCATCTTAGACACCGAATGCCCTTCCATATACTCCGACATATCCACTCGGATAATTGCATCCTCCGAGCCGAACATCGCCTCCGCAAGGGCCTTGGACAGTTCCGTCTTACCTACACCGGTAGGTCCCAGGAACAGAAAGGAGCCGATGGGACGCCTGGGGTCCTTTAAGCCCACCCTGCCCCGGCGCATGGCCTTGGCCACTGCCGTTACTGCTTCCTCCTGGCCGATGACACGCTTGTGCAGGATCCCCTCCAGCTTCAACAGCCGCTCGCTCTCCTTCTGGGCCAGTTTCTGTACCGGAATTTTGGTCCACATGGCAACCACATCGGCAATATCGTTTTCTCCGATCACCGGCCGCTTCCCCGAAGAGCTTCCCTGAAGCCTCTTTTTTGTGCGTTCATACTTTTTAATCAGTACATCCTGACTGCGTTTGATCTCAGCCGCCTGTGAAAAGGCTTCCATGCGGATGGAACGTTCGATCTGCAGATCCATCTTTTTGATCTGCTCCGTTATGGGTTTCAGTTTATCCGGCACGTCCGAGGAACGCAGCCTAACGCCTGCCGCTGCCTCGTCAATCAGGTCAATGGCCTTATCGGGCAGATTCCTGTCGTTGATATAACGCCCTGACAGCCTGACCGCTGCCTCCACCGCCTCCGAAGTAATGGAAACCTGATGATGTTCCTCGTATTTTCCCTTGATACCATCCAAAATACGAATTGCCTCTTCCTCCGTAGGTTCTTCCACATTTACTGGTTGGAATCTGCGCTCTAAGGCGGCATCCTTCTCTATATATTTCCGGTATTCCGCTATGGTAGTGGCACCGATCATCTGCAGCTCGCCTCTGGCAAGAGACGGCTTTAAAATATTGGATGCGTCGATGGCTCCTTCTGCCCCGCCTGCTCCGATGATGGTATGCAGTTCATCCAAAAAAAGAATTACATTCCCGTCGTCAATGACTTCTTTAATAACTTTCTTAATCCGTTCCTCAAACTCACCCCTGTATTTGCTTCCCGCTACCATTCCCGACAAATCAAGAGTAAGCACTCTCTTATCCTTCACCGTAAAAGGAACCTTTCCCTCTACAATACGAAGGGCCAATCCTTCCACAACAGCAGTCTTTCCTACTCCCGGCTCACCGATCAGGCAGGGATTATTCTTGGTCCTCCTGCTCAGGATCTGTATCAGGCGGCGGATTTCATCCTCTCTGCCGATCACCGGATCCAGCTTTCCCTCCCTGGCCATGGCAGTAAGATCTCTGCTGTACTGAGCAAGCGTGCCGCCCTTACTTTTTCCCTGCGCCCGCCTGCCCAGATCCTCCTTATACAGGTTACCGTCCTGGCCAATGGCAATTAACGTGTCCGCATAAATCTTCTGCACATTGATACCAAGGGTGTTCAGCAGCCGGACTGCCACATTTTCACCCTCCTTGATAATCGCCATCAAAAGATGCTCCGTCCCCGTCTGCTGCTGGTTAAAACGAGCCGCCTGTCTGTGGGCTTCCTCCAGAATCTTACGAGCTCTGGGAGAGTATCCCTCCCTCTCCCTGATTCCAACTCCTCCGTCAAAAGCGATGGAGTCCCGGATCATGTCCATCACACGCCCAAGCTCCACCCCGTTATCCGTAAGCACTTTATGGGCTACGCCGGCTTGTTCCTTCAAAAGCCCCGCCAAAATATGTTCCGTTCCCACATATCCCTGCTTTAAGGCAGATGCACAACGCGCGGCTGCCTTCAGCGCCTCCTGTGCATTACTTGTAAACTGCGACTGCATAATATCTGTCCTCCATCATCTATAATCTTCATAAATCTCTTCGATCAGTTCATGTATCTCTTCCTTGGAAATATTTTTACAACTGCTCTTAGCAAGGATTACCTGCAATTCCTTTTTTAATTCCGCAAGCGTCCTCATTCTGTCAATATCAATGGCAATAACGGCTCCCCGCCTGCGGTCTACCTTTACATAACCCTCCTGCTTCAGGACAGTATATGCCTTGTTTACTGTGTGCATATTGATTCCAATGGTCTCCGCAAGCTGCCGCACGCTTGGAAGTGCATCTCCCTCACGAAACTGTGCGGTGGCGATACCCATAATAATTTGATTGCGAAGCTGGAGATAAAGGGCTTCATCACTGTTAAAATCTATTTCTATGATCATATAAACTTGCTTCCGCCTCCTGTTATACTCATATTATAACAGATCAGGGAAGGTGTCAACCAAAAGAAAAGGGAAGAATCACCAAATCTTCTCCCCTTTCAATGCCAATCCTATTTTCCTTCAGTCTCGTCATAATTTAAAAAACCAAATTCAAATTCATCATCATCCTCAGACATAAAGTTTTTGGACTGCCAACCCTGCTGTCCCTGAGCAGCTTTCCGGTCAGAACTGCCCTGACGGTCCGCCTGACCCGGCTCTCCTGAAATTTCTCTTGGCTTATGACCCTGAGTGCCTGCCGGCCTTGTCCCCTGGGGACGCTGACTGCCCTCCCCAGGTCTTGCGCCTGCCGGACGCTGGCCCTGAGGCCCCCCTGCGGGTCTTCCTCCCTGAGGGCGCTGGCTGCCTTCCACAGGTCTTGCACCTGCCGGTTTCTGCCCCTGTGACGTCCCTGTCCCTGCAGGCTTCTGGCCTGCCGGACGCTGCCCTTGAAGACCTCCTGCAGGTCTTGTCCCTGACGATCTGGAAGCGGACTTATCCGTTCCCACTGTGTGCATCACCTTCTGGGAACCGGCCTGGGTTTTGTTATCCCCCCGCCTTCTTAAGGTTTCCCGCTCAACCTGGTTAAAATATGCGTCGTCGGACATATCCTTAATCTTAAAGATTAACATGGCAATAGCAGAAGCCGCTGCCACCAGCAGAAAGATCAGGATAATAATGACCACCTTCTCACTCTCCGCCTTCTTATGCTCTGCCTCGTAGGCCTTTAAATTGGAATTTGCCACGTCGAAAATATCCTGTATTTTCTGCTGTTCGTTCTTGGTATAATCCAGGAGATACCAGTCTCCGTCAATCAGCTCCGTATCGTAATCCTTGGCAACTACAGGATCCGGGTCAGTTACATCCGGTTCCGGCACCGTATCTGCAGGCGGCACCTCCGGCTCAGGCTCTACATAAGGCGTAAGCTCGCCTGAAAGCGTTACAAAATCCTCTCTGATAAAGCCCTGTACTTCTGCACCGTTATCACTGAAGCTCACCTGATACCAGGTCTTGCCGCTGCTGTCCGAAGTCTTTCCCGTAACGGTAAGCACCGCCCCGTTGGAAACAGTGGTAATGATGTCGTTGGAAGTGGAGCCGCCGCTGCGGATCCTGCGGTTATCCCCCTTTACCGTAGCGCCCACGGGATTCACAGCCTCCACCCCGCCTGCCTGAGTGGTCGTATTAGGTGTGGAGGGCGTCGTGGGATTTGCAGACTCCGTCAGCGTAACCGTGTTCGGCGTGCTGCCGTCAATAATCTCCACAAGATCCGAGCGAATATAACCAAGGGTCTCAGAATTAACAAAAGTCTGATACCAGGTATGACCGTCACTTCCCTGCACCTGACCGTTAATGGAAATAATCTTATCCTTTAAGGTGCTTCCCACCACCTCGCTGCTGCTGCTGGGCTCCTTTCTAATATTTGCACTGGTTGCGGTAACTCTTCCCTGGCTCTCGGCGTGACTTACGATAGCAAAGCCGTCTACGGACAGTCCTACTAGAACCACAAGCACAAGTGTCAAAAGCCCTCTCCAGATTTTTTCCATTCCCCGTACTTTACTTATCTTTCTCATTGGTTTTCCTTTCTCCGGCCTTTTAGTGTTCTTCGCGTATGAAACGTCTCTGGCCTTCTTCTCCCTTCTGTCCCATCCCGGCTCCATGTATATTCTTCTTTATCTGCGCCCTCTGCTCCGCCTCCAGATTACGATGCACCGTCACCTCACACTCCGGACAGTATTGGCCGCTGCGAATAGCCTTTCCACAGATTTCGCATTTTAAAAAGGTTCTGGAATCTTTTGTCACTTCCAATCGCCCATCCTTAAGCATCTGACGGATCGAGCGCTGGGATACCCCAATGGCAGCCTCGATCTGCGCTGCCGTAGCTCCTCTGTGCTCTTCGATATACAGCCTCACCTTTCCGTAATCGTCATAATCCAATTCTCCACAGTCTTCGCAGCGGTATTCTCCTACACCCTTAAATACCAGAACTCCGCCGCATTTTTTGCAGACACGGGGAATATTATATAACTCTTCCAACTGAAGTCTGCGCGTTGTCATATACAGTCTCCCTCCCGTCAAACACAATCCTGAGCCCTGCAGGCTCCATCAATCGACAAAATCTCAGGCCTCATCTATGGCCTTGCCAATATCGTGACGCATATACTTATTGTCAAAGGACACCCATTCCACAGCCTCATAAGCCTTTGCTCTGGCTGCTTTCAGATTCTCTCCCTTGGCCGTAATTCCCAGCACCCTGCCGCCGTTTGTAACAATACGGCCTGCACTGTCAAATTTGCTTCCTGCATGGAAGCAGTAATAATCTTCTTTTCCTTCAAAATGCTCAAGTCCCGTAATCTCAAAGCCCTTTTCATATGCCACCGGATAACCTTCGGAAGCAAGCACCACGCAGACGGCCGCATTGTCTTCAAACTGCAGCTCCGTCCGGTCCAGCGTCCCGTCGATGCAGGCGTCTATAACATCCATAATGTCATTCTTCATCCTGCAGAGTACCACCTGTGCCTCCGGGTCTCCGAATCTGGCATTATACTCCAGCACCTTCGGCCCCTCCGGTGTCAGCATCAATCCAAAGAAAATTACCCCTTTGAATTCCCGACCCTCCGCCGCCATGGCATCCACGGTGGGCTGAAAAATGTGTTTCCGGCAGAAATCGTCCACCTCTTCCGTATAGAAGGGACTGGGAGAAAAATTACCCATTCCGCCTGTATTCAGTCCCTGATCTCCGTCCTTTGCCCGCTTATGATCCTGTGCGGAAGTCATGGGCCTGACGGTCTTTCCATCCACAAACGCCAGCACGGATACCTCCCTGCCCGTCATAAATTCCTCTATAACCATCTTATTTCCGGCGCTGCCGAAATGTTTATCCTGCATGATCTCCTTTACCCCTGCTTTTGCCTCTTCCAGGGTATCACAGATCAGCACGCCCTTTCCCAAAGCAAGACCGTCGGCCTTTAGGACAATGGGCAGCTTTGCCGTCTCCAGATACTGCAGAGCCTTTTCGGGATCCTCAAAGGTCTCATAGGACGCCGTCGGTATATTATATTTTTTCATCAGATCCTTGGCAAAGGCCTTGCTGCCCTCCAGAACTGCCGCATTCTTCCTGGGACCGAACACCCGGAAGCCCTCCGCCTCCAGCGCGTCAGTCAGTCCTCCTACCAGGGGATCATCCGGAGCCACAAACACCAGGTCCACTGCCTTTTCTTTCGCATAAGCAATCACCTTGTCAAACTCCATGACACCGATAGATGGCTCACACTCCGCGATCTGTGCGATTCCCGCATTACCGGGCACACAGTAAAGTTTATCCACCCGACTGCTTTTTTTCATGCTAAGCGCTATGGCGTGTTCCCTTCCGCCGCCGCCTACGATCAGTACCTTCATAACTATTTACCCTCATTTCTGCGCTGTCTGCTGCGCATCTACAGCAATTATTCCGTTCCTGCTTTACGACGAACCTTATCGTCAACCATGCTGATCCGCCCATTAGCAATGTCATCTATGGCCTTAGGCAGCAAGATCCATTCCGCCTGCTCCATCACCCGCTTCTGCAGGATCTCCGGAGTATCCTCATCCTCCACCATAACTGCTTTCTGGGCTATAATGGGGCCTTCATCCATGCCTTCATTCACAAAATGAACCGTAGCCCCCGTCACCTTTACACCCCTCTCCAGCACCTTTTCATGTACCTTCAGCCCGTAATAGCCCACCCCGCAGAAGGACGGAATCAAAGAAGGGTGAATATTCACGATCCGGTTGGAAAAAGCCGCCACGGCCTGATCCGGAATCTTTACCAAAAATCCGGCCAGCACCACCAGATCCGGTGCCAGTCTGCACAGCTCGTCCGTGAAGCCTTGGTTAAAAGCATCTCTGCTTTCATAGTCCTTAGGAGAAATACAGATTCCGGGAATTCCGTGTTCTTTGGCCCTTTGCAAAGCCCTGGCCCCCGCATTATTGCTGACGACTGCGAGCACTTCCGTGTTCGTCACCCTTCCCGTGTCGATTCCATCCAGAATGGCCTGCAGATTGGTCCCGCCGCCGGATACGCACACTACAATCTTCAGCATATGACGACTCCCTTTTCTCCGGCCTCACAGCTGCCCACAATGTAAGGAGTCTCTCCTGCTTCTCTTATGGCTGCCAACGCCTGATCCGCATCTGCGGCATCCACTGCCAACACCATACCGAGCCCCATATTATATGTATTATACATCATCTGCTCTGCAATTTCTCCCTTTTCCTGCAACAGTCCGAAAATAGCGGGAACCTCATAGCTGTCCTTTCTTACCAGGGCTCTGATTCCCTCCGGAAGCATCCTTGGAATATTCTCATAAAAGCCCCCTCCCGTAATATGACTGCATCCTTTCACCCTGATGCCCTTATCTTTCAAGGACCTCATGGCCTTAACATATATCCTGGTGGGCGTAAGCAGGGCTTCTCCCAAGGTGCTGCCCAGCTCGTCATACCAGGTATCCAGACTTTTCTTTGTCATCTCAAAAACCTTGCGGATCAGAGAAAAACCGTTGGAATGCACTCCCGATGACGCAATGCCGATCAGGGTATCACCGGCCTTAATATCCGCTCCGGTAATCAGCTCCTTCTCGTCTGCCAAACCCACCGCAAAGCCGGCCAAGTCATACTCATCCTCCGGCATCAGTCCCGGATGCTCCGCCGTCTCTCCGCCTACCAGCGCCGCCCCCGCCTGTTTGCAGCCCTCTGCCACACCCTTGACGATAGCCGCGATCTTCTCTGGATAGTTTTTCCCGCAGGCTATGTAATCCAGAAAGAAAAGGGGCTCTCCACCCGCACAGGCCACGTCATTAACACACATGGCCACGCAGTCAATCCCCACGGTATCATGTTTATCCAGCAAAAATGCCAGTTTAATCTTTGTACCCACACCGTCTGTTCCGGACAGCAGTACCGGTTTTTCCATCCCTTTCAGAGCTTCCAAAGAAAACGCACCGGAAAAGCCCCCCAGCCCGCCTATCACTTCGGGACGCATGGTCTCCTTCACATACTTCTTCATCAGCTCCACTGACCTGTACCCGGCTTCTATATCTACTCCCGCTTTTCTGTAATCCATTCTTTCCTCCGTTTCCGTCAGAGTCCGCTCACAACGCAAACTCCTTGTATCCCGTTTCTGCAGGGTCCGCTCACAATGCAAACTCCTTGTATCCCGTTTCCGCAGGGTCCGCTCACAATGTAAACTCCTTGCATCCCGTTTCCGTCAGCGCTTCTCACGCCATATATTCTTTGTATCCCTTCTCCTGCAGCTTCGCGTCCTTTGCCAGCACCTGCTCTCTCTGCCGGGCGCTATAGTCTTTCAGCTTCGCAGACAGCTCCGGATCCGACAGCGCCAGAATCTTTGCAGCAAGAAGCGCCGCGTTTTTCGCTCCGTCAATGGCTACCGTGGCCACCGGGATTCCCGGAGGCATCTGCATAATGGAAAACACCGCATCCATACCGTCCAGATTTTTTCCGGAAAGAGGCACACCGATCACCGGCAGCACCGATAATGCCGCACACATCCCCGGTAAGGCAGCCGCCATGCCCGCACCTGCAACAATTACACGGATTCCTTTATCCTGCACACTGCCGGCCCATTCAAGCAGCACGTCCGGCTCCCGGTGAGCGGAAATAATCCGCATCTCATAACGGATGCCCAGCTCTTCCAGCATATCCGCAGCTTTCGACATGACCTGCAGATCGGAATCACTTCCCATCACAATGCCCACAAGAGGGTTGTTGTCTGTCTTTGTCATGATGACCTCCTTATATTTCCCTTTTATCTTACTAAAATAAGAAGCTTTTCGCAACCATTTACACAAGAAATCACAAAAACTTAAGAGTTCCCCCTCTTTATCCCTCAAATGCCTCATTCAGGACTTCCGTTCCGGGGAGTACAAACCGGCCGTTCTTTATAATCGGGATCCTGCTCCCGTCCTTTCTTACAGCCGTCAGCTCGCCCAGCTCGTCGTAAGGAATCGTAATGTCCGTGTGACAGTTAAAATACGCCTCCGCCGGGTTCTCCTTACGTCTGGCGGATTTGGAATTCTCTCTAGCCACAATTTCCTTGCCGTCAGGATTATAAACCTTCACGTCCTCCGCCCTCACATAACAGGTATCTCCCACTGCAAAATGAGGCCCCGTCTTCTCCGCAATCAAAATCGGCAGCTTGCTCTCCACTCCCAGCCTTCTGGCCATCACATAGGCCGTGGTATTGGTGCCGATGGCAAATTCTCCCAAGGGCAGTGTCTCTCGGCGGAATAGAACGTTTTCTTTGACAAAATTTTTGTTTTCCGCTTCATCATTGAAATTTTTACAGGTATAATCCCGAATCATGCCGTCCTCAAAGGTAAGGCTCAAATCCCTGTATTCCAGGCCGTTTAAAAATACTCTTGTTACATGAAGAATACCGTTAGTCCCCTCCAGCACCGGCGAGGTAAATACCTCGCCTACGGGAATATTCACATCCGCTACACAGTTTTCGAAAATTGTTTCCTTTTCGGGGTTCTTAAGCTTCCACAAGTTTACCTTAAGGTCCGTGCGGTTATCCCCGCAGCCCTTGACCTCGCAATAATCCGCCATATCCAGCGCGTCGATAATCGTCTGCTGTACCTTCCGGTAAAGCATGTAATCCAGCGTATTCAGGCGGATAGTTTCATCGAACAGTTCCCGGAACACCGGTCCCACTTCCGGCACAGGAAAGGCAATTATGGTAAAACTTCTCTCTTCTTCGATAATATAATTCTTCATCATATCTCTGTACTTGTTTCGATATTCTACCCAAACCTTATTCTGTTCCTCGTCAAGTTTAACCGCCTCCGGCTTATTCACCGGTTCAAAGTCCGCCTCGCCAAAGGTTTCAACCACTGCAGGCCCGGCAAAAAGACGCGCTTCCTCACGATACTTTTCAAAGCCCGCATGAGATGCTTCCAGGCTGCGATTCACATAACGCCTGTCCAGAAACAGACCGCTGTCGTCCTTATGGTCATACCCGTACTGCCTGTTAATCGTGCCGCCTGCCAGCGTCTCCAGGCGGATAACAGGCTTCAGCCCCAGCTTCGCAAAGTTTTCAATGGCCCGGCGGATCATCCGTTCAAAACCGATATGATAAATAAGTCCCGCTGTCTTTTTCTTTGACAGGTCCTTCCCTGCCGCCTCGAAGCCCATGCGATACCCCTCCGTATATGTATCCGCCATAGTGGCGATGGTCTCTTCCGGAAGGGAAGCAAGATAACGGGTCGTCTCCAGTTCATTCTCACTGACATACTTCCCGTAGCCATATAAGTATCTCACATCATTTAAATCGCTGTTCATGACAATATCAACGCAGAAGCGGTTTTCGGCGCTCACCATGTTCCGAATCATCCGCTCTTCTTCCCGGTCCGCGTTATCGCTGACATGCCAGTACAAAATATCCCGGATCTCGTCTGCGTCCGGAAGACTTCCGCCCGTCTGCTCCGCACCTGGGCCGGAAACCTCCGCTCCTTTGGAATGGTCCGCCGCCGCATAAACAAAAGCTGTATAAATTTCCAGGAACAGCTCCATTTCAGCCGTCAGATCCTCCATCCTGCCCTCGTACACGGCGGAAATCAACTGGCGAAGCATGAAATACAGTCCACAAAGCAGACGTCCGTATTCTTCCCCAAACATCCTCACCGCATAGGCAGGATTAGCATAGCTCTCTTCATAGTGCTCAGGAAGCACATCTGCATACAGCTCAAAATTCCGCTTCTGCAGCTCCTCCAGGGACGCATTTTTCAAGCCATCCTTCTCCAAAAAGTTTTTTGTATCGTCCACCAGAAGCAGAAACGACGCCATCTTATCAAAATAATCCTTAAACTCTTTCCTGCCGTAATCTTCCTGGGGAATAGCACGGATACGTTCCACCGCAAGCCCGTACCGTTCTTCCAATATTTCCCGTGAATCTGTAATCTCTTCCATGTATGATAACCTGCCTTTCCTGTTATGGTCCCAAAATGATCTGTTTACATTTTAATTCCTGCGGCCTGCGTGCCGGCACACATTCACAGGCTTTGAAATGTTCCACGGCAAAACTGTTGTCAAAGATTTACACCTGCATAAAGGATAAGACTGACGCCCCCCAAAGCAATCAAGTTCAATACAGTCCCCAGCACGGGGAACACTTTGTAATAACCCTTATTACAGGCCGTAAGCACTCCCAGCACTGCCCCCGTCACTGCAAACACCGTGGCCAGCACTCCCGTAACCCCAAATTTCACGGCAGCCTCTCCGCCATTTTGATATGAAAAAAACACTACCGTCACCAAAGCTGCCAAACTGATGATCCCTAATATAACGGACATGATTCCCCTGTTGGAATGCCGCTTATTTGTAAAAATATAACCTTTTCTTTTACCCATAAAACTCTAAAGGGCACTTCCGGACGAGTTGTTCACCTCGCAGGAAATGCCCCGCATCTGCTCCTGATTTAAAATAAAATACTGGACTTACGTGCCATCAGTCTTCCACCTGTCACGATCAGCAGAATCCCCGTCACAATACCCACTACAAGGGAGATAACCCCTATGGCAATATTTGTGGCTCCCGCCAGTTTCATTGTCTTATAAACCTTCTGTTCCATTGCTTTGCTCCTTTCGGTTTTCTTTTCCCCTGTGGTCAGAATATCATTTTGTTCACTCATCTCTTCACTATGCACCATATGTTTCATAATATTTGTCTATCGCCGCCTTTATTGTATCATCAATATAGTTTTGTCCTTTGTATGGTCTGTTATAAAGATGCTCCACGACCTCCTGCATATTTACAATAGCCTGAGCTTCAAATCCATATTTCTGCCGAATCTCTTCCAACGCGCTCACTTTACCGTCAAGTCCTTTTTCCATGCGGTTTAAGGACACCATCAAGCCCTTAATCTCTACATTGCCCTGCGCCTTAATGATAGGGAAGGTTTCTTCGATGGATTTTCCGGAGGTGGTTACATCCTCAATAATGATCACTCTGTCCCCGTCCTTTAAGGCACTGCCTAAGAGGATACCCACGTCGCCGTGATCCTTGACCTCCTTGCGGTTAGAGCAGTATCGGATTTCCCTGCCATACAGATCACTATAGGCAATGGACGCTGCCACACTTAAAGGAATACCTTTGTAAGCCGGTCCAAACAGCACATCAAAGTCATCCCCGAAGTTCTCATGAATAGCCTTCGCATAATATTCACCCAGCCTTCTTAACTGCATACCAGTTACATAAGCTCCCGCATTCATAAAAAATGGGGACTTTCTGCCGCTCTTTAAGGTAAATTCTCCGAACTTCAGCACCCGGCTGTCAACCATAAACTCAATGAACTCTTCTTTATATGCTTCCATTCTGTTTTAAAACCTCCGGTTTGCCTGTTTGAGACTTCAAATATCTCTTTCATACTACCATAAAGTTTCAAAATATTCAATCGGCTTTACTAATTAAACAAATATATTTACTGTTCGAATTGCTCCGCCCACTCATTTTCCCGAAATCCGGTCAAAACCGTTTGCTCCGTCACGATGATCGGTCGCTTTACCAGCATTCCGTCAGATGCCAGCAGCTTAAGCTGCTCTTCTTCACTCATACCGGTCAGTCTGTCCTTCAAATTCATTTCTTTATATAAAATGCCGCTGGTATTAAAGAATTTCTTTAACGGCAGTCCACTTCGCTGATGCCATTCCTTCAGTTCCTCATAGGAAGGATTCGCCTCAGCAATATGCCGCTCCGTATATGTGATTCCTTTGCTGTCCAGCCATTTCTTCGCCTTTTTGCACGTAGAACATTTCGGATATTGAATAAACAACATCTCTGATTCCTCCTTCAAACAATATTTGCTTTTTCCTCTTTGTCTCTCTGATTCTATCACAGAGTCGGTCTTTGCTCAATCCGTTCTCACAAAATCACAGGATATATCAAATATACATCGAATGCTCCCCTTACTTGCCGCTGCATATTTCCTGTGTTATACTGTATATAAGTGCAAAAATACAAACAATTTTCACGCAACGATCTGACTATATTGCAGAAAAGGAGAGAAATATGGCAATGATGGAGAGACCGGCTGTCAGCATTCTCACGGACGGCGGAAAGTATTGGGAACATACATATGAAAAATTTTATCTGAAAGCGTACATTCCTGCAAATAAGCTGGACGGGCAGACGATTAATTACGGTTTCCGGGCACCGCTGCTGCTTGTCTTTGAAGAAAACAGACAGAGCCGGGAAGAGGCGATCAAATTTGCCAGAGAGAGCGGGCTGGCAGATATTGCGGCCGCGGCAGACACGGGTGTTTTTTTTGTATACCCGGCAAATGAGGGCGGCTGGAGCAGTGCAACGGAAGAATTATATGCCGCCGTCATAGCCGAGGTGAAGATGGATTCCCATTATTTAGACGGACTGGCTGAAATTACGGATTTCTTCACGCAAAAGTTCATGGGTTATTTTATCAGAGGGGCAATTTTTCGGACGGATATTTACAGTTTTGGTCAGTCGGCAGACTATGTTGCAAAAAACCTTTTGAAAACGCTGCAGGGTGAATATCTCTGGGGGCCGGGTGAGATCACTCCGGCCATGTGTTCCATGCAGAACTTAAGCGTAATCCCCCAGCCGGAGCGCACGGACATCGGTATTTTAAGCGCGGGAAACTCCGACGAGGTCAACGAAGCCTTTGGAAACTGCAAAAATCTGCTGATAAAAAGCGAACCGGATTACAGGAAAGATTTTGTATCATTTGTCCGAAAATTTAAAATGTGGTGCGGCAATCTGGAAATAGAGCCGGATTTTACAGCCATGGGCATGAGGGAGGAAACCGGCAGTGTGGAAGTAAATACCTCTCCGGATCATCGGGGAGATTTCAAAGATACCGATAAACATAAGGTTGGTTATTTTGCTTATTACAATGACAACCTGTTTGACAAAGGACCGGCGCCGCTGGTGATCGGCTTTCATGGCGGCGGTGATTCCGCCCTGTTTTTTACTTTTG
The DNA here is from genome assembly GCA_910578815.1 of uncultured Acetatifactor sp. GTDB lineage: Bacteria > Bacillota > Clostridia > Lachnospirales > Lachnospiraceae > Acetatifactor. The sequence goes on from CAJTSE010000009.1 coordinate 126,479, forward strand.
TGTCGGGCTGGTATGATGTGGCACACAAGCATGATTTCCTCTTTGTTCCCATTGAGAATCATCAAAATGTTACGGCCACGGAAGTAGTGGAAGTGATTGAACACCTGAAAAAGCGTTACCTTATAGACGAGCATCGTATATACGCAACCGGCTTCTCCATGGGAAGCGGCAAAACCTGGGATATGTTTCAGGAATATCCGCAGATTTTCGCCGGTCTGGCCCCTGCCAGCGCACTGTTCCCGTTGAAAAACAATCCCTTCAGCCCCCCTCTGGGGGACAGACTGAATCTGACCGTCCCCGTTCCCATCTTCTACTCAGGCGGCGAGAATTCCCACCTGCCTGAATTACCCTGCCAGGCAGGCTCCGGCCTTGAACGGATACAATATGCGGCACAGGTAAATCGCTTGAAGGAAAAATTTGACCTGAATTATAATGAAAAGGAAAGCTGGGCTGACCCCATCTGGGGCGAAACCGGAGACCGAGTGGAAACACTGTACGATGAATCCAGAAACAGCTATCTGACCATTCATTATTTTAACAGTGAGGACGGCGTGTGTCGTACTGCACTTGCCAGCGTCAGCGGGCAGGGACATGAGTTCCGACATCATACCTGCGAACAGGCATGGAAATTTATATCCCAGTTTACCAGATCATAAAATCGGCACCACCGAGCACACGGATACCTCTGCCATATATCTGTTCCTATCGGTACATAACATGTAAAATCCCGATATATGCAGCTCTCATTGCATATACCGGGATTTTTACTCAGCCTTTATCTCTTTTTTACATTATTATTTCATTATTTTTGCATTATCCCTTTACGGCACCACCGGTCACGCCCTCCACATAGTACTTCTGAAGGCACATAAACAAGATCGTAATGGGAACGGCAACCAGTACGCCGCCTGCACAGAATTCCGTGTAATGAGCTGCCAGGCTGGTTGCGCTGCCAATCATATTGTTCAAACCTACTGCAACGTTCATACCGTCACTGGTGTTGTGCGCAATATAGCTGGCAAACATGAAATCTCCCCAAGGAGCCATGAATGCAGTCAGAATCGTATAAATAATGATCGGCTTTGACATGGGGATGATAATGGAAAACAGCACCCGCGCCCTTGTAGCACCATCCACTCTTGCCGCCTCATCCAGCGACTTGGACACCGTATCAAAAAAGCCCTTCGACACGTAATAGCCCATGCCGGAGCTGGCAGTATATACAAGGATCAATCCGTAAATGGCACCGGTTCCGGTCAGTCCCATGCCGCTCAATACCTTATACATGATAATCATGGACAGGAATCCGGGAAACATGCCGATGACAAGCATGGCGTTCATCAGCAGCTTTCTTGACGCAAACCTGGTTCTTGATAAGGTATAGCTCACACAAAGTACCATAATCGGCTGAATCACGGCTACCGCAATGGCAATGATGAGGGTATTGAAATACCATCTGGGATATTTCACCACATCAGAACCTTGAAACAACGCGATGTAGTTTTTCAGTCCCCATTCCTTCGGGAAAACATAGCCCACCTGCATGGTAGTCTCGCAGCGGAAGGACTCCATCACAATCATGAAGAACGGAATCAGCCAGACCACGGAAATAACCGCCAGCACAACATAGGTAATAATATTGCCTGTCATGGTCTTTTTCTTTAAGCTCTTATATTTTTTGGAAGTTTTCTCACTCATTATTGGAAATCCTCCTCGTTCTTATTTGACGGCAGTACGTTATACACAATCAATGACAATCCCGCAACAACGACAAATATCATGATGCCGACCACCGAGGCAAGTTTAAAGTTACTGTCCGCACCCGTCGTAATCTTATACAGCCAAGTGATCAGCAAGTCCGTGTCCGTGGCCGAAGTTCCTCCCACCGTAAGCCTTGGATTGGAGATATTTCCGCCTGTCAGCAGGAAAATAACGTTAAAGTTATTGATATTGCCGATAAAGCTGGTCAACAGGTAAGGACCTGTGATAAACAGCATATACGGAAGAGTAATCTTCATAAACGCCTGCACGGCATTCGCACCGTCAATTTTTGCGGATTCGTACAAATCATCCGGAATATTCATCAAAATACCGGTAGCAATCAGCATCAGGTAAGGGATACCGATCCATACGTTAATCAGAATCACCAGGATCCTTGCCGAAGTCGCATTTCCCCAGAAATCAAAAGGTACATCGAGAATACCTGACTTAATGAGGAATCCGTTGATCAAACCGTTCTTGGCAAACAGCTTTGACATGTACATCAGGGAGATAAACTGAGGCACCGCGCTGGTCAGCACCAGAATTCCACGCCATACCTTCTTGAATTTGATTCCCTTCTTATTAATCAGAAGCGCAACCACAATTCCAAGAAAATAGTTTGTAAAGGTAGCAAAGAATGCCCATGTGAGGGTCCACCCCAGGATATGCTTAAATGCAAAGCCCAGATTACTTTTCTGAGAATTAAACAAATCAGCAAAGTTGGACCAGCCCACCCATGTAAACAGATTACTGTATCCGTCATGGGCGCCGTCATAATTTGTGAAAGCCACAACAATCATAAACACAATCGGCAGAACCGTAAACAAGAAGATTCCGAGCAGCGGCACCGCCAACAGCGTCTTGTGGAACTTCGCATCTATCAGATCATGAACATCCGCCTTAAATTTCTGCGGATGTTTTCCGCTCTTAAGTACCTCATCATTTGCCTTGCTCTGCTTAATACTCATTCTCCAGGCAATGATAAAGGCAATACAGAATACAACCGAAAGTCCTCCGAACAGAAGAATTTTAAAGGAATCGTCTCCTGCCGCGCGGATATAGGTATCCAGGATCGGGTCATACACCTCTCCCGTCTGGACATCGCCCAGGGTGCCCAATTTACTCATCCAGCCTGCGCCGGTTGTCACAGTATACCAGATAAATACAAGCTCGAACAGCAAAAACGCCGCTCCCCGCACAATCTGGCCGCATGCAAAATTACCAAAGCCCATAATAAGGTAAGATAGTTTGGTTCTCCATGACCCATTAATCAGGGTCATAACCAAATCCCTGAATTCTCTGCCCACCGCAAATACGGCTGCCTTTACGCCCCGTCCGATGGCCTTACCGATTCTGACAAAAAAAGACGGTATTGCCGCAAAGAATCGGCCGATTTTATATAAAATTTTCTGAAAAGTTCCCAGACCCTGATATTCAATCCATGAGAGTTTTTCCATAATTATCTGCCCCATCTGTTTTTATAAAAAGCCACCCCAGTCATTTCTTCCGGGGTGGCTTTTGTTCATTTCATTTTTACCGAAGCCACAACGGTTTTATTACTTAGCTGTTACAGTAAGAGTAGCAGTTCCGGCTGCGCTGTCATAAACCAGTGTTACAACATAGGTTCCGTCAGCTTCAATCTTAATATTATCGCCGCCTGCAACGCCGTCTGCACCAAAGTTTACATCCCAGCTTGCGCCCTGGCGAACCTTGAACTCATCACCGGCCTTGAACTCCTGTTCTGCAGTCCATGTCCCGGCAGGATCTTCCGTCATCGGTACGTCGGTATCCCAGTTATAACCGGAGAATGCTCCGATCAGGGAGAATGCGTTCTTCTGCTCGTCTGACATCTGGAACAGTGCGTTGACGGAAGCAGTATAGGCATCCAGACCTGCCTGAAGGTCAGCATCCGTTTTAGCTTCACGTGCATTGGTGCCCAGCAGCTTGGCAATATCCCACCAGGAACCATGAATGTTGCCCTGAGAAACGGAGTAAGGAGCCTGTGCGTTAAATGCGAGCAGCGCAGCATCGGCCTTAACCTTCTCATTTTCCATAGCCTCTTTGTTTGCAGGTCCCCAGCCCTGTGCTTCATATCTCTCCAGTGAGCACTCTGCGTTGGTCAGATAAAGAGCCAGCTGCTGAAGAACAGCACCCTTAGTAGCATCAGCCTGAGGCTTAACGCCCATCAGCTTACATCCGGAATAGGAGCCCAGGTGATAGGACTTTCCGTCAACCGTAAAGGAAGGAAGCTCTGCTACGCCGTAGTTGTCGCCAAGTGCTTCCTTGGCTGCAGATGACCCCCATGTACCGCAGATAACTACTGCGGAAGGAGTTGCTGCCGCAAAGTCAGCCGCATTGGAAGAAGACAGGAAGCTGGAAGACTTCACCAGTTTTTCCATACCCTTCATGGCAATAAGTCCTTCAGGTGAATTAAAGGTGTCATTCACGCTGGTAAAGGAGCCGCTTGTATCGGTTGTCCAGTCAGATACACATCCTGTTGCAAAGAAGAAAGAAGCAACATACCATGCGGAGGTTTCACACTCCATGGAGAACATTCTTCCTGCCGCCTCACAGTCAGCAATAATGTCTTCCAGACTTCCCAGATGCTCTTCTTTTACAACACTCTTGTCATAGTACATAAAATAGCCGTTGTCTGCAGTAAGAGGATAGCAGTACAATTCATTTCCCACGGATGCAGCCTTAACTGCAACTTCCGTATCCAAAGACCTAACCGTCTCTGCCGTCTTCGCACCCAGCTTGTTCAATGCGCCAGCTTCTACCAGACGTGTCAGCTGATCCTGTGCAAAACAGAAAATGTCCGCTCCACTCTCAACGTCAGTAATCATATTGGATGCAGAGTTGGACTCGGAGATGCCCTCCACCGTCGCGTTAATTACGATACCAGGGTTTTCATCGCAGAATCTCTTGATCTGCGTCTTTGTCAGATCAGCGATTCCTTCTGACTCAGACACCCAGAGGGTAACATCATAAGTACCAGCCAGAGAGCTGTTGTCAACTTCTCCGCCCCCCCCATTTGATTCGCTGCCGTTACCTTCGCTGCCGTTACCTTCGTTACCGCCGCCGTTGTTGCCACAGGCTGCCAGACCCATTGTCAGAGCCAGGCCCATAGCAAGAAACTTTACTAATTTCTTTTTCATTTTTCTCTCCTCTTCTTTGTTATTATATTAATAGAACCCTGCGGATTCTTTAATACCGTTATTTACTTCTCCAATATAACACTTGTTCTCGCGCCGATCTTTAAGGTACTGCCCTTTAGGCTTGCGCCGGTGCCCAGTCCTACGAAATCGGTAATCTTTTTATACTCCCCTTTCACTCCCGTTAAAGCGGAAAGTTCAACCTCGATTTCCTCTGCCGAAGTGTTGTGCAGCAGCAGTATCGTAGAATCTTCATAAGTAATCTCAAAGCCGCCCAGGTCACTATACTTTGAGCTGACTGCCTCATAATCTCCCCTGGCAATTTCCGGATGCCTGTTGCGAACGGCAATCACTTTTGCGTAATAATGGTATAAACTGTTCTCGTCACTAAGCTGTTCTTCTACGGTTCCGTTCACCTGTTTGTCCGCCGGAAAATCACTTCCGATCGGATCTTTCACCGTGTCACCGTCCCCCCACAGCATGGCAAGGCGCCTGTTGGCATCAGTATTTGCTGCTCCCCTGGTTCCCTTCATTCCGATCTCTTCACCGTAATACATAAAAGGGGAGCCGCTGCACAAAATAAGGAGATTCGCTGCCATCTGTGCATTACCGGTGCTGGCATTCAGGAATCCGGCTGCCCTGTCAGTATCATGGTTAGCCAGGAAATTACACATCATACCGTACTCGCTGTTCTCGGCAAGAACCTTGTCCTGATAACTGACTATATAGCCGGTATAGGCATTGACCTGGCCGTTCCTGGCCGCCTTGGTAAGCACGCCCTCACCCTGGCCAATTTGAAAATTAAAGCAATTCAAACCGCCTACATACTCCAGCGTCTCCTGGTCCGATGACCAGCACTCACCCACACAGTAAATATCCTCTTTATATGCCCGAAGTTCCTTCATGTACCAATCCCAGAACTCGGAGGACTTCCCGGTATCGTTAAAATACACATACTTAATTGCGTCAAACCGGAAACCGTCCGCACCCAGATCGAGATAATATTTCGCAATCTTCAGGGCTTCCTGCCTGACTTCTTCATTGTCATAGTTTAACTCCGGCATGTCCCCGCTGAAATTACATTCGTAATACTCATCCGTACATCCCGGAATCTGACGGTAAGTCCTTCCGCTGACCTGCGTCTCCTTGGTCACATAGGTGTAATAATCGTAATACGGGCTTGCGGTATCCTTATTTTTATGTGCTTCCGCAAAACTTAAAAACCAGGGGTTTGAGGAAGAAGTATGATTTAAAACCAGATCCAGTATCACCTTCACATTTCGCTCATGGCAAACCTCAAACAACTCTTTTAAATCCTCTTCGGTGCCAAAATCGCTGTCAATCTCATAATAATCAATGACATCATATTTATGGTAGGACGGGGAGGAAAAGATCGGTGTCAGCCAGATTCCCTGAACTCCAAGGCTTTCTCCGGAATTAATATTCCCGTCATTTAAATAATCCATTCTGTTAATGATTCCCCGTAAGTCCCCAATGCCGTCGCCGTTGGAATCAGAAAAAGAACCGGTAAAAATCTCATAAAAAACGCGATAATTATCATCAATGGGATCCACCATTGCTTCCGGTGCCTTTTCCCCACAGCCGGTTAATCCCGTTATCATTCCTGCTGTAAGCAGGCTGCATATCATCCGCTTGCTGAAACAAAATTTTTTCTTCATATTTGCTGTTCTCTTGCCTAAATAATATTATTACCAAATTTATCTTGCCTTAATGCTAACATAGGTTTGACTTGTCGTCAAGCGTATATTTGTGCAGTTCCTACAAAAATCCATGAAATCTTGATGCTTTTTGTGCAATTTTCTTCCTTAGTCGAACTTTTTCGCCACAAAGTTTCGAAAATAATCTCTTTATTGTTTTCGGCATCATTTCAGCACAGAACGCATAAAATCGCGCTGTATAAAGTCATTTCCGGAAAAAAATCAAACTAAGTTTAGTGATCGCAGATATTTTCTCCGTCCGCATGACATATTTTCCGTTTGGAAAACGTTTTTTATTTGTCTAATTTGATGAATTTTTCCTCCTGCCCAATATCATTCCGCCGTAACCCTTCACTTCCGTTTTTCCTGCCACAGGCTTTCTGCAGTCCGCGCAGGTATCGTCCGCCAAAATTTCCCATTCTGACGCCAAGCGTTCACAGGGATACGCTTTCCCCTGATCAACGGATACATCCGGTGCCTTTGAATCGTCCGACTTCCCTGATGCCCCCGACGCTTTTGAGCTTCCCGACAGCTCCAGGAAAAAGCTTTCCTCCGATGCGTTATAACAAATCAATAGTTCATCCCATGGGCCTTCATGGCCTTCTTCCCAAATCCGCTGCCTGCAGCCAGGGGCTTCCTTTCCCGCCACACTATCTGCGGCTGCCCTGACTTGTTGCGTCCGAATCCGATTGTCCACCCGAAAAGATACCACACCCGCGCGATGAACGGCCTGATCCTGTATCCGCATCCAGGCATCCCGTGACTTATCACACAGGCCCGGCAGCTTCTGACGCAGTGAGATCAATCCCTTATAATATTCCACCAGCTCCTTGAAACGCTCCGCCTGCTTCCAACGAAGCATATTAATCTCCGGAGCAGACCGGTAACTGTTATCGTCCCCAAATTTTGTCCGCCCAAACTCTTCTCCTGCCTGAAAAAACAAATTTCCCTGACAGGTAAAGCAAATCAATGCCGCCAGCTTGTTTGCCGCAAGGACTTCCGGCTTCGGCTCAAGATAATCCTCTTCCCCCATGGCATCAGCATCCGCCTCCATGGTAATCAGCAGCTTATCCCACAGAGTATAATTGTCATGGGCAGAAATATAATTAATGATCTGACTGCAGCTGTTCGGCCGAAAGCCTGCCCAATTATCCCGCCAGCCCGTGACCGCATGGAGCAGACGTTTCTCCAGCCCTCTGCCTCCGTTGACAAAGCCCGGTTCCCTGGCAATAAATACATCTCCCTTTATTACGTCTCTGGTATCATCCGAAAAAAATGCCACCGAGTCCTGTAAATACGCTGCATTTGCCTTCAACGCCGCCCGCGTTCCTTCTTCCATAGGAGAAACGGCTGCCCGCCAGGGTTCTCCGTACAGCAGCTTTTCCCCCGGCCCGTACTCCGCGTCCAGTTCCCTGCGGATACGATTCATCAGATCCGTTGTCAGCAGGCCCATCAGATCAAACCGAAATCCGTCTATATGATATTCCCGCGCCCAGTAAAGTACGGAATCCACAATGTAATTATCCACCATGGCCCGGCCCGCCGCCATATCGTTTCCGCAAGCAGAGCCGTCGGAAAGCTCCCCGTTTTCCCACCTTCTGTAATAGTATCCGGGGACAATCCGCTCAAACCAGGAATCCTTTTCATACATGTGATTATAAACCACATCCATCACTACCCGAATTCCCGCCCGGTGCAGGGCCTGGATCATCTCCTTGCACTCCCTGATCCGCACCGCACCGTCAGCCGCATCCGTGGCAAAAGAGCCCTCCGGCACGTTAAAATTCACCGGGTCATAGCCCCAGTTAAACTGCCTGTCATCCCCCGCCTCGTCCAGCCAGCCAAAGTCAAAAACAGGCAGCAGGTGTACGTGAGTCACCCCCAGCTGCTTCAGATAGGCCATACAGGTAGCGCCGCTCCCCGCTTCCCCGGTCTTGCCCGGCAGGGTAAAGGCCTTATACTTTCCCCGAAACTCATCGGGAATTCCGCTGTCCGGATCATAGGAAAAATCCTTTACATGCAGCTCATATATGATGGTTTCCGCTTTCCGTTCCGGCGCTTTTTCCAAAAGAAAACCTTCCGGGTCCGTCTGTCTTAAATCCACCACCATGCTGCGCCTGCCGTTACAGCCGCAGGCCCTGGCATAAGGATCCGCGCTTTGGACCACCGCGTCTTTTGTCCGCACGCGATAGTCATAATAAGTTCCGTGCAGATACCCGGATAGCTCCAGCTGCCAGACGCCCCGCTCCCCCTTTTTCATAAGAAGGGGGCTTTTTGCCATTTCCCTCAAGGAAGCTGTCCCGGACTTCGCCAAGCCTGTTTCCTGCTCTGCATCCCCATCATAATTATAGAGGCATAGCTCCACGCTCTCCGCAAGCGGAGCCCACAGCTTGAACACCGTCCTGTCCTTTCCGCAGACCACCCCCAGATCCTGCCCCTGATATTCATATTGTTTATCAAATTTTTTGTTATAAATAAACATAAGCACCATCGACTTTCGTAAAGTTTCGTTATCCTGAATACTATCACAGGATAACCGAATCGTCAATGGTGCTATACATGATTTTTGTTATTACGTTATTATAAACTTTTAATTACATCGCCGCCTTAATTGCTTCCATAAGCTCCCCATAAGTATCAAAGGCAGGCAGTTCAGGATAATCCATCTTAATCTTCTCCGTGCTTCTGAATAAAAATCCCGCCTTACTTGCCTGAATCATGGCCAGATCGTTGTAGCTGTCCCCGCTGGCAATGGTATCGTAACCGATGGACTGCAGAGCCCGGACCGTGGTCAGCTTGGAATTTTCAATCCGCATTTTAAAGCCCGTGATCTCCCCGCTGTCCGCCACCTCCAGAGAGTTGCAGAATATGGTAGGCCAGCCCAGCTTTTCCATCAGCGGCGAGGCAAACTGCGTAAAGGTATCACTGATGATAATCACCTGGGTAAGGCTTCGTAATTCATCCAGAAACTCCTTTGCTCCGGGCAGAGGCTCTATCCCGGCAATGGTATCCTGAATCTCCTTTAAGCCTAAGCTATGCTCCTTTAAAATCCCGATCCGCCATTTCATCAGCTTATCGTAATCCGGCTCATCACGAGTAGTGCGTTTTAACTCCGGAATCCCGCTGGCCTCCGCAAACGCAATCCAGATTTCCGGCACCAAAACACCCTCCAGATCCAGACAGACTATATTCATCCTCTTAATCCTCCTAACTTTCGCTTCCAAACGTGCCGGTACAGCCGGCACAAGTCAGCAGCACTGCAGACGCAGTCAGCACAAACCAATCCCCTGAAACTAAAGCTCCAGGAAGAACGCTGACTTTGCGATCTTCAAGGCGAAACTTAGATTTTCTTAGGCGGCGTACTTTGACGCCTTAGAAAATCTTTTCGCCTTTCATACTATGCACTGGGCAATATCCTCTCTCATATCCAGCACCGCTGCCCTGGAAGCCTCCGCATAGGCCTCCGGCCCATATTTCGAGTATTTCTCCTGCTGATAAGCGGCAATGATTCCCCTGGAAGAACTGATAATGGCCCCCAGTCCGTCTTCGTTAAAAAAGTGTACCAGATCCGCGCCTTTTCCGCCTTGAGCACCGTATCCAGGCACCAGGATAAAAGCCTTCGGCATCAGCTTCCTCAATATTTTCCCCTGTTCCGGGTAAGTGGCTCCCACCACCGCTCCCACATAGCTGTAATCCCCGCTCTCCGGCATACATTCATCACCCCAGGCTGCAACCTGCTCCCCAACATGCTCATAGAGGGGCCTGCCGTCAATCAGCCGGTCCTGAAATTCTCCGCTGCTAGGATTGGAGGTCTTCACCAAAACAAAGATCCCCTTTTTCTCCTGCGCACACACCTTGGTAAAGGGCTTCACGCCGTCTGAACCCAAATAAGGATTCACGGTAATAAAATCCTCGTCAAAACCGACACAGGTCCTGCTTCCCACCTGAACCCTGCCCAGATGCCCTATGGCATAAGCCTCCGAGGTGGAGCCGATGTCCCCGCGCTTCACGTCTCCGATCACCACCAGTCCCTTTTCCCGGCAGTAATCCACGGTTTTCTTGAAGGCCGCCATACCTGGGATGCCGAACTGCTCATACATGGCAGACTGAGGCTTCACCGCGGGAATCAGATCATACACTGCGTCTACAATCCCCTTATTATACTGCCAGACAGCCTCCGCAGCCCCCTCCAGAGTCTCGCCGTATTCCTCATATGCCTTCTGCTTAATATGCTCCGGCACGAATTTTAACATCGGATCCAGCCCCACCACAATAGGAGCGTTGGTTTCCCTTATTTTAGAAATCAACCTGTTTATCATACTAATACCCCATTTACCTGCTCCGCATATTTCTTAATATTGGAAGCATTCACATATTTTTTCTGGCTGTCACCGTTCACCACCACCAGCGTAGGTGCCTGCATCACACCGTAACGGCTGGCCAGCTCCATGTTTTCCTCCGCGTCAATGGTCACGTAATGAATGCCTTTTAAGTATTCCTTTGCCAGCCTGCAGTTAGGGCAGGTCTTCGTGGTAAACAGATACCTGACGTCCCGGAGCTGTTCCACCTCCACTTTGGGATCCTCTCCAAAATTGGAAAAAGTTACAATACTTCTGATCGGACGCTTTAACACGGAATTCTCAATATCATATTCCGTACGGTTTGCATACTCCTGCAGCTTGCCGTCGTTCCAGTTCTGCACGGGGCGGTAATATCCCGTGATCCGGCTGTAAACCTCTGTCTTTCCTCCGCAGTGAGGACAGATCTTTACTTCTCCTGCCAGGTACCCATGGGTTTTGCAGATAGAATATGTAGGTGACAGGGTATAATAAGGCAGCTTATAATTCTCCGCAATCTTCCTCACCAGGGAAGCCGCCGCCTTCCAGTCAGGAAGTTTTTCCCCTAAAAACGCATGAAATACGGTTCCTGAGGTGTACAACGTCTGCAGCTCGTCCTGAATGTCCAGAGCGTCAAAAATGTCGGTAGTGTAATCCACGGGCAGATGGGAGGAATTGGTATAATAAGGCGTATCTCCCGGTTTCCCCGCAGTTTTGATGGCAGGCCAGCGCTTCTTGTCATGCTTGGCCAGCCGGTAGGTGGTACTCTCCGCGGGAGTGGCTTCCAGATTATACAGGTCCCCGTACTGTTCCTGATAGTCGGAAAGACGATTCCGCATATGATTTAATACCTTTTTTGCAAATTCCTGGGTCTTTTCACCGGTCATATCTTCCCTGAGCCAGTTAGCATTTAAACCTGCCTCATTCATGCCGATGAGGCCGATGGTGGAAAAATGATTGTCAAAGGAACCCAGATAACGCTTTGTGTAGGGATACAGGCCTTCTTCCAAAAGCTTGGAAATAACACCCCTCTTAATCTTCAGGGAGCGGGCCGCCACATCCATCATGTGGTTTAATCTCATGAAAAAGTCATCCTCACAGGAAGCCAGATATGCGATTCGAGGCAGATTGATAGTGACAACGCCCACGCTGCCCGTACTTTCACCGGAACCGAAGAAGCCGCCCGTCTTTTTCCTGAGTTCTCTTAAATCAAGACGCAGACGGCAGCACATGCTCCGCACGTCGCTGGGCTGCATATCGGAATTGATGTAATTGGAAAAATAGGGTGTCCCATATTTTGCGGTCATCTCAAACAAAAGCCTGTTATTCTCCGTGTCTGACCAGTCAAAATCCCTTGTAATAGAATAAGTAGGAATCGGATACTGGAAGCCTCTGCCGTTGGCATCCCCCTCGATCATGGTTTCAATAAAGGCCCGATTTACCAGATCCATCTCTGCCTTGCAGTCCTTATACTTAAAGTCCATCTCCTGTCCGCCCACAATGGCCGGCAGCTCCGCCAGGTCATCCGGCACGGTCCAGTCCAGGGTAATGTTGGAGAAAGGAGCCTGCGTCCCCCAGCGGCTGGGCGTGTTCACGCCGTATACAAATGCCTCAATGCACTTTTTCACCTCGTCATAGCTTAAGCCATCCACCTTCACAAAGGGCGCAAGATAAGTATCAAAAGAAGAAAATGCCTGTGCGCCTGCCCATTCATTCTGCATAATACCAAGGAAATTCACCATCTGGTTGCATAATACGGAAAGATGCCTTGCCGGAGCAGAGGTGATCTTTCCCGTAATTCCTCCCAGTCCCTCCGTAATCAGCTGCTTTAAGGACCACCCCGCGCAATAGCCGGTAAGCATGGAGAGATCATGAATGTGAATATCCGCGTTTCTGTGAGCCTCCGCAATTTCTTCATCATAAATTTCAGACAGCCAGTAATTGGCGGTAACAGCCCCGGAATTGCTTAAAATCAGACCTCCTACCGAATAAGTAACGGTAGAATTCTCCTTAACTCGCCAGTCCTCCACCTTTACATAACCGTTCACCACTTCTTTATAATCCAAGATCGTGGAGGTCATGGTACGCATTTTCTCCCGCTGCTTGCGGTACAGGATATAGGCCTTCGCTACTTCCTCGTAACCTGCCTGTCCCAGAACGCGCTCCACACTGTCCTGAATATCCTCCACATGGACTTCGCCATCCTTTACCTTGTTCTGAAAATCAGCCGTCACCCGCAATGCCAGCAGATCAATAATGTCGTTGGTATAGTTCATCTGAGTGGCATGAAATGCCTTCATGATGGCATCATTAATCTTTGTCAGTGTAAAGTCAGCTTTTTCCCCATTTCTCCTGATTACCTGCATAGAAAAACCTCCTGCGTATCTTCGCCGCAAAGCCGCGTATTTTTATTATATCAGCCCGAAGATCACAAGTCAATGAAATATACAAGATATGGTGGTTTATTTTTTTCATGGGTGGAAATATTGTGCTATTTTAAATAAAATGTTTGAATTATTCTGATGATAGATGCAAATCCCTTTCAGCCGTCAGCGCGTTGACAGGAAGTCATACTCCCTGCGGGCCTGCTGGTCGTCCGGATAGTTTTTAATATAATTGTTAATCAGCACATAAGCTTGCTCATACTGCCCCAGATATTCATAAGCCGCGATTTCATTAAAAGCCAGCGTCTGCATCATAGCGCCGTTTCCTAACTTCATACCCGCCTGAAACGCCTCCAGCGCCTTATTGTAATCTCCCTTGGCCATTTCACAGAGTCCCAGCTGATTGTACACCTCCGCGTTTTCCTCGTATTGTCCCAGATAGCTGCTGTACACGCTGGCAGCATAATTGTAATCCCCGGTTGCCTCGTAGGCGCGCCCCAGATAAAGGTAACTTTCCGCACTCCCCTCGTTTCTGGCCTCTTCCAGTACCAGGCATGCCTTCTGATACTCCCCCTGATAGTAATAGATGCGCCCTCTGGAAAAATTATCCATCCTCTTATCCCCGGCCGCCAATGCTGTCTGCAAGTATTCCTGACCATCCTCCCTGTGACCGAAATATGCCAGGATCTCGTAAATTTCTATCAGCCTGTCATAATTTTTGGCATCCATGGAAAGCACTCTGTCAAAATCTTCCTTGGCCTCCTGGAAATGTCCCAAATTCATGCGCACGTTGCCCCGCAGGAAATAAGCGTCCTTCTCTTCCGGCCGCAGATCCAGAATCGCATTATAGGTTTCCTCCGCCTCGCTAAATCGCCCGTCCTTGGTATATGCGGCGGCAAGATAATAGTTGGTATCAAAATCTATGTTTTGGACAAATCCGTTGCTATACGCCAGCGAGCGTAAAAACGCCTCCGCCGCCAGTCCGTAATCCGTAAGGCCCATATGGGCAATCCCTCTGGAACGCTCGATCAGCCTAATATTTTCCCCGGCTTCCTCCGCCGCCTCCAGTTCCGCCAGCGCTCCCTCATAGTCAAGGTTCTGAATCAGCTGCGTGGCGTTTGCCGTTTTTTCTCCGACTCCGCCGCAGCCCGTAAGCAGGCAAAGCAGGGCCAGACACATCACTGCACATATGCGGTATATGTAATTTTTCCGTATTTTCCTCTGGGCCATGTAACCTGCTCCCCGCTTTATCTTACAGTGTTTTTTGCACAAATTTAGACATACCGGCACAGCCGTGGGAAGAATGCCTGCTCAAAGCGAACTTGTTCGCTTGGCATTCTTCCGTGTGAGAAAGGCGCTGCATTTGCGCCGTAGAATTTCTTCGCGAAGCAGCCCTTGCTGCGAGCGAAAATTGAGGAACACAATTAGAAATTCTTCTCACAATACTCTACTCTTCATCAAGCCTTGACGTGCAGTGAGGACATCTTGTGGCCTCTATGGCGATCTCGCTCATACAGAAAGGGCATTTCTTCGTGGTCGGCGCCGCAGGTTTTTCTTCCTCTTTATGGCTGAGCTTGTCCCCCAGCTTATTAATCAGCTTAATCAACAGAAAGATCACCAGCGCCGTAATCAGAAAATTAATAATCGCCGTAATAAAATTACCGTAGTTAAGTACCGGCGCACCCTCCCCCTTGCCAAGAGTCAGGGTCAGATAGCTGAAATCCGTTCCGCCGAAAATTGCCAAAATGGGAGTTAGTATATCCTGATTTAAGGAAGTCACGATAGAGGTAAATGCGCCTCCCACAATCACGCCCACTGCCATGTCCATCACATTGCCACGGGTGATAAATTTCTTAAATTCTGCAATAAATCCCTTATCCTTGCCCTTACTCTTGCTCATCTGCAATCCGCCCTTTCCTTTGGCATATAATCAATCTTTATCATAGTGTACACTAAATTTGTCCATGTGGCAAGAAGCCTCATCCTGTTTTTTATCCAATCGTTTTTATCTTATCCAATCATCTCCATGCCAATCGTTTCTATTGCATACAACGGAAGGTTCACAAGCCAATCCTCCCTTTTATAATCCGCCATGGAAGTGCGGACAGAAAGCTGGGGGCCAAATCTTTCCCGATAGGTTTTCAGACTCTTTGCCCGCCCACCCTCGCGGACCAGGCCGTACACAAATTTCTTATTTTCTTTCGCAAGCTGAGAAGGAATACTGTTCCAGATCATGCGAATTTTCGGCACGATTTCATTGGGAGCATGCTTGGAGAAATCCTGCTCATACGAAGTCAGAATATTCTTTTGAATGGTACGGACTTCATTAAAATCCCTGTCCTCCGTAAAGCTCTGCACGGCTTCCGGCATTCCTCCCACAAAATAATAATACTTGAGAGCGTCAATATACATCTGTCTGAAAGAGGTAATCAGCGGATAATCCCTCGCGTCCAGAAGCTCCGCCAGGCGCTCATCCCCCATCGCCATCAAAAATTCTCTGAAGGAAAGCGGATACAATTTCAAAAAGTCCGTCTTTCCCACCGGAAACGCCGTCCCCTCATGTAAGGCAATCCCCAGCAATGACCCGGCGCAGATAATATGATACTGCGGCGCATTCTCATAAAAGTATTTCAGGGCCGATAACGCCCGGGGTACCTCCTGTACCTCGCCAAAAATAAGCAGCGTATTCTCCGGATCAATTTTTCGTTCGGCATATAGTTCCAGACCCATAATCAGACGTTCTGTTTTGAGATCTGATGCAAACAGCTCTGCCATTACAGAATTCGCATCAAAATTAATATACACCGTATCCCGATACGCTTTATCGCCAAATTCCTTCATCAGCCAGGTCTTTCCTACCTGCCTGGCACCCTCAATAATCAGCGGTTTACGGTGCTTACTGTTTTTCCATTTATATAAAGCCTCGATTGCAATCCGGTACATACGCACACCTCATGATTTTAGTAACGGTTTGATCATTGCGAACGCAGTGAGCATTTAATTTCACCTGACATGATAACGAAAGAATCGTTGAGCGCGAAGCGCAGCAGACGCGCAGCGGCCGGATTCTTAAGTGTATTATAGCATGATAATTACAAAAAATGCGACGATATTTGTGTCGGCTTTACATTTTTTACAATGATTTTTGCTTGTTTGCTTCTTTCGCCGTTACCTCGCCGGGCGAAAATGCCTGCCGGATCAGAAAGAACAGCGCCTGTCTGTGTTATTCGTCTACTTCATCTGTCTGTACATCACCGAACAGAATACGCATATAATCACGGCGGCCATACAAAACACGGTCTATATAGACATCTTTTCCATAAGCCCGGTAGAACACAAGGTAGTTTCCGCTTACGAGAAAACGGTAATCGCTTTCCGTGTCTGCGACTGAAGAAAGCGGCGTCCCTGCATAAGCCTGATTTTTCAGAACACGAATTTTCTTTGTGATCCTGCTTACGGTTGCCAGAGCCGCGTCAGAGTTTTCAAGCTCCTCCGTGATATAGGCTTTGATTTCAGCCAGGTCATTTTGCGCCTCTTTCGATAAATGCAGGTTATTCATGGGAAAGTCCGAGTTTTTCCTCCACGGCCTCCAATGTCAGCCAGCCTTTCTCTTCCCCGGATTTCCGGCCTTTTTCAAGCTCATTCATCAACCGGATGGTTGCCTGTGTCTTTTCATAGTCCTGTATGTCAATAATTGCATAGCGCCCCCGGCCGTTCTTCGTCAGGAAAACGGGAGCGCCTACTGCTACATCATGCAGTACCTCGCTGTAATTGCGCAGATCGGAAATAGGTTTAATGTTTGGCATAGGGTTCATCTCCTTTCTGCCATTAGTATAACCCAATCTGCTGTAAAATTCAACATCAGAATTTACAGCACATCCGCAACCAATACTCCCTGTACCAGATACCGCTTGGAAGAGCGGCGTCCCACACAGGTGGAAAGCGTAATGATTCTGTCATCCGTAGTCAAATCCCCTTCCTGCCAAAAATGACCGCCGCTGTCCGCATTCTCTCTGATACTGTCCAGATATTGTTCATATCCTGCGTCTGAGCCAAGATCATAAGCCGTCAAGAGATGCGCAACGCTGAATTCATAAGCCGCAAAGATTTCATACACCAATATTCTGCCGTCCTCCGCATATATATGGATATAGCGGTTTCCCTCGAAAAAATCTGCATCCATAAAATCATGAAGTCCTGCAAACATGGTGCCGTTCCTCATATTATGCCCGTATAATACCGTATTTCTGTCGGACCAGTCCCGGCTGTTAAGATATTGTATATAAATACAGCCGGGATAGCCGGAAGAGCCATCCAAATTATGATTGAGATAGTAGTTTGGCTCGTCCAGATGCTGTACCACCGGATAATCAATGATCGTTCTCCTTCAACAGTAAGAGTCTGCCCTGCCAGCTCTTTCCCTGTATACCTTCCGACTTCCTTCCCCGAAGCATCATATAGAAAGAGGTAATCAAATCCTTCTTCCATTTCTGTCCTCTCATCAAAGGTGACCACAAGCTCCCTTGCTCCTGCCAGAGTATACTTCCAAACATCACTGCACCGGTTTTCATAGTTATGAGGACTTTCCATCATCGCCACCGTCTCACAGTTATGAAGCGTATTGGTTACGGTAATTTAGCAGCTTTCCGCCACATTACTGCCCTCCCCGGCCCTGGCCGTGATTACCGCCGTTCCTTTCCCAAGTGCCATAACGTTTCCATTTGCATCCACCGTGGCAATGCTTTCATCCGGTGAACTCCATAAAATGGCTTTGTTGTTGGCACTTACCGGATAGACTACAGCTGTCAGGGTATAAGTATCCGCCGCTTCCATAGAATAACTCGTTTTATTTAAGCTAATTGCGGTCACCGGCTACAGCACTGTCACCATGCAGGAAGCCCGCACATTGCCCACATTTACCTGTATCACCGCGTTCCCCAGGTTCTGAGCCGTAACTACGCCAGTGTCTGAAACGGTTGCAACAGAGGTATTACTGCTCTTCCACGTCACTTCATCCGTATAATCCGCCGGCGTCACCGAGAGTGTCAATATCAGGGTTCCTCCCTTGTTCAGCGTAGCCGTACCGGCGCTTAGGCTCACTGCCGTCGCAGGCTTATCCTGACCGACAAAGGCAGCCCCTACGGAATTAGCCCATTCCTCCGCATAAGTTCCGGGGACACCGTACACTGTCATTTTAGTGGGATAGCTGAAAGCGTTGTTTCCGATACTTTGAACGCTTCTGGGAATTGTCAGTTTCTTTAAATTAATACAATTCGTAAAGGCACTGCTTTCTAGCGTATTCATTCGCCCGGACAGAATGACCTCTTCCAGAGAGGGGCACTGATGAAACGTATAAGAAACCAGCTTCGTCAGACCGTATCCCATTTGTATTTCCTGCAGAAGCTCACAATCTGCAAAGCAATATTCCCCCAAAGCTGTCACGCTGTCA
Organism: uncultured Acetatifactor sp.; assembly: GCA_910578815.1. Classification (GTDB taxonomy): domain Bacteria; phylum Bacillota; class Clostridia; order Lachnospirales; family Lachnospiraceae; genus Acetatifactor. Next base: position 145,283 of record CAJTSE010000009.1, read on the forward strand.
GGAATCGTTACTGCTGTCAGAGCGTCGCAGTTTTGAAAAGCCGACCATTCGATAACCGACACTTTTTCACCAATTTTTACTTCTGCCAGAGAAGCACAGCTTTGAAAAGCTTCACGCCCTATGGTTTCTGTATTTGCCGGGATTTCAATTTTGCTCAGGCCGCTGCCCTGAAAGGCAAGCTGCTGAACAGCCGTTATACTTTCCGGCAATTCTTATGTACCACCATGAATGTGTCCGCCGATTATTTTATTCGTGGAAAAGACAATGATTTCGAGACGGATACTCGGATTGAGCTGCTCGATTCCATGGACAAACGTTCCCGTGAAGGTGCTTTACGGTTCTTACGGGAATTTGCCGATGTTGTTTACCAATTACAGAAAAATTAAAAATTTAAAAACAAATTATTTTCCCAAAAGGACAGACCGCCGGCTTGTCCTTTTGCTTTTATTCATGATATAATGGCCGCAAAGGGCAGAGTCAAGTGGGCGAAGAAGCAGATGTCTGGCTTGCTCAGTCAGATGTTTCTTTACCCATTTGACGAGCGAAGCGCCCCCGGAAAGACGCAGGCTTTTCGGGGTTCTGCCCGTAATTTTTGGATCATGATATAGCAAAAGAAGCACGGCATTAATGAGGATACGGCCAAATACAGGAGGATCAACATGACAAAACAGGAAATTTCAGAAATCAAGAAGCTGCTCACCCCGAAAAACTGCTCCATTACCCGCATCTGCGGATGTTATGTGGACGGGGAGAAAAATAAAAAAACTGAATTAAAACAAGCCTTTCTGGCGCTGCCGGAGGAAGAAATGTTCAAATATTTTGAAATTCTGCGCAAGGCCCTATCCGGCACCCCCGGCAAAAACCTGCTGACCCTGGACTTCCCCTTAAGCAGCGAGGAAGAGGGCGGCCCCCAGGAGTTCCTGCTCCGCCTTCGCGACAGCAAGTTAAAGGACGACGCCCTGCTGGAGGAATTCTATGACAGGATCATTGCCAACTATGAATTTGTAGGCAATTACCTGATCCTGATCGTTCATGATGTCTATGATGTTCCCGGCCGCACACGGGACGGTATCGAAATGGAGGACGCCTCCGACGAAATTTATGAGTACATACTAACCTGTATCTGCCCCGTGGAGCTGTCCAAGCCCGGCCTTTCCTACGACGCGGCGGAAAATACCTTCCGCAACCGTATTCGGGACTGGGTGGTGGGACTGCCGGACGCCGGCTTCCTCTTCCCGGCGTTTACGGACCGCAGCACCGACCTGCACAGCGCCCTCTATTATTCCAAGGATCCGGAAGAATTAAAGGACGGCTTTGTAAGTGAGCTTTTGGGCTGCCCCCTGCCCTTATCTGCCGGAAGCCAGAAGGAAACCTTTCAGGCTCTGATTGAAGAAACCTTGGGAGAAGACTGCGATATTGAAATCGTGAAAAACATCCACGACAAGCTTACGGAAATAGCGGAAGAACGCAAAGAGGAACCGGAGCCTCTGATACTCGATAAAAAAGAAGTAAAGACCATCCTTGCCGACAGCGGCGTTTCCAACGAAAAGCTGGAATCCTTCGACACGCACTATGACGAGACGGCCGGGGAAAGCGCCGCTCTTCTGGCCAGCAACGTCATGAACACCCGCACCTTCGAGGTCAAGACCCCCGACGTTGTAATCAAAGTCAGCCCTGACCGGACCGACCTGATCGAAACCCGCAGTATCGGCGGACAGCAATGCCTGGTGATCCGCTTGGACGGCGGCGTGATCGTCAACGGCATCACCGTGCGCCCCGGCAACGGAGAAATAGAAGCGGACGAAGAGTAGCGCCGGCTTAATCCGTGGGATCCCCATAGTCTTTATCTAACAAATTAATGCCATAGTCCTGTAAATTGCCGTTGACTGCAGAGGCAGGTCTGACGGCACAGTTTCCTATAAGGTAAAAAGGCCCCAGGCATCCTGGCCGATCAGCGTAAAGTCACCTGATCGTCAATCCGCCTGGGGCACATTCCGTCTTTGACAAATGTTTTAAAAGCCTTTAACTATAAATGAAATTCTTGAACTCTGCGCTTCCGCCCGCTTCCTTTGTGGAGTATGCAACCAGTCCGAAGCGGCAGCCGCAGAAATGATCCAGCTTGAAATACAGCTTATGGTCCGGACCCAGCTTTTTCCAGTCCTGTCCGCTTCTGCCCTTTTCGGCTCCCGCCACATCAGATTCCGTACCGTCTGCCCCCTCCTTATAGTAAAATGCCGCCGTATCCTTCATTTCGGTAAAGTCCGCCTCCAGCTTAAGCTGTACGCAGTTTCCTTCCACCGGCAGTACGTCCCATTCCTTTTCCAATGGCGTCATGGACCTATCCCACGCTTCCATTGTCCGCACAATCAGGCAAAGTTTTCCGTCCCTCCTGGTCAGCCCAATCAGCCCGTAGCAGCTCTGCAGCGCGCAGAGCCCCGCAATATCCCCTTCTTTCAGGCCGCTGCCGTCCAGGGTGACCTCCCCTGCGCAGCCCGGATACCGCATCCGCTGAGTAATCATATTTTTTGCCTGAGTCAGCCCGTCACACACCTTGCCTGTGGTCACCTTCCAGCTCCCTGCTTCCTTGTCATGGGCAATCAAGGAAACATCCGGCTCGTGATTAAACTGCCAGCAGGATTTTAATTCCCCCTTAAAATCATCACTCTGTACCAGCGGCTCATATGTATAATCCGGCCGGGTACTCGTTATGGGGAAATCCGCCGGAATCCGCCCGCCTTCTCCCAGCACCGGGAAGAGCTGCTCAATCACGCGCTCCGCCTGCTCTCCCTGCAGGGCCTCCCGATGCACAGTCAGCCCCTGCTCCCATCTCACCGGTATCAAAATAGGGATTCTGCCCACGGCGCCGCTGTCCTGAAAGAGCATGGCATACCATTTTCCCTCCGGCGTATCCACGATTCCGCCCTGTGCCACGCCCTGGCCGCAATAGCCCCTGTCGTCGTTCAATACCTCCCCACCCACAAATTCTCCGGTAAGGGCCTCCGCCACAAAGCAGCATTCTGTCCTTCGCCAATGGTCCCATAAAGAATGAATGAAAAACAGATAATATTTCCCGTTTATTTTATAAAAATGAGTCCCTTCGTAGCCAAGAGAGGGATTGCCCTCGTCGCTGACCGCCAGCCTGTGAAGCCCGCCGGCCTTTGGCCCGCTTAAATCCTCCGCCAGCTCCGTAATATAAATGTTTTTGTTTCCATAGGCAATATAAACCCTGTCGTCATCGTCAAACAGCAGGGAGCAGTCATGATAAAAGCCCTCTACTGTATGCTTCTCCCAGGGGCCATCCATCCTCTGCGCCGTGTACAGATAGGTCTTATGAGTATCGTTTGCCACAAAGCACACATAAAAAGTCCCCTTGTGGTATCGCAGGGAAGCTGCCCACATGCCCTGACCGTAAATATTCTTCTCACCCTCCAGCCTCTGGCCGGGCGTACCGTCCAAGGTTTCATAGACATACGCCGCATGTTCCCAGTTTTTTAAATCATAGGACCGCAGGATCTCGCAGCCGGGCATAAAGTGCATGGTGGTGCTCACCATATAATAGGTATCCTCCACCCGGATCACATCCACGTCAGGATAGTCCAGACAGGTGACGGGGTTGATCGGGCGCTCCCGCTCCAGCTCTTCCGTCAGTTCACAGATTTCGTCGATCATGGCGCCAATGGTCTCTATGGTATCCAGCAGGGGAGTGTCCGTGGTAATGTCAATCCCCGCCAAAGCCGCCAGCCCAACGGGATCCAGAGTACTTCCCGCAGCAAGCACCTTTTTCCATTCCGCTGCCACTGCCTCTCCTTCCGTCTCCAGCCGCCTGCAGACCTGGGTGGCTACAGTAAGCCCTGCGCTGTAGGTATAGGAATAAAGACCCATGTAATAATGAGGCTGGCGCATCCAGGTCAGCTCCGCTCCCTCATTGATCTCCACCGCGTCTCCCCAGAATTTTTCCATCGTATTTTTCATTAAGCCGCTCAACTGTCCGGCCTGAACGCTCTCTCCCGCATCTACCAGCTTATAAACTTCTCTCTGGTAAGCCGCTTCCAGCAGATGAGTTACAAAGTTATGATAATAGGTATTGCTCACCATGCAGGACAGCACCCAGCGCCGAAAACGCTTATCCTTACTAGTCCGCATCAGGTAATGAGCCATCAGCAGCTCATTCATGGTGGAGGGTGCTTCTATGAAATAGTTGGACACATTGGTGTCAAAAACGGACTGCGCTGCATTGCAGATTTTAAAATGCCCCGCATGTCCCAGCTCATGAGCCAGAGTGAACACATCCGACATTTTATTATTCCAGGTCATCAGTATATAAGAATGAGTTCCGTAAGGGCTGGCACAAAAGCCACCCGTAGCCTTCCCCTTGTTCTGGGCAAAGTCCACCCACCGGTCACGGTATGCGGTGCGGATCATCTCCACATAGTCCTCACCCAAAACGGCAAGCCCTTTCTCAATATATTCCCTGGAAGCCTGAACCGTAACCTCCGGGGTATAGCCTGGGTCAATGGGCAGCTTTAAGTCCGCAAAGGTCATCTGATCCAGATGATGCACCCTTTGAATCAGCTTCGCATACCTGCGCATATGAGGCGCCAGCTTCTCCGTGATCAAATCAATCTGGCGGTCATAAAGCTCCCGATTCACCTTCTGATCGAAAAGCAGATAATCGAAAACGGAGTCAAAACCGCGAAGTTTTGCCAGCACCTTTTCCGTCTGCACATTGGCATTGTACGCAACAGCCGTCACATTCTCATACTCCTTTATCTTTTTGGAAAACGCTGTAAAGGCCCCCCGGCGCACTGCCGTATCCGGCTCATATTCATAGTCATCCTCAAAAAGAGTATACCCCAGCGGATACTCCCTGCCGTTTACGGTAAAGGGATCAAACTTTATATCTGCCAGCTTGGTAATATTATAAATTTCATAGGGCGTCCCGTAAATACTCTGCCCCAGGGCGGACAGCACCCGCTCTGCCTCCGGGTGAAGCCTGTGGGCCTTATCCCGCAGAATATCCTGCAGATAGCACCGATTACCGCCGTCTATTTCCATAGCTTTCCTGATGATTTCCTCCGGCTGCTCCATCAGCTCACTGCGGATAAAGCTTAAGCTGCTGCCAATCTCATCCACAAGGCGGCTCATCTTCCCCATGCGCTGCTGGTGATACTCGTCATAGTAATCCACCTCCACTGCCAGGCTGCAGTAATTTACCACCAGTCCCATCAGTTCGTTTAACCTGCGGTATTCGTTAAGACAGGCCGCGATCCGTTCAGGAGCATCCAAATTCCCCCGATAAGTCTCCCCGATCCGCTTTGCCAGCGTCTTCATTTCCTCTGCATCCCTGAGCATGTCCGCCTCAGAGGCGTAAATCTGAGACAAATCCCATGTCAGCTCTTCCGGTACGTCCTTCCTGCTTTTTAATTCTTCTGCCATATTTCCCTCCACGCCGGAACATTTTTTGCGAAGGCCGCAAGTCAAATCTTATATTTGGCTCTGCGATTTCGAGTTTGCTGCTCCGGCACAAACTCACGATTGAAAAATCTGTACATCAGTGTAATCTTTCAATCTTCCCTTTCCTTACCTGTTTCTATACCTGAATACACAGGGCAAAATATCCTTTCCCACCAGTGCCGAACAACAGACTGTAAGGAGGAAACTGCCTTTCAAACGCATTACGGAACTGTTCAAATGTCATCAAATCTGTCTTTTCCAGCTTCGTCCCCTCCGTGAAGGAAAAATGTCTTGAGATACAGCTCATGAACTTGGGGGACAGCATTTTCACCGCATAGGATACCGTCTTGTCGATTCTGTCAATCTGCTTTCCGAACAGATCCCCCACCATGTTCAAAATCAGCTTTTCTTCATATACAATATACACCTGCTGCCGCTGCCCTGCAGGCGAAGAGTAAAGCAGCCGGAAGCATAAGGCCTTCCCCGACGCAAAATCCTCCCCGCCATAACGCATGCTCACTGTTTTTGCCTTGATGCGGTACAGGTTATCCAGCGCCTGAACGGCTGCTTTCTCCAGGGAGTCAATCTCACTTTCCGCCGGCTGATGCTCCCATTTTTTATAGGAATGTCCCACGATCGCATGATCCTCAATCATGATATGACCGTTGAGCCACCCGATACACATCCCCAGAAAATGCTGAATTGCACCGGTGGAGTAATTTTGTTCCTCCAACTCCGCCTCAAGAGCCGGAATGGTATGATCCCGCATATTGTCATGAAAGCATTTATGTACCTCATAGTCCTTGTAGCCTATAGACTTCATGTAAGCCTCTTCCTCGGCGAAATGCTTCATGGTATAGCTCTTAAAATACTTAATGCCTTCTCTGCAGGCATACTGCTGCTTCTCGGTATCCTCATTCAGGCTGAGCAATTTCCCCACAATGGAAAAAAGACGCTGATGTGCCCTGTCAATGCTTTCCACTCCCACATTAAACCTGTCGTTCCACACTATTCCACTCACCGTTTCATACCCCTCCCTCTTCTGACGGATGTGCTGCCAGTATCCTTATCACACTTCCAGACATGCCGGCAAAGCCAAATCGGTACACCCACATGATCTGCCGTCAGTTTATATAATTATCATAGGCCTCAAAGATCTGCTTTACCCTGTCGTAACACAGCTTCCTGCGTCGGTATTCATCCACCACGCCCTTGTTGTTCATGGTACGAGGACGCCCGCCAAACCATTCCTCACTGATCCTCACATCACAAAACTGCCAGATATAAACGCCGCAGCAATCCCCATGCGCCAGCACCGCGCTGATCTGCTCCGCCAGGGTTTCCGCCTGATATTCCTCTGTCCATTTGGAATGATAGGGATTGCGGCAGCCGTAAATGCCGCCTGCTCCGATCTCCGTGATCAAAAAAGGCTTGCCGCTCCCTTCCGTTTCCTGCTGTACCCACTGGTACAAATCCTCCAGATATTCCCCCGGAGGCGTTTCATGATACCACTTTGGATAAATATTATAGGACACCACATCCGGCAGTCCAAAGCAAATGTCCGTCTTAAACTTACAGCTTGCAAAAGAATGAGGCCTGGTTCCGTCAAGCCTTTTGATCAGCCTCAGCTGTTTTTCATAGCATTCCTTCCCGTATTCCGTATCACTGGCGCATTCATTTAAAATACCCCAGATATAAATGCAGGGATGGTTGTAATGGGCCGGAATCATTTCCCGGATCACCTGCTCCGCCTGCTCTTCAAAATGAGGATTCCGCATATTTTCCAGGCTGAGGCCTCTGGCATGATTTTCCTCCCACACCAGGATCCCCAGCTCGTCGCAGAGATCCAGAAACACCTCGTCGTTGGGATAATGGGAGGTCCGCACGGAATTGGCACCCAGATGCCGGATCAGGTCCAGATCCGCCGCCATGGCCGCATAAGGCAGAGCGCACCCAAACTGAGGATGATCCTCATGCCGGCAGAACCCCTTGATGCGGACGGCTCTGCCGTTAATCAGAATCCGCTTTCCCTCTATACTTACCACCCGGAAGCCAAACCGGTCTGTGAGATCGTCCGCCGGCTCCCCGTCCAGATTCAAAATCCCATTGATCCGGTAAAGCTGCGGATGCTCCATGCTCCAGGGCTCTGCCTGAGAACAAAGCAGGTTTTGCCGCAAAATCCTTTCCTCTCCGGGTGCAAGCGTCTCGTTCATCCATTCTGCTCGAACAGTCTCCGGCATGTCGATGGCTGCGGACACATCGCAGCTGCACGAATGATCCGCTATGCTTTTCACGGTCAGGGACACCTGCGCCTGCCAGCTGCCGTCCTGCCAAAGGGGCGTAACCTGTATGCTTTTGATATAAACATCGGCCAGCTGTTCCAAAACCACCGGCCTGCTGACACCCCCATAGGACATATAATCGTTGGGAATATGCAGGGCGCTTTCCTCGCTGAAACGGTTGTCCGCCTTAATCTCCAGGGTATGCTCCCCGTAAGGCACATTGGGAATCACGGCGTCAAACATGGTATAGGCGTTATAGTGCCGCATAATCTCCTGCCCGTCCAAAAAGACCGTGGCCGTGTGGCTGACGCCCTTGCATTCCAGCCGCAGATTTCCCCCAGCCTGAAACGTAGTCCGGTAAATGCCCTCTCCCCTGTAATTTCCGAAATCCGGGTAGCTCTCCCAGCAGCTGGGCGTTGCCACCATGAAGGTCTGCCCCGCCAGCCTGCCCTGACAGGGCGTAAACTGCCAAAGCTGCCCGGTCAGCTCCTTTTGACAGCGGATTTTATGAGTTTCAAACGTACGTATCATAAAGCCCTCCTATCCTATATCAAATAGCTCGTCAAAAGTAATTATAGAATCGGGAAACATCACCAGTTGTAAATCATCTTTATTTTTGTCCGTAACTGTTTTATAAAGATAAGGATAAGCCGTACCATCATCCTTCCAGTCAAACAAATAAATCTCAACCTGCCTTTTTCGCCAATCTGCAATCCAGTATTCCGAAACACCCACCCTGCAGTATATCTGCATTTTCTCATTTCGATCGTATTCTTCGGTAGAATCAGATAAAACCTCCATGACAAAGCGGGGGATTCCGGTAAATGATACATTTTTCCGGTCACGCATATTACAGATGATCGAAACATCCGGTATCACGATTTTATCCTCATTCTCACGCCACTGGTACTGAACACTGTCGCTGAATACGCGGCATAAACTGTCCTTCATTTGACTGCCTATTTTAATCACAAAATTATGAATAACCATAGAATGTTCAAGATATGTTTTACTCATATCCTCTATCGGTAAAGAATTCATTCGGCGACCCTCCCGTTCATTACATATCAGGTATTTACATTCGCAACCCCGCGCTCGTTAATGTCCACAGAAAAACAAATGCCGCTTCGCGTCGCTTGTTTTTCTCCTGTGAACATTATACTATGCTTTTTGGTTGAAAACAAGCAGGGGGCGAAAATCACCCCCCTTCGTCCACATATAACTGAATCCAATTCTGTATGATACCGGCCACGTACTCCACACTTTTCTGACCACTGTAATAGCCAAGGGCTTCCTCGTTGATGATTTTGATGGTCTCATCGGCCGCCGTCTACCGGTCTGCCTCCATGGAGGCCTCCACGTTATTGCTCATAATATTGGGCCTGAGCATGCCACAGCTCAAAATACCTGCCCTTTACGTCGGCCAGAAGCTCTTCATGAGTACCAATCTGCACAATCCTGCCCTTGTCAAATACCGCGATCCTGTCGCAAAATCGGCAGGAGGACAGACGGTGGCTGATATAAATGGCTGTCTTGTCTCCCACAATCCGGTCAAACCGGGAATAAATCTCCGCCTCGGCCACAGGGTCCAGCGCCGCCGTGGGCTCATCCAAAATGATAAAAGGAGCATCCCTGTAAAGAGCTCTGGCAAGGGCTATTTTTTGAGCCTCACCTCCGGAAACAATCACGCCGTCTTCATCAAAATTTTTGTAAATCGGAGTATCCAGCTTTTTCTCCATCATAGCGTACCGCTCCCCAAAACCCACCTCTTCCAGGATCCGCTCCGCCTTTTTTGTATCCCAGCTTCCTCCTGCCGCCACATTAAAGCCAAGAGACATGGCCAGAAGGGCATAATCCTGAAAAACCACCGAAAAAATATCCAGATACTGTCTGTAATCATACTTTCGAATATTAAAATCATTCATAAAAATCTCGCCCTGGGATGGATCATAGAGCCGGCAGAGCAGCTTGATAAAGGTGGTTTTCCCGCTGCCGTTTACCCCTACCACCGCCAGCTTTTCCCCTGCCTTCAATTTCAGATGAATCTCCTTAAGTGCATCTTCTTCCGCCCCCGGATACCGGAAACTTACATTCTTAAATTCAATATCATATTTTTTGTCGCTGCGCTTTTCCACCGCCAGACTTCCCTGATACATATCGTTTTTAATGTCCAGAAAGTCAAGATAGGTCTGAAGATAAGGCTCATTATTCTTTATCCCGCTGATGAGCCTGAAAAAATTCCCGATACTTCCTGTAAATCTTCCCAGATAGCCCACATACTTAATGACACTCCCCACAGGAAACGCTCCCTGAACACAGTAAAATACCACGATCAGATAAGCACACAGATTTATTGTCATGAAAACCGCCTGCATCGGTATGGAATACCAAAATTCCTTCCTACGCGCCTCGGAAAAAACCTCCAAATGCTTTTTGCTGTACTTTTTTTCCAGTCCGGTAATCAGATCCTGCTGGCGGTAGATCCGGTTGTCCAGACCGGAGGTATTATGGCCGTTTCCCAGACGGTTTTCTTCCAACATTTCATCTCCGATCTTCGTTCGATAAAGTGATAATTTTCGGTCGTATATAAAATTCCAGACCACATTCAGTCCCATGCAAACCAGCATAGCCGCCAAAAGCAAGACTCCGGTCCTCCGAAAGCCCACTCGCAGGATAGCCGATAACATTTCGGCAAACAACAGCAGCCCAAAGGCAAAATTCACCAGGAATTCCATGAAATTTTCCGTCCTGTGCCGCATCTGGCGGACACCGTAATCATTCACCCAGGCGTTATCTATAATCTTGCGTCTGTGCTGCCTGATCTTCGGATCCTCCAGCTTATCATAATCCAGAGACAATACCTTCCGGTTAAAGGCCGCCGCTTCCTCATCCTCCAGGATCTTCAGCTGTATATCCGCCTTTCTGTATAAAAACGCCCCCATGCTTCGGATAACAAGATTCCCGATCAGGGTGAATGCCACCAGAACATAGATTTCCTTTCTTCCCCGCCCTTCGTAAAGGGCAGTGACAATCTCCGAAGACAGCCACAAATTAAAGTAAGGCGTACAGTTGTTAAAAAGTATCTGTAAAAATTTCAGTGGAAAATATTTGGGGTTATACGCACCATATACCTTCAGCGCTCTCATGGTCACACTTTTTTTCATGATGATACCTCCTTATTTCCCGAACTGTAATACTTGCTTTGTACTTTAAACATGTACGCATATCTTCCGTTTTTTTCCATCAGCTCTTCATGGGTTCCGCTCTCCAATATCCGCCCGTCCTCCAAAAAAACAATACGGTCACAAAAACGCGTGGACGCAAAGCGGTGGGATATATAAACAGAGGTTTTGCCCATGGTCAGCTGCCGGTATTTCCGGTACAGATTGTTTTCGGCAATAGGGTCCAGCGCCGCCGTGGGTTCATCCAGGATCAGGATGGGGCCGTCCTTATAAATCGCCCGCGCCAATACCAGCTTCTGCATCTCCCCGCCTGACAGGTCCACGCCGTCATCATAAATGCCCCGCATCAAATGCGTATCTATCCCCCGTGGCAGCCCGGATATCTTTTCATAAATACCGGCGGCTTTCATGGCTGCAACCGCATCCTCCCTGGCCGTAGGCCGCTTAAGATCAACACCTGCCACAAACTCAAAGCAGGTAAAGGCCACAGCCCGGATCTCCTGAAAGACAGCGGAAATCAAGGAATAATATTCTTCGATATTGTACTCATCAATCCGCTTCCCCCCTGCCAGAATCTCTCCTTTAGAAGGGGCATACATCCCGCAGATCAGCTTAATCAGCGTTGTCTTGCCTGCCCCGTTTACACCCACCAGTGCAAGGCTCTGCCCGCTTTCTATACATAGATTAATCCCCTTTAAGCAGTAATCCTTCGCACCGTCATAGCGATACCACACATCCTTTAACTCAATTTTTACCGGCCCTTCCGGCAGGCTGCACCCTTTTCCATGGTTAAACCGATTCGGATAATCATAAAACTCCCTGTAGCGAGTTATTTTTTCCGCGCGGGTATTCAGCTTCGCCACAGCCCGGATGATACCCTGAAGAAAACCGGCAACCCCTCCCACCAGTCCGAAGTAAAAGACAAAGCCGCCTACCGTCAGCCTTCCCGCAAACAATGCCCCCGTGAGGATAACATAGGCAATACCGTTTTGAAACAGCGCCATCAGACCCGCAAGCACAGACGCCCACAACCCCCTTAAGCTGCAGCGCTGCTCCCACATAAGAAGGCTGCCTTGGTAGCTGCGCATCAGCCTGTCCAGCCATGGCTCCAGCCCATAGAGCTTGATGTCCTTTGCTCTGGGGAAATCGTCGGAAAGTCCTTCCAGATAGTCCTTTTTTCGGACATCCTTTTCCCACCTGTGCTTATTTTTCTCACGATAACGATCCTCCCAGCGTGTGGTAAAATAAGAAAGCACGGAAAGTATCGCCACCGACACAAAAATTATGGGATCCATGGCCACCAGAATGGAGGCATAGGTAATGATCCCCAGCCCGGCCTCCAAAAAGGTATCTATATCCCTCCAGAAAAATTCCAGCGAGCAGTTTCCTTGACAAGCATCCTGCCAGGCATAGCCCTTGACTTCCCGAAAATGCTGCCGCTCCAGATTTTCATAATCTGTGTCATAGTTCTCCAGCGCAGACATTTCCGACTGATAAACCATTGTAGGATAATACTGCCTGGCATCACATTTGCTTTTAATCAATCGCTCCAGCAGCGTCAAAAAAGCCGTCATCATCAGGAAAAAAAGCACTGTCTCCACCAGTGGCCGGAAAGAGACACCTTCCCCGATCCGGTCAATGAGGACCTTTGAAAATAAAGAGCCGACCAGCGGAATGGCCACGGCTACCGGCGCATGGGCAAATATAAAAATCAGGAAGCACCCGTCCAGATACAAAAGCTTCTTAAAGGCCCACAGCAAATTTCCGGCTTTATGATACTTTCTCTTATCTGCTGCCATATCCGTTTGTTCTTTTTCTGTTTGTTCTTTTTCTGCTTGTTCTTCATTTCTTTTCATTTCACTTTCCCCCGTTCCGAAGTGTTTTACGCAAAGGGGACCCGCGCTTCACCCCTTAAATATTTTTTACCATAAAAAATGTCTATAAAAGGGAATTTGATGTAAACGGTTAAAAATTTGATGTCAACTGTTCGCCAAAAAAGCTGTCAGCATATGCCGGCAGCCTGCAAAGAATGCGATCATATATTTGCTTGTTTGACCAGCGCAGGCGAAAGACCAGCCTGCGCCCTCATGACTGGGGAAGCAGAATTTCCGTTGAGAAGGCTCCGTCCTCCGACGCCCTGGTCACATAACCCCCATATTTTTTAACGACGGCCTCCACCCTGGCAATACCGAAGCCATGTCCCTCACCCTTTGTAGAACGAAAGCTGTGCTTTTTCCCGCCTGCCGCCGTATTCGTCAGGGCCAGATACAGATAATTTCCCTTCATTTCCATGTAAATGCGGATCAGGCGTTCTTCCTCCGGCAGCTCCATACAGGCCTCCATGGCATTATCCAGCAGATTGCCGATGATGATACACAGATCCAGCTCCGATACCGTAAGGGCCACCGGAATCTGTGCCTGCGCCTTCACAAGGATTTTCCTCTCCGCCGCCAGGGACAGCTTGCTGTTTAAAATTGCATCCGCCATGCGGTTGCCGGTCCTGATCACCGTCTCCACATTTGTCAGATCGTCATCCAGCAAGTCCAGATATTTTACCACATCCGTAAATTCCCCGTTGGCCGCATGGATTTTCATGGTTTGAATATGATGACGGTAATCATGCCTCCAGCCCCTCATTTTTGTATACATATTTTCCACTTCCGCATAATATTTCTGCAGAATCTCACTTTCAAAGGCTGCCACCCGCCTGGCGATCAGTCTGTCTAAAAACATGGTAACACCTCACAAAAATCACCAATCAGCCCTGTCAATACCTGTGACTCACAAATATCGGATCAGGGCAGTGTGTATCTCATTATAAACACCGCGGCTTAAAGGAACCACATCCCCATTTATCATAGTGATCTCTTTCCGCGTGATCTTACTGATATATTTCAGGCTCACCACATAAGACCGATGGGCCTTGTAAAAAGTCTCGTCCATCTGCTCCGCAAACTTACCCAGTGACATACGAACACGGTAATTTCCCTGCATGGTATGAACATTGACATAAACATTCTCTGCCTCCGCATACAGAATATCCGTCAGCGGGACTTTAATATCGGCCTCGCCCGTGGCAAGCAGGACGCAGCGCTGCCTGCAGGAGAGGTTATGAACCGCCCGGTCCAGCACCGGATAAAGCTTTGCCTCATCTGCAGGCTTAATCAGGTAATGCAGGGCCGACACGTCAAAACCGTCACTGAAATACTCGTAATATCCGGTGATAAACACAATCTGCACTGCCGTATTTTCGCTTCTCACCTGCTTTGCAAGCTCGATACCGCTCACTTCAGGCATCTCAACATCCAGCAGCAGAATGTCAAAGTCTTTACTCTCTTCATAACTGAATAAAAATTCCTTTGCTCCCGGATACTGCTCCAGTTCTATTAAATGCCGGTTTCCTCCGGCCCATATGCGAACCCGCTCTGCGAGATAATTCCGCTGATCTGCATCATCATCACAGATCCCGATTTTCAAACGCATCTTATGTCTGTCCCCCCACCGCTACCTGCCTCTCCCTGCTTTCTCTGCCGGGAACCGGCTGCCACTCCTTATCCTGCTGCCTCTAGAGCACATTCGCCGCTTACCTGCGAATCACCGTCCCTTGGCCTTCTGCAAAATACAGTCCACAGCCGCCTCGGCGTTTACAGGAAGCCTTCTTATCGCTGATGCCCCGCTCCCATTTTCTGTGTCTTCCACGCCCGTGTAAAAGGCCTGCAAAGCATATCTGGCCAGCAGCCCGGAAACCCGGCCCCTTTCAATGGAATCCTCTGTCCCCAGCACAATAACCACCAGATCATGTTCCATGATCCCGTCATCTGCAGTCAGGGACGTAACAAGACAAGCGCCTGCCTTATTTGTTGTTCCTGTCTTTAATCCTGTAACCCCCTGCAGATTAAACAGCAGCGGATTAGTATTGCGCACTTCCCGCCCAAGAGACGCTAAAACAGCGGATTTCAGGGAAGTGATGTCCGTAATCTGAGGATACACCTTCAAAAGATAAGATACCAGCCGGAACATATCCTCTGCACTCATACGATTTTGACGCTTAGAGGGAATAGGTTCCTCCGTGTAAGCCGGCAATCCGTGACTGTTAAAAAAAACTGCCCGTGAAAGCCCCAGCTCCAGGGCCCTCTGATTCATCCTTTCCACAAAGGCTTCCTCCGAGCCGGCCACATACTCTGCCAGACATAATGCACACTCGTTGCTGGAGGGCAGCAGGGCACCCAATAAAAGCTCTCTGACG
The DNA here is from genome assembly GCA_910578815.1 of uncultured Acetatifactor sp. GTDB lineage: Bacteria > Bacillota > Clostridia > Lachnospirales > Lachnospiraceae > Acetatifactor. The sequence goes on from CAJTSE010000009.1 coordinate 160,447, forward strand.
GGAACCTGCCCCCCGGCTTCCAACGGAATCACCCCGTCGTCGGATGCGGCAAGCGCCTGTGCTGCGGCAGATACCATTACCTGATCGTCAAGCGTAATCTGTCCCGCCGAAACAGCTTCCATGGTCAAAAGGCAGGTCATGAGCTTAGTGGTGCTGGCAATGGGATAATCTATATCAGACTGATATTGATAATAGACCTCACCTGTGGCAGCGTCTCCCACCAGCACGCTGTTTACACCGTAAAAATATCCCGCCGCTTCCAGCATGGCAGGTGAAACGGTCAAAGGTGCCTCTGTGTTAATCTGCAGCGAGCCGGGTGCCGGCATCCCGATATTTACGTCCAGGATCATGGCCAGATCCGCCGCCATCATGAAGCAGTCATAATAGCCGGACGGCAGCCGCATGATAATCGTATAATAATATACAATTTCTCCGTTTACCTTAAATTCGTTCCGACGCAGGGCAATATCCGGATTTTCACTGCTCTCCCAGGGAAGATTTTCCCCGCCAACGGGTGTATAGGCCATACCCGGATCAAGGGAAACGGAATTTTTCTTAATATTCAGAGAAAAGGACTTGTCCGTACCGTTAAGAACCATGGCTATATCCCGCAGGGAAAGATAGGTATTATGATCATAGCTGTAATCCAGGGTTTTTACGGTCCATGCCGGACCGTTATCCGCCTGTACCTGCCAGAAGCCGGGCAGCTCATAGCTTGCATCTGCCCTCATGGGCAGTACGGAACAGATCAGAGCCGCAGCCAAAATTAAAATGCCTGCTTTTTTCAGGATTGTTTTCATGGTATCTCCCTTCTTCGCCTGTCAGTTCAGGTAATTGTAAAACGTTCCATTCTCAGTCAGGCTTTTAAAACTTCCATAATTACTCTCATTCCGCCGCGCAAGCGGCATCTAAATCTGCGGGAACTTTGAGACGCGCAGCGTCACAAATTCCGAGATTGAAAATTTCAATTTTCAATCTTACTCATCTCGTTTTAATGTATAAACCATCGGATACTGTTCAAAAAAATGACCAGTTAAGTCAACGTCTTCCTTTTCCATTTCTTCTAACAAAATCAGCTCCGTACCCTTGCGGATATAACGCTCTGCTCTTCTTGCGGCGGCAGCTCCGTCCCCATCAAATTCTCTGTATAAAATACCTTCCGCAATCTCATAAGTGCCACTGCCTTCATACAGGGCCTGCAGCTCTTCCAGAGAAGGCAGCAGGGCCGGGCCGCAGGACATTAAGTAGGAGACTGTTGACATCCCGAAGGTTTCCGTTACCAGCGCTTCCAGCGCCTCATCCTCCGTACTGCCCGTATAGCCCGCCATACGAAGCCGCTCGGTCAAAAGAGCCCGAAAAGCGCCGGCAAAGGCTTCATAAGCCTCCTGCCTGCAGGCATCATAGCTTTCCTTCAGAACACTGCTTTGAAAGATTCCCTGAGACCGGCTGCTCTGTTCCAGGGTCAAGTTGACTTCTATAGTCAAATTCTGCATATAGCTTTCCATCTCCTCCAAAGTCAGCGAGACCGCCTCGATCTCCTGCAGCCAGCCAAGAGCCGTAACCGCCGCCTGTTCCGTTACGTCCAGCCTGGCAGTCCACAGACCGGACAGATTTTTGTCGTCTGCTGCAAAAAAATGAAGATAGGCCAATGATACGGTGGAAACGCCTAATGTGATTAGCAGCAGGATCAATATCGTATTTTTCACGCTTTTTTTCATAAAATACCCCATGCCCGCGCTGACGGGCTTTCCGGCTTTCATCCATTCAGACATGCCGCCTTAAGCGGCGCAAACAGTCAATGATTATATTATACTTTAGTTAAAACCATTATTCAATGTCTATACTTATAAAATCTTATCACAAAACTAACCGTTCAGCCATGCCATTTCCGCTTTTAATTGTATGAACAGAATAGACATTTTTACCAACAATTTATATAACTGTTGCTCACAAAATCTTTACGGGGCCGGAAATGACTTCCCTGGCCACATACAAGGTGCTGTCAGCCCTGGCTGTCATGGTCCACTTCACAAGAGTCATTTCTCCCCCCTGAATCTCAATACAGGTAATGCAGCGGGGATGGACGCAGCTGCCCGTATTGTAATAATAGGAGGGCTCTTCCGGCAGCACGGGGCGGTGTGTATGCCCCGTGACTAAAATATGCCGGTGAGCCTCCGCCCAGCTGCGCAGACTTTCCTCGCACTTTTCCTTTACCTGATAGTTCTTGGCTGCACTGGTAGGGTCCAGAAAACCCAGATTTTCCAGGGGACTCCAAAAGTACCGCACCAGAAACCGGGCTATGGGCCACAACGTAGAATTTAACAGGCTGGCCTGGTGACCATGGGTCAGGTACAGGGATTTTTCGGGCATGGCATCGGAATACAGGATCACCGCCTCCAAAAAGGCCGGATTCTTTTTACGGACAATATTATGATTACCATATAAGAGATGAAGCCGGCCTCTTTCCTCAAACCGGGCAAACATGCAGTAAGCGTCCTCGTGGATCTCCGTAATATTGCGCAGCTTCCGATTCTCCCACAGCTCTTCCCCGTCTCCCAGTTCAATATAAGTGAACCCGTTCCTGTAATAATGCTCCAGCGCCGCATAGTACAAGTGCTGATTTTTCAAAAAATTGTCCGACGAGGTGCCCACCCCTCTGTGGCAGTCGCTGATCAGCACATATCTGGAACACTTGTGAAAGGGCAGCACCAGGGCCTGTGCAAAAGCACGTTTCAGGCGTCTTCCGGTACTCATGACTTTTCTCTTCTGCCGGGTCTGCACCTTTTACAGTATTTAGGGCGGTGACAGCCGTTTTTCCGATGGCACCTTCTGTGGCAGCGACGCAGACGCATCAGCTTTCTAAAGCAGAACGGAATATAGTAGTACAAAAACAGAATGCGGTCCTCCGTGCAGACAAAAGGTCTGGTAATCCATACAAACAAGCGGCAGTACATTCGATTTAAGCACTGAGAAAGTCTGCGGTGAAACCTTGTGAGCAGTCCGTAATGCTCCGGCAGGGGCCGGTGAAAGGCAAAGGACAGACAGAGATTCTGCACCGTAATCAGTTCGCCGGGATAACCTGCATGGCATAAGCCCCGGTGAAAGGCCTCCAGCATTTCCCTGTTGGGGAAGCAGATGGTCGCCTTCAGGCACAGCTTAGAGGGCCTGGAAAAAACGCCCGGCAAAAAGGCCGTCAGCCACCAATGCCTCTCGGAAATCTTCACATAGTCGCCGTTTTCCTCATACAGCTCCAGAGAACAGGGCAGCATTTCCTCATCCTCCGCCGCCTGAAAAAGCGTAGAGCGATATTCGGACTCCGACAACAGCCTGTCGGCGTGATAGATCCCGATTTCCGCACCGGTGTTGATTCCGTACTGTCCTTTCCAGAACTCGATCAGCCATGTCTTTCCGCAATAATTGAAATAGACCGGAAGAGAATCAAATACCATCTGGAAGCGGGGCGCCATATAGTCATAGAGCCAGGTATAATCGGCGGCTTTCTGCCAGGCATCCAGGGTGGACGAGAAATAGCCGCAGCAGCAGTGGTAATCATAGCCAAAGGGCTTTGCCAATTCCTCCACCAGCGAGCACTTATCGCTCTTATCCATGCACTCGATCTTACAGATGATCTTTTTCCTGCGGAAATGTCCGAAGATGATACCGATCAGGGCAAGCAGCAATAAAATAAACAAAGCAGCATACATATAGATAACTTACCATCCTATGATGTTTTGCTTTATTATATGCCGGATTTTGAAAAGGTTTCGCGGAATGGGGCTCCCCACTCAATCACTCTGCTGCAGCGGGCCACCGACGTTCCCCTGTGAGTAACCATAATCAGGGTCTTCCCCGCGGCGTCTTCCTGAAGTAATAAATTCAGAATTTCGCTTTCATTCTGATAATCCAGGGCGGAGGTAGCTTCGTCAAAAACAATCAGCTCCGCATTCTGCATAAACAGCCTGGCAATCAACAGCCGCTGCTTTTGGCCGCCGGAGAGCTTAATGCCGTTTTCTCCGATCACGGTTTCAAAGCCCTTTTCAAGACTTTGGATAAATTCCATGATATTTGCCCTGACACAGGCAGCCTTTAATTCCTCTTCCCCGGCGTCTGCCCTGCCAAACAGCAGGTTCTCCCTGATTGTGAGGTTAAACAGCGTAGAATCCTGCATTAAAAAGCCCGCTTTTGCATACAGCTCCTGTCTGGCAATCTGCTCCATGGGCACACCATTCCACAGGACTTCTCCCCTCCCCGGAGCGATGCAGCCTGCCATCAGCTTAATCAGCGTACTCTTGCCGCAGCCGCTTTCCCCCCTGATGGCCACGGTCTCTCCCCTGTTTATCTTCAAATTGCAGGCCTGCAGCACGTTCCCCTGGCCTTCTCCGTAGGAAAATGCCACATTCCGAAACTCCACGCTTTCAAAATGCTCCAGCCCACAGGGCCTCTCCGGAATACGCAGTTTCATGATTTCCTCCAGCCGCTTAACGGAAGCCTCCTGCTCTCCCCGCTGTATTAGAATATCCGATATTTGCAGCAGGCGGTTCACAAAACCCCCATAATACTCCATAAACGCCAGCAGTGCCGGCACCGTAGCCATATGGTAAATAACCAGTATCCCTCCCAGCAGATACAGCCCCATCTTTGTCAGGAACACGTCCTTAAATGCCAGAAAGGTCCTGTTTAAAAACCAGAAAATATGAGATTTCAGGAAAGAATCTCCCAGCTCCTTCCACAGCCCCTCAAACTGCCGCTGCTGCCGTTCCTCCTGGCAGTTCGTTTTGACTTCTTTCCAGAAAAACATGTTATGAATCATGAAATCATTGTACTTTCCAAGAATTTCTCTGCGGCGCTGATACTGCACATTGCTTTTGGCTTTGATCCTGCGGGTAATATAAAAGGACAGCGGAAGCAGCAGGAAGCTGACCACGGCCAGAACCCAGTTCAAATATAGCAGAATTGCGGTCATAATCGGCACGCTGACCGCCGCCACCCACAGCTCCAGCTTCTTTTCCCAATAAACCGCCGCATTCTCCGTATCCTTGTGCAGGCGCTCCTTCAGCTCACCCGCCGTGTACCCGGCCAGCACCTTCAGATCCAGCTTGCTGTACTTTTCCAGTACATTCCCTTTCGCCTCCAGCACCATTGCCGGAAAGATCCGGTTATAGACCTGCTTTAAAAGCACCGAAACAAACGCCTTGGCCGCAAATACTGCTGCATAAAGCCCCATCACGGCCCAGAGCCACTCAAGCCTTTTATACGTGATTACCTGATTCAAAAAGAGCAGATAGCAATAGGGAGGCAATAACAGCAGACCTTCTTTCAGAAATCGAAGAACTATATACAGTATCATTTTCCATCGGTAGGATTTAATTGCAATGCACCCGTTCATATCAGATCCCGCTCCTTTCTCCCGCCGGCCTGCCGATATTCCTCATAGAGGGTTCTGTATAACTCACTCTCCTTCATCAGGAAAGGATGGTCTCCCACTGCCGCCGCTCGTCCCTGCTCTATCACTACTGCCTTACCCGCCGCCAGTACCGTTGAAAAGCGATGAGCTACCGTAAGAATCGTAGTATCCGGAAGCCGTTCATACACGAAGGCATTCACTTCCCGCTCCGTGGCTTCATCCAATGCAGAGGTAGCCTCATCCAAGAGCAGTATCTTGGGCTGTCTGTAAATACATCTGGCAATGGCGATTCTCTGCTTCTGCCCGCCGGACATTTCTCTGCTGCCGCTTCCGATCACGGTATCCAGCCCTTCCGGCCATTGCTCTACCAGCTCCTTTAATTTCAGGCCCTCCAAGATCTCCCAGATCAGGGCGTCTTGCCCCGGATCGTCCGACAGAATAATATTTTCCCGGAGACTTCCGTGAAAGAGACCGTTTTCCTGCTGCACCACCGCAACCTGCTGCCGCAGACTGCTTAAAGTGAACTCTTTTATATTCACCCCGTCTACATAAATCCCGCCCTTCAGAGGCTCATACAGACGACAGAGAAGCTGTAGCAGCGTGCTTTTTCCTTCGCCGCTTTTCCCCACGAAGGCCACCTTCTCTCCTGCCTCTATCTGCAGACTAAAATTTTTGAGTATATAGTTATACCTCCTGTCCGCTTCATAAGAAGGTGTGCAAACACCCTCTTTGGACATTAATTCAATATTTGGAAGTTTACTCCCAAACTTTTCTTCCCCCGCAGCCCCTTCTCCGGAATCCTTATCCCTGACAGTCCCGCCGTGAATTTCCTGCTCTTCATACCCAAAGGATACCTCACGAAAGCAAATCCTTCCCCTTTTTATCTCCATATCCTTCGCCCCTGGCAGATCCTCTTCCGTCTCCCATTCCAGCAATTCCCGCACCCGCCCGATACCTGCCAAATTACCTGCTATATCCGTTATCTTCCTTCCCAGCGCGTTATAGTAGGAGGCACAGGTGGCAAAATACGCCGCACAGGCTACAAACTGCCCCACGGTTATGGTATCCCTGACAATACAGAAAGCTGCAATGCAATAGACACAGAGCTGCCCCAGCAAAGTCAGGCCTTCATTTACATTTGCAGAAGCCAGCTCCTGATAGCCCGCGCCCACCTCTTCCTCTATCACCTTCCTGGTTTTGGCTTCATAGTCGCGCTTTACTTTCTCCTGGGCATTCAGCAGCTTCCACTGGGAAATTCCCGTCATCATCTCCAGAATCCAGGCCTCCGCCAGCCCTCTCTGATTTCGAATTTTCTCCTGCCGCGCCTTCAGCTTTGCAGCAAAATAACGGATGGACCACGCCATCACCGGCGTCAGGATAATGGACACCAGCCCCAGCAGCCAGTTTGTATACAACAAATAACCAATAGAAATTGCCAGCTGAAGAAAATTAGCCAGCACATAAAACAGACTCCGGTGGATAAATTCCAGAAAACACTCCGTGTCATCCATAATGCGCTTCATTACGTCACCGCTCTTGACATTCGTCCACACGGCTGCCTTCATCCGTAAAAGGTGCCTGAACATACGCCTGCGGATTTCCACAACATAAGAAGCCTCCAGATGGGCCCACAGATAATTCAGCGCCCCATGGCCGCATTGATTTAAAAAGTATAGACCTGCATATAAAAAGAAATACAGCAGAAACCCCTTCATCTGCTGTTTATAAAAGATCTCGTCCACAATTTTTCCCGTGACAAAAGGGAACATGGCCCCGGTTACCGTACCAAACAGCACGGACAGCAACAACAGGAAAAAACGCCCTCTGTACCCTTTGGTAGTACTGTATACGAATTTCATCCCGAACCTCGCTTATGAAAAAGTATGGCAACGAAAAAGCTTTAATTGTATTATACCAAATAGCAGGCGAAAGTGAAAGTCCTTTCGCCTGCCCGCTTCTTTTCCGTTACATTGGACCTGCTTCGTCAAACACCTGAAAAGTACGAAGCTTATCCAATCAGTTTAATTTCTTTATTTCCCGGTTGAAACAGGATGCCATACTCACCGTAAAGCCGCATATCCCGGTACACAGAAACATTGCTGCCATGCCGCTTCCTGCACTATCTCCTACGATTGTTCCCAGCATCCCTGCCAGCCTGTTCCCTGAAGACATAAAAGGCTCAAAGACATAATCGGCCAGACAGCCTCCAAGGATAATTCCGACCGGAATTGTGCTGTATTGGATGGCATTCCTGACTGCAAACACCCGCCCCTGCTTAGCAGCAGGAATCTTCTGGTACAGTATCGTATTCTGGTTTGCCATTATAAACGGAATCGGCAGGCTGGCACAGACCGCAGCCGCCGACCACCAGAATACATTTTTCCCGACTGCCATCATCAAGTCCCCAAACAGAAAGGAAAGTGCCGCCGAAACATAAACTGCCGCTGCCTTATGACGGCTCTCTTTTTTCACGGAAACAATGATGCCTCCGGCAATCCCGCCTGCCCCCATGCAGGCATTTACCATTCCGAGCGCAACGCTGTCTCCGGAGCTTCTTGCCAGGATCATTGGTGAAAGAATATTTTCATAAGTCAGCCTTGAAAAGAAATTGATCAGCGCCATTGTCAGCATCATGTATAAAATGCCTTTTTCTTTTTTCAAAAAAGCAAAGCCCTCCGCTATCCCCGCAAAAGGGGAATCGTCTCTCTTTTCCTGTTTCCCTTCCGGGATCGAGACAAAAAACAGCAGTACACAAAAGGCAAATATAAAACTCAACAGATCAACCAGCAGAATAATCTGCAGTCCTCCTGCCGCAAAAAGGAATGACGCCAAGATGGGACTGAATACCACAATCAAATTATTGGAAAAGGAACTCATCCCGCTCACATTGGAAATCTTCTCTTCCGGTACAAGCCGCCCCACTGCCACTGCAGATGCAGGCTGCTGGAATGCGTTCGTTATACCTACAACCGCATTGATGACATAGATATTCCACACCGCAAGCTGCCCCATAAGCAGGGATGCCAACACCGCCAGTGAGCAGGCCGCCGCAATACTGTCCGCCACCAGCATTATCGTTTTCTTATTATGCCTGTCTATGAAGCTGCCAACAAACAGGCTTAAAATGATATACGGCACATAATTACAGAATGACATCATGGACACGGACATGGCAGAGCCGCTCTGCCCATACGCCCACAAAACAAGCGCAAATCCTGTCATGGAGCTGCCAAGCCCTGACACACTCTGACTCAACCACAAAATGATATATTTCTTAAATAATTTTTCTTCCATTGAATTTTCTCCATTCTATTCTTTATTTTTAGAATAAAAAGTACAAAATCCAATGCGGACGATTACTTTTTACCTCTGTACAAATTTCGCCCAAACACCAGACTTTGTACAGAGCCCTTTGCTTAAGTCAATCACTAAATGGCAAAGCATTTTCCCGCCTCCTCGTCTTTCATACAGAATAGTATAGCTAGTATAGCATAGAAAGACATCTTTCGCAATCTGCCTGCGATATTATATTTTTCGGAGCATTGCAGAATAGTTAAATCCATTCCATCACCCTGAGACTTAGCAGACTTTTACTCAAAATAAAAGTAACCGCATCCTTTGGCCGGGGCGGTTACTTTTTTGTGTGGTTTATGTACGCTATCAAGATCGACACGATGATTCCAAGAATCATCAGAACAACCGTCAGCAGTTCATAGTCACTCATAAGCAATCCCTCCTTTCCCGGTTTTACCCGTTGTCGGAGGGATAGTCCCTCCGCGAAGAAGGACTGACCGCCTACCCGTTATGGCAGTACCCCATGTGAATATATTATCAGAAAAGGGCGGACGCTGCAAACGATTTCCGGCTTTTTATTTTGCCGCTTGCTACGCCAAAACTAAGATAAGATACTGCCCGTTTCTCTTCCGTATTCTTGCGGGTTTCGTCATATCATGATTTGGCAGGTTTATTTGTTCCCTGTCATCCTGTCACCTGACGACTTACTCCATGCTGACCTGCTCCATGACGATTTGTTCCCTGTCGCTCTGGCAACTGACGACTTACACCATGCTGACCTGTTCCATGACGACTTGCTCCCTGTCGCTCTGGCAACTGACGGTCTATTCCATGATGACTTGTTCCAGGACGACTTGTTCCATGGCGCCCTGTCACCTGACGACTTATTCCATGACAACTCATTCCATGACGGCTTTTTACCTGAAGGCCTGTTCCATGCCGCCGTATCCTTGATTGTTTCCTCCAGAGACCTTGTACGGTATCCCAGCTCACGCACCGCTCTTTCGTTTGAAAAATTACTGTTGCTGGTAAGCGTATACAAAGAGTACGCTGTGTAAAGCGGACGTTTCCCCCGCCATTTTGCAATCAGCTCATTTATGGGAGCCGCCAGCCTGGCCAGAAACAGCGGAATTACCGGCAGGGGCTTTTTTCCATAAGGCTTTCCCACACTGCACAGCAAATCACGTATCGTACAATATTTGCCACTGAGTATATAGCAGCATCCTGCCCTGCCTTTCTCTGCCGCCAGCAGGCATCCCTGCGCCACATCCCGTACATCCACAAAGTCATATCCGCCTTTCACACAGGCCGTAATTCTGCCCTTCATATAGTCCCGTACCATTTGCACCAAATGATTGTTCCCTTTATCATAAGGACCTATGATGCCGGAAGGCTGGACTACCACTGCAGGCAGTCCGTCTTTTACGGCATCTAATACTGCCTGGGTAGCCTCTGCCTTCGTTTTGGCATAGGCTCCGACCACCAGATCCGGTGAAAATTCCTCTACCTCCGCAATCTTCCTGCCGGTCGGTAATTCCGGAATCGCATGAACTGAACCTACATAGACAAAGCGGTCAACGTGATACCGCAGGCTGATGTCAATCATATTTTTGGTGCCGTTTACATTGACCTCATACACCGGAGCAGTTACATGCCTGGAAATGCTGATAATTCCAGCCCCGTGAATCACTATGACCTCTTCCGCCGGCTTCCCGGCAAACAAAGCTTCCAGCGTATCCGGCCTGCACACATCTCCACGGAAATACCGTATATTATCCGCCTGTACTGCCGCTTTTTCCTGAGGAAGCAGCAGAGCACGGACCTCCACGTTCTTGTCTTTCAATATTCGAAGCAGAGTGTTCCCCAAATGACCTCCTGCCCCTGTGATGATATATCTCTTCATAATGCCCCGCATTCCTTTTGTTTTTTAATCAGTCTGCCCATTTTCCTTCTTTTCATGCAGCCTGATTCATCACCGGTTTTGGGGTAATTCTTTTTATACTCTCTTTATATCGGATTCAGTATTTCAATCCTCTCTGCCGGAATTTTACATTCATTCAGCTGAATATTCTTTACCACATCATCCATGGCGAAATAAAACATACGATCCTGAACATAATCCTGAGAAATTCTGTTCCTCCGCTTCTCACCAATACCGATTCCCATTTTAGTTTATCCATTTTCCTTATCTGCCTCTCTTGAGATGATTTAACTGCCCAATATAATAAAAGCCCTTTGATTGATTTTCCCTGTGGTTTCAATATCCGTTTGATTTCCGCCAGCAGCTCCTTCTGCTCTTCATTTGTCCGTATGCAGGTTAATTATTTGTTGAGCGGCCGGGCAAAATTATTTCTTTCTCATGAAAACGGACGCATTTCTCTCATAAACTTTCTGAACGCTCCCTGCTTTATCGGAGAAATGGAATTGCTCGGCGCCCAGGAAGCAGCCAACGGAGTAACCGCCATTACTCCCTGTACGTGTTATCAAATTCATATTAATAATTGCAAGAATAAAATACTGAACAATACTAAATTTTTGCGTTATCTCTGTCTGTTCCTGAGTCACAAGGCCATCGGCAACACCTCTAATTATACCAAAAACCAGGCTTACCCCTTAGAGGTACGCCTGGCAAATTTTATTCTGCTCACTTCCTGCAATCAAATGTATCGTGAAAAGCATACAGAGGCTGCGGAATTTTTAGGTGTGACCTATCGACACCTGCTCTATGTTCTTGCCGCTTTTGTTAAACAGGGATACTTGAAGAAAACCGAACAAGGTTATTATATTCAGGACTTAAATACTCTCCGTAAAATAGCGGAGGGTAAACCGTAAAAATACGGCTTCCCTCAAATGCCGGGCAGACGACTGCTATATCCCTGGCTTGATGCTGCCGGATGAGAACCGCCACAGATTCTATTACTCCCTTTTCGGAAAAGTGTTCCTAATGCATAAATTCTGAAATATAAATATATTTCTACACACATTACATAATCTTCAACAACTTAACAGTTTTATAAACTGAAATTTAGTCAAAAAATTTCCCTTTAAAAAAATTTTCATTCTCTAAGGGCTTAGCTGTAATTCTAAATAAAACACATCCATCAGGGCACATTACAACTTTACTATATTTACTATCCCCTCCTACATTTAATAAATTTCCACCGCTTCTGACGGCTTCCATAATTGGGTATATCATCATCATTACTTTGGAACAAATTCCCTGTCCTTGTGAATTTACTGGACAACCATATGTACATGCATATTTATCTCCAATTTCCTCCCCATTTCGACAAAATCCTTTTGTTTCATCGTTATCCTTATTAAATCCTATCACTTCGATTTCCCATTCATATTCTTCATCATACCATTTTTTCAAAGTTCTTCTCCTTCTTGATTTTCGATTTATATATTTGATTATAAAATCTTTATCTGCCATTTACAATGTATATTTATAAGCTATTTCTCAATGGGTACACAATTCCGAAGAGGGAGTTCTATTATAGGGGAACCGGCTGGAGCAGGCCGGATTTTCCGTAGGAAACAAAACTGCCGCGAAATGCACTCTCGATATAGAAGGGCGGCCAACCGCTATCTGAAAGCAGGCGGCCGCCCGGAACGCCTTTACCTTCTGGCATAATTTACAAATTCAGCCCCTTTATCAAATTCTGCCAGCTCTTTGGCGGAAATATTGCCGATCCCGTCATACCTGTAGTAGCGCCCGTGATCTGCCTGAAACTCAATTACACAGTAATCTTCATCATCTACTCCCTTAGGATAGTACTTCTCATCACCCTCAGTCCACATCATGGCTTTATATTCGTGATCAAGATGTACGATCACCGTTCCGGTAAAGCACACCCCCTCAAAGGTCTGACAATTATCAAAATACAGGCAGGCTTTATTATTTTGCATCATTGCCTGAGTATGCAGGGATGAGGTATTTGTTGAAATCAGGTGTCCGCCCAGCCCTTTGTGCCAGGTGCTGAACACTCTTCTGATACTTGGATTTCCCTCCCCGTCCAAAAAACCGATACTGGCAAATCCCGATTTCTTTACCAGCCTGTCAATTTCCTTCAATGTCATGTCTTTCTTTCCTCCTCTTCCAGATTTTTCAGGATTTTCTCCAGTCCCGCGTCCAGCTTCAAAATCTCGTCATCCGTAAAGCCCTGATAAAACAGACGGCTCATTTCATCGGAGACCTGATTATACTTGTCTTCCAGCCTGCGCGCACTGTCCGTAAGACGGATGCGGATTTTCCGACGGTCTTTTACATCATAGCATCTCGTAATATGCCCCTGGCTTTCCATGCGGTCAAGCATACCGGTCAGGGTTGTCTTTGCCAGTCCCGTTCTTCTGCCGAGCTCCACGATAGGCAGATTATCCTCCTGCCATAAAACATAGAGAATATGCCCCTGGGCACCGTTAAATTCGTCAATGCCGGCATCCGTCAACAATCTGCCAAAAATCCTTCCCTGAATCTGCTTGATCTGGGAAATTAAAAATCCGCCTCTTGTCTCAATCATCCGCTTACTCCCATAAAATATAGTACCATATAGTACTAAACGTGTCAATAATTTCGTATTTGAAATTACTAAATGGCCAATTTTGCATACACATAAGTATCCTTCCAGATCGGATTCCCTTCTTCATCCTTCCAGAACCAGACATTCTGCAAAAATAGAGCTTCTCTCCGAAATCCAAGGGACTCCAGCAATTTCCAGGAGCTTACATTATCCGGGTCGCATTCCGCATATATCCTGTGTATCCCCCTTGAAAAAGCCTGCTGTATCAATGTCCTGCAGCTTTCCGCCGCATACCCGTTCCCCCAGTAATCGCGGTTGAATACATATCCTATTTCCAGCGCTTCAAACTCCCGCTTTCCCATGTAAATATTGCCGATCATTTTATGACAGCTTTTCAATTCAACGGCAATCATTTCCTCTGTCCCCACACGCCATCCAAGATTCTCCTTTGTTTCCTCAAGGGACATCGGCTTGTACGGCTCAAACTCTACCACCTTTGGATCAGACAGGTATTCGAATAAGTCCTGCAAATCTTCGTTTTTGTATCTTCGCATAATTAATCTTTCTGTTTCTGCTATGATTACACTGCTTTCCATATAATTCCTCCATGAAGCTCCGTTTTATTTCTATTTATTTCGTCCACTCCGTTTTCAGCAGCCGATACTCCAGTCTTGTCTTCATTTTCCCGTCATGCCATTCGTAATCAATATGCTCTGCTTCCCGGATCATGCCGCATTTCTGCATTACTCTCTCGGAACCGGCATTCTCGGCCAGACAGCCTGTTGACACCCTGTATACGTTATCCTCGGAAAACGCAAACTCTAAAACCCGCCGCAGCGCTTCCGTGGTATAGCCCTGCCCCCAAAACCCTGGATATGTAAAATACCCCGCACCCACCAATTTTCCCACGGGCGTCTTACTGATTACCGTATACCCCACGCTCCCGACCTGCTCATGTGAATCGTTCAATTCCATATGCAAAAAATAAAATTTCCTGTCAGGCCTTTTGCTGTCCTCCAGCACCTTACGAAAATCTTCACAGGCCTCTTCTTGGGTATGTAATTGTATATCCTGCAGATAATACATGGTTTTGGGATCCGACTTCAAGCGAAAATATTGCTCAAAATCGGCTTCACTGTAATCTCTTAAAATAAGACGCTCCGTTTCCAGATAAATCATAAATTGCTCCCTCCCTGATCTTATTCTACTGAAATATCCCGAAATCGGCAACCGGAAGTTGCAAAAAGGCACCCTGCTGTTGGTGGTAAACTGCCTTATTTTTGTGTATAATACAGGCAGATCAGACAAAACGGGCATTTGCGGAGCACTCAATTTGCAGAATACTCGGCTTGCAGCACCATCTTTGCAATTTCCCCTGTAAACCATAAACCGGGAGGCTGTCACCATGAAATTATCAGAAAAAATAACGGAACTCAGAAAAGCCGACGGCATGACTCAGGAAGAGCTGGCGAACATATGCGGCGTCAGCCGGCAGTCCATCTCCAAATGGGAGGCTGATATTGCATTGCCGGAAACGGAAAAGCTGTTGCTCCTGGGAAAAACCTTTCATGTGTCCATGGATGTTTTGTTAAAGGATGAGCTGACCTTAAGTGAAGTGAAAGCGGTTTCTTCCTGCGGTAATAACGCGGTTCAGGGAAAAAAACAGGGAATCTTTGAGGGTATCCTGATAAAGGAAAGCCTGTCGGATGATTCGATCCTTGATTTCCTTCGCGTCCACAAAATCGAATTGTGGAATACCGGCGGAACGCCCAAATACTGGACCGCACTGTTTTTTACAAGCAACACCTCCGATTTCCCGGAGCGTATAGCCAAAGTCATGTCTGCCGGCGGCGAAGGCGGAAACTGGTTTGTTGATTTTAAAGCAGATCAGGTGAAATACATTGTTTTTAAGGATAAGATCTTAAAATACAACATCGGAAAACCTGCGGAAAAAGAATCTGTGTGCGCCGAATGTCGAAACATGGGCATTTCAGACGAACAAATGAATTGGCCGGAATAACGCTTCGCAGATTGTTTGTGCCGGTTGCGGAGAGTGGAAATAAAGATTGAAAGCAGATTTCTAAATATTAATTGGTATGTGTGCAAGAGGGGTATAAATATGAGAGTGTTATTAACATCGGCTGGATTGGAAACAGAGGAAATAAAAAAATGCTTTATGGATCTGGCAGGCAGGGAAATGTCTCAGATCAGAGCACTGTTTATACCTACGGCGGCAGTAGATGCGGACGCCATCGCAGTGCTGCCAAAATGTATGAATGATCTGTTGAAATGCGGCATCCCATCAGCAAACATCACGGTATATGATTTACACACCGGTATGGACATATCCAAGCTGCAGCAGTATGACCTGGTATATCTCTGCGGCGGCAGTACCGGTTATCTGTTGGAAAGAATCAATGCCACCGAATTTAACCAATCCTTGAAGGAATATATCCGGAACGACGGCCTGGTAATCGGCGTAAGCGCCGGAAGCCTTATTTTTGCCAATAACTTAAAAAACAATCTGGGCCTGCTTGACACAACGCTGGACGTCCACTGCGCCACAGGGGAAAAAAGAGGTAAGCTGCACTCCCCTTTAAAGGATCATGTGCAGCTTACCAATACCTGCGCTCTGCTGATCCGGGATTTGCAGGACGGAATGGAAATCATTGGTGAGTAGACAGCACGCCTTCACTCAATCCGTACATTCTCTGCAAATTCTCCCACCGTGATGCCGGCCTGTTCCAGGCTTTCCGCTTTTCTGCCGTCCCGGTAAAAGTCTTTGATCTCAATGTCCTTCACGGAAAATTCTTCGCTGTAGCCTGCGATTACCGAAGGTTCCTCCCCGCCGCCGGACAGCACCTGCACATTTTCCGCCAGGACCTCTCGAATCCCTCTGCCGCTGATTTTCAGTCCCTCCCCCTGCTCCAGAGCCAGACCGCCGATCAGGACTGCACCGACTTCCAGGTAAATATGGGTATGGGAAGGCAGACGCCAGACGCATTCATTCAATACTGTCCCGTATAGCTTCAAACTCTTTCATGGATATTGGGCGGTCCCTGTATTCATAGCTGCTTCCGGCTCCATAGTCCTCCCCCTCGTACCTGACGCTTAATTCAAACCAGTCCGTCAGACAGCCGCAGCCGTCATATGTCATGACCCAATAACATTTTCTCCCGCCATGAGTCAGATCGGTCCTCACCACCACCCGCTTTTCATCCATTTTGGCAACATAAGATA
This sequence comes from uncultured Acetatifactor sp., assembly GCA_910578815.1. GTDB lineage: Bacteria > Bacillota > Clostridia > Lachnospirales > Lachnospiraceae > Acetatifactor. Next base: position 176,908 of record CAJTSE010000009.1, read on the forward strand.
CATTCGCAGCTGATCCTGTTTCTAAAACTTTATAAACCGTGTCACCCACTACATCAAAGTATAAGCGTGCTCCTGCATAACCATGAATGATAAGCTCATCCTCTCCATCGTTATCAAAATCCACATACTCCATACCCTCCCACCAGGGTTCTCCCGCTGTCACCTCTTCGTTGACCTCCGCAAAATTCCTTTTCACAAACCCCTGCTCCGGCGCCTCGCATATGCCTTCCACGAACTCCACTGCATCAGCTTTTCCGCTTACAAAATCCTCCAGCACCTTGCGTGCATCCGCCGTGTGACCCCTGTTTCCGTATGCCGTTTTCACATCATCATACAGATATGCACAGCAAATCAGGCTGTCGTATCCCAGCTTTACCAGCCGATCCGAAAACTCTTCATTGGTTATTTCCCCCTCGGCATCATAGGTATTCCATGTATAGTCCTCGTCATCTGCCTCCAGCTCTACGTTCAGCACCCCGTCCTCATAAGAAAGATAATAATCCCGCCGCTTCTCACCCTCCCCGTCATGAATGCGCACCAACCCTTTCCGCGGCACATATTCAAATCAGTAAAATGTCAGTTCACTGCCCTCTGTGCCTTCGACGGCATACCTTGTTCCATAAGCATTGGCCTTTATTTCATTTGGCAGCAAAATCCGCTTTGCCTCAAAACCGTCAAAAAAATACACTTGATACTCGCCGTCCTTAAGGATCAACAATTCCGGCACGGAATCGTCATCCAAGTAAACAAGTGCTGCTCTTTCCCCCTGTATTCCGGCAAAGAACTGATTATATTCATCAAGAAAGGTTGTCTTCCGGCAGGCACAGAGCACAGCACCTGCAAGCATACATAACATATACCGTATACAATGCTTTTTATTCATGAAGCTCCCCTGTTCCTTTCAATGAAAAAGTAATGTATTGTACCCACTTGATAGTTCCAGTTTCCAAAGCCGTCGAAATTCCTCTATCAAACACCTTTATTAAAATAGACATATAACAAAATGTCAGAAAATATTCTGTGACTGTTGCTGGTAAAACTTCCCCATTTAAACTAAAATATTAAGAGGGTATTTCATCATCGTATGGTGCACGAGCCAGAGAAATAAAGCGTTCTTCAACAGCTCCATAAGATTTAAAATTTGCTCTTGCCGTGTTCAATGATACTTTATTGGCTCCAATAATTCTATCAGGTTCTTTATTAGCCACTTCATCATATTGCCAAAAACACACATCGCAAATATCCGTAATAATCTCTTTTGAATCGTCAATCGTTAAATAGCCGCAACACGGACATACTTTCATAATTAATTCTCCTAGTATAAATTTATTTCAGTGCATATTTTTCAATGTACTCTAACCGATAAGCCATTCCTTCTTCTGGCTTAAAATATGTCCCTTCACTTGCACCCCTTAAATAGCTTAATCAGCAAACACTATATAGTCATCAGTCAATGATGCCACGGTAACACCGCCTTGCGCTGGCGCAAACATCGAATACTGATTTACTTCAGGATTAACGCAATGATGCACTAGACGTTTTATTTCAATCGTATTTCTTATTTTTTCGTTCTTTTTCAATGAAATCCTTACGCTCACATCGCTGTATCGCTCAAAAGTTATAATAAAATTTACCCCGTCACCCAAAAAAGAAATTGTACTCTCTTCTATTTCCCTTGCATATCCCTTGTCATTCAAAAAATTGGCCGATTTAATCACCTTTTGTGTTTCGTTTTTTGTTATCATCTTATTATTTACCTGACTTTCCTCCCCGTCTGCTTACCTCCAGTGTCAAGAAATTTCTTTAATGCCCTCTCTTTTAACCATTGCTCAAATCCCATGAGCAAAAAAATGTATGCCGCGGTCTTTCATCAGCATCTTCATTTCATCACAATTCTTTATACTCATTATTTAGGTCCGCTAATAACTCAAAGAGTTCGGTTAGCTCCGGCATGTTCCATCCCCATACTTTAAAAGTATAAATGGTATTCCCTAATTTATAAGCCATTGCCATTTCTCTCTATTCCCTGCCGATAAAAATCTCGTATTTCCCTATAATTGCCTTTTTAAACATATCACACATTTTTCTTAATATTTGCCCTGCTTCATCACATAACATTCTATCATTTAATAACTCAAACTGTTTCAGTACAATATATAAATCCGGTACCTTCCAGGGGCTTTCTTCATACCACCCTGAATACATATGATAATAATATGCCAAACCCTTCCATCCGTCATTGTCAGGTTCTATTAATCTCATTATTTGATTAAAATATCCTTCCCAAATAATAAATGTCTCACTGTCATTACCCTTCCTGCAAATAAACTGAATCTCCGGCTCCCCTTCAAATCCCTTATAATACTCGCTATCAACTCGTTCCATCCTGCTTACCTTCCGCTGGCGTTCAGCTTCTTTTCCATGATTTCATAAACCAGCTTCGCATCATTTTGTAATTCATACATTCCGTGCCCTATCGTTCTATACCCTCTATGTTCGTATATAATCACTGCAGAAAGCGAAGCATCCAAGCAAACCGTATCATATTTTTTTGAGATTTCCGCTTCCAGATAATCCATAATCTTTGAGCCGTAACCGTGCTTCTGATAGTCCGGTAACACGTATACTCCCGTAATATGATTACCGTCATAACAGCCCGTGCCAACAATCATTTTTCTATCTGTCAGTACCCCCATATTTCCAGAGGCTATTCCCTCTAAAACATGTTCCCTGCTATGATGCCGGCAAAAAAAATCCGCCACCTCCTGATTATAATACTTTGGATATACAGACTTAATTGTTGTCTGCAAAATATTGTATATTGCATCTGCCATTTCTGCTGTTGCCGCTAAATACTCCATGCCTTTTCCCTCCAAATATTATTGAAACTTCGTCGGTCCATGTTCTTTCTCTTTCCAGCTGATGATCTCCTGCTCCAGCTTTATATTCTCCTGCAGCATATATGATAACTCCTTTCTGTACAACCCCCGCTCCATTAAAGTATCCGCTTTTTTCCTGTCGTTTTCCTCCAGGCTTTTCCCAAAAGCTTTGTATTTCATTAAATCCTCAACACCCATATGGAACGCTTCAAAGGCAATCCCTGTTCCTCTTTTTAAATGCTCCAAAATAAAAAAGCCGTCCGGGTCCAAATCACCGAAATGATACCATTTAAGCATCGGATTTTCCGCGGCCAGCCGCTTAATTACATACTGTTTTAAAGTGTTGTGGTAACCGCTCAGATAAATATAAAATACCTCTTCACTTTGCATTCTGTGAAATGTTGTGAGGTTTTCCACCGTCATCGCCGTTTTACACAGGAGCCGAGCCTCTTTCATCCCTTCTGCTGCCTGTGCGGAAAGTGCTACGGGAAAATCCGGCGTAACCTGCAGTAAAGTTCCGTTTCCCAGCACAAACTCTCCATGTCCCCTCAGATAAATGTAAGAAGGATTCGCATGGATATTGTGTTCCCCCAGGATAATCAGCTCCTTTTCCCGCGCATTTGTAATCCCATATAATTTCTCACCATAATTTCCGTTTTTCTCCAAAATACTGCATACAGCGGTACGGTAGGATTTTTCAAAGGCCTTGCTGTCCCCAAAAAGACTGATGGAAAGCTCCCGCTCCAAAATTTCCTCCCGATTCTCCAAAATCCTTGCCGCCAGCTTAAGCAGCTCTTCCGCCCTCTTTAGCGGATACTCCGCCTTATTCCCCCGCTCAAGCCTGGCAAGCTGCTGTCTGCAAAACTGATCCAGCGTAGGATGTTTTCCGACATAACCTTCGTAGAGCTTTCTTTCCCGCACTAAAAGTTCCTTTTTCTCTTCCCTGCCCAAAATCCTGTAATATTCTGGAATTTTTTCTTCAACGGCAGCGATGCGCCTGATTTCACCATCCTGGAAGGTCAGCTTTATAAGCGCCTGTTCCGCAAGCTCCTGCATATCCCTTTCAAAATCCGCTATCTCCCCCAGGTCCGCAAAGCTGTCGAAGTATTTGCCGTAAATCTTCCCTGGAGAAACGGAAAATGTCTGCTTCTTTACGTTGTCTCCCGTATAGGTCTTACTCTTTTCATATTGATCCAATAAAAGCTGCAGTACTTTTTCCTGATATTTATTGTTCGGAAGCTCCATTCACCTTAACCAGCCCTTCTATCATATTTGTGTAACGTCCCGTAATCACAAGACTTACGGTAGATTGAATAAAAGCTCCGATACTGCCTATCTTCTCCGGCGGCGCCGCATAAATGACCTGAAAATGATTTTCTTCCAAATATCGCACCATCTGTTCGATCCTTTCTCTGGATAAAGCCGAAAAAGCTTCGTCAATAAATGCCAGCCGCACACAGCAATTACTCTTGGGATAACATTGCATCAGGCTTGCGGCCAGTATGATAAAATAAGGTGTCTGCTTCTCTCCGTTACTGGCAGAGCCCTGCTTTCTGGAAAGATCCGCTTCTATCGCCTCATCTCCCTGATTCGTGGAAATCCGCATATCGTAAGTAAAATATCTGCGGTAATCCGTATACTCTTCCTCATCCTCTTCTTCCAGAATGGCATCCATAAAGCTCTGAATATCATGCTCCAGTTCCTCGTCCATCCGGCCGCCGGCCAGATAAAATTCAGAAGAGCCCAATTCCTCCATCCTCCTGCAGATTCTGAAGAAATCTTTTCTGTCCGCCTTTTCCTCCATCACAAACCGATAGGTATCGCTCCCAAACGGCAGCTGCTTCAGCTCCCTGTTGATCAACTCAATCTCCGTTCGGGCATTGGATACCATCTCATTGATTTCTGCCACAAAATCATTCATAAATGCGCTTTCCAGCGTCTTAGCCTGTTCCGCAAGCCTTGCAGAAACCTCTTCCAGTCGGACATTTGATATTTCCTTAAGCTGTCCCCTGTAAAATGGAATAAAAGACACGCCCCGCCTGTTTAAATCAATTTCCGCCAGCTTGGCATATGCTACCTGCAGATTTTCCATCTCTTTGATACAGGCTTCTCTCTCCGCCCCCAGATTGCGAACGGTTTTTTCCTTTATGACCAGGCAGGAATCCGATTTGCTGCGCAGCTTCTGATATTCTTCCAGCATTGGCGATTCCAGTTCCAGAAATGTAAGCCGCTTCTCTTCATAATTCTGTTCCGCTTCAAATATTTCTCCCGCAATGGTCTTCTGCTTTTCTTTCTCCTGTTTTAACCCTTCCTCGCATCCCCGTATATCCCCTACTGCTTCGTCTCTTTCCTTCTGAATCTCCTTCCACTGCTCCCTGGCCAGCCTCACCTCTTCCATAACCGCCATAAATTCCGGGTTATTCTCAAGCTTTTCCTTCTGCCCCTGCAGACTGTCCCACTGTATCCTGTTCTGCCGAATTTTTTGAGGTACGCCAAAGTCATAACGCTCCGCTTTCCATTCCACGGCGTCAATCTTTTTTGTTCTCTCATCTGTCTGCTGCAGACGGGCCTGGCTGTCTGCCAGACTTTTCCTCTCCGCCTCCTGTTCCTCCCTCAGCTGGGCAAGCTGCAGCCTGATTGCATCCGCCCCCAGATAAAACCTTGTCTTTTTCATGTCCATCATGGATACCGCATAGCTTTTGGCAAGCATACCGTTTTTCATCAATCCACCCTTTGGATGCTCATGAAGCTCTTCCAGGGATTCACACCGATGAATGCCGTTCAATAAATAATTTGCATATCTTCTGGCATAAATATTGGGAATAGACAACAGCTCCGCCGCTGAGCCCGGCTCCACACCTGTCTCCGGAAGCTTGTCCGTAATGACCACGTTGGCCTGATGCAGCTTTTTGTCCTGCAGAATCCGCATGGCCTCCCCGCAGTATTCTCCTTCCACAATGATAAAAAAACGCTTTCTGCCCAAAAATGTCTCAATGGCCGCACGCCAGGACTCGTCCTTAAGCTCCTTTACCAATTCGGCAAAGACCCGCACCTCCGCCCTGATTCCCTTTCGCTGAAACTCCTGCACAATCACCTGCCTGGCCGCTTCAATCTCCTGGGGCAGCACCATCTTATTGGACTCCAGATTCTTGATGTCCTGTTCTCTTGCCGCCATTTCCTGTCTGAGACGGGCAACATGATCCTGTATATGAACCTTGTCCTCTCCCAGCTGCTGTCTGAAGTTCAAAATTTTGCCGGATGCCCGCAGGAAACTCTCTCTTTTTAAGTTCTCGTCCACATTTTCATCCTGCAGCCGCTTTAGGTTTTCCATGTCGGACGGCTCAAGGTCGATTTCCTTCTCTATCCATGTCTGAAGCTCTTCCAGCTGTGCCTTCATCCGCAGCAATGCTGCCAGCGCAGTCTCATCAGCACGGATTTCTTCCTCTAGACGCCGCATCTGCTCTTCCAGGGCATGGATACTGTTCTCCACGCCTCCAATTAAGTCATTGCTTTCCGCAATGCGCCGCCGCTCTTCCGCCTGCTCCAGTCTGCTTTCAATGCCTGCTTTCCGCCTCTTATTGGACTCCAGCTTCTCTTCAAGAGCATTCATCCTGAAAATGATATTTTCCTTTTCCTCCCTTCGGTCACAAAGCTGCTGATAAAAAAGCATCAATTCTCTAATCTGGTAATTCCTGTTTTTCACCTCATATTCCGTGGTCTTCTTCTCCAAAATCTCCAACTTCTGCCTGCTGAGTTCCAGATTGTGAAACATCTCCTTAAGCTGTTCAAATTTATGCTTCTGCTCTCTGAGCTCCTTCAGGGAATCTATCTTTCCGGGTTCCAGCACACAATCCTGAATAAACTTGTCAATATTGTTTTCCGGGTTAAATGCCATCATTTTTAAAATTTTGCTGCGGTATTTTCCCACATCGCAACGCAGCCCCAGTGCGCGAAGTGTCTGCGCCACCCCTCTTTCCTGCGATAGAAACATAGACATTTTTACCGTTCTGCCTTTTACAGTCAGCTGGTTTCTTGGATAGACACACATTGTCTTTCCCTGTATATCCGTAAACCCGATTTCCTCCATCTGCGTGTCCGGCAGCACAAACCAATAGGATTTGCAGTCTGTCTCATTTGGCGATTCCATGCAGACACCCGTCACAAAGGTATTGTCATCCACAGGTGAATAAAATTCCATGGCAATATAGCTGACCACCTCTCCTGACCGCAGATACCTGTTTTTGCCGTTGCTTCTGGTATCGCCCCGCACATAGCCCAGCACCGTTCTGTCCTTATCCTTCGCCGCCTTATTAAACTGTCTGTTTCCTGTAAGCAGATAAGTCATGGCGTCCAGAATCGTGGATTTCCCGCTGCCGTTAATTCCCGTAAAAAGTGTGGAACCCTCCAGCTTTATCTGCACATTCTGAAATCTGGACCATTGAATCAGGCAAAGCTTCGTTGCGGTTTTCCTATTCTTCTCCGGTTTCATCTTCTTCGTCCTCTCCCTCTTCCAGTTCCTTGGCACTCATGCCCTTCATCCTTTCTACGGTAACTTCCACAAACTTCTTAAATTCTTCCGTATTCAATGCAAATACCAGCGAGGGATAAAGGCGAATCAGGCATTCTTCGTCTCCCACCTTCCCGCTTAATTCAATCAGCTGGTATCTGGAAAACAAATCCAGTGCCCGCTTCAGCACAGACTTGTCCATCTCGTCCTTTACTCCGAACTTTTCAAGTTCAAATCTCAGGTCTGTAATGGAAATCAAAATGGGTCTGGTCAGATTACCTTCATTCAGGTTATCTATGTAAACAATCCAGAGACAGCACAGAATAATGCTCTCATCCTTTTTCAGCTGAATCCTGTTGGACTGCACATTCATGCTGTCCGTTTCACTCTCGTAATTACTGAGCATAATCACACCATTGTTCCTGTCAACCACAATGTCAAAGCCAATCAACTGAAAATACTCCGAAAAAGGCGCCGGATTCTTGGAAATAAAAAAATACAGCTTCCTGCTTTCCTCGTTCCGATCCCTCACAATGAATGTCTGCTTCAGCAAACGTCGGCATGCTCTCTGGAAGGTTTCCCGCTCGGAAGAGGTATAATCCTCCATATATTGCTCAATACTCATCCCCATTTCTCCTTTTCACTTCAAATCTCCTGAGCAGCAAATGATCGGTTTCCAGATACCCTTCCGCAGGAATAATCTCGAAGCCGTTTTCCTCCGCATACACTGCCGCTGACAGTGCCGCCAGCAAATCATTCTTGTCATTAAAGGGCATATCCTCCACTGCCAGAGTATTCCCTTCCCCCATGCAAAGCAGGAGATATTCCCGCATCCGGTCCTTCGAAAACGGGTTGTATGCCTCCTTTTCCTGTGCCTTTCTGGAGTTTTCAATGTCCTCCTGGGTCATCTCTTCTATCTCCGCTACCGCTGCATTTCTGACGGAGCGCTGCTTCCTGGGATACCTCAGGGATGACCTGTCAATAAACTCCTGCGTTCCGAGCGTAAACAGACCGCGCATCTTGTCCGGCAGACCTTCCTTCCAGTCCAGTTCCTCCATTTCCTCCACAATATACCTGATTGTCTGCTCAATATTTCCCCGCTCATCCACCTCGCGGTTTCTTAAGAACCTGGCCCGGCCAATCGCCACCTGCAGATATACATTGATCTTATGCTTGATTACTTTCATAATACGGTCATAGTCTTCTGTCAGAAACCTTTTAGACGACAGGATCATATCCTCCACATAATCCCGTGCCTCAGCCTCGTCCAATTCCTCTTCCTTCATACATTCTCCGACAATTATGTCCAGCAGCGCCGCATCCTCTTTCATTTCATCCAGCCTCGCTTTAATAAATCCCCGGTAAATATGGATGTTCTGCTGTTTTGTCAATCTGGAATATTCCCTGATAAAGCTGCCGTCAAAGTATTCTAAAAGATTTTCTGTCAGACTCTCCAGCGTTTCTTCATTCACCATCTTTTCAATCACCTTGCGGATAAAAGTTGACAGCCTTTTTAATGATTTTGAGAGGAACCTGGCATTTTGATATATGCTTTTCATCCCATTCACGTACGGATGCTCTGCCCATTGTTCCGTATTCCGAAGTGTATTGTAAATATTAAAAATATAACCTGAGTATTCTTCTTTCTCAGGTTTCTTAAGCTGTGTCAGAAATTCCGCCAGCAGAATTCCCCGCTCTGTCATCAAAATCTGCTTTTCATAGGTTGCCTCGTTATTTTCCTCTTCCAGCCACCCTACGCTTTTCGAGCAGAATTTTCTTAAGATGTCGCTTGCAAGCTCCCCATGGGTCTTGATCGGACCAGCCTCCTGATCTACATCAAGGGAAACATGATTTTCCAGCAGATAAATTGCAAGCGCATCCCGGATTTGATTACGGGGAATACAATATGAAATCTCACGTTCGTACTGCCTGTATATTAATTCCAGGCATTCCACATATAATCGCTGGTTGCTGTTACTTGCGAGATAATTAAAAAAACCTGCAGGTATCACGTCAAAGACGTTTATCCTCTTTTGCTGCAGATAATCCATTTATTGTCCACTCTTCCTTTTAAAAATCGTATCGTTTTACGGTTCATCTCTTTCAACAAGTATACCATAAAGCAGGCAAAAATGAAATCACTTCCGCCTGCTTTTATTTTGAAGCTTTTGTCCCGATTTTCCTTGAAAACTCGTTGGCTGGTGTTACATTACTGCTATTTTTACCAGAGGGTGGAGTTACATTGTTGCTACAATACTAGAGCGTCATTATTTCCTTTATTATATTCTTATCTTCGCACAGTTCTATAATAATGGTCGGTATAACTTGTGGCTTAATTGCATTCGCTATCCCCTGAGAAATCTCACGCATGGTACGATCTCCGATCTGCTGACCTACAATTTCACCATCATTTCTTACACCAAAATATAGCACTCCTCTTCCATTTTTATTCAACATGGAGGCCAAAGAAATAATCCCTTCTTTTAATTCTCCTGTTGATTTTTTGAATTCAATTAGCTCTGTTTCCATTCCAAAATTCATACCCACATTCCTCCAAATATAGTATATCCCTCTTCATCACTTTATTCAACATATAATGCACACTTTATTCAACAGCCATGTGTTGAATAAAGTGTGCATTATGCTGATCAACCTAATCTTTATAATTAGCAGGCTCTCTCGCTCAAGTCGGAATACTTGAGGCTACGCACAGCGCCCCAAATCCAACCCGGTCATTGGGCACTTCCGCCTCCCCCCTAAGCGGCCTGGCCCCCTTCCTCAAGTACGCCTTCACCTTCTCCCCGTAGAGGAACGGATCATTCCCCTGCACAATGCCCGCTGATGTCAAGTTATTGCTACAAATTTTTTTGAACTTCTTTACCCCGATTTTCCTTGAAAACTCGTTGGCTGGTGTTACATTATTGCTATTTTTACCAGGGGTGGAATTACATTGTTGCTACATTTACAGAGAGGTGGAGTTATATTGTAATCGGTAGATAGTGCGTACCTCGACTGTGAGGGAAAAATATGTGACAATAGA
>CAJTSE010000010.1 GCA_910578815.1 uncultured Acetatifactor sp.
GAAAATCAGCAAGGTTTTTCTTATGCCATTGATGTAATTATTTAGTGCGTGATGTGAAAAATGTTGCCAAATCGTTGCCAACGCCTAAACAAATTTGTTTGGAAACCGCATAAACACTAGCTTTCTAAAGCCCATTTCATCACTCGAACTCAATCGTGGCCGGTGGCTTCCCTGTACAGTCATACAGTACCCTGTTGACCCCCTTCACCTCATTCACAATCCGGTTTGTTACTATCCCCAGCACTTCCCAAGGCAGCTGCGCCGCTTCCGCCGTCATGAAGTCGCTGGTACTTACGGCCCGAAGCGCTACTGCATAGTCATAGGTCCTCTCGTCACCCATAACCCCCACAGAACGCATATTTGTCAGAGCTGCAAAATACTGTCCCAGCTCCTTATCAATGCCGGCTTTCGCCAGTTCCTCACGATAAATATAATCCGCCTCCTGAACAATCCTTACCTTTTCTGCAGTCACCTCACCTATGATACGAACTCCCAGTCCTGGCCCAGGAAACGGCTGACGGGATACCAAATGCTCTGGAATGCCTAATTCCCGTCCCGCCTTCCTGACCTCGTCTTTAAAGAGCATTCGAAGCGGTTCAATAATTTCCCTGAAGTCAACACAATCCGGCAGACCTCCTACATTATGATGAGACTTAATCACTGCTGACTTTCCCAGCCCCGACTCGATTACATCAGGATAGATCGTACCCTGTACCAAAAAGTCTACCGCACCAATCTTTTTTGCTTCTTCTTCAAACACACGAATAAACTCTTCACCGATAATCTTCCGCTTCTGTTCAGGCTCAATGATCCCTGCAAGCTTTTGGTAAAAACGATCCTGGGCATTGACGCGGATAAAGTTCAGATTATAAGGACCTGTGGGTCCAAAAACATCCTCAACTTCATCGCCCTCGTTTTTACGGAGCAGACCGTGATCCACAAAAACGCAGGTCAGCTGCTTCCCCACTGCTTTGGCAAGAAGTACTGCCGCGACAGAAGAATCAACCCCGCCGGAAAGCGCACACAGCACCTTGCCATTTCCCACCTTATCCCTTACGGCCTGAATGGTTGTCTCCACAAAAGAATCCATTTTCCAATCGCCCTTGCAGCCGCATATGTTCAGCACAAAATTCCGCAGCATGGTCATGCCTTCCACGGTGTGCATGACCTCCGGGTGAAACTGCACCGCATACAGCCCTTGCTCCGGGCATTCCATTGCCGCCACCGGGCACACAGGCGTATGCGCCGTCACCCTAAAGTTTTCAGGAGCCTTTTCAATGTAATCGGTGTGACTCATCCAGCAGATCGTTTTTTCCGACACGCCTGCAAACATTGCAACACTCCGGTCCACCTCCACCTCTGTCTTCCCGTATTCGCTTACAGGCGCCGTCATCACCCTGCCCCCCAGCAGATGAGCCATCGCCTGCGCACCATAGCAGATTCCCAAAATGGGAATTCCCAAATCAAAGATTTCCTTCCCGCATAGCACGGCATCTTTACCGTATACGCTGTTAGGTCCTCCGGTAAAAATAATTCCTTTTGGATTCATTTCCCTGATCATGTCAAGGCTCAGGCTATAAGGATGTACCTCACAATATACATTACACTCTCTGACTCTTCTCGCAATTAGCTGGTTATACTGTCCGCCAAAATCCAGTACAATTACCATTTCTCTTTTCATATTTCCTCGCATTCCGCCACATATGCGGCACTCACCGCTTTGCAGACTCCTTTTGTCCTTCCTTACGACTCGCTTCGGCACTCACCGCTTTACAGACTTCTTCTGCCTTTCAAATACCGACAGCACCCCCATCCTCAGATATTCCGGCACAAATAGTACATATACCTGACAAAAATCTTGGAAAGGTACCGCCATGTCTCATTATAAATTAGGAAGGCTCTTTCGTCAAAATATTTTTGGCTGCCTTGTCCCGCACCATTTTTCCCACAATTTTTCTTTTTGGTCCATTCCATATTTCAAAATAGACCAAAGAGAGTCCACTGCATCAGGGCCATATGTCTGCATATAGGAAATATGTGTAAACACCGCCCCCTGCCAGATTAGATCGTATTCTTTTTGAAAAAGCGTTCTGCCCTCATAATATCCATTTAAAAACGCCAGCGCCAAATCAAAACGGTACCGCATCACCCCTGTCTGATGATCAAAATCAACAAACTGCATAATAAATGCCCATCCCAAATCCAGATATTTGGAGCCGATTCCCGCATCATCCAAATCAATAAGCACTACTTCCCCGCTGTCTCTGCGCATGGCATTATGCGGGCCTAAGTCCGTATGAATCAAACACTGTTCATACAAGGTAAAATCCGGCAGTTCCTCCAGTATCCGGTCGAACTCTTCCTTAAATGGTTTTTCCGAAAACCAGCCGTAAAACTGCGATTTGTCCTGTTTCAGACCGGACGGACAGTCATATCCTTGAATTCCATGAAGCTTTGCGGCCAATTTCCCCAGCGAGTATTCATCTTCTTGAATCTCTTCCAGGTTTTTTCCGGCAATATATTCCATCAGGTAAAACCAATACCCGCCATCGGCCACATAGTTGCATCCGTCGGCTGTGGAAAAGACGGCCGGCGCCATATGGCGCCGGTTTCCCAGAAATTCATGTGCCTGTACATTTCCCCTGACTGTGGCCTCTTCCTTTTCACAGGGAATTCCTCGTAGAAAATAATCCCCTTCCATTGTTCTAATGTGGCATAAAATGCGCTCCGTCTGCTCATGAAAGCGCTCTACAATTAAAAAATCTGAAATATTCCAATGCGCCAATACGGCTTTGATCCGTTCCACTTTATCTCACTTTCTGCAGGTGCTCTCCACAATCCATCTTGCGAGGCGAAAGGTATCTGTCAATTCTCAACACCCCTTTCCCCCTCAACGAAATCTGCCAGGGGTCTAAAGGTATATCCCATCTCTTCCCATTTTGTCAGAACCTCATCCAAAATTTCCCCGTTCGTTTTGGAGGTGCTGTGAAGCAGTACGACAGCACCCGGATGCACCCTGCCCATCAGTTTTTCCATGGCCTCTTCATGGCTGGGCTGTGCGTCTGTATTCCAGTCTACATAGGCAAGACTCCAGAAAAAAGTTGAATATCCCATGTCTTTTGCCATCTGCAGATTTGCAGTGTTATATTTTCCCTGAGGCGGCCTGTAATACATAGCCATATCCGAACCGGTAACTTCCTTGCACAGAGCGGCCACATCCTCCATTTCCCTGCGGAAGGATTCCTCATCCGAAATCTTCGACATGTCTGGATGGTGATATGTATGGTTTCCAATCGTATGACCGTCTCCCACCATGCGTTTTGCAATATCCGGTGCTGATTCCAGGAAATGGCCCACCACAAAAAAAGTAGCAGGCGCACTGTGCGCCTTCAACGCATCCAGTATGGCTTCCGTATTTCCGTTCTCATAACCGCAGTCAAAGGTAAGATACAGCACCTTTTCATCCCCGTCTGCCATATAATAAGCATTATACTGTTTCATTTCATCCACAGTGGCATTTCCCGTGGGCTTCTCTCCATTCTGTCCAAACCCAAGCCCCCAGTTTTCCGTATCCGCCAGCAGTCCGGCCTGCTCCGAAAGAATTTGATCTGCGCTTCCTCCTGCACCCGCCTGCTCTGTCCAGCTGCCTGTGCCCCCTTCGCCAGCCGCCATCTGCTCTGCCGCCTCTTTTTGATCTGCCAGCGCCGTCTGCCCTGCGGCCTCCTGAGCTTCTATCATAGACTGTGCCGTGGCTCTTCCCAGAAAAAACATTGCCACTAAAAAAACTGCTGTGGGAATGACCTTTTTCCAGTTAATATGTTCATTGTGAATGATCTTATCCAATTCGTCTTTTACAAAAATCGTTCTCATAAGGCCTCGCATATACATTATTTTTTATCATGTATATGCGCGAAGAATGCAGGACAGACGCTAAGACATACCTTCCAGCTCCGTCTCTGCCTCCACCATCCGCTCCAAAAGACTCTCCTGATTCTTTTCTTCTTCCTCAATGGCTGTCTGAATCTCCATCAGCTTCGGATAATCGCTGGCAAGCGCCGGATCCACAAGCTGCAGCTTCAGCTCCGACAGCCTCTCCTCGCTTTTTGCAAGCAGCTTTTCATATTTTTCCAGCTGACTCTGCAGCCGGGAGCGAATTTTACCCGGATTATAATAAGTTTTCTTATCAAAAACATCGTTCAGGGTAGGTGCAGCGTCACATGAGGAACCATCTCCGGCAGAAGCCCCCTTTTCGGCATTGCTGCCTCTTTGTCCTGGCCCTGCTTCCTGACGCCCGGAAGCCATCCCCGGCCCGGTTTTTCCGCCGACGGGCCTTACTGCCCCAATACCGCCATCTAACTTACCGGCTTCCTTCTGCTTCTCTGCCAGATAGTCCTCATAATTCATCTTATACTGCTTAACATCCGTCTGTGAAAACTCCAGAATCCCCGTGGCAATCCGACTGATAAAGTATCTATCGTGAGAAACAAACAGTACGGTGCCTTCGTATTCGTTCAGCATCTTTTCCAGAGCTTCCTTGCCAATAATATCCATATGATTGGTAGGCTCGTCCAGAATCAGCAGATTTGGTTTTGTCTGCAGCATCTTGCAAAGAGAAAGTCTCACTTTCTCGCCGCCTGAAAGCTGTCCCATCTTTTTCATCACGTCCTCACCGGAAAACAGAAATCCTCCCAGGGCGCTGCGAACTTCTTCCCGTACATAATTAGGATACATTTCCCAGAAATTATCCAAAACCGTCTGCTCCGGGTCTGCATCATCTAAAACCGCTTTCTGCTGATCAAAGTACCCCCATTCTACATTTTGTCCGATTCTAAATTCACCGCCCAGAGAAGGGACCTCCCCGATCAGGGTCTTTAAAAGGGTTGATTTTCCCTTACCGTTCTCTCCGATAACGGCAAGGCGTTCCTTTTTTTGCAGCAGAAAGGACACCCGGCTCAGCACATGGTCATAGCCGATGGCCAGCTCCTTGGCCTGCACCACATTGGTATAACTCTCGATCCTGGGCGTGTACCTGGCATGAAATGCCCTCGTATCAAAGCGCCGGGGTTTTTCAATCTTTACCATATGCTCAATGGCCATACGCTTGGAATGGGTCGCCGCTACTTTGGAGGGCGTATTTTTCCATTTTTCAATCCACTCGGTAAGGCGCTTGATTTCTTTCTGCTGTTCCTCATAATCCTTCTCCTGCTTGATCAGCGCCTCTTCCTTCTGCTTCATAAATGCCGTATACCCACCTGGATAACGCTTCATTTCATGGTATTCGATCTCATAGGTCACATCAATTACCCGATCCAGAAACATCCGGTCATGGGATACTATTATGACAGCCTTGTCATAGTTTTTCAAATAGCCCTCCAGCCATTCAATCGTAGGCAGGTCAAGATGGTTGGTTGGCTCGTCTAGCAGCATAATATCCGGCCTGCAAAGCAACAGCTTAATAAAAGCCACCTTGGTCTGCTGCCCCCCCGAAAAGCTGCCGATGGGCCGCTGCAGGTCTTCTAGTGCAAATCCGAACCGCTGAAACATAATCTCCATATCCTGCTGCCAGGAATATCCCCGCATGGCTTCCATCTGTCTCTGCAGACTGTCGTACTCATTCATAAGCACCTGAGTGCCGGAAGTCTTCATCTCTTCTTCCAGCTCACTCATCCTCTTTTCACAGGCAAACACCGATGCAAATGCTTTTTTAATTTCTTCTTCCACCGTTACTTCCCTGTCTTCAAAATTTACCTGGCGCAGAAAGCCAATCTCCTGCTTTCCCGCCATGGTTATGCCGCAGTCTTCATCACTGTCTAAATTGCTCATGGTAATGTCCCCGGCAATAAGCTTCAAAAGCGTCGTCTTCCCGCATCCGTTTCTTCCAACAATAGCAATCTTTTCATTATCACGCACTTCAAAATTTGCGTCACGCAGTATTGTATCTGCCCCATACTGAACCAACGCGTGCTTTATCTGATACCTCATTTTTATACCTCTTGCACGTATACCAATCAATATTTGAAAGTGCTCTTCTTTCAAATTTCGGTTCTTGCTGCCTTAGCCGGCTTGTCCCTGCTGAAATCAAACATCGGCTTTCATCGTTCCTCCCTATGGCCCCCTGTAGTCCCACGGAATAAATGCCCCTTTGCAACCCCAAATTTTTTCCCTTCCAACAGATACCTTTTCATGTTCCGCTGAAGTGTGGTGACTTCCGGTAAATTTTCGTCAATCGTTTCAAATCCCGGAAAAATCCATCCCATATACCAGACTGCATCATAGTTTACCACGTCTATTTCAAACAAATTCTGAAATGCAATAATATTGGAATCTTCATTTAAAAGCTCCTTTAGTTCTGGCATTAACATCCATGTGTCACATGTCCTGCTGACGTTTTCCCATTCAGGATAATATTTTTTAAGGAATTTATCAAATTCCCTCAGCGAAAGAGCAACTGACTCTTTACTCATATCTGCATCCGACGGAATATGGATCGCAATTTCTCTCTCTTCCCCGTCAACAAGTTCATACTCCAGAGCCCCGATACGATATTCGCACAAAGAAACCTGACGCGGAAACCACCATGCCCAAACGAAATTATAATCTTGATAAGTCTTGAAGCGGTCCCGCAAAAACCTGGTGCAAAATTTCATGGTAGCAATAAATATATCATCCGATATTCCACGTTTTACATACTCTTCATACGAATAAGTACTGACAATATGCAGCAGCTCCCACAATATTTTGACTCCTGCCGGATCATCCCCCAGCAGCTCCTGCAGCTTTTGGATTCCTTCTTTCCATTGACTGTGATTTAATATCTGCTCGGTCAAATCACCCGAAACTTCAATATCCCTGCTGCTTTCATAATCAGCCAGCCGTTTTTCCACTTCTTCGGGAATTTCCAATAATCTCACTAGCTCCATTGTTTTCATAAGCGTATCCTATACCTGAAGCCTTTCCAGCTTTTTACTTAATTCTCCTGACAAATCCTTTTCTTTGACACGTAATACTATATATCAGTTTACGGTTGCTTGCAAGCGGTAAATTTGGTTCCTACGTCACTTCCGTTATCTCATATCCTGTTCCGCCGTCATAACCTGTTTACACTCCGATCATCACGTCAAAGGTTCCCTGAAGGTCTAGCTGGCCGTAACCCCACTCCCGATTAGGATAGGTCATGTCATAATTTCTGGATGCCCCGCGGATAAAATAGTTTTTAATTTCCCGGCTTTCCACCAGTGAATTATTTCCCTCCACCACCGCCCACTGCATAAACTGAGCCACTGCGCCTGCCGTAATGGCTGCGGCGTAGCTGCTGCCTGTCTGTTTTCCCTGAGGTACGGAAATATTAACTCCCGGAGCGGCAAATGCCGGATTAATCTCCCCTGTCCGGGTAAATCCCCTGCCTGATTCGATGTAAAAACTTTTACTGGCCCCGTCATAGGTAGATACGCTGATTACATCTGTAGCCATTGCAGGCTCCGTCAGTGTAGTATAAGGAGAAGGTTTTAAAAAGGCCGCCTCGGCGTTCAGGAACTGCCTGACCGGCAGCCATATATTAAACTGTCCGTTGTGTATTTCTCTCACGGGCTCCACGGTAAACGTCCAGATTCCGGCCGTAGGAGCCTGTATTCGCAGGGTAATCAATTCCTCGCCTGAAGTGGGTTCCACCAGGATCCCGGCTATCGTGACCTTTGTTCGCTCATAAATAAATCCGTAAGTAATAATATCCTGCACTCCTAAGCGAATAGGCGGAATGGTCTCACCACCGGGAGAACGTACGGAAACCGTATAAATATCGGGCAGGTTTCCCCATAGCTGCATTAAAAATCCTTCCGATTCCCGGCCTACTCTGACTTCCACCACTTCCCTGCCGGCACTTGCACTTTCCGGACTGTTCAGGTTTCCTTGATAATGATGAGCGGCATTTCCCTCGTTGCCGCCGCAAACTACCACTGCCCGGCTTCGCCTGACCGCCAGAGCGTCCAGATAGCGTGACAGTGCGGAACTGCCGCTGTGATCTCCATAATTGGTTCCCAAGCCGATACAATATACCACCGGTCTTTCAAAAGGCCTGGCAAATCGGTTTCCATACATAACCCCCAGCATAATGTCGTTTTCCTGATATGCCGGTACGCTTCGGGGAATCAAATAAAACTCACGGAAATAATCTTTACATTCCTTCAGTTTTACTACCACAATATCTGCCTCCGGCGCCGCCCCCACGTAATTCATCCCGTTGTCCAGCGTACTGCCTGCCGCCACAGCCGCAAGGTCACTGCCATGACCGATTTCGTCCCTGCTGGGTACGATTTCATATGGGTTTTCCGACTGCAATGCCCGATTAATGTCTTCCCGGCTGTACTCACTGCCGAAAAAAAGTCCCTCCGGAGCCGTCCCCGTCTGTATGGTTTGATCCCATATGGCAAGAATGCGGCTGCTTCCGTCCCGGTTGCGAAATACAGGGCTGGTATAATCAATCCCGGTATCAATCAGCACAATTACGCACCCCCGGCCCGTGAGACTCAAGGGCTCTCTCTGAACCTGCGTTATACCGCTGATGATAAGGCTGTTGGGATCAAAGGAAGCGGCTCCAGCCCCCGATTCCTGCATCAGCCCATAAAGTTTTGGCATGGCTCTGTGGTCAAAAAAATATTCGTTGGGATCGGGTAAAGACTGCCTGTTCAAGTAAGCAATATTATAATAATCCTCTATGCTGATATAACAGGAAACTCCCCGTTCCTCCGTAAAGCGGCTCACGGCATAGTCCGTGATCACGTCAAAGTATTCATTGGAAAGAATGCTGTCCCGGCATGCCATAAACAAAAACCTCTTTCGCTTTCTTTATCTTACGCGAAAGAGGGGAAAATGTGACTTACAGTTTATCCCTTCAGGCCCCTTGACTGCCTGTCCATGTCCTCTATAACAATGTCGTGTATCTCTCCCAAAGAGGCACAGTACTCTAACAGCTTCCAAGGTTCATTCGTGTGAAAATGAATCTTGATCAGTTCTTCGTCTCCCACTGCCAGCAGACAGTCTCCTTTAAAATTCTTTTGTATATAGTCGTTGATCTCATCCTCGTCCAAATCCTGACCTTCAATCAAAAGCTGAGTGTCATACTTAAATTCCAACATTTTTGCTTTCTCCTTCCTGCTCAATCGTGCCTCTCTGTATCATCATCATAAGTTTCACAGAATCTGGCTGCAAAAGCCGGCTCCTCTCCTGCTGCATATAAATGGGAAATATCACCAAAGCCGTTGATTCGAAAAGACACCCTGCCCGGCCTGCGTTCCTCGGTAAAAACGGTAGTCACTGCCGAAGGCGCGGCACAGGTATTATGCCAAAGGGGCATGGGTGAAACTCCCATTAAGTGAGAAAGCAGCACACACTCCACACCAAAATGACAGAAAAATACGATGGTATCCCGATTAGGTTTTACTGCCCGGTACAACTCGCCTTCGCGCACATATCCATGCTCCGCCAGCAGTGTGTCAAAACTCTCCGTCACATAACGGTACATTTCGCCCACCCTGCCCTCACGCATGATTTCCGTCTCGCACCACTGATTCCGGTCAAAATATCTCTCGTCTGCCGTCCAATCCTCCGGCAGCCAGTCCCAGGCGATCATCATTTGATCTTTCACATCCGGCCGGCGGATCTGAGAAGGGAACTCCCGCAGCCAGTCACATTCCACCGCCCTGCGCCCCATTTTTTCCAGGGTCAGGGATGCCGTATCCCTGGCCCTGCCAAGCGGAGACACATAAAATGCCTTCACCTCAAGCTTTGCAATTCGTTCCGCCAGCAGCTCCGCCTCCCGCCAGCCCTTTTCTGTCAGAGAATCTACCGAATAATCAGGATCTCCATGCCGTATAATTATCAATCTCGTGTAACACCCCATGATTCCTAGTGTGCTGTACACTAGCCTAACGCTACATCCAGCACCATCATCAGTGCAAAGCCGGCCGCTACGCCTACCGTTCCTACATTTGTATGCTCTCCCGACTGGGACTCAGGAATCAGTTCTTCTACCACCACATATATCATGGCTCCCGCCGCAAAAGCCAGCAGGTAAGGAAGGACTGGCACCACCTGGGAAGCCAGCAGAACCGTTGCCACAGCTCCCACAGGCTCCACGACGCCTGACAGCACCCCATACCAGAATGCCTTGCATCGGGATGCTCCTGCACTGCGCAGGGGCATGGAAATAATGGCCCCTTCAGGAAAATTCTGGATGGCAATTCCCACCGCCAGGGTCAGTGCTCCCGCCATGGCGATCCCGGTGTTATCCATCATGGCGGCCGCAAGCGTAACGCCTACCGCCATCCCCTCCGGCAGGTTGTGCAATGTCACGGCCATAACCAGCATGGTTGTCTTCTTGAGTTTAGATTTTACTCCCTCAGGATGGCCGCTGTCAATATGAATGTGAGGCACAAGACTGTCAAGCAGCAGAAGAAACCCCATGCCAAGCAGGAATCCCACTGTGGCAGGGAGCCAGGGCCGGCCCCCCTGTTCCTCCGTCATCTCAATGGCGGGTATCAAAAGGGACCAGACGGATGCGGCGATCATAACGCCGGATGCAAAGCCTAGCAGCAGCTTCTCCAGTTTGGCGTTCATTTCCCGCTTCATCAGAAAAACCGTCGCCGCCCCTATGGTAGTTCCCAAAAAGGGAATTCCGATCACTGCAAACTCTTTCATCTATTTTCACCTCTTACCAACCATAGTATTCAGCATCCACCCGAAACGTGAAGGAACTTACGGTAATTCTGCCCCTATTCCTGCCTGTTTTTTTACAAATTATTGCGCAGCTTTCACTTTTAAGCACCGGATCGCATTCAGCACCGCAATCACCATCACTCCCACATCCGCAAAGATTGCAAGCCACATATTTGCAATCCCCAGCGCACCCAGTACCAGGCAGGCTGCCTTCACCGCCAGTGCAAACACAATGTTCTCATAAACCACCCGCAGGCACTTCCTGGAAATTTTCAGAGCCAAAGCCAGCTTCATGGGATCGTCGTCCATAAGCACAATGTCCGCCGCTTCGATAGCCGCGTCAGACCCTAAAGCCCCCATGGCCACCCCAATATCCGCTCTGGAAAGCACCGGTGCATCGTTGATCCCGTCTCCCACAAAGGCAAGCTTTTCTCCAGCGGATTTATTATCCAGCAGCTCTTCCACCGCCGCCACCTTGTCTCCTGGAAGCAGTTCACTCTTTACCTGATCCAGACCCAGCTGCCCTGCCACACGCTCCGCCGCAGCTCTGCTGTCGCCGGTAAGCATCACCGTTTTCTTGATACCCGCGGACTTCAGCGCCGCGATTGCCGTCTTTGACTGCTCTTTTACCACATCCGAAATCAGAATACAGCCTGCATAGACTCCGTCTACCGCCACATGAACCACCGTGCCGGCGGCACTATTCTCCGTCCCGGACAGCCCCAGCTTCTCCATGAGCCGGGCGTTTCCTGCCGCTGCCTGTCGGCCGTCCACCAGCGCCGTCACGCCAAGACCGCTGATTTCCTCCACATTGCTCACTCTGCTCTGGTCTATTTCCTGTCCGTATGCCTCCTTCAGGCTTCTGGAAATGGGGTGATTCGAATAGCTTTCCGCGTAGGCAGCATATTCCAGCAGCAGCTTTTCCGCGTTCTTCGCCCCCTCATGCTTCATGCCTCCGCTATCCGCGGCTCCAGATTCCACCGTATCCTCATTCTCCATGAGCCCCATTTCCTTCACTGCCAGTGACTCCCGCCATCTTTCGTCCGGGCAAAGCTCTGTCACCTGAAAGACGCCCTTTGTCAGGGTGCCCGTCTTGTCAAAGACCACATACCTGGTCTGTGCAAGTGCCTCCAGATAATTGGACCCTTTGATCAGAATTCCGCAGGAAGATGCACCTCCAATGCCGCCAAAAAAGCTTAAGGGTATGGAAATCACCAAGGCGCAGGGACAGCTGATAACCAAAAAGGTCAGGGCCCGGATCACCCAGGTGCTCCAGCCTGCCGGCTGACCCAAAAACAGATTCACCAGCGAGGGGAGTACCGCAAGTGCAAGGGCGCCGCCGCACACCACAGGCGTGTAATATTTTGCAAATTTGGTAATAAAGTTCTCTGTTCTGGCCTTTTTCATGCTGGAATTTTCCACCAGATCCAATATTTTGGAAACAGTGGATTCGCCGAATTCTTTTGTGGTCTTTACCTTTAAAAGGCCGCTCATATTTACACAGCCGCTGATGATCTCCGCACCGGCCTCTACCTCTCTGGGTATGCTCTCACCGGTAAGAGCTGCCGTATTTAAAGTGGAACTGCCCTCCGTCACGATGCCGTCTATGGGTATCTTTTCCCCTGGCTGCACCACAATAATCCTTCCTATCTCAACATCCTCCGGATCCACCTGCTCAAGGCCGCCGTTTTCATTCTCTACATTGGCATAATCCGGACGAATATCCATAAGGGCACTGATATTCCTGCGGCTCCTGCCCACCGCTACCGCCTGGAACAGCTCGCCGATCTGATAAAACAGCATCACTGCCACGCCTTCCGCAAACTCTCCCTCCCGGCCCTGGCTTTCATTATAGACTCCCAGCAGCATAGCACCCACCGTAGCCACCGCCATCAGGAAATTTTCATCAAATATTTTACCATGCACAATGCCCAGAACAGCTTTGCGCAAAATATCCCAGCCAATGACAAAATAGGGGATTAAATACAGAAAAAATCTCAGAATTCCTGTAAACGGCACAAAATGCAAGGTCACCATCAGAACGGCAGCAATTATAATACGAATCAAAACATTTTTCTGCTTCTTTGTCATCACTGCCTCCCATCAGTCCAGGAAAATCTCACAGTCGTCCTCGACCTTCTTACAAGCCTTCCGAACTGCCTGCATAACTTCCTTTTCGTCCGTCCCCTCTGCAAACTCCACCTTCATCTTCTGAGTCATAAAGCTGACTGCAGCGTCCAGCACGCCCTCCGTCTTTTTTGCCGCCTCTTCCATCTTCAATGCACAGTTTGCACAGTCTACCTCAATTTTATAGGTTTTTTTCATAGTAATCCTCTCCTTAATATTTTTATTATTGAACGTTTGAATAACTGTTCATATGTATATCATATCATATGCCGCACATTTGTCAAGCAAAAAATATGCCGTACAAATCAGGGCGCTCACCCTGCGGTGATACGCCCTGTTCCTTCTGTCAGCTTATAATCTCTCATCCTATATGCACATATATCTCAGCAGGACTTAATCTTCTTCACCTGTGGAAATCCCGTCCTGCCAGGGCTTTTCTTCGATCCCCTGAATCTGGGCCCCCCGAATATCTATCACGGGGCCGCCTTTCCCTTCAATATATTCTCTGGTAATTGTCACCCGGCCGATATTATCGTCCTTGGGAATCTCATACATAATATCCAGCATGAATTCCTCGATAATGGAACGCAGCGCCCTGGCTCCGGTATCCCGCTCCATAGCCTTCTCTGCGATGGCCTCCAGCGCTTCATCAGAAAACTCCAGTTTTACCTCGTCCAGTTCCAGCAGCTTTTGATACTGCTTCAAAATGGCGTTCTTCGGCTCCTTTAAAATCTTTACCATCATCTCCTTTGTCAGCCCTTCCAGGGTATAAATGATGGGAAGACGTCCGATAAACTCCGGAATCATGCCGAATTTTTTTATATCCTCCACCGTTACCTTAGAGAGAATATTTTTATCCTTGTCATATTTATCTTTCAGCTCGGAATTAAAGCCGATGGAGGCCGTCTTTGTCAAACGCTCCTTAACAATATCCTCCAAGTCCGGAAAGGCTCCGCCGCAGATAAACAAAATATTTCTGGTATTTACCGTGGCAAGCGGCACCATGGCATTCTTGCTGTTTGCTCCTACCGGCACCTCAACCTCGGCGCCCTCCAACAGCTTCAGCATCCCCTGCTGCACGCTCTCACCGCTCACATCCCTGGTATTTGTATTCTTTTTCTTGGCAATCTTGTCAATCTCGTCAATAAAAATGATCCCTCGTTCGGCCTTCTCCACATCATTGTCAGCCGCCGCCAGCAGCTTAGACACCACAGACTCAATATCGTCGCCGATATATCCCGCTTCGGTGAGGGATGTCGCATCCGCAATGGCAAGCGGCACATCCAGCAGCCTTGCCAATGTCTTTACCAAATAAGTCTTGCCGCAGCCCGTAGGACCGATCATCAACATATTTGACTTCTCAATCTCAATTTCGTTCATAGTATTGGTGGCAACACGCTTATAATGATTATACACCGCTACAGAAATTACCTTCTTGGCATGTTCCTGACCCACTACATACTCGTCTAGACTCTGCTTTATCTTATGAGGGGCGGGAATATCCCTGATATTTAAGACCGGCGTCTTCTCTGCCTTTTTCTTTTTTTTGAGCTTCTGCTTATTGGGTATACCGCCGTCTCCCTGAAGGTCCGCCAGATTTACAAAGCTGATATTTGGAAATCCACCCTGCCTGGTCAGCTCATCCATCTCTTTTTGAAACTGAGAATTGCTCAGCATCCCCTGATAGTCAAACTGACTGACCGCATCCATGGTCCTGTGCATACATTCGTCACAGACGCAGATATTATTAGGCAGTTTAAACATCTTTCCCGCCTTGCTCTCCGGCCTGCGGCAGATAAAGCACACGTCCTCATATTCACTGTTGTCGCTTTTCCCCGCATTTTTCGTTCTGGAAGCGTCCGAATTTTCTTCCCGGCTGCTCTCCTTCTCTTCGGTATCCGCCTCTTCTGTGGCTTCTACCTCTTTATTCTCATCATCATCTCTGTACATGTCAGACATATTTCCTCTCATTCCGCCGGAAGTAAAAGCACCCTCTTTGGGGCACCTTTCTCCTGCATCAAGCTTCACTCTCACGCCTTAAAAAACATTACAAAACTCTGTTTTTTATAGTAACACAGACTTTGACCACAGTCAAATCCCTTTCAGTGCCAACTCCAAATTAATTTCAGTGCCAACTCCAAATTAATCTTTCAGTGCCAACTTCAAATTAATCGTATCTGTTCAGTCATGAAACAATTTGTAAGCTGTGCGCGGGTGCTTGCACAAAGCACGGATTGCAAATTGCTTCATGAGCAGAGCACCCTCAAGTGTTCGTTTAAATACGAAACGTGCAGGGACTGCCGCTTTCACAGCCCCTGCACCTAAATATACTGCCATTACATTTACTTCTTTACGCTATATTACCTGCCGCTTTCCTTTTCAGCTCTTCAACATCTTCCTTCAGCTTATCAAGCTCAAGTACAAGGTAATTGACTTTGACCTCATATGCCAGATTTTTATCAGCCACCGGAATTGCCTGATTGAGCTTCTTCGTCAGCTCTATAAAGTTTTCGGCTACCAACTGGATATTCTTATCCGTGTAATTCTCAAGATGCAGTTCAACATTTGTGGTGCGCAGCCTCAGCTCCCGCATTTCTGACTTCATGTCCTGCATGTCCGACTTCATGTCCTGCATGTCTGACCTCATGTCCTGCAATTCTGTAAGAATCAGGTCCAGCTTTTCATTGTCTGTCATATCGTTACCACCTTTCTCAGAGTCAACCTTCTTCCGCTGAGTTCAGTGTATCATATTGTTTACCAAATGTCCACACCCTTTTATACCTTCTTTGCCGGTTATCTGTTTTCTCTGGGCCTGGAGCCTAATTTCACCTCCAGTTCAATCGTCTCATATTTTCCCTGCTCGGCACGCTTTATGGTAACGTTCACGGTTTCTCCTGCCTTAAAATACTTTATGGCTTCCTGCAGGTCCGCCGAGGTATTCATTCTCTGTCCGTCAAATTTAACGATAATGTCGCCGATCCGGATTCCTGCAGCTTCCGCTGCGCTGCCCTCGGCTACTTCCTTGACCCAGATACCCTTCGGGAAACCAAACATACTGGCAATCTCATCCGTAACCGTCTGCATGGTAACTCCCATGTAGCCCATTTCGTCCTCGTCCACCTTATTGACTCTGGTCGTGCGCTCCATCAGATCTTCAATAATAGGTGTTGCGGCGCTGATAGGAATAGCGTATCCCATGCCTTCCACGCTGACGATACCGTCATCAATCCTTGCCACATTAATACCGATAACCTCACCGCTAATATTTAACAGGGCTCCCCCCGAATTACCGTGGTTGATCGCTGCATTGGTCTGAATGTATTTTCCGGTAGAGCCGTCCTCCGAAGTCATCTCCCTGTCCAATGCACTGATAATTCCGTTGGTAACGGACTGCCCGTATCCCAAAGCATTTCCGATGGCCACTACCGGCATCCCCAGCTTAAGCTGGTCGCTGTCTCCCAGTTTTGCAACCGTGATGCTGCTTAAGGTCTCTTCGGATAAGTCGGAAATAGGCACCGCCACCACGGCAATATCCATGTCCTCATCCGTTCCTTTAATCACGGCTTCCGCCGTGCTGTTGTCAATAAAGGTGATCTCCAGTGTATCCGCACCCTCCACCACATGGTTATTGGTTGCAATCAGCAGTTCTTCATCCGTCTCGCCTACAATAATACCGGAACCGCTGGACACCCCCGGCTCGTTATAGATCTGGCCCCAGAAACTTGTGGTTCTGACATAATTATTCACAATAGACACCATAGAAGGCATAACTCCCTCCACCATGCCGGATACATCATCCACCACATAGGTAACATGGCTTACTTCAGCGGCTTCCTTCTCCTTTTCGGGAAGATTCACCATATTGTCCGGAAGCTCCGTTATTACCGCATTTTCGCTGTCTGCCGGGAAAATGCGGTCTGTTCCCAGGCTGACCGCGTAAAAGCCGAGACCCGCAAACAATCCGAAACACAGCCCCAGGCTTACACTCAGTACTACCTTGCGCCCGTAGCCGCCCTTACGGCCGGGCACTTGTTCCGCCCTCTTTGCCTCTCTGGCCGCCTTTATCTCATTTTTTCTGGCTGCCTTCGCCGCCTTTTTTGCCGCCTTATCCGCCTTCTTGTCATAAGGAACCGTATGCTGCTTCAGTTCTTCCTCAGAACAGGTTGTGTGGTCAAAATAAGTTTCATTTTCGTACATAAACCATTACTCCTTCCATTTCCTGTATCTTTATGTACTAAAGTATAACCTGCATTTGTGTCGAAATTGTGATTGAAATATGAAGCATCCATGAAATCATAAATATTCTATTCAACGGTCACGGACTTTGCAAGATTCCTGGGCTTATCCACATCGCATCCTCTGCCCACTGCCACATAGTACGCAAACAGCTGCAGCGGGATAATCGCAAGGGAATTGGTAAAGTAAGGATCCGTCTCCGGGAGGTAAACTACATAATCCGAAGCCTTCTCTACGGCCTTGTTGTCCTCACTGGTCACTGCCATGACAAAAGCGCCCCTGGCCTTTACTTCCACAATATTGCTGATCGTCTTCTGGAACAGCGCAGGCTGAGTGGAAACCGCGACCACAAGCGTACCGTCTTCAATCAGTGAGATAGTGCCGTGCTTCAACTCCCCGGCCGCATAAGCCTCGGAATGTATGTAAGATATTTCCTTCAGCTTCAGGGATCCCTCCAGGGAAATGGCGTAATCAATTCCCCTGCCGATAAAGAAAATGTCTCTGGCCCCTAAATATCTGTTGGCAAAATGCTGGATTTTCTCCTTCTGCCCCAACAGCCGTTCAATCTGATCCGGCAGGCGTTTTAAATCCGTCAGCAGCCGTCGGAATCTGTTGTCATCCACAGTTCCCCTTACTTTCGCCAGTTTCATGGCCAGCATATAAAGCGCCGCCAGCTGGGCACTGTATGCCTTAGTAGTGGCAACGGCAATCTCCGGCCCGGCCCATGTATACAGGCAGGCATCCGCTTCTCTGGCAATGGAGCTCCCCACCACATTGACAATGCCCAGCACCTTAAATCCTCTTTCCCTTGACTCTCTCAAAGCTGCAAGGGTATCGGCGGTTTCGCCGGACTGGCTGATCACGATGACCATGCTCCCTTCCTCCAGAATGGGATCGCGGTAGCGGAATTCACTGGCTACATCCACCTCTACGGGAATCCTTGCAAGACCTTCCAGTACATATTTCCCGGTAACACCGGTATGATAAGCAGAACCACAGGCAACAATGTGAATCTTTGTTATCTTTCGCAGCTCGTCATCATTCATTTTTAACTCTTCTATTACTATATCGTTGTTTACAATCCGGGGAGAAATGGTATCCGTGATCGTCTTGGGCTGCTCATACATTTCCTTCAGCATGAAATGCTCATAACCTGCCTTCTCGGCTGCATCTGCATCCCAGTCAATCGTTACAGGCTCTTTGAACACCTCTTCTTCATCCACGGAGAAAAACTGCAGACCGCCCTTTTGAAGAATTACTACCTCCTGGTTATCCATATAATATACGTTTCTGGTGTATTTTAAAATTGCCGGCACATCGGATGCAATAAAGCATCCGTCCGCGTTTTGCCCTACAATCAGCGGACTGTCTTTCCTGGCAGCATAAATCTCATCAGGATAGTCCGCAAACAAAATACCCAGCGCGTAGGACCCTTCCACCCTATGCAGCACCTTCGTCACCGCCTCCCGCGGATTTCCCTTATAATAATAATCCATCAAATGTGCAAGAACTTCCGTATCCGTTTCGGAAGCAAACTGATAGCCTTTCTCCGTCAGCATTTTTTTCAGGGGAATATAGTTCTCAATAATCCCGTTATGTACCACCGCGATGGTCCCACCCGCATTGGTATGAGGATGCGCGTTCCTGTCGCTGGGCGCACCATGGGTAGCCCACCTGGTATGGCCGATTCCTGCCTGCCCCGGCATGGTCTCTCCGCCCTTCGTCAAATTTTCCAGCACCTTAAGTCGCCCGATGGCCTTACGCGTCACGATCTTCGAGCCATCGTACACTGCGATTCCTGCAGAGTCATACCCCCTGTATTCCAGCTTTGACAAACCGTCCAAAATAATCGGTGCCGCCTGTTTACTCCCGATATAACCTACGATTCCACACATATCATTTCCTCCTGCTTCCAATAATCTTTGTCTGCCGTAAGGGCCATAACCCATTTTTTTGGCAGCCTTCTGTAATGTTTTCCCAGTTTGTAACCCACATACTTAAACCCGCACTGCACACAGAAGCCGGGAAACCGGTACAGCCTTCCCTTTCTCTTCAGATACCGGAAAGCGGCTGTCACCAGCCTTTTCCCCTCCGCCTCAGATGGCACATTTGCAAATACCTCCGGATGCGCCGCCTGGGAAACCCCCAAATCGAAATTGCGCCGCAGCTGCTGCATATTGGTATAATTATGAGAATGTATCACCCTGGCTTTTGCCTCATAGGCAATTCCGTATCCTGCCCCGACAGCGCCTGAAGCGTAAATCATGTCTTCATTAAATATAGTATGGCGGACAAATCCACCTGATTCCTCATATAAATCCCGCCTATAGGCTGCACAGACATTGGAGCAGAAAAAAGTTTTGATGCCCATTGTTTTCAAGTCGCCAGCCGTTTTGATCCGGGACTTTTCCGGATAATTAAAATATCTGGAAATCCTTTCCGTCTCCCTGCTGTCTTCCCCAGGCAGCTGACGGGCATATGCTGCTGCCACCCTGACCCCTTGCTTTCTCTGTTCCTGCTCCTGCCCTCCCAGCCGGTTCTCCGCCTGTTTCGGCTCTTTTTTCTCTGACTGCTTCTGCCCTCCCAGTCGGTTCTCCGCCTGTTCCTTCCTCTCTTCCTCAAGTCTTTTCCGCAGATGTACCGTCAGCTCTTCGATCAGATATTGATCCGCAGGCATGGCATCCTGCGTCATCATTACGAAAATATCCGCCTGGGAATATTGTACGGCTTTGTGCCTTGTACCACCGTGATCAAATTCCTTTTTTGAAAGGTGATGCACCTCCACATTGGCGAAAGCCTCCACTGGGTCCGTCCCCGTTTTGGCAATCATCTCCCGAAAATACTTTTCTTCCGTATTCATAAGAATTATTTTATGCACCGGCATGGTCTGCTCGGCCAGTCTTTCCAGCAGGACCGGCAGCTCTCTGCCCGGCTTATATAGGGGAATAATTACGTCGATTTCCAAGCCGCCCTCCGCCTTTCTTACTATATTAAGCACTCCGTAAAATGATTTCGTCTTTTATTATAACGGAACCTTTGCACTTTTACAATGAAAACAATGCGGCGAAAAAGGGAAGCCCTCGGCTGACGCTTCCTTACGGAGTGTCGGCCTTCCGCTCCCCTTATATTTCCTGGCTAAAGCATTCCGTCAGTCCTTATTCAGATATTTTGCAGTTCTGGACTCCACCATTTCACTGCGTTCCCTTACGCCATCCGTCACCTGATAGTCCTCATCATCAAAGAGGAACTGATGCAGCCAAATCACATTTTCCTCCAGATCCTGGGGAACGATACAGCTTCCGCTTGCACCGATATTACCGGTGACAAACTCTCCCTCCTTAGGAAATCCTGTTTCGTCCACGATCTTAAAGTCCGCAATCTTGCCCAGCATTTCCAGCATCTCTTCCTTGCTCAGACTGGTATAAACCTGGCCTACCACTTTATTGAACAGTTTCGTCAAAGTATTCAGATCCGCCTTTAAAGCCTGATCCTGAATTGCCTTTAAGACGGTACGCTGTCTCTCGGTACGGGCATAATCATTACCCACATAGCGGATACGGCAGTATGCCGCCGCCTGAAGTCCGTTCAGCAGCTGATAGCCCGGTTCCTTCACCGGCGTGTAATCGGAAGCCTTCAGCACCTTCAGATCATCTTCGGTAATCTCTCCTTTTTCACCGCTTCCCTTGACCCCGTATTTCCACTGAACTACAATACTCTTCTGGTAATCGTTCAGATAACTGATCTCATTCTGCTTGATCTCAACCCAGACACCCCCCAGCCCGTCAATCACATCAATCAGGCTGTTATAGCCTATGGTCACAAAGTCCTCAATATCCATGTCCAGATTCGTATTCAACATACGAATAGCACGTGTAGGTCCACCCTTCGCATAGGCCGCATTACATTTTGTATAAGTATCGCTGTTTTCGTCATCGTTTCTGCCAATATTCAAATAAGTATCCCGGTATACGCTGACCAGACGGATGTCGCCGGTATCCATATTGATGCTGGCAATCATAATCGTATCGCTGCGGCTGTTCTTCGCCACCTCTTTTTCGTTTGTGGCATCCACACCAAACAGTGCAATATTCCTGTAGCCCAGCATGGTGCTTTCGCCCTGCTCCTTAGCCTCTTTGATTTCTTCCGGAACGGCCAGCTGCTCCACATTAAGTCTCATAATCTTAGGGCCCTCACCGGAAATGCGGGAAGCTGCCCAGATTCCCACCAGCATAATCAGGATGATCAAAACCTCAAACATAAAAATAATCAGTTTGCGTCTGTTTTTTCGTTTCATAGCCGCTGCTTTTGCTGCACTCCCTGCTGCTGTTACATTTTTTTGTTTCTGCTTTGCTGCCATAACATCCTTCTCCTTTATCAGTAAGCATTTTTATTGACAAAACCCGTAAAAAATGTCATAAAGATTATCTTAATGTCAAATCCGAGCGTCCAATTCTCAATATAGTATATATCGTAGTCGATACGTTTACGTATGGAGGTGTCACCCCTCAGCCCATTTACCTGAGCCCATCCGGTCAGTCCGGGCCGAACCTGATGCTTCACCATATACCTGGGAATCTCTTCCTTGAACTTCTCTACAAACAAAGGCCGCTCCGGTCTGGGGCCCACAAGACTCATATCTCCCCTTAAAATATTGAACAGCTGAGGAAGCTCATCCAGGCTCGTTCTCCTTAACAGCTTTCCCACCTTGGTAACTCTGGGATCATCCCGAACGGTCCATGCCCGTTTTTCATCCTTGGGTTTTTGCTGCTCCATGCTGCGAAACTTATACATATAGAAAGTTTTATTGTGGAGCCCCACCCTCTCCTGCTTAAAAATTACCGGCCCAGGACTTGTAGCCTTCACCAGAACCGCGGCTAGCAGCATGATAGGTGAGGTGATTACGATTCCCAAAACTGAACCGACAATATCCACCAACCGCTTAATTAACTTATTTCCGGTATTTGTCAGGGGCACATACCGTATATTGATAACGGGAAGTCCCATAAGGTCCTCAGTATAGGGCCTGCTGGGGATCATACTGTTGTAATCAGGAATGAATTTCGTGTGGACTCCGGATTTTTCGCAGATGCTCACAATACTTTCCAAATAATCATAATCCTTCAGCGAAAGCGTGATCGCGATCTCATCCAGCTTATTTTCAGGCAGGATAATTTCCAGATTACCCAAACTTCCCAAGACCTTCACCCCACGATAAACTGTGCCCGCAGGTATATTATTATCCAAGATCCCCACCGCCGCATAACCCCACTGAGGGTTATCCGTCAGCCTGTCTATATATTCCTCCGCCGCCCTGGAATACCCCACCAGAAGAAGATGCTTCAAATTGTAACCCTTACTGCGAATAGTCCTTAATCCCTTACGCAGGATGAGCCGAAACGCGGAGGTAATGAAAATATTGATAACCGAAAAAAATGCCATCACAGAACGGGAAATGTCAATCTCACGGATAATCAGGTACAAAATAATAATCAGTGCCATGATTCCGATGACATTAGCCTTCACGATTCCGTAAATTTCAAATCTGCGGCGCACCGTTCGCTTTGGCGCGTATACCCCGCAAGTATAATAGATCAGCATGTAAACAGGAACAATAAAGATGAGAAGCCTGAAGTATTCTACAGCCGGAAGGACCCCCGGCCCTGGGCCGTCATTAAGAATATAAAACTTGAAAAAATATGCAAGCATAAAGGACGCCACCGTGATGGCAGCGTCAATGATCACCATTAATCGGTTGAATACTTTCTGGTTATCCTTTATCATAAATTGCTCCACATACAGCAACAGGCACTCTTTCGCCGCTGAATTTATTATACGGGAAACAACTTATGAAATTATGAAGCTGTTTCTTAATATTTCTTAAGAAACCGAAAGACATTTAAATAAAGCTGCCCCTGAATGGCAAGATAATTTTTCAGGTGCTTCATGCGAAACCTGACCTTTTTACTTCGTCCGGCAGGCGTAAAAAGACGTAAAAAGCCCCGGCCGACCCCCTTGATATATGCCATCCCCATTCCTTTTTTTATGAAAAAAAGAAATTTCACAAAAAATCCCGGAATCAAAAACGGCAGATTCCAAATCCACTGCAGCAGAGGCATGTTTTTTCCCACCACATAGACACTGTTTGCCGACGCAAGAGAGGTCTTCCATACATTATATCTGGAACCGCTGGAAGCGCTGCCGTAATGAATCACCTCCGCCCGCGGCTCGTAATAGCTGCGATAGCCGTAAATACGCGCGCGATAACCCAAATCCAAATCCTCCAGATAGGCAAAATGCTGCTCGTCAAAACAGCCGATCTCTTCCAATATTTTTCTCCGGTAAATTGCCGCCCCGGCACAGGCCGAAAATATTTCACAAGGCTCATTGTACCTCTCTGCAGGCCTGCCCTTGCCCCTGGCATAAGCCCAGCCAAAAGCACAATAACGGTCTCCTGCATCATCCAGCAGCTCAGGATGATCCCACATCAGCATTTTGGCGCTGACAGAAAAGGCTTCAGGTTTGCTCTCAATGGCATAACACAAGTTTTTAATAAATTCATCTTTAACTTTTGTATCATTGTTCAGTAAAATCACATAGGGCGCAGAGGAAAGCTTAAGTCCGACGTTTACTGCATGGCAGAAACCGGTATTTTCCGGCAGCGCCTCTACACGTACCATGGGATAGGCTGCTCGCAGAAGCTCCAGACTGCTGTCAGTAGAGCCGTTATCAATCACCATTACTTCATATTCGGGCGTTCCAGAGGCCTGAGCAAGTACGGCATCCAAACATTCTTTTAAAAATTTGAGCCCGTTATAATTTGGTATAACAACCGTTACTTTACACATACCCTCCCCCTGTCATTTTCATGCTAACCTTCATCATTCCGCTCCGTGGAATCACACAATCCCACGGGACAAAAGCTCCGATGAGAATTGCCGTGTTTCCGGCATTTCTCGGTGAAAGAAAAGTCTGCTATGCAGACTTAGAATTCCTCTGCGAAACAGCCAAGCCTGAGAACCCGGCTTTTGATTCTTCTCACACTACTCCGGTAAATACAAAAGACGATACCCTTGCTCCCGCAAGGCCTTACCGAGTCTGAGACTGATCTCCACAGGATCCGTCCCTTCAGAAAGCACTGAGGCATCAAACTTTTCCGTACCCGGCGAAACAATATATGAAACACCTGTTATTTCTTTAAACAGAGTTCTTAAGGAATCCTTCAACACTATATTACGAATATCCAGCGCAGCGGCATCCTGCTGCAGCACCGCCCGGTGAAGATAACCACTGTAATTTAACGGTAGTCCCTCGTACAAAACTTTTCCTTCCGCGGTCATCCTGCCTCCTGTTACCCTGCCCTTACATTTCAGCCTGCCGCCTATTGCCCCCAGATCCTCCCTGCACTTTAAAGGGCTTTCATTGTACTCCAGCCTATAAAAGCCCGGATGGGACATATTTACTGCTTTTGCTTTCCATCCGTTTTTGTCCGCAAAGCTCTGTAAAGCCCTGCGCCCTGCTTCATAGGCATATTCCTTACTCCAGGGATTCTCCGCCGTGGAGCCGCTGTGGCAGCGCCAGTGATAGAGTACCTTCGGAATGTGCAGAATGAATTCCTCACCGCCCTTTAATTTATTCCCCAGGATTGCTTCCACCGCCCGAAGCGCCAAATCATAATCCTGCGCTCCGTCATACTCCTTTCGAAATCTCAGCTTTTGTATCAGTTCTGTCTTCATCACCATAAAATGACAGATGTAATTATTGCATAATAGTAAATCAAGATTAAAGTCTTCTTTTTGGTTCGGCTCATAAAACACCGTCATGTCACCGTTGCATTTATCTTCATCGGAATATAACAGCATCGGCTCCCGCCCGCCTTGACGTTCCTCTCTGATCCGGGCCGCCATTTCGTACAGGGCATCCGGTGTCAATACATCGTCATGATCCAGCAGTCCCACATAATCCCCGGAGACCAGTTCCAGGGCTCTGTTGGTATTTTCCGAAATCCCCTGATTTCCGTTCAGATGGACATAGCGAAGACGTGCATCATGAAATCCTTCGATTATCCCTGACAAAACATCTTCCTCCGTGGCATCTGCCAGAATCAGTTCCCAGTCAGGATAACTTTGAGCCAGCAGGGACTCTGTCATCTCACGCAGACAGTTTTCCGGGGTACGGTATGCAGGTACTACGATGCTGAATTTCAGGTTATATTTCTCTTCCTCGGCACGACGCCTCTGGGCCGCCAGCTGCTCCGAAGAAGCAGGAACCCACACATACGGCGGTTGTTTTCCTGCTTCCAGCCTCTCCTTAATTTCAAAACACGTGTTCTTAATTCCGTTCCGTTTCAAAAAATATACTGTTCTTTTCAAATTTGCAAAATTGATTTGTCTCATTAAGCTTCTCACACCAGAATTCCCTGCCGATGCGGCAGGGAATCCGTATTTGCTCCGCGTTCGCGGTTTACAGTTAATTCCTGCGAGCAAACCTTGCTCGTGTATCACCCGGCAGTGCCTGCCTGAAACTACAGCTCCGCCTTTAAATCCTCCGTCAGCTGGGCCAGCCTGCCCTCCGCATCCTGAATACTGCTTCCCTTCACGCCCATATAGAACTTAATCTTGGGCTCAGTGCCTGAAGGGCGTGCACAGCACCATTCGTCATCAGGCAGTTCAAAATAAAGTACGTTGGACTTAGGCAGTCCGGTCTTTGTCTCCGTCCCGTCCGTCATGTCCAGAATCCTGTCTGTCTGATAATCCCTGAATTTCAATACTTTCCTTGCTCCAAAAGCCTTCGGCGGATTGCTGCGCAGCTTATCCATAAGCTCCCCGATCTGTCTTGCTCCGTCGATGCCCTTCATGGTAATGGTATACTGGCTCTCTTTATAATAACCATATTTTTCATAGGTATCCAGCATCATATCCCACAAGGTCTTTCCATGTTTCTTGCAATAAGCCGCTACCTCGCAAAGGCACATTACGGCAACGATAGCATCTTTATCTCTGGCATGTGTTCCCGCCAGACAGCCATAGCTCTCTTCCAGGCCAAACACATAATGATTACTGCCTGTCTGCTCAAACAGCTTAATCTGCTCACCAATGAACTTAAATCCGGTCAGCACCTCAATCAGCTTTACATTATATGCCGCGGTAATGGGCCTGGTCATATTGGTAGTCACAATGGTAGTCACCAGCGCCGGATTTTCAGGCATGATTCCGGTTGCAGTCTTTTCTCTCAGGATATACTCCGCAATCAGCATACCGGACATATTTCCTGTAAAGGAAACATATTCGCCGGTTTTGGTATCCTTGGCGTAAACCCCCAGACGGTCCGCATCCGGATCAGTTGCAAGCACAATATCCGCATCCTTTTCCTTCGCAAGTCGAAGGGCATATGTAAATGCTTTGGGATCCTCCGGATTCGGATAATCCAAAGTAGTAAAATTGGGATCAGGCTTTTCCTGTTCGGGAACCACATAAACATTTTTGAAGCCCAGCTCAGAAAGCACTCTTCTCACGGGAAGGTTACCCGTTCCGCAGAGGGGGGTATAAACAATCTTAATATCCTCCGCCATCTCCCGTATCACATCGGGATGGATAATCTGCTTCTTCAGCTCTGCCATATACTTGTCGTCGATCTCCTTGCCAATCACCTGATAAAGCCCATCGGCAACAGCCGCATCCTTATCCATGGTTTTACACTGATGGAAATCCTTAATGGCTTTCACCTCATCAATGATCTGCACATCCTTGGGCGCGGTAACCTGAGCGCCATCCTCCCAGTATACTTTATAGCCGTTATACTCCGGCGGATTATGGCTTGCCGTCACCACGATTCCTGCCGTACAGCCCAAGGTACGAAGAGCAAAAGAAAGCTCCGGCGTAGGCCTTAGGGAATCGAACACATAAGCCTTGATGCCGTTGGCTGCCAGACAAAGCCCTGCCACATCCGCAAATTCAGGAGACATTCTTCTGGAATCATAGGCAATGGCAACCCCCTTTGCCTGCGTTCCCTGCTTTATAATGAAATTTGCCAGGCCCTGCGTAGCCTTCCGCACGGTATATACATTCATACGGTTGGTTCCGGCACCGATCACTCCCCTCAGACCTCCGGTTCCAAATTCAAGTTCCTTATAAAACCTTTCTTCTATTTCCCCAGGATCGTTACGAATTGCCAGCAGCTCGTTCTTCGTATCCTGGTCAAAGTAATCGTCTTCCAGCCAAAAGTTAAATTCGTCCATATAACTCATCTCATTTTACCTCGTTTCTGCCCCTTGGGGCTAATAATATCATTATAGCATGTTTTAAACCGGTGCGCCACTCTAAATTCTGAAATCCCCCTTAATCCACATAGACGCAGTCCACATTGATCATTTCATTCATAAATTGCCAAGTATACATTTTCTTTGTCAGCCGAACAATATTAGCGTTATCGACAACATGCAAAGGAAAACGTCGAAAAAAGCTGACAAAGTTCAGGCCATCATGATATAATGTCCTTATTCATGGCAGATATCGGCCGAATGGCCATTAAAGGAGAATCACGATGAAACAGCATTCAGGGAATTATCGGTTCCATTTATATAATAAAAATATTCTGGCGGTTCTGGGGCGTTTTCCGGAAGGGCGCGCCGACGGCCATGCGCTCAGCTTCTTTCTGGACGGGGCGTGCCTCACATATGAGCAGAAAAACACAAATACCGACGGGCCGGAACTTCTCCTTCTGGTAACGCTTCCCGAACACTGGGAAACGGGGAAAAAGCTGTCCATTACCGACAGCTTTCAGGGCGGAAACACTCTTGTGTCCACTATTTCCATTGCTGCCCTGCGCAAGGACATGCAGCGCCTGATTTATAATATTGAGGGCTGCCGGATTGCAGACGGCAGCGTACAGCTTCATGGCTGGGTCATCGGCAGTGACGTTGTGGATATTCAGGTGCTGGATCAAAAAAATAACGTTATTAACAGCAGTATTACCCGTTCTTACCGGCAGGATGTAATATACGAATATGACAGCATGTCCCTCTGGAGCAACTGGGAAGACCGTGACCGTGATTTAGACGACGAAGCCGATGCCTCCGGGCAGGATCACCGCCAAAATTCGGCTCCCGATGCCATCGAGGCAGGCTTTCAAATTAAGTTTCCCGTGGATTCCGCAAAATCCTTTAAAATCCGCTTTACCTCCGGCGGAAAAAGCACCTTTTTTAAATCCTCCGTGGCAAAAGCCGGCAGACAAACCGCCCGGCTGAGCATCTGGAAAAGAGCATTTTCCTATCTGAGCAGGGAGGGCTGGGGAAATACGGTAAAACGTGTCCTGCATCAGCTGACCAAAACCAATAACCGCACGGATTATCCTTCCTGGTATAAAAGGCACCAGCCTTCCAAGCGGGAGCTGGACCGCCAGCGCAGGGAAATATTTCCGGACCCCGTTACCTTCAGTATCGTAATCCCCCTGTATCGTACTAAGGAGGTTTACCTGAACGAGCTGCTGGAATCCGTTCTATCCCAAACCTATCCTCATTGGGAGCTTTGTCTTGCTGACGGAAGCGGCAGCGATAACTCTTTGGAGGATACGGTTAAGCGCCTGGCAGGCTGGGAAAAGCGAATTAAATATCAGTCGTTACCGAAAAATGGAGGCATTGCGGAAAATACCAATGCCGCTATTCTGATGGCTACGGGAGATTATGTAGCTTTAGCGGACCATGACGATCTGCTTGCCCCCAACGCGCTGTATGAATGTGCGAAAGCACTGCGGCGCCATAAGGATGCGGAAGTGCTGTACACGGATGAAGACAAAGTGGATATGTCCGGAAAAACTCATTTTGAACCCAATTTTAAGCCGGACTTCAACCCGGATTATCTGCGCAGCCAGAACTACATCTGCCACATGTTTGTAGTAAAAAGAAGCCTTCTTAAGCAGGCAGGACTTCTGCGGCAGGAATTCGACGGAGCGCAGGATTATGATTTCATTCTGCGCTGCTGTGAACAGGCAAAGGAGATTTATCATATTCCAAAGATTCTATACCACTGGCGCTGCCACATGGATTCCACCGCATCCAACCCGGAGAGCAAGCTGTACGCCTTTGAAGCCGGACGCCGAGCGCTGGAGGCACATTATAAACGTCTGGGGATTCCTGCCACAGTGGAAAACGCAAGTTACCTTGGAATGTATCACACAACCTATCACTGGGATTCGTCACCTCTGGTTTCCGTCATGATTCCCAATAAGGACCATGTGGCAGACTTAAAAAAGTGTCTGGATTCCATTGAACAAAAGTCCTCATACCGCAACTATGAGATTATTGTCATTGAAAATAACAGTACGGAGGCAGAAACCTTCCGCTATTATGAGGAAATTCAAAAGCGTCCCAATGTGACAGTGGTCACTTACAAGGGCGGCTTCAACTTCTCCCGCATCAATAATTTCGGAGAGCAATACGCAAAGGGGGAATATCTTCTTTTGCTGAACAATGATACGGAAATGATCGACGGAAACTGCCTTCAGGAAATGCTGAATTTTTGTATGCGGGAAGACGTGGGCATCGTAGGCGCCAGACTTTGGTATGAAGACAATACCATCCAGCATGCCGGGGTCATCATCGGTCTGGGAGGCGTTGCCGGCCATACCTTTGTGGGCGCCGGGCGCAACGATCCCGGATACCAGAAACGCCTTCTCTGCGCCCAGAACTATTCTGCCGTCACCGCCGCCTGCCTTATGGTGAAGCATAATCTGTACAGGGAAGTGGGCGGACTGACAGAAGAGTTTGCAGTGGCCTTTAACGATATAGACTTTTGTCTGAAAATACGTGCCCTTGGAAAGCTGGTGGTCTACAACCCTTACGCAGAACTTCATCACTATGAGTCAAAATCCAGAGGCTACGAGGACACTCCTGAAAAAATACGACGTTTTCAGAGCGAAATCGAAAAATTTCAAAAGCGTTGGGCTGAGATCCTGAAAAAAGGAGATCCCTTTTACAATCCGAACCTGACACTGGACCGCTCAGATTTTTCTCTAAATCCATAAAGCATACGGCCCAGCTTCCTTAAGGTAA
The DNA here is from genome assembly GCA_910578815.1 of uncultured Acetatifactor sp. Classification (GTDB taxonomy): domain Bacteria; phylum Bacillota; class Clostridia; order Lachnospirales; family Lachnospiraceae; genus Acetatifactor. The sequence continues at coordinate 30,119 of CAJTSE010000010.1, forward strand.
AAACGCTTTCGTCAGCGTTTACAAAATCTTCTTTACGGAATCTGACAGCTCCTGCGCTATGTTAAGCGGTAAAAATTCTATCTCCATCCGGATCAAAAGCTTGTCCTCCCCGGTCCTGGGCAGCTTTTCCAGAAGGATACTGATAATCGGATCATCCGTAGGAAAGATGATGGTAGAAGGCTTTGCAATTCTTCCATTTAATAACAGATGCTTTTTGTCCAATGGAATGTCTTCCCCGTTAAAGGTAAGCTCTTCTATCTTTACTGCACAGCTGTGAAACGCAGGATCAATCCGGATCGTCTTCACGTCCTCATCTACCGAAAGCTCCAGCTGTGCCGTCTTTTCGTCCACATAAACTCCGGGTACCAGTCGGGACTCTTCTTCCCGATAACCGTCTCCTCTGTCCTCATAAATCTGGATGCGCCTCAGACTCTGCGCCTTTCGATACTTTTCCATATAATCACGGAGTCCATATACCTTATTGCCGATCGCTTCTCTGATCAGGGCAAGGACCATTCGGTTTCCACTCACATAGTCCTGAAAATTTCTCTCCTGCTTTCTGAATTCCTCTGCCTCTGCTTCATCAATATTCAAATCACTTAATATCGAATCAAGATTTAACTTATTTCGTTTCTCATCCTCCAGTAAATAGCAGTATACCGACCGAAAAGCCAGTTCTCTGGTATCTACCTGTCTGCCAAAAGTCCATTCATAGTCGATCAGGATCCACCTGTCACCATCTACCAAAATATTGGAAAAAATCGGATCATAATCTGCTGCCGGATATTCGCTGTTATATCCGATCCGATCCAAATATTCTTTAAACAGCCGCTGAAAGCCCTCACTGTCCTCTTCCTCCAGGCATCTGTCCATCAGCTCGGAAAGAGGCGTACCCCGTACAAACTCAAACTCTATATAAGGTTGTTCCCCATCTTCTACAAGCCTGCAGCGGTTGATCTCCAGCTTTCCCTCCCGGTAGCGTTCCTGCAGCTTCCGGCAGGCTGCCTCCATGGCCCTGATGTGCTCGGCCGCTTCCTGATTCATGGGAAATTTTCTGACGCTCAAAGCCGTCTCGGAGGGACCCCCGATCTCGGTGCGGATGGCATATTCCGGTGCCCTGTCATTAGAATACTTTATATACCTTTTTTCAAAGCCCTCCCCAATAACAGCCAAAAAGGAATTGGAAAACACGGGAAAAAGTCCGTCCTCAACAATGCCGTCAAAGGCATTCTTCTCGTCAAACAATAGCATTCTGTCCCGGTCAAAATTTCTTAAATTATTGGACAGTTCACCTCTGCGAGGCTGATAAGAGTCACTGTATAGCGCGGTCATAAACTTATAGTCCGGATAAGGATAATAAAAATGTGCTTCTTTTACTCCACAGCTTTCAAAAATTCTTTTCAGGCCCTTTTTGCTGAAGGTACGGACTCCGCCTCCGTCCGCATAGTTTTCAATCCCGGAAAACCACGTACCAAGATGATCTTCGCGACAACCTGCAAAATATTTTAATCCGTATTTATTTTCAATGGCGATCACGATCCTGCCGCCTGCCGCCAGATGGGGCAGAAGTATCCGCAGAAAATCCTGAAACGGGGTCTTTCCGCCGATATAACTCTGCCCGTATTCAAATACGCCAATCAGACAGATATAGTCAAAGTCTCCCGGCAAATCCGGCTCAATGTCCTTAAAATTTCCCACATGAATCTTTACATTATCGCACTCACTGTGTCTGTAGGCATTGATTAGACTCCGCTTTTTTGAAAGCTCCACGCAGGTAACGCTTCCCGCCTTCCGTGACAGCGCTCCTGTAATTGCCCCGCAGCCGCTGCCCACCTCCAGCACTTTTGCCGATTTCTCCATGGGAATCCAATCCACGATATTCTCCCGCAAGGGGGACAAATGATAAAGTATCGGCCAGTTTCCACGCTTTTCAATCACTTCCGCATATTCCAGGGCAGAACGTTCCTTAACGATCTGCAGAAGCTCATCCTCCACTTCCCCGTCACAGTATAAATCCTCTCCCTGGTATCTGCTGTAATCCAATACGATCTTTCCGATTTCTTCTCTATCCCGCATAAGGTATCCTCATTCTCCCGGCCTGAAGCTCTGTCCCGGCTTCCGCAAATGCAGGACGGTTCATGCAAACCGTCCGCTGCCGGTCACCGTACCTCCACCACCGAATCCATATCATAATATCCTACCGTGTCCTTGTCCGAAATCACGGTCACATTCATCACATCATAAAGCCTGTGATACACCTCAAAGGTATCTCCGTTATATCCTGTCACTCCCAGAGAAAGAAGATATTCTCCCCCCTGGAGGCTCATCTTCTGCGTAAAAGTAACTTCCTTGGTCTGGCCGGATTCCACACTTTCCAAAAACGCCTTCTCAATCATGGTGTTGGTGCCTGTAATTTCCGTTCCCTTGACGTTTTTCACGGAAAAAGCAAAAATAGGCGACGGAATATGTTCGCCAAACTCCACCCTCATATGCAGTGTAAAGCTGCTTCCCTTCAACACTGCCGTAGTCCGCAATCCCTTTTCATCCGTCAGATAATATTCCGTAATACGCGCCTGCTTTGTGCCGTATTCCAGCGCGGAAGGATTAATCTTAGCATCTGACGTGCTGCCGCTTGCTTCCGAACGACCATTGCCGTCTGCCTCTAAAAGCTCACTGCCTCCCCTCTCCGGGCTGTCCCCCGCCTCTTTCTCCCTGAGAGAGTTTTCTTCGGAGTCTTCGGCAGTCTCCTGCGCCTCTGCTATAGTATACTGTCCTACCAATACCTGTTTATACACATCTATCATCTTTTTAGGCGTTCCTTCGCCCAAAAGTTTCCCTTTATTCAGCAAATAGACCCTGTCGCAATATTTACTGATGCTGCTTAAATCATGACTGACAAAGACAATGGTTTTTCCCTGACTTTTAAATTCTTCAAATTTATGATAACATTTTGCCTGGAAAAACACATCCCCCACGGAAAGCGCCTCATCAACGATCAATATTTCAGGCTCAATATTAATCGCCACCGCAAAGGCAAGCCTGACAAACATACCGCTGGAATAGGTCTTCACCGGCTGATACACATAATCACCAATATCTGCAAACTCCAGGATTGACGGCAGCTTTTCATCTATCTCCTTCTCGGAAAATCCCATCATCGTGCCGTTCAAATATACATTTTCTATGCCGTTATATTCCTGATTAAAACCGGCCCCCAGCTCAAGAAGTGCCGAAATCCGCCCGTCCACTCTGACCTCGCCGGAAGTTGGCGTCAGCACACCCGTAATAATCTTCAAAAGCGTAGATTTGCCAGAGCCGTTGGTGCCGATAATTCCCACGGTCTCGCCCCTGCAAATTTCCATATTAATACCGCTTAAGGCATAATGCAGCTTAGATTTCAGCTTTTTCCCAAACCCAAACGCTTCTTTCATCCGATCCCTTGGTTTATCGTACAGCTTATATACCTTTTCCACATTCTGCACCACTATCGCAGGAACATCTACCTCGTGAAGCTTAATCTGAATCTCTTTTTCTTCCATATTTCCTCTTATTCCGCCGCGCAAGCGGCATCTAAATCCGCGGGAACTTTGGGACGCGCAGCGTCACAAATTCTGAGATTGAAAATGACAATTTTCAATCTTGTCCTTTTGCTTACAACACATCTGCAAAATGCACCTTCAGCCTTTTAAAGACTGCCGCGCCGATTCCAAACAAAACCACGGTTACGATCCAAAAATACATAGTGGAAAAAAAATCCTGAAAAAACCATTCCCGCTCACAGATTGCGCTTCGATAGCCGTTCACAATATATACCAGCGGGTTCAGTTTAAGGATAATGACCCAGTTGGCGTCTAAACCTTCAATATTCCAAAGAATGGGCGTAGCCCACATTCCAATCTGCAGGGCAATATTGATAATTTGCGCCAAATCCTTAAAAAATACCACTACGGCACAGGTAGTATAGCTTAACGCCAGCACAAAAATAAAAAGGCAGCCGCTATAATATAAAAGCTGAAGTGTATATACCGTGGGATAATATCCATAAATGGCAGCAACAATCAACAGCACCACCACAAAAAAAGCATGTATAAAAGTCGCGCCGATAATTTTAATAATGGGCAGAATGCTGATCTTGAATACCACCTTCTTCACCAGATAATTATATTCCAGCATAGCGTTTGTGCCGCTGTTTAATGCCTCACTGAAATAAAACCAGGGTACAAGTCCTGCCGTCAGAAAAAGGACAAAGGGTATGTCTCCCGTTCCCCGGTTCACCTGATTCCCCATGATCTTGTCAAATACGATATAGTACATCGCCACAGTAACCACCGGCTGAGCCAGCGCCCACACTGCCCCTAAATAGGAGCCGGCGTACCTCTTCTTAAAATCATTTTTAGCCAGCTTCCAAATCAAATGCCTGTTTTGAAAAAGTTCCACCGGAAGCGTGGTAAATTTGTCGTACCCCTTAGCAAACAGAATACAGGACAGCAGGATCACCGTACAGGACAATATCTTCTTGATCAGCTCCTGCTGTGGATCCACACCCGGATCCAGATTCTGATGTATGATGATAACAGCGGCCAATACAGCGGCAGCTGCGGTAAATATCGCAATACCGCCCTTCTTGCTTATCCTCATGTCAATGTCCTTTCATATCAGCCCCGTAAACTTGAAAATTCCGGCCATTTTGTATCCCGTTCGGACAGGATGATCTCCATCCCCTCCGGAATCGGCCAGTCCACGCCAATCGCAGGATCATTGTACATAATGCCCCCTTCATCTCCCGGATGATAAAAATCCGTACATTTATAACAGAATTCCGCATAATCAGAAAGCACCAGAAATCCGTGGGCAAAATTTTTCGGCACATAAAACTGCTTCTTATTCTCTTCGGAAAGCAATACCCCAAACCATTTGCCATAGGTGGCCGAGCCCTTTCGTATATCCACCGCCACATCAAAAACCTCACCCCTGAGCGCTCTGACCAACTTGGCCTGAGGATGGTCTATCTGGAAATGCAGCCCCCTCAGCACGCCTCGCCTGGACGCGGACTGATTGTCCTGCACAAAAATATCAGGAATGCCCGCCGCCTTATAATCCTCATAATGATAGGTCTCACAGAAGTACCCTCTGGAGTCACCGTGTACCGTGGGCGTTATTACCTTTAAACCCTCAATTTCACAAGTTTCTACCACAATTTTCCCCATACTGTACCGCTCCCTTCCTGCCGTTTATTTTCGCAGCTGCTTGGTCTTTCAGTTATATACTTAAAAATCTAATCGCTCTGCGATTTCGCGCTCTCCAATTTTTTCGTTAAGCTGCTGCTGAAAATCAAATGTCTGCTCCGCAGCCGCTTGATTTTCTTAGTAGTAGCTTACGTTCATATCCACATTTCCGGAAATACCGTCCACCTTGCCCTTAGAGGTATACTGCCAGATCTGATAATAGCCCTGATACAGGGGAACACTCCGATACTCCGCAAGCCAGATGCAATAATCATTGTCCAGTCTGTCCGCATAAAGGCGATTATTATACCAGTTACGGCTTCCGTAGACGCCTGCGCTGTAACCTGCATTGGAAATTGTACGGCAGAACGCCTCGCAGACCAAAGTCCTGGTTTCTACGTCCAGCCCGTCCGCACGTCCGTTTCCGCCTGCGCCCTCTGTGTCGATAAAAATAGGATAATCCAAATTATATTCCTGCACCAGCTTTAACACCGCAGACGCTTCCTCCACGGCCTCCACCTCATTCACCGCCTGTGTAAAAAAGTAGACACCCACGGGTATGCCGCTTGCGGCAGCTCCCTTAATGTTTGCAGCGAAACGAGGATCTTCCACCAGGCTGCCCGTAACGGAGCCTCGGTATCCTGCCCGGATAATTGCAAACTCGACCCCCGCACTGCGTACCTTATCCCAGTCGATCTCTCCGTTCCACTTTGAAACGTCAATCCCCACATGGCTGTTGCCCGTAGTATTCTGCAGCTTCTTGATCTCCGTTTTGTCCGCATCCTCCAAAGCGTCCGCTATCCCTGTATCCTCCGCCTCGGCATCAATATCCGCTTCCGTCTTTAACAGCAGAGAAATATCGTCGATCGCCACATACTCTACCTTGTCCTTCACGTGTACCCTGGTCTCATTTTCCGGAACCCGGTAGCCGTCAACCGGACGCAGCTTCACATAATAATCCCCCGCCGTCAGGCCTCCTATATAAATGATGCCGTCCATATCCAGGTCCTTGTATTCCCCAAGGCCCTCCAGCTCCACAAAAAAGCTTTCCCCCTTTACCGGATCGCCGGATATGTCTACAACCTGAATACGCAGATCCTTTTCCACGGAAGTCACCACCAGCGACAGCCTGACAGACTCATCCCTGGCCGCCTCCAGAATGGGATTGATCTCCGGATCAAAAAAAGTTGAATCCTTCAGAAAAGCCGAGAGGTCATTGCCAATCTGCCCGCTTCCCCCCTTCTCCGGAATTTCTTCCGTCCCGGTATTCTCCGGCAGAGGCGCAGGCCTTTGGGGCTCTTTTGGCCGATTGGTATAAAAAACCAGCAATGCCACCAGCAGAATCGCAGCCAGAGAAGACAAAATTGTCATCTTTCGCAGCTTAGAGTCCATTTGCCACCTCAACCAAATATTTCCCGTAATTCGTCTTCATCAAAGGTTCTGCCAGCTTTAGCAGCTGCTCCTTGTCAATAAAGCCCCTCCTGTATGCAATCTCTTCAATACAGGAAATATAAAGCCCCTGTCTTTTTTGAAATGCCGCCACAAAGTCGCAGGCATCCAAAAGCGCATCATGATTTCCCGTATCCAGCCAGGCAAATCCCCTGCCCAGCTTCTCCACGCGGAGCGTCCCTCTTTCCAGATACTCATTGTTCACCGTGGTAATCTCTATTTCTCCCCTGGCGGAGGGCTTTACATTCCTGGCAATCTCCACCACGTCGTTATCATAAAAATACAAGCCCGGAACCGCATAGTTGCTCTTGGGATGCTCAGGCTTTTCCTCAATGGAGAGCGCTTTACCGCCTTCATCAAACTCCACCACCCCGTATTCTCTGGCATCACGCACATAATAGCCAAAGATTGTAGCCCCTTTCTCTCTGGCTGCCACCTCTCTTAAAACCTTCGAAAAACTTTGTCCATAGAAAATATTATCACCCAGTACCAGCGCAACCCTGTCACTGCCGATAAAATCCGCACCAATAATAAAGGCATCTGCCAACCCTCTGGGAATTTCCTGCACCGCATAGGAAAACTCCATGCCCAGCTGATGTCCGTCGCCCAAAAGCTCTTCAAATACCGGAAGGTCCCTGGGTGTGGAAATAATCAGCACCTCTCTGATGCCCGCCAGCATCAGCGTGGACAGAGGATAATAGATCATGGGCTTGTCATACACCGGCATGATCTGTTTGGAAACCGCCTTGGTCAGCGGGTACAGCCTTGTTCCAGAGCCTCCCGCAAGTATTATTCCCTTCATACATGTACTCCTTATTTATTCAGCTATAACTGATTATTTTTCCTACACTCGAAAGCCCGTGCCGAATGCGAACATCGTTCGCATTGCACTCTTTGTTTGACTTCGTCAAACGCTTTCTCGTTAATGCCGCAGGAAAAACAAATGCCGCTGCGCGTCGCTTGTTTTTCCCTTGCGGCTATTATACCATGTCCGCACAAAATTGCATACCGAAATATGGAAAAAGGAACGGCGTCAACCGCTCCTTTTATGCAATACCCTATGGTAAATCCTTCACTCTTTGTACATTTCGTTATAATACTTCTGATAATCACCGCTGGTTACGTTTTTCATCCAGTCCTCATGCTCGAAAAACCATTGAATGGTCTTCCTGATTCCCTCTTTGAACATGGTATCCGGCTCCCAGCCGATCTCCGCCTTGATCTTATCCGGAGCAATGGCATACCTTCTGTCATGTCCCTTCCGGTCTTCCACAAAGGTAATCAGACCCTCGTTCACATGCTCTCTCCTGGGATCCCCCTCAGGCAGCATTTCCTGTAAGGTTTCCAGAATAATATGAATGATCTCAATGTTCTGCTTTTCGTTATGGCCGCCGATATTATAGGTTTCAAACAGCCTGCCCTGTTCCTGTACCATGTCGATGGCCTTGGCATGATCCTCCACATACAGCCAGTCCCTGACATTTTTCCCGTCGCCGTACACAGGCAGCTTCCTTCCCTGCAGAGCATTATTGATAATCAGAGGGATCAGCTTCTCCGGAAACTGATAAGGGCCGTAATTATTGGAGCAGTTGGTGATATTGGCCGGAAAGCGGTAAGTATCCATATAAGATTTCACAAGCATGTCCGAGCCTGCCTTGCTGGCCGAATAAGGGCTGTGTGGATCATAAGGCGTCGTCTCATAAAAGAACGCGTTATCATCCTCAGGCAGAGAACCGTACACCTCGTCCGTGGACACATGAAGAAATTTTTTCCCTTCCTGAAAGCCTCCGTCCGGCAGCTCCCAGGCAGCCTTCGCACAGTTCAGCATCACCGCCGTCCCCAGCACATTGGTCTGTACGAAGACCTCCGGATTTTTGATGCTTCTGTCCACATGGCTTTCCGCCGCAAAATGTACCACCCTGTCAATATCGTTATCCGCAAATATTTTTGTAATGGCCTTCTGGTCACAGATGTCCGCCTTTACAAAGGTATAATTACTCCTGTTCTCAATATCCTTTAAATTTTCCAGATTCCCGGCGTAGGTAAGAGCATCCACATTAATGATCCGGATACTGTCCCCGTACTTCCGAAGCATGTAGTGAATATAGTTGGAGCCGATAAATCCCGCTCCGCCCGTAACAAGATAAGTCCTCATAAATGTGTTTTCCTTTCCGCTTGGCAGTTATCCGCCTCGAATAAAAATATCTTATCACATCCGCCAGGGATTTCCAATTACTTTTATTCTTAAGAATAACTTGCGTTTTTATGAAGCCGCCGCACGCATAATGCCTCCCTGTACGATGTTCTAATACCCCAGGTAGCTTAAATTCATATCCACATCTCCGCTGATGCCGGATACCTTGCCTGTGGATCTGTACTGCCACAAATCATATCTGCCGGTATAGGTAGGGGTCTGGGCATACTGTGCCAGCCAAATCTTGTATGCGCTTAAAGCGCCAGCGTCCATTTTGGTTTCCAGCCAGGTCTTGTTGGCATAAATACCGGCAGTGTACCCGTTGTTCTGGATCGTCTGGCAAAAAGCCCTGCATACTGCCGTTCTGGTCTCCTTGCTGATAGAATCACCACGCCCGCCGCTGGACTCCACATCTAGGAATACCGGATAAGTAATCTTGTAATTCTTAATCAGTCCCAATACCATGGATGCCTCTTCCACCGCTTCCCGTTCATCCACAGCCTGGGTGAAGAAGTATACTCCGACTTTAAGGCCCGCTGCAGATGCTCCCTTGATATTGGCCTGGAATTTGGGGTCCTCGATCAACGTACCCTTGGAAGAACCTCTGTAGCCGCAGCGGATGATCACATAGCTGATCCCGGAATTTTTTACGGCATTCCAGTCGATCGTGCCGTTCCACTTTGATACGTCAATACCCAGTGTTCCGTTTCCTGTCACCAGCGTTCCGTCGCTGGCAAAGGTATATTTTGCGCCCTGAATCACCTGCTCACCGGTCACTGCATTTCCTTCTGCCGTAAAATAATACACATGACCACCGATTGTCTGCCATCCGGTATACTTCACATCACCCTTAACGTAGAACTTCTCATGGGTAAAATAATCCCCGGAAACCGCCTGCCTGTATTCCCCGTTTTCCATCACATACAGAAGACGATTTGCCTTATCCTTCAACGGAGTCTGCCAGTCCTCTTTGGGATTCTTCCTGACCGTAACAACACAGACCGCCTTCACTTCTTCTCCGTTCTCCAGACATTTCACAGTAAGTACGGCGCTGCCTTCCTTCAAAAGACTTAATGTAACAGGGGCCGTGATCCCGCCGTTTTCTGCTCTCAGTGTGCCGACTGCTGCGGTCATCACTGTGGTATCGCTGGATTCTACCGTCACCGTCGGTGCCGTAGTAGACGCCCCTTTAATGACTGCATTTAACGTCAGTGGATTCGCCACGTATGCCAGGGTAGCCGTATTCAGCTCAATCACCTTATTTGCTCCCACGGTCACTGTAATAACCGCTTTTGCCGCTGTTTCTTCGGTTCCTCCCTCTTCGTAATTGGCGGTCACCGTAATATTGGCAATGCCTGCCGCCAGACCGGTCACCGTAACGGTCCCCGCCGCGTCAACCGTCGCAGCTGCCACCGTCTCCTGGTCTGAAGAAACCTTATACACCAGCTTTTTCCCCTCTGTAAAATTACCGGGAGTAACTTTTGCTACCCCAATCCCCTTAATGACCAGACCTAATGCCGTCTTGTCTGCCGTAAGCGTTCCCTTGGCAAGGACCGTCCCTGCAACCCTAAGTGTAATCTGTCCGCTGACAGGTATATCCGTGGTCTTTGTCACCGGCGCCGCTTCCCCACCGGTTACGTCTCCCCCGGAAACGGAAGGGTCTGCCGGCTGCTCCGTCACCGTAACTCTGGCTGTGGCAGTATATTGAATTACGGCATCCCCCGCAGCAATCCCCGTCACCAGACCGCTTATACTGTCCACGGCCGCAACAGTCGGCTGACTGCTGCTCCAGTTTACATTAATTACCTCAACATTCGTGATGTTTTCACCCGCATCTCCGGTGATATTCGGTCTCTCCGCCGCCAGCTGCGCAGTACCTCCTGCCTTGATCTCCGTACCGGCCGCAGATACCACATTTACGGAAACTCCAGTGGGAAGTGTCATTCGCAGAAAATTTTTATCCAGCGTTCTGGCCGCGGTCAGAATATCCAGCGGATTTATGATCTCACTTTTTGCAACCTCAATATAAGATACACCAACGGAAGTACTCTCCACCCAGGCAACGGTATCCTGCAATACAGATTCCACCACCGTCTCCTTCTGGGCAGTATCCTCCTTCTTTGCGTCTACCTCTTTCTCCGACTTTACCTCGTTCTCCACATCCACCTTTTCGTATGCAATATCCTTCTTTACTTCAATTGACCGGGTCTTAGTGGAGACGGCATAACCGGCATATTTTTCATCCGATAATTTTTCCATTGCAACTTTATAAATTCCGGCCGCAATATCCTTCTTATAAATAATTCCATCCATATCATCATCGGACCAGATGCTGGTCTTGCCGTCCGGGTCCGTGATATTCACGGAAAACGGTACGTTTGCTACCAGCTTCCCGGTTTTTTCGTTCGTAAATTTTATCTTTAAATCCTTCTGGATTGATGTCATATTCAATTCCACGGATACCTGGCGGGAATACTCATTCTCTTCATATCCGGGCTCATCATCCTCCGCAGGCGGCTCGGTCTCTTCCGGCTGCATTGCTATGTTTGCCGCTTCCATCCTGGCAATTTGCGCGTCTGCCACTGCCAGCAGACCGTCCCTGCCAATGAGTTCAATATCATCCAGCTGATTTCCCACGCTGACAAAATCAGACACCTGCTCCTTTACCATCCTGGAGCTTATCAGCACGGCACCTGTTACCATTGCCAAGATCAACACCAATGCGCCTGTTCCCGCAATAACACGATCCATTACGGACATGCTCCTTAGCTTTTCCCACAAGCCGCCTGCCGCTTTCTTCCCATTCTCTTTTTCGGCACGGCTCTGCTCCCCTCTGTAATCTGCATTATAAAGATCTTCATCCTCATAAATTATTTCCCCGCCCTCAGAATAAGGCACTCCCCCGGCGTAGTACCCTCCATTTCCTGCATTAGAGTCTGCTTCCGCATAAAATGCCTGGTCCTCTTCGGCATAGTAAACCTCTTCTCCCTCATAAGGCTCTTCCTCTTCGGCATAATAAGCCTCTTCTTCTCCGTCGTAAGGCTCTTCCTCTTCGCCGTAATAAGCCTCTTCTCCGTCGTAAGGCTCTTCCTCTTCGCCGTAATAAGCCTCTTCTCCGTCGTAAGACTCGTCCTCTTCGGCGTAATCAGTCTCTTCTCCGGCGTAAGGCTCTTCCTCTTCGGCATAATCAGCCTCTCCTTCTCCGTCGTAAGGCTCTTCCTCTTCGGCGTAATAAGCCTCTTCTTCTCCGTCGTAAGGCTCTTCCTCTTCGGCGTAATAAGCCTCTTCTTCGTCGTAAGACTCTTCCTCTTCAGCATAATAAGCCTCTTCTCCGTCGTAAGGCTCTTCCTCTTCGGCATAATCAGTCTCTTCCCCAGCGTAGGCCTCTTCCTCGTACTCTTCCCAGGTCTCACGGGAATTACCCTGATTATAATCCGGACGCTTTGTATGGTTAAATCTCTTTTTCATGAATGTATCCCTTTCCAACGTCAAAAACGACATATCCCTCCGCCGATTCAGACCAAATATGTACCCATCATACTCATAACTTAATAATTCTGTAACATTATAGCATCACCCTTGATCTGCATCAAGCATTAGCGGAATTCTTTATAATTTCTTAAATCATTTTGTCATTTCTTAATTCTTTCAAAATACAGCTAATAAGGTGGACTTTCCCGCCGCATAATAGTAAAATGAGGTATCGGTTCAGCCGTTCAGATGCGGGTCATGCGAGCTGGCCAGAAACGAGGTAAACATGCGGATACAGGACATACCGGATCTGGAGATCATAGATCTGGATCATGAATCTTTTACAGAAGAAAACAAAAAAAAGGGCAGCAGGGATAATACCGGAAACGCCTGCGCTGCAGGCAGGAACCCCGGTAACCGCCGAAAGAATAAAAAAATAGACGGCAGCATCCCCGAAGATGTAGACATGGACGGCAGCATCTCCGAGAATGAAGACATGGACGACAGCATCCCCGAAAATGAAGATATGGACGACAGCATCTCCGAGAATGAAGACATGGACGGCAGCATCCCCGAAGATGAAGATATGGACGACACCATCTCCGAGGATGAAAACATGGACGATGGCGACGATCCCAAAGAATCCGGCCCCCGGAAAAAATTCCCCATTAATATACACATTGTTCTCCTAGTGGTAGTGGTGGTGACGATTTCTTTTATCCTTTATAAATATTTAAGCTGGGGACAAATCGTTGATCCGGAAGATAATTCCTCCGGTCCCGATGACTATGTGGCGCAAAGCTATGACAATATCCTCCCCCTGACAGACAGTGAGGGTAATATGGTCGCGCCCAATTTAGACGACGGGCTTTCCATCGCCATTTTCGGGAACGGCCCCTTTGCCGAGGATCGGGATTCGGCGGACGGACTTGCAAATATGCTGGCAGACGCTGCCGGAGCAACAGTCTATAACTGCTCCGTAAGCGGCAGCTATCTTGCCTCCACACGACCGGCCCCGGACATGGCCGTCAACCCTTGGGATGCCTTTACTTTTTACTGGATGTCGCTTTTTTCCACGAATCTGGAAGTGAATGATTATTTTGCCGAAGCCATGGCCGCCCTAGGAGCCGAAGCACCCCCGGAAGCGGCACAGGTACATGATATTTTATCCACTTTGGACTTTGATACGATAGATGTTATTATTGTTATGTATGATGCTGCCGATTATTTCGCAGGACGGCCTGCATACAGCACAGAAACGATTCCCGACATCCAGTCCTATGCCGGAAATTTGAAAGTAGGCCTAGAGATTTTAAAGCAACAGCACCCCAACACCCGTATCATCGTAATGTCACCTGCTTACGCTTTCTCCGACCAACTGGATGAAAACGGAGATTATATCAGCAGTGACATTGTACGTTACGGAGAAGATGTACTGTCCACCTATGTCATCAAGGCTTCTGAAAGTGCTGCTGCCCTGCAGGTATCCTATGTGGACAATTTTTACGTAACGTTCAATGAGGATAACGCTGCCGATTATTTAAGCGATCACGCGCACCTGAATTCCGCCGGACGTAAGAAGGTGATTGACCGGCTCCTGTATGCCCTGAATTATTATAATGTCTTATTGGAGGAATGAGCCGCCGGCTCAATTTCCTCAGGGGATGACCAGCGGCACGATGGTATCGCGGTAAATCACATACCCCTCTACCCTTCCAAACAGCTCCCATCCGAAATCCTGGGGATTCCCCAGGATTTCTTTTTCTTCCTGAAGGATAATATAATGGCAGGAACGTTCTCTGGCAAAGGGAACAAGCTCTTCTAAGTCTGCCGTCTGCTGCTCCATGGCGTAATAAAGCGGATCATAATGTCCGAAAACCTCCCTGCTGTATGGCATACAGACCGTAGCCTCATACTGACGGACATACAAAAACAGTTCAGAGGGAAATACGGCCATAACCTCCCGGCCGGGCACCACAATGGCATCACATATTTCCACCACACTTTGCGGCACATGATAGATATTTTCTGCTCTGCCATACAGCGGATTACTGTATACCAGCTTTCCGGACACTGCAATCAGAACAATCGCAGCCCCCGTAAACAAAAGCCTCTTTATCCCCGCAAGCTTGGTCTGAATACATACTGCCGCATATGCAATGACAATAATGATCGGCATCAGCCAGCAGATACGAAAATAAATCTCACTGCCCACCATTCTGCAGAACACGGCCGCAAACAGCGGATTAAAATACAAGACCAGCATAATAACCGGCAGATAAACCAGAAAAACCCGTTTGGGCTTTTGCTTCTCATTGAGAAATAAATAGATCAACGCCGCCAGAAACCAGATCATCACAAATCCGCTTCCCATATACTTTTGAAAAATCGTTACTATATCTGTCCACATATAAGAACTTCCCCGATCCTAAATTGTTCGCTGAGAAAGAATTGTTTTCTGAGCATGCACTTAAGCAAGCAGCAAATATAAAAGCACAAACCCGGCCGGCACAATGCAGCATGCCGCCACAGGCAGAATTACCTTCCATCTGCGATAACATACGGCAACACAGAGTCCTCCCGCCCCCAGCGCAAGACAGACCATCAAAGCCCCTTGGGTACTGCACAGACAGCCGGAAACCATGGCCATCCCCACCGTCAGCCAATACCGAAGACCAGGTTTTTCACCGTTCTGCAGCTTCTCCGCCAAAAGGAACAAAAGGAGCAAAATAAAAGGAATGACAATATTTGCCAAAACGGCTTTTCCCTGAGCCGTCCTTACCAGCAAAAAATTCTCCGAGGTATAAAGGGACTGCCCGCCAAAGATCACCAGCAGCTCAATAAAGAGCAAAAACAGCGGAAGCCCCCGGCGCCTGTCTCCCACAAGGCGCTTTCCGATCAGATAAAAACAGGCATACGCCATGGCAATCAGCACGATAGGCAGGATAATCTGTGACATCGTTGCCGCATGGATACCCGTCAGTCTGGATAAAAATGCAATCCAGATCGGGAAAGGCGCCAGTCCGTGGCGTGCGTCAAATATGGTAGGCCGCCCGGTATAGGGCAGAATCTGATACATGGCATTGGACTTTTCCGTGACAGTCGTCACCGCCACATAAAAAGCATCATCCCCTTCCTCATAGGCAAGTACTGCTGCAAGAACCAGCTGCAAAATAAGCAGCGCCATGACCACCAGCCACAGCATAATTGCCGCCTTATCCTTTCTGCCATCAGATCTCACGACGTTGATGACCGCCGCCCTCTGCCTCTTCCTCCGAAGCATCATTGCCAACGCAGTAACCGACACCACCATCGTAAATAAGCCAAACAGCAGACAAAGATGCCTGAAATTATCCTTCTGCCAGGCCAGGATCAAGGGTACACATATCATCTGAAAGCCTGCCCAGAGAAGCATCTGCCCGCTCACCCAGCAATAAATAGGATTTCTCCCTTCTTTTGTCTCCGGCCGGAGCAAAAGGCTGCCTGCAAGAAACGGCACCACTCCCAGCAGCAATATGAGAATCAAAAACTGAACCACCATTCGAATCATTCCCTAGAACCTCTTGATCACGTCACAAATCATATCAACCTGTTCCGGAGCCAGCCCGTAATACATGGGCAGACGCATCAGCCGCTCGCTCTCTCTGGTGGTATATTTATCCTCACCGTGAAACCGTCCGAATTTCTCTCCTGCAGGAGCCGTATGCAGCGGAATATAGTGAAATACGGAAAGAATCTCATGTTTTTTCAAATCTGCGATCCTTGCGCTCCGCTCTTCAATGTCCTTTGCTTTGATATAAAACATATGGGCATTGTGTACACAGCCCTCCGGCACTACAGGCAACTCTATTTTTCCGGCTTCCGCCAAAGGCAGCAGGTTTTGATAATAACGGTCCCACAAGGCAAGCCGGGCCTCATTGATTTCATCCGCCATTTCCAGCTGAGCATATAGATAGGCCGCATTCATATCGCTGGGAAGGTAGGAAGAGCCATAGTTGATCCAGGTATACTTATCAATCTGGCCCCTGTAATACTTGCTGCGGTTGGTACCCTTTTCCCTGATAATTTCCGCTTCTTCCACCTTATTTTCATCCCGAATCAGCAAAGCGCCTCCTTCTCCCATGCTGTAATTCTTCGTCTCATGGAAGCTGAAGCAGCCAAAATCACCAAAAGTCCCCAGAGCTTTCCCCTTATAGGAAGCCATGATGCCTTGCGCTGCGTCTTCAATAACCGCCAGGCCATGCCTGTCCGCAATCTCCATAATCGTATCCATCTCGCAGGAAACCCCTGCATAATGAACCGGTACGATAGCCCGTGTTTTTTCCGTCACCGCCGCCTCAATCAGCTTTTCGTCAATATTCATGGTATCCGGCCTAATGTCCACAAACACGGGAACCGCCCCCCGCAGCACAAAAGCATCCGCCGTTGACACAAAGGTATAGGAGGGCATAATGACCTCATCCCCCGGCTTTATATCGGTGAGCAGAGCTGCCAGCTCCGTAGCATGGGTACAAGAGGTGGTAAGAAGACATTTGGTCGTTCCCGTCCTCTCTTCGATCCACTCGTTACACTTTCTGGTATATGTGCCGTCTCCGCAGATCTTCTGGTTTCTGACACACTCCTGAATATATTCCATTGCCCTTCCCGCACAAGGCGGCACGTTAAAATTAATCATCTCTGTATCCTCCTGTTCTCAAATCTATCTGTTCTTCATTCCTTTCACGATTTCCAGGTCCCCGTTACCCTGCCCTGTATATTTCCCGTCACTCTGCTGATGATATATTTGGGCCTGCCCTTTACCTCTTCATAAATTCTGGCAATATAATGCCCGATGATGCCTAAACTCAGCATCAAAAAACCGCCGATAATCAAGATCAGCAGAATCACCGTAGTAAAGCCCTCTACGGAATTTCCCATCAGAAACCGCACAAAGGTCTGTACCGCCAGGACAATGCTAAACAGAATGGATACCATTCCCATCACCGTCACCACTTGCAGCGGAAAGGTGCTGAAGGAGGTTGCGTTGGAAACGGCATACTTCATCAAACTCCAAAAAGACCATTTACTCTCCCCGAACTGTCTTTCCTGCACCTCATACTGCACGGATTCCGTTCGAAACCCCACCCAGAAGCTCAAAGCCCGGAAAAAGGTATTCCGCTCAGGAAGGCTTAACAGCACATCCACCACCTTGCGGTCCAAAAGCTTAAAATCCGAGGACGCATTCATATCTATCTTTATCAGCCTGCTCATAATCATATAAAAAAGGCCTGCCGAAAGTCTGTGACCCAGGCTTTCCCTGCCCCGGCTGGTTTTGATCCCCTCCACAATCTCCGCGCCGTTTTGCCAGAGCTCCCACATTTTCAGAATCACCTCCGGCGGATGCTGCAGATCACAATCCATAACCACCACCGCATCCCCTGAGGCCAATTCAAGTCCGGCAAAAATCCCCGCCTCCTTGCCGAAGTTTCGGGAAAATTCCGCTCCTTTTATTCTTGGATTTTTTTCCGCTGCCTTCAATATTTCTCCGTAGGTGCCATCCGTGGAGCCGTCACTGATAAACACCAGCTCGTACTCGATTCCTTTCTCCGCAAGCAGCACGGACAAAACCTCCGCCGTATTTACGATATTCTGTTCTTCGTTATAGGCCGGCAAAACGATGGATAACAACGCCATCTTGTTTCTCCTTTAAATGTATTAATGTAAATTCTCCGTCTTGATATACAAAATCCCGTCAATGATGCGAATGGAATTTTCCCCCGGAAAGCTATCCATGGCAATATATTCCGGGTGGTCATACATATCCGCCATAGCTTCCGGCGGCAGGATATTTAAAGTGGCCCCCAGATAATGCTTCAAAAACAGCCTGTAATTTTCTCCTGTATATAACAGGCTGTCTCCATTGATTCCGATCATCCCTGAGGTCACAGACAGCGTAATGTCCGTAACCGGAAACTGCTCGTCCCCCACCACGCCGATCATTGCGATAGGAATCCCCGGATAATAGCCGGGAGTCTGCTCTATCCTGTCCAGCAGCCGCACACAGTAAGCATAAGTCTTCTCATACCGTTTATGCAGGTTGGAATAGCCGATATTATCCGTAACTCCGTAAAAAAACACCAACACGAAAGCCGCCGCCAGCGCCGCCCACTCCAAAACCGCCCCCTGACGCAGCTCGCTGCCGCATTTTTCAATAAAGGCAATCATGCCGACAGGAAAAAGCACCCACTGATAACGCATCAGCAGATGGTAGTTCACTCCGGGAGATACCAGCAGAATCACATTGCACACCAGGGGCTGCACCAAAAGCGCTATGATCATTATAATAAAAAACCAGGGACTCTTCCACCATTTTCTTTTTACCGCCAGAAAAACCCCGGCCGCCAGCGCCGCGCAGATCAGCAAAAGCCAGGCCGCCCCCGAAATTCCGTTGTTAAACAGTACGTTGCCCTTAACGGAAAACCCGGCAAAATCCCTATACATTCCGACCACCCTGTCCGCGATCCCCTCCGAAATCCCGGCAGACATTCCTGAAATCCCCTGGTAAGAATCCAGTTCCTTCCCCTGAAGCTGCAGCAGGACTTGAAGGCTCACATAGTAAAGTACTGCCCCCAGCAGCCCCATATAAAGATAACGCAGCCCTCGTTTCACCTTCTCTTTCCACGCCGTCTGCTCCATGGCCAGCATCATAATAGCAAAAACAGAGAGCAGCATGGCAACCGCCAAATAGCTCTGATAGGTGCCCAGGCTGAGAGCCAGGCAAAGGCCTCCGGGCAGAAAACCATATCGGTACTTTGTAGTAAACAGCACAGCCAGCACAGCCAGCAGCAGCGCCAGCATATACCCGTCCAGAGTAAACACATAGGCAAAGGTAGAGACAAGGGCCGGAAAGGCCGTAAGAAGCCCGCTGACCGCCACAATGGCCCAGCCTTTTTTCATTTCCAGCAGCTCCGTCAGCACAGCCGCTGTTATACTTAAGTACAACAGCCCCAGAAGACCGATCACCCAGGGAATGTTATAATAAGACGAAAAGCCGCAGGCAACCGTGAGAAACCACCGCCCTGAGGTAATCATATTCTGGTCAAAATACATACTGTCCAAACCATCGTGATTGGGAATTTCCGAAAGCAGGATCGGCATATGTATCAGCAGACCGATCACAAACGCGCTGAAAAAAGCCAGCTTCCATTCCTTTTTAATTTTTCCCCATCCCTTTTTCAGCGCCTGTGCAGGTGCAAGCATATTCTTCACGTCCTTCCCTTTACTTCCTAAATTCGCACAGCTCCCTGGCAATTCTCAGAGCTCCCTGTCCGTCCACCAGTTTCCTCAGCTTTTGACTGTAGCTTTTTCGCAGCTGCCAGTCCGCTGCCAGCCTGTCCAAATGATATACAATTTCCTCCGTCATGGCTTCTCCCTGAGCCAAATAATTACCTGCAAAATCGACCAGCCCTCTCTCTGCAAAGCCCCGCACAATGCGCTCCTGATTGTCCACAAAGGAAAAACAGATCACGGGCACCCCTGCTGCACTGAGCTCATACATGGTGGAACCGCCTGCGGACACTGCCAGATCACTTTCCCGCATTAGCTCCGACATGTTTCCCACGTTACTGCAGACCCGCACATTTTCATGTCGGTTTGCAAGCTCCTGCAGCTCATTCAAATGTGTATTATACGCTCCGCTGATCACCGTATATCGCAGGTCCGCCATATTGGGGCCCGCCAGGGCCCTTTTCAGCAGTTTCGTTCCCAGATTATATTGGTCGCTGCCTCCGGTGGTAATCAGCACCCTCTCGGCTTTCTCACGAACCGTATAATCCACCTCCGTAAATTCCTTTCTCAGGGGAACGTAACCGGGGCCCAGCAGGTACTTTGTTCCCGTTTCCCCTGCTGCCCTATAAAGGGCATCGGAAGCAAAAATATTATAATTAATCAGCACATCCACCGGGTATCCCGTCAGCACTCCGTCATCCAAAAGCCCGGTCGGCACATCTTTTCGTATCTCCCGAAAATATTCCGGCGTGGCATAATAGCTGTCCACCAATAAAAAATCCGGCCTTTTCTCCCTAAAGATCCGCCGCAGCACCGGCAGTTCTTCTTCCAGGGCAGTATAATCGGTATCCAAAACCAGGTACTGCTGATTTCTATTCTTCAGCAGGCGGCTCCCTTCCTTGTCCGCAATCAGAAAACATACCTGCTGTCCGCACTGTTTCATTGCGTCTGCAATGGCCATGCAGCGCATCACATGCCCTGTTCCGATCTTTTCATTGGCATCGGCCCGAATGCAAATCATAACTGCCCCTCCAGGGATTTCTTAAAATCGTCAATCCCGTCCTCCCATGTAAATCCATACTTTTCGCGGATTTCCTCCAGCTCCTTCAAGCGATGACAAGTTCCCTCTCCCGCCTGCCTGCGGGGCTTCAGCTCTCCCGCCTTTATTTTCTCCCAATTTTCTTGAAACAGCTCCTGAATCGCCGCCAAAAGCTGATTGTAGGTGCTGGCAAAGGTCTCCCTGCTTTCGTCAAACGTAAGCTGTCGCTGACAGAGAATATCTCCCGTATCCAGCCCCTGATCCACCAGATGGATGGTAACGCCCTTGGGCGTATTATCCCAAAAGCTGAAAAAATTAGGGGCGGATCCTCTGTTATAGGGCAGAAACGAGGTGTGCAGATTAATAATCCTGCCCGGCATCAGCCGCAGCACCGCTTCCGGAATGAGATGCCTGTAGTTAAAGCTGACAATAAAGGAAGGAGCCAGCTGCTCCACCATCTCCGGCGTCAGCTTGTTTGCCACCTTATAGACCTTTGATTCCTTCTGCTTCAGCCAACGGTACAAGCCTTCCGTATTGTCATTGTTTGTGGCGAACAGAATTGCCCCCTTCTCCAGAGCTTCAAAGGAAACAGGCGTTCCCCGTTTCAAATCCCTGTCCGCACGCATACCCAAAACGTCCCTGTGGTACTTGGGTTTTAAGCCATAGCCTGGGCGGATAATACGGGTATTTTCTCCCGTCAGTTCCTCCCCCCTTGCAATATCCTTCACGACAAAGACGGACCGCCTGAATACCATGCTGCTCTCTTCTTCCGGAGTAACCCCGTAAAAAGGCCTGCCCAGCGCCGCCTCTGCCTGCCGAATTTCCCGCACCATGACACTGTATTCCTCCGGCGTCATAGAAAAAGAGGCATCCGGATTTTCGATCTCGCGGCTGAGGCAGAAATGCTTCTCCACAATCGCCGCACCCAATCCGACGGCGGTCACCGCACTTAAGGAACCCATGGAATGATCGGACAGTCCTACAGGAATCCCAAACCGCTCCTGCATGTCCTGAATGGTACGCAGATTCATCTTTGCCGGATCCGCCGGATAGGCACTGGAACATTTCAGCAGAGCCAGCTGACGGTTGCCCGTGCTGTATACCGTCTCCACCGCCTCCCGAATCTCTTCCAGGCTTCCCATGCCCGTAGACATAATCACCGGCTTTCCCTTGGATGCAATATACTCTACCAGCGGCAGATCCACCATCTCAAAGGAAGCAATTTTATAAAACTCCAGCCCCAGCCCCTCCAGGAAATCCACGGAAGAAACATCAAAGGGCGTGGAAAGAAAATCAATGCCCACCCTGTCTGCCTCTTCCTTAAGGATTCCCTGCCATTCCCAGGGCATATACCCTTTTCCGTAAAGGCCGTAAAGATTTTCCCCCTCCCAGGTGCCGTTTTTGACCTGAAAATACTCGTTACTGCAGTCGATTGTCAGCGTATCCGGCGTGTAAGTCTGGACCTTGATGCAGTCCGCGCCGCTCTCCTTCGCCGCACGGATAATTTCCTTTGCTCTTTCCAGACTCCCCGCATGGTTTGCCGACATCTCCGCGATCATATAAACAGGACAGCCCTGACCGATATAACGGTTTCCTACTTTCATTTTGTTCATTTACGTACCTCCGTCAAAAGCCGCCGTGGCGCATTCGATATTTTACCTGAGCAAGCTCCCAGTCTTCCTCCGTGTCAATATCCTGAATCTCCATCTCCGGCAGAATCAGCGGCACGGTATTATCCATTACCAGCGCCCTCTGCTCCAGAAAACTTTTTACTCTCAGGCAGTAAAATTGTCCCGCATCATGGTAAAAGGGCTCCAAATCCTGGGATCTGGTCTGCGCATATTCCGGCCACTTAAACTGCAGCCGGCCCTCCTGCATCACCACGCATCTCTGAGGTGGAAAGCTGTATCTGACCACCGGCAGCACGCTGTCCGCACCGCTCTCTTCCAGAAGGCTTACCGCCTGCCGCAGCCTTTCCGCCGTGACAAAGGGCGCCGTAGGGTAAACGCAGCACAGCGTATCAAAGCATTCCCCCCTCTTTTCATATTCCCCTAATACCTCCAGCAATACGCTGGTAGTGGTAGCAAAATCGCCTGCCGCTTCCTCACTGCGGCGGAAGGGCACCTCGGCACCGTACCGCCTTGCCATCTCCGCGATTTCTTCATCATCCGTGGACACCATCACCCTGTCAAACAGCCCACACTCCCTGGTCGCCTGAATGGAATATGCCAGAATAGGCTTTCCGCAGAACTCTCTGATATTTTTCCGTGGAATTCGCTTGCTGCCTCCACGTGCCGTAATAATCGCTATGGAACTCATCCCCTGCTTTCTCCTTCCTGCCAGACTTCCCGCCTGCCACGGGCTTGAATCATGCTTCTTATACTGCCGGCCTTTTCCTCATGACTCCCTGAGGATCCTGCCGTCCTCCACCCTGTATACCATATCGCACTGCTCGATGGTCTGCAGTCTGTGGGCAATGATAATCAATGTTTTCCTGCCATGAAGTCTGTTGATGGCTTCCATAATCGCCTTCTCCGTATCGTTATCCAGCGCAGAGGTAGCCTCATCCAGCACCAGCACCTCCGGATCGTGATACAGAGCCCTGGCAATGCCGATCCTCTGTCTCTGACCACCAGAAAGACGAATGCCCCGCTCGCCGATCCCCGTATCCGCGCCTTCGGGAAGGGATCTCACAAATTCGTCCAGCTGAGATTCCTTCAAAACCTCCCACAGACGTTCCTCATCTATCTTATCCTCCGGCACACCAAAGGCAACATTTTTCCGAATGGTATCATCCAGCATAAAAATCATCTGGGGAATGTAACCGATATTTTTCAGCCACCTTCTGTAATTCATCCTCACATCCGCACCGTCTGCGCAAATACTGCCCTCCCTGATTTCCAAAAGACCCAGCAGAATATCCACGATTGTGCTCTTCCCTGCTCCTGATGTTCCCACAATGCCCACGGAAGAACCGATGGGGATGGTCATATCCGCATGGTCAAAAATCAGCTTGTCCGTATTGGGGTAAGCATAAGTAATCCCCTTCAGCTCAATGCACTCCCTGACCGGCAGCTTTTCCTCATCCTCCGTGGCAAAGGACATATCTACCTTCTCCCCGGTGATCTCATCCTGCAGATTATCGCTGACTCCCATGAAAAAGGGCTCAAAATAAGCCATGGAATTAATCTGATTATTAATTCGGTTTACGCAGGGAAGCAGCACAAAAGCCGCCGCCGCCAAAGTACTCAGGATCTCCAGCATATCCCCGGTAGACCTGCCTGCCAGTGTCAGGAAAATCATATATCCCATCATCACGGCCACACAGGCCGTCTCGATCAGCAGCTTGGGAATATTATTGTAAAGACTGTATTTCTGTACCGCATCCACATAGCCCTTGCCGCATTTGTGGTACTCCCGCACAAAATACTGCTCTTTCCCGGCCACCTTTACTTCCTTGATCCCCTGCACCGTCTGGGAAATCCATTTAAATAAACCGCTGTAATAATCCTGATTATCCTTTCCGGCCTTGTACATGATGGGCTTTAACACCTTCTTGATCACTGCCATCAGCGCCACCAGCACCACCGCCAGAAGAATCGTCATGACGCCGCTCTTGGACAAACAGTAACACACAATAAAAAGAGATACCACCCCGTCAGACATCAGCTGCAGCAAGGCCAGAATCAGTGCATACATATTGTTTACATCCGATGTGATGCTTCGCTGCACCACCGCCGTATCCGCACTTAGATAGTACTCATAGCCCCGCCGCAGATAATTGCACATCATGCGTTCCGAGGTGCGGAACTGATTAGCATAAACAAAAGCAAAAGTCAGCTTTTGCTGGATAAACAAAAATAGATTTTTCACCGCAAAAACCAGAATCAGCGCCGCCATTACCGCAACGGAAAAGCTGCCGTAATCCTGAAAGCCCAGGCTCTCATAAACCCATCCCACCAGGCTGCTCTTCTCCGGCGCAGCCGGATCCATGACTACCGTCACCACCTGTACAAGCATCCCTACTCCGGCGGTCTGCAGCGCAGCGCCAATAATCATCAGCACCATCAGCCCGCCCATGGTACGCTTCTGTTTTTTGTCCAGCAACACATTCAACTTTTTTAAAATCTGCTTCATTCCGTCCTGCCCCTGTCCCAAATCGAAATATGATCATTGCCCGCCAGCAATACCGCCCGGCTTTCCTCCAGTCTCTTTTCCACATCGCCGCCGGGAATCGCGGCAATGTATCTGGAACGAATACCGTCAAAATTGTTTAAAACATAATCCTGCGAACAGTGGTTGATACCAAATCCTGCCGGCAGGGCATAAAGCTGCTGCCACTGTTCCGAAACGGCTTCGCCGTCCACCATATCATAAGACAGCCAGATTACTGTATTGTTCCAGGAAGGCCCTTCCGACAGCTCCATCCTGCCGGCAAGCTGTTCCGCCAAATTATTGATCTCTGCCTCAATCGCCTCTTCCCCGAAAGGCACCATCCTGTCGTAGGCCGTTCCCGGCCTTGCCAAAAAGAAAAATATCATCACCGCTGTCAAAAGCGCTTTCAGTGCCGCTCCCGCCTTCCCGCGGGAATACATTCCCAAAAACAGAATGCCAAGAAGGATAAAAGTCAGCAGATGCCTGTCCCCGTTATGAATATTGTACATATACACAACGGCCGCCATCATCAGCGCAGACACGCATACCATCCCTGCCGCCAAGCGTGTATCCTCTTCCCGTCCCTTTCCATGCTCGCGCCACAGCATCACCAGAAAACTTACCGCCAAAAGCCCAAACACACCGTACAGGCATCCACCCTGACGTCCAAATCGGAAAGCGTCCTTCAAAAGCTGAAACACATCCCGTGCGGCACCACCGGTCTGTGCGATAAAAGCCCGCATACCCGCTGCCGCCCCTTTCTGCCTCAGCACATCCAAAAACCCTCCGCCGATACTGTGAAACGAATACGGCGCGCTGAACCAGTATTTCAACAGCCAATATCCCAGCAGCCCTAAGGCGGCGCCGCACACAGACTTAATCTTCCAGCCGGCACCCTTGCCGGCAGCACAAAAACCCGCCAACAGGATCAGCAAAAAATAATATGGCCGTATGATTGTCAGAAAAGTACCAAGACACAACATTCCCCATAAGTATCCGCTCTTTTTCTCTCTCCTGTAAGCACAGAACAAGCCCGC
Source organism: uncultured Acetatifactor sp. (assembly GCA_910578815.1). Taxonomy (GTDB): domain Bacteria; phylum Bacillota; class Clostridia; order Lachnospirales; family Lachnospiraceae; genus Acetatifactor. The sequence continues at coordinate 55,955 of CAJTSE010000010.1, forward strand.
ATAAATCAACGTAAACTGTAAGAAAAATGCTTCCCCCACACCGGATAAAATAAAGCGGGTAAAGGGGGTAAATACAGAGACCATCACCGCAGCGGCAGCAGCCTTACGACAGTCCGGCGCCGCAAGCCATGCAAATACTGCCATTCCGGCCATAACACAGATTAAATTGCACAGCACCGGCGTATTCAGATTCCAGCTAAAAAATCCCCAGATCGCCCAGGGCAGAAACAAAAGCGGATTCCAGAGTCCAAAAGTGCCTGCCCTGGCACAGCTCTCATTATAACCAAAATATCCCTGAGGGCAGCCTTCATGCACAATGCCCTCCACCTGTTTATAATAAAACAGCTCATCGTTCCACCAGGAAGCCGGAAGATACACATCCGAAAGCCTGCCCCCGCAGGCCCTGCAGTACAGGACGCATAAAAGCAGCGGAAGGAAGCCAAACGCCGCCGCTATGCACAGCCGCCGCCTGTTTTCCGCAATATATGTTTTCATGCGTCTCCCGACTTCCATCGCGTCTCCTTCCCGTCCCCATACCAATTTTATTATTGTACCACACTTTTGTGCATGAGTAAAATATTTATCACCTGCATAAAATAAATCACCTTGGCAGTTTTTTCTTTCTCTGTTATAATTATGACGCGATTTATGTCGTTTTATATACTAAACCAGCATGAGGTACGCAATGAAAAAGAGAAAAGGTATCAATAAGCGCTTATTCCTCCTTGTTTTGGCAGTCTGCCTGGTTCTGCTGGCGGCCGGCCCCTTTGCTTACAGAAAATTATCTGCATATATTGAGAAAAAACATGCCTTGGAGTTTCTTGCTGCTTCGGACTATCAAAGTGTTTTTCTTTCCATGTATGACATCAGCGCTTTTCCCATGGAAGCATTTACAGTAAATAAAGGAATTCCCACCCTAAAATCAGACTATTGCTGGAAAAACGCCGACGAGCTGAATGCCGCCTTTAAGAATATATTTTCTTCCGAAAATGACATTACCCATGTATTTTTAGGCTTGGACCCTTTTTCCCTGCTGCGCTCCTCCGTCGATTCTGATGATCCGGCTGCCCTGAGCGGCTGGCTTGGCTTTGCAGATTCTCACCCTGATACTTCCTTTGAGATCCTTTTTTCATTCCCGTCCATGGATTATTGGCTCAGCCTGCAGGAAGCAGATCGGGACAGAGCCTTAAACCTTTACGAAGGCCTTGCCTGTCTGCTTTACACTAGGAATAATATCACAATGTACTATGTCGGCGGAGAAGACTGGCTGATCTGCAACCCCTTCAGCTACACGAACTCTTTTGCTGTCAACAGCCAGGTTTCTGAAAAAATCTTTCTGTATACCTTCTGCGACGGTTATTATAAAATCACGGCAGATAACGCCTCCGCAATGCTTGAAACTACCCGGAACAGAATCCTTGCTCAGGCTTCTGCTCCCTCGCAGTATCCCGACCTTTCCAAATATGATATTGTGTTTATCGGGGACAGTATCCTCGGAATTGACACAGGCACTTTATCCTTTGAAGGCATCATAAGCGCCTTCTCCGGCGCTTCCGTCTTTAACTGCGCCCAGGGAGGAACCTGCGCCGCAGAATCCATGCCGGGAATACTGTGTTTTCCCAAAATCACCTCGGAATTTGTGGCTGGTCAGCCCAGCGCTCCCCCCGATACCGTATACGGTCAGGGCATCCTGAACTATGCTTCCTCTGATCACTCTGGGAAAAAGCTTTGCTTTTTAATCAACTTTGGCCTCAATGATTATTTTAACGGGCTGCCTCTGGAAAATACCGCAGATCCCGGCGATATTCGGGCCTATACCGGAGCCATGCGAACGGCCATTACAAATTTACAAAAACGCTTTCCCGATGCGCTATATGTCATTATGGGGCCGGGACAGGTCACAGAATTCCAAAACGGTACTGAGCTTTTAAACGAAAATAACTCTCTGTACGATTACAGCGCCGCCGCCTGCGATCTTGCATGCGAGCTTGGCGCCTCTTATCTGGATCTGTATAACGATTTTCCTGATGCCGAAGAAAAACTCACCGATGTGCTGCTGCGAGACGGCATACACTACAACGAACACGGCCGCTTTTGCTTAAGCCAGAAGATCATGAGCTTCATTGCCGAAGTCAGCGAAGTCGGTAAATAACCAGCTCCTGATCCCTTCCCACTTCTCTGTATCCTTCCGCTCTGCACATCTCATCAAACCTGCCTCCGGCAGTTGTGGCAAGATACTTGCTCTGCAAGTTGCCGAAGTTTTCAAGAATATATTCCGGCATACAGCAGCTGATCCCGAAGCCTTCCGGCAGCGCATACAGAAACTGCCATTTGGTCTGTTTGAAGGTGCCGTCCGGTTCTTCGTCCTGAAATACCCAGATCACGGAATTGTCAAAATTCGGCACGGCCGCCTCCCGCTCCAGTTTCAGCCTGCTGTCAAAAACTTCTTCCCACTCCGTAAGCTGCCGGACTTCATCCTCCTGTCGGTACGGAAGCTCGTAGTACATCGGATCTACCGCCATATAGGAATAGAAATAAGCAAAGGCAGCGCCCACCAGCACCGCTTTCTTAAAATATTTCGTATCCATCAGCGCAATGATAAAAATTCCGGCCGTTATAAACGTCAGCAAGTGTCTGCTGCCTTCCTCCAGCTTATACATCAAAAGCAGCGCAAAAAACATGGCTATAAAGCTGAATGCCAGATGTATCTGTACCACCAGCCTCGTATGCAGCTTCCGCCTTGCCGCCACTTCCTCTTCATCCCTCACCACACTGTCTGCAGACGCCCGGCCAAGAGCTTTCAGCCTTCTCCAGTCCAGAAAGCTCTGTCCTGCCAGAATGCACAATATCAACACATAACTGCAAAAATATGCCCCCATGGGCTGTCCTGTACGAATGCCCCTGAGCATACCCCCCCAAAAGTTCTTACCCATATCATGCAGCTTGAGCATGCAAAAACGGATTCCTCCGAAAATGCCCTCTTCAAAAAAGGCATCCACCCAGTCCGTGAAATAAAGAGGCGCAAAATACGCCGCTCCCAGATAATGCTTAATACAGGCATAAAGACCCAGCGCTGATCCTATTATCGCCGCAGAGCCCAGCACACCGCGCCAGCCGCTCCGGCGAAACCACAGATAAGCAGGAAGCAGAAGAAACAACAGCAGGTAAGGACGCATCAGCGTCATCAGCCCTCCCATGACAAACAGCAGCACCAGCTTGTAGGTCTTACTCCTGTTTAAATAATTTACCGCCAGGCCATAAAACAGAATCAGCATACAAAAGCAGATGACCTCTGCCATGCCGGAAAGGGTATACCTTGTAAATGGAGTAAAGAGGGAAAACAGCAGCGCCAATACGCCAAGCTGCTTCCAAGTGGGCTTCACCAGACAGACAAACAGAAAACAGACCAAAGATGTTAAAACAATATTACAGACAATGGGCGACCACAAATCCCACCCGAATATTCGACCCCAAAGCACCCAGGGAAACACTAAAACCGGGCTCCAGGCCGCAAAAGACAAATTCAGGGCATGGCTCTCATTAAAGCCGAAATATCCCTGAGGATACCCGTATTCCAGAATTCCCTCCACCTGCTTGTAATAAAAAAGCTCGTCGTTCCACCGGCTGGCCGGCAGCCAGACACCACTGATGGTCTCACCGTCCATCGCACAGCGGACAAAGCAGCATACTACGGGCAGCAATGCCAGCAGCAATGCCTGGGTTAAAGTCCTGTATCTTTTATCCTGCTGCCACCAGGGCTTAAACTTCTTTATCAAAGTTAATCTTCTCCCGTATCACATATTGAGGCGAATTATTTAAGCTGATATAAATGCGGCCGATATACTCGCCGATGAGCCCCAGCATCAGCATAATCATTCCGCCGAAAAACACAATGGCCGCCATGGTAGAGCTGAACCCCACCGGTACATCCGGATTCAGCAGCCGTTTCACAATGGTATACACACCGTACACAAAGCCTGCCATGGCGCTGAGGGCGCCCACCGCCGTAGCAATCCTCAAGGGCTTTACGGAAAACGCCGTAAAGCCGTTAAACCAAAGTCCTACCAGCTTTTTCAGCGTATAGCCGGAAGATCCTTCCTCCCGCTCCCTGTGCTGTACCACCACATTGGTTATATTCTTTGTAACCCGCAGCACAAGACCGATCACATAGGGATAGGAGTTTTCATACCGCACCATGTCGTCCACCACGAACCGCTTTACCGCAAAATAACTGGAAACATACAGCTTCGCAGGCTTTCCCAGCATGGTTCTGGCCATCAGCTCATTCACCCTGCTCCCCAGGTTGCGGAAAGCAGAATGCCGTTTATGTTCATACTTTGCATAAACTGCATCATACCCTTCCTCCAGCTTTTCCAAAAGCAGGTCCACCTCATCTGCAGGGGTTTGTCCATCATCATCCAGGCAGACTACATAATCCCCGTCTGAATATCTCAATCCTGCCATAAGCGCGGAATGCTGACCAAAATTTTTTGAAAAATCAATTCCTCTTATATTTTTGTTTTCACTGCACAGCCTTCTTATGGTTCCGAAAGTATCATCCGGCGAACAATCATTCACCAGAAAAATATCATACTCGTATCCTTTAAGGCTTTCCATCTTTTCCCTGATCTCTGCCACCACATGAGGGAGCGTATGCTCCGAACGGTAACAGGGAATCACAAAACTAACCTTTTTCATCCTTGCTCCCATCTGTCCGCATTAGCGGACGCTCAAATCCGAAAGGTTGAAAATGTATTTCTTTCAGCCTTTAAACCCTCTGATCCGCCAACTTGGCCATCCACAAAATATCCCGATACCTTCCGTCTATACAGACATCCTCCTTCAACAGTCCTTCCCGCAGGAAACCGGCCTTCTCATAACTTCGGACGGCCTGCTGATTTTCAGGAAACACTCGCAGATAAACCCGGTGCAATCCTTCCTCTTCAAAGCAATACCGCAGCATGAGCTTTGCCGCCGCTGTTCCCACCCCTCGGCCCCTTCCTTCCGGCGCGCCGATAAAGATACCGTATTCTGCCTTACCATGCTGCCTGTCAATATCTCTGATATAAACAGAACCTAAAGGCTTGTCCGTAATCAGATCACAAATAATCATCTGTACTACTTTTCCCGTCTCTATCATGGTTTTTATCCAATTTTCATGGCCCGCTCTGGTAAAGGGGGCCTGATAGATAAAATTCCGCCGCACCGGCTCACTGTTGCGCCAGGCAACAATCAAATCCGTATCATTTTTATTCATAAGCCGCAGGTAAATACCCACACTGCAGTCTTTGTATTCCAGCATACTAATAACCATGCCTTTCCGTAATCCGGCGAATTTGGGCCGCAGGCACAAATTTGCGTGTGAAAAATTTATTTTTTACACTAATCACCATGATTCCGTTTTGTGCTGACCCTGTTCAGCCTGTATTCAAAGTCCCTGCGATCCTTCGCCGCCAGCACATCCAGAATCATTCCCGCAAAAAAGGATTGTATCCCGGCCAAAGTTAAAAAGCCGCAGACAATCAGCGTAGGGAATCTGGGCACCAGTCCCGTATCAAAATATTCACCGATAATCGGAACCATCAGGATCAATGCCGTCAGAATCAACAGCAGGCAGATGGCGCCGAAAAACGGAAGAGGCTTATAATTCTTATAGAGCTGCACCATCTTACGAATCACCTTCAGCCCGTCGCTGTAGGTATTCAGCTTTGAGACACTTCCCTTCGGCCTGTCCCGATACTCAACCACCACATTCTCCACCTGCAGATGATAATTTACCGCGTGAATGGTCATTTCCGTCTCAATCTCAAAGCCCTTGGAAATGACGGGAAATGTTTTCACAAACTCATAGCTGAAGGCCCGGTAGCCTGTCATAATGTCCTTTATGTCCGCGTGGAACAGCCTGTTAATGCCAAAGCGCATCAGGCTGTTACCGAAATTGTGGAATGGGCGTTTATTTTCTGTAAAATAAGTGGAAGAAAGCCTGTCTCCCACCACCATATCCACATTTTTCTCAAGCACCCTCTGTGTCATCTTCCGGGCACAGTCCACGGGATAAGTATCGTCCCCGTCCAACAGCAGATAACACTCGGCTTCGATCTCCCTGAACATCCTGCGAATCACATTACCCTTCCCCTGGGCATACTCATACCTGACCACCGCACCGGCTGCCCCGGCAAGCTCCGCCGTTCTGTCCGTGGAATTATTGTCATAGACGTACACCGCTGCCTCCGGAAGCTCCCGCCGCACATCGGCTACCACCTTTTCTATGGTTTGTTCCTCATTATAACAGGGAATCAAAACAGCAATCCTGTCCATCCGGCTTCCAACCTCACTTTAATGTGCTTTCTTCACCTTCCGCCACTCTGCTTTCCTGTGCAGTCGGTTCACTTTTCTTCACTCTGACTGTAATACGCCGTTACCTTCCTGACTGCCCGGATGACATCCGCTGCATCCTCGTCTGTCAGGGAATAGTAAAGGGGAATACTCATCACTTCCTGGTAATACTTCTCCGCATTGGGACACAGGCCTCTCTCATATCCCAGCTTCTCGTAATAGGAGTGCCAGTAAACCGGGAGATAATGCACTTGTGGACAAGTATTTTCAGCATAAAGCGCATCAAAGAACTGCCTTCTGTCGCACCTCAGTCTGCTCAGCTCCAGCCTGATAATATACAAATGCCTTGTGGTATCCGATTCCGGTATTTCCCGCTGAATAAGGATCTCCGGCATATCTTCAAAAGCCCTGTCATACATCTTCACAATTTCTTTCCTACGGGCAGAAAAGGCCGGCAGCTTCTTTATCTGATTCAGCAGCAAAGCCGCCTGAAAATCCGTCATGCGATAGTTATACCCCAGCTCCACCTGCTCATTATACCAGGCTGCATCCGTAGGATGCACCATCTCATCCTGATTCCTGGTAATACCGTGGGTGCGTACCCGCATCAGTTTTCGGTACAGACCTTCATCGTTCGTGGTGATGGCTCCACCCTCCCCTGCCGTAACGGTCTTCACCGGATGAAAGCTGAAGCAGGTCATATCCGCAATGCCGCCTATTGGCTTCCCTTTATATTTTGTACCGATGGCGTGAGCTGCATCCTCAATCAAAAGCAGGCCATACTTTTCACAGATCGCACGGAGGGCGTCATGCTCTACCGACTGTCCCGTAAAATCAACCGCCACAATTCCCTTTGTTCGCGGAGTAATCAGTTTTTCCACGGATTCCGGATCAATATTATAGGTATCCGGTCTGATGTCCGCAAATACAGGCTTCGCTCCACAGTAAAGCACACAGTTGGCAGAAGCCGCAAAAGTAATGGAGCTGACAATCACCTCGTCTCCCTCTTTAAAGCCGGCGGCCAAAGCCGCCAGATGAAGGGCCGCCGTGCCGTTGGCCACCACCACCGCATACCTGGCTCCGGTGAGCTTGCAAAGCTCCTGTTCCAGCTCCTGAACCTTGGGGCCGCATGTAATCAGATCACTCTTTAATACCTCCGCTACCGCATCTATATCATCCTGCTCAATACACTGCCTTCCGTAATAAATCGGCTTTTCCCTCACAGGGGTGCCGCCAAATATTGCCAATTCCTCCATTTAGATCCTCCTGCCCTTCCACAGCCCGAAAGCCGCAGCTCACATATTTTATCCTGTTCTATAGTTTAACAGGAATCCCCTTTTGTTACAAGGAAAATAATACCTGATTTATCCTTAATTTTTTCTGTAGAGCTCACTCTAAATCATTTTCCTGTTCGTTGCAAGTCCCGTTTTACATTGCCTTTTCTTTTATATTCACATCCTTCTGGCACATCACGGAGCAGAGGAAACGTGAAAGGCAAATACCGGGGCATATGCTTTTTGGTATGTATTTCACCAGTCATAAATAACTCCTTCCCAACAGACATACTTCATTGTCTATTATATTGGAGTCAGTGACAGGATTAAATCCTGCAGGGATGTAGAAACTAGAATGTTTTTGGCATTTAAAATATAAAATTTTGTATTATGTTTTTTGTTGATAATCAGAATTGCATATGTTATAATATCATCATATAATTTATATCAGCATTACATACTTACAATCTTCGCATATTAATTTCGAAACATAATGCAATGAGGCAAAATTGCCCACAAATTTTACATAATTTTATTTAAGAAAGGAAGGGTACGAAACATGGCTAAAAAGACATCCTTTCTATTAAAAAAACAAATCCGCCAATATCGAAGAACAATTTTGAACACCTTATTCAACGACTTTTCAGTGGCTTTTCTCTGCGCTGCCCTGCCTGCAATTTACAAACTCAAAAGCATAGAGGCAGGGGAATACCCCGGTCAGGCCGCTGAAGTGATCCAACAGCGCCTCGCCGAGTTAAGGCCAGGCATCATCGCCGATGCAGTAATCTGTTTCTTTGTTGTTATGATCCTGCTTTTCATGCCTATATTAATCTACCGCTTTCGGATGGAGCATGGGGTCAACCTGGTCCAAAAGCTAAAGGATCATTTTGCCAAAAATCGGACCAAAAATGATTAATTGGCAAAATTTACTGTTGACTTATGATGTTTGTATGCTATAATTATGATATTGATATAGTTTGAATGAACAAAGGAGGTTTACAAACATTATGACAAGAAAAACAAAAAACAGATTAGCGACATTTGGCCTTGCGGCTTGTATGTCCCTTGCAGTTCTGTGCAGCCCGGCTGCTGAATTCCCCGCTCAGGCGGCAGTTGCCCAAGATCAGGGAATTATGCCCATGTCGGACGTTCTTACATGGAAATATGCTGCTATGGACGGCAAAATATATAAGCGCCTTTATAACATGTCCAAAAACTGCTGGGCCGGAGAATGGATTTATGTCTGCGATATTATAAACTGATCTTATATTTGATTGATTCGATAACTCAACACGTTTAAAAGGCGATTTCCAAAAACTGAAATCGCCTTTATTTTAATCTTAACCTTTATTTTGTTTTTTATCCTTTATTCACTTCTGATTGAGATTCCCATGTAGAATTCCAGATCCTCCACATTTTCTATAAACTGGCCTTCTTGCAGTATACCCTCGTTGTAGAAATCATCAATATAGATGTCATAGCTGCCATCTTCTCGAAGAACAGCATAAATTTTTTCATCAGCAATCGTGCCATCTATACCATTGGACAACTTGCTGACCGGCTCCAGGATAAAACAATAGGAGCCTATGTATACAGCGGCTACAAGCCCAGCCATCCCACTAAACAAAAGGCTTTGGGATTTCTTCCTTTTTCGCCGCATCATGGCCTGCCGATATTTCAGATCATCTCCCAAAGGTGCGGCCATGGAAATGGCTGAAACCGATCCCGGTATAGACGGAATTCCCTGAAGCTTGGCGCTGATCTCATCCAGCGTACTGCAATATTGCTCTCTGGCCTTCTCATCCCCGCAGACCAGCTTGTCGTCCACGCGCATCTCCAACAGCATATCGGCCTTATTCTGCAGAATTTTACACAGCGGATTCCACCAGTAAACGGCGCACAAAACAGCAATGATGTCCTTAATCAGGGCATCATGTTGAAAGTAATGGGCCGTCTCATGGCGTAGCACACAGTACAGCTCTTCACTTGACAGCATTAACGTCTTAGGAAGAACAATATAAGGCTGGAAGGTCCCATACTGCATGGGTGTTCCGTAATAGGGCACAATGACCACCCACAGGGGATTCTTACGCCCGCCGCAGATTTCTTCCATTATGGTCCGGTATGGCTCCTGATTACTTACGTTGATTCCGTATCTGGTCACAAAATGCCGGAACTTTTCTTTTCGGTCATGCAGGCTTCGAAGCTGACGCACCGTCCCCCAAAGCCAAACAACCCCCAGCAGAACCACAATAGAAATCTCTACAAATTTCCATGAAATATATGGATGCCTTAAAGCAACCACAATCTCTGCCAACAGGCCAAAGAAATTCATATTTCTTGTAAAGGGCAGCTCTACGGGAAACAGAAAACGTATTGTGGTCAGCCCCAAAAACAGAAGCACCAGCTTATAGCCTATTGACAACATAATCTTCCGATCACGAAAACAAAGTACTATCACCGCGATCAGAAGATTACTTGTCAAAATAGTCATCAATACAGTTGAAAACGAGTAAATCAAAGTACTTTTCCTCTTATGATTTTAATTTCTTCTCCCAATCCGAAATAACCGCCTTTAACTTCTTGATTTCAGCTTTGAGCCGGTCAGGCCGATCTTCAACATGCAGGATTGCTGCACAAATATCGGACTGCGCAATCACATCCTTAAAATTGGCGTAATCAGAGGCAAAATTATCCATGATAATATCTCTGGACGCGTCGGTAGGGCGGTAAGTCCTGCTCAATACCTTGCCGCTGTGAGTAACGCCGTCAACCTCTACAAGGCCATCCTTCAGAAGCTTTCTAAGAACAGCAATTACTGTACTTTGTGTCAGCCCCCTCATCTCATTCACAATATCAGTAGAAGTCATCGCTTGATCTGACTTCCACAGAATATTTAAAACATCTAACTCTCTGGGATTTAACTGTGCCATTAGCATACCTCCTTATAATATAGGCAATATTATATCATTAATGACAAATAAGTCAAGAAAAATGGCGATAATCCTGTTAACAAACGCTTTATTTCTTTCTCCAGACCATCTTGTCCACAACAGCCGTGTAACTTTGTATTATCTTAATTATTTTTGTACTGACATTTTCTTCCGCATAATCCGGAACGGGCGTACCGTGATTTCCCGATCGGTTCAGCTCCACGGCCACCTCCACTGCCTGCAGCAGAGAACGCTCGTCGATACCTGCCAGCACAAAGCATGCCTTGTCCAACGCCTCCGGCCGCTCGGTACTGGTCCTGATGCACACTGCAGGAAAAGGATGCCCTGCAGAAGCAAAAAAAGCGCTTTCTTCCGGCAGGGTGCCGGAGTCCGAAACCACTGCAAACGCATTCATCTGCAGGTGATTATAATCATGAAAGCCCAGAGGATCATGGCGAATCACATGCGGATCCATCTGAAAACCGGACTTTTCCAGTTTGTTTCTGCTGCGGGGATGGCAGGAGTATAAAATAGGCATGTCATACTTTTGTGCCAGCCTGTTAATGGCCGTAAACAAGGAGTTAAAGTTTTGATCCGTGTCAATATTTTCCTCCCTGTGCGCTGACAGTAATATATATTTTCCCGGTTCCAGCTTCAGCCTTTGCAAAATATCGGAGCTTTCGATTTCCGCCAGATTCCGGTGCAACACCTCTGCCATGGGGCTGCCCGTCACATAGGTGCGCTCCCTGGGCAGGCCGCATTCCGCAAGATAGCGCCTGGCATGTTCGCTGTACGCCAGATTGACATCCGAAATAATGTCAACAATCCTCCTGTTAGTCTCTTCCGGCAGACATTCATCCTTACAGCGGTTTCCTGCCTCCATATGGAAAATAGGAATGTGAAGGCGTTTGGCCGAAATGGCTGACAGGCAGGAATTTGTATCTCCAAGGATCAGCAGGGCGTCCGGCTCTATCTGCTTCATCAGTTTATAAGAAGCATTGATAATATTTCCCACTGTTTCACCCAGATCTTCTCCTACCGCGTCCAAGTATACCTCCGGATCCTCCAGCTTCAGATCCCGGAAAAAGATCCCGTTCAGGGTATAATCATAATTCTGACCTGTATGTGCCAAAATGCAGTCAAAATACTGCCGGGCCTTGTTGATAATCTGGCTTAACCTTATGATTTCCGGACGAGTTCCCACAATAATGAGCAGCTTTAACCTGCCGTCCTGCTTAAAACTTATTTCTGAATAATCTGTCTTCATCTGTTTCCTCCTGTACCCTGCAAGGTTGATATGTTTATTATATCACTATCGCGTACCAAAATGCAAAAAAAAGAAAAAGCACCCTTTCCCAGCGGATGCCCTGATTTTAAAGATTTTCCAATTTTTCCACTAATTCGTTGACAGAAATCACATCCTTAAAGCCCCTATACTGCTCCACGAAATCCTGCAGAATCACCTCTTTGGATTTCTGAGTGGGGATATACGTCCTGCCCAGCACCCTGCCGCAGTAGGCGGTTCCGTGAATCTCAATCAGGCCATCCGCCAGAAGCCTTCTTATAACAGCCGTTCCTGTGTTTTGTGTCAATTCTCTCTTCTCAGCCACAATATCGCTACAGGTCATCGGCTTCTTGGCCTGCCACAAAATATTGAGCATGTCGATTTCTCTTTGGCTTAACAATTTTCTCCACTCCTGATCATTTTTTTATATTATATTGATTTTTAATCCCTCCTGTCAACCCTTCGTTGAAAAAATTCATATTTTTATGTCGGGTTTTTATTTACGTTAAACTATTGTGATTTCATCATGCGTCAGGGGACTCCGGCTGATAGGTAGGTACTATTTCCCGGATCTGCTTTCTGATGTCCTCATCTTCTGATTCTGCTGCCGAAATCAGCCTCTCCAGCTGGCCCTCAAATTTTTCCTCGTCAAACTCGATTGGATTTCCGATAAAGATCATGCTGTTTGCCGTTTTTCGCAGCCCCTCTTCGCTCATCAACAGCTCTTCATACATCTTTTCTCCGGGACGAAGACCGGTAAATCGAATCTCTATATCCTCTCCGGGCCTGTAGCCGGAAAGCTTAATCAGATTGGTGGCAAGATCCACAATTTTTACCGGCTCTCCCATATCCAATACAAAAATTTCACCGCCGCCTGCGTAAGCACCTGCCTGCAGCACCAGCGAAACCGCCTCCGGAATGGTCATAAAATAGCGGATAATATCCGGATGGGTCACGGTGACGGGGCCTCCCTCCGCAATCTGCTTTTTAAACAGGGGGATCACACTCCCGTTGCTGCCCAGCACGTTTCCAAACCGAACCGCCACAAATTTTGTATCAGACTTTCGGTTCATCATTTGCACCACCATCTCACAAATACGTTTTGTAGCCCCCATAACATTTGTGGGATTAACGGCTTTATCCGTAGAAATCATGACGAATTTTTTTGTGCCGTACCGAATTGCTGCCCGTGCAGTCTTAAATGTGCCCATTACGTTATTTTTGACGGCCTCATTGGGGCTGACCTCCATCAGGGGCACATGCTTATGCGCCGCCGCATGATAAACTATATCCGGGCGATAGGTGCTGAAAATATTATTTATACGATTTGTGTTGCGGACAGAGGCAATCAAAACAATTAGATTCAGGTTGGGGTAACTGCGCAGCAGCTCCTGCTGAATCTCATAAGCATTGTTTTCATAAATGTCCACAATAATTAGCTGCTTGGGACTGTGGGACGCAATCTGTCTGCAAAGCTCGCTTCCGATGGAGCCGCCGCCCCCCGTAACCAGTACCACCTTGCCGCTTAAAAGACCAAGGACTTGTTCCGTATTGATTTGTATGGGCTCTCTGCCCAGCAGATCTTCTACCTCAACTTCCTTAAGCTTGGAAACAGAAACTTCCCCGTTCACCAGCTGATACATACCCGGCAGGCTTCTCAGCTTACAGCCGGATTCCTTACAAATGTCCAGTATTTCCTTTTTCATCTGCGCTGCGGCAGACGGAATGGCAAAAATGATTTCGTCGATGCTGTAATGCTGTACAGCGTCCAGAATCTTGTCCCTTCCGCCCACCACGGGAACACCACGCATAAACTTTCCATGACAGCCGGAATTATCGTCAATAACACACTTTACATACATATTCAGATATTGACTGTTCTCTATTTCCTTCAATATCATGTTTCCGGCGGCTCCCGCACCGATCACCATTACATTGATGCTCGTTTTTTTCTCTGTAATACTGCGGCGTTTATTCTGAAAAACCCGCAAAATGCGATAACCGAACCGTACACAGCCGGTCATTCCGATCAGCAGAAACCAGGAAAGAACATAAAAGCTCCTTGGCATGTCATTTTGCGTAAAAGTACAGTAAAGATACCACGCCACTATGGAACAGGAAACCGCAGCAAAAATATTAATCAGCTCATTGGCACTGGCATAACGCCATACGCTCTTGTATAACCGCCAAATAAAATAAAACAACAGCGTCAGCAGGATACTTGGAAATAAAATTCGTTCATATCTCTCAATATAAATGCGATCTATGGCACTAAAGCTGAATTCAAAACGAATTAACAGCGCCGCAAAGCTCGCCACAAAAATGCTCACCACATCCATTACGGCCAAAGCTAAAATTCTGTTAAACGGTATCTTTAAAAAACTGTTTTTTTTGTCACTCACGAGATTACTCTCCTATTTTCCGATGCAATTTCCGACATTACAGCCGTTTCATATCACCTGTTATGAAATCAATCTGCTACAGCATGACTATCATACCCCATAGGGCCGTTAAAGTCAACATCGTGTGTTGTTTACCGTCGGCTGATCTGCTTGGCCGGACTTCATTTTACATAATGTCATCCGACCACTCAATATCTACATCCCCCGATCCAGGCGGAGCCGGCTCAGGAGTCGGTTCCGGTGCTGCCGTAACCACCGGAGGCGGAGGGGTCGGCTCCGGTGCCGCCGTAACTACAGGAGTCGGTTCCGGTGCTGCCGTAACCACCGGGGGCGGAGGGGTCGGCTCCGGTGCTGCCGTGACTATAGGAGGCGGCGGAGCAGGCGTAGCCGCCGGAGGCGCCGGCGTGGGTTCAGGTGTGGCCGCAGGCTTTGGAGTGGCTGCGGGCTTCGGTGTGGCCGCAGGCTTTGGAGTGGCTGCGGGCTTTGGCGTTGATGTGGACTCCGGTGTTGAGGTGGGCTCCGGCGTTGGCTCTACCCGGTTTCCCTGATCATCATACTGCGTCACCGTAGTCTCATAAGCAAAATTCTCCCGCATATTCCAAAGGTCGTAAGCATCTCCTTCCCCGCTTCCCGCTTTCACCATGACCAAATATTCTCCCGTCAAATGCCCTTCAGAATAAGTTCCCTGTTCTCTTTGTATCTCGCCGGTGGCACTGTCTATGGTACATTTTTCAAAGCTGCCGTCATAGACACCCTCCTTTACCCCTGCCAGAATCAGCTGCACTACGCTTCCTTCCTGCTTCAGTAATATCGTCTCACCTTCCTTAAAATACCATATGTTAGAATAAAGTCTGCCATCTATATTGTATCCGATCTGTACGGAAAAAAGAATTTCATCCCCCTGCTGCAGCGTGTAGGACCTGGCTCCCTCAATCATATTGGCTGCCACCGTCTCATACCAGCTCTCACTGTTTACGATATGGATACATTCTCCCAGATATTCTTCCACCTCCATGTTTCGATACAGCTCCGTCACCGCTTCGGTTATCCGGTCTTCTTCCTCCCCTGGCATTCCCGTACTGCAGAGCAGCCGGATCTCCCCGGCAGGTTCCGGCTCTGCCCCAGCCGCAGGCGCCTGCCCCTCTATGGTGGTATGTCCCTCCGCAGCAGGGCTTTCAATCGGCTGAGGATCCAGGCTGCTGACCTCTACTTTACTGCCGTCCCCGCAGCCCGTCAAAAGCATACACAGGGCAGCACCCATTCCTGCCGCCATGCCCTTTATTTGTCCTTTTCTATTTTTATCCGTTTTCATATAACTTTTCTTCACAATAACCTCCATGAATTAAGGCTCCATCTGAATACCGTCGCCATCCTTTATCAGATTTGTAAGGAATTCATACGCCTCGCTCCCCGGCTCATAGCTTCCCCGCTCCAGCAGCTGCTCTGCCAGGGCGTATATGCTTCTTGCCACGGGAGGACCGTAAAGAGTAATCTCCTTACCGTATCTTTCCAGGATTATA
Organism: uncultured Acetatifactor sp.; assembly: GCA_910578815.1. Taxonomy (GTDB): domain Bacteria; phylum Bacillota; class Clostridia; order Lachnospirales; family Lachnospiraceae; genus Acetatifactor. The sequence continues at coordinate 71,705 of CAJTSE010000010.1, forward strand.
TATCCACGAAAAGCAAACGCTGTCTTGTACTGCGAGGCAGGCATGCCCACCAGCACCGATGTATAACGGTATCTGCCCTCCACCGTCTCATACACCACGTCCGTAATTCCGCCGTTTCCGTCAGCACCGTAAGCCATTCCGCTCTGTACCTTGGCTCCGCCTTTCACCATGGGATATGTTTCCCGGTTGGCATCATTCATTACCAGGGTTCCATATTCCAAAAGCCTGAAATCATTTACCCCGGCAGAGCTGAGTCTGTTTCGCAGATCTACGGATATTCCGGTTTTAAAGCGGATTCCCGATTTCCCCGTTATACGGATGGAAAAACCGTGATAAGTCAACAGATCCTCCAGTTCCGGCTCCGCCTGAGCAGCATAGCGCCCGTTATCATATTTTAGGCTCCACACATACATCCCCGCAGGCACGCCGGATTCATTATATTTATAAGCCACCGCACTCTGCGCATTTTTATCCGCCGCCGTTAAGGTAACCGTCCTATCACCCATGGTTCCAGTATAAGCCACCCCATCCAGCCAGATCACCGGGTCCGCATAGCCCTCCGGCAGTTCAAGTACAATCTCAAGGCTTTCTTCCACCGGTCCTTCCGTTCCGGGCGCAGCACAGGGACTTGACGGCATGTTTTCATATACCGGAATCTTAAACACAAAGGTGCTGTCCAGGGAATTTGCTCCGGCGTAAAGTTTCTTCATACTAAGCGCTTCGGATTTAGGGGCGGAAATATTCTGCATATATTGATGAGTGTGTACAGGATAACTGCCATTGGGATTCACATTAAATTTCTGCAGGTACAGCGTATCCTGTCCTTTTTTAATATAGTTGGCAGAAATGAAATCCGCCCCGCCCAGAACCGAAAGGTACGACCCCTTCCATCCGTGATCCATGGCATACTGCAGACCGCTTCTGTAAACTTCTTCGTTGGTCTGTCCGCTTGCTCCAATATTAAAATAATTGTAATAGCCTTCATAGCCGGGATAAGTCCCTGAAATCAGCGGAGAATTACCCTGCCCCTGCTCCTGAAGCACCCTCGCCGCCAGGTGAAAGGGGCTGACCTTTCTGATTTCTTCCTTGCCGATATACCAGAACATTTCCGCAAAGGTCATGGTATCCTGTCCGGGAGCCGGCTTACTGTCATTCATGAAGGTATTGTTCAAAAATGCCTGCATGGCCTCCAGCGTGTGATATTGCTCGTTATAGGTCAACTGTTCGAACTGGAAAATGGCATTTTCCGTCAGACTGTTACGGGGATCCATATAAACTTTAACTGCCGCTTCCGTGGCGTAATACCAGTTTCCGGTATCATACAAACCGTCCTTCGCCCAGTCGGGAAGGCTTTTATGTGCCAGGCTCTTTCCTCCCTGCATCTGAGCATAAATCACCTCATCCCAGTTTAAGGTGGTATTCATCTTCACAAACGTCCAGGAAGGGTGCTGTTCTTTCAGAGCCAAAAGAGCCTGATGATAACTTTCCGGAAATATTTCTATGTCCGGATACCCCGCTCCCTCGTCCACCGTGTATACATTACCTGCTCCATTCATCCCGTAGGTTTCCTCCCACTGGAGAAAACGGGCATCGGAAACTGCAAGATTTACTCTTGGTACATAACCGTTATAGGTCACCCCGCCGTATTCCAGCTCCACATACTCCCAGACCTGAAGGTCCTGGTCCACGTATACGTCCAGAATATTCACCATCTGCCCGCTGAGTACCGTGACTGCCGCCGCACTGTCCAAGGAAGGCTCCGTACGTACCGGATATTCATCGGCCAAATATACCAGCGCCATAATCTCCCGTTCCGCCGCAATTTCCTGCAATGCCGCCCCGGCCTCGTCGATGAAAAGTGCCGTTTCCGCATCCATGTCCGCCGAATACCGGCTTCCTTCCGCGCGAGCAGGGATTGACGGTGTAAATACTCCTGTCAAAAACAGAATTGCCGCCAGCATTCCCCCTATGTACTTTTTTCGTTTCAGCCTTTGTTCTTTCATCATTTTTTCCGACATCTCCTGTCCTGAGCCGTTAATGCACACCGGGCAAACATCAAGTTGCAATAAAACAATAACATAACTACTGCTTTTTTTACACGGTAGTTTTTGCCAACCCTCTTATTCTCCTATGCAGCCTCCTTACCATACGGGGCGCCAGTGCAAAAAGCGTATGATAAACCTTGTTTTTTCTTGTCAACAAAGAATTTTTCATGGATTTGATCCAGTTTTTCCTAAGATAACTCCTGATTTCCCGGTACATCTTATTTTCCCTGTTCATCTGTGCCACAGGAATATGCAGCATGTAATCCAGCCTCTGAAAAACACCAAAACGAAAAGCTGCAGCCTCTAAATGCGGATAATCCTTTGCCACGATTTCCGCCGCCAGCTCCGCGTTATCTACATTATCGGCATACACCCTGGAAAAATTTTCCCGGCTTTCCTTTCTGGAATTGCTTCCCAGCCTGTAAACCACATGATAAGCATACCCTGGCAGAGATACTATAGGCCCCGTATCCTTCAGCATCTGGATCAGTAAATGAAAGTCCTCGTTCAACACCCCCACAGGAAACAACCTTTCAGGGCCTTCCTCCGGCTCACTCTCTGGATGCTTCCCCTGCTCTTTTGTTTCGCCGCCGAACCTTCCCGAAAAAAACAACTCCCGGCTGATCAGCTTTGTACAAAAGGAGCAGTCCCCCCTGTGCATTAAAAGCTCCTTCATAAATGCTTCCGGCTCAATACATTCTTCCTGTTCCGGCGGAATACAAATATCCGGCAGCGGACTGCCATTGGGACCGATTTCGTTTCTGCCAATCTGAGCGATTTTGACTTTATATTTTCGAATTCCGGCATAAAGTCTTTCGTACATATCCGCGTCCACATAGTCATCGCTGTCCACAAAACCGATGTAATCCCCTCCCGCATTTTCGATTCCCAGATTTCGAGCCGATGAAGATCCACCGTTCTCCTTATGAAAAACACGGATCTGACGGCTTTCGGCAGCAAATCGGTCGCATAGTTCTCCGCTTCCGTCCGTGGAACCGTCATCCACCAAAATAATCTCCAGCTCCGGATAAGTCTGCTTCAACAGCGAGTCCACGCAGCGCTCCAAATATTCCCTTGTGTTATATACAGGCACAATGACACTGATCATTGTCTTTTCTCCTTTTTCAGCAGGCCGTACATCCTCCGCTCCGAAATTACCTTTGCAGGGGCGCAGGGTGTCGGATATGATCTGCCTTGGACCTCTGCGGAGCTATCCGGCACTGCCTTGCCGGAGGCCCTCCCCTGCCGGACGTTCTTTGTGACGCCTTGCGCCGCTTCCAGCCCCAGCTTCCCGCAAAGTTCCATGAGGGCGGCTGCCGCCCACTCCGCATTCCAGACCTCCGTAATGGTTCCGTAGGCATTTTTCCCCAATCGGGAACAAAGCTCTCCGTTCCTCGTTAATTTTTCCGCAAGGCTGCATAACTCCAGCTTGTCTCCGTCCCGATAAATAAGACCGTTTTCCCCGTCTTTGATCAGAAAGGGCACCGCCCCGATCATATGATCCGCCAGCACTGCACAGCCACTGTTCATAGCCTCATTGGCAACCGCTCCCCAGCCCTCCTGCCTGTCGCTGGTAAACAAAAAAATATCCGCCTTTTCCATATGTTCCCGCACCTGCGGCGGTGTTAAAAAACCGGGAAGGCTCACCTCTTCTTCCAGACCGTATTCCGCCCGCATTGCCCGGATCTCAGCCTCCATGCTGCCGCCTCCGATCATCTCCAAATGAAAGGGAATGCCTTGAGACTTTAAGTGCCTCGCGGTCTCCAGTGCCAGCTCCGGGTGCTTCCAGTGAATCATGCGGGCTGCCCATAATATATATGGAACTTTATGCCTGATGCCGCTCCTGTTTTCATCCTGGTCCCCCCAGCCTTTCCCTGACAGCAGCTTGTCCACATCGTAATGCTTCGTTTCCGGGAAATATCCCCAGCAGTACATTTTCTTCGGATAAGCACGCACAAGAGAAAAGTCCGAAGGCACATACGCCCCGGCACAGAGAAGAATAACCGGTGCCTTACGGTATCTGGTATGGTCATGATACTTTTTCTTAAGCCCCCTTGGAGAAACCGCCTTCCACTGCCCCGTTTTATACAGGCGCTCGCTATAGCGGATGACCGGCAGCCTTGCCTTCATCCTGCTTTCAATATAAGCTTCCTCGTCGCACCCGCCAAACATCACGATCTGTGCCTGTAGAATCAGTCTTTTACATTCCTCCGCTTCCTCATAATACAGCTTAAGATACGGCTGCCTTATATCTCCTGACCACCCCATCCGCAGCCTTTCCTCTTCCACCGGCTCTGTCTGCACAAACACAAAGCTGCCTCCGCAAAGCTCATACATGGCATTGCAAAAGGGTATCTGATGATGATTCAGATAATTCGATACAAACACGAAGAAAAATTTTTCAGTAACCGTTGTACTCATAGCTTTACTCGTTTCCTTATAAGATAAGACGAAATCCACCGGGCAAGGTTTCATCAGAAGGCAGAATTTTTCTGTCCGGTAATCTCTGCATAAATTTCAGTCATTATTCTATAGTTTTGCGCCGGATCATGGGTTTTTTCTGCATGTTTTCTTGCATTTTTTCCATAATTTTCCATTCTAATTTCATTTTGCCAAATCTCAAGCACCGATTTTGCAAGCATTTCAGAAACGCCCTCTAAATTACTCTTGTTATTTAATCCTATTTGAAATCCTTCATACACAATGCCGTCTTCTCCGCCTGTAAAAATACTGGGGATCCCCCCCACATCCGCACTGACGCAGGGCATTCCCAGCAGCATGGCCTCCCCCAGTGAATTGGGGGAATTCTCTATGGAAGAACAACAGACAAACAGATGACTCTTTAAGTATCTCTCCAGCATCTGTCTTTCTTCCAGCCTTCCCAGCATGACCACAGCCTCCTGCAGCCCATTCTCCCGGATCAGTCTTCTCAAATACCTGCCATAGGCGGATATTTTCAGCTTTTGTTTTACCGTCCTGTAATTTATAATACTGTTTCCTGCCACATAAACCTTTGTATCTGGATATATTTCCAAAATCTTCGGCAACGCCTTCAGCATATAGTGGAAACCCTTGATGGGATAATCTCCCTGACTTAAAAAAATAGAATGAGGAATGCAGCGTTTCCGATCCCAGACCGCCCCGTAAAAGCTCTCCCGCAGCGTTTCATTCATGACAAAATATCCGGCATCGGGATTCCACTTCTTTGTATAAAAATGATCCCAGGCCGTCCTGCCTGCAATATTTCCCGCCAGCTTTACCGCCTCGATCTCCATTTCTCCCCGCATCGCAAATTTCCGCTGCTGCTCGCGAAGACTGTCCTTCTTCAAAAAGTCCCGCAAGGTAACGGAGCGGATCACCTTTTCCGGAAGATCGGCAAAATAGCATTCCGCATACACGGCGCACAGTCCCTGAAGGCTGATAAGCAGCCTGCTTTTATCAGGAAAGACTCTGCACATGGCCAGTGTATGAGGGTATTCGGTTCCGAAACAGTGTACCATATCCGGCTTCCAGAAATCAATTATCCAGTTCAGTCTTTCTTCTAACCCCTTATCATAAATCTCCGGCCTGGTCACATCCTCCCGAAAGCCGAAACACTTCAGCTCTCTGCCCCGTACCGTAAGCGTACGCATACAAAATGACTTATCCGGCGCAAACAGCTTATCCGGCCCCGGAAAAGCAACGGCCAACTCAATTTCATTTTCGTGTCCCTTCTCCAGCATTGCACTTGCAAGGCCGGAAAGCCATCCTTCTTTATTGGACGCCTCCAGGCCCAGCTGCTCCGCAATCATGGGCATCATCACGTTACACAGCCATAATACCTTCATCGACAGATAACCTCATCCTTCCAGCGGCAGACAACTCACATCAGTTAAAAATCCAGTTCAAATAGGGCAGCAGTCTAATATCCGTGGCATACATCCCCTTCAACTGTAAACAGAAGTATGCGCAAAAAGCTGCGATCACTCCGGCGCAGCACAGCCAGCGCAGCCATCCCTGTTTCATCCCGGCCAAAAGCTCCGGCAGCAGAAAGACCTGGGAAATAATCATATAATAGCCTATTCTGGATGTCTCCGGTATAAACGAACCGCAGCAATAGACCACCAATCCGAATACATTCAGAAAAAAGTAAAAACGATTCTGCCGGTGCTCCTTAATGTCCTGAAGACTTCGACGGTAACAGATCATACACAGCAGCAGCACACAAACGCACTTCAGTATATTCATCCACGAAAGCTGTCCGTTGTCAAATTCAGAATCCCGGTAAAAAGGATAAAAGAAAAAGATCAGCTCCCTGTAAAAATCCCTGCAGAATACAAGACTGCACAGCAGCAATCCCCCCAGGCAATAAGACAGACGCTTCAGCCTGATCCCTGATACAAAATAGGCGGCCAGATATACCGGAATCACCAGCAAGACGGATTTATGAATAAACATACCTGCCAAAATCCACAGAATAAACTTCCCGTATTCCTTACGCAGCACGTATTTCATAGAAAACAACGCCAGCGCCAAAGCAAAATAGTACCTGACGGAATTCAGGCTGTTAAAATAAAAGCCTCCCGTCATCAGCAGGAACAGAGAAAAAGCAAAATGACGGCTCTGATCCCAAAGAGCCTTCACAAAAAAGAAAACCGTAGTCAGCGAAAAAAAGGCAAAGATGGAAACGTACTGTACCTTCCCTTCATCAAACACAATCTGAAAAAACCTGACAATGGAATTAAAACCAATCTCGGAAGAAACATGCCTCTCCTGAGAAATCAAACTAAAATTTTTAGTATACACCCAGTAGTCATTACCTACTGCAATTCTACATGCAGATACCCCCGCCAAAAGACAGTATACCGCAAAGGCCCCCACCCTGTTCCGGGCTTTCTGCCTGTCACAGCCTATCGTTACCCCCGGCCGCCTTCCTCCCCGAAGCGCAAGAGGGACATACTCTTCATTCCTGACAAATAGACCCAGGAAGACAGTAATAACCGTCAAAAAAACATATACCAGCGCGCTACTTTCCAAGCTTTCCCTCCTTCATTCCTTCCAGCATCCAGCCGTAGGCCTCACCGATACCGCTTTCACCGCATAGCTTCGCCTTGTGCACAAGAAGATAGCGCAGGGCCATCACCCGGTCCAGCCTGCCGTATAAATATCTGTAAAGTACTCCCCTGTCAAAGAAAAACTTTTTATGATAACCTGAAAACCAGGTGGATTCCCTGGGTTCCTCCCGTCCGATGGTTACGGGCGCAGTATAAACCTTATACCCCTTACCCATGAATTCCTTTAAGAACAGACTGTCCTCCCCGCTGCTGTATTGTGCACCGCCGCCGAACAAAAGTGAAAAAGTGACACCGGAGGAAAGCAGACTGTCCCGCCTGACCGCAAAGCTGACGGCACCATACCTGCCGCAATTATACCAATGTACTCTTTTCCGTGCACCGATCTGATAGGTCTGTCGTTCCTCGTTTATCGTAACATTAAAAAGAATCATATCTGCGTCCTGATTCTTTTCAAATTCTTCTGAAATGACCCCGGCATACCCCGGCTCATAGACTATATCCTCATCGGAAAACAGGCAGATGTCCCCGTCTGCCCTCAGTATGGCTTCATTGCGGCTTCTTCCCACTCCCCGGTCAGGAAAAGAAAAAAACTGCACCCGATGCCCTCTGTATTCCATTTCCCTGCTTTCCAATCTGTCGCACTGGTTGATAATAACCGCGTCGGAATCCAGATTCATTTTTTCCGCTATTGTCTCAGGATTTTGGTTCATAACGGACGCAAGCACCTGAACCCTCATATTCTACACCCCTTGTCAGCATTATCGAACATACATTACACATGGCGAAACAATTACTCAATTACTAAAAATTCTTGAGCTCACCACGTAAGCCATAATACCATTTTATCAATAGCTCATCCGCCTCCAGTAAAATAACAGACGTTACTTCGCAATCCTGCTGTGCCAGAAATTCCAGAACATATTCCAGCCGTTTTCCTGCATGGGCTCCCGCTTTTACTGCCAGCAGCACTCCGTCTGCTGCCTTAAGCTTGTCCACTGCTTCCGGGCAGAGCATAAGCGAAGGAACAACAAACCAGTTTGTACTTTCTGCCTCTGTACCTTCGCAAATCCTTCTTAGGACATCTGCCGCCTCCGTGGGATCGCATTCCTCCTGAACTGTACAGATCGCCGCCTGCTTTCTTCCTGCAAATAAATGACATATGTTCTCTTTTAACTCTCTGCTTTTCAATGTTCCAGCCGTTTTCAGACCGTATCGTTGCCTTATGACAGCTGGAATCCAGATGCTGTCGTCCCCAAGCTCCTTTAAAAGCAGTATGACAACGGTAAAAAAGAAGGTCAATACCGTTCCGAGAACGGCTGCCCTGCCTACCCGCAGGTCCGGCAGCACTTCCTCTGTCTCCTTGTGATCTATCACACGGATGTCCTTGATCTCACTGATCCCTTTGGAAAAATCCTGGATCAGCGCCTCTTCTACCGCTTTGGCTATAGCAGAACTCTTATCTGCATCCTCTGTAATCACAACGGCAGAGGGTACTCGCCAGTCCGACTCCATGTCACCCTGAATAGATTCGCCCAGCTCTTCAAAACCCAGCCCCTCATAGCCGCTTCCCGTCAACCGCTTTTTCACAAAGCTCAAAAATTCTTCCGTGTGCAAATAAGTATTCCAGGTATAGGAATTAATCATCACTAAATTAGTATCCTTGGGGTCAACTCCATATTCAATACGGTAAACCGACACAGTCCGGTACTCTTTTCCATCCCGCAGCAGAATATTATCCAGGCAATATATCCCAGTTACAATCAACATTCCCGCCAATGTAACGGCTGCTATTTTTCCCCACTGCCTTATCATGCGCAGCACAGTCAGCCGCAGGTCAAAGGGTTCCTTTCCGTAGCTTCCTTCAAACATCATTCACTCCTTCTCTATTGCAATTACGGCTTTTGTTCCGTAGAGACCTTTTCCCGCCTCTCCTTTTCTTCCCGCAGAGCCGTGATCTGTTCCGCCTCTACGCCCTCCGTGCTATCCGGCCAGAACAAAACCTTCAGCGTAAGCATCATCAGCTTTAAATCCAGCCAGGTAGAATAATTCTCAATATAGGTAAGATCCAGCTTCAGCTTATCATAAGGACTGGTGTTATACTTCCCATATACCTGTGCAAATCCTGCAAGTCCGGCCTTCACCTTCATTCGAAATACAAATTCCGGCATTACCTCAAGGTATTGGGAAATAATCTCAGGCCGCTCCGGCCTGGGGCCAATGAAGGACATATCCCCCTTAAGAATATTGAACAGCTGCGGCAGCTCATCAATTCTGCACTTTCTGATAAACCTTCCTACAGGAGTGATACGGTTGTCGTTTTTCTTCGCCAGCCTGGCCACGCCGTCTTTCTCCGCATCTGTCCTCATACTGCGGAATTTTAAGATATGAAATTCCCGCTGGTTCAAGGTGCATCTCACCTGCTTATACAAAACCGGACCGCCATCATACAACTTGACAGCTATGGCTGTAATCAGCATAAAAGGTGAGGCAATGACCAGCAGCAGCAAGGAACAGACAATATCTATCAGTCTTTTGAAAAAGCGTTGCTCCATGGTAAGGCTGTACTCTCTGGTCAACAGCATGGGACTGTCAAATACATGCAGTTCTTCCGCGCCCATAAGAATAACATCCGTAATCTTAGGCATTAGATATACACGAATAGAGCGTCCGTAGCAGAATTTCAGCAACGGCCCCCTTTCTTCTACGGAAATGTCCCCCAAAACTACCGCATTGCACTCATCGCTTTCATAAGCCTCCATGATTTTATTACATAACACTCGAAATTCTTCTTTTACATGGATGCTTTTTGTAATAACATACTTATCCTTCCGCCGCTCAAATTTATTATAAATTTCATCCACCGGACGGTCTCCGTGAATGAGAAGAAGCTTTCTTGGCGGAAAAATATGTTTATATATCATATTGGCAATATTGATATAAACAATCACCAGCGCCGCCTGCTGAACCATCATAATCAGAAATACTTCCAGAGAAAAAAGCGCTCTTGCCATCAGGGACAGCTGCAGATAGATAATAATATTTGCCAGCAGGGTAGACAGTACCTGCGAAAATACGATCTCCGCGTTTTTCTGATAACCCAGGCGAATACTTCCGTAGGTGGCGGATAAAAACAGCAGCACTACCGTATAAAGTCCGACCTCGGCAAACACACCTCTCGACCACATATTACTCAGGTCTTCCACCAGGTTCAGCCGGAAATAAGTCAGCCAATGATAATAGAAAACGGCAACCTCCAAAGCAAGGCAGAGGCCTACAAGCCCCAGGTTTATCAACCGTTTAAACGTTTCCCGTGTCCTTATTCTTTTTTCGTTGGTACGTTTATTTACAGACATATTCCTTCACCCGTGTTCATTATAGCTTATTTTATCGGCGGCTGCGGTTACACTCTACGCTTTACCGCCCTCACCGCCCAAAAACAGAAGTGCCAGGCACTGTTTAGAATTCCCATGCCCTCTGCCTTCCGGTATAGATTCCAAATACGTCTCATGGCCTCCAGCTTATTGGAAGATAAGGTTTTGCCTGCCCTGCGGTACTTTACCAGATTCTCATCCAGTCCATATGCCGTATAGCCGTTCCGAAGTATTTTCCACCAAAGCGCGGTGTCCTCACTTTTTATGATAGGCATTTCCAGCAGGCTCTTTTCTATTTTTGCCGTGTCAAACATTACCGTTGTCGTAAATATCGTTGTATTTTTTAAAGCCTGTCTGTAGCCAAGTGTCTCCGGCACCCGAACCACCTTTCCCGTCCCGCTGCCGTTTTCATTAACAAATTCATATCCGGTAAAGGCGAACGCCGCGTCTTTCTCCTTCATAAAGGCCAGCTCCCGCTCCAGCTTCTCAGGCACCCATAAATCATCCGCGTCCAGATAGGCAATATACCGTCCTGCCGCTTCTGCCAATCCTCTGTTCCTGGCACGGGCTGCCCCCATATTTTCCGGCTGCCGGATGAGCCGGATCCGGTTTTCACCGTTTGCTTCTATATATTCTTCGATTGTGGATACGGTTTTATCGCTGCTTTTATCCTCCACCAGCAAAAGCTCCCAGCAGGGGTATGTCTGGGCCCTCACACAATCCATGGTCTCTTTTATAAACCGTTCCGCATTATATACAGGTACGATAATACTGACCAACTCGTCCAAAATAGCTTCCTCACCTTATCAGCAAATAATATTCACCCAGCTTTTCCGACCGTACACCCAGCATATCTTCAAAGCTTTGTATCATCTCAGCAGGCTTGTCTCCAGGTAAAAGGATACAGTTGACCTCAGAAGCTGCCAGCGCTTCGGCACAATACAAAACTGGTACAGTCTCCGTCCCCGGTGCCGATTCGATCCACAGATACAGATCCCGAAAACCGCCGGGATAAGATTCATAAGAATAGGCCGTCAGATCCGTGTCCCACATGTCTCTTCCATACAGGAGCAAAATTCCTGCGTCATATGCCCTGGCATACTCCAGTAGCTCTCGCGGAGCCCAAAGGCAGACCTGCTTTCCCTGCAGCCGTTCCTGCAATTCTTCAAAAATCATTTCCGCCTTCTGGCGCTCCTGCACTTCTCCCTGCCTTCCGCACCCATCCCAGGGCTTTCTGCCCATCCCGCCGCAAAAAATCAATCCTGCGGCCAGCAATGCCACTGCGGCCGCCTGCCTTTTGCGGCTGCCACCGGAAGACTCCTGCAGGAAATCCGTCAAAAACAGCGTAACGGCAAATCCTGTCAATGCCGTCATCGGCACAAGGCTCCATATCCACTTATAGTCATAAAACCTTGTCTGATACAACTCCAGCAGCGCTGCCGTCACCGGAAGAATACAGCAAATCAAAGCCGCTGTAGTATAGATCAGAAGCCCCTTCTGCCTCACCCTCTTATAATATATCCATAAAAACAGCAGAGAAATCAATAATGCAGCCGGCAATTTCCCTGCATTGGCAAAAGAAAGCCAGCCGGCCCAGGCATTTTTAACAAGCTCCGCCATCGGCATCCTCCTTCCCTGCTCCCCGCCTTAAGCGGCCGGCCAGCAGCATTCCCAATATGGTCAGCAGGCAGACCCCCATGCCGTACAGCGTCCAGACAATACAAGCCTCTGCCAGCACGCACAGCAAAAGACAAAGATACTTTCTCCGCAGACAGCAGGATACCGCATAAGGGATCAGCACTGCGTTTCTTATCGTGACGCCCCTCCATCCGGTAAAAATAAGTCCGAATCCGTCCATGCCGTATCCATAGCTTCCTATCCAGATCAAAAAGGCCACTGCCGCCAAAAAACAAAGCTGTCTGCTCCTGTTCTCCGGGAACAGACCTTCAGCCAGGCAGCCATATGCTCCATAGCAGCAAAGCAAGGTAACCACCGGAATCACATACAGCACCAGCACATCGGGAGTTATATGAAATATGCTGCTGACGGCGGCATACAGCATAGGCAGGCACAGAATCTGAATTCTGGAAGGAAGCCCCTCCGCATACGGCTGTCCGGTCAGCGGATTCACCTGATAGGCACTGTTGGTCTGCAGAAAGCTCCTCACGGTCTCCACTGTCATGTCTCCCTTTGTATACACATTCTTCCCTATCAGCATAAAAAGGACTTGAGTAAGTACAAGAAAAACAAACAGAAGCAGCAAAAACTTTTCATTCCTCGAATAAGGATGTTTCCTATTCCGGTCCACCCCGTGGTCTGCGGACTTGCTGCGGTGAAATGCCCACAAGCAGAGTAATGCGGCAGCCGACAGCACCCCAAGTACGCCAAATATCATCGAACATACGGAAATCGGTCTGTGGAAAAACACGCCAAACAGATGGGCCGCTTCCGCCGCCCCGATTACCATAATAAAAAACAATATCATCATATCCGCAAAAGAATCATTTTTTTGCATTACATTCCTACTCTCATCTAAACCGGAAAGCTCCTGCTTTCGCATTCTCTGTTTAACTTCGCCAAACGCTTTCCCGTTATTAGGCGCTCATTGCGCTTATTACATCTTCTTATTAACGCTCATTATATCATAACTCCCAAATCCACACAAGCAAAAGCAGCCAGCATATACCCCTCTGACTGCTTTATTGTTCTAACAAAAGAATTTTGCTGTTGCCAGTTTACTCGGTTCTTCGTACAGTCCTACATTGCATTTATATCCAGACGAACTTTGTCTGCAATACGCGCAATGTATTCACTGTTTGTCGGTCTGGTTCTTCCTGTCCTTGCGGAATATCCAAACATCTTTTCAAAAGTCGCCGCATTTCCCCTGGCCCACGATACTTCAATGGCATTCCGAATTGCACGCTCAACCTTTTGTTCCGTCGTTTTAAAACGCCTTGCTATTGTTGGATACAGCAGCTTTGTTACACTGCTGACCACCTCCATATCTCTTCCGGACAATAATATTGCATCCCTCAGATAGTGGTAGCCTTTTAAGTGTGCGGGAACCCCCACATCCAGCATAACATCAGTAATATACCTTTCCAGTTCACAATCTTTTACGGTGCAAATATTCACTCGATCTCCCCTTTCTTGTGCCAGTCTACAATCTTCTTTTGCAAGAACGACTATATATTATCACATTTATAGACACACGTGAATATCTTCTCCGTTAAGAAACTGTTAAGATTTATATTTTTTCTCTAATTAGATAGATGGGGCGTCTCTTGACCTCCATGTAAGTCTTTGCAAGATACTGTCCCAAAATTCCTGTACAAAAAAACTGTACACCGCTCAAAAACAGCATTATACATACCAGAGAAGGCCAGCCTGACACAGGATCACCAAAAATCAGCTTTCGTACGATGATAAAAATAATCATGACAAAGGCCAGCAGGCAAAACAGTACACCGGCTACGGCGGCAATCATCAGCGGCACTGTGGAAAATGCCGTAATTCCGTCCAGCGAGTACAAAAACAGCTTCCAAAAGCTCCACTTGGTTTCTCCCCGGACGCGCTCCACATTTTCATATTCCATCCATTTGGTTCGAAATCCCACCCATCCGAAAATTCCCTTTGTAAAACGGTTATATTCCTGCATAGAAAGGACCGCATCCGCCATCTGTCTGGTCATCAGCCTGTAGTCTCTGGCTCCGTCCATAATTTCCGTTTTGGATATTTTTTTCATCAGCTTATAAAACAGCCTGGCAAACAAACTTCTGATCGGCGGCTCACCCTTGCGGCTCACTCTCCTGGTTGCCACAGAGTCATAGCCTTGTTCCAGCCAAGAGTACATTTCCGGCAGCAGAGAAGGCGGGTCCTGAAGATCCACATCCATCAGCACCAGCCAGTCGCCCTCGGAATGCTCAAGTCCCGCATATATGGCGGCTTCCTTACCAAAGTTTCTGGAAAAGGACAATAAATGCACACGCTCATCCTTCTCCCGAAGCTTTTTTACCGCCTCCGCCGTCTTGTCCCTGGATCCGTCATCTATATAGAGTATCTCCATGTCTACGCCCTTTTCCCGAAAAAAGGAATCGTTCTTTATCAGTTCCTCATAAAAAGGCATAATATTTTCTTCCTCATTATAGCAAGGAACTATCACACTTAACAGACTCATCTTACCTCACCTGAATCCTTTCTTCAAAATACAACGCGTATACTCTTGAGAACGCACGCACTCAGAAGCGCACATGCTCAGGAGTGTATACACTCCTTGGGCAACCAAGCCTTCAGGGCCATGCAGATTTCCTTCATCTCTATGGGCTTAGCTACAAAATCATTCATACCCGCCTCGTAAAATTCTTTTCTTGCTTCTTCCATGGCATCTGCAGTCAGCGCTATCACCGGAAGCTTCTGATAGTATTCCCCCTCCAGCTTGCGCAGCGCTTTTGTGGCCTCCACGCCATTCATAACCGGCATCCAGTGATCCATAAATACCAGGTCATAATGGCGCTCCCTGATCATATTCAGCGCCTCTTCACCGTTTTCCGCCGTGTCTATCTGCATATCAAAGGGTTCCAGCAGCAATACCGCAACCTCCCTGTTGATTTCATTGTCATCCGCAATCAAAATTCTTGCCTCCGGGGCCGTAAATTCCTGATAGTCCTCCGGCGTATCCTTCTCCAGAGCAGCCGCATTTTCCCAGGATTCGCCTACCGTTTCGTCACTTCGTACCTTCTGACAGATCGTGAAATGGAATTCACTACCCCTGCCGTATTCACTTTCCACCCCGATTCGGCCTCCCATCAGCTCTACGAGCTGCTTGGAAATGGAAAGCCCCAGTCCCGTACCTTCCTTATTATGATTTTTTTTCGTGTCTACCTGCTCAAATGCACCAAATAACTTTTTCAGATCCTCTTCGCGGATTCCCTGTCCCGTATCCCTGACTGCAACAAAAAGGACAATGTCTTCACCGTTTCTCTCCTGCACCTTTATTGTCAGCCTGACAGATCCTTTATCCGTAAATTTAATAGCATTATTGCCAATATTAATAATGATCTGACGAATGCGCATAGAATCACCATACAATTTTACGGGCAGGGCGCTGTCAATGTCAAACTGCAGATCCACCTTCTTTTCACCGATTCTATTCAGGAAAATCATCTTTAGATCACTGAGCATAGAGGCCGGGAAATATTCTTCTTCCACAATTTCCAGCTTACCGGACTCTATTTTGGAAAAGTCTAGAATATCGTTAATAATCGTAAGCAGAGCAAGCCCGGAATTCTTTATATTATGTAAATACCCTGTTTCCTTTTCGGAATGCTTTTCTCTGAGCAATATTTCTGTCATGCCCACCACCGCGTTCATCGGCGTCCTGATCTCATGGGACATATTGGAAAGAAAAGAGGATTTTGCCTTATTGGCACTTTCTGCATGTTCCTTTGCAACTACCAGCTCCTGCAGCAACTGATGATTTTCTGTCATGTCAACCAGCAACAGACAGTAGCCCACTATCTCATTGCTCTGAATCAGGGGCGTAACGGTACGACCGTAATATTTCTCGCCCAGCCGAACCCTTTTTTCTGCCGAGCGAAACATCTTAAGCACCTGCTCCGTCACCGGAGTACTTTTCTTGCATACGGCCAGCTCCGGAAATATCCGGTTTGCATAGCTGTTGGAATCCAAATAGCCATACAGTGTATCCACAATCACGAAGGCATCTTCGATATGCTCAAAAATCCACTCTCTTCCGGTATCCGCTACCGTAAAAAACTCTCCCCTGATCACATAAAGTATGACAATCAGAAGAGAACCTGCCGCCAGCAGGGGAATCACGTCTATTGGCATGGGCACGCACAGCCTGACAATCAGTGAGACAAACACCACCAGCTGAGCACTCGATAAGATGGCAAGATTACGCTTTTCTCTCACCAGCCTGGTTTTTTCCCATCTCAGCACGGTATAAATAATACTCAGTAAAAGTACAATGCAGATAATGGAATAGCGTATTACAAAAATCGGTCCCGTCTCCGTCTGCAGCAATCCTTCAGAAAGCTCCGGTTTGACCACTCTGTCCGACGCCGTCAAACGCACCAGCCTATTATCCCACATACAAAAGACTGCAATGATTTCAAACAAGCTCCATATATTTCTAAGCCTTCTCGGATACTTGAGCTGAAGGTAATCCAGCACAAAAAAAGCAAAGAAATAATAGAACAGCACATTTCCCATGCAGGATATACGCCAGGACAAAAAGGCTGCCTCATGACTGCCTGCCCGAAGCTGCAGAAAATACCCCGCATTCATAACCAGACAGCCTATATCTGCCAGCAGCAAATTCTGGATTACTCTATTCGGATGTTTCTTCAGCAGAGTAACCGCTCCTACAAGGAGCACCCCACAACCAAATGCCTGTAATATCTGCAAAATCATAGTTTGAACCTCCAGCCGGCTTCGCAAAGTGGCGGCCTTAGTTTTTCCTCTGCGGCTATTATACCATATATCCTCCCACAAATGTTAAATATTCTTAATTTTGTTGTCGGTACGAGACGAAACCGGCAGTTTGTGTTATACTATATAAGGTATTTATACCACCTTGCTTATATACCGAAAGGAAGACACTTATGAAAAAACAGAAATTTTCACTTATTCTTATTATCATAAGTATGTTTATGATTTGTGCCTGCGGTCCCGCAGGCGATACTCCGGAATCAGAATTACCGCCACCTGATTCATCGGGCCCCAAGTATACAATGCCGCCCGATGATTCACAGCCCGGCGATTCCTCAGGCCCTTCCGCCGCCGAAGATGAACTGCCGCCTGCAGAAGGAATGACGCACAGCCGCCTGACCAATGAATGGGTGGATGAATCCATAGCAGACACCAGGCCCATTGCCGTTATGACTCCAAACGAGCACAACGCGCAGCCCCATTACAGCCTATCCCAGGCATCCATTCTCTATGAAGCAAACGTAGAAGGACGCATGACAAGACTCCTTGCTATTTATGAAGACTGGGAAGACCTGGAAAAAATTGGAAATGTCAGGAGTCTCCGCACTTATTTCGCCTATTGGGCCTTTGAATGGGATGCCTTTATCATCCATACCGGCCACCCTTATTATGTAGATGAACTGATTGCCGCTCCCGACACTCAGACCATCAATGAAAGCAATTATCCGGATTCCGAAGCATTTTACCGGGATGAAACTCGTTCCCGTCCGCATAATGCCTACGCCACTGGCTCAAAGATTCTTGACACAGTAAGCAGGAAAGGGTATCCTCTGGAATACCGCGGTCTTGCCGACAACCGTCATTTTCGCTTTGCAAGTGCCTCCGGACAGAATACTCTGGAGCAGTACGGTACAGATGCGCATAGCGCCGTTTATATCGACATGTCCGGCTGTTATCCTTTGACCCGCTGTTATTTTGATTACAATGCGGCGGATGGCCTTTATTACCGCTCCCAGTACCTTTCCGGCGGTACCGACGGCCCACATGTTGACGCTCTTACCGGAGAACAGCTGACCTTTAAAAATATATTGGTTCAAAATGTAAAAGCCTGGGATCTTGGCGACGGCTATCTTGCCTATCAATGTTCGGACAATACAGAGGACGGCTGGTATTTCACTAACGGAAAAGGAATTCACGTTACTTGGGAAAAGAACAGCGATTATGGCGCCACGAAATTTTATGATGACTTAGGAAATGAAATCATACTAAATACAGGAAAAACCATGATCTGCATCGTGCAGTCGGGAGACAATTTCACCTTTCGCTGACAATATGTTTCCGGCAGACTGGCAGCATCTAAAAGTAATCGGGGCTGTGTATCCTACACGGCCCCGACTTATTTTTCATTATTCACCCAATCCGTTTTCCACTGCCTGCACCAGCGTTTTTAAAGCAGTCTGTTCATCTTCGCCTTCGCAGACAAACTCGATTTCATCGCCGCACTTTACGCATGCCCCTAATACGCTCAATACACTCTTGGCATTTGCCGTGTTTTCTCGAAACGTAAATGTAATCAAGGATTTGAACTGCATTGCTTCCTTACACAAGATGCCCGCCGGTCTAAGATGCAAGCCTGTAGGATTTTTGATCACTACCTTCTGACTTACCATTTTACCCTTTCCTCCAATTTCTGCTGTCGTACAGCGTCCTTCTCTTATATTCATTCTAGCATGAAAGCCTGCTAATCACAAGTGGTTTTATTTCATTTACGGGCGTCCGCCGTTCAGACGCGCCTCACACATCGTTCAGACGCGCCTCACACATCGTTCAGACGCGCCTCACACATCGTTCAGACGCGCCATTCATAAAAGCGGCTGCTTCGCATCCGTCGCCGCATTCGCGGCTTACCTTTTATTTCATAATTGTGGCGCTCCCTCAGCCGTTAAATCGCGAAAAATTCATGCAAGCATGATTTTTCACTTATTTACGGCTGGCTGAACTGGTTGGTTCAAAACATGATGTCCTGGATCAGGTTTGCCAGCTTTTCCGCTTCTTCCCGAATCACCTGCTGATCCTTGCCCTCTATCATCACACGCACCAACGGTTCCGTTCCGGACGGACGAATCAAAACGCGCCCCTCTCCGGCAAATTTTTCCTCCAGCTCTTTGATTGCCCTGGCAACCTGAGGATATTCCATAAACTTATCCTTTTTATGATTTGCAACCTTGGCATTGATCAGCGCCTGGGGAAGCATCTCCATAATGCACGCAAGCTCGGAAAGACTCTTTCCCGTCTCCACCATAACCTGCAAAAGATGCAGGGCGCTTAACAGACCGTCACCCGTAGTATTCTCATCCAGGAAAATTATATGTCCCGACTGTTCGCCTCCCAGACTGGCTCCAATCTCCTTCATACGCTCTAAAACATATCGGTCGCCTACCTTAGTCTGCTCTATGGTCATGCCGTTCTTTTGACCCATGAGAAAGAAGCCCAGATTACTCATAACCGTGGCAACAATCGTGTCCTTCTTCAGTTTGCCCTGGCTTTTCATGTGATTTCCCACAATGGCCATGATCTGATCTCCGTTCACCACCGTTCCGTTCTCATCCACCGCCAGCAGCCGATCCGCGTCTCCGTCAAAGGCCAGACCGATGTTCGCCTTTTCGTAAACCACTCTCGCCTGCAGCTCTTCCATATGTGTGGAGCCACAGTTGGAGTTGATGTTCGTCCCGTCAGGATTATTGTGAATGGCCACAATATTTCCTCCCAGTTCCTTTAATGCCTCCACCGAAGTATAAAAGGATGCTCCTTCCGCGCAGTCCACAACGATCTTCAGACCGGCTAAATTTACGGGCACTGACTTAATGGAATGGTTTATGTATTCCTCCCTAGCATCCGTCCGATACTTCACCTTGCCCACACCTGACCCGGTAGGAAGCTTAACACCTGCCAGGCCCTCCCTGATCAGAGACTCAATCTCATCCTCAAGCT
The DNA here is from genome assembly GCA_910578815.1 of uncultured Acetatifactor sp. Lineage (GTDB taxonomy): Bacteria > Bacillota > Clostridia > Lachnospirales > Lachnospiraceae > Acetatifactor. Next base: position 91,619 of record CAJTSE010000010.1, read on the forward strand.
CATCCGGCAGCTTATATCCGTTCCCGTCAAAGAACTTAATACCGTTAAATTCAACCGGATTGTGAGAAGCAGAAATGACAACTCCTGCATCGACTCTGTATTTTTGGGTCAGATACGCCACTGCCGGAGTAGGAATTACACCTACAAATATACAATTTGCTCCCACGGAACAGGCCCCTGACATTAATGCGTTGGCAAGCATATCCCCCGAAATTCTGGTATCACAGCCCACCATAATGGTAGGCTTATGCTCCTTCTCCTTTGTCAGCACATATGCTCCCGCCTGCCCAAGCTGCATAGCAAGCAGCGGGGTCAGTTCCTCATTTGCGACGCCTCTTACGCCGTCCGTACCAAATAATCTGGCCATTTTTATATTTCCTCCAATTTCATTAATCTCACAGTTACTGTCATTTCCCTTTCCGTAGAAACTCCCTCCACGGAAACACCGTCCAAAGCATCCTCCGGCAGGCTGATGACCGCCGGTATCTTATAATCGCCGTCTTCAATCTCTTCCATATTCTCTTCCGTCAGCCAGCCTCCGATGTCAACCCGGCCTCTGATCGTCTCTTCCGGCACTGCGGATACGTCCTCTTCCAGCCCGGAAATAGCCAGCTTATATCCTCCTTCCGGTTCTATCAGTTCCATTTCGTATCCCGCGGGTATATTTATGAAATCAAAATCCTCCTGTTTCAGTACAATTGTTCGCTCTTTCATCGGTTCCACATAAGCGGTTACGGTTACGCGGCCGTTAAAGCCGGCATCAGCAAGCCTCACATTTTCCTTCAGATATTCCTTGATATTAACAATATTCACCACATTGCCTGTGGCATTTGTAATATCAAGCTGTTCCGCCGGAACGGAAATGCTGTTCACTCCGGCGATCGCCGCCGGTGTCCCTGCAATCCTGACAATGTCCGGATCGCATTTCAGCTCTCCTGTGGCCAGGTAGCCTTCTGCCGGCGTTCCTGTCACCCCCGGCACCACCGGCACCTCCTTCCATGCCAATACTTCTACTGCCATATGAATAGAACTTACATTTATAGCAACGGCAGACAGCTCCAAAAGATTGCCCTGTGCGTCAAAGAGCTTTGGTTCCACATACAGTGACATACTGGTACTGGTCCCGCTGACATCAACCTCCACCAGCGCATAGCTGATTTTTTCCACTGCCGACTCAGGACCGGTAACCTGAATCATATTCTGATCCGCAGAAGAATTCATTACGAGAAAGCCTTCCGCCACCTCACCTGTTGTTTGACTCAAAACCCGAATCCACTTGCTGGCCCGTTCCTCCACATTCAGGCGAACCGTTTCATGATCCCCTCTTATGGTGTCGTATCTGGCCGCCGAAATCCCCTGAATACTATATGATATAGCAATGGTATTAATGTCCGTCAGCTTGCTCACATCTGCAACTGCCACAATATCCGAGGCCCGAAGATCTCTTGTAATGCTCTTTGGCGCCCGGATCGTCACCCGTACCACATCCGTATTCTCTACTACCTCATACACCTTATTTTCCTGTTCCAGAAGCTCCGTGTTCGTCAACCTGACAGGAATACCGGAAAAGGTGACCGTTTCCGAAGGATCGTTAATCTGTACCGCCAAAAACCACAATACAACAGCCAGGAGCAGGGAAACCAGCTTCAGGCCCCAATTATGAAATATTTTCTTTTTCATTCTTCGCCTTGCCCCTTCCCTTCCAGATACGCTTTCCTTTCGGTTTTTCTTCTTCCTTCCTGTTCAAAATCTGCTGCAGTCTCGCCTTTAAATCATCAGCGCTCAAGCCTCTCTCCAGACGGCCTTCATATGCTACGCTCACCTTTCCTGTCTCTTCAGAGACAATAATCGTCAGAGAATCCGTGGCCTCGGAGACACCCACGCCTGCCCTGTGCCTGGTTCCCAGCTCCTTGCTCAGCCCCAAATTATCAGACAGCGGCAGATAACAGGTGGCCGAAGTAATTCTGTTTCCACGCACAATAACAGCTCCGTCATGAAGCGGAGTATTGTGTTCAAATATATTAATAAGCAGCTGACTGGTTACGATGCCGTCCACCTCAATACCGGTACGCTCGTAATCCCGCAGCGACTCGTTCTGCTCAATTACGATTAAAGCTCCCGTTTTTGCCCTGCCCATCTCAAAACTGGCCTTAACGATCTCATTGATGGTCTTTTCCGAAAAGTGTTCCTGCTCCCGCTTTGAAGCATCCGAAAACACACCGGAAGGCAGAAAGTTCTTCTTTCCCAGCTCTTCCAAGGCATGCCGCAGCTCCGGCTGCATCACTACCACAATCGCAATCACGGCAAAGCTCAGCAGATTTTGTGCCAGCCAGAGTATAGTGCTCATGTCCATGATGAAAGCCAGCAGCAGAACCATGCAGATCACAATAAGGCCTTTAAGCAGCTGCCAGGCCCTTGTGGTTTTCATCCAGGCCAAAATATAGTATACCAAACAGGCAATGATCAGAATCTCCAGAATATCTCCTGTGCTGATCGTCGTTCGGTATGTGCTGAAATCTTTCACATAATCAATTAATGTATCAACCCATTGCATCTGCCATATGTCCCACTTTGTCTTTTCTTTTAATACAAGTCTTCGTAGTCTTCACTATCCAAAAATTCATCATCCAAATCCATGTTCTCCACGGCCGTATTTCTTTTCCCTTTCCGGTTTCCCTTGGTCCGGCGGAATCCTCCGGATCGGCCGCCTGAAGCCCGCTCAGCGGCGGCACTGCGATCACCGCCTCTGTGTCGCTGGGTATTGATCCGCTTCACGGTTTTGGCCGGTGCGCTTACCGTCATTTTGGGAACTGCCTTCACATAATAATAGTACTCATCATCCTCAAACTGTACCTTTTCCGTCCGGCTGTAATCCACACAAAAGCGGAAAAATTCCAGCACTTTCGCCACTGCCAGCGCCAGCAGTGAGCCAAGCAGTGCTCCTGCAACAGAAATGTTGATGTCGTAAATCAGATCACCCACCAGCAAAATCACAATATCCGTCATTGCGCCGGCCACCATGGCAATCGTCCATACATGATCAAAGGACATTCTTCGAATCAGGTATACCACCATAATCGTGATACCAAAAGCCGCAATAACCACCAACATTTCTTTGTTTTTGACAATTCCGTCAATAATCAGCCTCAGCTTAGCGGTGGCCTCGGATTCCGCCATGGTGCCGATTGCCGGCGCACTGGCAATCACCGTCTGAAACAGATAATGAACCGCCACTCCGCATCCCACTGATACCACAGACACCGGCGAACAAAGAAGCCCGGCGGCAATAGGAATCACATAGGGAATATTCATGCTGCACAACAGTGGTGTCAGCAGCACAAGCAGGGAATCCCTGGGGCTGAACCTGAAAAACAATAAAAACATAATCAAGAACATACACAGCCCTACAAGAGCCACTTCCAGCGACAGTGCATACAGATGCAATATACTTAACAACGCCGCAAACATCAATATGCAGCCGGTAGGTAAAAAAGAACACATCAGCGACACAATCAAAACTATGGCAATATTATCAAGTTTTGTCATGTAGCCCAGCTTGCCGTTCAGCGTATTCAACACAATCAAAGCAAATAAAAACTTTACCACAGGCAGGATAAACACCTCATATCTGCCGTAAAGCATTTTCACTCGTTCTCTTATTTCCAACAATCCCGTCATTTACTTCCTCCAGCTGATCTCTTTCCGGCGGCATACGCCCATTTCACCGCCGCGGTTTTTGACGCCGCGCGTTTTCATCCCCATAGAAAGAACCCAGCTTTTTTAAATTATGATAATAACACTTCAAGCTGTTTTTCGCTTTCACATAGCGGTAAGTGCATATAATGTATGTGAGCAGGCCATATGCAACAATCGAAACCGCATACTTGATCAGCACGCTTTTCGCAAAAGCAAGCAGGTCCATCTTGTAAAGCTCCTGCATAAACACCTCAAAGTCATAAAAAATATACAACGCAAATACAATACCGAATACAATCGTCCCACAGACAACGGACTTCAGGACCTGAATGGCAATATAATCACTGCGAAAATAGTTGCCGATCTTAACATTTCTCCTGCCCTCACCGCTTTCATATGAAGCCATTTGCGTCATTAATATCACACGTTCTTCATTCAGCATAAAATTCTCCTATTTCAGGAACCTCATCTTGGCTCCGGCATCCTCCTTGCTCTGCTTTTTAGGCGCAGGCTTCGGTTTGCCGGCATTCATCACGTCTTTCAAATCCCTGGTCATATTCCCTTTGCATTTTTCACAGAATTTTCCGCTCCGAATCGGCGCGCCGCAGGATTCGCAGTTTAAGTACATGGGGGAATCCTCGGCAATCTCAAGACGTTCTTCCCGCAGCCACTGACGGATCTGTCCGGCATCCACCTCACACTCTTCGGCCACCTCGGCAATACCCGCTCCCTTATGCTCACGAATGTATTCCTTTACCTCCTGAAACTTTGCCTCCAGACTGTCCCTGCAGACAGGGCAGGTGCTGGGTCCTGATACATAGTTAAAGATCCGTCCACAAACTCTGCAATTTCTAATATTCATAGTATCCTCCGTTTTTGCGGCATAATTCATTATACACCTGATCCACAGGCCAGAGTGATAAACCTGATTTCCTCTGCACCGGCTGCCTTCAATGCTCTTGCCGCCTCATCAAGGGTCGTGCCGGTAGTATAAATGTCATCGAAAACAAGAATCCTCTTTAATTTTACATCATTTCGGGGTATATTAAAAGCCCTTTTCAAATTATTTTGACGTTCCTCACGATTTAATTCTTTTTGGGGTGCCGTATCCCGCACGCGTACCAGCAAGCGGCTATATACAGGAATGCTCATTCTGTCCCCTGCTGCCCTGGCCAGCAGCTCAGCCTGATTATATCCTCTTACGGCCCGCCTGCGCCTGTGGAGCGGAATAGGGACAATAGCATCCGGCCCCATATCCCGAATAAAATCCCCCAAATACTCTACAATCTGCTCTCCGTAAAAATCCGCATATTCCCTTCGTCCTCCGTATTTCAAACGGTATATGGACTCCGCTACGCTGTCATATTCATAAAGCGCCCGGCCACGATCAAACAAATGCTCCCTCTCACGGCAGTCCCTGCAATATTCTTCTCCTTCCTCCGTCTTCCTGCCGCAGCGCATACACCATGGCGGCGTCAAAAGCTTCGGCTTGTCCATACATCCCAGACATATTTTTTCTCCCGCCCGGCTCACAATACCATCGCAGACAGGACACCGCCTTGGATAAAGCGCCTGAAGAACACCGCTTCCCAGCATTCCGATACCTGCTTTTATTTTTTCCATATTATTTCTTTTCCTGCTTCCTTCCCGCAGTTTTTTGTCATTTTCTTACCGCAATGAAGAATACCCGTCTCGAATCCTCTGATCCAGCGCCGTATACCGCTTGTTTTCACTGATGTTATCTATCATGCCACGGACTGTTCCACTGCTCCCTAATATCGTAACGCAGTTCTTTGCCCTTGTAATGGCCGTATACAGCAGATTTCTGTTAAACAACATTCTGGTACCGCCCAGCAGCGGCAGAATCACTGCAGGATACTCACTGCCCTGAGATTTATGAATGGTGATGGCGTATGACAGCTCCAGTTCTTCCAGCAGCGAAAAGGGATAAGTTACCCTGCGCTGCTCGTCATACTCTACCACCATACTTGCAGCGCTTTCATCAATCTTCAAAATCCTGCCCATATCTCCGTTAAAAACTCCCGTTCCTTTCTCTACGGGAATTCCGTATTTGCTGACAATTTCCCATTCCAGCTGATAATTATTCTTGATCTGCATGACCTTATCCCCTTCCCGATAAAGACCGGAGCCTGTGGGGTGTTCCTTTTTTGCCGGATCCGGAGGATTCAGATACTGCTGTAAAATGCCGTTCAGTGTCTCACAGCCCAGACTTCCTTTCCGCATGGGCGTAAGGACTTGAATGTCAAATGGTGTTGCTTTTACATATTTGGGTAGCTTTTCTCTGATTAATTGTATCATATGTTTGTATATGACATTAACGTCGTTTCTTTCCAGCAAAAAAAAGTCTTTGGACTTGTTATCTAATGCAATTTGCTGCCCGTTATTGATCCTGTGCGCATTGACAATTATGTCGCTTTCTTCTGCCTGTCGAAATATCTTTTCCAGCTCAACCATAGGAAATTGTCCGCTTTGAATCAAATCCCTCAATACCTGCCCCGGCCCCACACTGGGCAGCTGATTCACATCCCCCACAAGGACCAGCCTTGTCCCTGGCACTACGGCTCTTAAAAGCGCCTGGAACAGCTGAATATCCACCATAGACATTTCATCAATAATAATAACATCTGTCTCTAAAGGATTTTCTTCGTTCCGCTCAAATCGCACCTTTCTTGTATCTTCATCGGAAAGTGCACTGTTCAGCTCCAACATTCGATGAATGGTCCTGGCTTCAAACCCCGTAGCTTCAGTCATTCTCTTTGCGGCCCGCCCGGTTGGCGCCGCCAAAAAAATATCCAAACCCTCCGCTTCAAAATAGCGGATAATCATGTTAATCGTAGTGGTTTTTCCCGTGCCGGGGCCTCCCGATAAGATAAGCAGTCCGTTTCGAATGCACTCCATAACCGCCTGAAGCTGCAATTCATTCAGCTCCAGGCCCAGGTCCTTTGCCAAACTTTCCAGCCGCCGTTTAGCCGCTGCGTTAAAAGAAGGACCCTCAAAGCCGTTCTGCCCTGCCTTTTCAGGCATTACCACAGAATTATCAGCTTCCATGGAAATATTCAACTCCTTCAGCATCTGCGCACAGCTTAGCTCCGCATAATAATATGATGTCAAAAAAGCACACTCTCCCTTGATTACCAGCTTTTTATCCATCATCAAATTATCCAGCTGAGGACGGATATTCTCCCTATCCACCTCCAGCAAAGCCTGGGCCCGCTCAAGAAGCACACTCTCCGGCAGATAGCAATGCCCCTCTCCCACCGCCTGCATCAGCACATATAAAATACCGCTTCTAATACGATAATCCGAATCCGTATGTATTCCGATTTTACCTGCCAGTTCATCTGCCATGCGGAAGCCCACTCCTGATATATCCTCCGCCAGCCTGTATGGGTTTTCCTTCAGTATTCCATAAACCTCCATGCCATAAGTATCATATATTTTTACGGCCAGAGTATTGGAAATACCAAACTGCTGCAGGTAGACCATGGCATCTCTAAGATCCTTTTTTTCTTCCATCTGCACGGCAATTTCACGGGCCTTACGCTCACTGATGCCTTTAATTTCAACCAGCCGCTCAGGTTCCTCTTCGATGATACGGAAGGTGTCATCTCCGAATTTCTTCACAATCCTTGCCGCTAACGCCGCTCCCACACCCTTTACCGCTCCTGAACCAAGATAGCGCTCCATACCTTCACTGTCCTTGGGCGTCACGGTCTGGTAGCTGTCTATTTTAAATTGAACACCGTATACCGGATGTTCCACATAGTCTCCCCGGACCGAAATGGTATCACCCTGGGTCAGGCCTCTGCACATACCCACACAGGTGACCTCTTCCCCCTCTGCAATCAGGCTCATAACCGTGTAGCCGTTCTCCCGATTCTGGAAAACAATATGATCCACATATCCGTCAATGGTTTCCATATTTCCTCTCATTCCGCCGCGCAAGCGGCATCTGAATCTGCGGGAACTTTGGGACGCGCAGCGTCACAAATTTCGAGATTGAAAATGACAATTTTCAATCTTCCTCTCCTGCCGTTTTCCTGCTCAAAAAGGCTGCCTTAATGAAGGCAGCCCTAAAAGCCTTTATTTGTTACTCTATTTTTGTATCCGCTCACTCCATGCCCGCGGAATTCTCCGTATCCGAAACGGTAACCGTGCCTATACCATAATTCCGCTTCATCTGCTCATAAAGCATCTGTGCCAATCCCAGGCCACTCTGCGCCGTGGTCTGCTCCGCTACGGACTGTATCATCTGATCCTTATAATAATCCATGATGGTACTGGTATAATTGGAGGTTTCCTCATTCTGAGGTATGGTCTTTAACATACCCTTGTAGAGCTGCTCCACAAAATACGCTTCAAACTGCTTACAAGCCGCCAGCAGCTCGTCATCCGTGGCCTTGGAGTAGTCCGTGCCGTTCAGCTTATCCTTTAGTTTGGATGCCGACTGATTTGCGGCATTCGCATAAGCATCGCTGTACATACCGGTAATATTACTGAAATCCATCATCTCTGTGGTTTCCTTTCTGCCTGTTGATTTAACTGATTCTGCGGCGCTGCTTCGCACGGGACTCTCGGACCTTTGCAGCATATTCCCTGCTTCTCATTTACGGAGCCGTGCTTCACATGTGCCGTTCCCTTTATCTCGATTCAGGATGAGAAACACCTGTTTATGGCGTTTTTCTGTGCAAGATTAAGAATTAATTCTTCTCACGCTTATCTCCGTAGGTTATTCGCCTGCTGAAGCATTTCGTCGGAGGCCTGAATGGCCTTGGAATTTAACTCGTATGCACGCTGCGCCACAATCATGTTTACCATTTCATCTGCCACCTGCACGTTGGAGCCTTCCAGATATTTCTGTAAAACCTTACTTCTCTGCACATTGGGATTGGTGGCCTCGTTAATGGGCTGACCACTGGCTACGGTCTGCTGATAAAGGCTGTCGCCCATCTTATCCAGACCGTTGGGGTTATTAAACTGAAATAAGCCGATAATCCTTCCTATAGACTGCGGATTCTTCCGTTCGTCCGGATAGCAAAGCTCTCCGTCCTTGGTAACGGTAATTTTGCTCAATATATAGGTATTATTCAAGATAATGGGCTGGCCGTTGGCATCCAGTACCGGAAGGCCGTCCGAGTTTGCAAGCATGTTTCCGTTGGTGCCCAGGGTAAACTGCAGGTTACCGTTACGGGTATAGTAAATATTTCCGTCCTCTCCGCGCACCGCAAAGAAGCCTTTACCATCAATGGCAAATGAGGTTTCACTTTCCGATGCGGTGATGTTGCCCTCCGTAAAAACCGATGAAATTGCAGAATTGCGCGTACCAAGCCCTACCTGCGCACTGGTGGGCTTCTGTGCACCGTTTGCCGTGGTAGTGCGGGTTTGCAGATTCTGATACAACAAAGTCTTGAATTCATTCACCTGGGTCTTATAACCGGTAGTGTTGACATTCGACAGGTTGTTGGCTATTGTGTCTAAGTTTGTCTGTTGGGCAATCATGCCGGTTGCCGCCGTCCATAAGCTGCGTACCATTTTACTTCGTTCCTTCCTGTGTTATGTATATACAATTTAAAGCTGCCTGCAATTATAGTCTTCCAAGCTGCGAAGCCGCAATTTCAAGAGAACTGTCGTAGGTCTGAATAATTTTCTGATTACTCTCATAAGCTCTGGTAATGGAAATAAGGTTTACCATCTCCGATACAATCTGCACATTGGCCATTTCCAGATACCCGGACTTAATTTCGGCGTCGCCGTCAATCCGCGTAGCTCCCTCTACCGGGCGGTAATAAGTTTCCCCATACTTCTCCAGATAATTATAGTCCTCAAAATCCGCCACCTGGATTCGGGCCACATCTACGCCGTTTTGAGAAATCGTGCCGTCGTTCCTGATCTTAGAGTCAATCAAGGTATTTAACCGGATCCTCCTGTTCTGCGTATCCAGAACATAATCTCCGTCTTCCGTCACCAGGTAGCCGTCCTTGTTTAAGGTAAACTGCCCCGCACGGGTATACATGGTAGACGTTTCTCCTGCTTTATTGGTAAACTCAATGGCAAAAAATCCGTCTCCTGCCAGTGCAAGATCGTAGGTATTACCCGTAACCCTGAAGGAGCCCGGTGTAAAATCCGTATAATTTTCGCCGATCTTAACTCCGGGATTATTATATCCCAGCCTCTTTACATTTTGAAGCCCGATGGATTCATCCTTGATCTTTACCGCCAGGACATTATCAAAGGACTGACTGGTAGCGCCTTCCTTTTTAAAACCAACCGTATTGGCATTTGCCAGATTATTGGTCATGGTATCCATCCTGTGCTGTTCATTGATCATACCCGTGTATGCAGTATATAGTCCCTTTAACATCTGTACCTCCTAATTTTCCCTGTAGCCTGACAGGAATTCTACATATCTGCCGGTTCCCACCGCCACCGCCGTCATGGGATCCTCGGCAGTCATGGTATTGATTCCGGTCTTTGCGGAAATAAGCTCCTCCAGACCTCTCAGCAAGCTGCCGCCGCCGGTAAGCACGATCCCTCTGTCGGCAATATCCGCTGCCAGCTCAGGCGGCGTCTTTTCCAGCACGCTGTGAATGGTCTCAACGATCTGCGCCGTCGTCTCCCGCAGCGCTTCCTCGGATTCCTCGGAGGATACCTTCACCGTTTTGGGAAGACCGGTAACCAGATTACGGCCTCTCACGTCCATATAGTCAACCTCGGTTCTGGGGTAAGCGGAGCCGATCTTGATTTTCAGGTCCTCAGCCGTCCTTTCACCGATTAAAAGATTATGCTTTTTCCGCATGTATCGAACAATGGCTTCGTCAAAATCGTCTCCCGCAATCTTGATGGAAGCACTGACAACCGTACCTCCCAGCGAAATAACCGCAATGTCGGAGGTGCCGCCGCCTATATCAACAATCATATTCCCGCAGGGCTTGGAAATATCAATGCCGGCTCCGATTGCCGCCGCTATGGGCTCTTCAATGATGGCAACCTCTCTGGCACCCGCCTGATAGGTTGCATCCTCAACCGCTTTCTTTTCCACTTCCGTAACACCGCTGGGAACACAGACGGCAATGCGGGGCTTCCTGAAAGTCCTTCTGCCCAGCGCCTTCTGAATAAAATATTTCATCATTTTCTCGGTAACGGTGTAATCAGAAATTACTCCCTGACGCAGGGGACGTACCGCCACAATATTGCCGGGAGTTCTCCCCAGCATCAGGCGTGCATCCTCACCGATTGCTTTAATCTTGTTGGTATCTCTATCAAATGCTACAACGGAAGGCTCCTTTAAAACAACGCCCTTTCCTCTGATGTATACTAAAATGCTGGCCGTACCCAAGTCAATACCAATATCCGTACACTGCATATAATATGTGCCCCTTTCTAAAATGAACTCCGATCATTCAGTGCGTAGTCATACAGTTTCTATTATAACCGAAATTCATTCATTTTCATAGAGGTTAATGAAAATTTTTCATAGGGGCTATAAAATGATCAAATTCAGGGTAACTGTAGCGAAAACACGGATGCAGCGACCGGCAGATTCCTCCCGCCTGTTTTGTGCATCCGTGCCCTCATGCCTATATACATCCATGTCAAACCGATTTCCGCCATATACGTACCATTCCAGCAAACTTAAACCATACGTTATGTTTATCGGCTGTACCTTCTGATTCCTTTAGCCCTTCTCCAGCATTTTTTTCACATAGGCCCCGGTATAGGATTTTTTATTTTCCGCTACCACTTCCGGCGTCCCGCTGGCAATCACGGTTCCCCCTCTTTCGCCGCCTTCCGGACCGATGTCAATAATATAATCCGCCGTTTTGATCACATCCAGATTATGCTCAATGACCACCACGGTATTTCCGCCGTCCGCCAGTCTGTGCAGAATTTCCACCAGTTTGTGTACATCCGCAAAATGCAGCCCCGTAGTAGGCTCATCCAGAATATAAATGGTCTTTCCCGTGCTGCGACGGGACAACTCAGTGGCAAGTTTAATCCGCTGGGCCTCACCGCCGGATAGCGTAGTGGACGGCTGCCCCAGCTTTACATAGGACAAGCCTACATCGTATAAAGTTTGTATCTTATTTCGGATGGAAGGAAGATTTTCAAAGAAAGGAAGCGCTTCCTCCACCGTCATATCCAGAACGTCAAAAATATTCTTGCCCTTGTACTTTACATCCAGTGTCTCCCTGTTATATCGCTTTCCCCCGCACACCTCACAGGGCACATATACATCAGGCAGAAAGTGCATCTCTATCTTGATAATGCCGTCTCCGCCGCAGGCCTCGCATCGTCCGCCCTTCACGTTGAAGCTGAATCTCCCTTTGCTGTAACCCTTTGCTTTTGCATCCGCCGTGGAAGCAAAAAGATCCCTGATTTGATCAAAAACGCCGGTATAAGTAGCCGGGTTGGAACGGGGCGTCCGTCCAATGGGGGATTGATCAATGGCAATCACCTTATCCAGTCGTTCCATCCCCAGAATGCCCTTATGTTTTCCCGGTATGCACCTGGCGCGATTCAGTTCGCGAGCAAGACGCTTATACAATATTTCGTTTACCAGGGAACTTTTACCGGAACCGGACACCCCCGTGACGCAGGTCATGACACCCAGCGGAAATTCCACATCAATATTTTTCAGGTTATTTTCCTGCGCCCCCTTTACCGTAAGTATACCTGTGGGTTTTCTGCGTTCCCTGGGCACCGGTATCTTTTTTGCGCCGCTTAAATACTGACCGGTTATGGATTCCGGCACCTTCATGATTTCCTCCGCCGTGCCGCAGGCGATGACTTCTCCGCCATGAGAGCCGGCTCCGGGCCCTATATCCACCACGTAATCCGCCGCCAGCATGGTATCCTCGTCATGCTCCACCACAATCAGGGTATTGCCCAGATCCCGAAGACTCTTCAGGGTGTTCAGGAGCTTGTCGTTATCCCGCTGATGCAGGCCTATGCTGGGCTCGTCCAAAATATAGCAGACCCCTACCAGGCCTGAGCCGATCTGGGTAGCAAGCCGGATCCGCTGGGCCTCGCCTCCGGACAAGGTGCCCGTTCCTCGTGACAGGGAAAGGTATTCCAGTCCCACGTCCACCAGAAAACCCACTCTTGCCTTGATTTCCTTTAAAATCTGCTTTCCGATAAGCTGTTGCTGCTTTGTCAATGTCATATCCGCCATAAACTTATGAAGATCCCTGATGGACATGGAGGTAATCTCATGAATGTTCCGGTCGCAGACCGTCACGGCCAGAGCCTCCTTTTTCAGGCGCATTCCCTTACATTCCTTACAGGGAGTGACGCGCATAAAGGTCTCATATTCCTGTTTCATGGTGTCGGAAAAGGTTTCCTTATATTTCCGTTCCACATTTTTGATCAGGCCCTCGAAGGCTACCGGATAAACTCCCTTTCCTCTCTGCCCCTCATAATATACGTCTACTGTCTTCTCACCCGTGCCGTGAATCAGTATATTTTGAATCTTTTCCGGATATTTTTCAAAGGGCGTATCCAGATCAAATTTGTATTCCCTGCGCAGGGCCTGTAAAAGAGCGTTGGTAAAGCTCTTGGGATCCATACAGGACTGCCAGCCCGTAACGGCGATGGCTCCCTGATTAATGCTTAAGGAAGGATCCGGTATCATCAGCTCTATGTCAAATTCCATTTTGTATCCTAAACCAAAACACTCCGGGCAGGCGCCAAACGGGTTATTAAAGGAAAAACTCCTGGGCTCAATTTCGCTGATACCGATTCCGCAGTCGGGACAGGAAAAGCTCTGACTGAATACAATAGGCTCCCCGTCAATAATATCCACCACCAGCTGACCGTCAGACAAATCCAGCACATTCTCTATGGAATCCGCCAGACGCCGCTCTATTCCGGCCTTTACCACCAGACGATCCACAATAATATCAATATTGTGTTTGAGATTCTTATCCAGCGTAATCTCTTCCGTCAGCTCATAAAGGCTGCCGTCAATGCGCACCCTCACATACCCGCTCTTCTTGGCCCGCTCCAGCACCTTTTCATGTCTGCCTTTTCGCCCCCGTACCACGGGCGCCAGCAGCTGCAGCCTTGTGCCTTCAGGCAGCTCCATGATCTGATCCACCATCTGATCCACTGTCTGCTTGGAAATTTCCCTGCCGCACTGTGGACAGTGAGGAATACCTACCCTGGCGTAGAGCAGACGGAAATAGTCGTAAATCTCCGTAACCGTTCCCACCGTGGAGCGCGGATTGCGATTAGTGGACTTCTGGTCGATAGAGATCGCCGGAGATAATCCGTCAATGCGCTCCACGTTCGGCTTCTCCATCTGCCCCAGAAACTGCCTTGCATAGGAGGACAGAGACTCCATATATCGGCGCTGCCCTTCCGCGTAAATGGTATCAAAGGCCAGAGATGACTTCCCCGACCCCGACATTCCGGTGAGGACCACCAGTTCGTTTCTGGGAATATCCACATCTATATTTTTCAGATTATGCTCGCAGGCGCCCCTTATCTTAATATATTCCCGCGCCTGTCTTTTCGCCAGCATCTTTACCGTCGTTTCTTCCGTCTTGCTCATGTTTCCTCTCATTCCGCCGCGCAAGCGGCATTTAAATTTGCAGGAGCTTTGGGACGCGCAGCGTCACAAAGTCCGAGATTGAAAATGACAATTTTCAATCCTTCTCTCCTACTCCTTCTCCAGTTCCTGCAGCTTTTGTTTCAGCTCTATCATCTTATCACGCAGCTCTGCCGCCGCCTCAAAGTTCAGGTCAGCCGCCGCCCGCTGCATCTTCTTCTGCACATCAGCAATAACCTTCTCCAGCTCCTTACGATTCATGGATTCCGGATCCTTCTCAAACCGCATCTCTTCTTTGGCGATTGTCTTGGATATGCTGATCAGATCCCTCACTGCCTTTTTGATGGTTTGAGGCGTAATCCCATGTGCTTCATTATATTTCATCTGAATCTCACGACGGCGGTTGGTCTCATCCAAAGCAACCCGCATGGAATCCGTGATCGTGTCCGCGTACATAACCACATGCCCTTCGGCATTCCGGGCTGCCCGGCCGATGGTCTGTATCAAAGAAGTACCGCTCCGCAGAAATCCTTCCTTATCCGCATCCAGAATCGCCACCAGGGAAATCTCCGGAATATCCAGCCCTTCACGCAGCAGGTTAATACCCACCAGCACATCAAACACATCCAGACGCATATCCCTGATGATCTGAGCCCTTTCTAAAGTATCAATGTCCGAGTGCAGGTACTTTACCCGAATTCCCACTTCTCTCATGTAATCGGTCAGATCCTCAGCCATCCGCTTTGTCAGCGTAGTGATCAGCACCTTATTGTGCTTTTCCACTTCCTTGTTCACTGCGCCGATCAGATCGTCTATCTGTCCCTCCACCGGGCGCACGTCCACCTCCGGATCCAGCAGCCCCGTAGGACGGATGATCTGCTCGGTACGGAGCAGCTCGTGACTCGCCTCATAATCCGACGGCGTGGCGGAAACAAACAGCATCTGATCAATATGGCTTTCAAACTCCTGGAAATTTAAGGGTCTGTTATCCAGGGCAGAGGGCAGGCGAAAGCCGTAATCCACCAATGTCTGCTTCCTGGAACGGTCCCCCGCAAACATGCCCCGGATCTGCGGAATCGTCATATGCGACTCGTCAATAATAATCAGAAAATCATCCGGAAAAAAGTCCATCAGCGTCATGGGCGGCGCCCCCGGCGGCGAAAAGTTCAAATGTCTGGAATAGTTCTCGATACCGGAGCAAAATCCTGTCTCCCGCATCATTTCTATATCAAAATTAGTTCGCTCCGCTATGCGCTGAGCTTCAATCAGCTTGTCCTCTCCCTTAAAATATCTAACCTGCTCTTCCATCTCCTTTTCGATATTATCACAGGCCCGCCGAATTTTCTCAATGGGTACGACATAATGTGAAGCCGGAAAAATGATAATGTGATTTAATGCGGCGTGTACCTTACCGGACAAGGGTTCCACCTGACATATCCTGTCGATTTCATCCCCGAAAAACTCAATACGGATAGAATAATCTCCTCCCTGAGCAGGATACACCTCCACTACGTCCCCATGCACCCTGAAGGTACCCCGCTGCATGTCCATTTCATTTCTGGTGTATTGAATATCCACCAGCTCCCGCAGCACCTGATCCCGGTCCTTCGTCATACCGGGCCGCAGAGAAACGGACATGCCCTGAAATTCCTCCGGGCTGCCCAGCCCGTAGATACAGGATACGCTGGCCACCACCACCACATCCCGCCGTTCCGTAAGAGAAGCCGTGGCAGACAGCCGCAGCTTGTCGATTTCGTCATTGATAGCTGAGTCCTTGGCAATGTAAGTATCCGACGAGGGCACATAAGCCTCCGGCTGGTAATAATCATAGTAGGAGACAAAGTATTCTACCGCATTTTCCGGGAAAAATTCCTTAAACTCGCCATACAACTGTCCCGCAAGTGTCTTATTGTGGGCAATAACCAAAGTGGGCTTCTGCAATTCCTGAATGACATTTGCCATCGTAAATGTCTTGCCGGAACCCGTAACTCCAAGTAAAGTCTGGAATTGATTGCCCTCCTTGAAGCCTTTGACCAGCTCGGCGATTGCCTGGGGCTGATCGCCGGTGGGCTTGTAGGGGGAATGAAGCCTGAAAGCGTTCATCTTATTTTCCTGCATGTCAAAACCTCTCTTTAAATCTCCTATTCATTTTTGCCTTTCTAAGTATATCATTATACACAAAAAAAGTACAGACAAAAATGAACATTTGTTCTGTACTTTTTTATACTATATCTTTCTCTATACTACAAATACTTCTCAAGCACCCGGATCAGCTTTTCCACATCTATTGGCTTGGAAATATGTTCATTCATACCGCTGTCCAGACTATGCTGTATGTCCGCCGCAAAGGCATCCGCCGACATGGCGATGATCGGCAGCCCCGCATCCGGCCTGTCCAGCGCCCGGATAGCCTCCGTCGCATCGTACCCGTTCATCACCGGCATCCGAATATCCATGAGAATTACATCATAATAGCCCAGCTCGCTTTCCCGGAAGGTATCCACGCAGATCTTTCCGTTCTCCGCCCGGTCCACCTTAAACCCGGAAGCAGTGAGAATGGTCTCCGCAATCTCCCAGTTAATATCGTTATCCTCCGCCAAAAGAATACGCCTGCCGGTGAAGTCCTTTTTCACTCCCTGTTCCCGCTTCTGCTCTTCCTCTTTCTCATCCAGCATATAACGGCTCAAGCCCGTATACAGATTAGACTTGAAAAGCGGCTTGGAAATAAATCCGTTGACTCCGGCCTCCAATGCCTCTTCTTCTATATCGCTCCAGTCATACGCAGAAATAATCAGGATGGGCGTCTCGTCTCCAAACCGCCTACGGATCTCCTTTGTTGTCTGAAGTCCGTCCATACCCGGCATTTTCCAATCCAGCAAAATAATCTGATATTGATCCCTGGTACCGTGGCACTTTTCCACCTTCCGCACCGCTTCTTCCCCGCCAAGCGCGTATTCCGCGTCCAGTCCGATCTCCTTTAAAGATTCCACTGCGCTCATGCACAGATCCTCGTTGTTGTCCACCACCAGCATCTTCCATGCCGGAAGTATCATTTCCGTCTCCTGAACGTCGGCCTTTTTTAAGTCCAGCATCACGTGAAACTCACTGCCCTTGCCGGGCGCACTGGTCACGCTAATGTTTCCCCCCATAATGTCCACGATACATTTGGTGATGGCCATGCCTAAGCCCGCGCCTTCCGTCTTTTCCACATGGGCGTTATTCTCCCTGGTAAAGGACTCAAAAATCGTTTTCTGAAATTCCGGCGTCATGCCGATGCCGTTATCCTTCACGCTGAAATGGCAGCAGATATACGCTTCGCCCTGGGGGGAAGGCTCCTGGGACAGCTCCATATGAATCCGCCCGCCCTCCTGCGTATATTTCACTGCGTTTGATAACAAATTGATCAATACCTGATTTAAACGAACACTGTCACAGTATACATTTTCCGCTTCAATCTTACGGATAAAAATGTCAAAATGCTGCCCCTTCTCTTTCACCTGAGGCTGAATAATATTGACAATGCTCTCTATGGTATCCCGCAGCGAAAGATTATCAATATTTAATGAAAGCTTACCACTCTCAATCTTCGACATATCCAGCACATCGTTGATCAAACCCAGAAGATGCTTCCCTGACAGGGTGATTTTTGCCAGGCAGTCTTTCAGTCTGGCCTTATCATCAATGTTTGTCATGGCAATGGCCGTCATACCCATGATACCATTCATCGGCGTCCGAATATCATGGCTCATATTGGATAAGAACTCGCTTTTCGCCTTGTTTGCATGGATGGCCTCTGCCTCGGCCCTTTCCAGCTCCAGCATCTGGCGTTGGGACATTCGAAGATATATAATAAAGATTACAAGGACTGCCACAAGAATAATGCCGCAGGCAGCCAGTATAACAATTTGACGCACATTTGCCAGCGACATGACCGAATCGGTAAGCACGCCGTATGGCATCGCGGCTACCAGATACCAGTCCGTTCCTTCCAGCGAGCTACAGTAAAGCTGCCGATATTCGTCTTCTACCAAAACCTGAGTGGTATAGTTTGCCCTGTCCCTCATGGCAAACTGCAATTCCTCTACATAATCCTCAGGTGTCATGCCGTTATATTCAGAAAAAGCCTCCCGCATTCTGGTAAAGTAATTATCCCGATAAGCCGCGCTGCTCCGGATCACAAAAGAACCGTCCCGCCTTATGATATGGTAATAGATCAAGGAATCCTCCGATTCCATAACCAGTGCCTTTTCCAGGTAACTGATCGGCATACCCGCAATCAGCCAGGCGCTCTTTTCACCGTCTGCCATGGGATACTCAGCAGACATCGAAAACAATATCACACGCTCGCCGTTTTCGCTTATGCCGCTGGTAATGTTTTTCCCATCGTTAGTCAGCACCTCCTGAAACTCAACGGCATCAATCGGCTCTACCGGTAAGCCGTCAATAAGCTCCGGCCTTCCTGTTTTCGTATACAACGCAAGATAATTAAAACCCCTGATACTGCTGCTGAAAGCAAGCTCTTCTTTCATTTCGTCCCCATACACGGCCGCTTCCGGCAAGGTACGCTGAATAATACCTTCCATCTGCATCATCTGGAGATTTACGATTGCGTCAAATTTTTGCTGCAGCTGTTTACTCATTTCCGACATATACAGGCTTCCCAGATCATTGATCGTATCATCACTGCTTTTACCTACATACCCGGCCACGGAACTAAACACAACAATGCAGAGTACTGCCAGGAACACAACACTGCAAAACAAAAAGCGCCTGATATTGATAAACCTTTTATTCTTCCCGTCCTTCTTCATAGCACAATATCCTCTTTAATTTCCCATTTCCTTCCTCAGTACATCTTTCGCCTTTTCCAGCTGATTATCCGGATGGTCCTCGCTGCCGTAATAGGCTTCCCCGTCAAATTCGCAGATTACATCCGGTTCGATCCCGATCCCGTGAATATTATTACCGCTTGGTGTATAGTAGGCACTGATGGTGATTTTAACGGCAGAACCGTCCCGGAAGGACATGATCTGCTGCACGATGCCCTTGCCATAGGTAGTGGTACCCACTAAAGTTCCGATCCCATGATCCTTGATTGCTCCCGCCATGATCTCCGCTGCACTGGCAGAATTCATATCCACCAAAACCACAAGCGGCAGCTCAAGCGCACGCTTTCCGTCACACTTATATTCATCGCGCTTTCCGTATTTATCTTCTGTGTAGACAATCATTCCCTCCGGCAGAATCATATTACACATATCTACCACCGCGCCTAAATTTCCTCCCGGATTTCCCCTCAGATCAAGAATAATCCCTTCCGCATCCGATCCTCTTGCCATGGCAAGCGCTTCTGCAAACTGATCCACCGTCACATCGTCAAATTCCGTTACCTGAATATAGGCCATATCATCTTCCAGCATGCGGAATTCTACCGTAGGAGATTCCACCTTTTGTCTTGTCAGCGTCAGGGATACATAATCGCTCTCCCCTTCCCTGATCAGGGTAATCTCTACATTTGTTCCCTCCGGCCCCTTAATCAGAGCAACCGCTTCCGTAAGGCTCAAGCCATATGTGGAGGTTCCGTCTACCTCATAAATCAAGTCATTGGCCCTCAGATCTGCCGCTTCCGCAGGCGAACCCTCAATGACCCCGCTGATCTTAGGCAGTCCTGTGTTTGTGTCCAGCTGGACATATGCGCCGATTCCGTAATAGATCCCCTGAGACTGCTCCATCATACTGCTTAATTCTTCCGCAGTATAATACTCGGAATAGGGATCCCCAAGAGCTGCCAGCAGCCCCTTAAACATCCCGTTTTGCAAATCCTCATCGGGGACATCATGTAGGAAGAAGTACTGGTTAATAGTTTCCTCCAACGCCTGAAGCTTGGCAATGGTATAAGAGTTCAGTGCCGAATCTTCGTCCAACTTCAGTTTTTCCCTGCTCTGCTCCATAGCGTTCTGAATCCCCAGCCCTGCAAAGCCAATCCCCACCGCCAGCAGCGCCACGCCGATACCCACTACAAGCCCTACGAAAAACAGCCCTTTTCCGCTGTCCTTCTCCTTTTTAGTGGGCGGCACCGGCTGCATATTGTTCATATTGTTAAAGTAACTTTGATTCTCATCCATAGGATTCTCCCTGCCTTCCAATGTTTAGCCAAAAACTCCGGTTCCCGTATATTACTGTAAAACGCTTATTTTGTAATGTAGTTCCATGGCGACTGATACTCCCCGTTCAGACGCACACTAAAATGCAGATGTGGGCCGGTGGAGCGCCCGGTACTTCCCACGGCGGCAATTTTTTCCCCCCGGACTACAATGTTATCCTTCTCCACGTAAAGCGCGGAGGCGTGCATGTAAATGGTAAACAGCCCGGAACCATGGTCAATCATCACATAGTTCCCCATGGTGGCACTATAGGCTGCAGCCACCACCACCCCGTCATAAGCCGCGTAGATTGCCGTTCCCTTAGGAGAGGCCAGATCCACACCGTTGTGAAACTGCTGCACTCCCAGCGTCGGATGTATCCGGGGACCGTAATCATCGGAAACCCTGGTGTACGAAGCCACGGGAAACTTAAATGTGCCGCCGTCATAAGTCAGTACCACACCGCTGTCAGCCAGAATCCTCTTCTTTTCTTCTGCAATCAGGGCTTCCAGTGTGGCAATCTCGCTCTCCTGAGCTTCAATTTCTTCCTCGTATTCCTTTATAGCCTTTTCCTTGTTGGTTATATCCGTTTCATAGGCCAGAATATCTCTGTTCTTTTGATCAATCAGTGCCTCCAGATTTTTCTGCTCTTCCTCCACACTTGCCTTCGCTTCGTCCAAGATTTCCTTTTCCAGCTCAAGCTCCTGCTTACACAGCTCCACATACTCTCTGATCAGCTTATAGTCCTGCCACATCTTTTGATCATAGGCCATGACTCTCTCGGCATAATCCGCCTTATTCAGGAAATCCCCAAAGCTGGCGGATTTCAAAAGCATATCCAGCATCTGCGGGTCCCCGGACTCATATACCAATCTTATGCGGCTGATCATGGACTCTTTCTGATTTTCTTCATTTCCAAGGGCCACCTCCAGCTCGCCCTCGGCTGCAGCGATCTCCCCTTCCTTCTCCGTGATCTTCGTATTAAGGTCCCTGATATTCTGTTCGATCTGAGCAAGGCTGCCGTCAAGCTGAGCCACATAATTTTTCAGGCTGGAGCGTTGAGTCTCCAGTTCCTTTTTAATATTCTGTAAATTGCTGAGTCCGCTCTGTAACGTATCCTTCTCACCCTGAGCCTGACGTATCTGTTCCTCCTTTTCCCGAATACTGTCAGAGGTGATAGAGGACATCGTCAATGCCGCCACATCCTGCTTTGTTCTAAAAAATGTGACGCACAGCAGGGCAACGGCAGCAACCCACATTACCTTATTTCTTTTTTTCATTGCCCCTGCCTCTATACATGCAAATGCTTCCTGACTGTTGTAATACTTCCCAGAAAACCGATTCCTGCGCCGACCAGAAGCGACACAGGCGTCAGTATTCCGAAGATCTGCTCCGTTGTCAAAAAATCAAGTATACTGCTGAGGATTTCAAATCTCTCCGCAATATAGTTCAAAGCATAATTATAAAGAACTCTGATCAGTCCCAGTGGAATCGCAGCTCCCAGCAGACCAATCAAAATACCCTCCAGTACAAAAGGCGCCCGCACAAAGAAATCCGTGGCTCCAATATATTTCATGATATTAATCTCCGTAGAACGAACGGAAATTCCAATAGCTACCGTATTACTGATCAGGAATATACTGACCGCCAGCAGAATCACAATGATTCCTATGGATACATATGCAATGAGCAGATTTACGCCGCTTAAAGTGTCTGCCGTCAGCGCGGAAAAGTTTACCCTGCGTACCTCCGGTATGGAATTCAGCCAGTTCACCAGCGCCGTCTGCATGGAGACATCACTTAAAAACACCTCATAAGAATACTCTCCCTTCAGAGGATTGTCGGGAAACCCATCCGCATATTCCTCCGCGTACTCCCCCCAGCTGTCATCCATATAATCAACCCATGCCTCGTCATCAGAGATGTATACCACCTCGGAAACCTCCACCCGGTTGGCGATCATCTGGCCGATCTCTTCCACTCTCTGATCCGTGGCCCCCGTATGGGACAGTCCCCTGGATGCGCACTTGTCATACTCATTATGAAAGAATACGGTGACGGACACCCCTTCCTCCACCTTCATGACCGTACTCCGGAAGTTTGCTACGATAGCATAAAACAGACCAAACAAAAAAAGGCAGGCGGAAATCGTTGCAATGGATGCCAGCGAATACCACTTATTCCGAAATATATTGACAAATCCCTGGCGGAAGGTATAGAACAAAGTACTAATCTTCATCTATGTACTCCCCTCCCTCTTCATCATTGACAATAACTCCCCGCTTCACGGTGACCACACGCTTGTGCATGGCGTTGACGATTTCCTTGTTGTGAGTCACTACCACCACCGTAGTACCATTTTCATTGATCTCATTCAACAGACTCATAATTTCCCAAGAATTCTTGGGATCCAGGTTTCCTGTAGGCTCATCCGCAAGCAGGATAGCCGGATTATTCACCAGCGCCCTTGCCAGCGCCACCCTCTGCTGTTCTCCGCCGGACAGCTGTTTTGTCTTCGCCTTATATTTCCCCGCAAGACCGACAGTGGCCAGAATCGCAGGCACATTTCTACGGATTTCGCCCACCGGCGTCTCCACGATTCTCTGGGCAAAGGCAACATTTTCATATACATTCCTGTCGTTCAGCAGGCGGAAGTCCTGAAACACGACTCCCAGATTCCGCCGAAACTTGGGGATCTGCCTGTGACGCAGCTTTGCCAGATCATTCCCCATAACATAAACACTGCCGCTGGTTGCAGTAAGCTCCCGCAGCAGAAGTTTTATCATTGTTGATTTACCGGAGCCGCTGTCCCCTACGATAAATACGAACTCACCTCTGTGTATGTTCAAGGTCACATTATTCAGAGCAGGTGCGCCTGTGGAATAAACCTTACTCACATTGTCAAGATAAATAACGCCCTTCTCTTCTACCAGCTGTTCCCGCTTCCTTCTCAGCTGTTCCTTTCTTCCCATAAAAGTCTCCTCTAAAAGTCTGCATTCTCCATATACTTCATGTATTTCACCACCATCAGCGCAATCTTAAACGTAATGGCATTCTCAAACACGCGCAGATCAAGCCCCGTGCTTTTCTGGAGCTTATCTAAGCGGTACACCAGTGTGTTTCTGTGTATAAAAAGCTGTCTGGATGTCTCGGAAACATTCAGGCTGTTTTCAAAAAACTTGTAAATCGTAGTCAGCGTTTCTTCGTCAAATTCATCCGGGCTCTTGCCGTCAAAGATCTCCTTAATAAACATTTTACACAAGGGAATGGGAAGCTGATAAATCAAACGTCCAATTCCCAGCTCACTGTAAGCCATAATATTTCTTTCGTCAAAAAATATTTTCCCCACGTCCAGGGCCATCTTTGCTTCCTTATAGGAGCGGCTGACCTCTTTAATCTCCTGCACTACAGTTCCGTAAGCAATCCTGATATTCCTGATGCCTTCCTTCTCCAGAAAGCTTTCAAGAGACTGAGCTGCTTTTTCAATTTCTCTGGCGGCAGTCCCGTCTGACAGCTCCTTGACCACAATCACATTGTTCTCATCCACTGCAGTAATAAAATCCCTGCTGTTACTGCCGAAATGATTCCTTGTCAGCTCCAGAACATTATTGTCCCTCTCACCGCCTGTCTCCACAATCAGGACCACCCTGGGTACATCCGTCTGCACATGCAGTTTCTTAGAGCGGCTGTAAATATCTACCAAAAGCAGGTTATCCAGCAGCAGATTTTTGATAAAATTATCCTTGTCAAAACGCTCCTTGTATGCCACAAGAAGATTCTGTACCTGAAATGCTGCCATCTTGCCGATCATGTACACGTCTTCGCCGGTACCTACGGCAACCAGAATATACTCAAGCTGTTGCTCATCATATATTTTAAAATACTGATAACCCTGAATTTCCTGAGAGTCCGCCGGCGACGCGGCAAACTCCACTACGGCCCCGGCACTGCCCACCATGTTCGTGGTGGAAGCCACCTCCTTGCCGTCTATATCCATGACGCAAAGTTCCACCCGCGCAATGCTTTTCAGCCCGTCGATCGTATTCTGCAAAATTTGATTTGAAATCATAACCCCCCGCTCCTCTGACCTTATACCGCTATACCCTTTTCTCTGAAGCTTTTGCTCTGTAAAGCTGAGCCTCCTGTTCCAGCATAACGGAACCCCTTGCATGTGATATAAAAATATTACAAAAATATTGTCAAAAAAGCAATAGGTTTTATGATTTTTCACAAAAAAACTGCCTGCGGTCACTCGTCAGGCAGCTTGCAGAACTAGTGATCTGGCACGTTCATTTTTGAAATAATGGCGAAGAATAAATTTTCACTCTGCAAGGCGGCGGAGAGGCGAGCACAAGGCATCGTTGACCGACAACAACGCAGCAGATAGAAATTTAAGCAAGTCATTCGTCAAATTATGAACGTGTCAGTGCACTAGATGCGCATGTCGAAATTTCCTCCGATGCCGGGGTTCACGCTCCGCTCCATCGCCGCAGCGTCAATCATCTGCACCAGACCTTCCCCTAACTCCTGATTGGTGTCCATTGCCTTGCCCAAGACGGCAGTAGAAACCTGGGACTGGGTGGAAATACTGGCTAACGCCATCGAAACACCTGCAATATCCATTTACACGCCCCCTTTCCGACACAGACCAACGGCCGTTCAACCTTCCACTTCCGCAGTCTGTCTTGAATACTGCTATTTTACCATACTTCAAGGTTTATTTCCATAGTAACATCACTTTTTTTAAATTCTTAAGATTTACATTGCCGTATGGTTTTTTCTCCTATCTGGACTTTTCCCTGTTTTAACAGTCTGCCCACTGCCCTCTTAAACTCGTTCTTACTCATTCCCGTCTCATGCCGGATGACCTCCGGCGCTGCCTTATCATTAAAGGGAAGTGCTCCTTCATAAGCATCCAGCAGCTTCAGAATCTTCTCTGCATCCGTATCTATCTGCAGATACGCTTTCTCCCGAATGCCAAGATCCAGCCTACCGTCCTCCCTGACGCGGATCACCCGTGCTTCCACGTCGGTGCCAAGCCTTACATCGCCGTAAAGCTCCTTTACGGCAATCAGCCCCGAATACAAGTTGTCCACCGCCACAAAGGCCCCAAAATTATCGCTCAGCTCGTACACTCTTCCCCGGACACGGTCGCCCGCCTGATAGGGACTGTCCATCTTAAGTGCCTCATACACATTCATGGTAGCGCAGAGACGGTCACTCTTGTCTATATAAAGGGAAACCAGGACCTCGTCGCCCTCCCGGACCTTTCCCCTCTGCTCCTTAAAGGGCAGAAACAGGTCCTTTTCCAGCCCCCAGTCTAAAAAGGCTCCCAGCTTACCTGTCTGAACCACCTTCAGCTCGGCTGCCCTGCCCAGCTGCAGTTTAGGTACGCGAGTGGTGGCAATCAGTCTGTCTTCGGAATCCCGGTAAATGAACACCTCCAGCCTGTCTCCCACACTGCTGCCCTCCGGGACCTGCCGCGCGGGAAGCAGTACCCGCTCCCGGTCTTCTTCTGGACTCACCGCAAGATAAACACCGAAATCCACTTTTTTAACAATCACCAATACCTGGCTTTCTCCCAAACGAATCATATTCCCTCCGCACTCATCCCAGACCACAGCTTCATTGTTCCTTATGGCCCAAAAACTCGGCAACAACATAAGTCCCGCCATCTTTATCCGCCAGTCTGACTACCACTCTTTCTTCTTCCTCCGTCACACGGGGCAGCAGCACGTCATGCAGAAACGCCTGCTTTTTATACTCCGCCCGTACCTGCCCAATCTCAAAGCCCTCCGGCAGAAAATCCATGGCTATATCCAAAAACTGCTGATTGTTCACATGATGGTTTGTATCCAAGTGATGCTTTTTTACCGTAAGGGGCTCCTGCGCCACGCCCTCGCCGGCAGCCGCAATTTTTCTGGAACAATAATCCATCTCCAGTCTCGGCGCTCTTACATACCGCTCCACCATGATTTCCGGAACCGCTGTGGGCCTGCCCGTTTCCGTATTCAAAAGGCTCCAGAGGGAATTTGCCTTTGCAATATAGTTACCCTGCTCATCCAGCATGGCAAAGTTTCTGTAACCCAAAAATCCTTTCAAGTCATAGGGCTGGGTGCCGATAATTACCTTTTCACCCAGCCTGGGATACCGCTCCACTACAATCTGCCAGAAACACAGCACCCAGACCAGCTTCGCTTCCTTTAAATAACTGACTCCCAGTTCCAAATCCTCCGACTGGAAGGTAGAACAATCCTGAAAATAATTAATGAGGGCTGCCATGGTAAGTCTTCCGTCACTGTCAACCTCACTATATCTGATTCTGCTTTCAAATGTATACATAAATCCTCCCTGTCAGAACATTTTACTGCAATCAGGGTATATCCCCGGCTCAAATTGCCGCGTTTTCTTAACTTACGCGAACAGCTGGCCTATGATTTGGACCAGCCAAAAGAGGCCAAACACCGCCATCCCCGCGTTCCCCAAAGCAATACTGAGCTTTACCTGCCTGGGAATAGTGGTCTGTCCAGGCTCAAAAACAAACCTTTTCTTGACGGCAAAAACAATAAACAGCACCACTCCCGTTACAAGCATGGAAAGAATAAACAGAAGCAAAAGACCATAAAGCAAAAACCACGCAAAATTACTCCGGATCAGCTCCATCATTTCGGAGGCGGAACCGCTAACTGCAGATGCCATATAGTTGTCCAGATCCATCTTTCTCAATAATATGGTGGGGAGAAATCCTCCCATAAAATTAAACAGCATATGCAGGGAAATCGTGATTTTTATATTTCCCGTCTTTACATAAAGATAAGCCAGAAACGTCCCTATAACGGCGGCATAGACAAACTGATTCAAATTGCCATGAAACAGCCCGAACATCAGGCCGGAAACCACCACTGCCACTCCTTGACCGTAATGCACGGTCCTGTCCACAATCAGTTTTCGAAATACCAGCTCCTCCATAATAGGAGCACAGATCACCGTATAAAACAGCACGGACCACGGGCTTAAGGATGTGACCACAGAGGTAATGGGATTCCCTACGGAATTTCCTATGAAAAGACCGATAAGTGTGGTCATAATCAACCCGATAATATTTGCGGCATAGGCAAGTCCTATACAAATAATGGCTGAAAGCACATACTGCCCTGCCGTCATCTTATGTTTTTCGATATGCTCCGCAGGCACACATTTTTTCAGAAATAACGCCAGTAGAGGAAATCCCACAAGATACATGGGTGCCATGGAAAAAAACAAATTCATGTTCATGTCGTACAGCCATTCTGGCTTCACCAGCCTTAAGATCAATCCCGCAGCCATCTGTAAAACAAAAATAACCGCAGTGGCCGCCATATACAGCCAGCCCATTCTGGAAAAGTGTTTTTTTGCCGCAATCAGTTCCTGCATTCTTATCCTCCGTCGGTTTTAAGATTTTCTCTTTGTTTATGGTATTTTTACAGTATAACATCTTTTATTTTCTTTTACCACCAATATATCCTTAATTTTCTTCCCGGTTTCCATAATCGGAAAACAATATGAAACGGTCAACATTTCCGCCGAATTAAAATGACCCCGGTGAATCTCTTCACCGGGGTCCCTGCACAGGGTAAACCCTGCTTTTAACAGGGCTACAAGGATTCGAACCTTGAAATGACGGAGTCAGAGTCCGTTGCCTTACCGTTTGGCGATAGCCCTATCTGTGTTACTTGATGAATTATACACGAAGTATTCCCATTTTGCAAGAGAAAATTTCAAAAAAAACGGCAAAATTTCTCAACGGATTTCTAAAGTTATTTCCAAACAAAAGATACTTTGAACTGCACCTTCTGCCTTTCAAAGTATCCCTCGCCTTTATCTGATCTGACAATGTGTCATTTCTTCGTCTGCCGAAATCTGCATTCTACACCTCAAAAGTCAACTCGCCATAGCCGGGCACGGGCCAGACGCTCTTATCCACCATCATCTCCAGCTCGTCGATGGGGGTACGAAGCTCATCCATAACCTCTTTTACCATATCCTTATAAAAGAAAGCCTGCGCCTTAACATCCTCCATAGCTGCTGCCTGCGCCGTTACCTTTTTCAGCCTGGCAAGCGCCTTCTTTGCCGCCGAAAGCCGAACGGTGACACTGTCCAGAAGCTCCGCCTGCACAGAGGCGTCAACTCCTGCTTCCTTCACGGCAATCACCGTATCCGCCAGGGACTTGGTATAACGAATCACCGCAGGAATGTACTTTTTTCCTGCCATGTCAATCATGGTCAATGCTTCGATATTGATGGTCTTCGCATAGGTTTCGTAGGTAATTTCCTCACGGGACTCCAATTCAACTCTGGTAAAAATACCAAACCTTTCGAACAGCCTGATGGCTTTGTCTGTGGTCAGCGTAGACGCTGCCTCCACCATTGACTTAATATTGGGCAGTCCGCGTCTCTCCGCCTCTTCTATCCACTCGTCGGCGTAGCCGTCCCCGTTAAACACGATTCTCTGGTGTTTCGTCATATATTCCTTAATCAGGTCATGGACTGCCAGTTCAAAATTATCCGCCTTTTCCAACACATCGGCCGCTTCACAGAATGCCTCCGCCACAATGGCATTTAAGGTAGTATTGGGGCTGGCAATGGAATCTGCGGAACCAACCATCCGAAACTCAAATTTATTTCCGGTAAAGGCAAAAGGCGACGTTCTGTTTCTGTCCGTAGCGTCCTTCTCAAAATCAGGCAGAGTGGAAACGCCGGTCTCCAGCTTGCCGCCCTCGATCAGATGAGCTGCCTCGCCGGTTTCAATCAGCTGCTTTACCACATCCTCCAGCTGCTCCCCAAGGAACATAGATATGATTGCCGGAGGTGCCTCGTTCGCCCCCAGTCTGTGATCATTCCCTACATCCGCGGCACTCTGTCTCAGCAGGTCGGCATGGGTATCCACCGCCTTCATGATACAGGCCAGCACCAGCAGGAACTGAATGTTCTCATTGGGTGTGTCTCCAGGATCCAGCAGATTGACGCCATTATCCGTGCCCAAAGACCAGTTATTATGCTTGCCGGAGCCGTTTACACCGGCAAAGGGCTTCTCATGCAGCAGGCAGGTCATACCGTGACGGCCGGCCACCTTCTTCATGGTTTCCATCACCAGCTGGTTATGATCCACGGCTATATTGGCCGTCTCATAAATGGGCGCCAGCTCGTGCTGGGCAGGTGCCACCTCGTTATGCTGTGTCTTTGCGGTCACCCCCAGCTTCCACAGCTCCACATTCAGGTCCTTCATATAAGAACCAACTCTCTCACGAATGGTGCCGAAATAGTGATCCTCCAGCTCCTGTCCCTTAGGCGCAGGAGCGCCGAAAAGAGTGCGTCCCGCGAAAATCAGATCCTCACGCTGTAAATATTTCTCTCTGTCTACCAGGAAATACTCCTGCTCCGGCCCTACACTGGCAACCACTTTCGTCGCCCCGGTATTGCCAAAAAGCCTCACAATACGAAGCGCCTGCTGACTGATAGCCTCCATGGAACGCAGCAGCGGCGTTTTTTTGTCCAATGCCTCACCAGTGTATGAGCAGAAGGCGGTGGGGATACAAAGAATCACTCCCGTAGCATCTTCCTTCAAAAAAGCAGGAGACGTAATATCCCAGGCTGTATAACCTCTGGCCTCAAAAGTCGCCCGCAGGCCGCCGGAGGGAAAGGAGGATGCGTCCGGCTCTCCCTTAATCAACTCCTTGCCGGAAAACTCCATAATCATCTTGCCTTCTTCATCGGGATGACTCACAAAGGCATCATGCTTCTCCGCAGTAATACCGGTTAAAGGCTGGAACCAATGAGTATAGTGTGTGGCTCCGTTCTCCATGGCCCAGTCCTTCATGGCCTTCGCCACCACGTCAGCGGTTTCCAAGGACAACTCACCCCCCTGATCCATCAGCTTTTTGATCTCTTTGTATGTACTTTTCGGCAGTCGCTCCTTCATCTTTCCGAGAGTAAATACCTTACTTGCAAAAATTTCTTCCACATTCAACAGCTCGCTCATACTTTTCCTCCCTCTTCTTCATACTTCCCGACATGCCGCCTCGGCGGCACAAACAACCGATGAAGAACGCAGACCTTGCGTTCTTCGGTGTGAAGTTTTAGAATTTCTTAGTCTGCGTCCCATGCCGAATGCAATTCGGCAGCAGGCTTAGAAATTCTCTTCACACTTTTCCGTCAGGCAGCAGCCCGGCCCGGAACCAAACTCTTGTCCCGTAAAGCAAAAAATGTCCCAGAGTAACCTCGTTACTATGGAACACCTTCGTTCACAGATACAATACATTAATTTTCATAAAAATGCAAGCCCTAAATTAAATTTATTTCATCCAGTAGCTTGCCCCCGCCGCCAGATTGACAAAAAAGTATAGTCCACAGTACAGATGCCAGGCGTACACCAGCCCCAGACCTATGCGAAAAAGTCTCTGCAGGCCTTTTCCCTTAAATTCCAGCCATTTTACGGCGCAGACCGCAAACAGTACAAACAGGCAGAAGCTGTATCCCCAAAGGAAGTTGCCGTCCGCCGCACGGCTGCCGCTCTCCACCAGGCAAAGAGCCTCGCCAAAGCCCAGCACGGCCATTGCCGTAAGAAAAAAATAGTTTCTGTCCGCCCTCAGCTTTTTCAAGGTAACCGCCAGCGTTATCCCGCAGAACAGTACGGAGCATAATACTGCCAGCTTGGTGATATTTGCATGAAGAGAAAAGGTATACCACGGCCGAAATTCAATACCGTTCCCCGTCTTCTCCCCAAACAGCACGGCATTTTGCCACAATATTACAAGTCCGCTGGGCAGCAGCGCCGATCCAAAGGTCAAAATCCTCTTCAGAGGAACCTGCCTGAACAAATCCACCAGCAAAAAGATCCCCATGATCGGTGAAAATACCAGTAAAAAGCTGGGCTTAATGCCTGTACACACTACATTCAGCAGAGCGAAGACTGTCCAATCCTTCCAGGTAATCCCCTCTCTGTATTTCTCTTCCAGCCTGAAATAAACGCAAAGCACTGCCAGGGCAGCCAGGCGCATACAGATATAGGTGGAGTTATGCCAGATATTTCCCGACTGGTAACTGACATAACGGTATTCCCCCACCGCCCTGATATACACAGGCATGACAAAATTAAGGCTTAATGCCAGCGACAAGGTAAACCAGGTTTTCTCCCCGTATTTTCCCAGCCGGCATACCAGTCTTTCCGTCAAATAAACCGTAGCCCACGCGCATATTCCAAGGAAAAGGGCAATCCCCACGGTTGTGCCGCCAAACAGCATATACAGCAGTTGATAGGCATAAGCCGTAAAACTATAATACCAGCCGTCCTCAATAATCATGCTGATATGCAGCGGCAGATCGGACTCATAGGGAATGGGCCCTGCCACCCCAAGATCCGCCGTGGACTGACGATAAAACAACCACAGACAGGCAAGCCCGTACAGCACTGTGATAACATGGACCACTGCCCGCGGCGCTTTCCTGTTTTTAACCACATCTGTTATTTCCAATTTTCTTCCACCCTCCAGGCTTCACGCCCCATCTCCTGGGACTCCGGCAAAGCACTTTTTCTCAACAGATCATAGGACTCCGGCGCTTCGGACAGCCTGAGCCAAATCGTCTGCCCCGCATGAGGACAGCTTCCCACCGCCTCACCCTCTTCGTTATACATTGCTTCCACCCTTACAGGCACATTCCTGCCGTCCGGCTTCATAATTTCAATCAAATCACCCACGGAAAATTTATTTTTCTGCCGAATACGCACAAGCGCCTTTCCGCCGTCGGCTGCCGTCGTATGCTGTTCCGCGCCCTGCAGGCCTTCTCTGCAGGCAGCCGGAAAAGCGCTGCCTCCGCTGCTCCCGTCCGGCCTGATTTCCTCCACCAGTCCGAGATAAATGTACTCACTGACATAGGTACTGTTATCATATATCTGGTTATTTACATCCGCCTTTCCGAAATAAAACCCCGTAGAATACTGCCTGTAGGTGCATTTGGCAATCTCTTCCCGATACCACTCCATATTCCCGCGGTAGGTTTCTTCCGAAATAAAGTAATCGTCCAGAGCCTTCCTGTATGTCCTGGCCGCCGTAGCGACATAAAGCGCCGTTTTCATCCGCCCTTCAATCTTAAAACTGTTAATTCCCGCTTCCACCATTTCAGGGATATGCTCTATCATACACAGGTCCCTGGAATTAAAGATATAGGTGCCCCGCTCGTTCTCATAGACCGGCAGATACTCCCCAGGCCGCGTCTCTTCCATCACTGCATATTTCCAGCGGCAGGGATGGGTGCAGCTTCCCTGATTGGCATCCCGCCCCGTAAAATAATTGCTCAGCAGGCAGCGTCCCGAATAGGAAATGCACATGGAACCATGGATAAAGCTCTCTATTTCCATCTCTTCCGGAATCCGTTCTCTGATGCCGTGTATCTCTTCCAGCGAAAGCTCCCTGGCGGTTACCACACGCTTTGCCCCTTGTTCCCACCAGAAAAGACAGGTCCTGTAATTGGTGTTATTTGCCTGGGTGGAAATATGTATATCCACCTCCGGCCACACCTCTCTGGCCAGCGCAAATATGCCCGGATCGGCTATAATCAGGGCATCACATGGTTCCGGCTTCATGTCCCGCAGTTCTTCAAAATATGCTCTTGCTCCTTCAAGGTCACAATTATGGGCCAATATATTGGCTGTCACATAAACCTTCGCCTGACGGGAATGAGCAAAGGCAATCCCCTCCGCCATTTCCGCCGGAGAGAAATTCTTTGCTTTTGCCCGGAGTCCATAAGCCTCTCCGCCGATATATACCGCATCCGCGCCAAAGATTACAGCCGTTTTTAAAACCTCCAGACTGCCAGCCGGGATCAGCAGCTCCGGCTTTCGCCATTGTTTCATATTCTTATTCCCTTCACATTCTCTTTGCTTCGCACTTCCAGACATGCCGCCAACGGCGGCACAAACAAACAATCCGTGAAACTCTATGAAGAATTGCCGAAAGGCAATTCTTCGAGGCGAAACTTAGATATTCTTAGGTTGAGTTCTTTTCAACCTTAGAATATCTTTTCGCCTTTCACACTTTATGCTGAGTGCCACCCCGTCTCCCACAGGCAGGATCACCGTTTCAAGCTGCGGATCATGCTTCAGCTCATAAAGGTAATCCCTCATACGGGAATGAATCGTTCGGTTGCGCCGTGTCACTGCAAATCGAGATTCCACAATATCCCCGTCTTGCAGCACATTATCACTGACAAGCAGCCCACCCGGTGCAAGCAGTCGTAAGACCTCCGGCAAAAAAAAGAGATACTGGCCTTTTGCCGCATCCATAAAGATCATATCATAAGTTTCTGTCAGTTCCTTCAAAATGTCTGACGCATCCCCCTCAAGCAGGCTGATCTTTTTCTCCGCGCCGCCCCGCCTGAAGTTTTCTCTTGCTTGAATAATCCTCTTTTCATAATTTTCAATGGTAGTAATGTGACAGTCTTCCGGTCCATACTCGCTCATCAATAACGCGGAAAAGCCGATGGCAGTCCCGACCTCCAGGATATTCCTCGGCTTTAAAAGGTTAAGTAAAAATTTCAGCAGACTCTGTACAGGCTTCCGGATCACCGGAATCCGCTCCTGCAATGCGTTTTTTTCCAGCTCATCAAGAAAAGATGTATTGCCCCTGTCAAGGGAATCAATAAAAGCCGCCATTCTCTCATCAATCAACATAAACTACTCTGCTTTCCCGCCTGTCTCATCTTCCTCATCCTCTTCAGGCACCATAGCCGCCATCATTTCCTCCACAGTCATGGAAGTATTTAACTCAAAGACTCCCGGCCTCACATCCTTACGGTATTCCGAAAGGTAATATTGCAGAACAAACAGTTTTGCATCCCGTATCAGCCCTTTGTTTTCCAACAAATGCCCTATCTCGGAGGCCGACATACCCTCGGTGATCGCCACCGTTACAGTTCTTCCCTCTCCGGAAGAAACTGCCGGCTCCGTAAAGATACGATAGCCATAATCATAGCATATCAGTGCCCCCCGATAAATGACATACACCGCAAAAACGATCACTGCCATCCGAAAGACCGCACCGACTACAGAGATAATCACATTCCCTGGTTTCATAATGTTCCTCACTTCCTATTACAGCTTACTGAAAATCAAGTTTTGCCGTAATGGTGGTTTCAATTTCCTGCATTCTCTTACAGAAATCCAGCTCTGCCGCCAGGAAATCCGACACCAGCTGGTCGCTCCTGAAGTTTTCATATTCCTTTTCAAATCGGTCCAGCTTGTCAAAATCAATATCGGCGCTGGTCTGCAGCTCATAATTTCGTCTACGGTAATTGTCAATCTCTACCTTAAGCTCCGGATGCTGCAGAACCTTATCCAGCTCCGCGCGGTAGGCAAGATACTCTTCACACCCCAATATGGCCTTTATCAACGTATTCACCGCGCTGTCCAGGCCGTTATCCTGTTCTTGATTCTCCGTATTGCCTATATTCTCCATATTGTCCCTGACTCTCCTGCCGCCCGCGTTATCTTTCGGGTTTCTCCATTTGTTCCATTTTCCCACCCCGCAATACCCCCTTTAGGTTATCTCCATAATGATCGGCAGAATCATGGGACGACGCTTCGTCTTCTTCCAAACGTAATCACTGAGTGCGTCTTTGGTAGTATTCTTCAGCTTGCCCCAATCGGTGATCCCCCTGTCAAGACATTTCTGCAGTGCATCATCCACAGTCTGTCTGGCCTCTTCGATCAACTCGTCGGACTCTTTCACATATACAAAACCCCTGGAAACGATGTCCGGGCCTGCCACCAGCTGTCCGCTGTACTTGTCCAGGCTCATAACAACTATCATGATACCGTCCTCCGCCAGATGCTGGCGGTCACGCAGTACCACATTCCCCACGTCTCCAACACCAAGCCCGTCAACCAGAATAGCGCCGGTCGGAACCTTGCCGGTCAGCCTTGCGCTGTTTTCATCCAGCTCCAGCACATCTCCAGAAGAAAGAATGAATATGTCTTCTTTATCAATGCCAAGATTCTGCGCGATCTTTGCCTGCGCCTTCAAATGCTTGTATTCACCGTGTACGGGAATGGCGTATCTGGGCTGCACCAGGGTATAAATCAGCTTAATTTCTTCCTGGCAGGCATGCCCTGACACATGGGCATCCTGGAATATCACATCTGCTCCCTTGCGCAGCAGCTCATTGATAACCTTGGTCACCGACTTTTCATTTCCGGGAATGGGATTGGACGAAAATATAACCGTATCTCCCGCCCCAATAGTGATTTTGCGGTGCATACTGCTGGCCATCCGGCTCAGTGCCGCCATGCTCTCTCCCTGACTTCCGGTAGTGATGATCACCTGCTGCTCGTCAGGATAATTCTTCAGCTGATCTATATCTATCAATGTATTATCCGGTATCTTGATGCACTCTAGATTTCTGGCCGTCTCTATAATGCTGACCATACTGCGGCCTTCCACGCATACCTTCTTGCCGAACTTATACGCAGTATTGATGATCTGCTGCACACGATCCACATTGGAAGCAAAGGTAGCCACAAATATTCTGGTATTCCTGTGTTCCTCAAACAAACTGTCAAAGGTTTTACCTACCGTCTTTTCGGACGGAGTAAAACCGGGCCGCTCCGCATTTGTAGAGTCACACATCAGCGCCAATACACCCTTTTTCCCCAATTCTGCAAAGCGCTGCAGATCAATGGCATCTCCAAACACAGGCGTATAATCCACCTTAAAGTCCCCGGTGTGTACCACTACGCCGGCCGGAGAATATATTGCCAGCGCTGCAGCATCCACAATACTGTGATTTGTCCGTATAAATTCCACCCGGAACTTTCCCAAATTAATAGACTGCCCGAACTTCACCACCTTACGCTTGGTCCCCTTCATAAGGTTATGCTCGCGAAGTTTGTTTTCAATGATACCCATGGTAAGCCTGGTAGCATAAATCGGTACATTAATATCCCGCAGTACATAGGGCAGTGCGCCGATATGGTCCTCATGTCCATGAGTAATGACAAAACCCTTCACTCTATCCAAATTATCTTTCAGATATGTTACGTCGGGAATAACCAGGTCGATTCCCAGCATGTCATCCGCAGGAAAGGACAGCCCGCAGTCAACCACAACAATACTGTCTTCGTATTCAAAGGCAGTAATGTTCATACCAATTTGCTCCAGACCACCTAAAGGAATCACCTTTAATCCGGAACTACTGTTATTCTCTTTTTTCTTCAATTAAAAATTCCTCCAGTTCTCTTTCAATATCTTTGTAACAGCCGTCACCCCTGATTCCGTAATCTGCAAAAGGAAATCCGCAATAAATGCCTTGTCTCCTGCGGCTCAAATAGTAATGAAGACACCCTTTTATCCGGCCAGGCATACTCTCTAAGCCACAACCGGCAAATCCTCATTCAATTTGACCCGGCAAATCAGGTTCAGTCCATTCTACGGCTGAACTTTACACAAATTCCACATCATCCATCATGTTTTGGAATATGCCGGTCACAGCGGAAAGCTCATCTTCATCAGAAACAATAGAAAAAATACTCTCTTCCTCTCCGTCACCTGACATATCCTTCAAAATCAGCGCGTCACCGTCGCCTTCCTCCGTATCGGTAACAAGAATATAATTCACTCCGCCAATCATTGTCTGTTCCAAAACATAAAATTCAACGACCTCATTTTCGTCCGCCTGAAATGTTATTTTTTCCAGCCTTGCCATAATCACCCCATACTGCGCCTGTCAAGATAGCCCTGCAAAATCAGGACTGCCGCAATCATATCAACATAATCTTTTCTGTTCTCCCTGCGGACTCCCGCCTCCATCATGGCTTTGTCTGCCGCAACGGTAGTCAGCCTCTCATCCCACATAAATACGGGAAGACCCGTTCTGCGCTCCAGCTTGTCCTTAAATTCATAAGTCAGCTCCGCTCGTTCGCCCTCGGTAGCATTCATGTTCTTAGGCATCCCCAGAACGATTTCTTCCACCCCATATTCCTCAATCAACTCTTCTATACGAGCAAGAGTCTGCCTCAGCTTGTTCGCCTCTTTCCGCCGAATGATCTCCACTCCCTGAGCTGTTATAAGCAAACTGTCGCTGACAGCCACCCCCACTGTCTTTGAACCGAAATCAAGCCCCATTATACGCATCAGTGCCAGCCCTTCGCATGAATATATTCCGTCAACAACTCTTCCACAAGCTCGTCCCGCTCCACCTTCATAATCAGGCTGCGGGCATTCCTGTGACTGGTAATATACGTGGGATCGCCGCTCATAATATAACCTACAATCTGGTTCACCGGATTGTATCCCTTTTCCGTCAGCGCTTCATATACAGTTGCAAGCACCGGCCCTGCGCCGGTCTCAGGTTCTGTCTCTACCCTGAAGTATTGTGTATTTCCTAAGTCCTGCATATTCCTCCCCATTCCCTTGACAAACAGTCCGCCGAGCGTGAACTCACTTCATGAGATTTTCCAATCAAAATGTTTTTCTTTACTCTTTACTATAACTCATTTATTTGTAAATATCAAGTCTTGCAGCTAACTCTGCATAACCTCATCCGTCAAAAATCCTCGGACTTTCACTCTGACCACTGTGTTGGCCGGCGGTGCCTCATCCGCTTTTACCGCCACCTTCACATAATCCTTCGTATGTCCGACCCGCCAAAGCTCACCTCCCAATTCCACCGTTTCCTCTAAAAGCACTTCTGCTTCCCGGTCTATGTACGCCCTGCGAAAACTCTCCGACTGCCTTTTCTCCATAACCAGCAGTTCATTGCTCCGCTGCCGCTTAACCTGCTCTGAAACCTGTCCCGGCATTTCTGCCGCAGACGTCCCGCTGCGCCTGGAATACTTAAAAATGTGCATTTCATAAAAGCCCACCTTTTCCAGAAACTCCTTCGTCTGCTGAAATTCTGCTTCCGTCTCGCCGGGAAAGCCTACAATAACATCCGTAGTGATCGCCGGACGTTCAAAGCTGCTGCGCAGATACTCCACACTGGTATAGTATTCCCCTGTAGTATAATGTCTATTCATACGCTTTAAGGTTGCATCACAGCCGCTTTGAAGGGAGAGATGAAAATGAGGGCAGACCTTAGGCAGTGCGGCAAGCCGGCGGGCTGTCTCTTTTGTCACAACCCTCGGCTCAAGAGAGCTTAAACGTATCCTCTGGATTCCCGGCACTTCATGCAGCGCCTCCACCAGTTCTGTCAGTCTGCTGTTTCCGTCATATATCTTGTCTTCAAAATCAATACCGTAAGAGCTGATATGGATCCCCGTCAGTACAATTTCCCTGTATCCTGCTTCCGTCAATGCCTGCACTTCTGCCAAAATATCGCTAAGCCTGCGGCTCCGTACCCTCCCTCTGGCATAAGGGATGGCACAATATGAACAGAACTGATTGCATCCGTCCTGGATTTTGATGTACACCCGCGTATGTTCCGCCGTCCCCGCAAGCTGCGCCTCTTCATATTCAAGGGTGTGCGCAATATCCAATATTGTAGTGTTTCCCAGCGTTTTTTCTTCCGGCCGGCTGCAAGACGGTTTTTCACCTGCTTCTTCCCCCTGCCGCCTGAAATATTCCTCCAGTATCTCGGCAATATCTCTCTTACGGTTATTGCCGATGCACAGGTCAACACTTTTATCCTTCAGAAGGCTTTCCTGTCCTGTCTGCACATAGCACCCTACCGCCACTACCACCGCTTCGGGATTCAGCTGCTTCGCCCTGTGCAGCATCTGGCGGCTCTTCCTGTCTGCTATATTTGTAACCGTACAAGTATTCACAATATAAATATCGGCCTTGGTGTCAAACGGAACAATATGATACCCCTTTTCCACCAGTTTTTGCTGCATCACTTCCGTCTCATAGGAATTTACCTTGCAGCCAAGGTTATGTAAAGCTACATTTTTCAAAGAAATTACCTTGCCTTTCCGCGAAAAAATATTTTGACACTATCCGTTCTCTGTTTTCTTTTACCCTTGACTTTTACGGTCTTTGCCCTTAATATATAGTGAGAAGATGCGATGTCATTAAGGAGGTAGTGAAATGAAAACCGTACAGATTTCCTTGAATTCTATTGACAAGGTAAAAGCTTTTGTGAATGATATTACCAAGTTCGATTATGATTTTGATCTGGTATCCGGCAGATATGTTATTGACGCGAAATCTATCATGGGAATTTTCAGTCTGGATCTTTCCAGACCCATTGACTTAAATATCCATGCGGAAGAAGGCGTCGAAGAAGTTCTTGCCACCCTGCAGCCTTATATTGTTGCATGATGGCTGCTGTCTCATTAACAATGATAGTAAAAAAGCTCCATCGGGCATGACTGCCTGGGAGCTTTTTTATTATCCCGCCCGCCAAATACGCAGACAATTCATGAAATCTGATACCTTATTGGACAATAATAAGTTCCTCTGTCTCCAGCGCAGTCTTTACCATCTCTTCTATTTTTTCCTCCAGATTTTTCTCATGCCGCCTGATGATATTTACATTTGGCTTGGTTACGGGATGCTTTGCCACAAAAATGGTGCAGCAATCCTCATAGGGCTGAATGGAAGTCTCAAAGGTTCCTATTTTTTTTGCCACCGCCACAATTTCTTCCTTGTCAAAGCCGATCAGCGGCCGGTATACCGGAAGCCGGCACACCTCATTTGTAGCAATCAGAGAACTCATGGTTTGGGATGCCACCTGCCCGATGCTTTCACCCGTGATCAGCCCAAGGCATTCGGTCTCTTCGGCAATGTGTTCCGCAATCCTCATCATATAGCGGCGCATGATAATCGTCAGCTCTTCATGGGGGCACTTCTCATGGATATAGAGCTGAATATCCGTAAAGTTGATAACATGAAGATAGATAGGCCCCGTGTATCGTGAAATCAGCCGGGCCAGGTCTATCACTTTCTGCTTTGCCCTCTCACTGGTATAAGGCGGTGCATGAAAATAAACCGCATCAATCTTGACCCCCCGCTTAGCAATCATATAACCAGCGGCCGGCGAATCAATCCCTCCCGACAAAAGAAGCATCGCCTTCCCGCCCGTTCCTACGGGCATTCCGCCAGGGCCCGGAATAATCTCAGAATAAATATATATTTTCTCCCGAATCTCCACATTAAGCAGAATCTCCGGTTCATGAACATCCACGGTCAACTCAGGAAAAGCATTCAAAAGCACCTCTCCCAGATCAGCATTGACCTCCATGGACTCTCTGGGATAATTTTTGCGGGCCCGTCTGCAATGTACTTTAAAGGTTTTATGCCTGTCAGGGTAAACGTCTCCCACATACTTTACGACCGTCTCACAAAGCTTTTCGAATCCTTCGTCCTCCACATAAATCATGGGACAGATACCAACAATCCCAAATACATGCTGCAGCTGTTCTATGGTATCTTCATAGTCAAACTCGCTCTGAGCTTCCACATATATCCGTCCCTGGGTCTTTGTGATCAGAAATTTCCCCTCACACTTTTTTAAAGCAAATTTAATCTGATGAATCAGCGCATCTTCAAACAAATGCCGATTCTTACCCTTGATAGCAATTTCCGCGTACTTAATCAAAAATGCTGTAAACATTTTCAGCCTCCTCCTTTGCCGCCGGCACCGTCAGGCAATCGGAAACACCTATCACACTAACCTCCCTGTCACGACGCCCAATTCCAAGGCCAACAAGCTGGCCTGCGAAGAATGCCGGTTGCAGGCATTCTTCGGTGTGAAGTTTTAGGTTCTCTTAGGCAGCGTCTTTCGGATGCCTTAGAAAATCTCTTCTCACTAGTGCCGTGTATATCTGCGCAGCATAGGAATTTTATCATACATTTCCCGTAATGTATAGTCCAATTCTTCTTTTGTGGTATAGACGGAAAAGCTGAAACGTATCGTGGACTCCAGCAGCATCCGGTCTACGCCGATTGCCTTCAGCGTGGCGGAAGGCTGCGGCTTACGGGCAGCACAGGCACTGCCTGCCGAAACATAAATTCCTCTGTCCTCCAGTGCATGCAGCAGCACCTCGCTGCGGACTCCGGGAACAGAAACACTGACAATATGAGGTGCCGTGCCTTCCCCGTCAGGCTTTTCCGGCAGAAGCCCATTAATCCGTATACCTTCAATCCTTCTGACATGGTCCAAAAAATACTTTTTGTAATAATACAAGTTTTTCATATCACTCTCATAATGCTCATATAAGAGTTCTGCAGCTTTTGCCATACCGGCGGCTCCCGGAACATTATCCGTACCGGAGCGAAGGTTCATCTGCTGACCGCCTCCGTAAATAATAGGCTGGATCTTAACCTTTTCGCCGATATACAAAAAACCGATTCCCTTAGGGCCGTGAATCTTATGACCGCTTGCAGACATCAGGTCTACTCCCATCCTCTTCGGGTAAATCCTGGCTTTTCCAAAGCCCTGCACCGCGTCCACATGAAACAGGGTATGAGGATTGATCTGTTTAATCATGGCTCCCGCCAGCTCAATGGGCTGTATGGAGCCAATCTCATTGTTGATATACATAACGGAAACCAATATGGTCTCCGGCGTCATTGCCTTTTTCAGATCATCCAGAGAGATCTGGCCCCAGGCGTTCACCGGCAGATATGTCACGCGAAATCCCATCGTTTCCAGATAAGCGCAGGTCTTTAAAACTGCCGGGTGCTCTATCTGTGTGGTAATAATATGCCTTCCCCGCCTGCCGTTCGCAAAGGCACAGCCAATCAATGCCATATTATCGGATTCTGTTCCTCCGGAGGTAAAAAAGATTTCTTTTTCAGTTACCTTCAGTATTTTTGCCAGGGTTTCTTTTGCGTGGCGAAGATAGTTTTCTGCCTGCACGCCTTTCATATGAAGGCTGGATGGGTTTCCATAATCTTCGCACATTATTTTTGTCATCAGCTCCGCCACCTGCGGAAAAACGCGGGTAGTGGCGGAATTGTCCAAATATGCTTCCATAATACAACTCCTGCCGTCTCTTATTACTATTATATGCGCCGCCGCGCCTTTGGTACTTTTCCCTATTCCGTCACATACCCAATCCAGGCAAGCACGGTCATCCCTGCCGTCTCGGTACGCAGGATTCTCCGCCCCAGCGTTATCGGCCGTATCCCTTTTTCCACTGCCGCCTGAATTTCCTGCGGCTCAAATCCGCCCTCCGGGCCGATAAATACCGCAACCCTCTGTCCGTCCTCAAGTCCGTCGATCAATTCTCTGGTTTTCTCCATTCCTTCCGCAAGCTCATAGGGAATCAGCCTGACATCCATAGCTGATGCCAGTTCAAAAGCCTGTTTCAGGTCCATGACCTCGGAAATCTCCGGTATTACGCTTCGCTTACTCTGCTTTGCAGCCGCTTCCGCAATCTTCTGCCAGCGCAGCACCTTCGCTGCTGCCTTTCCCGCATCCAGCTTAACCACGCACCGCTTTGCGGAAACCGGAATGATTCCGCATACCCCCAACTCCACGGCCTTCTGGATGATAAACTCCATTTTGTCCCCCTTTGGCAGTCCCTGAAACAAATATACCTTCACGGGCAGTTCTACATCATCTTCTTTGATAAAATACAGCTCACATATGACTTTATCCTCTTCATAAGCCTTTATGCCGCAGCGATA
The DNA here is from genome assembly GCA_910578815.1 of uncultured Acetatifactor sp. Taxonomy (GTDB): domain Bacteria; phylum Bacillota; class Clostridia; order Lachnospirales; family Lachnospiraceae; genus Acetatifactor. The sequence goes on from CAJTSE010000010.1 coordinate 134,632, forward strand.
TTCCTTCCCATCCTGCCCCGTACAGACATTCAGCTCTTCTCCTGCCCTCATCCTGAGGACATTTTTGATATGGTTCACGTCTGGGCCGCTGATTGTAACAAGTTTATCTTTTATATTGATCTGCTCCGGTTCTACAAAAAATTGATACATGGCACCTCCGATCACGGCCCTACTGCTTTCCCGAAAATGAGGCTTCACGGGCATATTTGTCATAATATATTTGAGCCTTCTCCCTGCTCAGTGAGAAATGACGCATCAGCTTGTCCAAAATCTTATCGGCGCTGTGTCCATCCTCCAGATTATCTACAATCATGGCTTTTATACCCCGCTCTATTCCCTGTTCTACACCATATACCAGTCCCTGTTCCATGCCCTGTGCCAATCCCTGTTCCATGCCCTGTGCCAGTCCCTGCTCCATGCCTCGTGCCATACCTCGCTCCATCCCTTTGCGATCAGCCTCTGACATTCTGGAGTTGTACTCCACCTCATTCAGGAAACGACGCTCACACTCCGCTACAAATTTCGGATCATGGCAAAGAGCACAGACACTCGTGGCAATAGATTCCATATATTCGTTGTTTTTTGCAATCATATTTAGTTCCTCCCACGTAGTTGATTGAAACAGTCTGGCCCACTGATAAATCCCATTTGGATCATCCTTGTCTACTGCATTATTTAGATACTTTAATGATACCACTTCCAAATGAAAATTTCCAGTATATACTTTGTTATTATTTCTATTTACCAAATAATACTCACTCAAAAAATCTTCTGCATTCCGTATGTCATTCTTGGGAAATAAGTCCTTGTCCATAATCGCAATATGTATGACGGGAGGAAGCATGTCGTAGCCCCTGCCTTTGGAAAGGCTATTAGAATAAACCCGGCAAAGCTGGTACAAAAAGCGCTCCGGCAGATAGTCATAATGCGCAACCTGCATTTCAATGTCGATAATTGTCAGATGATTCAGACATGCCTTTACATCCAGAACAATATCCTTGTTATCAATGTATGCTCCTGTCTCCATGGGATTCATGATCTCCAGACTGGTAATATCATCGGGGTGAATATTAAGCTTTGCCGACAGAAACCCCTTCAGTGCATAAGTATTCCGCCTAAAAGACGTAGTAAACATATAATCGTGAGTCAGAGGAAAACGCAGTTTCCCCTTTAAAGGAAGAATATCCTTTTGGAAGTCCAGAACTTCCGGTGACAGAATAGTCATAGAATAGATGATTCCTTTCAAAAATAATGTTATCCTATAGAATGAATTACAGCCGGGGATTAATTATAAAATTTTCAATCGCAGAAATGAAGGAATTTATAATTACAGACAACAAAACGCCGCCGCGGTTGCACGTGAAGAAGGAATACCGGCGCTGCGCCGGAACTCTATATGCTTAATCAGAAGATGATTTATTTATATCACAAATCCCAACGCAAGTCAACAAATATTTTCGATTATTCTACAGTATGAATTCAACAGTACCAGTTCCACAACAATCTCATCATCATCCTGTTCGGTTACCGTAAAACCAAACTGCTCATAAAGCTTCCTGGATAGGCATAGGCCCTCGCCAATATACCTGCGCTGTCAGCCACATAGGTTTTCTGGGCCTCCCCAACCTTCAGTCCCAGCCGCCAGTTATCCGGATCAATATCTGCTAATCGAATCATCCTGTTTTCCTCCCTTTATCCACCGAAAAGCCGTGATTCAGCACCCTTTCCGGGCCGTAACGGACACCCACTCGCCCTGTGCAGTCACCTCCAGCACCTCCAGACCCGCCGCTTTAACAGCCTCCGTCACCACCTTTTCTTTATCATTAATAATTCCGGAGGTGATATATACTCCACCCGGCTTCAGGTGCTTCACAATCACGGGCGTCAACGGCACCAGCACGTCCGCCAGAATATTTGCCACAACAATGTCATAACGGTCATAGCCCGCCTGCTTCTGTACATTTTCATCCGTAATGATATTACCGATCATCATGTCAAAGCGGCCCGGCCCGATCCCGTTTGCCTCACAGTTCTGTGCCACCGCCTGAGGCGCGCAGGGATCCAGGTCCGTCCCCAGCGCATGCTTCGCCCCAAACATCAATGCCAGAATCGAAAGGATTCCGCTGCCCGTCCCCACATCCAGCAGCTCCGTTTCCCGCGTAACATATTTCCTGAGCTGCCGGATACAAAGCTGCGTAGTTTCGTGCATACCAGTGCCAAAGGCTGTACCAGGGTCAATATGCAGCACGGTCTTCCCCTGATCCTCAGGCCCCACCTCTTCCCAGGACGGAATCACTAATATATCATCAATGTAAAACTGATGGAAATACTGCTTCCAGTTATTGATCCAGTCAATATCCTCCGTCTCGTCCACGGTAATGGAGCCCTCTCCAATATCACAGAACTGGCTTAAGTCCTCCAGTTCCCGCCTTACATCCTTAAGAACGGATTCCACATCGGTAACCCTGCCCTGAACTTCAAGGCTTCCATCCTCTTTTTCCTCCACAAAAAAGCTGAGATACGCGATCCCGTCATCCCCCGGCCCCTCCGGCAGAATATCCACAAACATCTGCTCCTTTTCCAGAGCAGTCAGCGGCACCTTGTCCTCAATCTGAGCCCCCTCCAGCCCAATATCATACAGAGTACTGACAATAATGTCTTCTGCCTCCGTAATCGTCTTAATCCTAAATTTGACCCACTTCATAATTACCCTCCACGCTGCAGCTTCACTCCAGCCCACTCAAGTTCCGAATCACTGTATGGCCTTGGCCTCGTTCTTTGATGCCTTAGAAAATATTTCGCCTTTCATACTGCTTTCCGCAATTCCCAGCGTCATAAAAAGGAGCGGCGTACTTAAGACCTGCTGAAAACCAGTCAGGGAAACCGTACCATATAAAATCAGTGCCAAAAATCCCGGCAAATACCGGCGATACCGCTTAATGCCTGTTAAAAAAATTCCCAGATAACAAGCCGTTCCCGCCAACCCGATATTCACCAAATGATTCAGCCATTCGTTATGGGCATTGGCAAACACAGTCCCTGCCCACCTGCCGCTTAATCCTGGAAGCTCCCCAACCGCAACAGCTGAATATATATATTCCGCAAAACAGTCCGGCCCCACTCCAAACAGCTTCTGTAAAAAATCTCCCTGCCAAAAACTCTGCAGAGACACCTTCCACAACGCGCCTCTTCCATTACCCCAGCCCCCCTCAAAGGAACCCTGCAGTGTAAATAACAAAACACCTGCTATACCTGCCAGTACGGTCAGGATCATGATACCTGCCGCAATCCGTTTAAGCAACCGTTCTTTCTTTTCTCCGCGCAGCATCCGTCCAAGCGCCATATACAGCCCCAGACCCAAAACTCCCACCAGCCACCAGCCCTGCCAGCCTGCCAGCGCCCGTGCGAAGCCGTCATCCGGAACGGCTTCCCACGCCCTCTCTCCCAGCATCTTTCTAAGAATTCCGTAAATAGCCAGTAAAAAGGCAGTGCCTGTTTCCAGCGCGACCGTTCTTCTGAACGCTCCGCCATCATTAATACCTGCCAGCATACATGCAAAAAGACACACCGCCACCAATATGACACCAATGTCGCTTCCCTGAATCATTAGAAGGCTTAGTCCCATAATACTGATAACATAAGCACCCCATCGTATCCGGCGCTTTCCCGCCTTCAAAAACGCCGCAACCGGAAAAGCCAGTGTCACACTGCAGTATCCGCAAAACCAGTTAATATTGCCTATGGTGGACAACATATGATCATACTCCCAGCTTCTTATGTCAAATCCTCCAAGCAGCCCCGTAGGATCTACTCCCAGCCGGTGACAAATTCCCAGCCCAAACACTGCAAATAGAGCAGTTCCTCCCAACAGGAGAGAATACTGCTTTCCATCAAAGTGTCTGGATATAAAAAAATAAATACCTGTAAAAATCAGCTGTGACAAGGCCCCCATGTACCATTCGCTGTATCCACGCCAGGCAGTCACTTTATACGGGCTTAAAACAGCAGACAGAACCACCGCCGCGCCATAACACAACATCCAGACGTCCATGGAGCTGAGCTTCAAGGCCTTCCCTTTTCCGGTCTGCCCGCAGTCAGCCGGCATAACTCCATCCGCACCCGCAATCACAACGGCCGCCCCGTCCTGCCTGTCCTCTGGCAAGCCGTCGGCAGCCGATTTTCTTCGAAGTACCAAGCTCCGAATGGTTTCGCAAATGCTTACCGCCAGCCAGACTCCCAGACAGAAAACCGCCAGATTTCGAAACAGTATATATTTAGTGTCTCCCAGCTTCCAGTAGGTGCCGCCCGTATAAAGCGGTAACGCTGCGGACAAACCGATGATTAAAAGGTGACAGAGCAGACTTAAAAATTCCATACGCGGCTATTTCCAAAACTTCTTTTTCTTGCTGTCTTTGCCGTTGTTATCCTTCGGATCATCTTCCGGCTCCTTTTTACCGGCTGCCTTTGCCGCCGCATTCAGCGTATCCCCGGTTACCTCATCAAACTGCCGCAGCAGCTCCTTTGCTTCCGGCTTCAGCTTATCAGGAACCTGTACCACCAGAGTTACATAGTGATCCCCCCTTACGTCCTTATTCCTCCAGGAGGGCACACCCTTCCCCCGCAGGCGGACTCTTGTATCCGTCTGAGTGCCGGATTTCACATCATAAATCACCTTGCCGTCTACCGTGTCAATCAGAATCTCACCGCCTAAGGCAGCAACCGCAAAAGACACAGGTACTGTGGAATATATATCAAAATCCTGTCTCTGGAAAATAGGATGCCTCCCTACAATCACCTCAATCAGCACGTCGCCCCTGGGACCACCGTTAATACCCGGCTCACCCAGTCCCGGCATACGCGTAGACTGTCCGTTATCAATACCTGCAGGTATATCCACGGAATAGCGCTTTTTCATGGGGATGTATCCCGTTCCTTGACAATCGGCGCACTTATCCTTAATTACCTTACCTGTTCCCTGACAATCCGGGCAAGTCTGCACATTACGAACTGTGCCAAAGAAGTTCTGCTTGATCGTCACCACTTGGCCCTTTCCGCCGCAGGTGGAACAGGTTTGAGCACTGGTTCCTGGTTTGGCACCGCTGCCGTTACAGGTCTTACAGGTCTCCTTGACCGTCAAATCAATCTCTTTCTTACAGCCAAATACCGCCTCTTCAAAGGTAATCCGCACGCTGGCTCTTAAGTTTGCCCCTTTCATGGGACCGTTGCTCTGGCTGCGGCTCCGGCCGCCGCCGAAGAGGTCTCCAAATATATCGCCAAATATGTCACCAAAATCGGCACCGCTGAAATCAAAACCGCTAAAGCCGCCTGCACCGCCCTCGAACGCTGCATGACCAAACTGATCGTACTGACGCTTTTTTTCAGGATCACTCAAAACGGCATACGCCTCCGAAGCTTCCTTAAATTTCTTCTCAGCCTCCGCATCACCCGGATTCATGTCCGGATGATATTTTTTTGCCAGCACACGATATGCCTTTTTGATTGCTGCTTCATCTGCATTTTTATCAACGCCAAGGACCTCATAATAGTCCCTCTTCTGCTCTGCCATAACCCACCTCGCCACAGTCCGCCGTACCCTCGGCCAATCCTGACATAAATACCACACATAAACGTAACGGCAGATAACGCATCAAATTCCGATGCGTTATGCCCTTGTGTAACCCGCACCAATCAACCACATGTTTCACTTGCTTAAATATCGGTCTGCATCGCCTCTCTCCGCCGCCTTGCAGACCGAATATTTATTCTTCATGAAGCATAGTGATAATTAGTGTGGGTTATACTCGTTTATACAGTCACCGCAGATTGTTTCACTCCGAAAGCCGGTTGCCGTAAGTTTATTTTTGTGATCTCTATTTCTCTTATACTTCTCTGAAATCCCCGTCAATGACATCATCTTCGGGAGCAGAAGACGCTCCGCCCATATCAGGACCTGCATTGCCTCCCATACCGCTCATGTCTGGACCTGCACCGCCCTGTGCCTGCTGCATATTCTCATACATCTTGGTAAACAGAGACTGTGCACTGTTGGTCAGCTTTTCCTTTGCCGCCCTCAGCTCATCCAGATCACCGTCGCTCATTTCCTGATCCTTGGTTCTCTCCAGAATTGCCTTCACTGCGTCAAGGTCTGCCTGGACCGCGGATTTATCGCTGTCACTGATCTTATCGCCCACTTCCTTCAGCGCGTTTTCGGTCTGGAATACAAAGGAATCCGCTTCATTCCTGGTCTCAATAGCCTCTTTGCGCTTCTTGTCCTGGGTTTCAAACTCTGCCGCTTCTTTTACTGCCTTATCAATCTCATCATCAGACATATTAGAACCTGCGGTAATGGTAATGTGCTGTTCTTTACCGGTGCCCAGATCCTTTGCGGATACATTTACAATACCGTTTGCGTCAATGTCAAAGGTAACCTCAATCTGCGGTACGCCTCTCCTTGCGGCAGGAATTCCATCCAGACGGAACTGGCCTAAAAGCTTGTTGTCCTTCACGAACTGTCTTTCACCCTGTACCACCACAATGTCAACAGCAGTTTGATTATCGGTTGCCGTGGAATAAATCTGGCTCTTTCTGGTAGGAATTGTCGTATTTCTCTCAATCAATCTGGAAGCGATTCCCCCCTGGGTCTCAATAGACAGAGACAAAGGAGTTACGTCCAAAAGGAGAATATCACCTGCCCCGGCATCGCCTGCCAGCTTGCCGCCCTGTACAGAAGCTCCGATGGCCACACACTCATCAGGGTTCAGGGTCTTGCTGGGCTCCTTGCCGGTCATCTGTCTCACCTTATCCTGCACGGCAGGAATACGGGTAGAACCGCCCACCAGCAGTACCTGGCCCAGATCCGCATTGGTCAGACCCGCGTCCTTCATAGCATTCTGAACGGGAATGGCTGTCTTCTCTACCAGATCCCTTGTCAGATCATCGAACTGTGCCCTGCTCAAATTCATGTCAAAATGCTTGGGGCCTTCCGCGGTAGCCGTAATGAACGGCAGGTTAATATTGGTGGTCATGGCACTGGAAAGCTCCTTCTTGGCCTTCTCAGCCGCTTCCTTCAATCTCTGCATAGCCATCTTATCACCGGAAAGATCTACGCCCTCAGCCTTCTTAAACTCGGAAAGCATCCATTGGATAATTTTATTGTCAAAATCATCTCCACCCAGATGAGTGTCGCCATTGGTAGCCAAAACCGCGATCACGCCGTCTGCAATCTCGATAATGGAAACATCAAAGGTACCGCCGCCCAGATCATAAACCATGATCTTCTGCTCCTTCTCATTGTCCAAACCGTATGCCAGAGCAGCAGCCGTAGGCTCGTTAATAATACGCTTTACATCAAGGCCCGCAATCTTGCCGGCATCCTTGGTCGCCTGACGCTGAGCATCATTAAAATATGCGGGAACGGTAATAACCGCCTCCGTTACCTTTTCTCCCAGATAGCTTTCTGCATCTGCTTTCAGCTTCTGCAGAATCATTGCGGAAATCTGCTGAGGTGAATACTTTTTGTCATCAATCGTACGCCTTGCATCCGTTCCCATATCTCTCTTAATGGATGCAATGGTCTTTTCCGCATTGGTAACCGCCTGACGCTTTGCAGGTTCACCTACCAGTCTCTCACCGGTTTTCGTGAACGCCACAACAGAAGGTGTGGTTCTTGCACCCTCAGCGTTAGCGATAACAGTGGGCTTGCCGCCCTCCATAACTGCCACACAGCTGTTTGTTGTACCCAAATCAATACCGATAATCTTACTCATTTTTCATACCCTCCTGGAATATAATATATGCTGCATTTTTCTGAATAAACGTTCCTGATTTTCAAAAGGTCTTTTCATAGCTCTTGTCAGGTGGTAACCGCCACCATGGAATGCCGGACCACACTGTCACGGTAAGTATAACCCTTCTGCAGTTCCTGTGCCACCACACCGGATTCATACTCTTCACTTTCCACCTGCATGACCGCATTGTGAAGATTTGGATCAAATTCCTGACCCACCGCCTCGATGGGCTTCACTCCCATATTCTCAAGCTCCGTCAAAAGCTGCCGGTAAATCCGATTCATACCGTCTACGAAGGGATCTTCCTTCTTTTCCTCCGACACCGTAGCCAGCCCTCGTTCGAAATTATCTACCACAGGAAGAATCTTCTCAATCACACTTTTAGCTCCGGTCTCAAACATCGCCTGTTTTTCCTTTTCCGTACGGTTCCGGAAATTCTCAAATTCTGCAAGCTGACGTTTTACCTTATCCTCAAGCTGTGCGATTTGCTCCTTTGCAGCCTCAGCCTTTTTATCCAGCTTTGCCTGCTTTTTAAAAGCCTTCTTATCCGCCCTGCTCTCCCCTTTTTCCGGAGCGTCTCCCGTCGGAGCCTCTTCCTCTTCCAAAGCGGCATTTTCAACCTCTTCCTCAGCCGTTTCAGACATCTTCTCTGTCTCACATTCGTCCGGGTCTGTAGGAATATCTGTCTGCTCTTCCTCCAATACGTCCTTTTCCTGTTCTGCCATAGCATTCTCCATTCCGCCGCATTTGCGGCATAAACTTAAGTTTCTCTATCTGAATCCTAAAATATCTTAATCCTGAAATCTTCTAAACCTTCTTTGCATCCCCGTAAAGCTCATCCAACTGTGTCTGTATGGTCCTTAAGGTGCCTACTACTTTGTCATAATCCATCCTTTTGGGTCCCACAATGCCGATGGTGCCTTTCATGCCGCCTCCAAGTTCATAAGTGGCCGTCACTACACTGCAGTCTCTCATGCTCTGCACCGGGGACTCTTCACCGATATATACCTGTATTCCCGTGTCTTCCCCGCTGTTTAAAGTTTCCTGTAGTAATTCCCCCAGCTGCTGCTTCTCTTCAAAGGTATTAATCAACTCACTGGCCTTCTCCTGATCTGCAAGCTCCGGATACCTGAAAATATTATTGGTGCCGCTGGTATATATTTCCAGAGCCTCTTCTGCCCGAATTGCCTCCGCCACCGCATCAATAACTTCGCTGACAATATCACTGTGAATTCCTGCCTGCTCCTTCATGACCGTTATCATGCCAAGATTGATTTCATCTATACACAAGCCACCCAGGGTAGTGTTCAGTAAAATATTCAATTTCAGCAGCGTCTCGTCCGACATATCCTCGTTGACCTGAAGAATATTATTCTTGATCACATTTCCCTCGATCACGATAACCGCCAGAATCTGATGTGCATCCACTCTGGAAAGCTGAATAAATTTCAGTTTATTCCTCTTGACCTGAGGCGCTGAGATCATGGTAGCATACCGGGTATTTTGAGCAAGAACCTTCGCAACCTGCTTCAACAGAAGCTCCATCTTGTCCTGACGTTCCACCAGCATCTCCCTCATCTCCACCACTTCTCTGGCCTTTTCCTCCATCATGGTGTCAACATAAAGGCGATAGCCCTTGTCGGAAGGAATCCTGCCTGCAGAAGTATGGGGCTGAAGAATATATCCCATCTCTTCCAGGTCCGCCATTTCATTTCGAATGGTAGCCGAACTTAAGTTCAGGTCGGTATACTTGGAAATGGTTCTGCTGCCTACCGGTTCTCCCGTTTCCAGGTAATTGCGGATGACTGCCTGCAGGATTTTTTTCTTTCTTTCATCCAGCTCCACTTCTGCACCTTCCTTTTCTACTGTTAGCACTCATTTCAAGAGAGTGCTAACATCTGTTGCATTTAAAATATCACCACGGCTATCTGTTGTCAACTGATTTTCCCCAAAAAAGTATAAATAAATTATAAAAATAGCTTCGCCCTTCCTAACGGAAAGACGAAGCCTACACAACTGACCGTCTAAAATAACCCATTAAATATAAAAGCTTCCTGCAAAATCCTTGTTCATTACATAGTATACCGTATTTTCCTCCGGCTTTACATACAGCTCAACACTGGTAAGCTCGCCCAATTTCTGCTTTAAATCAAACTTCCATACATCCTTGGCCATCTTTACCAGATCTTCCTCCGAGTAGGACTTGCCTGAAAACTGGATGCAAACGGAAGACTTCAACTCAGCCTTTTTTGCAGCAGTCTTTCTTCCCGCGGTCTTTTTTGCCGCTGCTTTCTTCTTTGTGGTATCCACAACTTTTTCAGCTACAGCCTTTGCTGCAGAAACGACTGCCTTTTTCTCTTCCGGCTTAACCGCTTCCTTCACAGCCTCCTTCTCTTCCGTCTTTGGTGCAGTAGTCTTAACGGCTGTCTCCACAGCCTTTACTTCTGGTTTTGTGGTGGTTTTTTTTGCTGGTGCCATAAACTCTTTCTCCCTCCTTACAGTTGGTTATGACTTTTTGTTTTCTAAAATATTCAAGCTTAACTCCTCAGATAAATAAAGTATTATCAGAGATAGTGTACTTCTTTTCACGACAAATGTCAACCAAAATCATTTTGCGGTTTCTGTGCGCGGATTTCCGGTCACGGATTGAACAATAACGAAAATGCCAGTACCACAATCCCCAGCACAATACGATACCAGCCAAACACCTTAAAATCATGCTTCTTGATATAGTCCATAAGAAAGCGCAGGACAAACAGAGACACCACAAAGGAAATCACCGTTCCCGCAGCCAGCAGAATCAAATCCGTAGACGTAAAGTTAAGTCCAAATTTTACCACCTTTAAAAGGCTTGCTCCAAACATAACCGGCACAGCCATAAAAAATGTAAATTCCGCCGCCGTGGTTCTGGATACCCCAATCAAAATTGCACCCAGGATAGTAGCACCGGAACGGGAGGTTCCGGGCAGTGCTGCAGCCACCAGCTGACACAAACCGATAAACAGAGCCGCCTGATAAGTTATCTCCGATAAACTGCCGATCCGGGGTGTCCTGCCTTTATTTCTGTTTTCAATTATAATAAACAGCACTCCCACCAAGAACAGCATCACCGCCACCACAACCACCCGTACCTCGACACCGGAGCCGGAAATCGTCCTGCTAAATAGTGCTTCCACCTTATCGTCAAAAAGCACGCCGTATACCACGGCCGGAATACATGCCACGGCAATTTTTACCCACATCCAGAAAGCGTCCATGCTTAAGGCATACCCTCCTGGCAGCGCCGGATCCTTACGGCTTTTTACCAGTTTTGCTTTCGATTTTGCCGAATCCTTGTTATAAAAGGGCCAAATCTGATGCCAAAACAATACCACCACCGCCAGGATTGCCCCCAACTGAATAACCACGTCAAACATTTCAAAAAAGCCTTCGCTGGTCCCCTCAAAAGGCAGCAGCTGCTCCACCAGTATCAAATGCCCGGTACTGCTGATCGGCAGCCATTCCGTAATGCCCTCTACAATGCCGTAAATAATCGCTTTTATAAAATCCAACATAAATCCATTCCAAGCCTTCCTGCCCTGACGGGCATTACTTCCTATAACCTTTATGCGCCTGCCGCGCAAATATGTCATTTGAGACTTCCGTCAAATCACACAAGCTGTAAATATCTTTCAAGTCTCCAAGTATGCCAGCAGCTCATCGAAACAGTTTTCGGCATCTCTGTATCCCTGCTGGTATAAGATCTTCAGCTTTTCTTTATCCTTTTCCACCCTGCCTACATCGCCAGCCTCCTTCGGCCGGATCACAAAAGCCGCTCCCGCCGCCTGCTGCCTTTGAATATAGGCCACTTGTTCATTATAATTAATATGGCGCTCCGCCATCAGTTCCCATACCTTCGGGTATCTGGCATAACGAGCCTTCATAAGCGCCAGCTGAGACGTGGGCCTGCGCACAAATCCCTCTTCCTTTGTCATTACCACCACATTCTTCCGGTTGCCGTCCACAACCGATTTCTGCAGGGGAATGGCATCGCTGATACCGCCGTCCAGGTAAAGTCCTCCGTCGATCTTCACATTTCTGGATACCAGCGGAAGAGACGCAGATGCACGAATTTTCACAATGTCCTTCTTCATGTCTCTGATCCGAAAATATTCCGGCCGGCCCGTGACAATGTTTGTTGCCACACTGTACGCTTTTCCTTCATACCTGTCAAAGGTCTCGTAGTCATAAGGATATAAATATTCGGGGATCAGATGATAACAAATATCCGCATGAAACAAATCCCCTGTAGTCAGCAGGCTTCTTAAGCTGCAATAATACCTGGTGTCCAGATAATCCACATTCACATCGAAGGCTCTTCCCCGCTGCTTTGAAAGATAGCTGCACATGCTGCATGCTCCCGCCGACACCCCATAAACGCTGGAAAATTCGATCCCCTTATCCAAAAACAAATCCAGCACCCCGGCGGTGTATACACCTTTCATGCCCCCGCCTTCCAATACAAGTCCTGCCTGATACATAATCATTCCTTCTTCCATTCCAGATTTTCGCAGGCTCGGCCATGCCGCTCCTGAACTGCCCTCATATAAATCATACCGTCACCTTTACATGACTGCCCCATATTCCGTCCTTACGAACCTTCTAAGTGCTTCCAAAGACCGCTCCACCTTTTCCGTGTCAATACAGTACGCCATCCGGAAATGCCCCGGCGCCCCAAAGGTATCTCCCGGCACCAGTATCAGATCGTACTTTAACGCTTTTTTACAAAACTCCTTTGCATCCGCTTCCAACGCCTTGGGGAAAATATAAAATGTCCCCCCCGGCTTAACACAGATAAATCCAAGTTCTGTCAGCTCTTTATAAAGCAGATTCCGGTTTGTCTCATATACTTTCATGTCCGCCGTTTTGTCCAGCACCTCCGATACAGCCAGCTGAATAATGGAAGGCGGACAGTTATGCCCGATACCCCTGGAAATCTGAACACACATGGCAATCATTTCTTCTGCGTATTTGCAGCGCGGATTCACCGCTACATATCCGATCCGCTCCCCCGGAAGGGAAAGGGATTTGGAAAAGGAATAACACATAATGGTATTGTCATAAAAGCAGGAGACACAGGGCGCCGTGACACTGTCAAACACAATCTCCCTATACGGCTCATCTGAAATCAGATAAATATCATGCCCGTATAAAGCCGCCTTCTCCTTAAGTACTCCCGCCAGCCGCTCAAGCGTTTCTCCGGAATACACCACGCCGGAAGGATTGTTAGGCGTGTTAAGCAGCACCGCCGCCACCTTCTCTGTCAGCATTTCCTCCAGCCTGTCAAAATTAATCTGAAAACTCTCCACATCCGGCGGCACTACCTTAAGCACGGCCCCCGTCAAGTCTACATAGGGGTGATATTCCGGGAAAAAGGGGGCAAAGGTTAAAATTTCATCCCCCGGCTCAGTGACAAGCCGAAAGGCGTGAGCTAAAGCGCCCGCTGCACCGGAAGCCATGAAAACATGCTCCTTGCGGTATGGCAGCCCAAAACGCTTTTCCAGCGAAGCCGCCACCGCCTCCCTGACACTGGTAATCCCCAGGTTGGGACTGTATCCGTGAAGCTCTCCGCTCTCTCTGGTATTGAGCAGTTCTATCATCTTATCGGTAAATTCCTGCGGGACCGGAACGGAAGGATTCCCCAGGCTGTAATCAAATACATTTTCATATCCGATCTCTTTTCCTCTCTCCGTGGCAAACTCCGCCAGCTGTCTGATCACCGATTTCCCCGACAGCATATCTCTGTACTTTTGCACTAACATCCCGCTACCTCCAACTTTCAATCTGACAACAGCCTGCCCTGACTGTTACATCTATTCTAACCGCAATCCTCCCAAAACGCAACTGTCATTACAGGCTGCTTCATTACAGACTGTATCTGTTCAGACATGGATAAACAGTTCAGACCTCTCACAGTCGAGCAACAGGTGACAGACGGCTGTTGTTCTCAGCGAGGACTGTGTGAGACGTCGGTACTTAGCAAGCGTACTATGCTTGCTTATGTACCGTTACGTCGAACCCCAAGCGCAAGCGTGTCCGAATGAGAATAACAGCCGGCTGTCACCGACAGGCTATGCGTGTCTGAACTGATACACGTGGCGTTTCCTTATTCCTCCGCCCAGGCCAGTGCGCACCTTACCGCCTTCTTCCAGCCCTTCAGCAGCTCTTCCCGCCGTTTTGCACTCATGCCTGCCTCAAACACTTTGCCAATCTGCCAGTTCTCCCTGATCTCTTCCCGGTCCTTCCAGTAGCCCACCGCAAGGCCGGCCAGATAGGCCGCCCCCAGGGCTGTGGTCTCAATACATTTCGGCCTGTGGACCGCCGTGTTCACAATATCCGCCTGGAACTGCATCAGGAAATCATTGGCGCTGGCGCCACCGTCCACTTTCAGGCTCTTTAAACACATACCACTGTCCTGCTCCATGGCCCGAAGCACATCCGCGGTCTGATAGGCAATGGACTCCAGCGCTGCCCGGATAAAATGCTCCTTGCTGCAGCCTCTGGTGATCCCCACCACGGTCCCTCTTGCATACTGATTCCAATAAGGCGCCCCCATTCCCGCAAAGGCCGGAACAATATAGACGCCTGCCGTATCTTCCACCGCCTTGCAATACTCTTCGGACTGTCCTGCGGTCTTAATCATGCGCATACCGTCGCGGAGCCACTGGACGCCGGCGCCGGCCACAAACACGCTGCCCTCCAGAGCATACTCCACCTCTTCGGAAGTGCCCGCCGCAATGGTCGTCAGCAGGCCCGTCCTGGATGTAATGGCCTCTTTCCCCGTATTCATCAGCAGGAAACAGCCGGTGCCGTATGTATTCTTTACCTCTCCCTGCTCAAAGCAGCACTGCCCGAACAGAGCGGCCTGCTGGTCTCCCGCCGCCCCTGCGATGGGAATCTCCCCGCCGAGCACGGAGCCGTCCGTATGCCCAAAGATGCAGCCGGAAGGTTTTACCTTAGGCAGAATGCAGGCAGGGATCTCAAATCTTTCCATGATTTCCGCATCCCAGCATAGCTTGTGAATGTCAAAAAGCATGGTTCGGGAAGCATTGGTGTAATCCGTTACATGGACCGCTCCCTTAGTCAAATTCCAGATCAGCCAGGTATCCACGGTTCCGAAAAGCAGCTCCCCCGCCTCCGCCCTCTCCCTGACTCCGGGCACATTCTTAAGAATCCAGGCAATCTTGGAAGCGCTGAAATAAGCATCCGGCACCAGACCCGTTTTCTCTCGGATTCTTTTGTCAAATCCATCTGCCTTCAGCTCTTCAATCAAATCCGAAGTTCTGCGGCACTGCCAGACAATAGCATTGTACACCGGCTCTCCCGTGCGCCTGTCCCAGAGAATAGTCGTCTCCCTCTGATTGGTGATCCCGATAGCCGCAATGTTCTCATGGGTGGCTCCCACCACCGCCATGCACTCCGTTGCCACAGCCAGCTGAGAAGACCAGATTTCCATGGGATTATGCTCCACCCATCCTGGCTGTGGATAAATCTGGGTAAATTCTTTCTGGGACATGGAGCAGATATTTCCTTCTCTGTCAAACAGAATACACCGTGAACTGGTAGTCCCCTGATCCAATGCCATAATATATTTTTTCATAACCTGCCCCCTCTTTACGTTGCTTCCGCAGCTTTCAAACCGCAGGTCCTTGTTGCAATCACATTCACCCCGGTCCCGCATACGTTTTCCGCCACCACGTCCCCCATGCACACCGGCGCGGGCAGCTCAATCTCCTTCAAGACCCCCATACAGTCCATGATCTTATCCTTCGGAATATCCGCCGCAGTCTTTACGGACACAACGGGAAGCTCCCCGCCGCTCACTTTTACCAGACTGGTGACAATACGCCTGGGGTCCGTCAGTTCCTTTGTCACATAATCCGCCCCCCTGGGACAAGTATTTCCTGTGATGCTTTTGATGTCCTTTCCTTCCGCCTCCACCGTTACATTACACCCTAACGGGCACCCGATACACACAAATTCTTTTCTTTCCATGTTTATCTCCATTTCTGCGCTGCTTTAATGGGCACAACTTTATTTCAAGACATATTTTTCAGCATTGATATTTAGCGGCTAAGCCTGGCGAATGGATACCGTAATTTCCTCCAGCCCTTCAAACTGCTGCAAATCCTGCTTCTTCAAAATAACCTGTTCCATCTCGCCGGGCGCAAGCACCTTCTTCTTCCTGCTGCTCACTGCCTTTCCGTTAAAGGACACCTCCACCGCCGCATCCCGGTAAACGTTTCCCACCCGGAAACGCACCACCTGAGAAGCCTCCATCCTGTCAATATTCAAGGATGCCGGAACCGTATAACGAACCCCGTTTACCGCCCTGATGGGAATCTGTTTTCCCACCGTCTCTGCCGAATGCCTGCCCTGCAGATAAGCCGCCGCACATTTTCCCGCCTGTAGTGCTTCCTCGGACACATAATCCACCAGGTCATGGACATGCAGTACATTACCACAGGCAAAAACCCCCTCTTTATCCGTTTCCAGACTTTCGTTGACTTTAGGACCTTTTGTTGCCGAATTCATTTCCACCCCAAGAGTTTCCGACAGTTCATTCTCAGGAATCAGGCCGCAGGACAATAACAGCGTGTCACATTTGATCTCTTCCTCGGTGCCGGGAATCGGTCTGGAATGCTCATCCACCCTGGCAATCACAACAGCCTCCACTCGTTTCTTTCCTTTAATATCAACCACCGTATGCTCAAGTTTTAAAGGAATGCCGAAATCGTCCAGACACTGCACGATGTTCCTCTTCAGTCCGCCGGAATAAGGCATCAGCTCCGCCACCAGCTTCACCTTAGCGCCCTCCAGCGTCATACGGCGGGCCATAATCAAACCGATGTCTCCGGAACCCAATATGACTACCTCCCGGCCGGGCATTCTCCCTTCCATATTTACATAACGTTGAGCCGTCCCCGCAGAATAGATTCCGGCAGGGCGATAGCCGGGAATGTTCAATGCCCCTCTGGAACGCTCCCTGCATCCCATCGCCAGAATAACAGCCCTGGCTTCAATGGTATACAGGCCTTCTTCCCGATTCATCACCGTTACCAGCTTACGAACGTCATGTACGCCGGATGCGGCATTATCCGCTGCTTTAACTCTTTCCTCGGATACCACGCTGTCTGCCGCATCCTGTTGCACTAGACCTGACATTTGTGTCAGGTCAACTACCATAGTATTCAGCTTATAAGGAATCCCAAGCTCCAACACCCTGTCAATATATCTTGCGGCATATTCCGGACCCGTCAACTCTTCCTTAAAGGTGTGCAGCCCAAAGCCATTATGAATACACTGGTTTAAAATTCCTCCCAGCCTTCCGTCCCTCTCTATGATCACCAGATCCTCCACACCGTTTTCCCTTGCTGCAATCGCCGCTGCAAGCCCTGCAGGGCCGCCGCCGATTATTACCAATTCTTTTTTCATCTTTCCTCGCATTCCGCCGCACAGAGGTTTGCACAAGCCCCTCCCTGGCATTCTAAATCAACAGGAACTCACCCGGCACCACAATTTCCTATTCTGTCAGGAATTCGCTCCCTTTATCGTTCTTTCCGATTACCGCCATATCACGCCCCAGCTCTCTGGCCAGAATTTCCACCGTTCTCGGCGAACAGAAGCCCGCCTGACAACGCCCCATGCCGGCCCTGGTACGACGCTTGACCCCGTCTAAGGTCGTTGCGCCCAAAGGTCTGCGAATGGCATCCACGATCTCACCTTCCGTCACCATCTCACAGCGGCACACCACATCCGCGTAAAGCGGGTTTTCCTTTATCAGCCGCTGTCTCTCTTCCGGATCCGCAAGCGCCATGCTGGGAATCCCCTTTCTTACGGCAATAAAGTTTTTCTTTTCTTCCGCCGGAAGATATTCCAACACCATCTCCGCCACATATTTCCCCAGAGCCGGAGCGCAGGTAAGTCCGGGCGATTCTATGCCTGCCGCGTCGAAAAATCCGGGCGCGTCTTCCACCGGACCCAGGATAAAGTCCTCTTTCTCCGTAACCCCATGGGCGCGGAGCCCGGCAAAGGAAGTAATAACCTGCCCTGTGGGAAGCCCCTCCACGCTTAGCGCCGCCCGCTTCATCAAGTCCGACATGCCCTCTCCTGTGGTGTTTACGCCCTCATAATCTTCTATATCCACCGCTGTAGGCCCCGCCAGCAGATTACCGTGGACCGTGGGCGTCACCAGCACACCTTTGCCGTATTTTGTAGGCAACTGAAAAATGGTTCTTGTGACCCAGCTTCCCACCTTCTTATCCATCAGACAGTACTCGCCTTTCCTGGGGATTATTTTGATCTTCTGCCCGCTGACCATGTTGTGAAACCGATCCGCATAAACTCCTGCAGCATTGACGATTACCCTGCTGTCAAACGTCCCCTGATTGGTAATCACACGATAGCCTTCAGGTATTTTCTGAATTTCCTGCACCTCAGTATTCAGCCTGAACATAACACCATTCACCGCCGCATTCTCCGCCAGCGCGATCGTCAGGCCAAAGGGACAGACGATTCCTCCCGTTGGCGCAAATAACGCTGCCACGGCATCATCCGAAATGTTAGGTTCAAGCTCTTTCAGTTCTTCCTTCTCAATGATTCGGAGCCCCTCCACACCGTTTTTCTGCCCCTGTTCCAAAAGCCGCTTTAGCTTATGCCTGTCCCCCTCGTCGAAACACAGCACCAAAGAGCCATTACGCTTAAAAGGAAAGTCCAGCTCTTTAGATAAATCCTCCATCATCTTGCTTCCGGCCACATTCAGCTTTGCCTTTAAGGTGCCGGGCACGGCATCAAACCCGGCATGAGCAATACCGCTGTTAGCCTTCGAAGTACCCTCACACACGTCGGAGGCTCGTTCCAATACCGTCACACTCAAGTCATAACGTGCCAGTTCTCTTGCAACTGCGCATCCCGTTACCCCCGCACCAATTACAATAATGTCTGTCATAGTTGTTCTTCCTTTCCAATATAGAATCGAGCAGGGAAGACTTCCCCCTGTGCATAAAAAGAGCCAAGCAAATAAATGCCATCCCTATGACATTCTCACTGCTTGGCTCCCTGCCTCATACCCTCGCTGCAACATGTGCTTATTATAACCTAAATGTGCGCAAACCGCAAGGACTATTGCAGTTTGTGTCAAGGTTATCCCTTATTTCGTAACAGACAGTTCAGACGCCCACATCCTGACGGCGACAGCCGTCAGTCATTCTCATTCGGACACGCTTGCGCTTGGGGCTCGACGTAACGGTACATAGGCAAGCACAGTACGCTTGCCAAGTACCGACAAGCATTTATGAGTTTGCGAAGCAAATCTCACAAGAGTGCGAAGCACTCTTTGCATAGTCCTCATTGAGAACAACAGCCGGCTTTCACCTGTTACTTGATTACGGGGTGTCTGAACTGTTCCTTACTTCCCATAAAATATCTGCGCAATCGGCGAATCCGGCGAAAGGATCACTGTCTTATTCCCGCCCTGCATGGAAAGTTTCAAAGCGTCCAGGCTCCTTACAAGGGAGTAAAATTCCTGCTTGGACTCGTCGTTATAGGCCTCGGCCAATATTCTCATGTATTCCGCTTCGCCCTCGGCGATTAGGATCTCCGCCTCCTTCTCCGCCTCGGAAAGCATTACCGTCACCTCCATATCCGTGGTATTACGGATGATCTGCGCCTCGGAGCTTCCCTCAGCGGTGTAAGTGGCCGCAATATTATCACGCTCGGAAATCATACGCTCATAAACCGCCGCCTTATTGTCGCTGGGCAGATCCAGCTTCTTGGTTTCAAAAGATAAAATCTCGATGCCATACTGATCCAGAGCCGTGCCAATATTATTTAAAATGGCCTGAGACAGGCCTCCGTTCCGCCCGGAAATCACATCATCCTGTGTAGTGCTGCTGATAATATTTTTCGTGGAATTGTAGACAATGGCGTCCAGCCTTCCTTCCGCGGCAGTAACAGAACCGTTCAGCGTCTGAGCAAACTTGGTGGGATCCACAATATGCCACAGAATATAGCTGTCACAGATCATGGTCTTTTTATCACTGGTAATAACATCCGAAGACGAAAGATCATACAGCAAAATCTGTCTAGGCAGGGTGTCCACACTTTGAATAAAAGGAAGCTTAAAGCTGATGCCTGCCTTGGATACTACACGGTCGATCCTTCCGAACTGGCGGATCAGGCTGTATTCATTTTCATTGGTGACGACGATACAGGATGCACCAGTAATCAGCAATATAAAGATCACTATAGCCAATGTAACTTTTTTCACTGTTTTCATGCTAACCTCCATGATTCCGCTCTGCGGAATCTTAAATTATTATGAGATATGACGTTTTCCAAACATTTAGTTACCTTCGGCACTGTCTGCCGTTGAACTGCTCGCCGCCGCACTGCCCCCGCTTCCGGAAGCGCTGTCGGAACCGCTGTCAGAATTCCCGGTAAAGGATTCCAGAGGATATATGGTCTGTACGTCGCCGCCCTCGCTTTGAATAATGACCTTTAAATCCGGCAGCACTTCTTCCATGGCCTCAAAAAACATGCGCTGTCTTGTCACGGCAGGATTTTTAATATATTCCTGATACATAGCGTCAAACCGGGCCACCTGGGCCATTGCCTCATTGATCCGCTCAGTCTTTTTGGCCTCCGCATCCTTTAAGATGCCGTCCGCCTTTGCCTGTGCAGAGGGAAGCTGTTCGTTGCGGTACTTATTGGCATTGTTCAGTGCTGTTTCCTTACCCTGCTTTGCAGTCTCCACAGCCTTAAATGCTTCCATGACTTCTGCGGTAGGCGGCTCCGAATCCTGAATGGTAATATTTACCAGCTGAATGCCAATGTCCTGTATTTCCAGCCGCTCAATTATCATCTCTTTAATGGCTGCCTGAATTTCATTTTTGCCGGTAGTCAGCACGTCATCCACCGGATAGCTGCCGATGACGGTACGAATGCAGCTCTGGCTGATATTACGCAAAATCTCCAGCGGGAACTGAGAAGCATAAAGAGCCTTTACCGGATCACTGTAGCGGTATTCCACATAAAAATCCACGTCAATAAAATTAAAATCCGAGGTGATCATCAGGGACTCATCCGCAATGACCTCATTACTGCTACTGCTGTAGCCGATGGAAAACCCCTGGATTGTAGTATTCACCTTTTTTACCTGCTGGATAAAGGGGATTTTAAAGTGCAGTCCCGGCTCCGTCACTGCAGCAGCCTGTCCTAAAGTAATCAGCACCGCCTGCTCCTGCTCCTTGATCTCATAGGTGGAATTGAACAGGAGGATAATGACCACCAGCGCGGTCACTACGATTCCGATTATTTTTCCGTTGGAAAATTTTCTCGGCTTGCCGCCCTCGCCTCCGTCCATGGTTGTAAATCCGTTTCTTCTGTTGCGAAATGAATCACCGCTCATACGCATTCTCCCTTCTCCCTTAAAAAGTCCCATATCAAAATATAGCTGTCCGAAATATATTCTTTACGTTTCCGAACAGTTACATTCTATATCACCTATGGAGAAAAAACAACGGAAAGTAAGGCACGTTAGAAAACTTTAATATGCAGTTTATGAACAATTTTCTTTTGGCTTGTCAAATAAAATAAAAATGTTAAACTATGACCGCCTGCAGGGCGCTCCATTTATGAGCCCGCTTTGAGCAGCGGTTTTCTCAAGGTGCGTAAAGAAAATTACCTATGAAAAAGAAGGATACCTATGGAATCAAAATACAAAGAGCTAAAACTGCTGAAGCAGAGTGAAAAAAGTACGGTTTATCTGGTCTGTTCAGGGGAACGGAAATATATCCGAAAGCTACTGACAGGCCGGCATCCCATTTATGAGCTCCTGATGAACAATCCACATCCCGGCCTGCCAAGGCTGCTGGAGGTAACTGTCTCCGAGAATTCCACTACGATCCTGGAAAAATATATAGAGGGACAGCCGCTGGGGACGGTCGAGCTGTCGAAAAGGCAATTTTCAACGGTTGTCAGAGAGCTATGCTCCGTACTCACATTCCTCCACGGAAAGGGTATCATTCATCGTGACATCAAACCCTCTAATATTATTCTTACAGAAGAGGGACACGTGTACCTCATTGATTTTGATATTGCAATCGAAAATTGCATTATAAAAGGATTTTTCAAAAGTGTACAAAACTGGATCCAAATAAGCGCTACCGTTCCGTGGAACAGTTTCAAATGGCCTTTTTCCCCGCAAAACGGAATTTGCTGTGGGGCTGCGCGGCATTTTCAATCTCTCTGTCCACCAGCGGCTCCAGCGACCACAAAAGGGCATAACAAGTCTCATAACTCCAGGCCACATCTATAACATTCTGCTTCAAAATGTCCGCTTCATTGCCGCTTTCCGTGTGTCTGTTCCAAATCAGCGTCTGCTCCTTCGGCAGCAGGTCCACCCGGTAAATATCCCACTCCTGCATCTTTGACTGCACAACTCCCAAGGAATCCTGATAGTTTTCATCCTGTGCTATAGAGCAAGCCAGCATAGCACACAGGAAGGAACCCGAAGCGCGCTTTTTTACCTCTTCCAAGCTCTTTATCTTTACTTCTCCGCATGTGGGAAGCAGCGGTAAATGCTCATTAACCGCTATCTTTTGCTTTTCAGCTTCTTTAAGCTCTCCTCTCTTCTATCTGCCGGCGTTAAAATAATACTGCCGTTTGTTTTTCCAAATAACCCCATACTTTGCCTCATTCTGCTTCCACTGCCGCATCAAACATTCCGCAGCACAATCTCGTCTATCCGCTCCCGTTCACCTTCCGTAAAGGACAGATTTTTAAGCATACCGATATTGTCCAGGATCTGGGCGGGCTTTGATGCACCGATCAGTACGCTGGTAACATCCCCATCCCTTAAGATCCAGGCCAGAGCCATCTGCGCAAGGGATTGCCCCCTCTCCGCCGCCAGCTCATTTAATGCCCTGATTTTTTCCAGCTTTTCCTCCGTGACGGCATCCTCTCGAAGAAACCGCCCGTCCCTGCGGACCCGGCTGTCCTCCGGAATGCCGTGCAGATAACGGTCCGTCAGCAGCCCCTGCTCCAGGGGGCAGAAGGTGATAATACCGATACCATGAGCAGCGGCATAGCTTTTCAGCCCGTCCCGTTCCATCGTCCTGTCCAGCATCGAATATCGTCTCTGATTGACGATAAACGGCGTCCCCATTTCCTGAAACAGCTCCGCAATGGCCTTTGTCTGCTCCCGGTCATAATTGGAAATGCCCACATACAGCGCCTTGCCACTCCTGACAATACCGTCCAGTGCCTGGGCTGTCTCTTCCAAGGGCGTCTCCGGATCCGGCCTGTGGTGATAATAAATATCCACATACTCCAGCCCCATCCGCTTCAGGCTCTGGTCCAGGCTGGCCACAAGATACTTTTTACTGCCGCCGTCCCCGTAAGGCCCAGGCCACATGCCATATCCCGCCTTCGTGGAGATAATCAGCTCATCCCGATACTCCCCCAGACCGTTTTTCAAAATACGGCCAAAATTTTCCTCCGCCGCTCCCGCTTTCGGACCATAATTATTCGCCAGATCAAAATGAGTAATACCTTGGTCAAAGGCCGTGCGGCACATTGCTTCCATAATGTCAAAACTTCCGTTAGAACCGAAATTATGCCACAGCCCCAAAGAAACTGCCGGCAGCCTCAACCCGCTTGCCCCGCACCGATTATACTGCATTGCGTCATACCTTTTTTCGTCCGCCGTATACACACTGATACCCCCTTCTCACACTATCCTTCATGATTCCGCTTTGCGGAATCTCATAATCCCAAGGCGGACCGGTTCGCCTGGAACCAAAGCTCCGGTAAAAAATGCCGCATTTTGACATTTTTCGGCGTGAAACTAAGTACTTCTCCGCGAAACGGCCCTTGCTGCAAGCGGTTAAAAGTGCTTTTCACGCTAATACCTTATCTAAAAATTCCTTTACGATCCGGCAGTACCCTTCCTCGTCACTGTCAATGGAAAGCCCGTGAGCCGCGCCGGGAAAAAGGTGCAACTCGCTGTAGGCCGTCATGGCCCGCTGCATCCTCTCCGAATGGCTGCAGGGAATAAAATCATCCGCCGCACCGTGCATAAAACAAACAGGAACGGTATTTTCCTGCAGAGAATCAATGGGACGCACTCCCGTAAAGGAATAACCGAATACCACTCTGCAGGCAGCGCTGGCCAGGTAACAGAAAAATTTGGGCATATGCAGCGCACCCCTGATATTATGCGTCAGCACCCCCATCAAATCCGCATAACCGCAGTCATTGATCACAAATTTCACCTTAGGTTTCTCCTTCAGCGCCATAATCTGCAGACCAGAACCCATGGACTCCCCATGCAGACCAAGAATAATATTCTCTCCAAAGCGGTCATACACCCAGTCAATCACCCGGAGCAAATCCTTCGACTCCCTGACTCCCATGGTGCATTTTGTCCTGAGATTATCCCCATGCCCCCGGTCATCATAAATCAGGCAGTTATAGCCAAAAGAGCGGAACATATGTAAATACCGCAGGCTGCCGTATCTGTTATAGGTGTATCCGTGAGAAATTATGACATACCTGTCAGACCTCACGGGTGCCGGCACATAGAAGGCTTTCAGTCGGTATCCGTCGTAAGATTCTATCTCCAGCTCTTCCTTCTCCATTTTGTCATAATCTCGCCAGAAGTTTGCATCCTCAGCAATCTTTTTTGCCTTTTCCAGACTGGTGTAACGGGGCTTTGCCACATAAGCCGCCATCAAGCAGGAAATCACTGTCAGCACTACAAATATCAAAAGAATAATGATGACTGCCATCTTCACCACATCCGTACCTCCTTGTATCTATTTCGCCGAAAACCTTTCTCCGTTCGCAGCCTTAATCATCCTGAAATTGCCAGAGCACTCCGAAAGAAAAATCAGTTCCTCCCCTTCCACCCTGAAACGATTCACAGGTCGGCATCCCGTCTCATACAATTTGTCCCCTCTTTATCATACAATATTTTTCTGACTGCCGCAAGAAAAAGAGTGCTTCGCACTCTTATACATGCGCCTCACGGTGCAGTTTCTTAATAAGGGAAGAAAACGCCCAGACGAGCTCGCCCGCCTGAACGTTTTTCATAAAACTGCTAAAAGTAACGCTTCCCTTACGCTTTATTCCACATCCTGCAAAGCGGCAAAATCCTCTTCTCCGGTGCGGACCTTTACCACTTTATCTACATTATAAACAAATATTTTACCGTCACCAATATGTCCTGTGTACAGAGCTTTCTTCGCCGCCTCGATCACATCGGCCACGGGAATCTTGCTGACCACCACTTCCACCTTGACCTTGGGCAGCAGTGTGGCATCCAGCTCCACGCCCCGGTATCTTTCCCCGGCGCCCTTCTGAACTCCGCAGCCCATCACGTTCGTCACTGTCATGCCGGTAACGCCCAAATCGTTCATGGCCTTTCTTAATACGTCATATCTTGTCATTCTTGCAATGACTACCACCTTATAAATACCTGTAGAAGCCATGACGGGGATTTCTGCCACTGGTACTGCCGCTCTCTTCTGCACGTCCGAAGCCGCTTCATATTCGCCCTCGCCCAGATCGGTATTCTCATTGACATTCATAATACCACCGGATACGTCCATAATGGAAAATCCTGCATACGCGGAGGCAAGACCATGTTCCTTCGCATCCAGGCCCACAATCTCTTCCTCTTCCGACACACGAATCCCCACCGTTGCCTTGATGACCAGAAATCCAAAGGTTATGGTCACTGCCGTCCATGCCGCAACAGCCCCAAAGCCCAACAGCTGCAAACCCAGCAGCTTAAACCCGCCGCCATAAAACAGTCCGGTCAGTACAGTGCCGCCGGCATCCGCAATCCCGTACCCCGGAGCCGTATCAGTAGCAAACAACCCTACTGCCAGAGTGCCCCAGATGCCGTTCAGACAGTGGACCGCCACGGCTCCCACCGGATCGTCGATATGCAGCTTATTATCCAAAAACCATACTCCGAATACCACCAGCAATCCTGCCACCGTGCCGATCACGATAGCGCCAAGGGCATCCGTAACGTCACAGGAGGCAGTAATTGCCACAAGCCCTGCCAAAGAAGCGTTCAAACACATGGAAACATCCGGCTTCCCGTACTTGATCCAGGTAAAGATCATACATGCCACGGTCGCCACTGCCGGCGCGATCGTCGTCGTAACAAAAATGGATCCCAGCTGTTCAATGCTGACAGCCGCGGCGCCGTTAAAACCGTACCAGCCCAGCCACAAAATAAATACCCCCAGCGCGCCGATGGGAAGATTATGTCCCGGAAAGGCATTTACCTTAGTGACCTTTCCGTCCTTGTCCCTGGTGAACTTGCCGATGCGGGGCCCAAGAATCTTCGCACCGATTAAAGCGGAAATACCGCCTACCATATGGATGGCACAGGAGCCGGCAAAATCATGAAAGCCAAGCTGTGCCAGCCAGCCGCCGCCCCAGATCCAATGAGCCTCAATCGGATAAATTAACGCAGAAATTACGGCAGAATAAATGCAGTAGGAAAGGAATTTTGTCCTCTCCGCCATGGCACCGGATACAATGGTGGCCGTGGTAGCGCAAAATACCAGGTTAAACACGAAATTCGACCAGTCAAAGCTTTCGTAAGCCGTAAAAATGTCAAATCCCGGCTTACCGATAAAGCCTGCCAGATCCTCTCCCAACAACAGACCGAAGCCAATCAAAATAAATACTACCGTGCCGATACAGAAATCCATCAGATTTTTCATAATAATATTGCCTGCATTTTTCGCTCTGGTAAATCCCGTCTCCACCATGGCAAAGCCGGCCTGCATCCAAAACACCAGCGCCGCGCCGATTAAAAACCAGACGCCAAACAGTTCTCCCCGAACAGCACTTAAAATTTCCTCCGTCATAATATTTTCCTCCTCATTCTGCCGGGCACTATCACCCGTTTCATTGCGGCGCCGGCTTCCTCCCTTCCCTGCCATTTTGCACCATGTCTTTTCCATAATCGCGAAAAAGGCGCTACGGATTTCTCCATAGCGCCTTCGCTCTTTATGTCGGCAAGTATAACACCGCCATTTCCCGGCGTCAACTACATTTTTTCTAAAAAATTCGGGATTCCGGCTTTATTTTTCTACAAATTGCCGATCTTACTCAATTTTGAAATAACTGCTTTCTCTACAACTTATGAGATACTATCCCAAAATATTTCAGCAAAAAGTATTCCCTTTCCCCTATACATAACTCCTGCACCGCCTGAAAGCCCAACTTATCACACAGCTTCAGAGAGGCTTCATTCTCTGTCTCAACCAGGGCGTTCACTTCGCAAAATCTCAGCCTGTCCATACCATAAGCCAAGATCCCCCGGCACACCTCCTCCGCATATCCCCTCCTTTGCCAGGGAACACCGATAATAAAGCCAAGCTCCGGCTCGTCATAGCCCTCGCGATAGGAGAATCCTGCCCTGCCGATGACCAGGCCGCTGCTTTTTTCCACTACCGTCCATACCCCAAATTCATAAAAGGTATATATCTTTTTGATATATTCCCGGATGTATTCCTTCTCCTGCTCCTGATCCGGATACAGCCCTTCCATAAATTTCGTGATGGCAGGATCGCTGTATATTCGGAAAAAGTCCTCCACATCCTCCGGCGTTGTCTCTCGGACCAGACATCTCCTTGTCTCCAAAATATTCCAGGGCAGGCCCTTCAGTCTTCGGTATACCCGTTCCACGTAGTCTGCCTCCAAATTTTCCGGGTCCTCCACGCCAAAGGTAAAATCGGAAAAATCTTCCCTCCCATTTCCGTCATGAAAATAAATAAGCACGGCCTCGCCCGCATCTCGCAGCCGCCGCGCTTCGGCGGAGCTGTCCGTCACATATAATATGCCCTTAAGCTCTGTAGTATTCACGTCAATTTCCCTGAAATAGCTCACGTCCGTATCCCCTGTAGTCTCCATACCATCTCCAAAGCCGGCAGGCCGGCCTATAAAGAATGCCGACAGAATATTTGCTTTACTGCTGCCTTTATTTAAGGTACAATAATCGAAACAGCTTTCATTATACTCTTTTTACAGGAAAGGACAACTAATATGGCACAAAATCCTATTGTAACTGTTACCATGGAAAACGGAGACGTAATCAAGGCGGAGCTTTACCCTGAAATCGCTCCCAATTCCGTAAACAATTTCATCAGTCTGATCAACAAAAAATTTTATGACGGCCTGATCTTCCACCGGGTTATCAGGGGCTTTATGATCCAGGGCGGATGCCCTGACGGAACCGGGATGGGCGATCCCGGCTACAGCATCAAGGGAGAATTTTCCCAAAACGGTTTTAACAATCCCTTAAAGCACACGGAAGGTGTACTCTCCATGGCACGAGCGCAGGATCCCAATTCCGCCGGCAGCCAGTTTTTCATCATGCACAAGACAAGCCCTCATCTGGACGGCGCTTATGCAGCGTTTGGGAAAGTGATTGAAGGTATGGAAGTGGTAAATAAAATCGCCGATACAAAAACCGACTGGAATGACAGGCCCATGGAGCCTCAGATGATGGCGAGCGTTACCGTGGACTGCTTCGGCGCGGAGTATCCGGAACCGGAGAAGGTCTGAGGGTACAGATCGCACTTTTGGGGGAATTTTTTGCAGCTTTGAACCGTAGGCATTAACGCTTCCGTTTGTTATAATTGAAATGACTTTTATATTGTATGTATCATATTTTACCATTCATTTCATTATACGACGGAGGCATACCCTTGAAAAAAAGTAAAGATACGAAACATTCAAATAAAACTGTGGAGCCGGAGCTGGCCGCGATTCTGGAAAATGAAATGGAAGCCAACCGGTACGCGGCCAGGTGTCTGATCGTCTGCGCCATTGTAGGCGTGCTTGCCTGGCTCTTGAACATTATCGGCATTTTTATCGTCCCTCACAGAATTATGGACATTGCCATGCCCCTGCTGATTCTGTCTTTTTTGCTGCCCACTCCCATCTATAAAATAACGGGCGGCAAACCCGGATGGGTAAAGTATGTTACGATTTTCTGCGTCACTCTGGGTGTCTTTATCCTGTCCTCGGCCATGCCAAAGCACGGCATCCTGGCCTGGGCACTGCCTCTTTTGTTAAGCTGCCATTATTATTCCAAACGGCTGACACAGCTTACTCTTCTGGCATCCTGGGTCCTTTTTTCTTCCTCTGTTTTTATCGGCATGTATTTCGGTGAAGGCGATCTGAACCTGCTGGCAGAGCATGATGTCGTCGGAATCAGGACGGTCACCGGCGATATGCTGCATTATGCCACCATTTTTTACGTGGTGCCAAGAGCGCTGATTCTACTGGGGCTTTCTTCTATCTGCACCATGATGGCCGGACGGACCAGGCGGCTTCTGGAAAAGCAGATCCGAGACAGCGAAGAAAGGCAGCGCATTTCTACCGAGCTGGACGTGGCCACTCATATTCAGGCAGATATGCTGCCTCGTATTTTCCCGGCATTTTCCGATCGAACAGAATTTGACATCAATGCCTCCATGAATCCGGCAAAGGAAGTGGGTGGGGACTTTTATGACTTTTTCATGGTGGACGAAAAGCACCTGGCGATCGTAGTGGCCGACGTTTCCGGCAAGGGTGTCCCCGCCGCCCTGTTTATGGTCATTGGCAAAACGCTGATCAAGGACCACACAAAGCCGGGAACGGACCTGGGCGACGTTTTCTCGGAGGTCAACGATCTCCTTTGCGAATCCAACAGCGAAGGCCTGTTCATCACTGCCTTCGAGGGTGTGCTGGACCTTGTAACCGGAGAATTCCGTTTTGTCAACGCAGGGCACGAAACCCCCTTCATTGCAAAATCCGGCGGCATCTACGAACCTTATAAGCTGCGGCCCGGATTCGTGCTGGCGGGAATGGAGCATATGAAATATAAAAGCGGCAGCATACAGCTTGCTCCCGGAGATAAAATCTTTCAGTATACGGACGGCGTAACGGAAGCAACCAATGAAGCCAAAGAGCTTTATGGCACAAAAAGGCTGGCAGACATTCTTGCAAAAAACTCTGCAATGACGCCTGTCGAACTTCTTCCTGCCGTAAAGGCGGATATAGATGCTTTTGTGGGCAATGCCCCTCAATTCGACGACATTACCATGCTATGTGTGGAATATGTCAGACCCATGCAGATCTAGTACACCCTTTCTCAGGCAACTGTACTTTTAACTTGCTTCCCTTCTACTCGTTGTTTTCGGTCAACGATGCTACCGGAAAACCGCCCCGTGTACTCACCTGTCCCAGCCATATATGGTTCCGCCCGCCGCATCACCAAGCTGCGCGCGTACTTTTCCCATCAGCAGTTCTTCGTCGATGGGCTTAATGACATAATCCTTCGCGCCTCCCGCCACGGCCTTCAATACATAATTTTTATCATTGTTGGAGGTGAGAAAGATTACCGGCACCTGCGCCAGATGTTCATGCTCCCGAATCAGCCTCAGCATCTCATAGCCGTCAATTTCGGGCATGTCAATATCCAGGATAATCAGGTCCGGCGTCCTTACCTTTAAAAACTCCAGCGCCCGGCTGCCGCCTGCAAAGCAGTGCAGTTCATATTTTGTTCCCAGAATCTTTCCCAGCATTTTCAACACAATGGCGCTGTCGTCCACTGCTACGATCTTTTTCTTTTCTCCGAATGCCATGTTAATTTCCTCCTTTTTCTCTCAGTAAGCTGATGGCCTTATCCTCGTCAAATTCATCCTCCAAAGCGGTAAGCACCTTTTTAACCAGTGCCTGCATTTCCCGTTCCAGCGGACTTTCAAGCCATTC
Source organism: uncultured Acetatifactor sp. (assembly GCA_910578815.1). Taxonomy (GTDB): domain Bacteria; phylum Bacillota; class Clostridia; order Lachnospirales; family Lachnospiraceae; genus Acetatifactor. Next base: position 165,246 of record CAJTSE010000010.1, read on the forward strand.
TTTCAGCCGCTCAATGGCCTGCTCCGTCTCAAAGTCGTCCAAAAGCAGGGCTGTCTGCTCCAAATCCGCCTGTGTCAGCCGCAGTACCTTCCGGGAGTCCTCCGCATCAGCAATGCCTTTCGCTCTTACGTTTTCCGTCTCTGTTAATCCGGCGGTATCCTCCTGCTCTCCGGAGGCATCCTTCTGAGCCTTTGAACCGCAAAGCTCCCGAAATCCTTCCAGGGTATGTTCCCAAAGCGCCAGCAGCTCGTTCCAATGAGACTTTACCCAGGGCGCGTCTCCCGCCTTGCTCTTCTTCTCATGCTCAAAAGCCATATCCGCCAGCTGATCCGCCCCCAGAGTCCTGGCATTGCCTTTCAGGCCATGGACCAGAACAGCATAATTTTTCATGTCATCCTTCGCCAGAAATTCAGCCATGGTTTCCTGCTTCTCCCGCTCCTTTAGAAACAGAACAGCCAGATCCAGAAATGTCTCCATATCATTCAACGCATGGGAAAGACCGCTATTCAAGGATATACCATACTGCAGAAAATGCTCTTCCCCCTTTCCGCCGTCTAAGGCTTCCTTTCTGCCAGAGACTCCTGTCAAGTCAGTCCTGGCTCTGCCGGAGCTGCCCGGCAGGAAATTCTCCGATCCGCAGGAAACACATGCCGATCCGGCTTCCTTTTCCCCTTCAAAAATTTCCCGCTTCCGGATCAGCTCCTGCGGAAGGTATTCCGCCACGGTCTGCTCCAAAACATCCCCGTCAATGGGCTTTGTCAGAAAATCTGCAAAGCCTTCCTTCATGTATCCCTCCCTGGCTCCCGATACCGCGTTAGCCGTAAGAACAATCACTGGCGTATCCTGATTCGGGAAATCCTCCAGCTTGCGAATCTCATGAAACGTCTCAATACCGTCCATCTCCGGCATCATGTGATCCATAAAGATGATATGATATTTCTGCTTTTTCACCAGCTCAAGGCAGGCCCTTCCGGAGCCTGCGGTGTCAATCTGTATGCGGGTGCGCTTCAAAAGAGATGTAAACACCGTGAGGTTCATGGCATTATCGTCCACCACCAGCACCCTTGCTTCGGGCGCTTCAAAGGCCTGCCGATACTCTGACCGCCCCTGCTCCTGCCGGCTGCGAATGGATTCAAAATCCCCTGTAGGCTCGTCACATATTATTTTCTGCGGAATGGTAACGGTAAAGACGGAACCCTTCCCGTATTCGCTTTCCACCTTCATTTCCCCGTCCATCAGCTTCAGCAGAGACATGGTGATATTCATGCCCAGCCCTGTCCCCTCAATATGCCGATTCTGCTCTTCGTCCAGCCTCTGAAAGCTCTCGAACAGCTTTCCCATATCCTCCTGCTTAATGCCCATGCCCGTATCCTTCACGGAGATGATCAGGCATATCTGCTCCGGCCCCTTTCTTTCATAAGCCATGTAAAGCTCTATGCCGCCCCCCGGCGTATACTTCACGGCATTGGTCAGCAGATTGGTCACCACCTGCTTGATCCTCACATCATCCCCGTAAAGCACTCTGGGCAGCGTCTCATCCAGCGAAAAATGAATGCTCAAATCCTTTTCCCGCGCCCGCAGAAATATCATGTTCCACAAATCCATGATCAGAACGGCCGGCTCATATTCCACCTCAATGATCTCCATTTTCCCGGATTCAATTTTGGACAGATCCAGAATATCATTAATCAGAAAAAGCAGGGTCTTGCCGGAGCTTCGAATATTGGCCGCATAGGATAAAAGCTGCTGGTCCCGGCACTCCCGCAGGATCATTTCATTCATGCCAAGCACCCATTGATGGGCGTCCTGATCTCATGGGACATATTGGAAAGGAACAGGCTTTTGGCCTCATTTGCCATCACGGCCTCATTTTTCGCCTTCTCGTACTCCTTGTTCAGCTTGCGGATCCGGTCCAGCGCCGTCCGCGCATCCCGGAGCTCGTTCAACTCCGTCACATCATCTATGACCACCACCACCGATTTTTCTCCGTCGCTTTGGATATAGCTGGTAGTCAGGGACAGATTACGAATCTTTCCCTCCAACACGTAATTTACCGGCATGTCGCTTACTTTTTCTTTTTCATAAATCGTATCCAGTATTACCTCGTTAAAATCATCCGTCCCCTCCCTGGTCAGGAATTTATTAATGAACGAATCTCCAATATCCTCCTGGGTCAAGCCCAGCATATGCTCCGCCGCCGGATTGAGCATGGTAATCCTGCCGTTCATGCTGATTACCATGACCCCCTCCAGCAGGTTCGTTACGATCTCCCTGTAAAGGTCCTGAAAACTATTCTGTTCCATCCTCCATATACCCCTTTGCCGCCTGCTGTCCTGCTGACTGTCTTTTAACGGCTCCCCGGATATTTTACCTCTGCAGTTCTTTGCGGATCCGCAAAATATTCCGGCCTTCTTTATACTCATAAGTGATTTCGTCCATACTCTTCTTCACGATATAAATGCCCAGTCCGCCCACCTCGCGCTCTTCCGCAGACAGAGTCACATCCGGGTCCAGCTTTGCCAGAGGATCATAAGGCACTCCCTGATCAATAAAGGTGATTACCACCGAGAGAGGTTCTTCCGCTACCTCCACCCGCACCGTAGCCCATCCGATTTCCGGATGATAGGCATAATGAACAATATTGCTGAACAATTCGTCAATAGCAATATCAATCTGGGCCTGTGCTCTTGCAGGACAATCCAGCTGCTCCAGCTGTTCGTCCACAAATGCCGTAATGACGGGAATCTTCTCCGGCATCGCTTCAATGGTCAATTCTTTCATATTACCTCACAATCCGCCGAGCAGGAAGGTATATAAGCATCCCACCCCGGCATTTCTCATCGGAGCCCTGCCCCGTGAAGTTTTAGGTTAAGATTCTATATGAAGCACATCCATAAAACCCGTGATTTCAAACACATCATGAATCACCTCGTTGACATGACGAATTCTCATATCCCCGCCCTGTTTCATGATCGCTTTGTGGGCTGATAGCAACACTCTGAGACCTGCGGAGGAAAGATACTCCAGATCCTTAAAATCCAGAATCAATCTTTCCGTCCCCTCCAGGCTTTCCTGAATCGTCATCTCAAGCTGAGGCGCCGTGGTAGTATCCAGCCGCCCCGCCAGCAGCAGCGTAATCTCTGTTCCGTTTTGCTTCTTCTCAATGTTCACGGTAAGTTCCTCCATTCCTCACAATAGTAGTCAAAATACTGCTCCCGCAACGCCTGATATGCTCCCCTGGGCAGATAGATTTTTCTGCCGCTGTCCAGCTCGATCTCTCTGGCGCTCAGGCTCTCCACATGCTCAAGATTAACAAGCCAGGCCGCACCCACCTTCACAAATCCGGGACAGCCGGACAACTTCTCATAAAGCCTTGTCATGGTCTCATGCTGAATCAGCCGGGTTCCGTCCGCCATGTAAACATATTGCTGCTTTTTCTGTGCCTCGCAGCATACAATATCCTGCACGGCAACCCGTCTGATCTTCCTCGCATCCTTCAGAAGCATATATTTCACCGGTTTTTCCTCCACCAAAAATCACCAAAAAGCATTTTATAAAAATTTTAGCATGAAAATGGTTGATTATCTCAAAAAAGCCTTGATTTACGGGCATACAAGCAGGATTTCAAGCTGAATTTACTACCAATTTACTACTTTTGAGGGAAAGAGCCTTGATATGCCGCCCGGAACCCTGCCAGCCCAGCCACCAGCACACAGCATTGAGAAAGAATAAATGAAAACTGAATACGACGCAAACGCGGCGTTTCTCTATCCCAACACGGGAGAACAGGAACGCCGCTTTTTTTATGCCCTCATGTTACGCAGTAGGGGCAAAAAGAGCCTTGCTATATGCGGCTTTGCGGGCGCACTTTTGCCGGGGACAGGGATTTATACCTAACCCCGGCAAAATGGCGTTCTATCGCGTAACAAATCCACAACCAAAGGAGTGATGAAGCTATGGCAGTTTTCCGAGTGGAGCGCAACAAGGGCTATACCGTTATGAGCAACCACCATTTACGCAACAAGGAACTGACCTTAAAGGCAAAGGGGCTTTTGTCGCAAATGCTTTCACTTCCCGAAGATTGGGACTACACCCTTGCGGGGCTGTCACAGATCAACCGGGAAAGTATCGACGCTATCCGCACCGCCGTATGGGAGCTTGAAAAAGCCGGATATATCAAGCGGCAGCAAGGACGCGACGAGAAAGGCAAAATGACCGCCATTGAATACACCATTTACGAACAGCCCCAGCCGCCGGACGACACCCCGCCGGGATTGGATAACCCGACATTGGAAAATCCAACACCGGGCAAGCCGATATTGGAAAATCCGACACCGGGTAAACCGACGACGGAAAATCCAATGCAATTAAATAAAGATATACAAAGAACTGACTTACCAACAAAAGAAAAAAGAAATACGGATTTACAAAGTACCTATTCCATTCCTATCCTTTCCCCTAACCCCTCTCCTTTGGAGCAGGAAGCGGCTACGCCGCCGGAACGGAAACGAAAGGAAGCGGAAGCACAGACCGCTTTTGAGATTTACCGGGAGATCATCAAGGAAAATATCGACTATGACATTCTCATACAGGATATGAAGTTTGACGGGGACAGGCTGAATGAAATTGTAGACCTCATGCTGGAAACCGTCTGTACCCGGAGAAAGACGATCCGCATTGCCGGGGACGACTACCCCGCCGAGCTGGTAAAAGCAAAGTTTATGAAGCTGGACGCTGAACATATCCGCTTTGTGCTGGACTGCATGAAAGAGAACACAACCAAAATCCGCAACATCAAGCAGTATTTACGGGCGGTGCTTTTCAATGCCCCGTCCACAATCGGCAATTATTACACGTCCCTTGTGGCTCACGACATGGCAAGCGGCGCACTTGCGCCACAGGAGCCGCACGACCCCTATTCATTCAAACCGGGCGAAAGCCTGTAACCACCCACAACCACAAAAGGAGGATTTTATTATGGCACAGAAAATGACGGGAGCATTGGTATTTGACGAGCGCACAGACCGCTACGACATTCGCTTTGACCTTGCCAGCTATTACGGCGGGCTGCATTGCGGGGACTGTTTCGACGTGTTCACACGCGGCAAGTGGAAGCCGACCCGTATTGAAATGAACATGAAACAGGAATGGTACTTGGTGGGTATCAGAGCCGACGACCTAAACGGGCTGCGGGTGCGTATCTGACCGCCGCCCCTTAAACTGACGCGAAAGGAGGACGAGACCCCATGCAGGACGAAATCAACGAAAAAACCGTTGCCCTGTATATCAAGACCGGGAAGCTGACCGCCGAAGTGCTGCAAAAGGCAATCAAAAAGCTGCTCTCACAGGCAAAGAAAGAGCTTGACAGACAGGCAATCCCCCACGGGAAGCAGACCCTAAAGCAGCTTATGAAGCAGAATACAGGCGTTTCCAACATTGAGATCACAAAGGACAACATCAAAGCCTTTGAGAGTACAGCGAAAAAATATGGTATCGACTTTGCGCTGAAAAAGGACGCGACGGAAACCCCGCCCCGCTACCTTGTATTCTTCAAGGGCAGGGACGCGGACGCGCTGACCGCCGCTTTCAAGGAGTTTTCCGCAAAGAAGCTGACGCAGGATAAAAAGCCCTCAATCCGAAAGGCATTAGCCGCTTTCCGGGAAAAGGCAAAGGAGCTGAACGCCAGCCGCCAGCAGACCAAACACAAGGACAGGGAGGTATCGCTATGAAGCCGGAGATCAAAAAGCTGCTTATCCTAAACGCGCCCTATCTGCTCTTTGTGTACCTGTTTGACAAGGTAGGCGCGGCTGTCCGGCTTTCCCCCGGCATGGACGCAAGCCAAAAGATTTTACATCTTGGGGAGGGCTTCACAGCCGCCTTTGCCAGTGCCGCGCCCAGCTTCCACCCCGCCGACCTGCTGATCGGCGTTGCCGGGGCGGTGATTATCCGGCTTGCCGTTTACCTAAAAGGCAAGAACGCGAAGAAATACCGCAAAGGCATTGAGTACGGTTCCGCGCGTTGGGGTGCATAATCTTAACTGTAAGCAACACCTATATTGACGCAGGAGGGTATGCACATGAATGATTACAGCAAAATCACAGCCCTTTACTCCCGCCTATCCGTGGGGGACGAGGACAGGGACGGCGGCGAAAGCAACTCCATACAGAACCAGAAGAAATTTCTGGAAAGCTATGCCAGACAGCTAAAATTAACCAATATCCGGCACTACATTGACGATGACGAAAGCGGCAGATTTTTTGACCGTTCTGCCTACTCCCGCATGATTGAGGACGTGGAAAACGGCAAAATCGGCGTGTGCATTATGAAAGACATGACCCGCTGGGGGCGCGACTATCTCCAAGTGGGAAACGCTATGGAGATTTTCCGCAGAAACAACGTGCGCTTTATCGCGGTAAACAACGGGATAGACAGCGAAAAGCCCGACACGTTGGAGTTTGCCCCCTTTATCAATATCATGTCAGAGTGGTACGCCCGCGACATCAGCAAGAAAGTAAAAACGGGTATCCGCACAAAGGGGACGAGCGGCAAGCCAATCGCAACCGAAGCCCCCTACGGATATGTCAAAGACCCCGACAACAAAGATTTTTGGATAATTGATGAAGAAGCAGCCAAAGTTGTCCGCTTGATTTTCCGCCTGTTTCTGAACGGGAAGAACCGAAACCAGATCGCCGTATATCTGAAAAATGAGCAAATCCCAACGCCCACATTCTATATGAAAGACCGAGGGCGGGGAACCTGCAAAAATAAGGCGCTTAACGAGGAAAACCGTTGCAAATGGAACAAAGCCACGCTGACCCATATCCTCACGCGGCAGGAGTATTGCGGCGACATTGTAAACTTCAAGACCGCAAAACATTTCCGTGACAAGCGAAACCACTATGTAGACAGAAGCCAGTGGCAGATTACGGAAAATGTGCATGAACCGGTTATCGACCGCGCCGACTTTGAGAATGTACAGCGGATTTTGGAAAATGCCCCCGTCAAGCGACCAAACGGGGACGGGGAAATCCACCCTTTGTCGGGCTTGCTTTTCTGTAAGGACTGCGGCGCAAAAATGCACATACGGATAGATTACAGGAACGGCGGCAAACGGCATATCGCCTATTGCAGTGAGTACCACAAGGGGAAAGCCAAAAATCCGAAGTGCCATTCCCCGCACATCATGGACGCGGATTTACTCATGCAGACCGTTTCGGACGTGCTGAAAAAAATCGCGGAATACTCTATCAGCAACCGGGCAGACTTTGAAGCCTTAGTGAAAAAGAGCCTTGCCGTACAGCAGACCGACCAGACAAAGAAACAGCAAAAGCGCGTACCGCAAATCACAACGCGGCTTGAACAGATTGAAAAGGTTCTGGATAAGCTGTATGAGGATAACGCCCTCGGCACGATTGAGCAAGACCGTTACGAGCAGATGTCGCGGAAGTATTCGGAAGAATATTATAAGCTGAAAGAGGAACTTGCGGAAATTAAGGAGCAATTATCCGCTTTTGAAAACGCGGGAGGGCGGGCGCAAAGGTTTGTGAAGCTGACAGAACGCTATGCCGACTTTTCCGAACTCACCCCCGCCATTCTCAACGAGTTTATCAGCAAAATCGAAGTGCATGAGCGCGACCAGAAGCGGGCAAGATACGCCATACAGCATATCGGGATATACTTCAACCATATCGGTAAATTTGAGAACGAACTGACACAGCTTGCAGAGCCGGCAGAGCAGGAAATCAGACAAATGCGGGAGGAAATCGAAGAAGCGAAAAAGGAAAAGAGCCGCGCCTACCACCG
>CAJTSE010000011.1 GCA_910578815.1 uncultured Acetatifactor sp.
CAAATTATCTCCTTATGTGGTGACAGCCTTTGCGGTTTTTCTTTTGTCGTTTTTTATCGGAATGTGCCGCAGGGCTGTTTCTGCTGTTGGCTGTCGTTCGCCGCCCTTTCCATCTGGATTTATACATTTTCCAAAATTCAGATTGGAGGAAGATACGGTGAAGTATGCACCAAGAAAGGTATATATCAAAAAGGATGGCGATTATGTGGAGCTGTCCTATCAAGATTTCTGCCGCCGCAGGCAAGCCGACCAGAGTTACATGGACAAGCTGTTTATCCCCGTGCAGGGCTGCCTGCTTGAAGTCGTGCGGGAACAGTACACGGATTTCTATCGGGATAAAGAACGGTGGCGTTATCTGAAAAAACTGGACACAAACCACAGCCTTCTGTCATTGGAGGGATTTACGGATAGTGAGGGAGATGTGATTGACTTCGTTGTTGATGAAGCGGTGGACGTTGCAGAAACCGTTATCTATGGGCGATGATGGACAGGCTGAAAGCCGCCCTGCCCTTATTGTCGGGCAGTGAACAGGCATTGATAAACGCAATCTTCTTTGAAGAACTTTCCGAGCGGAAAGTCGGATTGCGGTTGGGTGTAACACAGAGCGTTGTCAATAAGCGCAGGGCTTCGGCGTTGGCAGGATGACCGTGCAGCGTTTTATCCGATTGACAGAGCTGATACCGCCGATTTTGCAGATGATGGACGAGGGGAAATGTATTGTTTATTGTCCATCAGGTCTGTAATCTGAACTGGTACAAAAACCTGTTCCGGGGAAGATATACCCCTATGCGCATCCGGCAGTGCATGATTAACACCCTGACGCTTGCGGCGATGCTGGCGCTTATGTACAGCGGGATTACCATGTCCAGGCATGTGTTTGTATTCCTGCCCATACGGGGCAGGGCGGCGCTGGCAAGGCGGCTGCACATCTTAGGCTCTTATTGGGGATATGTATTGATGAGCCTGCATTTCGGTCTGCATTGGGGGATGGCTTTGAATGTGGTTGTAAAAAAGAGCATACTGAAACATAAGTATCAGGCGGCAGGTTTCATCATAAGCCTGCACGTCGCGGCTTATGGAGTATATGTATTTATCCAAAGAAACTTTTTGACCTATATATTCCTGCGCTGTGAATTTGTCTTCTTGGATTATGAAGAACCAAGGCTTAAGTTCTTTTTGGATTACCTTGCCCTGATGGGGCTGTGTATTTTCATAGCCTATTACATTGCAAAGCTGGTCAGAAAGGCAGGAACTGGGAGAAGGAAAGGCGGACAATGAAAAAAAGACGAGATATATGTAGATATGCTGACGCGGCTCTGCCGTTTACTCCTGAAGAGCCGCCACTTATGCCGGATTTCAGTTAAACCGGGCATTTTCAGTTATAATGTGTTTGTATTTTTTTGACAGCAGAGATTTAAAAGGGGAGGACATACATGTTAAAGATCAGGAAAACGAAATGGATTGCCAGATTTCTTGCTTTGACCCTGGCGGCCGGAGCAGCAGCCGTAACAACGGCCTGCGGAGGTGAGGACAAAGCAGTCGTGCAGGATGAAGCGGAAAAAAAGGGCGGGGAATCCTCAGGGGAACCGGAAGGAAGGCCGGAAGACCCCGTGAAGGATAAGCCGGATGAAGTTGGAGACCACCCAGAAGGCGCAGAGAAGTTACCTGAAAGTAACGAACAGGATTACGGCGGGCTGGCTGCAAGGATAGAGGAAGGGGCTGCGGTATATCTAGAGGCGTTGAAGACGGGAGACATTCAGACTGTGCTATCTATGACGGATCCTGATGACAAAATATATAAAAAGCTTTCTGGCATTCAGGACTATGAGACCGGAAAAGAATTTATTCGTACGCTTTATGGTGGTCTTATATATGAGTGGAAGGAGGACAGAATGACGGAGTATTATATAGAGAGTGTCATGAACAGTGAGCTGGCAGGGCAGAGTATTTATCTGGATCTGCACATTGGAATCCCCAATACGACAGGCTTTTACCTGTATATGACAGTGCCGGGGGTGGTGTTTCAGGACGGGGAGCTGATTCCAGACGGATATAAGGTATCTTCAGACGAAGAGGCTCTGCAGATCGTCCGTTCTGTGGCGGAGGTACTTCCGTTGGAGGATACGCCGGTCGAGGTGATGCTGCAGGAGGACGGAACGTTTTATTTTAAGATGGCTGGCCCTTTTTCGTGTATGAATTCTAATGATTTTCACTCCGGAGAAAACTTTTTGACGGATTTTTTATCGGATCAAATATATGGCGGAGTGGTCGTGGGAACATCGGAAGGATTCTTTAAGGGCTATCAGGAAGAGTGGACGGAAATGCTTTCTTTGTTAAAACAAAAAGATTTTGAAGGCCTGATTGCATTGGCGAATGGAAATCCCGACCTGTACATTAATCAGGCCTTTGCCAAACGGACATCTTATAGGACACCTGAGGAATTGACGGAAGCACAGAGAGCCTTTTTTGACAACTATGTGGAGCAGATAAAGGTTTATGTACAAGAGATGACCTTTGTCGAATCACAAAGCCATGATTTTGGGGTGATTATCGTTACACCTGCCATTCAGCTGCACGATGATGAAGAGATGGAGTGGTGTACCGAAAACGGAATAAAGCAACACACGTTGAGCATACTGTGCGTGGGCGGAGACAGTAAGGATGATTTGATCAGCGTGATGAACGATCTGCTGTCGCCGATCGAGAAGGGGATTGAGTACGCAGAAACAAAATGTAATTAGAGATAAAAAAGTGTTAAGTCATGGGCCGAAACCCGGAACTTAACGCTTTTTTCTGTTTCTATGCATTTCGTCATCTCACTTGCATCATTATGAAATTTCATGCTACAATAAAACGGAAAAAGCGGCAGGACTATAGAAAACGTTTGCTTTTATTTGAAGGAATGATTTTAAAATGAAGGGTTTTAAAAATGGGGGAATACATATCGGCTCATTGGTGCTTTTTATTGTTGGAATTGTGCTTATCGTGGGGGGCTTTATTCTGTATACGGGGAATTGTCTGAGCGGATGCTATGAAGATTTTATGCAGGCGGAGGCAGATTACAGGGAATGTGAAAAAAACGCGGGCCAGATGCAGGATGCTTCGGATGCGCTGACGGCGTATATGCGTCATTTTGCCGTGACTGGGGATGGGTCTTATCTTGACTCTTATTTTACGGAAGCAGATTCGGGAAGAAGGGAGCAGGCGCAGGAGAATCTGCATGCTACCGAAGACGAGACGGCAGTTTTTACCCAGGCGAAGAGGGAATCCGATCTGCTGATGGATATGGAATACCATGCGGCGAGACTGGTCCTGGCGGCACAAGATACCGCGCAGGAAGATCTGCCCCGGCGGCTTCAGGGCTGCTCTCTAACGGAAGCCGAAACAGGCATGGCATCGGAGAAGCTTTTACAGCAGGCCCTGCTTCTTATGTTTGGGCAGGAATATCAGATGCTGAAAGACAGTATAGACAATGATCTTGCTGCCTTTTCTGATGCGGTTCTGGCGCGGGAAAGCCGGGAAGTGCAGGAGACGGCGGAACGTTTGGAGTGTTTGATCTGGATGCAGCGGGCAGGGATTGGCGTTGTGATCGTGGTGATTATCCTGTTCGGAGCGCTGACTTACCGACAGATTGCCGTGGCACTGCAAAGGTATGTGAAGGCAATTACGGATAATATGCAGATGGAAGAAGACGGGATCTTTGAACTCCGGTATCTGGCGCGTACTTATAATGCCAGGGATAAGTCCAGGACAGAGGAAGAGCAGCGACTGCGGGAAAAGGCAGAACATGATGCGCTGACGGAGCTGGTAAACAGGGGAACCTTTGAAATGCTGTTGAAAAGTAAAATAGAGAGCAGGGGGAAAGACGCAGGGGCATTTCTGCTGGTGGATGTGGACATTTTCAAAGAGATCAACGACAGTTATGGTCATGCAATAGGAGATGCTGTCTTAAAGAGGGTGGCAGAGGTCCTGGTGGATAATTTTAAAGACAGAGATATTATTGCCAGGTTTGGCGGAGATGAATTTGCCGTGTGGCTTACGAATCTGGACAGGGAGTATGGCAGCTTTATTGAGCAGAGAATTGAGGATATTAATTGTCAGCTTTTGAAGCCGGAGGATGATTTGCCGCCGGTTACATTAAGCGTGGGCGGGGCCTTCAGCCGTGCAGGAGATTCGTTTCAGGCGGTGTACAAACGGGCGGATGAGATGCTGTACGCGGTAAAGAAAAAAGGCCGCCGGGGCTGTATGGTCAACATGGACTGAGCTTCCGCAGGCAGCTGCAAAACAATAGGAACCGTAACACCGGATAGATTCGAGCATCTGTTATCTTGACAGGGACTTTAAAGTGTAATATTTTTATTACAGGATATTTTGCATAATGTTTAAAGACAGTTATTGAGACGTAAATTGTGATGTATGCGGACGGATAGATAGTATGTATAATTTTGTTATTACATTGGAGTTTTTCGGCATAGGGCTGACAGCCATAGCGCTGCTTCTTTTATTGAACGGAGAGGGAGCCAGAGAGCAGAAGCTGCTGATTATCATTATGTGCGGTTCACTGGTTCATAATGTGGGTTATTTGCTGGAACTGACCGCTCCCACAGTGGAGGCAGCCATGACGGCGGTGACTGTGGAGAAGGTCGGGTCAGCCTTTACCCCCCTGTGTTATTGCTGGTTTCTTTATATTTATTGTTATGTCACACCGCCGAAGGTACTTTTAAGAATGATTGCTGTAATCAGCTTTTTATCGCTGCCTGCAGAAATTTTTAACTGGAATGGCCTTTTCTATCGGGAGGTCCGGTGGGTAGCAGATGAGGCCGGATTCTATCATATTGACCTTACTTATGGTCTTCTGTATGTGTTTTTCCTGATTGGCCATATTATTGTTCCGTATACCCTTTGCATCTACATATTGATCAAGGCTATTCGTGAGCGCTCGGACCGGCAGGTCAACCGCCAATACCGTACGATTCTCCTGATTTCTACGCTGCCTGTTATTGTGCTGATTTCTTATGTCTGCAAGATTGTGGAGGACTATGATTTTACACCGGTGACATTGAATGTATCCATGGCGATGGTGGTGATCGTGGTCTGGAGCCGCCGGAATTATGATTTTCGCCACCTGGCTGCGGATAAGGTGCTGGAGAGCATGGGGGACGGCGTAATTGCCCTGGATGACCATGACCGGCTGGTCAGCTATAACAGAGCGGCGGCAAATATTTTTTTCGATCTGCCTGCCCATAAGCTGGGCGAGAATATTCGCGTGGTGGAGGACTTCCGTGAAGAAATGCTTAATGGTGACATCCCAAAGAGTTTCTCTTTAAACGGGCAGCACTATGAGAGCCATAGTAAGCACATTATAGGTGAAAATGGCAAGATTCAGGGTCGTGTTATCCTGATTTTGGATATGACTGACACAAAGGCCTATATCAATGAAATTAAGCGGGTGCGTCAACAGGCCGAGAAGGCTAATGCTGCAAAAAGCGAATTTCTCGCAAACATGTCTCACGAGATACGGACGCCAATGAATGCCATTATCGGGCTGAATGACGTGATCATGGAAGAGTGCGAAAATACGGAAATTTATGCCTATGCCAAGGATGTGCAGTCTGCGGCGAAAAACTTGCTGACAATCATCAATAATATTTTAGATTTGTCCAAGGTGGAAGCCGGCAAAATGGAATTGGTGAATAGGAACTATTATTTAAAACACATGGCGGATGATGTCGTGGGAATGATGGATATGGTGGCTTCTCAGCATGGCTTGATCCTGAAGTATGAGTGCGATGAAACGATACCCTGTCGATACAATGGTGATGACGGCAGAATCAGACAGATTATGCTTAATATACTCAGTAATGCGGTAAAGTTTACGAAGAAAGGATACGTTCGCGTTTATATTACCGGGAAACCGGGAGGGAATGATGAGGAAGAGCTGCTTACCTTTTGTGTGGAAGATACCGGCTGCGGCATTCGGGAGGAAGATCTTGACAAGATTTTTGAGGATTTCCGTCAGCTGGATTCCAGGCGCAATCGAAGTGTGGAGGGTGCAGGACTTGGGCTTGCAATAGTGAAACAACTGGTAGATCTGATGGGGGGCACCGTCAATGTGAGCAGTGTCTATGAGAAAGGAACGACGGTAACCATCACGATTCCACAGAAAATCGCAGACAGGCGTCTGTTTTCAGAAACGCCGGAGACTTCGCAGACGGAACAGAAGACTACCGATATGTTTACCGCACCCGGTATGAAGGTGCTTATTGTCGATGATAATATGATTAATCGTAAGGTGGCCAGAAACTTTTTGAAAAGTTATGAGTTTGATCTCACTGAGGCGGAAAGCGGGCCGGAGGCTATTGAACTGACGCGGGCCTCCTGGTTTGATCTTATTTTTATGGATCATATGATGCCCGGCATGGATGGTATTGAGGCGGCGGAGATTATACTCAGGGATTGCAGTGAAAAGGGGACTACACCGATTATAGTTGCACTGACTGCCAATGCCATGGAGGGGATGCGGGAGCAGTTTCTGGAGCACGGTTTTCAGGATTTTATTGCAAAGCCTCTTGACAGAAAAGAATTGAATCAGCTTTTGCTGCGCTGGGTACCGGAGAAGTACAGACAGACGAAAATCGGTGAAGAAGAATTCAAGCCGCTGGATCTGACTGCAATTCAAATAGACGGGCTGGACATGAATACAGCAATGGAATATTATTCCGGAGACGAAAAGGGCTTTTTGGATCTGTTGGAAATATACTGCCTGGATGGTAAGCATAAGCTGGAGCTCTTGCAGGAGCTTGTAGAATCGGATCTGTTACGTTATCAGATAGAGGTGCATGGCTTAAAGAGTGCCTCAGCCAACATCGGCGCTATTGACATTTCTGCCATGGCCCGTGAACATGAGAACGCTGCAGCACAGGGCGACCGGGAGTTTATTAAAGAACATTTTTCACAGTTGATTGCGGAATATGAAACGCTTTTGGCGAATATCAAATTGTTTCTGGAGCGGCGCAGGCAGCAGAACAATAAAAAGGAGAAGCTTCCCTGTCTGCCGATACAGGAGCTGAAGGAACAGATTGCAGCGGCGTTGGAAGAACTGAAACATTTTTGGTCTCAGAAGTGTGCGGAAAGAGTAAAGTTAATATTGGAGCATGAACTGCCAGCGGAAGTGGATGAGCGGTTATTGCAGATACAGGAACAGCTGCGGCTGTACGAGGATGATAATGCAGAAGAGATGTTAGGTCGTCTGCTGGATGGTTTTGAAAAGGAGGAAGGGGAAAATGAGTGAAGCACAGGGCGGAAGCACAAAAAAATGTATTTTGGCGGTGGATGATACGGCAGTTATATTGACACGGATTTCGGAGATCCTTTGTAATGATTATGAAGTGGTTACGGCAAACTCAGGAGCACGGGCTATGAAATTCCTTAAGGAGAGAAAACCGGATCTTATTCTGCTTGATATTAAGATGTCACCGATGGACGGAATCCAGACGCTGCAGGAGATACGCAGCAGTAAAGACCTGGAGGATATACCCGTGATTATGCTCACGGGCGTGGAGGATAAGGATACGGTTATGGAGAGCGCAAAGCTGGGAATCTGCGATTATATACTGAAACCTTTTTCTTCCAGTGAACTGGATAAAAGAATCTACCGGGCTTTTGAAAAGGAAAGGCAAAAGCGCCTGGAAGAGGAAAAGCGTGCAGAAGAAGGCTAGCTGAAGGAGACTTGTGAGATGAATAGTGCTATGTCTAGGAATGAGCTTGAGCGGATCTTGGATCAAGCGGTCCAGGACGTGACAGAGCGTACCGCAGGCGTGCGTCTGCGCCAGTCAGACCGGCTGTCCGGAGATGACTTATGTACAATTCAAATTACATTTGACAGAGGCTTCAGTACCAGCCTTACTCTTTGTGCAGACACCGGACTGCTGTACCGAATGGCCTGCAACTCTTTTCATGAGAAATCGGTGAGTTCAGAAGATCTGGAAGAGTTTAGCAAGGAATATTTAAATGTACTTTGTGGCAGAATAACCGGAGCCATATTTCGGGCTACGCGGATTTCGGCACATTTTGCGCCGCCTGTGTTTTACCGCGGGCGCTATGAACCGGAAGGGCAGGAAGTGCAGTTTGTACTTACATATTCTGATGGGTATTGTGGAGGTGCGCAACTGATTCATCATGTGCCGTGCGCTGACGGGAACTGAGCCGTTATGGGCAGGATCTGACAGGAAGGAGCATAGGAAATGAAAAAGCGAATTATGGTAGTGGACGATTCCCGGTTAGTGCGGGTTCAACTGGGAGACATTTTGGACGGGACAGACTATGAGATTGCGGCATACTGCAGAAGCGGGGAAGATGCGATCGCGCAGTATGATGAGATAAAACCTGACCTGGTGACAATGGACATTATTATGCAAGGGATGGACGGCCTGGATGCGGCGGAGCTTATTCTGAAGGAGCATCCGGAGGCGAGAATTGTCATTATTTCATCTCTGGCGTATGATGATACTTTCGAGAAGGCCAGGGCCATTGGCACAAAAGGCTTTGTGGATAAGCCTTTTCATCAGGAAAAGCTGCTTAAGGTATTCGAGCAGGCGCTTGGCTGAGAGACCGGTACGGTCTGTCTTTTTGTCTTGTGGAGTGGTCGTGTGGATTTTCACTGTCAAAGGGAGTATAATAACAGATATGAGCAAAAATGATTCAATAAAAATGAATCCGCCGCAGCTGAATTTGCATATGGCGGAAAATGCCGAATATCAGAAGGCGCAGAATCAGGAGATTCAGCTGGGAACGGAGCAGGGTCTGGACATCTCCATGTATTCCAACCCGGAGTTTAACTGGCTGCAGATGGAGCAGATCCGCGTGGGACTAAAGGATAACCTTGATGTTTCCGTATATGCGAATCCTGCCTACAGTTACGATACGATGAAGCAGATCAGGCTTTCGCTGTATTCTGCGATCGACATTGTTCCTTATCTGAACAAGGGCTTTATGGACGATTCCCTGGAAGAGATCAGGCGCGCTCTGCTGGATAAGCTGCCGCTGGATACATGGCTGAAGGACGATATGTGTGCGCCGCAGATCCATGAGGTTCGCATAGGCTTGTTTGAGCAGCTGGATGTTTCTGCATACTGTGATACCAGGCTGAACTGGATGCAGATGCAGGAAATTCGTCTGGGATTGGAAAAAAAGCTGAATGTGTCCCTTTACACCAATCACCTTTTCAGCCATCTGCAGATGAAGGAGATCCGTCTTGGGCTGGAGGCAGGTCTTGATGTAACCTCCTATTGCAGTCTGGTTTATTCTGCTCTGGACATGAAGAAGGCACGTTTGGCGCTGATCGACAAAAAAACCAGCAAGCCCTCTGCGGCCGGCACCGGGGATCCCCTTCTGAATTCCCTGCGGAAAAAGAACTTTGTAATTACCATAGAGGAAAATGGTAATAAGGCCTATGCTTATATTCCGTGGACACCCGGCAACATGGTGACGGAAGAGGATATTTACGATGACCTGCAGAGAAGGGAAATTGTGGTCGGAATCAAGCATGAGGCCATATCCAGGCTGATTAAGAAGAAAAAGCATAATGAGAAAGTGCTGATTGCGGAGGGCGTTCCTGCAGTCAAGGGGAAAGACGGCTGGTTTGAGTTCTTTGTCCGGCTTGACATGCCCCGTATTCCGGCTCCGCTTCCAGACGGCGGCGTAGACTATGTTAATATCGAGGCCTTTGAAATGGTGGATGAGGATGAAAAGATTGCGGTTTATCATCCTGCCGAAAAAGGTATTCCGGGGACAAACATATACGGAGAGACGATACATGCGGAGGACGGAATTGAGAAGAAGCCTCTGCGGGGCGAGGGTTTTCGGATTGCTCCTGACGGTGTGACCTATCTGTCTAAGCTTAACGGTAAATTTGAATATATTAACGGCCGGATTATCATCACCAACATGCTTGTGGTTCAGGAGGATGTAACCGCCGTTACCGGCAAGCTGGAGGTGGACGGCTCCGTCTATGTGATCGGTAGTATTTATTCCGGAGGATATATCAAGGCTACCGGTGATATTATTATTGAGCATAATGTGGAGGCGGCCAGACTGATCGCAGGCGGAAATATAATGATAAAGAAGGGGAGCTGTTCCCGAAACGACTGCTTTATTGAGGCTGAGGGAGAGGTATCAGGCAGCTTCTTTGAAGCAGCAAACATCAATGCCAGAGGAAACGTCAAGGCAAATTATATTATGAACAGTAATATTAACACGCTTGGAAGGGTAATTGTTTCCGGTAAAAAGGGCGTTCTTCTGGGAGGCAGAATCTGTGCGGTAAAGGGAGTTGACACCTATAACCTCGGCAATTCTTCAAATCGTAGGACGCTTCTTGAGGTTGGCAGGAATCACCTGTATGAGAAGGAACAGGCCGATAAGGCCGTGAAGCGAGAAGCGCTCTTAAATGAGCTGACTCAGCTTGAGACCGGCTGGAATAAGATCCTTCAAGTTATTGCCGCACAGCGGGAGGTGCCGGAGGAAACCGTGCGCAGGGTCCACGCCACTATTGTGGCCAAAGGCCATGAGCTGGCCCAGCTGGATGCCGAAATTTCCAAGCTGGCAAACCTGACGGATCAGAACATGGGCGCTCCGGTCTGCGTCAGAGGAACGGCCTATCCGGGAAGCGCGATTGTCATCAACACCATAACCTACAATTTGTCCGCTAGTGTGAACAGGGTAATTTTTAAGCTTCGCAATACACATGTGGTAATGGTTACTTCATGAACTTATTTAATTGGCGCGCGGCACAGCGCGCGGGGAGGTATTATAAATGAATCGCGACACCATACTGATCTTTGAAGATAACGATATTGAACGTGGAATTCTGGTAGAAATGTTTCGGCAGGATTACAAGATTTTGGAAGCGGCCGACGGCAGGGAGGGAATAGAGCTTTTAAACAGTCATTTTTCTTCCATAGCGGTAGTCTTGCTGGATTATGTGATGCCGGTGATGGACGGCTTTCAGGTGCTGGAGGAGCTTCAGGCAAAGAAAGTTTTGAGTAAGATTCCCTTCATTATGGTCACGGGCCAGGAATCGGCGGAATTTGAAAGCAAGGGTTATGAGTATGGGATTGTAAGCTATATTAAAAAGCCTTATCAATCCGACGTCATCAGACAGGTTGTCAGCAACGCCGTAGGCTGGTTTCAGTACAAAGTGCAGTTGGAGCTGGTAGTCAAGAAGCAAAACGAAAATATAAAGAAACAGAATGACATGCTGCGGCGGCAGGCGGAAGAACTGGGCCATCGCACGGACGCTCTGGTCAATTCTCTCAGCAATATCATGGAGTTTCGTAACCTGGAATCCCGGCAGCATATTAAGAGAGTACAGGAATTTACCCTTTGTCTGGGTAGAAACATTATGAAGCTTTATCCGGAATATAAACTTACGCCGGAAAAGGTCAGTCAGATTGGGCGGGCGTCTCTTCTCCATGACATCGGCAAGATTGCCATCCCTGACAGTATAATTCTGAAATCCGGCAAACTGACTGAGGATGAATTTGAATTGATTAAGTCCCATACTACAAAAGGCGCGGAAATCATATCTCAGGCCATTGATTTGAACGACAAGGTTGTCCGGAAATATGCCTGCGACATTGCCAGGCATCATCATGAAAAGTATGACGGCAACGGATACCCCGACGGCCTGAAGGGGGATGAGATTGATATTGGGGCGCAGATTGTTTCGCTGGTAGACGTATATGACGCGCTTACCTCGAAGCGCGTCTATAAGGTTGCTTACGCGCCGGACAGGGCATATCAGATGATTATCAACGGGAACAGCGGCACCTTTTCACCGAAGCTGCTGACAGCCTTTGCAGAGGCAAGGCCGGAATTTGAGAAGCTGTTAATGCTTTATCGGGATGAGGATTGAATAAAAAACTTGACATAGAATGTAAAGCATACTATACTTTGAGAGTAAAGTATGCTTTACTTTTTGCGCAGATCATGTGGGGAAGGGTAGGTGGTGTTGTGCAGAATCGTATTCAGGAGCTGCGGAAGGCCATGGGGGGGGTTACTCAGAGTGAGCTGGCGGATGCGGTCAACGTGAGCCGGCAGACCATTATTTCTCTTGAAAACGGCAGATACAACGCTTCCCTGATACTGGCACACAAGATTGCGAAGTATTTCGACGTGGCCATCGAGGAGCTGTTTTTGTTTGACGATACGGACGAATGAAGCTGTGTTGGAGAACAGAGACATTCGGAGATGAGGATGTCTTCTGCGGAGGGAGAGGAGAGAATATGAGAAGCATGTTTTGTCCGATGTGCAGGGCTAAGAATAATGAGGAATATCGAGAGGTACTGAAGAAGCGCCGGTTCCGTTTCTGTTTGTTTATTATGGCCGGCTTGGCAACAGAGGCTGTCGTCCTGTATGTGCATTTTTGTACCGGAATCGAGATTTCGGAATATCATCTGGGTTTTCTGCTGGGGCTTGGCGGCGGACTGGCGCTAGGAAGCGTGGTGGGGATTCTGAAGAACTGCAGGCATCTGAAGGACGAAGAAAAGCTTAAGGAGCTCCGCTTAAAGGAGACAGACGAGCGTGAACTTGAGCTGGATAGTCTGGCGCTGCGCGGGACTGCCAGGACCTTGCTGGGAGTTGTGTATGTACTGCTGGTTTTGGGTGGTGTTCTGGCGAACGACATGCTGATGTGGCTCAGCTGGGGACTAATCCTTATATATTTGTTAAGCTTTGTGCTGTTCAGAAAATATTATGAGTCAAAGCACTGAGGCTTGCGTAAAAACTCATATAGAAAAAGCTTGCAAAAGAAAACCAGGCGGCTGCGAAGCAGGTGAAACAAAACAAGCCGGATTAGCGGCAGAAAGGAAAATAAATGGAAAAAATATTGGAAGTGCAGGGGCTGAAAAAGACCTTCAAGCTTTCTGCAAAACAACAGAAAATTGAAAAGACAAACGATAAGCTCAAGGTGGCGGTAAACGATCTTACCTTTACCGCATACCGGGGCGAGGTGTTTGGACTGCTGGGTCCCAACGGAGCGGGAAAGACCACGACTCTGCGGATGCTGGCTACGTTGATCCGGCCGGATGAGGGGGATGCTTTGATGGACGGCTCCAGCGTAGTAAAGGAGCCGGAGGCGGTGAGAAGTAAGATCGGATTTCTGACAAGCGAGTTGAAGCTGGAAGAGTTTTTTACCCCCAATTATTTGTTTGACTTTTTTGCGGATCTGCACGGTGTTCCGGGGGAGGAAAAGAAACAGCGCAAGGAAGCGCTCTTTGCCCGTTTCGGCATTGATAAGTTTGCGGAGGTAAAGGTGGGCAACCTGTCCACGGGTATGAAGCAAAAGGTTTCGCTGGTAATTTCTCTGGTACATAATCCGGATGTGATCATTTTTGACGAGCCCACAAACGGTCTGGATGTGTTGACGGCCAAGGTGGTAACGGACTTTCTGATGGATCTGAAGGCTCAGGGTAAGACCATTATCGTGTCCACCCATATTTTCAGCCTGATTGAAAAGATTTGTGACAGGGTGGGCATTATTATTGACGGAGGCATGGTAATGTGTGATTCCCTGGAGGCGGTATGTGCGGGGAAGAGCTTGGAAGAGAGGTTCTTTGAACTTTACGAGGAAAAGGTGGGTAAGATTGTATGAAAAGTGATATGCTGACAATTATCAAAAAGGAATTTGCCCGGTTTTTCGGAGACAGGAGAATGGTGGTAACCACGATCCTGATGCCGGGACTGATGATTTACATACTTTACACGTTTATGGGCAAGGGCATGATGGGGCAGTTTACCACGGACGATACTTATGTGGGAAAGGCTTATGTGCAGAATATGCCGGAAGAACTGTCGCCTGCGCTTCAGGGGCTGCCTGTAGAGTGGACAAAGCTTTCCGAGGGCGAAGTAAGTGCCGCCAGGGATGAGATTACAGCCAAGGAAGCGGATCTGCTGCTGGTATTTCCAGCAAATTTTTCCGCGGCAGTGGCGGAGTATGAGGTTGCGGACGGTGCGGCACCCAATGTGGAGATTTACTATAATTCCACGGAGGTAGAATCGGCAAACCTCTATAAGATTGTGAGCGGCGTGCTGGATAACTATGAGGAAAGCATGGCCAACAAGTTTGACGTGAATGCAGGAGAGGCAGCTTACGACCTTGCGTCCCAGAAGGATGCCACAGGTCAGCTTTTTTCCATGATGCTGCCGCTGCTGCTGATGACCTTCCTTTTCAGCGGCTGTATATCCATCGCGCCGGAAGCCATCGCGGGGGAGAAGGAGAGAGGGACCATTGCCACCCTGCTGGTTACGCCCATGAAGCGCAGCTCCCTGGCTTTGGGAAAAATTATCAGCCTCAGTGCGATTGCCCTGCTGGCGGGACTTTCCAGCTTTCTGGGAACCATGTTATCCCTGCCGAATCTGATGGCCGGGTCAGGGGCGGAGCTGGATGCCTCGTTTTATGGAGTAATGGATTATGTGCTGCTTCTCGGCGTCATATTCACCACGGTGCTGGTGCTGGTGTCCTTGATTTCCGTAATCTCCGCATTTGCCAAGAGCATCAAGGAGGCCAGTACAGCAAATGCGCCCCTGATGATCCTGACGATGGGTCTCAGCCTGACCACCATGTTTGGCGGAACGGGGGAGAAGAGTCTGGGAATTTTCTGTATTCCTCTTTATAACAGCGTGCACTGTATGTATGGTATTTTTTCCTTCCAGTATACGCCGGCACAGATGGTGGTGACCATGGGAGTAAATCTGGCGTGTGCTTTCCTGCTGGCATTTGGGCTGACGAAGCTGTTTAACAGTGAGAAGGTTATGTTTGCAAAATAGGGAGGCGTCCGTGTATATAGCGATCATCCTTGCGGCGGCAGTTTTGGGAATCCTTATTGCCGCCGCTGTATTCAGATTTAGAAGGAGCCGGAATTACCCTTCTGACATGGACCTGATGGAGGGGCATGATTTTGAGTATTATTGCGCGGAGCTGCTGCGTCAGCAGGGCTTTCTGGAGGTAGAGGTCACCAGAGGCAGCGGCGATTACGGCATTGATATTCTTGCGGAAAAGGACGGAGTTACTTATGCGATCCAGTGTAAGCGCTATACCGCTCCTGTGGGAGTAAAGGCAATTCAGGAGGCGTATGCGGGCCGGGATTATTACGACCGGATGGTAGGGGCGGTGCTGACGAATCAGTATTTTACCCAGCCCGCGGTGGAAGCGGCTAAAAAGCTGAAGATCCTGTTGTGGGACAGGGGGTATCTGGAAGAAATACAAAGGGAATAAAGGGAAATTCATTGCGGCCAATGTGCTAACTGCTCCTGCAGGGATAAAAAGTCTGCGGGACCGTTATCCAGGTAAAAACAGTGAAAGTCATAATCGGTGTAAGCTCCTGCCCAAGCCGTCTTTGCTTCTTCTTTTAAGGAAAGGATCTCCAGGTAGCCCAGATAGTATTTCAGGTAATTGCAGGGTTCTTGGGCAATGTAGGAATAAATTGCCGCTGCGGAGGAACTGTCCTTTATGCCAAAGTTTTCCAGCACCTTGGCGATCTTGTGAAAAGAAGCATTTTCGTAATGTATCATAATATCTAAAAGGGAGTAGAGGCATAGCTGCAGGCTGCGGTTATGTTTTTCAATTTGTATTAAGACAGCATCCTCTTCCAACATGTTTTCTTTTAATAAAGCGGAGGCATAATCATAGGACAGGAATTCTACATATACCGCCCAGCCTTCCAAGTATCCACCATACCAGATGAGCTCTCCGGCAGTCCGGCTTTTTCCGGCCAGACAGCGTCGGCCGTGGTATACGCTTTGGTACAGGTGGCCGGGATACCCTTCATGGGCAAGGGTAGTGTATAATTCCAAACCGGAAGGGGTCTTTCCGGTATTGATATAGATTACATTGTTGACGGTGTCGTCCAGGGGCGCGGTCAGATAGAAGGCAGGAGCAGTGTAATCCTTTAAGCTGCCGGAGACAGGCTTGACGGTTACGGATACGGCCTCTCCCGAAACAGCCGGAAAACTTCCCTTCATGCGCTCCTGCAGATCCGCCAGCATCTGAGCGGCATTGGAGTAAGGGAAAGAAATCAAATCGTTTTTCCCATAGCGAAGGGCTGCAGAGGGATGTTCGTCAAGCAGGCGGCGGATGTCCTCATATTCTGCGGAAAATCGTGCCGTCAAAAGCTCCTGAATTTCGTCTATGGGGCGATAGGAGCCGGTTTCGGATACTAAGAGAGCTTCATAATATACTTTTCCCTGAGGATATGCACCAAGCCCGCTCAAAGGAATGGATTCGTCCTCCAGTATCAGCAGCCCGTCGCCCAGAGCCGTGTAGGCGGGCAGCAAAACCGTTTTCAGCAGGCGGTCATTGGCTGCCAGATATTTTCGTGCATCAGCCTCGGTGAGCTTATCGTTTTTCAGAAGGGTCTGAATGCGTTCCTCGAAAGTAGTCTGCAAAAAGTGGGTCCCTTCGTCTAGAGCCTGTTTTGTGACAATGGTGTCGCATTGCTTGCGGACACTTTTTAAGCCTGCGGCAGACATTAAAAGCCCGGCATCTGCTTTTTCCTGCTCGTAGGTCAAAAGAGAAGCAAAATATTCGTCCGTCTGATCCAAAAGCGCAAGGTAATCTTCCACATCTTGTCTGTTTCGGAAGGTGTATTCCGCCAGCAGGATGGGGAGCTGGGTCTGCATACCGGAAGCAGGGGAGAGGGGCTCGCTGTAATAAGAAAAACCGCTTAAGTTCAGGGAATTTTCCAAATAGCGGATTAGAAGCCTGTCAAGATAGGCATCGGCAGCGCTAAGCCTGCCCGGACGGATAGTACGCAGGGCGGCCAAAGTGTTTTCGGTGGCTATCTTTCCCTGTAGAGAGCCTTCCGCGCTGTAGCCCGGCAGGCAGGGATCATAGTCATAAATGCCAAAGTCTTCAGGATGAGCGATGGTGTAGTGCATATTCAAAGTATTTCCGGCCATTTCGCCGATAAAAAGGCGGGAAGTAATATTGGTAAACCGTTTCTCGTCTTTTTGATATGTAAAGAGGAACAGGGTCATGACCCCAAAGGCCAGGACCAGGACAGACAGGAACAGGATCTGCCGCAGGGTAAGGGAAGAACGTTTTTTCAAGACATCACCTGATACTATAAGCGTTGCTACAATATATGCAAGGGAGGATCAACATGATTCGTCTTATTCAAAAATGTGAAATTGAGAAATGTGTGGAGCTGATACAAAATAGTTTTCTGACAGTGGCGCAGGAATTCGGCTTTACCAGGGAAAACGCTCCCCGCTTTACGGCGTTTGCAACTACGGTAGAAAGGCTTGCGTATCAGTATGAGGAAGGCAGGCCCATGTATGGATACTTTGATGAAGAAGGGCAGATTCTTGGTTACTATTCGCTTCATATACCGGGAAACGGGGAATGCGAGCTGAATAATTTGTGTGTTTGTCCCGAACATCGACATAGAAGAATCGGAGAAATTTTATATTGTCATGCACTGAGTACAGCGGCCGCCAAAGACTGCAGGAAGTTGAATATAGGCATTGTGGAGGAAAATAAAAAGCTGCGCGCCTGGTATGAGCGATTGGGTGCAAGGCATACCGGCACCAAAAAGTTTGACTTTTTTCCTTTTACCTGCGGATACATGGAAGCGGTTGTTGATAGGGATAAGCTGCCGGAGCGGCTTAGCACCGGCCATATCTGAAAACGGAAAGATGTGGAATATTTATCAAATGATTCAGGCAAACGGAAAATGAGCGCTGAAGCGTCGGAGGCAGACATGGTGATATATCAGAAATTATGTAAAGAAACCGTAGATGGTTATATAGCTTATTTACGAAATGCTATGAAAGAAGAACCGGAAAAATGACAGCTGACATTTTGGACGAAAAGGGGATAAGGCTTCGTATAGACGATCCGTTTTACCAAAAGACTTATTCTATTTTAGCTGTTTTGGATGGGATGGTGGTTGGCCGTATTGAGTACCATTTTTACGGCTGTATCCAGGATGGCTCTAAAATGGCTTATGTGGATTGGATTTATGTACTGCCAAAGCGGCGGCATCAGGGAATTGCGCAGGGCCTTTTCAAGCAGTTTGAAAAAGAATGCTTATCTTTTGGAATCAATCAGTATTACCTGATCAGGGCGGAAAATGAAAATGCCAATCGTTTCTACTCCGCGTTTTCAGATGTATCTTTAACAGAGGAACCACTGCTGAGAAAGCAGTTGTCTGCAACTTGAATTTGGATGAGAAATGTCTGGGCGGTTTGTCCTATTATGGATGAACCGCCATTATGCTGCTGTCAGCGAAGCTTAAAATAATTGATATTAAGTAAAGCGGCATTGGCATCTTTGGAGTTGTATTGTATACAACTATTAGAAATGTACATAAAAAAGTAAGGAGATGTATTGACTTGCTGCGTTCGGATGAATATACTGGATATATGGAAGACAAGCGGACGAAGTACGGTGACATTTTGCACTATCTGGAAAATTTAATGGAGTCCGAAGAGCTGAAGCCGGGGGATAAGCTGCCCTCGGAGAATGAACTGACGGAAAAATTCGGCATCAGCAGGCAGACCGTGAGGAAAGCCATCGGGCTGCTGGAGGAAGAGGGCGCAGTTCGCAGGGTCAGAGGAAGCGGCACCTATGTGAGCTTTGACCGCAGGGAGAACCTGGAAGGACGGAATCGCATTGCAGTGGTGACCACTTATGTGGACAGCTATATTTTCCCTAAGACCATTCAGGGAATCGAGAGAGTCCTCTTCGAGAGGGGTTATTCCGTCCAGATTTCCTTTACCGACAATATGCCGGACCGGGAAAGAAACGTGCTGACGGATCTAATCAGCAGGGATGACGTGGCGGGGATTATTGTGGAGGGAACAAAGAGCGGCCTGCCCAACCCCAACCTTTCACTGTACAGGCAGCTTTTGAATCGGAAAATACCCATTCTTTTTATCAATACCTTCTATCCGGAGCTGGACGTGCCTCATGTTTCCTTAAATGATGTGAAGGCGGCAGAAAAGGCGGTAAATTATCTGATCGGCAAGGGACATAAGGATATAGGAGCCATCTTGAAGCTGGACGACGGGCAGGGAAGGCTGCGGTATCTGGGGTACTTAAGAGCCATGGAGGCGGCAGGGCTGACCGTTACAGACTCCCGGATGGTGTGGATCGACACGGATGAGTCAAAGCAGCTAAATTACTGCCGGGACAAGATATTGAACCGCGTGGAGGAATGCAGCGCTTTGTTCTGCTATAATGATCAGATAGCGTTCCAGCTGATCCGTATGCTCACGGAGCGGGGGATACGGGTGCCGGAGGATGTGTCGGTGATTGGCATGGACGATTCGGATCTGGCGCTGCACAGTGAGATTCCCATTACTTCCCTGCCCCACCCTAAGGAGAAGCTGGGAGAAAAAGCGGCGGAGACCCTTCTGGATATGATCGGAAAGCAGGGAAGGGGAAACGAGTATACCGTGGAATTTGATACCAGGGTGATGGAGCGGCAGTCGGTGGCGGAGTACACTGCCGGTTTCATGGATTGTATGTGTCGCCGGAGGCAGCATGTTTGGAAGTGAGCAGGAAATATTGCGTGTTTCTATCAGACGGTAGAAAAAATAAAGGAATGAATGGAGGACAACATGAAGAAGACGAAGAAGTATCAATTTTGGTTTTGTACGGGATCTCAGGATCTGTACGGGGACGAGTGCCTGCGGAAGGTGGCAGCTCATTCCAGGGAGATGGTGGAGGGGCTGAATGCCTCCGGGGCTCTGCCCTATGAGCTGGTCTGGAAGCCGACCCTGATTGATCAGGCGTCCATCCGCCGTACATTTAATGAGGCTAATAATGACGAAAACTGCGCCGGGGTGATCACCTGGATGCACACCTTTTCCCCGGCAAAAATGTGGATCATCGGTCTGCAGGAATACCATAAGCCCCTGTGTCACCTGCATACACAATATAATGAAGAGATTCCCTATGACACCATTGACATGGATTTTATGAATGAAAACCAGTCCGCTCACGGCGACAGGGAGTACGGGCATATCGTCACCCGCATGGGCATCGAGAGAAAGGTGATTGTGGGGCACTGGATGAATGCAGCCGTCAGCGAAAAGCTGGCGGACTGGATGCGTACCGCGGTGGGCGTCATGGAATCCTCCCATGTGAGAGTCTGCCGGATCGGCGACAATATGAACAATGTGGCAGTCACTGAGGGGGACAAGGTGGAGGCTCAGGTGAAGTTTGGCTGGGAGATTGACCATTATAACGTAAATGACGCAGTGGCATATGTGGACGAGGTTTCCCCAGGGGACGTGGAAGCCTTGGTGGAAGCATATTATGACAAATATGAAATCCTGCCTGAGGGCAGGGATCCGCAGGAGTTCCGGGAGCATGTGGCGGTTCAGGCTCGGATCGAGCTTGGCTTGGAGAGGTTTCTGGAAGCAGGAGACTATCATGCGATTGTAACCCACTTCGGCATGCTGGGCGGCTTAAAGCAGCTGCCTGGGCTTGCCATCCAGAGACTGATGGAAAAAGGTTATGGCTTTGGGGCGGAGGGTGACTGGAAGACGGCTGCCATGGTGCGCCTGATGAAGATCATGACCCAGGGCAAAAAGGACGCCAAGGGTACTTCCTTCATGGAAGATTATACCTATAACTTTGTGCCTGGCAAGGAGGGAATTCTGCAGGCGCACATGCTGGAGGTGTGCCCTTCTATTTCTGACGGTCCTGTCAGTATTAAGGTACAGCCCCTTTCTATGGGGAATCGCGAGGATCCTGCCCGGCTGGTATTCACCAGCAAGACCGGACCGGCGGTGGCCGCGTCCCTGGTAGACCTGGGAAATCGCTTCCGGCTGCTGGTGAATGCGGTGGATTGCAAAAAGTGCGAGAAGCCTATGCCCAGGCTTCCGGTGGCAACAGCCTTTTGGACGCCCCAGCCTTCTCTGGAGGTGGGGGCGGAGGCGTGGATCCTGGCCGGCGGGGCTCATCATACCGCGTTTTCCTATGACCTGACCGTACAGCAGATGGTGGACTGGGCGGATGCCATGGGTATTGAGAGTGTCGTTATTGATAAAGATACCACCATCCCTGTCCTGAAAAATGAGTTGAGATGGAACGCGGTATATTACAGGTGAGGAAGGATCAGGCTTGCCCGCGAAGGCGGCAGCGCAGGGGGCCTTTCCGAACAGAAGGGTTGAAACGTGATAGATTCAGTATAAAAGGCGCAAAGCGCAGAAAGGCGGAATAGAAATATGAGCGAGGCAATCAAAAATGCCATCAGGAGCGGCAGGACCGTTCTGGGAATCGAGTTTGGCTCCACCCGCATCAAGGCGGTGCTGGTGGACGAAAGCCATGAGCCCATTGCCATGGGAACCCATGACTGGGAAAACAGGCTGGAAAATAATATCTGGACTTACAGCCTGGACGACATTTGGAACGGGCTGCAGGGCTGTTACCGCAGCCTGGCGGAGGATGTAAAGGCGAAATACGGAGAAAGCCTGACTTCTATCGGCAGTATCGGTTTTTCAGGCATGATGCACGGGTATATGGCATTTAATCAGGCGGGTGAACTGCTGGTTCCCTTCCGCACCTGGCGGAACACCATGACGGAGGAAGCCTGTAAAGAGCTGACACCTCTTTTCAGCTTTAATATTCCCCAGAGATGGAGTATTGCCCACCTTTACCAGGCAATTTTAAGCGGGGAAGAGCATGTGAAGGACATTACATTCTTCACCACCCTGGCCGGCTACATACATTGGAAGCTGACGGGAGAAAAGGTGCTGGGCATCGGTGAGGCTTCCGGCATGTTCCCCATTGATTCCGAGGCAAAGGACTTTGACGGGAAGATGATTGCACAGTTTAACGAGCTGATTGCGCCCAAGGGCTTCCCCTGGAAGCTGGAAGATATTTTACCGAAGGTGCTTTGCGCGGGAGAGAAGGCCGGAAGCCTGACCCCGGAAGGGGCAAAGCTGCTGGATCCTACGGGTACGCTGCAGCCCGGCAGCCCCATGTGCCCTCCTGAGGGAGACGCGGGCACCGGCATGGTGGCCACCAACAGTGTCAGAGTGCGCACGGGGAATATCTCCGCCGGAACTTCCATTTTTTCCATGGTGGTTACGGAAAAGGCCTTGGAAAAGGTGCATGAAGAGATTGACATGGTGACGACTCCTGACGGCAATCCCGTGGCCATGGTGCACTGCAACAACTGCACATCCGACCTAAATGCCTGGGTCAATCTGTTCGGAGAATTTGCGGATAAATTCGGCATAAAGATTGATAAGAACGATCTGTACGGCACTTTATACAGGGAGGCGCTGGCCGCCGATGCAGATTGCGGCGGGCTGATGGCTTACAACTATTTTTCCGGAGAGCCGGTGACAGGCTTAAACGAGGGCAGACCCATGTTTGTGCGGATGCCGGACGCTGAATTTACGCTGGCGAACTTTATGAGAAGCCATCTTTACAGTGCCATGGCTACGCTGAAGATCGGTAATGATATTCTGTTAAAGGAAGAGCATGTAAAAGTGGATTCCCTGATGGGCCACGGAGGACTGTTCAAGACTCCCGTGGTAGGACAGCAGCTGATGGCGGCAGCCTTTGACTCGCCGGTTACCGTGATGGATACTGCCAGCGAGGGCGGTGCCTGGGGCATGGCGGTCCTGGCGGCATATATGATTGAGAAAGCAGCGGGCGAGACCCTGCCGGATTATTTGAGCAGCCGGATCTTCGCGGAGCAGACCGGAAGCACTATAGAGCCTAAAGCGGAGGATGTGGCAGGCTTTGACACCTTTGTAGAAAGGTATAAAAGCGCGCTGCCGGCGGAGAAAGCTGCCATCCAGGGAATGAAATGAAGAATTTCTAAGACAGCAGAGTACACTAGTACACTGCCTAAAAATTCTTTATTCCCGCAAGAACTGCCATGGGCAGTTCTTGGTGCAGAATCAATATGAGAAAACGGAGGGGCATTATGTTAGAAGAATTAAAGAAGCTGGTATATGAAGCAAATATGGATCTTCCCAAATATGGGCTGGTAACCTTTACCTGGGGCAATGTCAGCGCCATTGACAGGGAGAGCGGGCTGTTCGTCATCAAACCCAGCGGCGTGGAATACGATAAGCTGACGCCGGAGGATATGGTGGTGGTGGATTTAAACGGGAAAAAGGTGGAGGGTCGTTTCAATCCTTCTTCGGATACAGCTACCCATGCGGAGCTGTATAAGGCATTTCCTGAAATTGGCGGTGTGGTGCATACTCATTCATCCTACGCTACCAGCTGGGCTCAGGCAGGGCGAAGCATTCCCTGTTACGGCACCACCCATGCGGATTATATTTATGGGGAAGTCCCCTGCGTGAGATGCCTGACGAAGGAAGAAATAGAAGAGGCATACGAAGAGAACACCGGTCACCTGATTGTAAATGAGTTTCAAAGAATGGGCAAGGACCCGGCGGCGGTGCCGGCGGTGCTCTGTAAGAATCACGGTCCCTTTGCCTGGGGCAAGGACGCCAAAGAGGCAGTGCATAATGCGGTAGTGCTGGAAGAGGTGGCGAAGATGGCTTACCGTGCCGAGACCATTAATCCCCGCATTCAGCCTGCGCCCCAGGAGCTTCAGGATAAGCATTATTACCGGAAGCACGGTGCAAATGCGTACTACGGCCAGGGGACAAAAGAGTAACAGTTCAGATCCTCTTAATTTGACGGCGACGGCCGATTCCTGCCTGTTACCCGATTGAGGGTGTCTGAACTGATACGACGCAGGAGTCGTAAATACCGCAATAAATGAGTGGACGCATGCAAATATCGTATGATAAGATAAATAAAATGACTAAAACCCATATAGAGTAAATCTGCCGCAGGGCGGCGCAGAAATGGAGGACGAGCATGAATAATTTAGAACTGCAGAAGCACGCGAACGACGTGCGGAAGGGCATTGTGACGGCAGTTCACAGTGCAAAGGCAGGACATCCGGGCGGATCCCTCTCCGCAACGGACATTTATACCTATCTGTATTTTGAAGAGATGAATATTGACCCGAAGAATCCCGACAAAGACGACAGAGACCGTTTTGTACTGTCCAAGGGACATACAGCTCCCGGCCTGTATTCCACTTTGGCAAACAGGGGATTTTTCCCGGTGGAGGACTTAAAGACTTTAAGACATCTGGGCTCTTATCTGCAGGGACATCCCTGCATCCATATACCTGGGGTGGATATGTCCTCCGGTTCCCTGGGACAGGGTGTTTCCGCTGCTGTGGGCATGGCTCTCGGCGCAAGGATGGGCGGTAAGGATTTCAGGGTGTATACCCTGCTGGGTGACGGCGAGATCGAGGAAGGACAGGTGTGGGAGGCTGCTATGTTTGCAGGCCACCGTAAGCTGGATAACCTTTGTGTGATTGTGGATAATAACAACTTGCAGATTGACGGCCCTATTGACCAGGTCTGCTCTCCATACCCCATTGACAAGAAATTTGAGGCATTTAATTTCCATGTGATTAATGTAGACGCTCATGACTTTGATGCGATCCGTGCGGCATTTAAAGAAGCAAGGGAGACGAAGGGAATGCCCACCTGTATCGTGGCCCACAGCTTAAAGGGCAAGGGCGTTTCCTTCATGGAAAACAGTGTAGACTGGCACGGCAAGGCGCCCAATGATGATGAGTATGCAGTGGCGATGGCAGATCTGGAGAAGATCGGTGCAGAATTAGAGAAAGCAGGTGAAGCATAATGGCAGAGAATACGGTAAAAAAGATTGCAACCCGCGAGAGCTACGGCAACGCGTTAAAGGAACTGGCTGAAGAATTCCCCAACCTGGTAGTACTGGACGCCGACCTGGCGGCAGCTACCAAGACCGGTGTTTTTAAAAAGGCATATCCGGACCGTCACATTGACTGTGGTATTGCAGAATGTAACATGATGGGGATTGCGGCAGGCCTGTCCCTGACCGGCAAGATACCCTTTGTCAGCTCCTTTGCCATGTTTGCCGCAGGGCGTGCTTACGAGCAGGTCCGCAATTCCATTGGATACCCCCATTTGAACGTAAAGATCGGTGCTACCCATGCGGGCATTACTGTAGGCGAGGACGGAGCTACCCATCAGTGTAATGAGGACATTGCTCTAATGAGGACGATTCCCGGCATGGTGGTGATGTGTCCTGCGGATGACGTGGAGGCCAAGGCGGCAGTCCGT
The DNA here is from genome assembly GCA_910578815.1 of uncultured Acetatifactor sp. Classification (GTDB taxonomy): domain Bacteria; phylum Bacillota; class Clostridia; order Lachnospirales; family Lachnospiraceae; genus Acetatifactor. The sequence goes on from CAJTSE010000011.1 coordinate 25,165, forward strand.
GCGGCGCTGGAGTATGACGGGCCCGTATATATCCGCTTTGGGCGTGCGGCAGTGCCTGTGATCAATGACAGGCCTGATTACAAATTTGAGATCGGCAAGGGCAGCATCGTGCGGGAAGGCAAGGATGTGACCATCGTGGCTACCGGCATCTGTGTGGATTCCGCGCTGGGTGCGGCGGAGAAGCTGGCGGCAGACGGCATTCAGGCAGAGGTGGTGAGCATCTGCACCATCAAGCCTCTGGATGAGGATATTATTATCAACAGTGCTAAAAAGACCGGCAAGGTGATAACCGTGGAAGAACATAGCGTGATCGGCGGCCTGGGCAGTGCAGTCTGCGACTGCCTGTGCGCAAAGCTCCCCACCCCGGTGAAGAAGATCGGCATGCAGGACGTATTCGGTGAGTCCGGCTCTGCGGCAGCGCTGGTTGCCAAGTACGGTCTGGACGCAGAAGGCGTTTATAAGTCCGTGAAGGAATTTGTGTAAGTTGTAAAAAGTGATGTCATTCTTATAAAAAGCAAAGCAAAAACCGGAAGAAAGGTATATTCCTATTCCGGTTTTTGCTTTATTGGCCTAATTCATCGGCAAAAGCATTTTCATAATCCTGAAGCTGGTGGTATATGGCATCCACGTAAGCGGTAGTGTCTTTTATCCGGTAAAGCATAAGATAGCGGTGCCGCATAAAATGGATGATATGGTATCCGTGCTGTTTCAGCTGTGGATGGGAACAGCATTGCAGGCTGTCGGCGACTTTTGAAAGATGGTCTCGCGTTTCCAAGGCATCCTGCCATATGCTATAGGCTGCCTGGTTATTAAGCAAGGTTTGCTGCAGGTAGTCGATGTAGTCGTTTAGCTGTGATAGTGCTTTTGGCGAGATGATTACCTTAAATGAATCCATGCTGTTTTCCCATCTTTTTCAGTGCGTCTTTCATGTCAAGGCCCTTGCCATCGGAAATCTGCTGGCGTGATTCGGCAAGGTCAGAAAGAATATGTTCCTGACTGACTGGCACGAATGGGTTTGCAGGTTTGCTGGATGTGAACAGCCTTTGCGTAAACTCCATGACCTTGATTCTTGCATCCTCTGGCATTGCTTCGAGCATGGATACGGTTGCGTCTAAAGTACTCATGGGAAAGCCTCCTCTCATGATTAGGGTCTACAGGAAAAGTGTTTCTTCCTATGGGGAGATTATACATGAAAAAAGAGCTGAATTCAATATGGGGAGATAAGAGATTTCGATGATGACGTTGAACGCGAATTTTCCATAGGGACTTGTCTGTAAATAATTGGTTTATAGAAATTGCCTTGTGCGATGACTATGCAAGACGGCAAATTTATGGTATGCTGTAAAAAACTTGAGTTTAAAGTGCTGATGATAATTAACATGAGAGCATACTAGTGCGATATTATGATGATATTACGGCGAGTGAATAGCGGTAAACCGGAGGAATAAGTACTATGGGACTTATTAAAACAATAATTGCTAAGCACAAGGAGAAGGTAAAAGATCGAAATAATACGTGCGATAATCTAATCGCGCAAGTTGATGAGGCGTTGAATGAAATAAATATATTATTCGAGGATTCTCAATCCTTTGTAGAACATGGCAAAGAAGATGAATGGCGCAATCACAATGCTTCTCTGATTGCAAATGTAAATATAACGAATATACAAAAGTTGAAAAGGGCGATACACTATAAACGACTATTAAATATGCAAAGGGAATTGTATCGTAATGCGGATTTACTAAAGCAGAAGATAAACGACCATAACGACAGGGCTGCAAATGCAAGAGTTCAAACAGCCTATACATTGATCGGCGACGTTGAGGGAAGAAAATTAGACAAACAACAGATGACCTGTATCGTCAAAGAGTTTCATAATCATCTTGTCATTGCCGGAGCGGGAACCGGTAAAACAACAACTGTAGTCGGAAAAATTAAATATCTTCTGAAATCAGAAAAATGTAAGCCCGAAGACATTTTGGTGTTGTCTTTTACAAATGCTTCCGCTGCTGAGATGAGTCAACGAATTCACCAGGAAACTGGGTGCAATATAGAAGCATCTACATTTCACAAATTGGGGATGAATATCATTACCAGAGTAAACGGTATTACTCCGAAAATAACGAAATTGAACTTGCGTAGATTTATCAGGGAGCAATTATTGCTAAATATGAAATCGGATTCCTATTTAAGTCTTTTGAGTACTTTCTTATTATATAACCGGGTTGCTGCTAAATCAGAGTTTGATTTTAAGAAGCAGTCAGAATATGAAGAGTATCTGCGATTGAATCCACCTACTACAATAAATAATGAAGCCGTAAAAAGCTATGGTGAAATGGACATAGCAAATTTTTTATTTCAAAACGGAGTACAATATGTTTATGAGCATCCGTATAAAATAGATACCCGCACAAGTGAATATGCACAATATCATCCCGATTTTTTCCTGCCCGAATATGATATTTATATTGAATACTTTGGCATAAACAGGGATGGTGAAGTGCCTTCTTATTTTAAGGGCACTAATGGAATGACAGCTACGCAAAAATATCAAGCGTCCATGAAATGGAAGAGGGAAACACATAAGGCAAATGAGACCGTTTTGATAGAATGCTATGCCTATGAAAAGCTTGAGGGCATTTTACTGGAATCACTAAAAGAAAAGCTTATGGCAAAAGAGGTGAAGCTAACTCCCCATACTACAAAAGAATTGTGGGAACAGGTATCGGCAGATGGAGATTCTGTGATCGACGGTGTTGTTGAATTGTTTGAAACGATCATAAATCTTATAAAGAGCAACGGATATACAATCGCTGCTGTAAGGCAGATGAACATTGGAAATGCTCATGAAAAGAACAATAATATTATTTTATCGCTGATAGAACCAACTTTTAAGGCGTATTGCGCTTATTTGAGCGAGCAGAATGAAATTGATTTTAACGATATGATTATTATGGCAACGCAATTTATAGAGCAAAAGAAATATATTAACTCATATAAATATATTATAGTGGACGAATATCAGGATATTTCCAAGTCTCGCTTTTTGTTATTGAGCAGTATGAGAAAGTCTAAAGCTTACGACCTGTTTTGTGTGGGTGATGATTGGCAAAGTATATATCGCTTTGCAGGAAGTGATATGAGTTATATTCTTAGATTTGAGAATTATTGGGGGCCGGCTGAAATCAGCAAGATCGAAACAACATACCGTTTTTCACGGAAATTGATAGAAATCAGTGGCAATTTTATCATGCAGAATCCCTCTCAAATTAAGAAATCTATAAAGAGTAAAAACGATATTGCCGGATATGCTTTGGGCGAGATCAGTGGATATACGGAAAAAGCTGCTATTGAATTTATGGCTGTCCGCCTTGAAGATTTACCGAGGGACAGCAGTGTATTTTTTATTGGCAGATATACTTTTGACGCCCAACTATTAAGCGACAGCGGATTGTTTGAATGTCAGTATAACAATGTCGGTGGATTTACCGAGGTGAAATACTGCAAGCGTGCCGATTTGAAAATGAGCTTTTATACAGCACATAAATCTAAGGGTTTGCAGGCGGACTACGTTTTTATTATTAATAACAGGAAATCGAAAATGGGGTTTCCGAGCAAAATACAAGATGCCGCAATACTAAACCTACTGCTTGATAATTGTGATTTATATCCATATGCAGAAGAGCGGCGGTTATTTTATGTTGCCTTGACAAGGGCAAGGAAAAAAGTATTTATTGTTACCGTCAACAAACAGGAATCCGAATTTGCAGTTGAACTCAAAGAACGATATGGCGAAGAGCTTAAACGAGAGCAATGGGAATGCCCCTTATGTGGCGGAAGGCTGTTGAAAAAGACGGGACCATATGGTGAGTTCTTTGGATGCTCAGGCTATAAAATATCCGGTTGTAAATATAAACGCAAAATCCATAGATGATTGTAATTAAGTCTATAATTTGTGATCAAAAGTAGCAGAAGATGTATTTTTATGGTACAATACTGGTACTAACAAATACAAACAAAAGTATGAAGAGGACCTGAATGAGCGGAATATTAATCAGAAAAGCAGTGGGAATGATGTCGGAACGGCCTGGAGAGTTTTTTAAAAGGGTGATACCTGCAATTTTGATCCCTTTAATAGGAATGGTTGCGATATTGCTGGCATTTTCATTTAACTTAAAATCTGCGGCTCTGGAAAAATTTTTAAGTGGAGCGGAATCGCCTTATGCAGTTCTGGCGGCTTATGACCAGTGGTATGGAGCTTTGGCTGCTATCGGCAAGGCCGGTCTGGTGGTTATGGCAGTGTGTTGTCTGGCAGCAGTTTTGATCGGAAGGAAGTCGCCGATCGCAATCATTTTGGCTATTGTTTTTTCTTTGATTGGCGTGCTGGTGAGTCAGATTATGGGGGTGGTTGAGGACATTCCCGGAAAGCGGGCAATGCTTCAGGCGGATATGGAGCAGATTGAAAGCGCCAGGCTGGAGTCGGAGGAAGTCAGATTTAAAAAAAGTGAGGATAGATCGGGCCTGTCCGGAATTTATGTGGAAGGGGAACCTGCTCTGTTTTCCGTATACAGCGGAATCGGGGACGATACCGGGCATAGATGGGAGGATTTTTATATGCTTGACAGTCTGGAACTTATGCCTGACGAGGGAAGATGGTATAACGAAAATAAGAGTATTGAGTGGAATGAAGAGAATGCGGAATTATATAGGGTTACATATACCGCCAATTTTAAGGTAGTAGTATCCGTAGAAGCAAGGTGAGGCTTTTTAAAAAAAATTTACTTTTTACAGGTACGGAAACAACTATGATGCAATTTTAGTTTAAAGTGTGTGATAGAAAGATGAAATGGCATGCGTGACCACAGAAGGTAAGGCTTGCAAAGAAGTACAATGGGGTGGGAAAATGCAGGATAACAGAGCAGTACAGAGAGACTATGAACCGGATATAATTGATGTCAGGCGAAATCCTTATCCAAGGGGTTATGAAGAGCAAAGGCGGAGAACGCCTCAAAGGCAGGGAGCCGTTCAGGGAGCAAGGAGGGCTCATCAGAGCAGGGAAACGGAGGGGGTAGCCCGGAGAGTACCGCAGCCTCGCAGTGCGTCTGAAAGACAAGTGGCATATCGTCAGGAGAGAGTAGCGCAGCCCCGCAGTACGTCTGAAAGACAAGTGGCATATCGTCAGGATATGCGGCAACAGCCCCGCAGTGCGTCTGAAAGGCAGACAGCATATCGTCAGGATATGCGACAGCAGCCCCGCAGTACGTCCGGGAGACAGACGGCATATCGTCAGGATATGCGGCAGCAGCCTCGACGCACGTCCGAGCTGCAGCCGATCGGCAGGCAGCCGGTGCGCAGAGCCGACAATGGCAGGCAGGTGCAGATGATTCCCACCGGCGGCCGGCAAAGCAGAGAAGCAGTATTAAGGGAAAGACGCAGACGGCAGCGCCGCAGGCAGAGGATTGCAATAGGACTCTGGGCGGTCTGCATTATCGCGATCAGCGGCGTGCTTCTTTTGAACAGAAACAACGTGTCGGCAGCGGAGCCGGCGTTTGGCGGCGGAACATCAAAGGATACGACCGATATAAAGGAAAATACAAATCCTTCCACTGCCATGATACAGGGACTCCCTGCGGATAAATTTACGGCACATCCGGATTGGACGGAAAATTTCCTGACGCCTAACGAATATTCCAGGCCTGGGGAGGCATTAACGGAGGTTAAGGATGTATTTGTACATTATACGGCAAATCCCGGAACCAGTGCCGCCCAGAACCGCAGCTACTTCGAGCAGCAGAAGGACACTCATAAAGCCAGTGTCAGCGCACATTTTATCATCGGCTGTGAAGGTGAGATTATCCAATGTGTACCCTTAGACGAGATAGCGTATGCCGTAGCAGGCAGAAATTACGATTCCGTTTCTATAGAATGCTGCCATACGTCGAAGGACGGAGCTTTTTCCAAGGAAACCTATGATTCTCTGATTGCTTTGCTTACGTGGCTGACAGATGCCTATGATTTGGATACAAGCCATATTCTGCGCCATTATGATTCCAACGGCAAGAAGTGCCCCCTTTATTATACGGAGCACGAGGACGAGTGGGAGCAGCTTAAACGGGATGTAAAGGCTTATTAGTACTTGGGTCTGCTGATGCTTAATGTGTTCTGTGCCATATCATCGGCAAGCTGTCTGGAGTTGAGCTGAAGCTCGTAAATATCTCCTGAATAAGTCATGGAAAGACTGATGCAGGAATCCTGATATACATATTCTTCATGCCATGTATCCGGAGGATCCAGATTCAGCAGGGCGTCCTTGGCAGACAGGATGTGATCCTGCAAAGCTTCCGGAGAAAGGGTGTGATCCGGCGAGGCAGGCGTTAAAATCGCAAGAATCAATTCGGCGTAATTTTCGATATTTGTTCCGGAGAAGCTGACAAAGTGGACCGTTCCGGAACCGGTGTCGTAATTGACGGAGCATCTCATTTCGCCGCAGTCATAGGATAAAATCTGCTGAAATGAGGTATAATATTCGTTGCCGCTGTCTACATAGGAGTTGAAATAGGTTTCATCAAGAGGGCTGTCTTCCAAAGCATCCTGGCCAAAGAAGCCGACGATTTCTGCGGAAGCCTGATCATAAGTAATTCCCAGGTGGTAGTAGGTACACTGCAGGCCGAGTGCTTCAATGTCTTCCGCGGCATAGTAATAATATTTTGTGTCTCCATAAATTTGTAAATCCAGAGGCGTGAGAGCTTCCAATTTTTTCCATTGAGCTGAATTCGTCGTTGTCTTTTCGGCGGATTCGGCTTTTTCTTGTGTTGCGGACGTATCTGTATCATAATTGTCGGTAGATTTATTGGCCTTATCGTCTCGTGCATCTGTGTCGGAATTACCGGAATCCCTAGTTGTTTCTTTGCCGGCTGTATCATCGGAAACTACATCCTTGGAGGGATGCTTCGTGTTTTTTTCGCCGGGAGTATCTTCTTTGGCGGAGGAAGCTTTTGGGGTTGGCTCCGTGCCGCTTTTATGGATTAGCTGCGTACATACGACAAGGCATAAAATGAGGCATATTAACAGCATGGAGCTCAGCAGAACCAGCTTGGGTATATCTCTTTTAGGCTTTTGCAGCGCGGGGCTTGGCGTCGGATGAGCCGGCACAGCATGAGGATAAGTATACGCCGCGTTTTTGTTTTGGGGTACAGAAATATTGTCAGACGTGGAAGGTTTTTGGGCGGCGTTCACTTTATCATCTGTAGAGCTGCTTTCGACGGCAATATTGTCAGTTGGGAAAGTGTTATTTACTGTGGTAATATCGTCAATGACAAAGGTGCTCCGGGTTGTGGCAGGGTCATCGGATTCATTGTGTTCATCTGCATTCCTGACGGCAGCAGAACGGTGAGTGTTATACAATATGACCTGCCGTTTGCATTGCTCACACCAAAGCGATTCTGACAGTTCCGATTCACAAAAAGGACAATATTTTTTCATCAGATTCTCCTTATACAAATAGACTGGTCCTATAGTAACAACAGAAAACAATTTTGTCAAATGATGTGGGCAAAACGGAGGTACAGAGTTAAAGAATGAGAGCACTCACAACATTGTGAATGCTCTCATGATGGACTAGTTCCCCAAACAGCTGCTATCGGAATAATCAACGAAATCAACAGACCACTCTGTGCCATCCACCGGCTCAAATCCCGGAACTTTGCCCTCCACAAAATCCGATATTTTATATCCGGGTATTTTGCCGCTTTCAATATCTGCGATGATCTGCTCCATCTCCGCTTCGGTACGTGCAGGCCGCGCAGGCTGATCGTACAAATCGCCGCGCTGCTGGTTCATGTTCCCTTCCGTTGTGACACGGAAATCAACATTATCAAAAATATTGAGTTCGTCTGGTGAAATGCTGTGCTCGGCGGAAAGAGCATTGAGAGCGTCATCAGGGTTATAAACATATTTGCCGCTTTCATCAAGGGAAAATCTGGCAGGAATTATTAGTTGGCCCTCAAAAGCTGTAGTATTGCCATCCTCATCCGTCATTCTATAATCCGGCTCTTGTTGGGCGGAGGTTGCAAAAGCCGTAGTCGCGCCAAAAAAGAGAGAGAGTGCAAGAACAAATGAAAAAATGCTGGTTTTCTTATACTTCATAATTGCAGTTATCCTTTCTTCTATTGCATTTTTACTAAAATTGCTACACAATGGAGCAAAGCCGCTCCTGGTTTCTTCCATGCTGATGAGTGTCCGGGCATAGGCAGCCTTTGTGCTTTCTCCGAAAAGCCGGACGACTGCCTCATCACAAGACAGCTCAATATCCCGGTTTGCGAGAATATACATAGCCCACACCAAAGGGTTAAACCAATGCACGCACAACACCACAATCAACACCAATTTTGTGATACCGTCAAAGCGCCAAATATGAATATATTCATGTGCTAGAATGTATTGCAGCGTCTTTGTATTTTCCCATTCGGTAGACGTTGGCATCAAAATTACCGGGTGAAATACGCCGTAAGTGAGCGGTGTAGAAAAACGGCTGGACTGCCGAATGGAAATGGAGCGTTTTAAGCGATGGGTACTCAGCCAGTTTTGAATAAAGCCGTTGCCGACCGGCAGGGACATTTGAAATTCTTGCCGGCATTTGTGGTATGCAATGGTAAAAAACAAAGCACAGACCAGCACGCCAACTGCCCAAACAATCACCCACACAGAAACGGGGCTTGCAGCATTTGAAATATTTTCGGGCACAGCAGTTATTTGTCCTGCTATTTCAACTGGCAGCGCCCCAACAGCCTGCGGGCCTTTTGTGGGGTTTGCTGCGGGTATATGACTGCCAATCAGCGAATACACACTAAAAGCAGAGGGAATGGAGAACGGGAGCAGCAGCCGCACAACCGCTATTCCCCAAAGTGCTAAAAAAGTCTTTTTGGGCAGCAGGTTGACTGCCAGGGCGCGTATAACGATAACAGCCAAAATTATCACGGCCCCCGCAAAACTCATTTGAAATAAGCTCATTTGCATCACCTCATTCCAGGTCACCGACAATTTGTTTCAGCTTTTCGATCTGCGCGGCAGTTAATTTTTTCCTTCCCAGCAGGGCCGCGAACAGCTTGTCAGCGGAACCATCATACACCTTGTTAATCAGTTCATTCGTTTCCGCCTCCTGCACATCCTCTTTGGGCACAAGCGCATGGCACATGAAACCGGGCTCGGAGCGTTCAATCGCGCCCTTTTTAATACAACGCTTAATTAGGGTGTAGGTCGTATTAACATTCCAGCCCAGTTCATCGGTCAGCAGTTTGGCAATATGTTTTGCGGGGACATCGCCATCGCGCCAAAGGACAGACATCACTTTCAACTCAGAGTCGAAAAGTTTAATGTCCATTTCAATCACCTCCTTTTAAGACTGTAGTAGTGGCCACAAGGAAATACTACCACAGTCTTAAGAGGCTGTCAATACTACTGCAGTCTTAAAAAATTTTTTTGCAGTCTTCGGTCTGCTTACTTTTAACTGGCGGCACAAAATAGAGAGGAAAAATTTAATACCGGAAGCAATAAAATAAGGACACTCACATTACTGTGAATGCCCTTAGGTCAAGCATGGCTTCCGGCCTTATTGTTCACTCTCGAAGACGGCAGAATCATCAAAAATTACCTCAACCTCATTGATCCCGTACATGGAAGAGGACTCGGATGCCGTATTCTCTGGCTGTTCACCGGATCCGTGTTCAAAAGTAGTAGAATCATCAATAATTACTTTAAAATCATCCAAAGTGCCTACTTCTCCACCTTCAACATAACCGCCATTGGACGCTTTAGCACTGCTGCTATTAATCGCAAACGATATGCCTGCGATTAAAAGAACAATGCCTGCTATTCCTGCGATCAAAAAACTTTTTTTCTTCATACACCGTCTCTCCTTATAATGAATACGATCCTGTATAAGTTATTGTAATGTCTGAGTCGTTTAAAATACAGAAACTATATGTTGATGTAGCAAAAGTTGACATGGTTATTTTACCAAACCATCCGCTTGTACTTTTCGTCTCCGTAAATATATGAAGCTGATCTGTAGCTGTATCAACTAAACATTTATTACATTCCCATTTCCCAAAGTATAAACATTAGCACCTTTTCTACAATGTTGTGGTTCCACGGTCCACTCAATATTCGAACTATACAGCGGCATAACAGCATTAATATCATCTTCACTATAAGGTTCATAATAACCAAACAAAACGCCTTCTTCATCTACAAGAGGGTATATTTCCACCCCCGCAGCTGCTTTATCCAGATATTCCTGCATAATATCCCTATCTTCGGTTTCCTGTGCAGATGCGATCTAATTAGTGGTCATGAATAAAGCCGCACATAAACACAAAGCTGCACATCTTTTGATTTTTTTTAACGCAACTCTCATAAAATACCTCCTGATTTTTTGAAATAATAATATTAAAGTGCCTTGCGTTATAAATAAAGTATATATTGACTTTGGATAATTGTCAAGAAGATCCGAGGCTGCTTTGGCACGGTTACAACTTTTTGTGAACAATTTACCCTCGGTGCACCATTTCCCAATCAACTATACTTTTTCCTTGACGGAATTCTCTTCTACTGCGCTGTTTTCGGTCAACGATGCCTTGTGCCCGCCTCCCTCAAACGCTTTGTTTTAGGAAATTCTGGACTACGCAAAAAGTGTATTCAATTAGAAAATGGCACACTAGTTTTCCACTCTTGTAAACTAAATGCTATCGCGGTATAGTAATGGTATGGTAATTAATAACAAAAAACTGTTTTGCCAAGTGGTGAAGACGAGGAGATTTAGCAATGGAAAGAGAGAACTTATTGTTTTATAATGAATATGAAGATTTTTACGCAATGGCAGAAACATCCGCGGCCTTTAGATCATTTTGCAAGGGTGCCTGTGGTGAAGACTTTTCGCAGGATGGCTTCAGTGACATAAAGCAGGTAGATTTGATTTTACCGTATGTACCGCAAAAGACGGATGTGCATATTTTGGATATTGGCTGCGGCAATGGGAAAATGCTTGGTTATTTACAGGAAAGGACAGGGGCGTATATCCATGGGTTTGATTATTCGGAGAACGGAATCAGGACGGCGCAAAAACGGTTTCGGATAAATGCCGAATTTAAAGAAGGGGTCATAGGTCAAGTGGAATATCCGAAAGAAAAATTTGATGTTGTAATATCTATGGACACAATGTATTTTGCGAAGGATATGACTGCTTTTGTCTCGCAGATAAGAACATGGTTAAAAGAGGACGGTGTATTTTTTGCCGGCTATCAGGAGGGAGACGTTCTACCAAAGACGGAAAATGCGGACACCTCAGCACTGGCAAAAGCATTGAAGAAAAACGGTATGAATTACCGTGTGACGGATCTGACGGAACAGACCTATGACCTGCTTAAGAGAAAGAGGGTGGCGGCCATGGCACATCAGGCGGAATTTGAGGCGGAAGGACACAGGAATTGGTTTGATATGCTGATGGGGCAGACAGAGTGCGTTAATGAACAATTAGAAGAATTTAAAAAGAAGATGGCAAGATACATCTACGTGGCAGTAAAACAGGATGTATTGCGAAAATCATTTTAATCTGTTAAAATATAAAAAAATGAGTAACAGTTCAGACATGCCATTCATAAGTCTTGACAATAGTAAGTCCGCTTTCTATTGTATGACCGGAATATACATTTCTGCCAGCAATTCATATAACTGTTACAAAAATAATTGAGAAAGGTGTAGCCGGAGAAATGAACATTTTGGCACCATCCATTTTGGCAGCTGATTTCTGGCGGCTGGGAGAACAGATTCAGGAAGTGGAGAAAGAAGGGGCAAGGTATCTTCACATTGATGTGATGGACGGCTCCTTTGTCCCTTCGATTTCCTTTGGAATGCCTGTGATCCAGACGCTTCGCAGGCATACGGATCTTTTTTTTGACGTTCATCTGATGATAGAGAAGCCGGAGCGCTATCTGCAGGAATTTGCGGACTGCGGGGCGGATCTCATTAACTTTCACCTGGAGGCATCGGAGGACATTCGGGGAACGATAGAAAAGATACATAGCCTGGGGAAAAAGGCAGGCATTACCATCAAGCCGGCCACTCCCGCAGATGCGGTGAATCCTTATCTGGAGCTGACGGATATGGTGCTGGTCATGACCGTGGAGCCGGGATTTGGCGGACAGAAGCTGATGCCGGAATGTTTGGAAAAGGTGAGAACGATTCGAAGCCTTGCGGAGAGCAGGGGGCTGAATATTGACATTGAAGTGGACGGCGGCATTACTGCGGAGAATGTGGGGCTGGCCCGGAAGGCGGGGGCCAATGTGATTGTGGCGGGATCTGCAGTATTTAAAGGAAATATTTCGGAAAATATTAAGGCGCTAGTGTGAAGAGAAGTTCTAACTGCCAGAGGCAGTTTTTACTCACCAGTTCAAAGCCGGATTCTCAGGCCTGTCTGATTTTCAGGATTGGCTGTTTCGTAAGGAACTTCTAAACTTTACAAGCTGTTTGAAGCAGATGGAAGAATGCCTGAACCATATACTGTAAGCAGCACATGGACATTCTTCACAGGCCGGCTTGCCGGCCCTGGGATTACGAATCGCTGCAGGGCCGCGACAGGGAGGCCAGCGAAAAAGGGAAGGAGGCGGACATGCACCTGATCGGCGGAGTAGACAGTGATCACGGCTCGGATGCCCATCATGTAACGGGTTGTATGCACAGCCATAGTCATTATCACCAGGCAAATATGAAGTCAGGCGGAGGAAATATGAGTTCCCAAATGACACAGATGCAGATGCAGAAACAGCAGCAGGACGCCGAGTTTTCTCTGTCCTCCTGGCTCCAGAAAATGTTGCGTGGAAGTAAAAGTTTTCTCAAGGGAATCTGGGGAACAAACGAGACGAATACGGTTGGTGTTCCTGGAGAAAAGACAGGCAGCGCACAGCTGCTGGCGCAGGTGGATGACAGTGATGCGGCAGGCAGCCGGGGGACAGCGAAAGATCAGCGGATGGCTGAGCAAAGTGCGGCCTTGCAGGGAAATCCTTACTTTGCCGCCACGCCGGAAAAAACTTCCGCTTATGTGACACCTTTTCAGAAAATTCGTGCAAAAATTGTATCCGGAGCGGAAAAGCTGGCGGGCAGGCTGCCGGGGAAGGCATTTAGATTTCAGGCAAAAAATTCCTTTCATGCAAAATCCCAGCAGCAGCCGAAGGAGGATCTGCGGAAACGGAGCAAGTATAGAAAGGATGAATTGGAGATAGACTGTATCCTGACGGATGAAAGCTATCTGATGGATTCCTATGACAGAAAGGGAGAGTATAGCCAGTTGACCACAAAAAAGTAAGTAATCGTTGACAGGGTGTCTAAAGTTGTGATACTCTCTTTATTAAAAAGAAAAAGGCAGTGACGAAGAGAGTACATCAGTTACCTGTTTTACAGAGAATGTCCCGGCGGCGTATATGAGACACGGAGCCGCAAGGCTGAGAGGGGCAGGGCAGAGCGGATGGAACATGGCTTCCGAGCAGCGCACCGAGCGGACGTAATCGAATGTACACATATCCATTTACGGCGCAAGGCTGCGACAGGGTCCGCCTGTTACAGCGGATAGAGTTAGGGCAGAATGAGATGTGACAAGGGTGTCATAATAAGACGCGCTATGTCGAAAGTGAGATGCCTTTGACTTGAAGAGATTCGGTTTGTGAGAATCGGATGAAGAGAAGTGGTACCACGGGCAGACAGCTCGTCTTCTTGCGCATATTATTATTTTGCGTGAGCAGACGGGCTTTTTTTTACCTGTGCGGTGACAATCTAAAGTCAAAGACCTCGCCGTAAGCAGCGGGGCATCAATCTTGAAACGCCCCAAGGGCGGGGTATTTGACCCTCGCGGCATTCGCCAACTGTCCGTGCAAGCACGGCCGCCTGGCTCATTGCTCGCAGGAATAAACATCAAAAGGAGATTTAAAAATGCAGAACAAGGGACCTTATTATTTGACTACGGCGATCGCTTACACATCAGGTAAGCCACATATCGGTAACAATTATGAGATTGTGATGGCGGACAGCATTGCGCGCTTTAAGAGGAAGGAAGGGTATGATGTCTTTTTTCAGACGGGAACCGATGAGCATGGACAGAAGATTGAACTGAAGGCTCAGGAAGAGGGAGTGACGCCGAAGGAATTTGTGGATAATGTTGCGGGAATTATCCGCGGAATGTGTGACCTGCTGAATGTATCTTATGATAAATTTATCCGTACCACGGACGAGTATCATGAAAAGCAGGTCCAGAAAATATTTAAACGCTTTTATGATCAAGGGGATATTTATAAGGGTGCATATGAGGGTATGTACTGTACACCCTGCGAGTCTTTTTGGACGGAGAGCCAGCTGGTAGATGGGAAATGCCCCGACTGTGGGAGAGAGGTGAAGCCTGCAAAGGAGGAAGCTTATTTCTTCCGTATGAGCAAATACGCGGACAGACTGATTCAGCATATTAATGAACATCCGGAGTTTATTCAGCCTGTGTCACGGAAGAATGAGATGATGAACAATTTCCTGTTGCCCGGACTGCAGGACCTGTGCGTGTCCAGAACTTCCTTTAAATGGGGGATACCCGTGGACTTTGACGACAGGCATGTAGTCTATGTGTGGCTGGATGCACTGTCCAACTATATTACTGGTATTGGCTATGACGCTGGGGGGAACAGCACGGAGCAGTATAAAAAGCTGTGGCCGGCGGACCTGCACCTGATTGGAAAGGATATTATCCGCTTCCATACCATTTACTGGCCCATCTTCCTGATGGCGCTGGGAGAGCCCCTGCCAAAGCAGATTTTCGGGCACCCCTGGCTGATGATGAACGGGGGAAAGATGAGCAAATCGAAAGGGAACGTGATTTACGTTAATGATCTGGTGGACTTTTTCGGTGTGGATGCGGTCCGATATTATATGCTGCATGAGATGCCCTATGAGAATGACGGCAATGCCACCTGGGAACTGATCGCGGAACGCACGAATTCCGATCTGGCCAATACCCTGGGCAATTTGGTGAATCGTACTGTCTCCATGAGTAATAAGTATTTTGGCGGCGTGGTAGCGGATAAGGGCGTTGCAGATGCGAAAGAAGCCGTAATTGACAAGGATTTGAAGGCTGTGGTGACAGGAGCCTGCAAAAAGGCTGCGGAAAAGATGGATGCGCTGAGGGTGGCGGATGCACTGACGGAAATCTTCGGGATTTTTAAGCGCTGCAACAAGTATATCGACGAGACGGAGCCCTGGGTGCTGGCGAAGGATTCGGCAAAGTCGGATCGGCTGGCAACGGTTTTGTATAACTTGGTGGAGGGAATTATCATTGGGGCTTCCCTGCTTGAACCTTTTATGCCGGAAACAGCGGAAAAAATAGCCGCTCAGCTAAATACTTCTCTGCGGGATTTTGAAATCCTGGACAGATTTGGACTGTATCCTGACGGAAACAGGGTTACCGATCAGCCGGAAATTTTGTTTGCGAGGCTGGACATGAAGGAAGTGGAGAAGCGGGAGGCGGAGCTTGAGGCAGCTATGGCCGCGGCGGCGAAGACGGTCGAAACGCCGGAAAAGGGAGCGGCAGAAGGAACTGACACGCATGTCATAGACATAGAAGCCAAGCCGGAAATCACTTATGATGATTTCGCAAAGCTTCAGTTTCAGGTGGGGGAGATCATTGCCTGTGAAGCGGTGCCCAAGTCCAAAAAGCTGCTGTGCAGCAAGGTCAGGATCGGAAGTCAGGTGAAGCAGATTGTATCTGGGATTAAGGCCTGCTATACTCCGGAGGAAATGGTGGGGAAAAAGGTGATGGTGCTGGTGAACTTAAAGCCCGCTGCATTGGCCGGTGTGGTGTCCGAGGGGATGCTGCTATGTGCCGAGGATGAGAACGGGGCTTTTTGCCTGATGAAGCCGGAAAAGGATATGCCTGCCGGAGCAGAGATTTGCTGAAGTCTGCTTACAGTGAATGAACTGATATAAATATTATATAAAATTTATACAAAAGGCCTTAATCTTTTGTCGAAAATGAGTTATACTTCTTAATAGAGCGGATCAATGTGTTGATTCAGAGGTGGATGTATGATAAAAGAAGAATTCTATTTTGATTCAAGGGACGGCAAGAGTAAGCTGCATGCAGTCAGGTATATGCCGGACAGCGACACGGATATTCGCTGTGTGGTCCAGATCGTGCATGGTATGGCCGAATACATTGAGAGATATGAAGAGTTTGCCGAATTTCTGACGGAAAGAGGATGTGTTGTTACCGGCGAGGATCACATGGGCCACGGAAAGTCCGTGGGTAAATCGGGAAAATACGGATATTTCTGTGAGCAGGATCCGGCTACGGTTCTTGTTCGGGACGTACACAGGCTTAAAAAGACAACCCAGGCCTTGTATCCGGAGGTTCCCTATATCATTATGGGCCATAGTATGGGTTCTTTTATCACCAGAAACTATATGTTTCGTTATGGTACGGGAATCAGCGCCGCAGTCATTATGGGGACGGGCATGCAGTCCCCGGCACTGCTGAAGGTATCCAAGGCGGCCGCCGGGGTCCAAAAGTTATTTTGTGGGCCGAAGCATGTCAGCGGTCTCATAGATAAGCTTGCATTCGGCAGCTATAATAAGCGGATCCAGAATCTGGCCACTTCTTTTGACTGGCTCAGCAGGGACGCAGAGCGGGTGGATAAGTATATTTCGGATCCTCTGTGCGGCTTTGTGTTTACTGTGAACGGCTTTTCAACCCTTTTTGAATTAATTTCCAGGCTGAATAAGCAGGAGAATCTTGAACGGATCCCTTCAGCTCTTCCGGTACTGATGGTTTCCGGTGACGCAGATCCGGTGGGGGATTACGGACGGGGAGTGCAGAAGGCATATGAAAGCCTTCAGAATGCAGGATTGGAAAATATTACCTTGAAGCTGTATGAAGGCGGAAGACATGAACTTTTAAACGAAACAAACCGGGATGAGGTCATGCAGGATGTATTCCGCTGGATTGAAGAGACGATATTGGATGGCGGCAGGTCGGAGCAGCAGTTATAATGGAAACTGAAGATTTACGGGGGCCCTATATTGTCAGGTGGGCCAGAGAAACTGAATGGGCGCCCGCCATGAAGATGATATGGAAGACCTTTCTGAAATTTGAAGGGAAGGATTACACCCAGGAGGGCATCAAAAACTTTTTTGATTTTATTACGGATGACGATCTCTATGTTGCTTTTCTGAAGGGTACATATCGGATGATGGTGGCAGTGGACGGTGAGAGAATAATCGGCGCCGGATCTATTCGCAGTAGAAATCATTTGTCGCTGCTGTTTGTGGATGAAGAGTATCACCATATGGGAATCGGAAGTGCGCTTCTTGGCGGACTGTGTGATTATCTTAAGAAAGAGGCCGGGGAGCACTGTATGTCCCTGAAAGCAGCGCCCTATGCGGTAAATTTTTACAGGAAACAGGGATTTCGGACCGTGAAGCCGGAAGAGGAATACTCCGGGATCCGGGTGACGGCCATGGAGAAGGTTTTCTGACAGGAAAGGAAAGGTGTGGATATGAGGTTATTTAACCTGGACAGTCCGCTGATGCAGGCGTTGAATAAGGTGGCGGATCTTTTGTGGCTTAACGTGCTGACTTTGATCTGTTGTCTGCCGATTGTAACCATTGGAGCATCCTTTACAGCCATGAATTATATGGCGTTAAAAATTGCGCGGAATGAAGAGTGCTATATTACAAGAGGCTTTTTTAAGTCTTTCAAGGAAAATTTCAGGCAGGCTACGCTGATTTGGCTGATTCTGCTGGTGATGATTGTCATTTTGGCTGCTGATTTTCTGATTATGAACGGCGGCGGTGAGACTGGTTTTGAAAAGGTTTTGTGGGGAGTCATTATGGCTGTAGCCGTTATGGTGGCGGCGACCATGATCTATGTCTTTCCGGTGCTGGCAAAGTTTGAAAACACCGTATTTAAGACGCTGAAAAACGCATTTATGATAAGCCTGATGCAGTTTCCCAAGACGATTGTCATGATCATTGCCTATGCGGCTCCGCCGATATTGTTTTTTACCGTGGTACAAACTATGCCCCTGTGCCTGATGTTTGGGCTTTCCGTCCCTGCCTGGATTTCTGCAAAGCTGTATAACAAGTTTTTTAAGAAACTGGAGGACCAGATAACGGCAGCGAATCCTTCCTCGCCAAAGGAGGACGGAGAGGAAGATGAGAGGATCTTCAGGGATGAACTGGACCCGGTGCTGGCGGATAAGGATATAACATAGCGGGCTATCAGTTTTGTACAATTTAGTGAATGCTTTTTTGGGCAAATTGACGGGCGTTGAAAAAAACAGATGGGATTGTAAGCAAATTTTACAATCTGCTATCAAAACTTTGTGAAATAGTGGTATGGTCTTGAATGTGATTGTTAGCTATACTGTTTTTAGGTTGAACGGTACTGTGCCGTGAAACAAATGACGAGTAGTTTAACTATGAAAGGAGTTTTTTATGGCAAGTTTATCTTTGACAAATGTTTGTAAAGTGTATCCCAACGGTTTTGAAGCAGTTAAAGATTTTAACCTTCAGATTGCGGATCAGGAGTTCATCATTTTCGTAGGTCCTTCCGGATGCGGTAAGTCCACCACCCTTCGTATGATTGCAGGTCTGGAGGATATTTCTTCCGGTGAGCTGAAAATTGGTGACAGGGTTGTAAATGATGTGGAGCCCAAGGACCGTGATATTGCCATGGTGTTCCAGAACTATGCGTTGTATCCTCATATGTCCGTTTATGACAACATGGCATTCGGCCTGAAGTTGAGAAAGGTTCCCAAGGATCAGATAGATAAGATGGTGAAGGAGGCAGCTAAGATTCTGGATTTGACTCCCCTTCTGGATCGTAAGCCCAAGGCTCTGTCCGGTGGTCAGAGACAGCGTGTTGCCATGGGTCGTGCAATCGTTCGTAACCCCAAGGTGTTCCTGATGGATGAGCCTCTGTCCAACTTGGACGCAAAGCTGCGTGTACAGATGCGTATAGAAATTGCAAAGCTGCATCAGAGACTGGGTACTACCATTATTTACGTTACCCATGACCAGACCGAGGCTATGACGCTTGGTACCAGAATCGTTGTTATGAAGGATGGCGTTATTCAGCAGGTAGACACCCCTCAGAATCTGTATGAGAAGCCCTGCAACCTGTTTGTAGCAGGATTTATGGGATCTCCTCAGATGAACTTCCTGGATGCAACTGTTAAGGTAAACGGCGGAAGTGCCAGCCTGGAAATCGCAGGGCACAGCATTCCTCTGTCTGCTGAAAAGTCCAAAAAGCTGATTGACGGTGGTTACGATGGTAAGGTGGTTACCTTTGGTATCCGTCCTGAGGATGTATATGACTCTGAGGCGTTTATTGCTAATTCACCCAGTGTATTCGAGTCTACCGTAAAGGTATACGAGTTACTTGGTGCGGAGGTTTATCTGTACTTTGATCTGGATGAGTTCCCGATCACCGCAAGAGTTGATTCCCGTACAACCGCAAGGCCTGGCGACAGCATTAAGTTTGCGTTTGACCTTGAGAAGATTCATGTATTTGATAAGGAAACCGAGCAGATTATTACCAACTAGTTAAAGGCAAGTCAGGGGGTGCTGGTAACAGCACCCCTTTTTGAAGTAAGGCGTTTTTGCCATGTTTCTAACGGACTGTAGCCTTGTAAAGCTTCCGCAGGAAAGGCATAGGTAATTTTATGATTTCGAACCAGACGATGCAGACCAGTATTAATGAATTGAAGGCTATCACTAAGGTGGAGTTGTGTATATATGATCTGTCGGGAATGCCGGTGGCATCCACTACGGATCAAATAGATTTAAGCAGTGAGCTGGTGAAGGGTTTTGTAAATTCCCCGGCAGACAGCCAGGTAATCGGGAGCCATCACCTGCTAAAAATTTTAGATGAAGGGGATTTGCTGTATATACTGGTGGCGAAGGGGACCAGTGAAGATGCGTACATGGTAGGAAAGATCGCAGTATGTCAGATTCAAAATCTTATCATCGCATATAAGGAAAGATTTGACAGAAATAACTTTTTTCAGAATCTGCTTTTGGACAATCTGCTTCTTGTAGATATTTATAACAGGGCCAAAAAGCTCCATATTGAGGTGACGGTGCCAAGAGCGGTGTTTTTGGTGGAGACGAAGCTGGAAAAGGATGGGATCGTAACGGAGGTACTTAAGGGTATGTTTTCCGGCCAGGCAGGGGATTACATTACTGCCGTAGATGAGAGCAATGTCATTTTAATCAAAGCGCTGGAGCCGAATAGTACCCAGGAGGATCTGATCGGAATTGCCAATACCATTGTGGCCATGATGAATGCGGAGGCCATGATGAATGTAAGGGTGGCTTTTGGTTCTGTGGTGCCGGAGCTGAAGGATGTATCCAAGTCCTATAAGGAGGCAAAGCTTGCTCTGGATGTGGGGAAGATATTTTATGCTGAAAAAAATGTGGTGGCATACAGTACATTGGGCATTGGCCGCTTGATTTATCAGCTGCCCATCAATTTGTGCCGGATCTTTATTGAGGAAATATTTGGTGATAATGTGCCAAATGATCTGGATGAGGAGACCTTAAATACGATCAATAAGTTTTTTGAAAATAATTTGAATGTATCGGAAACCTCAAGACAGCTTTTTGTTCACAGAAATACCCTTGTGTATCGAATTGAAAAGCTGCAGAAAAGCACGGGCTTGGATCTTAGGAACTTCGATGATGCACTGACCTTTAAGATCGCACTGATGGTAGTGAATTATATGAAATATTTAAATAATAATGAATATTAGCCGGTGTTGGCCGATATTAGTTGGTACTAGTAAGACAACCCTCTGAATATATTACAATGAAAGCGCAGCCTTATTGTACAGGGCAGCGGTGCGTATACAATTTGGCGGTGTGCTTTCACGTAAAAAGCTGTAAGTGCTGCAGTATAATATTCAGGGGGTATTTTTATGCGTTTTGAGCGGAAGATCAAATATCTGGACTATCTTGAAAACGGGGAGCGGGTGCGGGGCGGCGGATTTTTGAAGCTGGAGACCGGAGCGGAGTATTTTAAAATGGAGCTTACCGTGAAAGGGGTACGAGGAGAGAAAGAATCTGTTCGGGATGTGATTCTTTGCGGAAACGGCAGGGAAGCAATACTGGGTAAGATACAGTTAAAGGAAGGCCAGGGAGAATTCAGGTATACATGCCGCCTGGATTCCGAAACGGGAGATGCCGAAATTGGGGATACGGGAATTACTTGCGAAAATCTTGTCGGGATCAGAATTCCTCTGGGGGAGGGGCGGGAGACCGCATGTATCTGGGAAAAGGTTAGATTTTCGACAGAGCAGGCTGAAAAAACGGTTTTGGAGCAAAAGCAGCCTGCGGAACAGAGGCGTTTTGAAGAGGTATCAGAGAAGCTGTTTGAGAAACAAAGAAGGTTAGAAGAGCCGTCTGCAAGGCAGCAGGAGAAGCAAAAGCAGCCTGAGAAACATAAGCAGTCGGAAAAGTCGATGGATAAGCAGCCTGAGAAACATAAGCAGCCGGAAAAGTCGATGGATAAGCAGCCTGAGAAACATAAGCAGCCGGAAAAGCCGATGGATAAACCGTCTGTGGAGCAGGAACAGTATGAGAGATCATCAGCGGCTAGGGATACGGCGGTAAAAGAATTGCCGGAGGCAGCTCCCTTGAAGGAAAACAAGTGGCTTCAGCTATGCGCGATTTATCCGCATATTAATCCCTTTCAGGACCGGCGGGAATATCTTTCCATCGGGCCGGAGGATTTTGTGCTGCTTTCCGAGGATTCCTACAGGGCGGCAGGAAACAGCTTCATGCTGCACGGCTATTATAATTATCGTCATCTGATCCTGGCGCGGGAGGAACGGCGGGGAGAGATCGTGTATTATGTGGGCGTTCCCGGAAACTATTATGACAGGGAAAAGCAGGTGGCGGTCATGTTCGGCTTTGAGAGCTTTGAGTGCGCGCAGGAGCCGGCCCAGTCTTCGGATTTCGGTTATTATATGATGCGGGTGCAGTTGTGAGGCAGCATATTACATCGCCATTTTGTGTTTTTTGTAACTGTGATATGAATAAATTACATATAATAAAAACATAGTGAAAGGACGGTATATTTTCTGTTGACCACGGCTTAAAAAAGTGCTAATATTATATTGTGAGATAAATTTACAATATGCAGTCGAGGCAATAAAACATAACATAAGGCAAGATTAGAGCAGGTCAAAGGAGGAAGGCTTCATGAAGGGATTGAAAAAAGGAATCGGAGTATTACTGTGCTGTCTGGCTGTGATGGGTATGTTTTCTGCAGGTACTTTGCCGGTGCAGGCCGCGCAGTGCGACCATACAAAGTTCTTGGTGGGTGCAGATCAGCGCATAAGTAATTATGTGACAAAGGACGGACATTATGAGCTGTGGGGAAGGAAGTATGAATGCCCCAACTGTAAATATTCTTATTATGGGGATACTCATGGAGTTTGGATAGGAGCTCATACATGGGTTAATCAAAAAGGTGAAGACGGAAGATGGGTGGATATATGTATTGGATGTGGAAGTAAAAAAAGTGATTTTTAGGAATTACCGGATTTATTGGTATTAGAATCAGCCTTGGCGGCATATGGGGGAGAAGCGTTATTCGTCTCCCCCATAATTTTTTAGGAAGGCGGGTTCAATAGGAAGACTGTCGTCCGGTGGGCTGCGTTTGGTGCAGTGAGTAGGGAAAATTCGTCCTGCTTTATTTGGGACAGCGTTCGGATCATGGAAGGGTAGGGTTTAATGATGAGGAAGTATATTTTATGGGTGAGTCTGCTGCTACTTGGTTTTATGTTTACCGCCTGTGGAGAGGAAGAAAAGGAAGCGGGAAAGAGCGGACCGGCAGAAAGCACCTGGCAGGGCCTGGCGCCGGGGGATGATCTCAGGGCCGTGGCGGAACGGACGGAGTATTATGACCTTGCGGCGGAAACGGAGGAGCTTTTTGATCTGGGGCTGTGGGAGAAAAACGACCTGACTGGATCGGTGCAAGAGCGATTATGGCGCGGTGGCACCGTCTATCTTCCTCTGGGCACGCAGTTTTGGCAGGGGGAGCCGGTGCAGCTCTGGTCAGTGGCTGAAGAGGCAGGAGCAGAGATTTACCTGTACAGGAAAGACGGCAGCGGGGAGCTTTTGCTTGAGAAGGTATCCAACGAGTATGCCACCTACGGCAGCTATGAGGGCAGGCATCGGTGGTATCTGGATGGGAACGGTAATTTTTTCTGTTATAATACCGAATATTCCGTGGTGAACGGAGGGATGCAGTTTCAGGCCCAGATTGTGAAGATTTCAGCTTCCGGGGAGATCCTTTATGAAACGGAGCTGGAACGTGGCTTTCGGATAGAAAATCTCTGTCAGACCGGGGACGGAAAGGTCTGGCTGCTGCTGCAGGAGGATGGGGAAGAGCTGCTGCGGCTGGCGGAGTTGGATTCTGCCACCGGGCAGATGGTTCCGGGTTCCCGCAAGGAAGTCCCTCTTGAGCGGGAACGGGCGGTGTCCCTGGGGGCGGCAGGGGAATTTCCGGCAGTGGCGGGCTACTGCAGTGAGGACCGCAATTATCGGTTTATGAAGGCGGACCCGGCATCGGGAGAGATGATTCCCGTGCTGTATCTGGCCGGGACCTCCTATATTTGGCCGGTCAGCCTGTATCTGCAAAATTTCCAGGTACGGGAGGACGGCGCAGTGGAGCTGCTGCTGACGGACATTAACGGGCTGAACTGCAGGTTGGATAAAATACAGATGAAGGAGACGGAGAAGATCCCCATTGTGGTGCGGGGTGGCTATTGGGTGGGATATGATTTCCGAGAGCAGGTCTCGCAGTTTAACATGAAAAACGACACCTATCAGGTTATTATAGAGGACTGTACGGACCCTGAAGCCCTGGAGGATTTCGCACGGCTGACCAGCGTGCAGATGAATGCCGGGAAGGGGCCGGATATTTTGTACGGGGATGACCTGATGGAGGATTATATTGCCGGGATGCTGGAGAAAGGAGCATTGGAAGACTTAAGGCCTTATATGGAGAGGGACGGCATCCGGGAAGAGGATTATTTTCCTCTGACTTTTTCAACCTGGCGGCAGGGAGATCGGATTTGCGGGGCTAATTACAAGACGAGGGTCTGGCAGAGTACCATCAAGGAGGAAGTACTGGGAAGCAGGGAGATTCCGGATATGAAAACGCTGGTGGACGCCCTCCTTGCCAGAGAGGGTGAGTGTCTTTATATCAGTGAGTATGACTCGGCGCGGGTGCTGGAGGAATGGCTGAAGGGAACAGAGAGTCTGTTTGGGATGGTGGACTGGGAGCAGGGGAGCTGTGACTTTAATATGCCCCTGTTTCATAAGCTACTGGAAGCAGCTGCCCGCTACGGGGATAACGGGAGGAAAAATCCGGAGCTTGCAGTGGCAGACAGCGGCGGCTATGAAAATGTGCTTTATTTTTCCGGCTCGGTGGAGCTGGAGGCCAAGGGCTGGGTATTTTGCGGGATTCAGTTTGACGACGGCTGTTATGCAGGTATTCAGCAAGGGGATATTCTGGCAATCAATGCAAACTCATCCCATAAAGAGGGAGCCTGGGAGTTTATTTGTTATCTGCTTGGCGATGAGGTTCAGGGAGCAAAGGATGCTACATTTGCAGACAGTACAACTCCTGTAAGCCGAAAGGCCTTTGAGGAATGGCTGCCCTGGAGCATTGTCAAGATGACTCAGTGGGAGTATGTCAACGGCGCCTTGGATTATCCCCCCCGTTTTGATGGCGAAGAGGTATCGGAAGAGCGGCAGGCGGAATACAGACAGATGATCGAGGAAGCCCGTCCCCTGCCCGTGCGGACAAAATTTATCCTGGATGTGATTCTGGAAGAGGCACAGGACTATTTTGACGGATACAAGAGTACGGATGAGGTAATTAAACTAATTAATAACCGGGTACAGCTATATCTGGACGAAAACCGTTGAACTTTGAAGTCTGCAAAGACGGAATTATGTTACACCGGTAAAAAAGGGCGGAATAAAGCTTTCCCTTGCTGTATCGCCCTCCTGGAGATAACCATTTTCAATACCGATTTTTTCGGCAAAGTCCAGGACTCTTTTATATTCCTCATCAGTAACCCGACGATTTAGGCCGGGAATATGCGCTGCATGCTTCAGCGGGGTATACTGATTCATAATGCTGACATAAATGTCATTTCCGTAAGTGTTATGTAGATACCGTAGAATTTTCTTGGAATCCTTTACCTGGCCAGGAAGTACAAGGTGCCGGACGATAACGCCGCTTTTCATCATGTCTGTCGCTGCATCAAACTTTGGAGGTCCGGCCTGCCGATTCATTTCCGCAATGGCGGCGGTGGCTTTTGCAAAATAGTCCGGAGCATGAGAATATGCTTTGGACAGCTCTGAGGAATAATATTTCAGATCCGGCAGCCAGATGTCCACAAGTCCCTCCAAAAGGCGGAGTGAGGACGGCTCTTCATAGCTGCCGGTATTATATACTATGGGGACGGTCAGGCCCATGTTTTTGGCCAGCTCAAGGGCATGACATATTTGAGGAATGAAATGTCCTGCCGTTACCAGATTGATGTTTGCAGCATGTTGTTCCTGAAGCTCCAGAAACAGTTCGGCAAGTCTATCCGGAGTAACAGATTTTTCGGCTGTTCCGGCAGCGATGGAGATATTTTGACAATAAACGCATCGAAGACCGCAGCCAAAAAAGAAAACCGTGCCTGATCCGCAGGAGCCGGAGATACAGGGTTCCTCCCAAAAGTGGAGAGCGGATCTTGCCACGCCGATTTCAGCGGTTTGACCGCAGAAGCCTGTCTGCCCGGCCGCGCGGTTGGCATGACACTGCCTGGGGCAGAGAGTACAGTCAGACATATATGCGGTTATCCGGGAATGTGTCATGACGGCAGGCCTCCTTTCTCACACTAACGCCTATGATTCCGCTCTGCGGAATCTCACAATCCCAAAGCCAACAAGTTGGCCTGTAAAGAATGCCGCACTTTAGGCATTCTTCGGTGTGAAGCATAGAAGCTTTTTGCGAATCCGCTAAGCCGGAGAATCCGCTAAGCCGGAGAATCCGCTAAGCCGGAGAATCCGCTAAGCCGGAGAATCCGGCTTTATGCTGCGAACAAAAACTGCTGCAGACAGTTAGAACTTCTCTTCACACTAAAACCGTATATCCGGGCAGAACTCCACCCGGCTTCCTCACGGCACATGAGAGGTTCTGCTTAGTGCTGCTTTGTTCCCAACCTGACACGGTTCACAGTTCCCATTGCGCGAGACCGAATTTCATTATCCTGCCACGAATATACGGCTTTATTAGTGTATCGGTTTCTTATTCATTTGTCAAGAAGTTTGCTGTTATTATTGAGGAAATTGGGGTAATCATGATATAATAGCCGCAAAGGAAAAGGAAAGCCAAAAGTGGCGTGCCGCCACTTGGCGAAGCCGGCATTTACTTTTCCTGCGGCATTAACGAGAAAGCGTTTGACGAAGTCAAACAAAGAGTGCAATGCGAACGATGTTCGCATTCAGCACGGGCTTTCGAGTGCAAGAGAAATAGCCGCAAAGGAAAAGGAAGCGGCAAATAACTATTAGAATGGAGGTAAAATATGAACAAAAGCGCACTTTATCAATTATCCTACGGGGTTTACGTGGTAAGTACATGGGATAAAGGGAGGGCCACAGGCTGTACGGCAAACAGCGCCATGCAGATCACGTCTTCTCCCGCCACGATTGCAGTAAGTATTAACCATGATAATTACACCAATCAGTGCATTCAGGATACCGGCAAGTTTGCGGTTTCCGTTTTAGGAGAGAATACGGATCCCGCAGTCATAGGGACTTTTGGATTTTACAGCGGAAAAGACATGAACAAATTTGATCGGGTAGAGCCGGTGATAAAATCGTTTCTGCCTGTAGTGCCGGATGCCTGTGCTTATATTGTCTGTGAAGTAATTGATAAAATGGAGACCTCCAGTCATACCGTATTTTTAGGAAAAGTGGTGGATGCAGATGTACTCAAGCAGGATACGCCCATGACTTATGCCTATTATCACAATGTTATTAAGGGGAAAAGCCCTAAAAACGCACCTACCTATCAGGGCGAGATATGAGGGAAAGATCATTCCGGTTTTGATTTTTATAGCTGTGCAGCGGGTGGCTCTTTCATTTTTCTGTTGCGGATTCTCAGCTCGGTAAAGAAGGTTTTAAGCAGATCGCTGCATTCCTGCCCCAGGATGCCTCTTGTGACTGCTGCCTGATGATTAAATTCCGGCATTTCCAGAATATTCAGGACGGAGCCGGCGCAGCCTGCTTTAGGGTTCATACAGCCTATCACCACTTCGGGGATGCGGGCCTGGATGATGGCTCCGGCACACATCTGGCAGGGTTCCAGGGTCACGTATAGGGTACAGTCTTCCAGCCGCCAGTCACCGATTATTTTACTGGCCTTGCGTATCGCAGTGATTTCCGCGTGAGAAAGGGTATTTTTGTCTGTGTTGCGGCGGTTGTAGCCCCGCCCTATCATTTTGCCATCATGGACAATAACGCAGCCAATGGGTACCTCTCCTAATAAATATGCTTTTTTGGCCTGTTTTAAGGCTTCCCGCATGTATTTTTCCTGAATATTTTTTATAACCGCCATGTGTATCTCCCATATAAACCGGAATCAGTTCAGGCTGAGTTTGACAATTTCCTCAATTGATACTAGTATAAGAATTAATACAAGTATAAAAGAAAAAAGTCCCCGCGTCAATGTGGTACAAAAAGCGGAAGGAACGGAAAGGAAGTAAGGGCATGGTATCCATAAAAGAGGTTGCACAGCAGGCGGGGGTAGCTATTTCCACGGTGTCAAAGGTATTGAACGGGTATCCTAATGTAAGTGAGAAGACCAAGAAAAAGGTAAATGATGCGATACGGGAGTTGAACTATATACCAAATTCTATTGCCTCCGCCCTTTCCTCAAAGCAGTTTGGGCGCCTTGCCCTGCTGCTTGATCCAAAGCGCCAGACCCAGGCGATTGACCAGATTTTTATGCAATACCTTTTGGGGGCGCTGGACAGGGCAAAAGAGCTGAACATAGAAGTGATTACTGTGTTTTCTTCCATGATCGCCGGAATGGATGCGGAAGAGCTTACCAGGTATTTCCTTTCTCAAAGTATATCGGGAGTGATTATATACGGACTTTCTAAGGAGGACAAGATCCTTCAGAAGCTGATTGAAGACAAAAACTTTGCCTGTGTGGTGGTGGATGCTCCTATTGTTAATACAAGGACTACCTCCGTCAGCATCGACCATGAACAGGCACAGTATGATGTGGCAAAAAAAACGGTGGTGGATGATGAGTGTAAGTCGATACTTTACATTTCAGGAAAGGCAGACGGATTTGTTACGGAGCAGCGTATCAGGGGTATGAAACGGCTGGCAGAGGAAATGAATTTATCCATGCTGGTGCGCAGGGGGGATTTCAGCGAGCTGACGGCCAGGAATGTGGCCCTGAAATATGCAAAAAAGAAGGACTGTGTAGTGTGTGCTTCTGATTTGATGGCCATCGGGGCGATGAACGCCTTGATCGAACTGGACATATTTCGTCCGGTGTGTGGCTTTGACGGCATAACTCTTATGGGCTATGTGGGAAAGCAGATGAATACTGTCCGTCAGGACTTTTATGCGGTTTCCAGCAGAGCAGTGGAGGAAGTAAAGCTGCTGATGGATGGGCAGGAGGGGAGGCGGGTAGTAATGCCTCACAGCGTCGTAAAGATGTACTATAAGGATATTATATGTTAGCGGTGAAGGAGTTGTCTATTTTTAACAAAAATTTATTTGCCACTTGCGGAAAACGTTTTCCTGTGATATTCTGGGATTATATGGGAGATAATTAAGCCATGCAGAATAATGATCGGATTGCAGACAAGTCAACTTGCCGGCAATAAAAGGAATAGGATCGGTATTTTATAAACGGCAGGTTTTAACAATCCCGGAGGGAAAAACAGCTACAAAAAACAGGAGGTATTTGGAATGGGTTTAGAGAAGCAATTAGGTGAATTAACGGAAAAGATGTATGGTAAAAGCATTAAGGCGTGTACAGATGCGCAGCTTTATTACTGCGTGCTGCAGCTGACAAAGGAACAGATGGCAGAGAAGCCTGTGATCAGCGGCAAAAAGAAAGTTTATTACATTTCCATGGAATTCCTGATCGGAAAGCTGTTGTCCAACAATCTGATCAATCTGGGGATTTATGACGAGTTGGAGCAGCTGTTGAAAAAGAACGGCCGGAGTCTTGCGGCCATTGAAGAGGCGGAGCCGGAGCCTTCTTTAGGAAACGGTGGTCTGGGGCGTCTGGCGGCCTGCTTTTTGGATTCTATCGCTACATTAGGACTGCCAGGGGACGGAATCGGCTTGAATTATCATTATGGTCTGTTCAAGCAAGTATTTAAGGAGCGTCTGCAGAAGGCAGAGAAGAATGACTGGATTGAAACGAATTCCTGGCTGACTGACACAGGCACCCGGTTTACGGTTTCCTTCGGCGACAAGAAGGTGACTTCTGTGCTTTATGATATTGACGTGATCGGATACGAGAACGGCTGCAATAAGCTTCATCTTTTTGATGTGGAGTCAGTTGACGAGAGTCTGGTAAAGAAGGGAATTGACTTTGATAAGACTGCCATAGAGAAGAATCTGACACTGTTCCTCTACCCGGATGATTCCGACGAGGCAGGTAATCTGCTGCGTATTTATCAGGAATATTTTATGGTGTGTAACGGCGCCCAGCTGATAATCCGGGAGCTGAAGGAGAAGGGCTGCAATTTGTACCATATGGACGAGTATGCGGCGATCCAGATCAATGATACCCACCCTACCATGGTGATTCCCGAACTGATCCGCATTCTGACCTGGGAGGAAGGCTTTACGATAGAGGATGCAGTAAACGTGGTGAGCAGGACCTGTGCCTATACAAATCACACCATTTTGGCGGAGGCGCTGGAAAAATGGCCTCTGGAATATATTGAGAAGGTGGTGCCTCAGCTGGTTCCCATTATCAAAGAGTTAAGTGCGCGGGTAGCAAAGAAGTATACCGATCCCAGGGTGCAGATCATTGATGAGAACAAGCGTGTGCATATGGCTCATATCGACATTCATTATGGCTACAGCGTCAATGGTGTGGCTGCTATCCATACAGATATTTTAAAGGATACGGAGCTGAATCATTTTTACAAGCTATACCCTGAAAAGTTCAATAATAAAACCAACGGTATAACCTTCCGCCGCTGGCTGCTTTCCTGCAACAGGGAGCTGGCGCAGCTGCTGACAAGGACCATAGGCGACGGCTATAAGAAGGATGCAGATCAGCTGGAAAAGCTGCTGAAGAAGAAGGATGACGTTACGGTGCTGAATGCTATCGAGGACATCAAGCAGCAGAAGAAAAAGGCCCTGGCGTCTTACATTCGAGAGAAGGAGGGTGTGACTCTGGATCTTAATTCTATTTTTGATATTCAGGTAAAGCGGCTTCACGAGTATAAGAGGCAGCAGATGAATGCACTTTACATCATTCACAAATATCTGGAAATCAAGGACGGAAAGAAGCCGGTAAGGCCCATGACCTTCATTTTCGGAGCAAAGGCGGCGCCTGCCTACGTGATCGCCCAGGATATTATTCACCTGCTGCTGGTACTGTCCGAGATCATTAACAAGGATCCTGATGTCAGCCCTTATATGAAGGTTGTAATGGTGGAAAATTATAATGTCAGCTACGCGGAGAAGCTGATTCCGGCCTGCGATATATCCGAGCAGATTTCTCTGGCGTCCAAGGAGGCTTCCGGCACCGGTAACATGAAGTTCATGCTGAACGGAGCCGTTACCCTGGGGACCAGCGACGGTGCCAATGTAGAGATTCACGAGCTGGTGGGAGACGATAATATTTATATCTTCGGCGAAAAGAGCGACGCGGTGATCGAGCATTATGCCAAGAAGGATTACGTGCCGGAGGAATATTATAAAAAGAGCCCTGTCATTCAGGCGGCCGTAGACTTTATTGTCAGCAAGGAAGCCCTTGCCGTGGGACATAAGGAGAATTTGACCCGTCTGCATAAGGAGCTGTTGAATAAGGACTGGTTCATGACGCTGCTTGATCTGGAAGACTATATTGCCGTGAAGGATAAGGCGTTTGCGGATTATGAGGACAGGGACAAGTGGAAAAGAATGATGCTGGTAAATATTGCCAAGGCTGGGTTCTTTTCTTCCGACAGGACCATTGCCGAGTATAACAGGGACATTTGGAAACTGAGCTGAAAGTTTCCACAGGACAGCTTGTTGGCTTTGGGAATGTATGGAGGTTATCATGAAAAAAATATGGAAAAAGAGATTGGCGGCCATCGGTATGGCCGTCATGATGGCAGTTTCATTGGTGACGGGATTGATTGTCACACCTATCACGGCAAGAGCCGATGAGGGGGCAGTGATTAAGCTGCATTATAACCGGCCGGACGGCGATTATGCTCCCTGGCGGGTATGGTTCTGGGAATCGGGAGCAGAAGGCGGCGATTATTACTTTGAAGAGACGGATGGGGAGCAGATAGCGACCTTGAACGTTTCTCCCGGTGTGACCAGCGTGGGATTTATTGTCCGCACGGAGGACTGGACAAAGGATGTAGATAAGGATCAGTTTATTGACATTCCGGAGGTGATCTCCGGTACGGTACACATCTATGTGGAAGCCGGTGTAGAAGGGTTTACCAAGGTGTACGGAGATGATGTAGTGAAGGGAATTAAACTTACAAAAGCCGTTTACGGAGGCGATGGCACGGTGTCCGTGGAGGTGACTGCTCCGGTGGATGAGCCTGAAAAGGCCTTTGCGGTCAATGGCAGTGAGGGAAAGGTGAATATTGCAGGCGTGGAGGAAGCGGGCAATACCTATACGCTGACGCTGGAAGATGAGCTGGATCCTTTTGGCAGCTATACGATATCCTTTGACGGCAATGATTATAAGGTGAATATGCCCAATGTTTTTTCCACCGATTCCTTTGAAGCGGAATTTACCTATACGGGAAGCGATCTTGGGTCCGTATGGACGCCGGAAAAAACGACCTTCCGGGTTTGGGCGCCGCTGGCCGATGAGGTCTATGTAAATCTGTATGAGTCAGGTGACGCGTCTGCCGAGGACCTGATTGACAGCATTCCCATGACAGAGGATGTAAATGGCACCTGGGTTTTGGAGGCGGAAGGAGACAGGAACGGAGTCTATTATACCTATACCGCCGTAACCGGCGATGAGGTGCGGGAGGCCTGCGACCCCTATGCAAGGACCACCGGCGTAAACGGCGACCGGGCTATGGTGATTGACTTAGACAGCACGGATCCGGCAGGCTGGGAGAATGACGTTAATCCTCACGCCGGAGAGAAAATAACGGATGCGGTCATTTACGAGCTTCACATGCGGGATTTTTCCGCAGATGCAAGTTCAGGAATTGAAAATGTCGGTAAATATCTGCAGTTTACGGAAAAAGGGACCAAAACGGCAGGCGGAGCCGTTACCGGTATCGACTATTTAAAGGAGCTGGGAATTACGCATGTTCATATTCTGCCCATGTATGATTTTGGCTCCGTGGACGAAGCGGCAGGCGGCTTTAACTGGGGCTATGACCCGAAAAACTATAATGTGCCGGAGGGTTCCTATTCCACGGATCCTTATAACGGCGCGGTCCGGGTTGGAGAAGTGAAGCAGATGGTCCAGTCCCTGCATAATGAGGGGATCAGCGTGGTGATGGATGTGGTGTACAACCATGTGCAGAGCGGCGAGGATTTTTGCTTCAACAAACTGGTGCCCGGTTATTTTTCCCGTATTAACGAAAACGGCAGCTATTCCAACGGCTCCGGCTGCGGCAACGATACCGCCAGCGAGCGCAGCATGGTGAGAAAATACATTGTGGATTCCGTATGCTACTGGGCGGATGAATACCATATGGACGGATTTCGCTTTGATCTGGTGGGACTGCTGGATGTGGATACGGTAAACGCCATTGTGGAGGAAGTGCACAAGACCCACCCGGACGTGATATTTTACGGAGAAGGCTGGACCATGACCACCAATGTGACAAAGACAAATGTGGACATGGCGACGCAGACGAATTCGGCACAGACACCGGGATTTGCCTATTTTAATGACAAGATCCGCGACGGCTTGAAGGGCGGCGTCTTTAACGATATGGAAACCGGCTACATATCCGGCGGGTCCGGCGGCAGCTTTGAGGTAGCAAAAGCATTTACGGCAGATTCCGCTTGGTGTAAGAGCCCGGCCCAGACCATTAACTATGCGTCCTGCCATGATAACCTTACCCTGTTTGATAAGCTGCAGAAATCCCGCTCGGATGCCTCCAGAGAGGACCTGATTCGCATGAATAATCTGGCAGCGGCCATTTACATGACCTCCCAGGGCGTACCCTTCATGCAGGCAGGGGAAGAAATGCTCCGGACCAAGGTGAATGCGGACGGCAGCTTCAACAGCAACAGCTATAATTCCGGCGACGAGGTCAACAGCATCAAGTGGAGCGATCTGGAGAAGGAAGAATATCAGCAGGTGCTGGAGTACTACAAGGGACTGATTGCGTTCCGGAAGGAGCATGGGGTTTTGCGTCTGGATGATGCCCAGGCAGTGCAGGAGCATGTTTCCAGAGTGGAAAGCGTACCGCAGAATGTCCTGGCCTTTTACCTGACCGGCGGCGTGGAAAATGAGACGGCGGAAGAGATGTTCGTGGTATTCAACGCCAATCCGGAGGCGGCGGAGGTCACACTTCCCGCAGGGGGCTGGAGCGTATATATTAACGGCGAGACGGCAGGCACGCAGGCGCTGGAAGGAGTTTCAGGGAAGGTAAGCGTTGCGCCCATCTCTGCTATGGTTCTGATTCAGGACGACAGCGTGCCCGTGGTGGAGCAGCCGGCTTCTGAAGAAGACGGACAGGATGAGAATGCGCCGGCTGTATCTGAGCCCACGGAGAAGGAGAGTGTAAACATTGTTTTGATCGGCGTGGTCTGCGCTGTGGTTTTGGCGGTAGTGGGCGCGGTGCTGATTGTATTGGGAAAAGGAAAAAGAAATAAGAAATAAGAGGGGTAGCCATGAGAGCAAGCGGTGTGTTACTGCCGATTTCCAGTCTGCCGTCGGCATACGGAATCGGATGTTTTTCAAAAGAGGCATATGACTTTGTTGATAAGCTGAAAAAAGCAGGGCAGTCCTATTGGCAGATACTGCCCCTGGGGCCTACAAGCTATGGGGACTCACCCTATCAGTCCTTTTCTACCTTTGCGGGTAATCCGTACTTTATTGACCCGGATGACCTGGTGGAACGAGGCTATATCTCAAAGCAGCAATGTGCCGCCTATGACTTTGGGGACAATGAGGAATATGTGGATTATGCCAAAATATATGAGAACCGCTTCCTGCTTCTGGAAGAGGCATGGAAGAACAGCAAGATTGCAAAGGAGCCGGCGTTTCGGATTTTTGTAAAGGATAATGCCTACTGGCTGGACGATTATGCGCTGTATATGGCGGTGAAAAATTCCTTTGGCAATGTGTGCTGGGTGGAATGGGACGAAGAGATTAAGACCCGCAGGCCTGAGGCCCTGGAGAAATATCGTAAAAAATTTGCGCAGGAGATAGAGTTCTATCAGTTCCAGCAGTATCTGTTCCGCGTGCAGTGGGAGAAGCTGAAGGCATACGCAAACCGCAAGGGCGTGAAGATTATCGGCGACATTCCCATTTATGTGGCCTTTGACAGCTCTGATGCCTGGGCGAATCCGGAGCTCTTCCAGTTTGATGAGGACTGTAATCCCACAGCTGTAGCAGGCTGCCCGCCGGACGCATTTTCCGCCACGGGACAGCTTTGGGGAAATCCTCTGTACCGCTGGGATTATCATAAAAAGACGGGTTATGAGTGGTGGATGAAGCGGCTGGAGGCCTGCTTTAAAATGTATGACGTGGTCCGCATAGACCATTTCAGAGCCTTCGATGCTTACTATTCTATTCCTGCAGGCATGAAAACCGCGGAGATCGGTGAGTGGGAGCCAGGGCCGGGGGACTCTCTTTTTGAGACTATGAAGAAAAGGCTGGGTGAAAGGGAAGTCATTGCGGAAGATCTTGGCTTTTTGACCCCGTCTGTGTTAGAATTAGTAAAGCGTACCGGGTATCCCGGTATGAAGGTGCTGCAGTTTGCCTTTGACTCCAGGGAGGACAGCGATTATCTGCCTCATAATTATATACGGAATGCCGTTGCCTACACTGGAACTCATGACAATGATACGACTTTGGGCTGGTATGAGCAGCTTCCGGAGGCGGACAGGGAGTTCTGCAGCCGTTATTTGAATTTGGGGAAATGCAGCAGTAAAGAAGAGATTAAGTGGGAATTTATCAGGGCAGCGCTTTCCTGTGTTGCCAATCTGGCGGTGATTCCCATGCAGGATTATCTGGGGCTGGGTTCGGAAGCTCGGATTAATATCCCTTCTACGCTGGGCGGAAACTGGACCTGGCGGATGAAACGAGGGGCGTTTACCAAGGAGCTGGCGCTGGAAATCCGGGAGATGTCGGAGCTTTACGGAAGGACACCCAAAAAGGTAAAGGTACAGAAGGAATCCAAAGCTGCAGGGAAAGGCAAGAAGCAGAAAGGGAAGGGCTCAGCGGAAAGTAGCAAGAAGGGAACAAAAAATGCGGCGGAAAGCAGCGGTAAGAAGAAAGAGAAGACCAAGAAGGCTTCCGCAGCGAAAGGCAAGGCGAAGCAGGCAGGTAAGAGGAAATGAGGATTCACGGATTTAACAAGACAACATTATTGGATTATCCGGGACATGTTGCAGCCACCGTTTTTACCGGTGGCTGTAACTTTCGCTGTCCTTTTTGCCACAATGGGGAGCTGGTGCATAAGCCGGAAGCGCAGCCCCTGATCCCGGAGGAAGAGGTGCTGGCTCATTTAAAAAAGCGGCAGGGGATACTGGAGGGAGTATGTATTACAGGCGGGGAGCCCACGCTGCAGCCGGATCTGGCGGATTTTATGAAAAAGCTGAAGGCGCTGGGATACCTTGTAAAGCTGGATACCAACGGCTATGAACCGAAAACGCTGCGGCGGCTTCTTGCGGAGGGGCTGCCGGATTATGTGGCCATGGATATAAAGGCGTCGCCTGAAAATTATGCAAAAGCGGCCGGCTGTCCCGGATTGGATTTTTCCAGGATAGAAGAAAGTATCGGTATCTTAAAGAACTGTAATATTCCCTATGAGTTTCGAACCACCGTGGTGCAGGGGCTTCATACCGTTTCGGAATTTGCCGCCATCGGACGGCTGCTGGGGGGCAGCCGAGCCTATTATCTGCAGTCCTTCAGGGAGGATGAGAATGTGATACAGGCGGGATTTGACGCTTTCCCGGAAGATGACATGACGAAGATCCTGGAAATAATGAAGAGCTATCTTGAGGAAGTGCAGCTTCGGGGCATGGGGTAACAGGCGGCCGCCAGGCTGAACTGTAACATGAAGCTAAGCATAATCGGGAAAACCGATGGACAGGAAACGCCGCATGGTGTAGAATAAACCTTGCTGTGTAAATGAGAAGGCTTACAAGAGGTATTGTGAAAATGAATATAAAGAGACTGTTTGGAGATAAAAATTTTTACGCCATGGTGCTGGGAGTGGCGGTGCCGATTGTGATTCAGAACGGCATTACAAATTTTGTAAGCCTGCTGGATAATATCATGGTGGGCCGGGTGGGTACGGAGCAGATGACGGGCATTGCCATCGTCAATCAGCTGTTGCTGGTGTTTAACCTCGCTATTTTCGGAGCCATTTCCGGGGCTGGTATTTTTGGTGCCCAGTTTTATGGCTGCAAGGATAACAAGGGGGTACAGCATACCTTTCGCTTTAAACTGTATATTTGTCTGTTACTTTTACTTTTAGGAATTTTGCTCTTACTGTTTCAGGGAGACAACCTGATCCTGCTGTATCTTCACGGAGAGGGGCAGGACGTGGAGCTGGAGGCTACCCTTGGCTACGGGAAGCAATATTTGCTGGTGATGCTTACGGGGCTGCTGCCTTTTGCGGTGGAAGAAATTTATGCCAGTACTCTGCGCGAATGCGGGGAGACCAAAATACCCATGGTGGCAGGAGTGGCAGCGGTATGTGTGAATCTGGTGTTAAATTATCTGTTGATTTTCGGTAAACTTGGCTTTCCCATGCTGGGAGTGGCAGGTGCTGCCGTGGCTACGGTGATTTCCAGATATGTGCAGGCATTAATCGTTATTTTCTGGACCCATACTCATGCCGCGCAAATGCCCTTTATTCGGGGAGCATATCGTGAGTTAAAGGTACCGGTAAACCTTGCAGGTAAGATTATCTGTAAAGGGACGCCGCTGATGATTAATGAGATTTTGTGGGCAGCAGGCATGGCAGTTTTGAATCAGTGCTACTCCATGCGGGGATTGGAGGCCCTGGCGGCACTGAATATTTCCACCACCATTTCCAACTTGTTTAACGTGGTGTTTATGTCCATGGGAAGTGCCATTGCTATTATAGTGGGGCAGCTCTTAGGGGCCGGAAAGATGGAAGAGGCGAAGGAAACGGATGCCAGACTTATTACTTTTGCCGTCCTTTCCTGTCTGGGGTTTGGTGCAGTTCTGTTTCTGCTGGCGCCCATGTTTCCGAAGTTCTATGATACCAGCGGATTTCCGCAGGTACCTGCGCTGGCGGCCAGCCTGCTGCGGGTGGCTGCCTGCTGTATGCCTATTTGGGCTTTTATGCACACTACTTACTTCACTCTGCGGACGGGGGGCAAGACCATTGTGACCTTCCTCTTTGACAGTGTTTTCCTCTGGTGTGTGACCACACCCTTTGCCTTTGTGCTGAGCCGTTTTACGAATCTTCCCATTGTGCCCCTGTATTTAAGCTGTCAGCTGCTGGATCTGATTAAATGTACCATTGGCTTTATCTTGGTAAAGAAGGGAGTATGGCTGAATAATATTGTAGAAAACACATAGTCAGTTCGATGAAAGCGAAAGTCTTTAAAATTTTGATGAATTTATCTAATCTGTGCAAGAAAAAATGAAGGCCGGATTACCCAAAGAATGATAGGTTCTAAAATGAAACTGTATTCCGGCCAAGAGACTGAATAGGAGAAGCATCCTAATGAGCTCCGGCCGGAAATACAGCAAGTGATTCATGAATACGGCGGGACAGTATTTTATTTGAATGAATTATATATCATTGGTGCTTTCACGACCTGCGATAAAGTCATCAGCATTCTGCAGTGTGGTTTCAGCTATGGCGTTTAATGCCTCCCTGGTAAAAAAGCCTTGGTGAGAGGTAATCATTACGTTAGGGAAGGAAAGAAGTCTTGCAGTGGTAGAATGTTCCAGTATTTCATCGGAGCGGTCCTCAAATACATTATTGGTTTCTTCCTCATATACATCCAGCCCCACACCGGCAAACTTGTGCATGCGGATTCCCTCAATGAGATCATCCGTTTTTACCAGCGCCCCGCGGGAGGTATTTACCAAAATAACGCCATCCTTCATCTGACGAATAGTGTCAATATTGATCAGATGATAGGTAGAGTCCATAAGAGGACAGTGCAGAGAAATGACATCGCTGTCAGACAGCAGCTTTTCCAGGGAAACGTATTCCACAAATCCCTTCAGCTCCGGATTCTCATACACATCAAAGGCAATAACCTTCATACCAAAACCCTGGCAGATGCGGCACATGGCGGCGCCGATTTTTCCTGTGCCGATAATGCCTGCCGTTTTCTCGTAAAAGTTGAAGCCCATGAGACCGCTTAAGCTGAAGTCATTTTCACGCACTTTATTATAGGCCTTGTGCAGTCTGCGGTTGGCGGCCAGAGCCAGAGCCATGGCGTGCTCTGCCACGGCTTCCGGAGAATAGCCGGGAACACGCATGACACGAATGTCATACTTTTTTGCAGTCTCCAGGTCCACGTTGTTGAAGCCTGCACAGCGCATCAGGATCAGCCGGATGCCCTTTTGATGCAGTATTTCTACAGTCTTTGTGCCGATGTCTGAGCTGACAAAGGCGCAGACAGCGTCAAAGCCCTCGGCAAGTGCTGCTGTTCGGGGATCCAGATCGGATTTTGTGTATTCGATCTCGATGCCGAAAAAGCTCGAAAGGGCTTCCTGAAAAGAGTCCCGGTCATAGCTTTTTGTGTCATAAAACAGTATCTTTAAGGTTGTGTTCATGGATGTTACCTCCTGTAATTTTGTAATATATTTTCACCGCATAAGCTGTTGTTCATACATATTTTGAATGATAAGGCGACGATTCCTGCCGGTGCCGGTAAGCAGTGGACTTTTGTGTCCCGGCCTAAGAAGGATAGTAAAATGAGAGGCAGATGCCTCTCATTTTGCTTCTGTGAATCATGCACCGGAAGATGCTGTTTTTTGTCGGCAGGAGGCAGGTCAGCCCATGGTAATGACCACATTTATGTCCGTTTTACCTTTTTCATAAGGGATGATATGTCCTTCTACGGTCTTGCCGTCCACGGTCATGGAGACCACACCCTTCTGCACATTGCCGGGATTTTTCACCTGAATATGATAGGTCCCCTCCCGGAATTTTCTGGTGATGCTGAAATCGCCAAAGCCCTCCGGCACACAGGGATTCACGGAAAGCCCGTTGTGGGTAGGGTATACGCCTAAAATATATTGGGAGACATTGACAAAGGTCCAGGCTGCCGTACCGGTGAGCCAGCTGTTCTTGGCTTCTCCATGGAACTTTGCGTCCCGCCCCGCCACCATCTGGGAGTAAACGTAAGGCTCCGTGCGGTGGATTTCACTGATGTCCTCAATGTAGGCCGGACAGGTCTTCTTATAAATGTCAAAGGCTCTGTCGCCTCTGCCGATTACGGTCTCCGCAATAGATACCCAGGGATTATTATGGCAGAAGATACCGGCGTTTTCCTTGTATCCGGGGGGATAGGAGGAAACTTCGCCCAGCTCCAGATGATACTCGGTGTAAGCAGGCTGCAGGATCATAACGCCGTATTTGGTGTCCAGACGTTCCTTCACGGAATCCAGGGCACGCTGTGCAAGCCCTTCTTTGACGCCCACACCGGCCAGCACACAGAATCCTTGAGGCTCAATGTAGATCTGCCCTTCCTTACACTCTTTGGAGCCTATCTTGTGGCTGTAGGCGTCGTAGGCCCGAAGGAACCAGTCCCCGTCCCAGCCTTGGGCCAGGATGGTGTCGTACATGGCGGCAACTTCTTTCCGTGCCCTTGCGGCCTCGTCTTTATCGCTCATGAGCTCACAGAGCTGGGCATATTCCTCCCCATATTTGACAAACATGCCGGCAATGAATACGGATTCCGCTACAGGACCTTCGCTGGGACCGAAGGTCTGGAAGGACTCGCCGGGGTGAGCGGAGAAGCAGTTTAAGTTCAGGCAGTCAT
This sequence comes from uncultured Acetatifactor sp., assembly GCA_910578815.1. Taxonomy (GTDB): domain Bacteria; phylum Bacillota; class Clostridia; order Lachnospirales; family Lachnospiraceae; genus Acetatifactor. The sequence continues at coordinate 65,659 of CAJTSE010000011.1, forward strand.
TCCAGTCCGCCCGACCGATCAGAGGCAGGCCATGAGGCCCCTTGTGATTCACGGTATAATCAAAGGAGCGTTTTAAGTGGTTCATCAGGGGGGCCGCCACGCTCATATCGTTGTCAAAGGGAACGTTTTCCGTCAGGATGGAAGTATCCCCGGTTTCGCGTACATATGCGGAAGTGCCGGCAATGAGCCACAGAGGATCGTCATTAAAGCCGCTGCCGATGTCGGAATTCCCCTTCTTGGTCAGAGGCTGATATTGATGGTATGCGCTGCCATCCTGGAACTGAGTGGAAGCAATGTCAATAATCCGTTCCCTTGCCCGGTCGGGGATCAGGTGTACAAAGCCCAGCAGGTCCTGACAGGAGTCGCGGAAGCCCATACCCCGGCCAATACCGGATTCATAATAGGAGGCGGAGCGGGACATGTTAAAGGTTACCATGCACTGATACTGGTTCCAGATATTTACCATTCTGTTTACCTTTTCGTCCCCGGATTCTACGCTGTATCGTGCAAGGAGCTGTTGCCAGTATGCTTTTAGCTCGGTAAACGCCTTATCCACCCCTTCCTCGGAATCATATTTTTTCAGCATTTCCCAGGCCTTGGTTTTGTTGATGACGCCGTGGGATTCCCATTTGTCCTCTTCGGCATTCTCAATGTAACCCAGCACAAAGATATAGGTCTTGCTCTCGCCGGGAGCAAGGGTTACCTCCAGCTGATGAGAGGCGATGGGTGCCCAGCCGCTTGCCATGGAGTTGGTGCAGGCGCCGTTTTCTACTGCCTGGGGGTTATCAGCACCCCGGTATGCGCCCAGAAAGTCCTCGCGGATGGTGTCAAAGCCGGCCACGGAAGCGTTTACGGAGTAAAACGCATAATGATTGCGGCGCTCCCGGTACTCGGTCTTGTGAAAGATGGTGGAGCCAACTACTTCTACCTCGCCGATGCTGAAATTCCGCTGGAAGTTTTTCATATCGTCATCTGCGTTCCAGAGGCACCATTCTACATAGGAAAACACGGAAAAGGTTTTGGCGGCAGAGGATTCGTTGGTAAAGGTCAGTTTCTGTATCTCACAGTTATCATTCATGGGAACAAAGGAAAGCAGGGAGGCCTTCAGATTGTTCTTGGAGGAAGTAAAGCGGCTGTAGCCAATGCCGTGGCGGCATTCATAGCTGTCCAGCTCCGTTTTTGTGGGCTGCCAGCCGGGATTCCAAACGTTATTGCCTTCCTTTATGTAAAAATATTTACCATTACTGTCCGTGGGGACATCATTATAACGGTAGCGGGTCAGCCGCAGCAGCTTGGCATCCCGGTAAAAGGTATAGCCGCCGCAGGTGTTGGAGATCAGGCTGAAGAACTGGTTACATCCCAGATAGTTGATCCAGGGCAGGGGAGTCTTAGGAGTGGTGATTACATACTCCCGGTTGGAATCATCGAAAAAACCATATTTCATTGCATCCTCCATTCTTGCCGCACCCTTTGCTTCCTGCGGGCGCAAACATAAATTGTCTTTTCATCCATTATATAGAAATCAGGAGAGCATTGCAAGAGAAGAGCGCGTTGAAGCATGAGAAAAAGTGCAGGCTGAAGTGAAAACGGCGAAATATACATTGAAAGTGGAAAAGTTCAAAAAGCGCTCATAATGAAAAATGTAAAATAAACAAAATGAAAAATAAACGGGAAAAACAGTTGCCCTGAGAGGTAAAAAGAGTTATAATGAAAGCCGATCTGGCAGTGAAACGGCCGGAATATGGGGATATAGCTCAGTTGGGAGAGCGATGCGTTCGCAACGCATAGGTCAGGGGTTCGAGTCCCCCTATCTCCAGTTAAGAAAAAGCATGAAAAAATGGCGGGAGCTGTTGTAAAACCAGCAGAAAACCGCCATTTTTTATGTCTTGTTTACAAGGGGAAATCGCACTGCAGCCGACAGATAAAGTTACATGCTGGAGTTAACAAACATCCATTCTACAATTCTTTCTGTGTACTCGCTCCAGAACTGCATATCATGATTACCGCTGCTTTCAAAGTATTGGTGGGGGACGTTTCTGCTTTCCAGAAAACGATGAAATTCACGGTTGTTTTCCAGAAGGAAGTCCTCCGTGCCACAGCACATATAGATTTCAGGAATCTTTTTATGTTCTGTCATAAGCTGATCCACAAGTGTTTCCGGATTGTTCTTACTTTTCAGTACTTCACCGGGCTCGCCAAAGCACTCTCGGTAATACTCATAATTTGCAACATTATTTCCGATGCCGGGTTTCATGCCTGCCACTTCATGAACAATTAGAGCAGAAGACATAGCCCCGATTCTGCTAAATTGTTCGGGGTAGGCAAGACCTGTATGCAGCGCGCCAAATCCGCCCATTGAAAGGCCTATAATGCAGGTGTCCTCGGCAGTTTTCGCCAGTCCGAAGGTCTTACGTACATATTCGGGTATTTCGCAGCCCAGCAGGGTACAGAATTTATGTCCTGTAGAAATACCGTCAAGCCAGAAGCTGTTCTCTCCGTTTGGAGCGATCACTGCAAAATGATACCGTTCCGAAAGGTATTCCGGTACATAGTTCCCTGCGCTTCCCGTAAAACCATGCAGCAGGAACAGCGTTTTCATCGGACGTTTTCGATAGGCGTCGTCCTGCTGTTCCCACGGCAGATCGGTACGCATATCGTTCGGAAGATACATTTCAAATGTAGTTTGTCTCATCAAGCAGTTTGAAAAATATTTAACGGTTATGTTTGCCATAGTGTTTTCTCCCGGTGCTTATATTTTTGTATTTTCCTGTTACAATTTGATTATACGAAATAACAGCACTCAGATCAATATAATTTGGTGCAGCGCACTTTTTGACTGTTTTATTAAAATGCAGAATTTGTCAAATATTTTGTTTCTGTATTTAACAGTACGCAGCAAGATATGGTATAATACACTCAAGAATCCAGCCGCTGCGCGTCTGTCGCGCTTTGCGCTTAAAGATTCTTTCGTTACCATATCAGGTGAAATCAAATGCGCACTGCGTTCGCGCTTGATTTCCTGCTGATATGGTATAATAACCTTAATCGAGGCAGGGAACGGCCGAATGGCCATCCAATGACCTTATTCGAGGCAGTGATTCCGGCAGGGCGGTACCTGCAGGATATGCGTTTTATAGTCTGTTGCCATTAAAAGGAGGAAAAAATATGCCATCAACAATCAATGATTACCGTCAGATGGTAGAAAAGCCCTGGGGAAAGATGTTTTATGATATGATATACCGCCAGCTTTCCCTGCCTGAGAAACCATCGCTTGACATCCTTGATTTTGGAGCGGGATTTTGTGTTACGGCCGGTCATTACGCACAGCACCACAAGGTAACGGCAGTGGAACCCAACGAGGAAATGCTTTGCTTAAAGCTGCCGGCCGGCTGTGATCAGGATTGTGTTCAGGGTGGAGTGGATTATGTCCAGGGTGGAATCGAAACGCTGCGGCAGTGGGGGGACGGATCCTTTGACCTTGTGATCTGTCACAATGTGCTGGAGTATGTTCCGGATAAAGAGCAAATATTACAGGAGCTGGCAAGAGTGTTGAAATCAGGCGGTATGCTGTCGATTGTGAAACATAATCTGCCGGGGCGCATTCTGGCAAGTGCGGTCTTTTCGGATGCTCCGGAGGCAGCGCTGGAGCTTTTGAGCTACAGTGACAATGCCGATACAATGTTTGGCAGCCGCGATACTTACAGCAATGAATATCTGATTGATCGGTGTAAACAGAGGGGCTTGTCATTGGAAAACAGATATGGTATCCGCACCTTTTTTGCGCTGTCTTCCAATAATGATGTGAAATCTTCAAAAGAATGGTATGACAATATGCTGGAGCTGGAGATGAAAACCTGTCAGATGGATATATATCGGGACATTGCTTTTTTCCAGCATCTGCTGTTTCGAAAGGCGGACGTCTGATCTGTCCTTTTATTCCTGCAAGCAGGTTTTGACCGCTGAGGAATGGGTCAAGCCGCTGTGCTTACAAGTATAGTTGGTGAATGCCGCCAGGATCAAAAACTCGCAGCTTTCTGTGGGAGGTTGATTTCTGCACTGACTGATCTGGCAAGAGGAGCGACAAAAATGGATATGGAACAAATTCTGGATGAAAATTTTAGGGGAAATATTTACATCGTCCAAAGGGACAAAATTATATATGAAAGTGCCCGCGGCTTTGCAGATCTGGCTAATGAAATCTCCAACACGCCGGATACCAGATTTGCAAGCGCATCAGCAGGGAAAGCATTTGTTGCCGTGGGAATCCTGCAGTTAATTGAGCAGGGGAAAATAAAGTTTGACGATACCCTGGGAAAGCTTCTGGACATTGAATGGAACCGGATTGAAAGGGACATTACCATAAAGCAGCTTTTAACTCATACATCCGGCGTTCCGGATTATTTTGATGAAAGCATTATGGATGAATATGAAGAGCTGTGGACGGATTATCCCAACTATAAAATCCGGCATAACAATGATTTGTTTCCGCTGTTTATTCACAAGCCAATGATGTACCCCAAAGGTGAGAGGTTTCAGTATAACAATACCGGTTATGTACTGCTTGCAAGTGTACTGGAAAAGGTGAGCGGAATGTATTTTGATCAATACCTGAAAGCAAATGTGTTCGACGTATGCGGAATGGAATCTACAGGTTATTTCGAGCTGGACAGGCTGCCAGCGAAATGTGCCAATTCCTATATTTATTGTGATCATACGGCGGATTACCGCACGAATATCTTTTCCGTGGACGCGAAGGGGACGGGAGCAGGCGGAGCTTTTATTACAGTCAGGGATATTGCAAATTTCTGGAACGGTTTGGCGGCGGGAAAGCTGCTGTCAAAGGAAATGGTTTCGGATATGCTCAGCAAGCAGAGCGGGGACGGTACGGACCCGGAGGAAGGCTTTTATGGTTACGGCATGTGGATCATTGACTGTCCCGGCGGCCGGGATATTGCATATTTTCAGGGCTGCGATCCGGGAGTAAGCTTCATTTCGGAATACAATCCCAATAACGGGCTGATTTCCGTGCTGGTGAGCAACTACGGGGACAATGTATGGAGAGAAATGAGAAAAATAAGGGAGGCTTTTTATGGAAGAGATATTAAGGCAGATTCTGCCACAATGGGGAATTGAGGATGGCAGATTATCACAGGTGTATTCCACCGCATGGGAGGTCAATGACTCCTGGATTATAAAAGTTTATGACGACCTGCAGCAGATGGAGCGAAACATAAAGATATTGACGATTCTCAGAAGCTGCAATATTCCTGTGGCAGAAATACTTTCTGCCAAAACCGGTGAAAAATATGTGGCACAGGCGGGACAATATTTTCTTGCCACCAGAAAACTGCCGGGAAGCAATATTGTGGATCTTAGGGATGAAGCGGCTGCCCGAAAAATGGGAGCTGCCATGGCCCGTCTGCATCAGGCATTTTTACGGTGTGAGAAGGAAATGGATTTCTGGGACAACAGTCTGCTTGGGGAGATGCAGGGATGGATCAGGGAGAATTTGGAGAAAAATGAATGGCAGATTGTTGGGAAGGAAGAATATCAAAAAGCGGCGGAATCTCTGGGGCGGATCTATGATGATCTGCCAAAGCAGCTGATTCACAGAGATGTACATTTCGGCAATTTCTTATTCCATGAGGGAAATCTGTCAGGGTACATTGATTTTGATTTGAGCCAGCGAAATATCAGAATATTTGATGTCTGCTATTTTCTGGCAGGTTTATTGGCGGAAGAAACTGAAGAGCCGCTCACAAAGGAGGAATGGCTGGGAAACGTTCAGGCCGTGACCTGCGCCTATGAGGGTATCAGCCCGCTTACGAAGGGCGAAAAGGCGGCAATTCCCTGTGTGATGGAGTGCATTGAAATCCTGTTTGCGGCGTATTACGTGGGGATGAAGGATATGAAATGTGCCCAGGACGCCGCTCAGATTTTAGGATTGATACAGAGCTGTGAAAAGGATTTGGAAAAATATAAATAACTGCGAAGGCCGGAAATTCCATAATGAAGAGCAGCTTGGGGAAAGATGCAGTTGGTTTTGGAATGAGATAAATCACAGCAGAAAATATTTGGGGGATCGCATTATGCTGGAGGTACAAAAGCGGAAAAGCAGGGAAATCAAAAAAGTATACCGGACGGGGAAGGGGCTAATTCTGGAGCAGGAGTCGGGGATTATCAGGATTGTTCCCCAGACAGCGGGCATAATCAGGGTTTCTTATACCGAAAGCGGTGCCTTTCCGGTACGGCAGGGAGAGGCGTTTGAGGACCTGTCCGGCAGCGTACCCTGGGAGTATGGGGAAGAGGGGCAGGATATTTGGATACGGACCAATTCCCTGACAGTAAAAATTGACCGCATGAGTGGTTCCGTCAGGTATGAAGATAAGGACGGGAAGCTGTTATTGCGGGAGGCTTTGCAGGAGAGCAAGATAGTAGAGGCATTTGACTCTTACCGGACGGTGGCAGGGGGAAAGGCGAAAGTAGAGGAAATAACTACTCCGGACGGCGTAAAGCGCAGGATCCGGGAGGCGGAAAGAGAATTTGACAGAAAGCTGTATCATACAAAAGTTTCTTTTGATTTCACTGGGGATGAGGTCCTTTACGGGCTGGGACAGGCGGAAGAAGGGATATGGAATCTGCGGCATACCACACAGTATCTGCATCAGGGCAATTTAAAGATAGCGATCCCGATATTTTTGTCCGACAGGGGATACGGGATCCTGCTTTCCACTCAGGGACCGGCAATTTTTGAGGATACACAGTATGGGTCCTGTTTGTACACGGAGGCGGACGAGTATCTGGATTACTTTTTTCTGGCTGGAAACATGAAAGAGGTGGTCAGGGGATACCGCAGGCTGACGGGAAAGGCCGCCATGCTGCCGAAATGGGTGTTCGGCTACCTGCAGTCCAGAGAGCGGTATGAAACTGCGGATGAGATTGTTTATACTGCGGAAAAGTTCCGGGAGGCTGCTTTCCCTGTGGATGGAATCATATTGGATTGGATGTCCTGGAAGGGGAATCTGTGGGGGCAGAAGACCTTTGACGAAGAGCGTTTCCCGGACCCTGGGGAAATGATTCGCACCCTGCATGGAATGGATGTGCATTTCATGCTGTCCATCTGGCCTCATATGGATGAGAAAAGCGAGAATTACAGGGAGCTTGCGGAAGCCGGCTTATTGCTGCCCAACAGTAATATTTTTAACGCATTCTTTAGGGAAGGCCGTGAAATGTACTGGCGGCAGGCGGAGAGAGGTTTATTTCGGCATGGCGTTGATGCCTGGTGGACGGACTCCAGCGAGCCGGTGACGCCGGAGTGGGAGCGGACGAGGAAGCCCCCCGCAGGAGAAATGTATCGGAACTTTGTGGAAGAAGCAGGAAAAGTGATGCCTTTGGAAAAAACCAACGCATTTGGGCTATACCAATCAAAAGGGATTTACGAGGGCCAAAGGAGCGTGACCCAGGAGAAGCGCGTGGTAAACCTGACTCGCAGCGGATATGCAGGCTGCCAGAAATACGGGGCCATATTATGGTCGGGAGATATTTCTGCCAGCTGGGAGACCTTAAAAAGGCAGGTGGCAGCAGGGCTGCAGTTCTGTGCCAGCGGGCTGCCCTACTGGACCCTGGATATTGGGGCATTTTTTGTAAAAAGAGGGGAGCAATGGTATTGGAACGGCGATTATGATCATGGTTTGGCGGACCTGGGTTATCGGGAGCTGTATGTAAGATGGTTTCAATACGGCGTGTTCCTGCCTATATTCAGGAGCCACGGCACGGACTGTCCGCGGGAGCCATGGCAGTTTGGCAAGCCAGGAGAGCCTTTTTACGATGCCCTGTACAATGCGGCGCAGCTTCGATACCGGCTGCTTCCGTATATTTACTCTTTGGCGGGGGCAGTGTGGAGAAAGGACAGTCTGATCATGAGACCCCTGCTCTATGACTTTCCGGAGGATGCAAAGGCGGCAGAGATTTCCGGGCAATATATGTTTGGCCCTGCGCTGATGATTTGTCCGGTGACAGAGCCGATCCTTTATCGGAAAAACAGTGTTCCGGTTGACGTTCCTCCAAGGGTGTGGAAGGTATATCTCCCGGAAGGGACAGACTGGTATGACTTCCACACCGGCCAAAGGTATACGGGAGGGCAGGAAATCACCGTGGAATTAAGTCTTGAGAGAATACCTGTTTTTGCAAAAGCGGGTGCGGTCATACCGACAATGGAGCCGGGAGATAGCACTGCCTGCATGGAAGGAAGGGACATCTGCCTGTGGGTGTATGCGGGAGCGGACGGCTGCTTCGAGCTGTATGAGGATTCCGGGGACGGGTACGGCTATGAGCAGGGAGAGTACTGTGTGACAACTGTTTCGTACTATGACCGGGAGCAAAAGACCCAGTGGCAGACAAAAGGGGATGCCCGGTATCGCCTGGGAGAAATCAGTGTCCGGTATTTTTCTACAGCAACCGTCAGTTCTTTTCACAATGATGGAGGAAGAGGTGATCGTATTTTTGAATTTAAGCTTGCAACGGTAGATGATATAGCGCAGCTGGTGAAAACAAGAATGATTGTATTGCGGGCGGCAAATCAGCTGTCGGAGGATGCTGAGCTGCCGGAGGTGGAGAGAGAGTCCCGTGAGTACTATATGCAGGCCGTGAAAACAGGAGAACATATAGCATATCTGGTATACGATAAGGAAAAGGTAATCGGCGCAGGCGGCGTAAGTTTTTATCAGGTATTGCCTACCTGTCACAATCCCAGTGGGAAAAAGGCATATATTATGAACATGTACACTGCGCCGGAGTATCGCAGGCAGGGAATTGCCTGGCGGACTTTGGATATACTGGTGAAGGCGGCAAGGGACCGGGGAATTATGCACATCGGGCTGGAAGCAACGGCCATGGGGCGGCCGCTGTATGAGAAGTATGGGTTTGTCAGCATGAAAGCCGAGATGGAACTGCCGATTACCAGTCTGTAAAAAACGGACCGCAGAGGGGTTTTCCCCCGGAGATCAGCTCAAAACCTGTCTGATCTCCAGGGTATTTTTGTCAAGCAGTACGCAGTCTGCGTATTTTCCGATTTCCAGACTTCCCACCTGCCTGTCGATGCCGATAGAGCGGGCGGGATTTATGGTGGCGCAGGTGACGGCTGTCTCTAAAGGAATTCCCATGGAGACGGCCTGCCTTACGCACTGCATGAGATTGGAAACGGAGCCGGCAATGGTGCCGTCGGCAAGCCTTGCATAGGCACCTGACACACTTACGTCAAGACCGCCCAGATCATAGATGCCGTCCGGCATGCCTGCGGCGCGCATACTGTCACTGATAAAGACCACGCGGTCTTCGCCGAACAGCCGTAACAGTCCCTTGACCATAGCAGGGTGTACATGTATGCCGTCACAGATGACTTCGGCAAAAACATGGTCTGCCATATATCCGGCGGCGATGGGCCCCGGAGCGCGGTGGGACAAGGGAGGCATGGCGTTGCAGGTGTGTGTCAGGTGATCCGCGCCCAGGGCGAAAGCCTGTGCGGCGGTGTCGTAATCGCAGGCAGTATGCCCCACGGATACGTGTATGCCTCTTTCCGCAGCCTTTGGAATAAACGCCATCGCTGGGGAGATTTCGGGCGCAATCGTGATCAGCTTTACCAGCCCGCAGGATGCTTCCAGCAGTTCATCCAAAAGCTCGATAGATGGCGGAATGATATATTCCGGGTTTTGAGCGCCCTTTTTTTCGGGAGCGATAAACGGACCCTCCAGATGAAGGCCCATAAGCCGCGCGCCGCTCGGACGAGCGCCGTTCGTCTGCCCGGCTGCCGCCGGACACGGTTCCTCCTGCAACTTGGCGCGGTTTGTTTCGGAATAAAGGGCTGCGCTGCGGCAGATCTGCCGCAGGGATTCGGCACTCAGGGTCATGGTAGCGGGACAGATGGAGGTAATGCCGTTTGCCCGTTCATATGTCGCAATGGCGGCAAGTCCATTGGGATCCGCATCACACAAATCTTTTCCCACAGCCCCGTGAAAGTGTACATCCACCAGACCGGGAATCACATAGCAGCCAGCGGCGTCAACCACGTTCCCGCTTGCTGCTTCGACGAAGCGACCGTTTTCTATATAGAGAGTATCTTCTTTAAATCCTTCTTTTCCCCGAAAGACAAGGCCGTTTTGAATAATCATCTGTTGTCCTCACTGTCTGTGCTTATTTGCCAGTTACTTTTGCTCGTTGAACTGCTCCTGCATGCTGAGCTTTTGCCCGCAGAACAATAGTTGCTGCCGGGTAATGATTATAAGGGTGCGTCTGCCAGGGCTTCTTCGTCAGCTACCAGCGTCACGTCCGGATGCAGCTGGAGAATGGAAGCCGGGACCTGCGGCGTGACCGGTCCCCAGAAGGCCCTGGCCACAATATCCGCCTTGCCGGAGCCGCTGACGATAATCAGGATTCTGCGGGCCTGCATGATGGTCTTGATGCCCATGGTATAGGCCCGTGTTGGCACCTGCTCAATCCGTTCAAAGAAGCGGGCATTGGCACGAATCGTACTCTCGGTCAGATCCACCGGATGGGTTTCCTTTTCAAAGACGGGACCCGGTTCATTAAAACCGATGTGGCCGTTGTTTCCAAGTCCTAACAGCTGTATATCAATACCGCCCAGTTTTCGAATAATGTCTTCGTGGGCCTGACAGGCAAGAGTACTGTCAGCCTCCATGCCATCCGGCACAAATGTATGATCCTCCGGAATGTTGATATGGCGAAAAAGGTTTTGGCGCATGAAGTAATGGTAGCTCTGCTCGTTTTCCTCCGGCAGTCCGCAATATTCGTCAAGATTAACCGTAGTGACACGCGAGAAGTCCAGGTCACCCCTGTTAAATCCCTCGACCAGCTGCTCGTATGTGCCAAGGGGCGTAGAGCCGGTGGCAAGCCCCAGAACGCAGTCCGGTTTTAAAATAACCTGCGCAGAGATGATGTTTGCGGCCTTGCGGCTCATGTCGTTGTAATCCTTTGCCCTGATGATCTTCATAAGTATCTCCCTAAATGTTGATTTCCTGCCGATTCCGGCAGACACCTTTTGCTTCTGATTATAATCTTAACACAATTCGGCATCTTTACAAGCAGTTTATGTGAGGATGACAAAATCGGATAAGAAAGCACAACTATGACAATTCCGTCTTTCGAGCAGGTCGGATATACTTACCGTAAGGTGAACAAGCTTATCTTGCATCAAAAATGGAGGATTATTATGCAGTACGGACATTTTGATAATGAACACAGAGAATATGTGATAGAAAAGGTTGATCTGCCCACATCCTGGACCAATTACCTTGGGGTGGAGGATATGGCGGCCGTGGTCAACCATACGGCGGGGGGTATGCTTTTTATAAAAGCCCCGAATATCACAGGATCAGCCGTTTCCGCGGCAACAGTATTCCCATGGACCGCCCTGGCTACTATATTTATATCAGGGATAATGAGGACGGGGATTATTGCAGTATCTCCTGGCAGCCGGTGGCAAAACCTTTTACGGAGGCGGCTTACCGCTGCCGGCACGGTATGTCCTATACGGTTTACGAGTGCCGCTGCAGAGGGCTGGAGGCGTCGCAGACCATGTTTATTCCACGGGGAGAAAATGTGCTGCTGTGGGATGTGCGGATCAAAAACACGGAAAACCGGGTGCGGGACATCAGCCTGTTTTCTTATCTGGAGTTCTCGTTTCACTCCATTAACATTGACAATCAGAATTTCCAGATGAGCCTATACTGTGCGGGAAGCTCATACGAGGATGGCATTATAGAGGAAGATCTGTTTTATGAACCGGACGGCTATCAATATTTTACGGCCAGTTTTGAACCGGACGGTTTTGACTGTATGCGGGATGCTTTTTAGGGGCTCTATCATACAGAGAGTAATCCGGCGGCGGTAATCCGGGGAAACTGCAGCGGTTCATTTGAAAAGGGCGGAAACCACTGCGGCAGCCTGCAAAAAAATCTGACCCTGAAGCCGGGTGAAGAGGTGCGCGTCGTCTATATGCTGGACGAGGGCAACAGGGAACAGTGTACGAGACGGTGTGTGTAAAGAGCTGCGCGCGGACTGATGACTGCCTGAACCTGGGCGGGGGAGAGAGCGCTATGGTATCTTTCCTGCATTACTGGGCGCTGTCTCATTTTCTGACGCTGGCCGAATGGCTGGGGCATACAGAAGACGTGGAGCGCTACACCGAGATGGCGGAGCGGGTCAGAAAAGTGTGGTGCTGTTGTATTATTATCTGGAGAAGTATAAAGGCTAGAGAGGACCGGCCGTGCGCAATATCTGTACCACCCATGTGCTGGATAAGGTGGCGGAGAGCTTTGTAGAAGACTGCTATGAAGTTCCGGTGGGATTCAAGCATATCTCCGCGAAGATGAATGAGACGGATGCCGTCATCGGCGGAGAGTCCTCAGGAGGTCTGACGGTGCGGGGGCATGCCGGCAGGCTATATGGCGTAACGCAAGGAGAAGGACGGCGGGGAACAACGTCTGATCTGCTCCCGCTTTGTGTTTCGGGACAGGGAGGGAATCGAAGGATTGCTTACATTGGCCAAAACCATGCAGGCGGACCACAGGAGCATTGTTTTTACGCTGCCTGCCTCGATCTGTCTGGAACCGATGATTGACGAGTGGTCCTTGGGGGCTTTCAGACGTAACGAGGCAAGTTTGGGAATGGTACGCTTTGTGAATGCGGAGGCGGCTTTGAAGGCGGCAAGCTACCGTGGGAACGCCAGGCTGACCCTGGAAATCCTGGACAGTCAGATTGCGGAGAATAATGCTCATTTTACCGTATGCTTTGAAGAAGGGAAAGCACTGTCCGTCAGGCGTGATGCTGGGGAAAAAGCAGCGATTCACATGGATATTTCGGAATTTTCCAGATTTCTGATCGGTGCGGCAGATGTATCCGCGCTGGCGTTCATCCGCAGGGTATACGGATATTCGCGGGAGGATCTGGAGCTGCTGGGACATATCTTTTATCATAAGCCCTGTTTTTTGACGGAATACTTTTAAAGGGACAAAAAAGGCCCCGCTGCGTGCTGTAGACGGGGCTCTTTTTTACTTTCAGTGCAGTCCCAGGTCCTCTCCTGTGATGGTGCCGATTCCGTTCTCGTCCAGAACGGCGGAAAGCCCTTCCGTGTCCGCTACCCGGAAGATCATGCAGGCCTGCCCGTTTTTCTGTCCGAAGACGGAGTACATGTATTCCACGTCGATTCCGGCGCGGGAGATTACGCTGAGAACCTTGCTTAAGCCTCCCGGTGTGTCGGATACTGCTACGCCCACCACAGGGGTCATGGTCAGGATGAAGCCCTGTTCCAACAGAATGGAGGATGCCCTTGAGGAATCGTCAACGATCAGCCGCAGGACGCCGTAATCTGCGGTTTCTGCGATGTTGATGGCTCGCATGTTCACCTGATTCTCCGAAAGGATGCCGGTAATGTCCGCAAGCTGCCCGGCCTTATTTTCCAAAAAGACTGAAATTTGAGGTATTGTCATATCTGCCTCCTTTTGCGCCGTTTGGCGCATCATAGTGAATTTAATATGTTATTTTATTCCCTGTCAGTTAAATTTTCCGCTTGTCGATGACGCGTACTGCCTTGCCTTCGCTGCGGGTGATGGACTTGGGCGCCACCAGCCGTACCTTTGCGTAAATGCCCAGCATGGCCTTTAAGGCGGACACCAGTCCCTTTTCCATTTCCGTGATCTTACCCAGATTATCGGAGAAGTTTTCGGGAGTCATTTCCACCATCACCTCAAGGGTATCGGAATTGTTAATACGATCTACAATGATTTGGTAATTTGCGGGGTAACCCTGCTCTAAAAGCACCGTCTCAATCTGGGACGGGAAGACATTCACACCCTTGACGATCAGCATATCATCGCTTCTGCCCATGGGCTTGCTCATTTTTATATGGGTACGGCCGCAGGAACATTTCCCTCTGGTGAGTACACAGATGTCTCTGGTGCGGTAGCGAAGGAGAGGAAAAGCCTCTTTGGTAATGGCAGTAAATACCAGTTCCCCCTTACTGCCTTCGGGGAGGACCTCCCCGGTATCAGGGTCAATAATTTCCGCAATAAAATGATCCTCGTTGATGTGCATGCCCGTCTGTTCACTGCACTCGAAGGCAACACCGGGACCGCTGGTCTCCGTAAGTCCGTAAATGTCGTAAGCCTTGATTCCCAGCTTGTTCTGTATATCCTGGCGCATTTCTTCACTCCAGGCTTCCGCGCCGAAAATGCCGGCCTTTAATTTGATCTTGTCCCGCAGTCCCCGTTCCTGGATACTCTCTGCCAAAAAAGCGGCGTAGGAAGGGGTACAGCAGAGAATGGTAGCTTCCAGGTCCACCATGAACTGCAGCTGCCGGTCCGTATTGCCTGAAGACATGGGGAGAGTAAGGCATCCCACCTTGTGGCTGCCGCCGTTTAAGCCGGGGCCTCCGGTAAAGAGACCATAGCCATAACAGATATGACATACATCCTCATTGGTGCCGCCTGCGGCCATAATGGCCCTGGCACAGCAGTCTTCCCATAGGTCCAAATCATGTTGTGTATAAAAGGCCACTACCCGGCGGCCGGTGGTGCCTGACGTAGACTGAATGCGGACACAGTCCTTAAGCGGTTTTGCCAGCAGGCCGTAAGGATAAGCCTCACGTAGATCGTCCTTTGTCAAAAACGGCAGCTTGTGCAGATCCTCCACACTCTGAATATCTTCGGGAGCAACTCCCTTTGACTCCATCTTTGCGCGGTAATAGGGCACGTTGTCCCATACATGGCGCACCTGCCTGACAAGGCGTTCGTTCTGCCAGGCAAGAATTTGTTCTCTGCTTGCAGTTTCAATTTTTTTTTGATAATACTGTCCCATGTCTTTGCTCCTTCTGCTTTTTCTATACGTTGGATCATAGCAAAATGTTTTACAGGCAGTTTCACAATCGGCGATTAATACAATAAGTGTATCAGTTTAACAGGAAGCTCCCGATGCAAAAGCCTTTTTGTTCATTTCCAGGAATTTCGGCGGGACGCTGCGCTCAATCGCTTCCATCCACTCAGCCTCTGTAAAATCAAAGTGTCTGGAAAGTCTGCCCATGAGGACCAGATTTACGGCCTTGCTGCTCCCGGCTTCCTCCGCCAGAGTGAGGGCATCCAGAGCATCTACATGAATTCCCATTTCCTCCATTTTCTGAACCAGATTTTCCGGGTAAAACGCCGTGCCGGCAATTACCGGCATAGGGTTGATCTGCTGGCTGTTGACGATAATCTGGCCGTCAGGCTTTAAATATTCCGTATAGCGGGCCGCTTCCAGCAGCTCGAAGGAAAGAATACAGTCCGCCTGACCCTTGTCTATAATGGGGGAAAAGACCTTATCTCCCCAGCGGACATAAGTGACCACGCTGCCCCCCCGCTGGCTCATGCCGTGTACCTCGCTGACCTTCACGTCATATCCCCGGCCAAGGAGCAGACGCCCCAGCAGCTTGCTGGCAAGCAGGGTGCCCTGTCCCCCCACGCCTACAATCATAATATTTTTTGTTTCCATAATATAACCATGCCTTTCCGTAGCCTGCGAACCTGGGCCGCAGGCACAATATTTGCAAGAAGAATAAGTTCGTCTGCCATTCCTTATAATGCGCCGAACTTACAGAGCTGCCTGCAAACGCCGCAGCCCACGCAGAGGGTGGCGTCAATCTTTATCTTTCCGTTCTCCATGCTGATGGCAGGGCAGCCGATATTCATACAAGCCTTGCAGCCCTTACACTTTTCCGGATCGGCGCAGATGGGCCCTGGATGTTTTACATATTTTAACAGTGCGCAGGGACGGCGGGAAATAATGACGGAAGGCTCCGCCGCGGCGAGCTCTTCCCGGAGGGCCGTTTCACAGGCTTCCATGTCGTAGGGATCCACTACCCGTACCCGTTTGATTCCCACGGCATGGCAGAGGCTCTCCAAGTCAATTTTCGTACAGGGGTCCCCTTTCAGGTTGCGGCCTGTGGTGGGATTCTGTTGATGGCCCGTCATGCCGGTGATGGAATTATCCAGTATAATTACCGTGGAATTTGATTCGTTGTAAGCAATATTAATCAGGCCGGTGACACCGGAATGAATGAAAGTGGAGTCGCCGATGACGGCTACGGTTTTCCCGGCGTTTTCTTCCTCCCCGGCTTTGACAAAGCCGTGAAGGCCCGATACGGAAGCACCCATACAGATCGTAGTGTCGATGGCTCCCAGGGGCGGAACGGCGCCCAGGGTATAACAGCCGATGTCCCCCAGTACCGTCAGCTTCATTTTTTTCAGGACATAAAAGATACTGCGGTGAGGACAGCCGGCGCACATGACCGGCGGCCTTCCGGGAATTTCCTCGGCAGGAGCAGGGCCGACCTGTACCGTGACGCCCAGTTTTTCCTTCACCAGATTTTGGCTTAGCTCGCCGATATTGGAAAACAGTTCCTTACCCGATACCGAAAGGCCAAGGCTTTGACAATGGGTTTCAATAAAGCCGTCCAGCTCTTCCACCACTACAAGTTTGTGAACGGAAGCCGCAAAGTCTATTATTTTTTGCTCCGGCAGGGGCCAGATCATCCCCAGCTTCAATACAGGGTATGTATCACCAAAGGCCTCTTTTACATACTGGTAGCTGGTGGAAGAGGTGATGATACCTAAGGAGGTATCCCGTCCCGGCTCCACACGGTTGATTTTCGTAGTCTCTGCCCAGGCTGTCAGGGCTTTGGTGCGTGTCTCCACTACCGGGTGCTGCCTTTTGGCATTGGCCGGCATCATGATATATTTTGCCGGGTTCTTTTCGTATTTTTTCCGCTCCGGCGTCATCCGTTCCCCGGTTTCTACCACGCTTTGGGAATGGCTGACCCGTGTACACATCTTAATTAAGACAGCAGTGTCATATTTTTCTGAAAGCTCATAGGCAAGCCGGGCAAATTCATAAGCCTCTGCGGAATCCGAAGGCTCCAGCATGGGGAGCTTTGATGCCCTGGCATAATGGCGGGAATCCTGCTCGTTCTGGGAGCTGTGCATACCAGCATCGTCTGCTACACCAATCACAAGCCCTGCGTTGACACCGGTATAGGAGATGGTAAAGAGCGGGTCTGCCGCCACGTTTAATCCCACATGCTTCATGGCACAAAAGCTCCGCTTTCCGGCCAGGGAAGCGCCAAAGGCAGCTTCCAGGGCAACTTTTTCGTTTGGAGCCCATTCTGCGTAAACTTCGTCATATTTTGCCGCGCACTCGGTAATCTCCGTGCTGGGCGTTCCGGGATAGCTGGATACAAAGCCGCATCCTGCCTCATAAAGACCTCTGGCAACCGCTTCGTTGCCAAGCATTAATGTTTTCATTTGTCCTCCTAATTAATTTGTTTGTTCGCCGATGGAATCCGTGACCGAAACCGTCACCTTTTTCTCGTAGCAGGAGAAGATTTCCTGCAGTTTTTCCTTTGCCGGTGCCTTTGTAAACAGGCTCACCACAGGTACAATCACAAGCCCAGCCAGCATGCAGAAGGCGCCGGCATTGATGGGAGACTGCAGGTATGCCGGAAAAGCGGAACGGAAAAAGATATTGGCCAGCATGATTACTGAAGAGAATAAGAAGCTCACCCAGCAGGCTGCTTTTGTGGTTCGCTTCCAATATAACCCGTAGAGGAAGGGGGCAAGGAAAGCACCGGCCAGGGCACCCCAGCTCACTCCCATCAGCTGCGCAATGAAGGTGACGTTGGAATGATACTGGATTAAGGCCAGTACAACGGAAATGGCAATAAATGCCACCAGAAGAACACGCATCCATTTCACCTGCTTCTTCTCATCCATTTCCTTTATTATATTACCTTTTATAAAGTCCAGCGTCAAGGTGGAGCTTGATGCCAAAACCAGGGAGGAAAGGGTGGACATGGATGCGGAAAGCACCAGGATCACCACCACTGCAATGAGAATTGTCGGAAGCCCTGAGAGCATGGTGGGCACCACGGAGTCGTAGCCGTTTGCGCCAATGTCTACCTTGTCGCTGAAAAGCCGGCCGAAGCCGCCAAGAAAATAGCAGCCTCCCGCAACGATCAGGGCAAAAACAGTAGAAATAATCATGCCCTTATTGATGGCACTTTCACTTTTAATGGCATAAAATTTCTGTACCATCTGAGGAAGTCCCCAGGTTCCCAGGCTGGTAAGGATCACCACTCCCAGAAGCCCTGCAGGATCCGGGCCGAAGAAAGAATTAAATACTCCCGGCGCGGCGGAAACGGACGGATCGCTGACTGCAGAAAGTTTTTCAAGAGCCGTAAGGAATCCGCCCTGACTGCTTAATACTGCGGCGATCACGGCAATGATACCGAAGATCATGATAATGCCCTGAATAAAATCATTGATGGCGGTAGCCATATAGCCCCCGGCAATGACATAGATGCCGGTGAGCACTGCCATCACAATGACGCAAACGCTGTAATCAATGTCAAAGGCCATGCCAAACAGACGGCTCAAGCCGTTATAGAGGCTGGCGGTATAGGGGATCAGGAAGATAAAGATGATTGCCGAGGCCGCCAGCTTTAAGGGTTTACTGCCAAAGCGCTGTCCGAAAAATTCCGGCATGGTGGCACTGTTTAAATGCTGGGTCATAATGCGGGTACGCCGTCCCAGTATCGCCCAGGCTAAGAGAGAGCCTAAAAAGGCGTTCCCCAGTCCGGCCCAGGTAGCGGCAATTCCGTATTTCCAGCCGAACTGTCCTGCATAACCCACGAAGACCACGGCGGAAAAATAGCTGGTTCCATAGGCAAAGGCGGTAAGCCAGGGGCCCACGCTCCTGCCTCCCAGTACGAATCCGTTTACGTCGGTGGCATGACGGCGGCAGTAGAAACCGATGCCGATCATGACGCCGAAGAAAACAATCAACATAAAAAGCTTGATAAAAAGATCCATGTAAAACCCTCCCGTTTTCTCTAATTGTTTATCTGCGCTTCCACCAGACTGCCGTGGCAGTACCGTTCTCTGAGAAGCGGCTTTTCTATCTTTCCCGTAGGATTTCTGGGTACTTTGTCAAAAATAATTTTTCTGGGACGCTTATACCTGGGAAGATCCCTGCAGAATTCCATGATTTCACCTTCCGTGCAGGAAATACCTTCTTTCAGTTCGACGATAGCCGCCGCAATTTCACCCAGCCTTGAATCCGGCAGTCCGATCACGGCCACGTCTTTAATTTTTTCGCTCCGCCGAAGGAAATCTTCTATCTGTACCGGATAGAGGTTTTCGCCGCCGGAAATGATAACGTCTTTTTTTCTGTCAACTAGGTAAATAAAGCCGTCCTCGTCCATGCGGGCCATATCTCCCGTGTATAGCCATCCGTCTTTTAAAACCTCATCTGTGGCCTGGGGATTTTTGTAGTAGCAGAGCATGACTCCCGGACCATGGACAATTAGTTCGCCTACTTCACCCTGAGCCGTATCTTTTCCCTCATCATCTACGATTCGCGCCTCCCAGTGATAACCGGGCTTTCCGATAGCGCCTACCTTATGTATGTTTTCCACGCCCAGATGCACACAGCCGGGGCCGATGGATTCGCTGAGGCCATAGTTAGTGTCGTACTGGTGATGGGGGAAATGCTTCTTCCAGCGCTGGATCAGGCTGGGGGGGACGGGCTGGGCCCCGATGTGCATTAACCGCCACTGTTCCAGAAGATAATGCTCCATATCCACTTTCCCAGAATCAATGGCGTCCAGAAGGTCCTGGGCCCAGGGTACCAGAAGCCACACCAGGGTACATTTTTCTTCCGTAACTGCCCGGAGAATCCATTCCGGCTTCACGCCCCGAAGCAGGACGGCTTTGCCGGCCGTGATCAGGGAGCCAAACCAGTGCATTTTTGCTCCGGTGTGGTAAAGGGGCGGAATGCAGAGGAACACGTCGTCCCTGGTCTGTCCGTGATGTTTCTGCTCCGTCTCGCAGGAGGAGCGCAGCGCCCGGTGGTTATGCAGGATGGCTTTGGGAAAGCCGGTGGTACCTGAAGAAAAATAAATTGCCGCGTTATCCGTTTCTTCCAGAGCCACAGGGGGCGCGCTGGAAGAGCAGAAGCCTGTCAGCTTCAGGCAGTCTTCCGTGTAGGCAGGACCGTCCGGACCTGGGAAGAACATCATACGTACCCTTGGCAGGTCCTCTGCAATGGCGTCCATACGGCTGATAAATTCCGGTCCGAAGACCAGGGCTTCCACGTCTGCAAGCTCCAGGCAGTACTTAATCTCTTCCGCAGAGTAGCGGAAATTCATAGGTACAGCCACACAACCGGCCTTCAGAATACCGAAGTAGACAGGCAGCCATTCCAGGCAGTTCATCATTAGAATGCCCACCTTTGTTTCGCGCTTCAGCCCCCGGCTTAACAGCAGATTGGCAAAACGGTTGGCTCGTCTGTCAAAGTCTGCCCAGCTTAATTCCCGGCGGTAGGGTGCCCCGTTTCCCGCACTTTCGATCAGGCTTGCCTCCCGCCAGGTCACGGCGCTGTCACGCTCCTGGGAGGGATTTAATTCCACCAGGGCCGTATCAGAGCCGTACAGGCGGGCGTTCCGCTCCAAAAATTCAGTAATTACCATGATATGGTTCTCCTTTTTCTCTCGTTGTGTTATAGCGTATTGTCCACAGTCCGGTTACAATCCGAACGTTTTGCAGATTTCTATAGCTTCGCTATAGGGACAGGCGGCATTATGGCCGGTGGTCGTTTATAACATATCCGTTCATGGTGGCGTGGGCTACATAGGTGCCCAGCTCGTCCTTTATATCCACCACATAAAGCGCAGTGGTTCGTCCGCTTCTTAAGCAGGAAGCCTCTGCCGTCAGCTGCTTTCCCTTTGCAGGGGCCAGAAAGGTGATGGAAACTTGCTGGCTGACCGTCTTTTTTTCGGAATATCCGTTGGCCGCAACGGCGCAGGCAATGTCCGCTAATGTAAAAATGGCGCCTCCCATGGGAACATTGTTTTCATTCATATGCCGTTCCTCCAGGATTAAAGAGCAGACCGCTTTTCCGGGTTCTGCAGAATCAATTTTGATGCCAGTAGTATCCATAGCAAAATGGTCGTTTTGAAAACGACGGCGAATTTCCTCTAAACTTGGCATAAATAGGTTCCTTTCTTAAATTATTGTTCCGTCTGTTATTCAGTCATGTTTATCACTTTATCACTTTTACTCACTAAAGTCAAGGAAGGCGTGAATGGAGGAATGGCGGCAGGAAACCGCTGATGCCAGAATGACTCATAGACAGCAACCGTTCCAGTGCATATTTTTGCATTTTTATCTATATTAGTAGCAAATTAGGAAATTGGAAAAATGGAGAAACTAAAAAAATTAATAAGTTGACTTCGCGCTGTAGATGTGATAACTTTAAAAGGTACTATATAGAACTAATTGAACGGATAACCATAAGTACCATCGGGATCAGAATGGTGCTTATACTGTGCCGAAAACGGAGGTATCTCGATGAAAACCAAAGAGCAGCTTATAGAATTTATTCAAAAGCAGAAAGTGGCCTTGATCGCGTCGGTGGACGAAGAGGGTTTTCCCAACATGAAGGCCATGTTTGTGCCGCGTAAGATGGAAGGAAACAGTTTTTACTTTACAACGAACACGTCCTCTCTGCGTTCACAGCAGTATATGAAAAATCCGAAAGCAAGTATTTATTTTTATAATAAAGGGCGCTTTAAGTATGAAGCCGTCATGCTGACAGGTATCATGGAGGTGCTGCAGGACGAGGAAATAAAGCGGGAAATATGGCGGGACGGGGACACTATGTATTATAAACAGGGTGTAAGCGACCCGGACTATTGTGTATTAAAATTTACGGCGGAAAGGGGCAGGCATTACTGTAATTTTATAAATAAGAGCTTTTGTATGGAAGAGCTGGAATAGGTGCTGCAATCAAAGCATCGCCAAAATTTCCCCAATATCCCCGTTAATACATATAGACTGTCCCTCAAGCTCCTTAGGGCACACGGCCTCCCCGTAATTGATACAAACATAAACTGCTTTTGGGTTTGCTGCCGTCAGCTGCCAGAACGGATATTTAATGATCCCCGGAGTGTTACCGCCCACACCCAATTCCAGATATAAAACGTTCAAACCCTGATGGCGGCGGATAAACTGCTGATACCGTCCGGCAGCTGTGCGCCAGCCGTCATCTTCCACAAAGGTATGATCTGCCCGCAGGTTCATGGACATAGGCGTGCCGCAGACGGGGCAATGAGGGACCAGCTTGGTGGGGATGAGCATATTTTCCTGCTCGGCAATCATTTTTTTCACGATGGCTTCATTATCATAGGTTTTATGATGGCAGGGCCTTGCACATTGCCATAGCCCATAATCCCCCTGTGTGTAAAACAATCTTTGTTTATCAAAGCCTGCCTTTTGGAAGCCGTGGTCAACATTTGTGGTCAAAACAAAGTAATCCTTATCCCGCACCAGATTGAATAAATCATGATAAACGCTTTTGGGCGCATTTTGATAACGGTTGATGAAAATGTAGCGGCTCCAGTAAGCCCAGTATTCTTCTAAGGTTTTGTAAGGGTAGAAACCAGCGGAATACATATCTTTAAAACCGTATTTTTGAATGAAGTCAGGGAAGTTCTCTTCAAAACGCTTTCCGGAATAAGTAAATCCGGCAGATGTGGAAAGTCCGGCCCCCGCGCCGATCACAACGGCGTCGGCGCGTTCAAGCGTCTGCTTGACCCTTGCGGAATGATCTGCTTCCACGGAATGCTTTGCTTCCGCGGAATGACCTGTTTCCGTTTTATCCCAGCAGCTGCCTGTAAATTTCATAGTCCTTGTCTTTGAATACATTAAAAATCACCTCCAGGCCGTTTTGATGCTTTGCTTGATAGTCCTTTACCGTCTGGACTGCGATCTCGGCAGCTTCTTTGTTGGGAAAATGAAATTCTCCCGTGGAGATACAGCAAAAAGCAAGGCTCTTTAAATGATATGCTGCCGCAAGCTCCAGACAGGAACGGTAGCAGTCCGAAAGCAGGTCACAATCCTGCTGTGTGACCCTGCCGCTGATTATCGGGCCCACGGTATGCAGAACATAGCGGCAGGGAAGATTATAGGCCTTGGTGATTTTGGCCTTGCCTGCCGGCTCCACCGCCTTTTTCCTGCCGCCGGAACGATTTGTTTCCGTGGAGGATGCTCTTTCCATGATGCGGGCGCATTCCAGACGGAGCTGCACCCCTGCGGCGGAATGAATTGCATTGTCAATGCAGCCATGACAGGGAACAAAGCAGCCTAACAGGGCGCTGTTGGCGGCATTTACGATGGCGTCGCACCGAAGCGTGGTTATATCTCCCTGCCAGAGATAAATTTGATTTTCCACAGGGTGAAGCCCGGTAAATTCCGTGATTCCTTTTTGTAAAGCTTCCTCCTGTAAATACGCATCCTGTATTTGCAAAAGGGCTTGTGATACAGGGCTTGGCATGCGAATATTGAACAGTGAACGGAGCAGGTTTTTCTGCTCCTGTTCACTTGCCGGAATGGCAATGTCTGCGTATTGCGGCTGCTCGCTTAAAAGAGATTTTATTAAGTAAATTCTTTTTTCTGTCTGGGTCATGTGTATCTTTCATGGAATCAGGCGAAAAAGAAGCCCGCTGTCATATCCAGATAATTTTGACCGCTGTACTGCGGATATTGCCGGCTGACCTCAGCCTTGAACTCATCTGCGTTCCGAGTCTCTGCTGCAATCCTTTTGAGGTTTTCCAGATAGTCAATCTTTGTCTGGGTGTCCTTTAAATCCTCCGGGGTATAGTGGGAGGTAAGGATTAAGTCATAGCCCTTATCAATATAGCTGCGAAGTTCTGCAGTCATTGCGTCAGCATGGCCTGCGCCTGCAACGATGGAATGGCAGTCGTGCCCCAGCATGTGGGTGTAAACGGCGTTGATTTCGGGTATTTCTACATCAAAGGCGTCGGCGGTCTGTCTGATGACAAAATCAATGCCGCCAATGGTGATGCTGCCTGCCTCGATCACATTGGTAATTTCGTGAACGGAGGAATCAAAGATTTCTCCAAATGCGCCGGTAAAATTGTCAATCAAAGCCTTGCCGCCGCCGTTTTTGGAATAGAGGGCCGCATTTTGCGTGGCATATTTGGGAACATTGGGCAGGAAGGAAGCGCCGGCACCGTGGTAACTAATGAGCATCCCTGCGACTTCAATAGGTTCAAGATATTTGGAAAGCTCCTGGATGTTATCATAGAAACAGGGGGATTCGATGACCACTGCGCGGCCTCCTTTTTCGATAATGAACACCTCGTCGTCAATTAAATCATTGGTTTTGTAAGCGTGCAGCTTTATACTGCCGAAATCGTAGACATTCATTTCGCCTTTGGCAAGCTTTACGGTGTGAAATGCGTTCTTGTTCATAATAGAGTTCTCCTATCTGTTTTTATTTTGTTTACGGCTTGTTATTTCCCGTCTGCAAGATTATAATAAGGCTGTATGGAAAAAACATAAAGTAAGCACTTCATTGTGCTATAGTTACCAAAAGGAAACGATTGTGAAAGGATGGGGATTTCTATGGAAAAAATTTTACCTGCCTGTCCGGTAGAAACAACTTTAATGCTGATCAGTGACCGTTGGAAGGTGTTAATTATCCGCGATTTGCTGGAGGGCACAAAACGGTTTGGAGAATTAAAAAAATCGCTGGGAAATGTATCGCAAAAGGTTTTAACGGCTAATCTGCGTTCCATGGAAGACAGTGGTTTACTCACTCGCAAGGTATATCCGGAGGTGCCGCCCAAGGTGGAATATACCTTAACGGATACAGGGTACAGCTTAAAGCCTATTTTAGATGCCATGGTGGAGTGGGGGACGGAATATAAACGGAACAACGGCTGATTGGCAGCATTGTTCATGCTCTTGCATTTTATAAGGGTAAAAGCAAGGGAAACATAATCTGATGGCTATATGGAGGCTATTTATTATGGCAAAACGATTAGAAAATTACATTGAAGAAAACTTAACGGATGAAGCACAGAAAACCGCATTAGAGTTCATTAACTATTTACGGGCAAACGGATTGGAATTCGTTAAAGATAATGGTTATTGGAAAGATAAAATTTATTATTTGATAAAATATAGGAATGAGTGTATATGTTTTATTGCGATTAAAGATCCTGATGAACCGAAAAATCTTTGGACAATATGGTCTGATGACAGTATAGCATACGAGGATTCTTCTGTGGAAGAAGATATAAAGAATATTGCTTGGAAATATGTAGACCATTGCGGTAACTGCGGTTCGTGTGGAGGCGGCAAACACAAAATAGTGTTTGGCAAGAGCTTTGAAAAAATTTGCGGATGTACTTTTCGAGTTGATAATCCGAAGGCAAGCGATCTTCCTTTTTTGAAAAAGATGGTTGAATTGCGAAAAAACGATATTTTGAACAATGTGCGTCAATAAATTTACACGAGTACCAGTAGCATAATGCCTTGAAAATACAGGACTTACAGAGAGTTTAACAGGCATATTCGGATTAGAGGGGGATGGCCATGGAGCGGTTGGAGGCATTTGAAGAGATGCTTTCTAAAATAATCAGGCAGGCGGAATATGAGGCAGAACAGATGAAGCGGCTGAAAGCGGCCGGCAAGGAGAAATCCGCCACGTACCGCCAGTATTTCGGAAATCGCATGCTGTATAAGATGATGCTTGAGAAGTACAAAGAATACGGGCTGATTGAATGATGGATACGGGGAAGGGAGGCGGGCTATGAGCGATATTATGGAATTTGCAGACAGAGAGGAATTTCGGGACTGGCTTTCGGAGCATTGCCAGTCAAGTGCCGGGGTTTGGCTTCTCTTTGGAAAATCCGGCGGGCCGAAGACAATAAAAGCAGGGGAAGCGCTGGAAGAAGCGCTTTGCTTTGGCTGGATCGACGGGCAGATGCAGAGCATTGATGATAAAACCTATCGGAAATATTTTTCGTTGCGCAGGGAGAAGAGTAAATGGTCAGAGAAAAATAAAAAGTTGGTCAGGAGTCTTGAAGAACGGGGACTTATGACTGATTTCGGCAGAAAGAAAATTGAGGAAGCCGTAAAAAACGGTCAGTGGGACGCACCAAAGCCTCAGGCGGTTACAGAGGAACAAATTGAGCAGATTTCCGCGCTGCTGGAAGGATATGAGCCTGCTTATACTAATTTTCAGGCCATGTCAATGTCGGTAAAAAAGACTTATACAAAAGCATATTTAGATGCCAAGACAGATGCCGGCAGGGAAAAACGTATGGCCTGGATGGTGGACAGGCTGAATCGAAATCTTAAGCCTATGTAATTGATATACATGATCAGAAGATAGGGCTGCCGGAAGGAAGGGGGCCGGAAACAACAGGAGGGCGGAGGATGGACATGAATGGAAGGGATATTTCGGTAAGGAAACCGAAAATGATTCTGTTTGATTACGGTCAGACATTGATAGACGAAGAAGAATTCGGGTTTAACGGATTGAAAGGAACGGCGGCAGTTTTACAATATGCGGTCAGAAATAAATATAACAAATCCGCCGAAGAGGTTCAGGCATACGCGGACTGCCTGAATCAGGAGCTGGGGCGGTTTGATCCCCAAAGGCGGCATCTGTTTCAGGTGGAAGTACCCAATCATATGTTTACAAAATATTTGTATGAGTCCTTAGGGATCGAGCTGTCAATCGGCCCGGAAGAAATTGACCGGGTGTTCTGGGATCAGGCGGCTCCGGGAAGACCTACGGAAGGGATAGAAGACTTTCTGCTCTTTTTGAAGGGAAAGCATGTGCGCACCGGAGTGATCAGCAATATATCCTATTGCGGGAATGTGGTCAGCCAAAGGATTAACAGCTGTATTCCAGAAAACTCCTTTGAATTTATCATTGCCACCAGCGAATATATGTATCGTAAGCCCAACAGGCGGATTTTTGAGCTGGCGTTGGAAAAAGCAGGCCTTGCGGCAGCAGATGTGTGGTATATAGGGGACCAGTATCAATGCGATATAGTGGGGGCAGCCAACGCGGGACTGTTTCCGGTGTGGTACTTAGGTGCCACGAAAAGGCAGGAGGAGCCGGCGGAAGATGTGCTTACCGTCAGGCACTGGCGGGAGCTGCAGGAGTACTTTACATAGCGGGGGATGTGTATGAACGGGATTTTACGCGACATATTTCGCGCGGTCCATGAGGGGAAATGGTTAAGCATAGAATATCATAATAGGGAGGATCAGCAGACAAGGTATTGGATTGGAATCCGGGCTATTGATGCCCGTAAACGGACGCTTGCGGTGGAAGGGCTGCATCTTACGCAGTATACGGTAGGGGCATTTGATAAAATAATGATAGATTCCATACAGGCATCTCAAATTATTGAAGGTTCCTTTTACCCGGTCAATAAAGAGCTGGTCAAGGACATATATTTAAATCCCCATAAGTATACCGCGTTATTTGATAATACGGCAAATTTAAAAATATTAAGCTATCTTGAACAGTGCAACCGCATGGATTGTGTTCCTTATAAGTCTGATTTCAGTTTGATTCAGTATTTGGATCAGGATAATATACAGGGCGAGTTATATCAGTTGAATGCGGAACAATTTCAAATGATTGTCAAAAAATTTCAGTATCAGGCAGATGAGGAAAAGCGGCGGGACGGCGGGCTGAGAATCAGGCAGCTGGCAATGAACGTTTTGAGTATTCATATGGCGAAGGGCCTGTATGTACTGGCTTACCGCAATTTGAATCTGGATGTAAAGCAGCGTGCATTACGGCCGGATACCGAGATTACAATCTGTACGGAATTTACCATAAACGGGACGAAACAAAGTATCCGGCGATTCCTGGATGCTGACGAATATGAATTATTAAATCACTTTGAAGCAAATCAGGAGAAGATAAAAGACTGCATTATGAGCCGGATGTCTCAAAATGGCGGCAACGTGGATGACATGCCGCATATAATCGGTCTGGAAACAGATGTGGCCATTGATTTGCACAGGGAATATCAGGCGATTATCAAGATGTATCAGGAGAACAAGGTTCCTGTGCCCATTAAGGCCTTTTTCGGTGACTTGCTGGAACGACCGCGGCGGACAGCTGCTTATCCTATTGCCCTGATTGATCAAAGAATTAATATGGATCAGCTCCTTGCCATTCATAATGCCATGAAATACCCGATTGCATATATACAGGGGCCGCCCGGAACCGGGAAAACCAACACGATCATCAACACGATTGTGACGGCCTTTTTTAACGAAAGAACGGTGCTGTTTTCCTCTTACAATAACCATCCTATTAACGGTGTTTATGAAAAGCTGTCAACGATGAAATATCAGGGGCGTACGATTCCGTTTCCGATCCTGCGTCTGGGAAATAATGAAAAAACCAGGGAAGCGCTGGAGACTATAAAGCGGCTGTATGAAAGTGTTCAGAAAATTAATGTGTTTGAAAGTACGCTGGATCGAAATAAGGACGCCAGAAAGATAAGAGCAAAGCGGCTTTCAGGGGTGTTACGGCAGTACGAAGAGCTTTTGGATTTGAGAGAAAGAGAAGAGACGCTGGACCGGCTTCTTGAGTATGAGAAGAAAAGAGGCACTTCTCTGCAAATGCTGTCATTTGAGGAAGATTTAAAAAACAGGCAGCGCAGCCAGATTGAGAAGGAGATTGCATCAAAGGGTGAGATTTCCGAGACAGAAGCGCTTTCTCTTTTAGACGGTCGGACGGAAGAATTAAAAGAATACCTGTTCTATACTTCGGCGGGCTATATTAAAAGGATCGGAGCACCAAGAAATGCGGATTTAATGGGAATTTTGAATACGGAGGATAAGGAGAAGCAGCTGAAAGCTTTTACGAAATACCTTGGGAAGAAAGAGAATATAGCAAAGCTGCAGAAAATTTTCCCGATTATTGTTACAACCTGTATTTCAGCGCATCGGCTGGGAGAGCCGGAACCGATGTTTGATATGGTGATTATGGACGAGGCGAGCCAGTGTAATATTGCTGTATCCCTGGTGCCTATCGTGCGTGGCGAGAATCTGATGCTTGTGGGGGATCCGCAGCAACTGAATCCGGTGATTCTTCTGGATGAAATAACCAATGAGAAGCTGAAGAAGCGTTACACGGTATCGGAAGAGTACGATTATCGGAAGAATTCTATTTATAAGACCTATCTGGCATGTGATGCGGTCAGCGATGAAACCCTGCTTCATAATCATTATCGCTGCCATAAAAGCATTATCGGGTTTAACAACCGGAAATATTATAATTCCCGGCTTAATATCCGCTCCGAAAGCAAAGAGGAACAGCCGCTTGTGTATGTAGACATTCAGGATGCAGGCGCGTATTATAAGAACACGGCGCCGGCGGAAGCAAGAGAAATTGCCAGATATGCCGCACTGAACAGAGATAAAAATATCGGGGTCATAACGCCGTTTGTAAATCAAAGGAAATTAATTGAAGAAGAGCTGGAGCGGGCGAAGGTAACGAATGTGACCTGCGGAACGGTACATGCCTTTCAGGGTGATGAAAAGGATGTTGTTTTATTTTCAACGGCAATTACCGAGCAGACACAGGCTGGGACCTATGAATGGCTGAAAAATAACAAAGAACTGATTAATGTGGCTACATCGAGAGCCAAAGAAAAATTGATCGTGCTGTCCAGCCGAAAAGATTTAGAGCGTCTCCACCAGAAGGATGGAGAGGACGATTTGTATGAATTAGTGGAATATGTGCGCTGCAACGGTGCCACTTCTGTGACCCCTAAGCATGCAGCGTCCAGGGCCCTGGGAGTAAAGCCCTTCAGCAGTGCAACGGAGGATGCTTTTTTAGAAAATCTGACACATGCGCTGGAAAATATCTGGCTGACGCAGAGCCGCTATGTGGTGCATAAGGAAGTGGCTATTGCTCATGTTTTTCGGGGAAATGAAAGCTATAATGATTTATTTTATAATGGTAGATTTGATTTTGTAGTATATGAAAAGCAGGGAGAGCAGGAATTACCGCTTCTGGCCATTGAACTGGACGGGAAGGAGCATTTTGAAGATGAGGTAGTGAAAAACAGGGACAGAAAGAAGAATCAGATCTGTAAGGAGCATGATCTTCAGCTGATTCGGGTGGAAAATTCCTACGCGAGGCGGTATAATCATATAAAAGAAATTTTGCTTAAATTTTTCGCGATCACACACTGAGAAATGGGATTTATTCCTGTGGATTATGGTGTGGAGTGGATTGAATGAGGGCTTATTCAATATACAAAGGGGGAAGTATGATCAGAGAAGCGGGAGAAAACGATCTGGCGGAAATTTTACAGCTATATTTATATCTGCATGAGACGGCCGTGCCGGAGGATTCGGCACATTTAAGGAGAACCTGGGAGACAATTATAAAAGATGAAAATCACCACTTGATTGTCTTTGAAGAGGATGGCAGGATTGTGGCATCCTGTGTTTGTGTGATTATTCCCAATCTTACCAGAAATGTGCGGCCGTATGCCTTTGTGGAAAATGTGGTCACGCATGGGGACTACCGAAAGAAGGGCTATGCAACGGCATGTTTAAATTATGCAAGGGAGATAGCGGAAAGGAATAATTGTTATAAGATGATGCTGCTTACCGGCTCAAAGGAAGAAAGCACCTTGAACTTTTACCGTCATGCCGGGTACAACAGCGCAGATAAAACGGCGTTTATTCAGTGGTTAGTGTGAAGAGAAGTTCTAACTGCCTACGGCAGTTTTTGCTTGTAGCATAAAGCCGGATTCTCCGGCTTAGCTGCTTCGCAAAGTCAGCAAGCTGACTTGGAACATCTAAACTTCACAGGCCAACTTGTTGGCCTTGGGATTTTGAGATTCCGCAGAGCGGAATCATGGAGGTTAGCGCGAAACATGGGTAAATGAAAGCGAAAGGATGGTTAAGATGCAGTTTGCCAGAAAGTTAAAGAAAAGTGATAAGGTTGCGGTTGTCAGTCTGTCAAGCGGAATGCTGGGAGAGGAATTTTGCAGCCACAATATTGAAATAGGGGTCAAAAGGTTGCGGGAATACGGGCTGGAGCCGGTTTTTATGCCCAATGCTCTTAAGGGAATCGAGTATTTGCAGGCTCATCCGGAGGCCAGGGCCATGGATATAAAACAGGCATTTTTGGACGAATCCATTGCCGGGATTATCTGCGCCATTGGCGGTGACGATACTTACAGGCTGCTGCCCTATTTGCTGGAGGATCCTGAATTTTTGGAAGCGGTAAGAAAGCATCCAAAATTGTTTACCGGATTTTCTGATACCACGGTGAATCATTTAATGTTTTTTAAATTAGGTTTGTCCACGTATTACGGACCGAATTTTATCTGTGATCTAGGAGAGATTGCGGATCAGATGCTCCCTTACAGCAGAAAGGCATTTGAAAGCTATTTGGAAGGAAACAGCTGTGAAACAATAGAATCCAGTGAAATCTGGTATGAAGAACGGACGGACTTTTCCAGAGCAGCCATGGGGACCGAAAGAACGGCCCATAAGGAAGAAAGAGGATTTGAACTCCTTCAGGGGAACGAAATTTTTGAAGGAGAGCTGCTGGGAGGCTGTCTGGAAAGCCTGTATGATATACTTACCACAAACAGGTATGAGGATGAAAAGAGTATCTGCGAGAAATACGGAATCTTTCCGGGCAGGGAAGAGTGGGCAGGAAAAATTTTGTTTTTTGAGACCTGCGAGGAAAAGCCGGAACCGCTGCTGTTTGAGCAAGAGCTGAGGGCATTGAAAGAAAAAGAGGTATTTGATGTGATCAGCGGAATCCTGGTGGGAAAGCCGCAGGATGAGGCTTATTATGAGGAATATAAGCATATTTTGAAAAAGGTGATCGACAATGAAAGGCTTCCCGTTGTGTATAATGTGAATTTCGGACATGCCACGCCCAGGTGTGCATTGCCCTACGGCGCGGCGGCAAGGGTGGATATGAGTCGGAAAAAAATATATATTCGGCAGCCGCTTAAGAAGATCTAAGTCATTCCTTGAAGAATTGCCTATGGTAATTCTTCCTGAAACTTTAGTTTCATGGGAGTATATCGAGTTCATTAATTGCTTGCGCCGGCTGTGCCGGCATGTCTGGAAGTATGAGAAGAATTAAATGCTGTTGGGACAGCGGAGAGGAAAGGTAAAAGGTATGAAGGAAAAGGACAGAAAAGTTCAGATTCAAAATTTGGTAACAGCGGCAATGTGTATGGCGGCAGGCATTATTTTACCGTTTTTTACGGGGCAGATCCCGGAAATCGGGAAAATGCTTCTGCCCATGCAGCTGCCGGTATTTCTCTGCGGATTGATCTGCGGGTGGCAGTATGGCGGGCTCGTGGGATTTATACTGCCGCTGCTTCGATATGCCCTGTTTGCAGTGCCGCCCATGCCGAACGGTATTGCGCTGGCTTTTGAACAGGCGGCTTACGGCATGATCTGCGGTTATTTATACAATCGGTCGAAATGGCACTGTATCGTAGCGGTGTATCGCTCGCTGATTGCGGCAATGCTGGGCGGGCGTGTGATCTGGGTGATTGCGCGGCTGGTGCTGCTGGGTTTGACAGGAAATGCGTTTACCTGGAAAATATTTATGGCGGAAGCCTTTGGCAGTGCGCTGCCGGGAATCATCCTGCAGCTGGTGCTGATTCCGGCGCTTATGGTGGCGCTGAACAAGGCGGGGCTGGTGCATTTTCACAAGAGGAAGAAGCCGGCGGAAACAAGGGAGAAAGGATGCAGAGCAGAAAATTAAGGTGGCAGACCAGGACAGGATATTGTTCCCGAAGGTCGTAATTGGGTATGTCAAAGACTAAATCTGCAGCGGCGGGAATCCTGACTTCTTTTGAAGGTGAGCTTTTGAAATTGGTATGGATTTAATTGAGGCGTAAGCGGAACATGACATACAGGTGTCCTGTTTGCGGCGGTATGATAAACTATGGAAAGAGCGGTGTCTGTGTTAAAAAGCGGGCAAAAACGTCGGAAAGGAGCAGGCTGTTATGAGGTATACGTGGATTGACGATTATTTAATGAGCAAGACAGGGATTACAAAGGATCTGCAGAAGGATTGGAACTGGGTGCGTTACAAGATCGGGGACAAGCTGTTTACGGCGGTCTGTCTGGGGGAAAATGATGAGCCATACTATATTACCCTGAAGCTGGACCCGGATGAGGGGAATTTCCTGCGGCAGCAGTATGAGGACATTGTGCCGGGATTTTATATGAATAAGCAGCATTGGAATTCCGTCAAGCCTGACGGAGCGGTGCCGGATGATTTGCTCCGGGACCTGCTGGATAAATCTTATCAGCTGGTACTGGGAAGCCTGAGTAAAAAGAAGCAAAGGGAAATATTGGCAGGGGAAGAATGTTTTTAAAGACGGACAAAACAGCACAGGGTGCGAAGACTCATCATGGTAATAAAGCATCAGGTAATGAAACTCAAGAAGATTTATGTTTCATTACCTTTTTTGTTGTGGTATAATAAAATCTGCATTAATTGTTAAAGAGACGATGAAAGCAGGTACGGCAAGGTACGGGGGGAGAAAAATGCCTTTTCAATATGGGTTTTATGAGCTAGCATTAATATTTCTTTTTTGGGGTGTTGCAGGCTGGTTGATTGAAGTTGTTGATATGCGGATTGAAGCAGGGGAGTTTCAGAACAGAGGATTTTTACATATGCCTTTCTGCCCCATGTACGGTGCAGGGATGGCGGCGGCGTCTGTGGGCTTAAGCGGTGTGAAAAATTCTTACCTGATTCTGTTTGCCTTTGGCATGATTTTCTGTTCCGTGCTGGAATATGTTGTGGGCGGAATTATGGAGAGGCTGTTTCACTCCAAATGGTGGGATTATTCTCACATGCGCTTTAATATCAAAGGAAGAGTGTGTCTGCGAAATGCTATATTGTTTGGATTTGCTTCTATTATAGTATTTCGCTTTGTGGAGCCGGCAGTGGAAGATGTGATTATTCGGATTCCAATGAATATAAGGATGCTCATAACGGTGATATTCGGTATTGCATTTGCCGCAGATGTGGTCATTTCCGCCAGAAGGGCATGGTCATATCGGAAAAATCAGGAAGGTGACGAGCTGCAGCTGATTTTCAAGGCTCACCGATAGCGGGGAATGTCTTGAGCTGTTCTTACCTGCTGCGTTGACATGTTTTTAAGGCCGGAAAGGGTTGCCTGCGGGAAAGCGCAGTGCTCTCCAGTGGGATGAGTGGAATGTCTGGAATGGAGGTATGCGCTGGAGGGTGTGTAAAATCCCATCTATGAGTGCACAGGCAGGTATAAGTGTGAAAGGCGAAAAGATATTCTAAGGTTGAAAAGAACTCAACCTAAGAAAATCTAAGTTTCGCCTCGAAGAATTGCCTTTCGGCATTTCTTCATAGAGTTTCACGGATTGTTTGTTTGTGTCGCCGGAGGCGGCATGTCGGGAAGTGTGAAAGAAAATTCCGAAAAAATTGATTAGTATATCCGCTGAAGCGGACAAGGGGGTATAAGCAATGGAAAGAAAAGTAGGTACAGTATCAAGAGGAATTCGGTGTCCGATCATCCGGGAGGGTGATGACCTGGCGCAGATCGTTGTGGAAAGCGTGTTGGGAGCGGCGGAAAGCGAGGGTTTCAAAATATGTGACAGAGATGTCATTTCTATCACGGAGTCCATTGTGGCCAGGTCTCAGGGAAATTATGCCTCGGTTCAGGATATAGCGGATGATGTGAGGGCAAAGCTTGGCGGAGAAACCATAGGAGTTATTTTCCCTATTTTGTCCAGAAACCGCTTCGCCATCTGCCTGAAGGGGATTGCCATGGGGGCGAAGAAGGTGGTGCTGATGTTGAGCTATCCCAGCGATGAGGTGGGAAATTCGCTTCTGACCCTTGACCAGCTGGACGAGCGGGGAATCAATCCTTACAGCGATGTATTGTCATTGGAAAAATATCGGGAATTCTTCGGGGAAAACAAGCATGAGTTTACCGGTGTGGACTATGTTGCATACTATGCGGATATTATCAAAGAGGCAGGCGCGGAGGTAGAAATCATTTTTGCAAATCAGGCTAAGGCGATTCTGGATTATGCAGACTGCGTTTTAAATTGTGATATTCATACAAGAGCCAGAACAAAGCGGATTCTGTTGGCAGCAGGCGCGAAGAAGGTCTGCTCACTGGACGAGATTTTAAACGCGTCGGTGAATGGAAGCGGTTATAATGAAAAATACGGGCTGTTGGGGTCTAATAAGGCAACGGAGGATAAAATTAAGCTATTCCCCAATGCCTGTCAGGGACTTGTGGAAAAGGTCCAGGAGGAAATTTTGTCCCGGACCGGCAGTCATGTAGAGGTGATGGTATATGGGGACGGCGCCTTCAAGGATCCTCAGGGCAAGATATGGGAACTGGCGGATCCGGTAGTTTCTCCGGCTTTTACCTCCGGGCTGAAAGGTACGCCCAATGAGCTGAAGCTGAAATATCTGGCAGATAATGATTTTAAGAATCTGAAGGGTGCGGAGCTGAAGGCTGCCATTGAAGCCAGCATTAAAGCCAAGGGGGATAATCTGGTAGGGAATATGGCTTCCCAGGGCACCACGCCCAGGCAGCTGACGGATCTAATCGGTTCTCTCTGCGATCTGACCAGCGGCTCCGGAGACAAAGGAACACCGGTAGTGCTGGTGCAGGGATATTTCGACAATTATGCGGATTAGAGCGAATTTCGGCGGACTTGGACGGCAGGGGCATATGATTCTTGCGGACATTAAATAAGTGTTGTAGTGAGATTAGAAAGATAAGGAGGAACAGAAATGGCAGTGGATAGAAGACCGGAAGATATGGTGAGGATTACGACGCCCGAACTGGCGGAGGCCTTTATTCAGGAGCAGGTGGCGGAAATTCAGGCACAGGTAGGCAGCAAAAAGGTGTTATTGGCGCTGTCCGGCGGCGTGGATTCCTCTGTAGTGGCAGCACTTTTAATCAGGGCAATTGGTCAGCAGCTGGTATGCGTACATGTTAATCACGGACTTTTACGGAAGGGCGAGCCGGAGCAGGTGATTCAGGTGTTCCGCGATCAGATGAAAGCAAATCTGATTTATGTGGATGCCACGGACCGCTTTTTGGACAAGCTGGCAGGGGTGGCAGAGCCGGAGCAGAAGAGAATGATTATCGGCGGTGAATTCATTGAGGTATTTGCCGAGGAAGCACGAAAGCTGGATGGCATTGAATTTTTGGCCCAGGGGACGATCTGGCCGGATATTTTGGAAAGCGAGAAAGGTATCAAGGCTCATCACAATGCGGGCGGCCTGCCGGAGGACATGAAATTTGAGTTGGTGGAGCCGGTGAAGATCCTGTATAAAGATGAAGTGCGCATTGTAGGCAGGGAGCTGGGGCTTCCTGACAGCATGGTATACCGTCAGCCTTTTCCAGGCCCCGGACTGGGCGTGCGCTGTCCCGGTGCCATTACCCGCGACAGACTGGAGGCGGTTCGGGAATCGGATGCGATTCTGCGGGAAGAGTTTGCAAAGAACGGCCTGGAGGGAAAAGTGTGGCAGTATTTCACGGTGGTGCCCGACTTTAAGTCCACCGGTATCAAGGACGGAAAGCGCGCCTTTGAGTGGTCAGTTATCATCCGCGCCGTCAACACCACGGATGCCATGACTGCTACGGTGGAGAATATCCCTTATGACCTTATGTGCCATCTGGCAGATCGGATTACCCATGAGGTGAAGGGGGTCAACCGGGTGCTTTACGACTTTACGCCGAAGCCCACCGGGACGATAGAATTCGAGTAGAACCAAAAGCCTTGAAAGGTGCATAAACACTGACTTTTTAAAGAGCATGGTTGCAAAATGGTTGCAGAAAATGCGTTGCTGGTTTGTTGCCAAATGGTTTTCGAGAATTTTATAATCAGAATAGTGTTGTATGAAAGTGATATATTTTGAAATGCCGCAGAGTTTTTTCCTGCGGCATTTCGTGTTTGTCAGAGGGCAAAATATTTTCTGATAAATCAATTGTCAAAATACAGGTACTCTAAAGCTTGTACTTGATATTTTTCAAATCTTCTACCCTGCTCGGTTCCGAGTAATTATCCTTTAAGGTTTTCACATAATTGAATAAATCTTTCCTGGCACGGTCATCCAGTACATAAAGATCAGCAATAAGCTGGTCAACCATCGGGAGCTCCCTGTAATCAAATTTCTTGATAATCGCGGAGGTCCTGTAGGAAATGTAGGAGAGGGAAGATAAGTTATCCGATGATGCGATGGATTTTCTAAGCTGTTTTTAGATTTTGAAATGAAACGATTTGAAGAGTTTCTAAGTGATGTCATGATGACAGCATGCGTTTTATCATCGGGATTATATGTCTTGTGAGCCTATAACAATAGAAATCGAGCCGGATTGTATCAACATTATCAGTTTCCCGGGGATAGATCGTTCCATATCCCAGAAGACGATCATGGAAGGCAGGAGATTTATCTCCAGATTTTATCGGAATAGGCGTTTAGGGGAATTTTTAAAGGAATTGGATTTGCCCGATGGGCATTCTACAGGAATCCCGACGATACAGGATGAGTTGGGAAGGAATGGTTCTCCCAGAGCAGAATTCTTTACGGATGATGACCGACGAGCTACAAGAATTCGTATTCCAATTCATCCGGCGTTTTTGGCAGAAAATGATTTAGATGTTGGGGAGACGGAAAAAGCGACGAAAAAAGCGACGAAAAAGACGTAGAAACAGTATGCAGATATAAGAAAGCTGATGTCAGATGGTAAATGGTATAAAACATCAGAAGTTGCGGAGTGGCTTAGACTTAGGGAAACAAGAACAAAGCAGTTGTTAAAAGAAATGGTCGATTTGGGAGAATTGGAAGATGATGGAAAGACCAAGGGAAAACTGTATAAAATAATTCGTTGCGATAATAGCGACGAAAAAAGCGTCAAATAAAAAGAAATAGGACGGAGGGGGACCTATGTTTGATCAAAATTAAAATGATTTGTGTTGAAATAATTTTAGATGTTGGGTTAGATAATGAATGTATTCTGCAAAACAAAAATTTTTCGAAAAAGCAAGTAGAGAAGCGAATAAAAGTGTGCTGAGCGATTATCTAAACGGATAAAAAATTTTAATCTTAGATAATTGCTTAGATGATTTTTAGATGATGGAGATATTATTAAAAGCCATTGGTGTGGATAAGGAGTTGAAGAAATGACAACGCCATCAAAAAGAGACTGGAAGTTGTATCAGGAAAAGATTAAGGAGTGGCAAGAACGCTATATAGAGAAATTGGTAAAGGAATATGCCGATTATCTTTGCAGCGAGATCCCCCGCATCTACAAAATTCTGGGAATTGGAGAAGCGAATCAAGCAGGATAAGAAAAATCCGGGAGTGTTGATTGAACTGAGCAAGTCTGATATGTTGTGGGACATAGCCGGATTGATTCGCAGAAACGTTATCACGATAGAAGACCTTGTGGAATTTAGTGATGAGTTAAAAGAGGAGGCGACATTAATTTTGCAAAGGTCCATAGATTGTAGTCGGTGTTAAGGAAAATGAGGGTATTGCTGTAAGACCTGTAAAGGGCATTCCAGAAAATAAGTTAGATGAAATACAAAGGGAAATGTTGGGCTATAACAATAAAATGGCTCCGACGTATTTCCCTATATAGAAAGGAATATGCTGATTATCTTTGCAGTGAGTTCCCCGCTTTTACAAAATTTTGGAAATTGGAGAAACGAATCAAGCGGGATAAGAAAAATCCGGGAGTGTTGATTGAATTGAGCAAGTCTGATATGTTGAGGGACATAACAAGACTGATCCGCAGAAACCTTTTGATACCACCCGACATTGTGTGCAACAAAACGGAAGCTGTGGACAAGTTAATGGAATTATTGCGCACAAAACGCCCGTGAGTTTGGCAAAGTGTATTCCATTACCATCACAGCGATAAAAGAGTAATGGCAATATTATTTCAGAGATAGGGATTATTTTGTACGGCAGGCAGTCTATAAGATTGCCTGCCTTATTATTTTAGTCCATATTTTAACAGTCTAGCGCATGCAGTAATTTCTGCATTTCCGCAATTCCTCGTTTTTGGGACGTGACGATGGCCTCCAGAATAGGCTTCAGTTCTGGACAGGTTTTAAACTGCAGGGCGGTTTCCGCCATTTTAACGGCGCCTTCATGGTGGGGGATCATTTCCCGCATAAAGTCGCAGTTAATTCTGTTCGTGGTGCAGGCATGCCGCATTCTGGAAAACATATTCTGCATAATTTGATTAATCCGACATTGATAAGCAGGAAGATTTTGCTCCGCGTTGATACAGGTACTGCAGCATTGCTTTATGGCTAGCATGTCTTCTATGCTTTTTGTCTGTTCTGTTATGATTTCTGAAGCAATGGACTGCAAAGCGCTATTGGTTGTATAGATCAGTACATTTTGGGACATTTGAATGGCTGCCCGGTGATGAGGTATCATCTGTACAATGAAATTGGCGGAGAGGCTGTTTGCTAAAGGCGCGGTGGTCATGCCGTGGATCATTTGATCCAAAATGTAACAAAAAGTGGTGTGATAAGCTTCGGCTGCCTGACTGGGCCTGCATGGATGATTTGTCATGATAATTATGCTCCTTAAAATATATTTGTAATGGCGGCAGTATATATTCAATATATTCAATGAATGAAAAAGGGTGAAAGCAATGGTAATGAGGAAAAAGAAAATTAAAAATATGACAGGCAGGTGTCAGGATTTATGTGGTAAAATAAATTGGTAAAGATGTTTTCAAATGTCCTGCGGCAGGCGCAGTGGCTTAAACGCTGCTTAGACATTGACGTTGGCGGGAAACATGTATTAGGAGGAATAAAAATATGGGAAGACCTGTTACAAAATCGGAGCTGCTGAGCGCGGCGGCAGAAAATTATGAGGAAATGAACAAGATGATTTCTTCGATGACGGAAAAGGAGTTATCCACGCCCTTTGATTTTCCGGGTAAAAAGGAGGCGCACTGGACAAGGGACAGGAATGTCAGGGACATTCTGGTACACTTATATGAATGGCACGTGTTGCTGCTGAATTGGGTGCGGGCAAACCAAAAAGGTGAGGAACAGACTTTTTTGCCGGAGCCTTATAACTGGAAAACCTACGGGACCATGAATGTTGAATTCTGGAAAAAGCATCAGGGTACTTCACTGGAGCAGGCGGCGGAAATGCTGGCAGGCTCACATCAGGAGGTGATGGAACTGCTGGAAACTTTTTCCAATGAGGATCTGTTTACAAAGGGAGCATTCAAATGGGTGGGGAGCAGTACTCTCGGCTCCTATTTTGTAAGCAATACATCAAGTCATTATGCCTGGGCGATGAAGAAGCTCAAGGCTCACAGAAAAAACTGCGGTCGGAATTACAAGATCCGCTATTCCGGCAGCTTATGAATGCCATGGCTGAATTGTTGCTTATTTAAGGAATTGTTAAGAATTTGGTAAAGACAGTTAGGTCTTGAGGTGATATGATTATTGCAGAGCTTCGAGACGACAGGATGCTCAAAAGTATAAACACTGCAGGATGTTCACAGGTATAAGCACCTCAGATATTTAAAGTTACAAGCATGGCAGGGCGCTGAGGCCTATTTGCGTGGCAGCGTGCCGGAAACTTTAAAAGGGCCGGGAGGTATGTAGATGAAGTATGATTGCCTAATCATAGATGATGAAAAAATGCTGGCGGACAGCACTGCAGAGTATTTTAATCTGTTTGATGTGAGAACGGCGGTGGCATACAGCGTCTCCGAATGCCGCGCATTTTTCCGGGAAAACGCGGCAGGGCTTTTGCTTTTGGACATTAATCTGGGGGACGGCAGCGGATTTGAGCTTTGTAGGGAACTGCGCAGAACAACGGATATTCCCATCCTTTTTATTTCCGCAAGATCCAGTGATGATGATAAGATCATTGCTCTGAATATCGGCGGTGACGACTATATTCAAAAACCTTATACTTTAGGAGTGCTTCTGGCAAAGGTGAAGGTGGTTTTAAAAAGATACGGGCAGGGCAGCCACAGGATGGAATACTCGGACGGAAGGCTGTGGGTGAATGCAGATGCCAGGCAGGTGAGAATAGACGACGTTCCTGTCAGATTGACGGCTCTGGAATTCAAACTTTTGTGGTATTTGATAGAAAACGGAGATAGGGTAGTATCCAAGCAGGAGCTTTTTGAAAAGGTCTGGGAGGATAGATTTACTGGGGACGGGACGCTCAACGTACATATTCGGAGGATCAGAGAGGTCATTGAGCAGGAGCCGAATAACCCTGCATACATTACTACCGTGTGGGGGGACGGCTATAAATTTAACGGAGACGGAAAAGTGAAGGGAATGAAGATTTTCTAAGTCTGCAAAAAACGCAGACAAAGAAAATCAAAGTCATTCCCCGAAGAACGCAGGCGAGTAAACTCACCTGCGTTCTTCCTGGAACTTTAGTTCCATGGGATTTGTTTGTGGCGGCATGGAGGAAAATATGAAAAGATGGGGAGTCCTGATCGGTACGGGAGTGCTTCTGGTGACAGAGCTGATTGTGGTAGTTCTCCTTGGACTTGGAGATAGGTTCCGAATACAGGATACGGTTACCGTGAACGAAGTATTACGGTCCGTGGAGGCGGACTGGAGAGACATGGGGAATCACAGAAGCGTCCGAGGGGCAGCATATGTGGTGACAGACCTTGGGGGTAATGTGCTTTTTAGGACGCGGGAAGGGTTAAGCGAAAGCGTGAATGAAGGGATTGCTCACAGGGATACAATGCTTGACATTTATGCGGCTGATGAGCCGGTAGGGAAATTAATTATCTGGAATGAGGGAGCGGAGGCACTGCGGGCGGAAAAGCAGCGTGCCGCCGCTGTTTTTGCGATCGGAATTTTACTGCAGGGCTGTGTATGTGGCGGTTATATGCTATACCTGCAGAGAAAGGTGATTCGGCCTTTTCGTGGAATGAAGGAATTTGCAGAAAGGGTTGCAGGCGGGAATCTGGACGTTCCATTGAAGATGGACCGGCAGAACATTTTCGGGGCGTTTACGGAAAGCTTTGACATTATGCGTTCGGAGCTAAAAAAGGCCAGGCTTGCGGAGGCAGAAGCAAAGGCCGAAAAGAAGGAGCTGGTGGCAAAACTCTCCCATGATATTAAAACGCCTGTAGCTAGTATCCGTGCAGCATCGGAAGTGGGACTTGCGCTGTCTGAGACCTGCCGTCAGAAGGAGATTTATCAAAGTATTATTGCAAAAGCAGATCAGATCAATGCTCTGATTTCAAACCTTTTTTCTGCTGCGCTGGAAGAGCTGAGCAGGCTTTCCGTGACACCCCTTGATATGGACAGCAGAGAATTAAGAAATATGCTGGAAAATGCAGATTATTTACATCGTGCCGAGATTCCGGAATGTCCCGGCTGTCTCGTCTATGCGGATCAGCTGCGTCTGCAGCAGGTTTTTGACAATATCTTTGCCAATTCCTATAAATATGCCGATACCGGGATTAAGGTTTCTTTCCTGAAGGATGCCCGATTGATAAGCATTTCCATTGAGGACGAGGGAGGCGGTGTGAAGGATGAGGAACTGCCGTTGATTAAAGAAAAGTTTAAGCGGGGAAGCAGTGTGGGAAATGTGGAAGGAGCGGGATTAGGCTTATATCTTGCCGATTATTTTATGAAGGAGATGCAGGGAGAACTGAGCGTAGAAAACGGCCGCCTGGGGTTGATTGTGACGGTTAAAATCTGCCTGAGCGGCATGTCTGGAGGTGTAAGGATTTAAGAAATCCGTAAGGAACGCATAAAGACAGTTAAGGATTCTCAAAGTAAACTAGTGTACTGTACCGTTCACATTTTAGAGATCAAAATACAAGGGGGGCTTCCATATGGAAGAAATTCTTTTAAAAACCGAAAGTTTGAGTAAATCCTTTTCTAACGGAGGGGACCTGCAGCACGTTCTCAAAAATATTGATCTGGAGTTGTATAAAGGCGACTTTACCGTGATTATGGGCGCCAGTGGAGCAGGGAAATCCACATTGCTGTATGCGCTCTCCGGGATGGATACGCCTTCTCTGGGCAGGATCACTTTTGGAGACCGGGTTATTTCCGAATTATCTACGGACGGTCTTGCAGTATTTCGTAGAGAACACTGCGGATTTGTTTTTCAGCAGATTTATCTGATTGAAAGCATGAGTGTTATGGATAATGTGATGGCGGCAGGACTGCTGGTAAGCAAGGATAAAAGAGCCTTGGTTGAAAAAGCGGAGGAGCTGTTTCGGGCTGTGGACATTTCGCAGGAAATACAAAGAAAATTTCCCGCACAGCTTTCCGGAGGTGAAGCACAGCGGGTGGGAATGGTTCGGGCGCTGATTAATTCTCCGGAGATTCTTTTTGCAGACGAGCCCACCGGCGCCCTGAATTCCAAAACGGGGCTGGATGTCCTGAATACGCTTACAAAATTTAATGAGGAAGGACAGAGCATCGTTATGGTGACTCATGATGTGCGTTCTGCCCGCAGAGGTAATCGTATCTTATATTTAAAGGACGGTGTGATTTTAGGGGACTGCCGCCTGGGCAGGTATGTCCATGGAGATGAGAAACGTCATAAAAGGCTGGCGGCATTTTTGGAAGAAATGGGGTGGTAGCGTGAAAAAAAGTATTTTATTTGCACGTTCTAATATCAGGAGGTCCAGGGGGCAGACTGCGGCCGTGGCTGTACTGACCATGATCGCGGCGGTGATGATGAATCTGTGGCTTATGCTATCTATAGATTACAAGCAGAATTTTGAACTCTGCCACGACAGACTGAATGATGGTCATGTCAACTTGATTGCAGGATGTGAGGAAGCAGATTTTTGTAATTACCTTGAAGAGATCTTGCGCGAAGATCCCGAAGTTATGGAATATTGTATTACAAATGCAATTTTTACGGGAGGGGTATTTCCATACGGTACCGGTGAGGTTTCCCAAAATATGGTGATATTGGAAAAAGAGACGGCGCTTTCCCGTAAAACAGGAAAATTTGAAATTATGGAAGAGAGCGGGGAAAAAAGCGGAATTTATCTGCCCATGCTCTACGGAACAGGAGACAATTATTCCGTGGGCGACACCATTGAAATTGCCTTTAATAACGAAAAGATCCAATTTACAATATGCGGTTTTTTTAACAGTGCAATGACGGGATCACATAACTGTGGAATGCTTTCACTTTTGCTTACGGAGGATAAATACAGGGAATTTGCTGAAAAAAGCAGTGCTGCTAAAGCAGTGTATACCTCTGTGCGAATTAAGGATCAGGACTGTGGAGAAAGGTTTGACGCGTCCTTGAAGAATGCAATTTCTAAAAAGTA
This sequence comes from uncultured Acetatifactor sp., assembly GCA_910578815.1. GTDB lineage: Bacteria > Bacillota > Clostridia > Lachnospirales > Lachnospiraceae > Acetatifactor. Next base: position 109,940 of record CAJTSE010000011.1, read on the forward strand.
CCCCAATGTTCCTGTTTTGAGCAACTATTATGAGATGATTACCACAAGCCGGTATATATCACAGCTGATCTGCGCGGGAATTATGAGCGCGATGGCATTCTTTGTGCTGATGATCGGAGTGGTGGTGATTTCCTCAAACGTGGCTAATTATATTCAGGAAAACATGCAGAATCTCGGTGTGCTGAAAGCGATTGGCTATACGGGAGGACAGCTGGTGTTTTCTTTGATGATACAGTTTTCCGGTATATCTGCCGTTGCTGCAGCTGCAGGGGTTGGGCTTTCTTACTACTTCTTTTTTCCGGTAAACAGGATGATGATTGCGCAGACAGGCATTCCTTATCAGGTGAAATTCCTGCCGCAGCTCTTTGCTGTTACGGTACTTTGCATTTCCGGTATTGTTGCGGCGGCGGTATATTTGTCAGCTGCAAAAATACGAAGAATTGAGCCGATCACTGCCATCCGTGGGGGAATTGCCACCCATGATTTTAAGAAGGATCCTTTGCCGTTATCGAAGACATCGCTGCCTCTTAATCTGGCACTGGCAATGAAAACCACTTTTTTGGGAATGAAGCGGAATGCGGCGGTATGTGTTACCATGCTTGTGTTGTCTCTGGTGCTGGTATTCTCTACGTTGATGTTTGAGAATGCCATCATCAGTATCCAACCCTTTGTGGACCTGATTTCAGGTGAAAGTGCGGATTCTGCTATCAATGTTGATGCCGGAATAGAAGATGAATTTTTTGCGGCCATGAGTGGGGACAGCCGTGTGGAGAAGGTTTATTTATTTCATAAAGGAGCCGAGGTTTTGCACGTGGGCGGTGTTTCACTGTTTGCGGCAGTCTCGGACAGCTATTCCAGGATGAATAATCCTGATCTGGTAATCAGCGGGCGATTGCCGAAATATAGCAATGAAATGGTAATAGCCGCAAAATACGCTAAGGAAAACGAGTTGAAAATCGGTGACGAAATCGTAATCAAGGCAGAGAACGGGGAGCAGGCCTTTCTGATTGTAGGATACTGTCAGATCTCGGATTATCTGGGGAAGGATTGTATGTTTACCAGAGAAGGCTATGAACGGATCGGAAGTCTGCAGAATGTAACGTATTATTTGAATCTAGAGGCGGACGTGGATATTGATGAATTTAACGCTCAGGTTACAGAGCGTTTTGGCGGCGATGTTTATTCCACATTTAATTTTATGTCGCTTATGGAGGGGACCGGCAGCGTATATGTTACGCTGATTACGGTGCTTGTGACAGCGATTGTGTTTTTAAGCCTGATTATAATCGTTTTGTGTATGTATCTTTTAATCAGAATGCTGTTAAACAGCAAGAAGCGGGAGTACGGAATCCTCAAGGCATTGGGCTTTACTACAAGACAGCTGGTTATGCAGACCGCACTGAGCTTTATGCCCTCGGTGATCCTCTCTACAGCAGTGGGAATTTTTTTGAGTACGCTGATAGTGAATCCGCTTGTGACGCTGTTTTTAAGCGGTCTGGGGATCGTGAAATGCAGCTTTTCCATACCGACGGACCTTAATCTGGCAGCAGGAGCAGGACTGGTATTGTTTGCTTTTGGAGCAGCCTGCATGATGTCCCTGCGGGTGAAAAAGATTGTGCCCAGGGAACTTTTAGGGGGAGATGTATGAAATATATGACATTTAATTCTTCCTGCTCGTATGCAGGTCTGGCAAATATGCTGGAATACCACGGGGTGGAAACAGAGGACAGACAGATTGCGCTGGACATGGGCCTGCCCTTTCTGTTTTCGAAGGAGGGGGACGTGTACAGCGCAGGGCCCATGCTGCAGACCGCAGAGTGGTTTCATCTTTATCTGAAGCCGCGGGGATTTCGGATGACAGAGACCAGTCTGTCAAGGGAGGCCGTAGGAGAATTCCTGCGGTCGATTCCCTGTGGGATGCTGGGTCTTGCCGTCGATGGCGGCGGCAGGCACGCCGTTGTTTACAGAGGCATGGCGGGGGGCCGATATGAGTTTTTAAATAATAAAAGGCAGCATTCTTCGGAGCCGGAAAGCCTGCTGCTGACGGAAGAGGAACTGCTTTCCGGACTGAGTGATACGGCAGTGGTGGCTGTCATCGAAAGAGCGGAGCCGGAGCCGGTGGCGCTGGAGGAATATTTTCAAAGTTCCATAGAGGTGCTGGCAGGGTTGAAAAACGAGCTGTTTGCTTTTGGCGCCAAAGTGCACAGCATGAAAGAACTGACAGAGGCTCGGAACAAGATATTTCGGGCGATTCTGCTGGATGCCGTTACCATGCTGGAGCTGCTGGGGGAGAAGAGGCTGAGGGAAACGTTGCTGCAGCTTCAGCGGCGGCTGGTTAATATTTTAAAGGAGGGAAAGCCACAGACCCTTCAGGACCGAATGTCCATGGAGGCGCTGGGAGAAGCCATAGACGGGTATGCGGAGCTGATCCGAGGGCAGATCCAGGCGGGACGGACTTGACAAACTGTTATGGCGGCGCCTATTATAAATGCAGGCAACACATCAAAAGCAGAAAAAATGAGGTAGGTACGTGATGAAGAAAAGGCTTTTGTGGTCCGCAGGCATAGCGTTGTTTTATATTCTGATCGTATGGAAGGCGGCGGGGATTTATTTTGAGACGAATGATGACAGAGTTTTTGCGGAAATATTGTCCGGTGCGCTGACAGGTACTCCGGATCCACATACCATTTATATGAATTTTTTTCTTTCCTGGCCTTTATCCTTGCTGTACCACATAACCGTACAGATTCCGTGGTACGGCATCATGCTGATTATATGCCACTTTGCCGTTTACACTGCATTACTGCAAAGTATAGGGATCAGAATGAAAACCGTAAAAGGTTATGTGATTTCTGCAGGACTTGTGTTGTGCTTTTGCCTGATTAATGTATATGTGACATTAAATATTCAGTGGACTTCAACGGCGGCTTTGCTGGCAGTGGCAGGCTATGTCTGCCTGCTTTTGCGGGAAAATTCGAAAAAGGGACTGATGATGTTCTTTTTCTTTGAGCTGGCGTCTTTTCTGCTTCGGGACCAGGCCATGCTGATGATCCAGCCCTTGGGGGCTGCCGCCTATCTTGGAATTTGCCTGATCGACGATAAGGCGGAAAAAAAGGAGCGCCTGGTGCGGATGGCTGGCATGATTCTGACGGCAGGGGTGATTCTTGTAATTGGTTTTGCAGGCAATCTGATCGGGTATCACGGAAAAGGCTGGGAAGAGTATGATCGGTTTAATCAGGCGGGTTTGAAGATGTTTGACTTTTACGGTATACCGGTGTACGAGGAAGTAAAGCCAATTCTGGATGAATATGAGGTTACCCAGGCAGAATACGAAGCTTTTTGTAATTATGTGACTTTGGATTGGGATGTAAGTACAGAGTGTGTTGAAGCACTTGCAGAGTATGCAAAAAGCAGACACAACATGGAAACGGATGCGATGAGCCTGCTGGAGCAGGCGTGGGAAAAGCTTGGAGCCGAAAAGCATCTGACCGAATTGAGGGTGGTAATCGTGGCGTGGTTTGTGCTTCTGCTATGGGCGGTTTTGTGGAAACGGTTTTACCTGCTGCTGCCTCTAGGCGGAATGATGCTGGGCAGGCTTGTGGTCTGGGGGTATCTAATTTATGGCGGCAGACTGCTTCAGAGAATAACAAAGCCTTTGATGGCCGGTGAAATTATACTGCTGGCAGCTTTGCTGATCTGGGATTATTCATCTGGATATATGAATCCGCAGAGTGGACTTATGGGAGTCAGTGTGAAGCAGAAGTATTTTCTGGCAGTATCTGCAGTGGTGTTTGCTGCCTGCTGCCTGTTTTCTGGGAAACAGCAGCGTACTGAAGCGGTTGCGGCAAGCGGTTGGCAGAAGGACTACATACAGGGACTGGTGGAGGTTGAAGATTATTGCAGGATTCATCCTGAGAACAGTTATCTATTGGATTCCTGGTCTTTTTGCTATTACAGGGGAGGCGTGTTTGAAACACGCATTTATGGACCGCAGAATTGTGTATACTCAGGAGGCTGGTTTTCCAACAGCCCTGTGCTGTATCAGCATATGGAGCAATACTTGGGCAGATATGACAGAGACATCTGTCTGATTATTTATGAAACGGAAGATGCCTGGGAATCCCGACCGATTATCGCATTACTTACCGAAAAATTTGGCAGCGGGCCGGTTCTGGAAGATACGCTTACTGTTTCCAACGGTGGAAGTTATTTGATTCTGCGCTTTGGGCTCTAAGCCCTGCCGCTTCAAAATAAGGAATAGAAAAGCCCCGGTGTTTCGCTGCCGGGGCTTTTCAAAGAGCGGAGAGTGTGGGATTCGAACCCACGTGCCCTGTAAAGGACAACTGCATTTCGAGTGCAGCTCGTTATGACCGCTTCGATAACTCTCCAATGATGTTTTCGACATCCTAATTCTATAGCATTCCTCTTATTTTTGCAAGTCCGAATTTCTCTTGCAAATTTGTGCCGGACGGGGTAAACTTTTAAATGAGTAAACGCAGCTATTCAGAATCCATTCGCAAGACCGTCTCTGCGAGGCTTTGAATAGTCAGCCAAATATTTCAGGAGGGAACGCGCATGAAAAGAATCGGTATGTTGACCAGCGGCGGAGACTGTCAGGCATTAAATGCGGCAATGAGGGGCGTTGTAAAGACGCTGTATGCCAGCAAAGAGGAAGTGGAGATTTACGGATTTCTGGACGGCTACAGAGGATTGATTTACAGTAAGTTCAGGATGCTGACGGGAAAGGACTTTTCCGGTATCCTGACAAAGGGCGGCACCATGCTGGGCACTTCCCGCACCCCCTTTAAGACCATAAATGACCCTGACGAAAACGGGCTGAATAAAGTGGAGGCAATGAAGCAGAATTATTATAAGCTGCAGCTTGACTGCCTTGTAATTCTTGGAGGAAACGGCACCCACAAGACGGCAAACCTTCTTCGGGAACAGGGATTAAACATTGTGACCCTGCCCAAGACCATTGACAATGATCTCTGGGGAACGGATATGACCTTTGGTTTCCAGAGCGCGGTAAACATTGCGACAGATGCTATTGACTGTATTCATACCACGGCGGCATCCCATGGCAGGGTATTTATCGTTGAAGTCATGGGGCATAAGGTGGGCTGGCTGACTCTGAATGCAGGCATGGCAGGGGGAGCTGACATCATTCTGCTTCCGGAGATCCCGTATGATATTGACAAGGTAATTGATAAGATTGAAGAGAGAGACAAAAACGGCAGCCGCTTTACCATTATAGCGGTGGCAGAGGGGGCGATCTCCAAAGAGGACGCAGCTCTGTCCAAAAAAGAATATAAGAAAAAAATGGAGAAATATCCCTATCCTTCCGTGTCCTATGAGGTGGCGGCAGCGATTCAGAAAAAGACCGGCAGAGAGGTGCGTGTCACGGTCCCCGGACATATGCAGAGAGGCGGAAGCCCCTGCCCGTACGACCGCGTATTTGCCAGTCGTCTGGGGGCAGAGGCGGGCAAGCTGATTCTGGAGGGCCAGTATGGATTTATGGTGGGCTACAGAAATCGTGAGATTGTGAAGGTACCGCTGGAGGATGTGGCCGGTAAGCTGAAAATGGTGGAGCCGGATGCAACCATTGTGAAAGAGGCAAAATTGCTGGGAATCAGTTTTGGAGATTAAATCAGTATGTCGTATACAGCGCTTTACAGAAAATTTCGTCCCGATACCTTTGCTGATGTAAAAGGGCAGGACCATATCGTTACCACTCTTAAAAACCAGCTGAAGGCCGGGCGGATCGGTCATGCTTACCTTTTTACGGGTACCCGTGGGACCGGTAAGACGACCATTGCAAAAATACTGGCCCGGACGGTGAACTGCGAGAATCCAACGGATGACGGTCCCTGTGGAGAGTGCAGGATCTGCAGGGCCATTGCCGCGGGAGCCAGTATGAATGTAATTGAGATTGACGCGGCTTCCAACAACGGCGTGGACAATATTCGGGAGATCGTGGAAGAGGTGTCTTATTCGCCTGCAGAAGGGAAATACAAGGTTTATATCATAGATGAGGTGCATATGCTCTCCATAGGGGCTTTTAACGCACTGTTGAAGACCTTGGAGGAGCCTCCGTCCTATGTCATTTTTATTTTGGCTACCACAGAGGTACACAAGCTGCCCATTACGATTCTTTCCCGCTGTCAGCGATATGATTTTAAAAGGATTTCTATAGATACCATCGCGGAGAGGCTGGAAGAGCTGATCCGGGCGGAGAATGTACAGGTGGAGGAAAAGGCACTTCGTTATATTGCAAAGACGGCGGATGGTTCCATGCGGGACGCTTTAAGCCTGCTGGATCAGTGCATCGCGTTTCATCTGGGGAAGGAGCTGACCTACGACAAGGTGCTGGATGTGCTGGGAGCAGTGGATACGGAGGTTTTCAGCAGATTGCTCTCTTTCTGCCTTGACAGGGATGTGCCGGGCTGCATCCGACTTTTGGAAGAAATTGTAATGCAGGGGAGGGAGCTGACTCAATTTGTATCGGATTTTACCTGGTATTTACGAAATTTGATGCTGGTTCAGGCATCGGACAACCTAGAAGACGTGATTGATATGTCTACGGATAATCTGCGGCGGCTGAAAGAAGAAGCCGGCCGGATTCAGCCGGATCAAATCGTGCGGTATATTAGAATTTTTTCGGAGCTTTCCGGGCAGATTCGTTATGCGTCCCAAAAGCGTATTCTGGTGGAGATTGTGCTGATTAAGCTGTGCAGGCCTCAGATGGAGACGAACAGCGAAGCGGTATTGGACCGCATCCGGCAGGTGGAGGATAAGCTGGAAAAGGGTGTGGTATGTGCTGGGCCGCCTGGAGACGCAGCATATGGGAGCACGGCGGGGGCCGGTGCTGCGGAAGCTGGGCCGGAGCAGCCGAAGATGGAGTGGCCCGCAGCCATTCCCGATGACGTGAGGTATCTCGTGTCGAAATGGCCCGCCATTGTTGGCAGTGCAGAGAATCCCATGAAAAGTTATATGAAGAACGCGAAATTAAGCCTGGGTAATGACAATAAACTGGTTCTTGTGCTGGAGGATGGCCTTGCGTCGGATTACTTCACGCAGGATTCCGCCCATAAGGCGCAACTGGAGAGGCTTTTGTCAGATTTTGCCTGCAAGGAGATCGAGGTCGTGATCCAGACCGTAAAAGGGCAGGAGGATTTTGAACGGAATTACGTGGATTTGTCCCAGCTTGTCCGTATGGAGATAGAGCTGGAAGAGGATGAGCCGGAAAAGTAAACTGTAAATTATATTATTCGTAAACTAAAATATTGAGATAAACAGGCCGGAGGATGAGAAAATGGCAAAAAGAGGAGGATTTCCCGGAGGCGGAATGCCCGGAAACATGGCTAACCTGATGAAGCAGGCGCAGAGAATGCAGCGCCAGATGGAGGAAGGACAGAAGGAACTGGAGACAAAGGAGTTTGTGGCAAAGACCGGCGGCGGAGCGGTAGAGGTGGCCGTGAACGGCAAAAAGGAGCTGCTGCGGCTTACTTTGGCGGAGGAAATTGTAGATCCAGAGGACATTGAGACGCTTCAGGATACAATCGTTGCCGCGGTTAACGAAGCCATGCGTCAGGCGGAAGAAGCAGGCAATGAGCTTATGGGTAAGATGACCGGAGGTTTAGGAGGCATGCCCTTCTGATGGAGCTTTACAGCGGATATATCAATAAGTTAATTGAAGAGCTGGCGGCGCTTCCGGGCATTGGCAGTAAATCTGCCCAGCGTCTGGCATTTCATCTGATTAATATGCCCCAGGACAGGGTGAAGCGGCTTGCGGATACCATGGTGGAAGCGAAGGCTAACGTGCGCTACTGTAAGGAGTGCTTTACCCTGACGGATAAGGATGTTTGTCCGGTGTGCGCCAATCAGAGCCGTGATCATAAGACGATTATGGTGGTGGAAAATGCAAGAGACCTGGCCGCTTACGAGAAGACCGGCCGATATGAAGGTGTCTATCATGTGTTACATGGCGCCATTTCGCCCATGCTGGGTATCGGGCCGGGGGATATTAAGTTAAAAGAGCTGATGGAGCGTCTGCGGGGAGACGTGCAGGAGGTTATCATAGCTACCAACTCCAGCCTGGAGGGTGAGACTACGGCCATGTACATCAGCAAGATGATTAAACCAGCCGGTATCCGGGTGACCAGGATCGCCAGCGGGGTGCCTGTGGGCGGGGATTTGGAGTACATCGACGAGGTGACGCTGCTTCGGGCTTTGGAGGGACGAGTGGAGTTATAAAAGGCGAAAGGGAAAAGCTTTTCTAAGGCGTCAAAAAGCGCCGCCTAAGAGAAGCTAAGTTTCGCCTCGAAAAACGCAGGCGAGTAAACTCGCCTTGGACGGCGTTCTTCCGGTAGTTTGTGCCGGCTGAGCCGGCATACTTGGAAGTATGAAGGCGATAAGATTTTCTTATGTTGAAAATATGCGAAAGGGGAAAAACATGGCAGTAAAAATAACGAAAAGCAGTTTCGGGAAATACCCGGACGGAAGGGATGTAACTTTATATACAATGGAGAATGACAGCGGTATGACTGTTGCGGTGACAGATTTGGGTGCGGCGGTGGTAAGGGTAATTGTGCCGGACAAAAAGGGAAATTCCGCGGATGTAGTGCTGGGCTTTGACAGAGCGGAGGACTATATGGGCAACCCCAGCTTTTTTGGAGTAGTGATCGGCCCCAGCGCCAACCGGATCGGGAACGCTTCCTTTTGCATTGATGACGTGGCTTATCATGTAGATGTGAACGACAATGCAAACAATCTTCACAGCCACATAGACAAAGGCTATCATAAGCTGCTCTGGGAAGGGGAGATGCGCCCGGAGGGAGTCAGGTTTTCTTTGGAAGATACGGATGGAAATCTTGGCTTTCCCGGAAATAAACGAATCTCCGTAGATTACAGCCTGGGAGAGGATAACAGCCTTCGTCTCCACTATCACGGAACCAGTGATCATAAAACGATTATTAATTTGACCAACCATACCTATTTTAACCTTGACGGCCATAACAGCGGCAGGATTGAAGAGCATGAGCTGTGTCTGAAAGCTTCCTGCTATACGCCGGGAGATGCCGGCTCCATCCCTACGGGCGAGATAGCTAAAGTGCAGGGAACGCCGATGGACTTTACAAAGCCTAAAAAGGTGGGGCTGCAGATCAGAGATGATTTCGAACAGCTGCATTTTGCAGGTGGCTATGATCATAACTGGGTGATCGACGGCTGGAAAGGCGACGGTGAAATTATTCATTTTGCAACGCTGACCGGTCCTGAAAGCGGCAGAGTCATGAAGGCATACACTACGCTTCCGGGTGCACAGTTTTATGCCGGAAATTTTATTAAAGAGCAGCAGGGTAAGGACGGCGCTGTTTACGGACCCAGGATGGGGTTGTGCCTGGAAACTCAGTACTTCCCCGACTCCGTGAATAAGACGGAATTTCCTTCCTGCATTTTCGGAGAAGGCAGGGAATATGATTCGGTGACGGTGTATCAGTTTGGGTAGCAGATAAAAGAATGTCGAATATTTTTTGGTTTGGCGCGACAAGGTATGCTAAAAACCTCCCGCTGTCAATGCTATATTTACGGTATTGACAGGGGAGGTGTTTTTATGGATATTCCAAAAAATATTACACAGATAGGCGAAATAAACCACAGCTGCAAGATTTATGTGGAGGATTATGCGGTCTCCTATATAAAACAGCTGAATGGACATGCTCTTGACAAGGAGCTGGCCGTGGGAATGTACGGAGTGCGCAGGGAGGAAGGTGGAGTTACCTATTTATTCCTTTATGGTGCCAGCAAGCTGAATTTTCTGCAGAGAGAGACAAGGCATTTGTCCCAGGCGGTTTTGCAGGAAGCGGAAAAAGTCAGAAAAAAATATTTTGCGGAATATGATTTCCTGGGGTATCGCCTGCTGAACGGAGAGATGGTGGAGGGCTTCTATGTATATGAGCAGGGAGTCTGCAGATATGTTGAGGGATACGCACAGTTTTACGAAAAAAACGACAGTATGCTCCGATTTATGGTGGATGATAGGCAGGAAGAGGCAAGGCCGGAGGAATTCGACCAGAGCAAATATGACGTTGTAAAACGCAGGCAGGAGGAACGAAGGCAAAAGGCGGCGGCTCAGGCGCTCCGTCCAGAGAGGCGTGGGCGAAGCAGGAACGAGCAGAAAGGAACTGCGTCCGAACGGAAGGACGGAATGGCAGATACACGCATCAAGCAGATGAAAATGACGGCTGCGGCGGTTTTCATTGTTTTGTGCGGGGCAGGACTGGCCACAATGGGTGGTGAAGGAAGGCTGGCGGAGCTGCGGCAGGCAGCCCAGAATTTGATAAACGGGATGTCCGAGCAGCAAATTCCGGATGCACAGGAGGTATCCAACGGAGAAGTACAAGTAGGAACGCTGGTAACGGAGGACAAGCTTACGGATGCAATACGCAAAGAAAACGAAGCGGTATCCGCATCCGGAAGCCTGCCGGAGACAGATATTAACCGGAAAGAATCAACGGAGCCGACACAGGAATCCGGGTCGGAAGTAACGCCGGAGCCCGTACAGGAATCTGTTCCGGAGGCAACGCCGGAGCCTGTGCAGGAACCCGTATCAGAGGCAACGCCGGAGCCTGTGCAGGAACCCGTATCAGAGGCAACGCCGGAACCTGATCCGATTCCCGCACCTGTTTCTTATACCATTCAAAAAGGGGACACGCTGATTGGAATCTGTATGAGCCGTTACGGCAGCGACGAGCGGGTGGCGGAGATCTGTGCGCTGAACAGTATCATCAATCCTGATGACATCAAGATCGGTCAGAAAATTTTATTACCATAGTCAGGCGGGGTGTGCTATAATGTCCACAAGAGCAGAGTCAGGAGTCCGGGATTACTGTAATCCCGCAGAGAAAAGTAAAGGGCAGGCATAAATGGCGGACATTAAGAGTTATATGAAGGAGAAGAAAAAGCGGGAGCGCAGCCAGGCCGGCTATAAGGAAAAAATCCTGAAGCATAAACTCAGCAATGTTTACCGGATTTTGCTGGTGGTGGCTGCCGCAGCGGCTTTAGTGATGGTGGCTGTAATTCAGTACAGACAGCATGTTTATACAGATTATGATATTGTTTCTGCCGTTTCCAGGGAGAGCGCATCGGGTTCTACTGACCTGCGTCTGGGCAATTTTATCTTGACATACAGCAGGGACGGCGCACATTGTACCGATACGAAGGGAAATGCAACATGGAATCAAACTTATGAGTTTCAGGACGTGAAGCTGGCAATGTGCGGAAGTACCGTGGCGATTGCCGAGTATAACGGCAGAAGTATATATGTTCAAAACGGGGAGAAGCAGATTTCAAAGATTACCACAAACTTGCCGGTTCGGAATGTGTCGGTTTCCGCTGAGGGCTACGTGACGGCCGTTCTGGAGGGGACGGATGTGACCGTGATCAATACATATGATCCCAGCGGTCAGAATATTTACCAGGGAGAAGCGCGCATGAATAATTCGGGTTATCCGGCGGCGCTCTGCCTTTCTCCTGACGGTAAACTGCTTTGTGTGGCCTATTGGTATCTGGATGCGGGAGTGGTCAAAACAAATGTAACCTTTTATAATTTTGGGGACGTGGGCGAGAATGTAAACGACTGTATTGTTGGCGTTTTCGTTTACACAGATACGCTGGTGCCGCAGGTACAATTCATGAACAATAGTACTGCTTTTGCCGTGGGAGATAACAGGCTGGCAATTTATTCCGGAAGCTATGCACCTATGGAAATCGCAAATTATATGCTGAGTGAAGAGATCCAGTCGGTGTTTTACAATGACGAGTACATCGGGCTGGTATTCCGCTCGGAGGATAGTGAAAAATTGTACCGCATGGACGTATATAGTGTTGCGGCAAAAATGGTGGGAAGCTACTATTTGGATATAGAATATACGGATATTTTTTTCGGAGACAATATGTTTGTGGCTTATAACGATACGGAATGCACGATTACAACTATGGACGGGGTCCAAAAGTATAACGGGGAATTTTTAAGGCCTGTACGGCTGATGCTTCCCACAGGCAAGCCCTACAGGTTTCTGCTGGTGACGGATACTTCTATTGATACGGTTCAGCTGAAATGACAAAAGAAAAAGGAGAACGGGATAGAGGATGAACATTAATTTTCTGTTGATTATAGTGGTTATTCTTGCGATATTTAAAATGGCAGACGGGTATAAGAAGGGGGTGGTAAAGGAGATCATTTCTCTGGTATCCATGGCCGTTCTCTGCGCGGTGGCGGCACTGATCGCAGGCGGCATCAGCAGCTATAATGACGGCAAGATTTTTAATGCTGTGGCTGCGGTTATTTTATTGGTCGTTCTGATAATTGCCCACCAGCTGCTGAAAATGGTCTTTTTTTCCGCAAAGCTGGTCTCGAAACTACCAGTGATTCATTTTGTAAATAAGCTGCTGGGAGCCGTATTCGGCGTTTTTGAGGTGGTGCTGCTCCTTTGGACGTTATATACGCTTACGATGATGATGAAGCTGGGGGCCGTTGGGGAGATCATTGTATCTTTTACCCAGGAGAGCCGGGTGCTGGTTTGGCTTTATGAGCATAATTATCTGGCATATGTGGTTGAGCTTTTGATGGCTAAATTATCTTTAAATCAATAATTAAAACGCAGCAAAAAAACTTTTAAAAAAAATAAATAAAAAGTAGTTGACATACCTTTCAAGGTGTGCTATCCTGAATAAGCTGTCGCTCA
>CAJTSE010000012.1 GCA_910578815.1 uncultured Acetatifactor sp.
CAGTAACTATGTGGCTTTCAGCCACTTTCACGGCACAGCTGTGAATAATTCAGGTGTAAATTATATATATAGATAATCTCTCTGGCAATTCCTCTTGCTAATAAAGGTTACAAGAAATATAATAAATATGATATGAGTGTCTAGACCGCACGAACGGTATTGCGATAGCAAAACAATGTAATTCATTTTCATATGAAACAAGCAGCGGAACTTACAGGTGCCATATTCGAGAGGTACTGGAAAGCACCAATTTTGCAGAACGCCAGGCAGAGCGAAAACAGGCTATGACCATGAAAAATTGGGCGAAGCATTTAGACCGGATTTTTACAAAATGCCGCCTCCTGAGTTCCGGTAATCTTTTAATCACATTATTAAAGTTGGACACGATTTAGAATTCATACACAATTCTTTCGACAATTTCCTTTTTTCTAAACCGGGCATCCTCCCAGAATTTTGCAGGCAGTTCCCTGTAATCTGGTTCTGCGGTATCCACATTATATACAAGATACAATTTGTATCTGTCTGCATTTTTCATGGCAAACTCAAGTTCACCCGGAGAAATCATAAAGGATTTTCCGTCACCAGTCTTCACTTCGACAAAGTACTCCGTTCCATTTTCATCTATATATGAAAGATCATATTCTCCTGAAATGGCTTGTCCGGGTTTAATAATCCCCAATTCTACAAAAGCCTCTGACCTTGGACGGACATTATCTTTTCCCACTGATTTACAAAGTAAATTATAAATCAGCAGCTCTCCTATGTTACCGGTTACTTTCTGATTCTTTCTACGCTTTTCATCGGCAGTTTGGGTAAATGCCCCAACATGATAACTGCCCTTGCTATTGATACTTGAAGCGGCTGAGACATTTGTGCCGTTTTGGTATGAGATTTCATTTTTTTTAGGTACAATCTTTTCAAAACGGGAGTAGGGATCAGACATCGTGTCTGCATTTTCATATTCCTGTTTTTGATGATGATCTAACCACTTTTCAAATGCTTCGGTTTTATGAAAATATATCATACATTGAACCTTTTGATCATTTGCAATTTCATCCATAAATTTATTATCAGGATTCATCTCATCATAATTTTTGGCATATTCTTCATCTGCAGATAGCTTTTCTTCATTTGATCTCCACTCACCAAATTCATGAATCACTCTCTCTTCAATATTAAACGTAATCGAATTCTCATACTTCTGAATTTCAAAAAAATTCGTAAACCTGTGAACGGTTTTTATGAAATCCTGTTGCATGTTTTCATCATGAACTGCACGAGTGTACAGAACATCCTTGAAGTTTTTTGCCTCAGTCTGTATAAAGTTACTTAGCTCCTTTTTAAAATAGGGCACTAAATCTATTCCATATACAAAACCGGCTTCTTTAAATTCCTCTGTATCTGTACCGATACTGGCGAAAAGTTTGATTATGTAAGGAGCATTTTTAATATTTGAAAAATTGTCAAAATCTATACCGATTTCATCATCAGTATATGCGGAACTAAATTTTTTAAGTGCATCCATAAAGTTGTTTCTTATCTCATTTTTATAATTGGCATCATCAATGAGATTTAAAGAACCGAATTCCTTTATTATCAAAAAATCTCGGTCACTTTTTTCCCTCGCTCTGAAAAGCTCGCCAAGCTTACCAGCATCAAATCCTGGCGTATTTGCGATATTTGAATATATATTTTCAATGATTTCAGAAACGGCATTAATAGAAACGTCTGAATCAAATACGGTTATATACCAGTTTGTCAATGTATCACGGACACACATATACTCATCCGTAATATTGGTAATATCTCCGCTTTGTGATATTGCGATCTCCTTTACAAGAGTGATGGTTATATTTTTTCCATGACGCTCAATATTATCGTTTCTTTCGGCATAAGCACGAGCATATTTCTGAAAATCCCGGTAATCCTTTTGAAAGCGGTCATTGGCATGGCTGACGATAATACTGTCCTTTACCACGGAATACTCTTTATTATATTCCTGGCATCCCAGTACCCTTGTGAAATTAGCATTATTTGTTCTCTGTCCTTTTTCGACAATCGGAAGGTCCTTCTTGCGGATAATATTCGAACTGGGAAGGTAAGCCTCCTTAACGGGATAATACTGTAATTGTCCCTGGTACTTAACCAAAACCTTTCCTTCTCGAAGGAACATAATTTTGTTGTCATGGTTCTCAAAGTTCTTCGTAAAACCTGCCTGTTCAATCAATCTGTATATAGCTCTGGAAAGCTCCACACTTTTTGAAAATTCTAGCTCCGGAAGCCTTAGCAGCAATCCATAAAAATCATCAGAACTTAAATCCGTTATTTTGTCAGCGAACTTAAATTTTTCAAATATATCCTGAACTATTTGATAATCCATTTTTAACTCTTTGGCCAACGTTTGGAGCATTTCCGTAGTAATAACTGGTATTGCTCCGATGAATTTCTGATTATTTTTAGAATGAAAGCTCTGCAAAATTTGTCTGGGCGAGTAGCGCTTTTCGCCTAATTCAATCCATTTCACCTCATTAAAAACTTCAAGAATGTAGTTCTCAATTTTTCCGGAATATTGACGGTAATACCGCTGTGATTTACCGCGATATATTATTTGTGCATCTGACAGATATAAAGGATTATATAAATATCCAGAGAGTACATCATCGCTGACTATCCACTTTACTATTTCCAAAGTTGATAATTTTTTTATTATATCTTCAAGATTCTTGATATAAGGCAGTTTATATATAATATCTGCGCTTGTTGATGCTCCTAATACTCCGAGCCGCCGGAGTTCTATTTCATATTTCCGGGCATAAGAATCAATAGGGTGAACCTCCTGCGTTTTAACAGCGGGAAATTCTTTCACTCCAAATTTATGAATAAATACTATGAACTCTTTTATCTCATCTTCATTAATGTTGAAAGCATCACTTGGCGGAAATGCCGCATAGCTGTCATCAAATAATTTCTCCGCCATTTTATTCCCATACGCCAACCCCAAAAATAGCTTCTCACTGTCTTTGATGCCATTTTCCTGGCAGCAGGGGAAGTGATATTTAATAGTACCTTCAGAACGTTCGGGGGGATTCCAATCACTTTCATGTCGATAATTTTCCCACAGCCATTTCACAAAATCAATCGCTTTATTGTAATTATCAACGGACTTATTAATTGTAGGAATAATATTATTGCGGTCATGATATTTAAAACTTACTGTAGGATATATTCTATTTTGGCTTAATATACGGAATATTTGAGTTTCCTTACCTCTTTCTTTTACTTTAATCACTTCCTGAGATTTCTCAGATTTTGAAAATAGCTCCTGTTGATAATCCATGCGTAATGCGGGGATTTTTGCCCACAAAGGCAGTCTTTCTTCGGTGCTGAAATTGCCCAATAGAAAATAGCATTCTTCATTAAATGCCAGCCATTTTTCTTCCTGTGTTTTTAACAGATTAGGAAGTGAATTTTTATAATATCTGTTCCACCATATAAAAACGTCTACTTGCTGTGAAACATTCCATAAGTCTGTCAATTTGTTTACAGCCTCCAGCAGATCGTTTTCTTCAAAATAGATATTAATCTTTTCCCGTTTGGCCAATACCTCTATTAGTCTGTCAACACCTTCATCCCGTAATGGTTTTAATAAGTTGTTAAATACTTTTCCCGTAAACAGGTCCGGATAATCTCCTTTTATCATTTTGGGACTGTCTTTAACTGAAATATCCTCGTCATTTACAGTAGGGAAAATTTTTTGTGATGCTAAAAGTTCTAAATAGTCATCCTCTAATTCAAATTTTGAAAATGGAGAAGTAAATCTCCAGTCCCCATCTCGAAAGTTTCTTGGCACCAGGATTTTGTAAGCAATGTCATACTTTTTATCCTGAACAAACTCTTTGGATATATCAATTAAAAAAGCAAGCTGCTCTTTTATAATTTTCTTATTAATCGGGCTTATATTTACTGTATTGCGGTGATCTCCCAGTGCGTATGTAGCATGAAGAACACAATTAAATGGCGATTCTGTATCTAACAGGGGAAAATATGAATAAACATATCTGCTGCTGAAAGAGTCAAAATCTTTTGGCACTGCGATAGAAAGGCGGATATCCTTAAAGACATCATCCTCTTGCATTGCATTTTCTATTGGTTTCTCGAATAAAAAGAAGCTCTCTTCCATTTCTTTATTACCGTCTACAATTTTCAGCAGGGATATACTTTTCTTTACTCCAGAAGCAGCTATTCTTTTATATATGATATGATTCTTCTCCGTAATAATATCAATTTGGCTGATATTTGGTAAAAACAATAACATCCTCAAATCAAGGTTTTCTATCTGCTTTGAAACGGAGCAATCATCATCAAGTTTTTGAGATTCTATTACGACCTCAATAATAGTTTTGTCACTTCTTTTTTGGTTTTCAATATTGACAGGAACCGCCAGCATCGGTATATAAAGATTGGGATTCTTCTTCAGCTGTTTTGCAATTTGAGGCTCTTTTCGAATTTCATCAAGTTTTCTATCTGCATTCTCCTTTGAAAACTCAACATGAAAACAGCCGGAAAAAATTCTTATTTTTTCAGCCCAGTTTAATAAAGAACGAAAACCTGTTCCTTTATTACCAATGTATTTTCCGGTCTTTGGGCTGTTGTTTCCCTGAACAATAGCCTTTATGCCATCCTTGTCAAAAAAAGTACCTGTATTCATTACCGTTAAAATATTATTTTTATATTCAATAGTTACTTCCAGTTCGCATTCCGGCCTTTCACCCATATTATTGCTCTTTTGATAAGCATCATCTGCATTCTGTAGCAACTCCAGTATTTCCCGGCCGTGATAACCCTTAATATCTCTTTTTTCTATGTTGTTTTCCGCAATAAGCTCATCTCGCTCTTGTTCCCTGATATGTTTGGCTATATACTCATTTGTAAGCTTCTCAATATATTGCTGACTCTCAATCAATTCGTAATCTGGTATCATACTTTTGTAACCCCGTCTTTTTTATCAATTAATCTATCTATCATTTTATAGTATCATCAACCGGAAGTCAATCATGGTGATAAACGAGGCTAACTGTATAAAAAAGCGTTAATTTACTGGCATATCTAAGTGATTTTTCGCTTTTAGCACCCTCACTGTACTGAAAAAGCTCATTCCATGCTTCCTGAAGGTCGCAGAACCGTAATCCGTAGATGTTTGCAGCACCATATTTTTCACATACGAACTTTACTGTCCTTTATTGATAGATAATCCCGGTTTTGTACACTCTCTGATGGACTATCAGAAAGTAAGGTGATAAAATCAAGAGGAAGACAGAGGAAACCATTTGATCCGGAATATGATCAACAGGTTGCGCACTGTCGTCCAGCGTTCTGGCGAAAGCCTAAATTAAGCCGTTTTATTTTTTAATGGGGGTTGCTTAATATTTTAGGTGTCGTCGTGGCTTGGTGGTGGGCAATATGGCAGAAATGTGATATATTAGAAGCTGTATCAGTATCACGATGGGAGACAAATATAATATAGAGGCGATGAGTCCGGATCCTGCGGTTCCGCCGTGTACTGAGTGTAACGGATCCACGTAGCGGCGGACCGACAGGCATCCACCTCAAATGAAAATCGTGCAAGGATGTTAAAGTAAAAGAGACATTATTGGCGGTATGATAATCAAAGGAGGCTTGAAAAAGCATGAGCGTTAGTGAGGACAAGATTAGCGAGGTGACAAGAAGGGCACAGGAAAATGCAAATTTGATCTGGAATGTCGCCAACTCCCTTTTTGGAGCATATAAGCCGCATGAATATGGTCTGGTAATCCTTCCGATGTGTGTCATAAAACGATTTCATGACTGTCTTGAGACGAAGAAAAAAGGCAGTGATAAGACGCGTCATCAGGAGGTCCTGGAGGCTTATGCAAAGTATGCTGATTTTGAGCCGATGGCTGCTGATTTTTTGAAGGAGGCGGCAGGATACCAATTCTATAATACAAGCGAATACACATTTGATTTGTTGGCGGCGGATGCGGAGAATATAGCAGATCATTTTATGGAATTTCTGAATGGATTTTCCGACAATGTAAAAGACATTTTATCCAGAATGGGATTTTACGGTCAGGTTGAGAGAATGAAGGAAGCGAAGCTTCTTTATCAGATTGTCCTTGATTTCAATGCTAAAAATATGGATATGAGCAGGTATTCGTCCGTTGATATGGGATATATTTTTGAAAATCTGGTGCAGAGATTTTCTGAATCCTATGATGAAGATGCCGGGGCACATTTTACAAGCCGTGACATTATTTATTTAATGTGCGACCTGCTTGTGACAAATTATGAATTTGATGCAGATGAAGACGGGCTGCATTGTACAGTCTACGATATGACGATGGGCACCAGCCAAATGCTGACATGTATGGAAGAGCGTCTGCATCAGCTGAATGAAAAAGCAAATGTGACAACCTTCGGGCAGGAAATCAATCCTTTTACAATGGGTATTGCCGAAGCCGATACCATCATTCACGGCGGTGATCCGGATAATATGAAATTTGGAGATACTTTATCCGATGATCAGTTCAGCGGCTATAAATTTGATTTATGTATCAGCAATCCTCCTTTCGGAATTGACTGGAAGCGCGAAGCTCCGGTAGTTGAGATGGAATACAAAAAAGGGGAGGCTGGAAGGTTTGCGCCGGGTCTGCCCAGTAAAAGCGACGGGCAGATGCTTTTTATGCTGAATGGTATTTCCAAGCTCAAAGAAGGAACCGGGAGAATGGCCATTATACAAAACGGTTCATCCCTGTTTGCCGGTGATGCGGCATCCGGTCAGAGTGAAATAAGGCGTTATATTATTGAAAACGATTGGCTGGACGCTATCGTGCAGCTTCCTGCAGACAGCTTTTATAATACCAATATTACAACCTTTATTTGGATCATAGATAAATCAAAATCCATGAGAACTCCCGGCGTCGTTCAGTTAATCGACGCCAGCGAATGTTATGAAATGAGAAGAAAAAGTATCGGGAGCAAGAGGGTTGATCTTACCGGTAAATGTAAAGATCTCATTGTGAAGGCCTATGGAGATTATTCTTCGGGAACTTATGAGGATGTATTAAAAAACGGCAGAAAAATCCGTTGTGTATCAAAGGTTATAGACAGCGTTAATTTAGGATACCAGAAGCTGATCATTGAAAGTCCCCTGCGGAATAAGGACGGATCGGTACTCTTAGAGAACGGTAGCAAGGTGCCGGACGCATCTCTCAGGGATACGGAAAATATTCCCTTGTATGAAGAGATTGACAAATATTTTGAACGGGAAATACTTCCCTTTCATAAAGATAGCTGGGTGGATAAAACAAAAACAAAAATTGGATACGAGATACCATTCACGCAGTTGTTTTATGAATTTGCCGGGTTTGAAAGCTCAGCTGATATTGCGAAAAGGATTGAAGCAGGAGAAAAAGATCTGATGGAGATGCTAAGCGGGCTCTTTCAGGAAAGCGAGGATATAGGATGATTAAGGAATCCATAACATGTCTATCCTGCGCAGATTCCATTGGTGCTGTTCCGGAGGACTGGCATTATACAAAAGTGAAAAATGTGTTTGACAGAAAGAAGGAAAAGTCTGACGAGAAGGATCCGATTGTTTTGTCATTGGCCCGCACCGGCGTAAGAGTAAGGGATATATCAAATAATGAGGGACAGCTGGCAAGCTCATATGACGGATATAATCCTGTAGAACCCGGAGATCTTTTACTGAACCCAATGGACTTGTACAGCGGCGCTAACTGCAGTATTTCGGATGTCAGCGGCGTGATCAGCCCGGCCTACTTCAATCTGAGGGCAAGGGAAGGCTATGATGCAAAGTTTTACGATTACTTCTTTAAAACTCAATATTGGGCAATGGCATTGTTTGCAAAGGGCAGGGGGGTTTCATTTGATAATCGCTGGACACTGAGTTATGAAGCCTTAAAGGATATAATTCTTCCGGCACCTGGATATGAAGAGCAAAAGAAAATAGCATATTACCTGGACGAAAAGACAACAAGTATTGATAGAATGATTGTGCAGGCGAACAAGTCAATCGCAGATTACAGGGCCTGGAAATCCTCGATTATTTACGAGGCAGCTACGAAGGGGCTTAGCGGGAAAACGGTATTCAGGGACTCCGGGATCGAATGGATCAAAAAGGTTCCCGACCAATGGAGAATAACCAGGCTGCACAATATTTGCAGTTTTTTAACGGGAAGTACGCCGTCAACAAAAAATCCGGAGTGGTTCGACGGGGAAATACAGTGGTTCACACCGGGCGATTTTAATCATTTGTATGACCTGTATGAATCCTCAAGAACATTATCCGCAAAAGCAAGAGAAGATAAGGCGGCCAAATTCGTTCCCAGAAATACGGTGTTAATCATCGGGATAGGCGGAACGGCGGGAAAAATAGGTTATACAAAAGTGGAATGTTCGTTTAATCAACAAATTACGGCAATACTTCCAAAGTCAGAGATAATTGATAAAAGATACCTGATGTATGCGATGATACCGGCTGCATTATACACAAAAGAAACGCTGATGCACACTACGCTTCCTATTATCAATAATCAAACCTTGGGTTCTGTCAGTATTACACTGCCCTCAAAGAAAGAGCAGCTGGAAATTGCAGAATATTTAGATGAAACCTGCCCGAAAATCGAAGCTGTTATCAGAGAAAAGAAAAATTTGATTGCCGAACTTGAAGAGTATAAGAAGTCGATTATTTTTGAAGCCGTGACTGGAAAAAGAAGGGTGGTGTAGTACGTGGAAGATAATGAAAAACAGCTTGAATTTGACATTGAAGCATACCTCATATCGAACGAAGGGGAATGGCAGCCGGAAACGGATTAGTAAAAGGAGGCGCAAGGCGACATGAGTAAAAAAAATTTAATTTTAAAATCAGAAACCATCACAATTACACCGTCGAATGAAGAAGACCTATGGGAGTCTGACTGGATGATTGCGTTTAGGCAGGGGGAGAAAGAACAGATTGGAACAGCATCCTTTGCCGGTGAGAAGCTCCTTGGGGCAATTCCCCTGAAGGTGGAGCTTGCGCAGAAATACAGAAACAGAGGGTTAGGCACGGAAGTAATCAAAATGATGGTAAACTGGGCTTTTTTGCACAAAAATATCTATGAAGTCATATCTCAGGTGGAGCATGAAAATGACAAAGGGGTGAATGCCCTGCAGAAGGCGGGGTTTGTATTTCGAAAAAATGAGGGTAATGTGGAGACCTATTCCATAGTGAAAGAAAAAACAGTCTGGACAGGCGTTTACCTTGCGGTGGGGATTGTAATGGGATTGATTCTGGGCCTGGTATTAAATAATGCCTGGCTGGGTTTTGCCGTAGGCCTGATTTCCTGCCTGTGTGTGGGAAAAATTATGGATTACAACGCTCAGAAGTATCGGGAGAGCGTTACGGGTAAAAGCGGACAGTACGGAAAGCGCTCCAAAAAATAAATTACCGGAGAGGATCACCATGGAAATAAAGCGAATAGACGTTTATACAGATGACCGTTTTTCCCGGAAAGTTTTGGATCAGCACGGATGTTTTCTGGTGGACGGGCTGCCCTGTGAGGTGGAAATATTTTCTGATTATGAAGCGGTGGTCCGTGGCGGGAGCAGGGAGACGTATCTCCAGTTAATAGAAGAATTTCGATTTTTTACTCCCCATATTACGAAGTTTTTTGACAATAACGGAGAGCTGATTAAGGAGTATCCTCCTGCACCGATTTTTAAAATTCCGGTTGCGGAGATTCAGCCGTCTCAATTTTTCATAGATGAGGATAAAATCGCCGCCATTCGCAGTTTTATTCACAGTCCACAGGATATTATCATTCAGGTGATGAAGCACCAGGGAAGGTATATCTCACTTGACGGCCATACACGTCTGTATTATGCGGTGTTAGAGGGCTGGGACATTGTCCGGGCGGTGGAAGCCGAGGTCAGTGCAGACATCCTGGGATTTGTCAAGGAAGCACAAAAGCGTAAGATTTATGCGCCAAAGGACATGGAGCTGGTAAGCCACAGCGAATACGAGGACAAGTGGAATCGTTTCTGCGATGCCTATTTGGGGTAATAGCTTCATGTTCGGCAGCAATAACAGAAATGATAATGGAGGGTCACAGCATGGCACAAAAAACAAAGATAACCGTACACCCCTTATTTCCCATCGGGGAAATTTCCCCAAGGCTTTTCAGTACCTTTTTGGAGCCCATCGGCACCATGGTAAACGGCACCATGTATAACCCCAAGCATCCTACGGCGGATGAGCAGGGTTTCCGACAGGATTTTATACAGGCTTTAAGGGAGGCAGGCGTCAGGGCTGTCCGGCTGCCCGGAGGTAATTTTGTGTCCTGCTGGGACTGGAAGGATTCCATCGGTCCGAAGGAAAACCGTAAAACGCATCTGGACATGGCATGGCATCAGTATATCACAAACGAGGTGGGGCACGACGAATATCTGCAGTGGGCGGAAAAGACCGGCGCCGAGCCCATGTACACCGTAAATCTGGGCACCGGCAGCATCCGGGACGCCATTGACATCGTCGAGTATACCAATCATGAGGGCGGGAGCTGGTGGTCCGATCTCCGCCGTAAATACGGCCATGAGAAGCCCTACGGGGTCAAGACATGGTATCTGGGAAACGAAATGGACGGTCCCTGGCAGCTGGGCTCATGGGATCAAGACCCGAAAGGCTACGGCATCACCTGTAACGAGGCCTCCAAAGCGATGAAGTGGGTGGACGAAACCATTGAGACGGTAGTCTGCGCTTCCTCCGCTCCCTTTATGGCGCACTATCCCCAATGGGAGGAAGATGTGCTGAGTCAGTGCTATGAGACGGTGGATTACATTTCCCTGCATCATTATCACATTGCCCCTCCCGGTGATTTTAAGGCATTACTTGGCGGGTCGGTTTTCTATGAGGACTTTATTAAAACGGAGATTGCCATGTGTGATCTGGTGCAGGCAAAAATGCGCTCTCCCAAGCAGATTATGATTTCCTTTGACGAATACGGAACTATGGCCCGTCCCTGTGATAAGCTTCATCCGGGCTATGGCCCTCATAACATGGCGGCCGCACATTACCGTTTTGATCCTGCCAGAAAGTATGTGCGGCATGATCCCGACAATATGGAAGACCGGGTATTTCCCGGCGGGGATATGTTGCATGCTTTGACACTGGCTTCCACGCAGCTTGCCTTTTTGCATCACGCGGATCGTGTGAAAATCGGCTGCATGACCGGCGGTCTGGGCGCTCTTTGCGCATCCAATCACGATCATGTATGGAAATCCGCCTCTCACTATGTTCTTACCCAGCTGATGCAGTATGCCAGAGGGGTATCACTGCAGACAGCCATAGAGAGCGAGACCTTTGATATTCCAGGCTACGCCATAAACGATACCTCGGAATATCCTGATAAAGAGGGGATTAACTGGGTAGATGCTGCCTGCGCATGGGATGCGGAAGGCGGTACGCTGAATCTGTTTGTCATAAACAAGAATCCGGACACGGAATATTCTCTGGATATTGATATTTCTGCCTTTGGGGATTATAAATTTGAGAAGCATCTGGAATTATACAGTGAGGAATTTGAGGCGAAAAACAGTTTTGAAGCGCCGGATATTATCCGTCCCCAGGAAAACTCGAAGGCTTCTTACAGGGACGGCATTCTCAATGCTTCGTTAAAGGCGCTGTCCTGGAATTTGTTCTGTTTCCGGCAGGATGGGAAAGGTTGAGATGCCAGATATTTCCGCAGGAAGAAAGGATTATGCCGCGGAGTGGAAAAGGGAGGTATGCTGTATGCCGGACATTCTGATTGTAGAGGATGATGAAGCCATTGCGGACTTAATTTGTATGAATTTGGCTTCGGAGGGTTATCAATGCACCGGTGCCGGAGACGGCATGGAGGCCGTGTGTGCTCTGGAACAGGGAAGCTATGATCTGGTGCTGTTGGACATTATGCTGCCGAAGCTGGACGGGTATGCTTTGCTGGAGCAGATCAGGCCTACAGGCACGCCGGTAATTTTCATTACGGCCAAGGGAGCCGTGGAGGACCGAATCAGGGGCCTGAAGGCAGGGGCGGATGATTATCTTGTGAAGCCTTTTCAGATCGGGGAGCTTTTGGCCAGAGTGGAAGCCGTATTACGAAGAAGGCTGCCCGGCGGGGAGACACTGCGGCTGGGAGATGTGATTGTGCGCACGGATTCCCGGCAGGTGGAGAAGGGCGGCTGCCCGGTTATACTGACGGCAAAGGAGTTTGACCTTTTGGTGGAGCTTCTGCAGAATAAAAATGTGGCTTTGTACCGGGAAAGGCTTTATGAGAAGGTTTGGAACGAGCCCTTCCTTGGGGAGACGCGGACGTTGGATTCCCATATCCAGCGGCTGCGGAAAAAGCTGGGCTGGGAGGACCGGATCAAGACCATATTCCGAGTGGGCTACAGGCTGGAGGGATAACGAGAATGCGGCTGTTTACAAAGATCTTTTTGGCCGGTGTGCTGGTGTTGGGACTGGCATTTTCCGCATCAGGATACTTTCTGCTCCATTATTCTCTGGAGAGCAGCCTGGCCAGAGAGGCTGATTTTGCCTTAAAGCAATATCAATATGATAAATTCACGGTGCAGTCCGCAATGCTCACCGATACGGCTATCTGGATTTCCCTGGGCCTGGACGATGAGCTGGCGGAGGATGAAACTTTCACATATACCATCCGGGAGAAGCCGAAGCCGCAGAAGAAAAGTATGGAAGGGATGTCCGCCGAAGAGGACAAAGAAGAGCAAAGCGGAACGGAAGGTATTTGGGCCAGGGCATATCAATCAATGGATTTATTTGCCGCCCTGGCGCTGGAACTCAGTGTTCCCGCCGCCTTTTATGCGGAGGATCATACCCTTTTGTATTCAAATATTCAGGATCTGGATCCCGCTTTTTTAGATAATCTGACGGAAAATGCTCATATCTGGCAGTACTGTAAAAACGGGGCAGGCGGTTCGATTTTGGTGGGAAGTATCGTATGGCAGGAGGGCGTGGCTGCTGCCCGTGACGAGGCGGATGCGGGGGATACGTCATCAGGGGGATGTCCTGTTTATTTTGTCACCCAGTGGGACATCAGCAAGACTCTGCAGCAGCAGGATACTCTGCGGCAGTATTTTCTGCGCTGTTATCTGATTGTAATGGCAGCAGGCATGGCGCTGCTGATACTGCTGTCGGCTTTTCTTACCGGCCCCTTAAACAGGATGTCCCGGGCGGCCCGCCGGATAGCGGCCGGGGATTACGGAGAAAGGCTGCCTGCAGGAGGGCGGGATGAAATTGGTGGGCTGGCGGACAGCTTTAACCAGATGGCGGGGGCCGTGGAGGGAAAAATAGACGAGCTGGCAAGAGCCGCCAGGGAAAAGGAAGATTTCGTGGCCAATTTTGCTCATGAGTTAAAAACGCCTCTCACTTCCATCATCGGATATGCGGATACCATCTATCAGAAGGAGCTTTCCCGGGAAGAGACGCGGAAAGCCTCCTGGCATATCTGGAACGAAGGGATGCGCCTGGAGTCCCTGTCCTATAAACTGATGGAGCTGACCGTGCTGGGCAGGCAGGAATTTCCCCTGACGGAGCTGCCGGCGGATGAACTGCTGCAGGACGTGGGGGAAGGGCTGGCGCCGCTGTTTCGGGAGCGGCAGATCGACTTTCTGATCCGGGCAGAGCAGGCTTATGTGCTGGCGGATTATGATTTGCTGAAAACGCTGTTGATTAATCTCACGGATAATTCCGTCAAGGCGGGGGCTGACCGGATAGAGCTGACAGGGCAGGTAAACGGCGGTAACTATTTAATCTGCGTCCGGGACAACGGCTGCGGCATGGAACAGGAAGAGCTTTCGCGGATTACGGAGGCCTTTTACATGGTGGACAAGGCCCGTTCCCGAAAGCAGCACGGAGCCGGATTAGGGCTGGCCCTGGCGGAGCAGGCGGCCCGGCTGCACGGAGATCGTTTAGCCTTTGAAAGCCGGGCAGGAGCCGGCACGGCGGTGAGCTTTTCCCTGAGGATGGCGGCAGAAGCGCCGAGTAATAAAGAGGAAAAAGGGCGGTCCTCCGGAACGTCTCTGCGGGAGGACAACCGGTAAGCTTTACAATGTAAAAAGAGCGATTCCCTGAAAGCGCTGCCGGGCAGGAATAGTCAATTTGACGCCCTGCAGCGGAGGGAGTAAGAAAGCAGGGAGGTATCTTGTGAATTCACAGAAAACAAGTCAATCGCCGTCCAAAAGATTGGGCGGAATTGTTATAAATTCTCTGGGGATTTTGACCGCCTTTGCCATTGCCTTCGGTGGACTGTTTCTGGTGCAGAGCAGCCTGGCCCGGGAGAAAGAAAGGCTGCTGGCAGGGGGCGGCATGGCGGCGCTTCCACAGACGGAGGCTGTAGAGGCTGTAGCAGCCAAAGACCTGGCCGCCCTGAGGCAGCTGACGGGGGACGAGCTTTGGCAGCTTATACAAATCATGGAACAAAAAGGGGAGACCCGGCCTCATGAGCCCGTGCAGGGTCAGCTTACCATGGCGGAGGCCGTGGACTGCGGGCGGGCATGGATGGAGGAATTCTTTTTGCCCCGCTTTGGCGTAAGCCGTCTTTTTGCGGAAGAGTGCAGGATCAGCTGCTACCTGTGGGCGCCGGAGACGGCGGGAGCGGGTACGGAGGAATATCCCTGGCTCAGCTGTTGGACGGTGTCCTTTGCCAATCAGGAGCTGGAAGCTAAGTTGCTGCTAAGCGCGGTGAGCGGTCAGGTTTTGGACGCAAAGGTAAGCTATTCGGCCCCTGTACCCTGGCAGGACGGGGAAGAATTGACAGAAATCCTTACGGAATATGCTTCCTCCTTTGGTCTGGATGGAGATTACTGCATGGTCTACAGTGCGGAGACGGATTCCGGGGCCAAAAAGCTGCCCTGGTATTGCAGCGTGGGCGACAGGGGAATTTATGCCGCTCTGGATGCAGGCAGTATCAGTATGGTGTCCAGTAGCGTTGTAGATCCGGAGACGGGAGAGGCGGCCTATGCAGAGCGGGAGTATTTCGACGTGCGCCTGTACTTGTGTTATAAAGAGTCTGAGTGAGGAAGAAGGAAATGAAAATCATTACGATCTGCGGAAGTTTAAAATATCAGGATGAAATCATGAAAATAAGCGAAGAAGTGACTTTGCAGGGGAACTGTATCCTAAGTATTATATATCCGGCAAGCCGTGATATAAGCGCTTATTCTGCAGAAGAGAGGAAGTTGTTCGGCGCTATGCACAGGGAGCGGATCCGGCTTTCGGATGCCATACTGGTAGTCAATCTAGATGATTATATCGGGGAAAGCACCAGGCAGGAGATAGAATTTGCCAGATCTCTGAATAAGGAAATTCTGTATTATGCGGATTGATTTTACAACTTAGGCACATGTCGGACACAGGTACTTGACATTTTTCTGTTATTCTGTGCAAGGTATAACAAATCAGTAAAGGAGTGACAGAAAATGAAAAAGACGAAAGGCAGTAAGCTGCTGGCGGCGCTGTTGGCAGTAAGTCTGTGCATGAGCGCACTGGGAGGCTGCGGAAAGGGAGAAGAGGGAAGAAGCGGCCAGTCAGGCAGTCAGTCTGGTTCAAACAGCAGCCAGCCGGGCTCTGGAAACAGCGCACCATCAGGGCAGGTGAAGGGCAGGTATGTGGAAAAAACGGTGGAGCTGCCGGCAGAGCTGGGAGGCGGCTCCATAGCGCAGATGTATGCGCTGGAAAATACGCTGCACTTTCTGGTGATGAAAGATGAGAACGGAAAAGTCCGCCTGCAGGAATGGGTGTATGAGGACGGAGCTTTCAGAGATGTAACCCGGGACTGGCTGGCCTCTGTGGAGCTTCCGGGCGCAGACTGGGTGGAAACAAAGCTGATTCAGGGGCCCGACGATGTGCAGTATCTTTATGCCGGATATGTGGAGGAGGAAGAGGAAGCTTTCATGGGCCATTTGTGGAAGGGTACGGCGGATGGGGCCGTGGAAATCACGCCGGAAAAGTGGTCCGTTCCTGATGAGCAGTGGGGCAGCTATGAGATGATTCAGGGGCTGGCGGCGCTGGATGACGGTAACCTGCTGACGGTTTCCTATAACTCTCTGGATATTCTGTCAGGCGAGGACGGTGCCGTACTGGAAAGCGAGCCATATACTGACAATTATTATGAAGGAAATGTGACAGCAAAAGGCGGAAGCGTATATCTTCGCGATGCTTCGGCGGAGAAGATTGAAAAGCGGAAGGACGGCAGCAAGGAGGATGTTCAGACATATTCTTATCCTACAGGGAATTCCGACAGTGACGTGATGGTCTTCGGCGGATCAGGGAGCCTTGCCTTTGACGCCTTAAAGGACGGCACGCTGATTGCCGGCAGCGAGGCGGGTATTTATAAGCTTGCGGGAGAGGGTACGGAAGGAGAGTGGGAACAGCTGCTTGCCGGAAGGGATACGGATTTCTCCATGCCGGATTATTGGTGTCTGAGTCTGGCTGCCCTGGAAAACGGCGGCATTTACGGACTGTTTCAGGCAAACGATGAGCAAAAGCTGAATTTATATGAGTATGATCCCGAAGCGGTATCCGAGGTGACGCAGGTATTAAGGCTGTATACCGTCTATGAAAGCTCCCTGTTGAAGCAGGCGGCGGCCATGTATCACAAGGCTCACCCGGAAGTCGTCATTGAAATTGAGTATGAATATCCTCAGTACTTTTTCGACACCCCGGATTACGACGCCGTTTATAAGAAGCTGAATACCATGCTCATGGGGGATGACGCGCCGGATATTTTGGTAATGGATCATCTGAATATGAGTTCCTATGCCGAAAAGGGGCTTTTGAAGGATTTGAATGACGTGCTGAAACCCCTGGAGGACAGCGGAGAGCTGCTTTCCAACATCACGGGCGCATATGTAAACGAGGATGGCAGCCGGTATGTGGTGCCCTTGCAGTTTGGCTTTACCATTGCCATGGGCAGGGATATAACGCAGCAGGACATGGGTTCTTTGGAAGCGCTGGCCGCATTTTTATCTCAGGCGGATTACAGTTATATGGGCAGCCTGACGACAGATGAGCTGGTGGATATGTTTTATCCGTTTTTCTGTGATAAGATGGTGAAGGATAAGGCGCTGGATCAGGAGATTCTTGGCAGGTGTCTGGAGTGCCTGAAGGCCATCGGGGATAACAGCGGCATGATTGAAAGGCGGCAGGAAAATGAAGTCAGCCTTGGAATGTGGGATCTGTCCGCAAATGCAAAGCTGGCCTTCACGGAAGCAGGCGGTTTCTCAAACTTCATGTTCCCCATGTCCATTGTGGATTATATTAAAGGAGATTTTACCGCCTTTGAAAACAGCTTTATTCCTTCCCTGCAGACAGGGATCTGTACAAAGAGCGCGTATGCGGATACCGCTGAGGACTTTTTGAAATTTGCTTTGTCCGAGCAGGTACAGAACTCGGAAACCTATCAGGGATTCCCGATAAACAGCCGTGCCCTGCAGAATCTGGCGGATAAGGATCGTTCAAACATGGCTTCTGTGGCCGCGATTAAGGGGGACGACGGCGGTTATGTGGAGTTTGAGAGTAAGCCATATTCCAAAGAAACGGCAAAGCGGCTCACAGACATATGTAAATCGCTGGATAAACCGATAAAGGAGGATACGAAAATACGGGAGGTGCTGATCGAGAGCCTGGGAGGCTATCTGAACGGTACGGAATCCCTGGAGGCGGCCATTCAGAAAATAGAAGACGGGCTGAAAATGTATCTGGCAGAATGAAGGCCGCATAAAGGCTTGAAAACCTTTCCCGATCATGTTAGGATAAGCATATAAAATCCTCTGAACCGGGAAAGGAGTGAAAGCCTGAAATGAGCTATATCCAACACAGATCGGAAGAATCTCTGGAGGACTATCTGGAAACAATACATATTTTAAGCAGACGCTGTTCAGCCGTGCGCTCCATTGATGTGGCTAACGAAATGAGTTTTTCAAAACCCAGTGTAAGCGTGGCCATGAAAAACCTGAAAAACCGTGAGTATGTTACGGTTTCGGAAGATGGCTTTATTTGTCTGACAGAGGCGGGAAGAAAAATTGCGGAAAGTGTTTATGAGCGTCATACACTGCTGACGGACTGGCTGATTCATTTAGGGGTAGATCCAAAGGTGGCCGCAGCCGATGCCTGCAGGATGGAGCATGATATAACGCCGGAAAGCTATGAAGCCATGAAAAAATGTATTTTATCCATTCTGGAAAAAAATTGATTTTATAAGGAGCGCCCAATAGGCATAAAATACTCGTATACCCCGCAGTTTACTGCGGGGTATTTATATGTCGAGATTGTGAATTATCCGAAGGATTACCTTCCGAATGGCAGGAGGAACGCAGAGCGCAGTCTGCACACCCGCAGCCACAGGAAGATTTCCCCTTTTTTCTGCCGCGTATCATGCTGAGAACAACGGCAGTTACTGCTGCAATGAGAATTGCACTTACGATGAGGGTGGATAAATTTTCAATAATCCATGCTAACATGCAAATACCTCCTGTTGTTTACTTCCGGAATATAGTGTCAGGATAATGATTTTGACGTTTGTACTTTTACCTTTTTTGTCAGCCGGTCGGCTTCCTTGTAAGGCCGGAAAAGCATGTAGCACATCCCGGCAAGGATCAGGACGGAAGCAATCAAACCAATGATATTAATGCTTCCGGTAAATGCCTGCCCGAACTGGTAAACGATCAGTGCCGCCCCGTAGGCCAGTAAGCATTGATAGCCGATGGCAAACCAGGTCCATTTTGCACTGTTCATTTCTCGCTTAATGGCGCCGATGGCAGCAAAGCAGGGAGCGCACAGCAGATTGAAAACAAGGAAGGAATAGCCTGCGGTTTTGCTGAAGGCTGCGGCGATTTCAGGCCAGCCGTCCGGATAAAGGATACCCATGGTGCCCACGATATTTTCTTTTGCTACAAGACCCGTAATGGAAGCTACGGAGGCTTGCCAGTTTTCCCAGCCCAGGGGTGTAAAAATCCAGGCAATGGCGCCGCCTAAGGCCGCAAGAAGGGACTGATCCATCTCATCCTCTCCCAGCATCCGAAAGCCGTCCGACGTAAAGCCGAAATAAGTGGCAAACCAGATCACGATGGTGGAAAGCAGGATGATGGTGCCGGCCTTTTTGATGAAGGACCAGCCGCGCTCCCACATAGAGCGAAGTACATTACCTGCGGTCGGTAGATGATAAGCGGGCAGCTCCATGACAAAGGGAGCCGGATCCCCGGAAAACATCCTTGTTTTCTTTAACATAATGCCGGAAAGGATAATGGCTGCCATGCCCACAAAGTAAGCGGAGGTAGCTACCCATGCGGAGCCGCCGAAGATAGCGCCGGCTACCATGGAGATAAAGGGTATCTTTGCACCGCAGGGAATGAAGGTCGTGGTCATGATGGTCATTCGGCGGTCGCGTTCGTTTTCAATGGTCCTGGAAGCCATGATACCGGGAATACCGCAGCCGGTGCCGATCAGCATGGGAATAAAGGACTTGCCCGAAAGTCCGAACTTACGGAAAATGCGGTCAAGCACAAATGCGATGCGGGCCATATAGCCGCAGGCCTCCAGGAGGGCCAATAACAGGAACAGTACCAGCATCTGAGGTACAAAGCCCAGAACGGCGCCTACGCCGGCCACAATACCGTCGTTGATAAGTCCCGTCAGCCAGTCGGCAGTACCTGCCGCTTCCAGTCCGGCGCCAACCAAAACCGGTATTCCGGGAACCCATATGCCATAGGCGGCCGGGTCCGGCTCTTCCCCGTATTTTTCCAGAACGGCCAAAGCGTTCGTATAGTCTTCAAGGTTTGCAGCTTCTTCCGTTACCTCAAGGGTTTCTTCGTCCGTCACCCAATAGGGGAAGTTTCCTGTGGGCGCCGTGCCGTTTTCTTCAAGATATACGTTATAGCCTTCTATAATCAAGGACGCATTGCCGTATTCCTCCGCGGCTTCCTTATAGGAGCCGGAGCCGATGCCAAGCAAATGCCAGCCGTCGCCGAACAGGCCGTCGTTTGCCCAGTCCGTGGCGGCGGAACCCACGGTCACCATGGAAATATAATACACCAAAAACATAATGACTGCAAATATGGGCAGGCCTAAGAAGCGGTTAGTGACAATTTTATCTATCTTGTCTGAGTTTGTCAGCTTACCGGTTGCTTTCTTTTTCAGACATCTCTTGATAAGCTCTCCGATGTAAATATACCGCTCATTGGTAATAATGGATTCTGCGTCGTCGTCCATTTCCTTTTCCACGGCCCTGATGTCCTGCTCGATATGTTCCAGAACAGCCGCATCCGGCTTGATCTGCTCCAGTACCTTGTCGTCCCGCTCGAAGAGCTTAATTGCATACCACCGCTGCTGTTCCTCCGGCAAATCGTGAACCACGGCTTCCTCGATATGGGCAAGGGCATGTTCCACCGTTCCGGAAAAGGTGTGCATGGGCACGGTTTTTCCGTTTTGCGCCGCCTGGATGGCTGCTTCCGCCGCCTCCATCACGCCGTCTCCCTTTAAAGCGGAGATTTCCACTACCTTACAGCCCAGGGCCTCGGAAAGTGCTGCAGTGTTGATTTTATCGCCACACTTTCGAACCACATCCATCATATTGATGGCCAGGACAACGGGAATGCCAAGCTCTGTGAGCTGGGTAGTGAGATACAGATTTCGTTCCAGATTGGTGCCGTCGATGATGTTCAAGATTCCGTCAGGACGTTCGCCGATCAAATAATTTCGTGCCACTACTTCTTCCAGAGTATAGGGTGACAGGGAATAAATTCCGGGAAGATCGGTGATCGTAACGCCGTCATGCTTTTTTAATTTTCCTTCCTTCTTTTCCACCGTAACTCCCGGCCAGTTGCCTACAAACTGATTGGACCCGGTCAGGGCGTTAAACAGTGTTGTCTTGCCGCAGTTGGGGTTGCCCGCAAGGGCAATTCGCAGATTCATGTGTTTTTCCTCGCTTTCTTTCTATTTCCTGCTATGCTGTTTCCTGTTATGCCAACATAGTTTCGATCTCGATCATTTCCGCATCTGCTTTCCGCAGAGAAAGCTCATAGCCGCGGACAGTTACCTCAATGGGGTCGCCCAAGGGTGCAACCTTTCGAATCTGTACCTCAACGCCTTTGGTCAGGCCCATGTCCATGATGCGGCGCTTGACTGCTCCTTCTCCGTGGAGCTTTACGACCCGTACGACACTTCCGACCTTTGCTTCTTTCAACGTTTTCATTTAATACCAGCCTCCTTTTCTACTTTGTTTGTAGTTCTTAATCTGCTGCTTTACGTTTGTATTCCCGCTGTGATTTCAGGTTTTTGCTGTCTTCAGACGAGCTCGTTTTCCGGCTGGCCTTAAATCATGATCTTTTGGGCCAGCTCCTTGCTCACTGCCACGCGGGATTCCTTCACTTTTACAATGACATTGCCGTTCATGGTGCTGACCACCGTGACCGTTCCTCCTACGACAAAACCTAAGGTTTCCAGGTGAGCTTTCACTTCCGGCTTTCCGCCGATTTTTTTAATGATGTTTTCTTCATCTGTTTCTGCTAGTGTTAGCGGCATCATGTATTCCTCCGTTTTCAAGTGCTTTGTGCAAAAAAGTATTTGTATGTAATGGATTAGCATTAACTAACCACAAAAGCAAAATATAAGTTAGCAATAGCTAACCATGTAATATATTATGGCGTTTTTATTCTGGTGTCAATATTTTTTTCAACTTTTCACTAAAATCATCACACTGGACACAGAGTTAGATAAAACTAACGATGATTTTGTGCAAATTGCCAGGTAAGCTTCCGCTATGGATGAGGAAATAGTGATTGATTCCCAATTAAAAAAGTTGTAATATAGTATTACAGATATTTACCTATGGGGGAATTTAAATGGAAGGACTAAAGAATTTAATGGAAGATAATGTGGAGCGAACGATTGATAAGCTGTTGCCCACTATGCCTCATATCTGCTCTTGTCAGGACTGCAGACTGGATATGGCAACTTACGCCTTGAATCGTTTGCAGCCCAAATATGCCCGTACCAGTACCGGCGTGATCATGCATCGGTTTGATACTGCTTCGGCTCAGGCAGAAGCGGAAATTTTGACGGTAGTTATTTCTGCAATGGAGATTATCGGAGCGCATCCTCATCATCCGCCGAAGGATGGAAATCCTGCTGCTGCGGGAGATACGAAGGAAGGGTGATATATCATAATTTTGATTTAGCTCTAATGTTTTCAGAAAATTCTGACGAAGTAAATAATAGAAAGAATCCTACACTATCAAAATACGCATTCCAAGGAGGGATCAACGCAGTAAACGGATTTTCAGGTATTTTTATGGTGAATTCAGTGTCGGCTGTTTCCGGTGTCTATAAGGCAAAACGTGATGAACGGCGTGACACCCGCTCAGATTCGAAAAAGAAAAATGCGGAAAGGCTTTTTACAAGCATTTTAAAAGATAGTGTAAAAGAGAGCAGGGTGGATATGGTGGACTGTCAGACGATTACCTATGGCAGGGACAGCAAAATGCAGAACTATCATTATCAGACAAGGGAATACCGCTACTGAAATAACAGGGCTGCCGCATTTGCGGCAGCCCTGCTTCTGTGGTGTCTGTTGAACCATTTGGATTATAGGCGATTGTAAGAATCAATCATGTCAGAGACGCCTGTGGAGAAAGAAGAAAGGTTACACTGGCCTGCAATAGAAGTAATGGAAAGGTCAAATTCACTTAAAGCCTCTCCGGCTTCTACCTTTGCAAGCACTTTTGAAATAGAGTCCCTTGTAGACTTCATGTTCATGATAAAGATGCTCCAGTAAGCGGAATTACTCAAGCCTTCTGCCTGCAAAGCCTCTTCATCATCATCATAAGCCAGCAAGGCATCTGCGTAGGTACAGAATTCTTCATACAAGGGCTGTATCTTCGTCAGATCCATGTCCAAAATATTGTCGTCCCACACACCCTCCAGATACAGCTCGTCTAAAATGTCCTTACCAAGATTTATTACCATATTCAGAGAGTAGAAAACTACATATCCCTCGTTTTTCATCATCTCCAGGCTTTCCTGCTGGCGCGCGTCTGCAACAACATCCAGCTCGGAAAGGAAAATATCGCCGGTGGTATAATATTCGGCAAGCGCGTTCAGAAGAGCGCTGTGCTGCTCCTGAGACTTGGCGTAATTATCTTCCAGATAGGTCTGTGAAGTTGTGTAACTGTTGATCTCATTAAGAGTTTTAAGCAGGGTGGTGATGGACGGATACATATCCAGAAAAGCCTGATCCAGAGCATCCTTTTCACTTTTGCCGTTTAAGATCTGATAGGCCTCTTCCACATCGCTTAAGGGACTGGAGAGAGAGTAACAGTTGTAGTTGGCATCAGTCTCATCTAATAGCTTAAATTCATCGCTTTCAACATCCACATAGGAAAAGTATTCGATCAGCGAATCGTTTACCCTGCCCAGCATAGCATTGTTAATGTCAATGTAGAGATTATAAAGCTGCTGAGCTGTCTCATCGTCAAGAACGCCCTCAGGTACAGGGGTGGGACGGTCTTCTTCCGAGCCGAAGGATTTAGGGGGCATTATCAGGGAATCGGATCCGTTCTCAGTACTTTCCTTATCTTCCCTGCCGGAAGGCATCCCCTCACATGCAGCCAAGGAAAAAGCCATGACTGCTGCAATCATAACAGTAAAAAATCTCTTTTTCATTTTAATAGCTAACCTCCATGTTTTATGGTTTCCAAAAACAATTTGTGACACAACCTGACAAGCAGTATACTACAATTACAGGGTGATTGTCCATATGCTTTTGTTGGAATGCACAGCAGAACTATAAGCGTAGAGCGAATTAATCTTTTTTTTAAAACAAATATTGACAACTATGTGATTATGGTGTATATATAACATATAAACAGTTGAAAGAGGTGGCCACTTTGAAACTATTACAAAATTCAGGAGTACCGATTTATCAGCAGATCGCAGACCAGCTGAGAGCGGAAATTCTTGGAGGAAAGCTGAAGGAAGGAGATTATCTTCCTTCCATCCGGGGGCTGGCGAAGGACCTGAAGATTAGTGTTATTACTACGATGAAGGCATATGAACAACTGGAGGCGGAAGGATTGGTGACGGCAGTTCAAGGAAAGGGTTTTTATATTAATGCCCAGGACAGCGAGATGTTGAAGGAACAGCATATGCGCCGGGTGGAAGAAGCTCTGCTGGAGGCAATCCATGCAGCCAAGATTGCCGGGTTGACTGACAGAGAGCTGCGGGAGACACTGGCGGCTCTTCAGGATGAGAAGATTTTTTAAGCTTAATAGGGCATCAGTAAGAAAAACGAAGTCTCGTCCCGATGAGAAGACTTTTTAACCAAGTCAGCGAAATAAAGAGTGAATGGAGGATACTATGAACACAGACAGCGTAATAAAGGCAGTAAACCTGGAAAAAAAGTTTAAAGGTTTTGAACTATCCATTCCGGAGATGGAGATTCCCAAAGGTTTTGCTACGGCGCTTATCGGGGAGAACGGCGCAGGTAAGACTACATTGCTGAATCTTTTAACTGGAATTCGTCTGGATTTTAAAGGAGAAATTGGCTACTTTGATAAGCGGGAAAAGTTATCTGACGGGAAGGTACAGGAGCGGATCGGCTACACCGGGCCAAACAGTTTCTTCCTGCCGAACTGGACGGTGAACCAGGTGGAAGAGATCAGTGAGCTTTTATTTGAGAATTTTCATAAGGATAGATTTGAAAAGCTTTGCGAGGAACTGAGCATTCCCTTTAAGGTGACAAAAAACGTAAAGGATTTATCAGACGGAAACAGGATGAAGCTGATGCTGGCCACGGCCTTCGCCAGAGATACAGAGCTGTTGATTCTGGATGAGCCGGCATCGCCACTTGACCCGTTGATGCGCGATAAGCTTTGCGACATGATCAGAGAGTATCTGGATCAGGGAAACGGCAGCCGCTCCGTATTCTTTTCTACTCATAACATTG
Organism: uncultured Acetatifactor sp.; assembly: GCA_910578815.1. Lineage (GTDB taxonomy): Bacteria > Bacillota > Clostridia > Lachnospirales > Lachnospiraceae > Acetatifactor. Next base: position 25,035 of record CAJTSE010000012.1, read on the forward strand.
CGGATATGGAAAACGTGACGGACTACGCTATCATTCTGGAACACGGAAACATTGTGGAACAGGGATTTGTGGAGGAACTGAAGGAAAAATACGTGATAGTGAAAGGAGAAGCCGGAGATGCTCAGGCGGCCGGGAAGGTACTCTTTACCATTCATAAAGGTTCATATGGGTTTGAGGGCATCTGTCTTTCGGAAAAGCTGGATCAACTGGCCGGCATGGATGTGTCTGTGGAGACGCCAACCCTGTCCCAGATCAGCGTGGCGGTGATGAAGGTGCATACGAGCCTGAAATAAGCAGCCGGATAAAGAGCGGGTAAACCTGCCCGGCGTTTTTCACTGGTTGTTTGTGCTGCCGCAGGCGGCATCTCTGGAAAGTTGAAAAGTAAGTTTGACGGTCTGATATGGAGGAAAAATTGGAAGCAGACTTCCAAATTTTGATAGGTGTGTTAAAGCACGCAAGGGGTGTAAGACTGAAAATTGTCATTTTCAATCTCGAACTTTGTGATGCTGCGCATCCCAAAGTTCCCACAGATTTAGATGCCGCTTGCGCGGCGGAATGAGAGGAAAGATGAAACGGAAAATAAGAAGTTATCTGGGGTTTACCTCATTTTGGTATAAGCTGCTTCTGTTGTTGGTCCTGCCGGTTCTCCTGCTGGGGATCCAGGTCTTTGCTTCGGTGGTGTTTCAGGGGACGGTGATACCCCTGTCCATACTTGTGCTGATCTTTGCAGAGATTTTTGGAGATACCTTTGTTTTAGGAGGAATTCAGGAAAAAAACTCGGAAAAAATGGATTATTTGAAAACATCTCCCAGAGGGATGAAGGTAATGAAAAGTGTTTTGGTTATGGATCTGGTAAGACGTTTTCTGGCCTTTGTAGTAATCTTTGGTCTGTCCGGGCTGATGATGTTAGTTTTTGGGGCCACACCGGGAGCGGAGAAAATGGCAGGCCCTGAAGCGCTGCTGTTGGCTGTACTCCTGACCTATACCCTGTCGGTTTTGGGAATCTTTTTATCCCGGTTCGGCAGCCTGCTCTGGATCAATATGCTCTGTGCTTATGCAGGAGCCATTGTCGGACTGGTCCTCTTTTTTATAGGCACCGGAGGTATGCTTCCGCTGCTGTTGCCGTTGATGAATACGGCAATGGGTATTTTGGCTGTAGGCCTTAGTATTTTAACGGTAAAAATTGCAATGATGAAGGTGGAGGGAAGCTATTATGATAAATGATCTGAAATTAGGCATCAAGATGATGAAGTATGGGCATTCTGCAAAGCTGTCCTTTGTGGCAGGTATTGTCCTTATGGCGTTTGGCCTGGTATTTTCCGTGATGGGTATGCTGGTTAAGTTTTCTTTTCCGGGCGGTTATTTTATCATGATGTCGGTATTGCTTTTATTACAGTTAATTTCCACCGTCAACGCCTCATACCTGGTTCAGACTTCGCCGGCCAAAAAGAAGCTGCAGACATCGGTTCCTGCCGTAGTCAGTGTAACCATGATGATGGCAGGGTATCTTTTGAATCTGGTGACGGTAGGCGTGGCAAGTCTGTGCAGCTCCAAAGCTGCCGGCGCAGTGGAATCTGCCTGTAACCAGCTCATATACAGCGCAGTGATTATGGGGGTGATTATGCTGTATTATGGCGCCTGCTATAAAAAGTTTATAGCGGCTACGATTGGTTTTATGGTTATTTTTTTCATCGTATACCAACCTATGATCAATGGAGAGCTATACTGGAACTTCATGCCCTTTGCGGACCCGATTGGAAACTTTGCGCTGACAGCGCTGATCGGCCTGATAATCATCCTGGTCAGTGGTCTGCTGGAATATTTGCTTTCTCTGGCACTGTACAGAGAGCCCATCTCAAAGCTGGCGCTGGGAGCAAATTTAAGAAGGCAGATGTGAAGGGGACTGAGCGGCTCTGTGTGGCAAAAGGCGCATGTAAAAATTCATGCGCCTTTTGTCAATTTACGTAAACGTCTATTTAGTAAAAAACACTTGATAAAAACAACATATTGTGTTAATTTAATATAAAGCTGAATATTTTATACTATATAGCCAACAAAAAACTTTTGATTAGAATCACAAATAATACATAGGAAATTGTACGGTAGAAATATACTATACAATTAAAGGGGATAAGAAATGAGTAAGGGAATTTACATAAGTGATTCCATTCATGGTTTAACTCGTTTGACAGGTTATGAGAGAAAAATAATATCCAGTGTTGGCTTTAATCGTTTGCACGATGTTTATCAAAATTCTACCGTTTATTTGACATATCCATCTAACAGGACAAAGCGTTTTGAACATTCTATTGGTACAATGCAGCTATGTTCAGAAATGTTTTTTAATTCTGTGTCCAATTCATCAGACAAAACCTTAAAAATATTTTACGAGATTTATGAAAAGGCGATTATAGATGTAATAGCAGACATTAATGCAAACAAAGAATACGAAGGAATATTAAAAAAAGCGATTAAAGGAATTCCGGATATAAAACTGGATAATTTTCAATCTGCACTTATACCGGATAACGTGCCGTCAAACTACAGAATGGTTCACGAAATACTTATTCAGTCAATTAGGGCTGCAGCGCTGTTGCATGACATTGGGCACCCGCCGTATTCTCATGTGGTAGAGCGCGCAATGAAGGCCGCGTACAAAAACGCGAATGCAAACACGGATAGAAAAGTAAGTTATCAAAATATAATGAAAAAATATGTTGATGAGGGCAGGCCCCTTCATGAGGTGATGGGAGATGAAGTCAGCCGTAGTATACTTAAAGGAATTCTTACGCAGACAGTAGAGGAAAATAAGAATAGAAATACTGATGCAAGTGCAAAGGAAATTACTTTCGAAACCATTATTTTAGAAATTGTCTTAAAAATTTTTGGCGAAAAAGAGCCATTTTCTTATCTGCATAGAATTATAGACAGCAGTTTGGATGGGGATCGTCTGGACTATGTAACTCGTGACCCTGCGAATTCTGGTATGAATGCGGGACGTATTGATTACCGTAGAATTATTATGGACATGCGTATTATTTTAGAGGAAAATATTCCTTATTTCTGCGTTCCCATAAAAGCAGTGAATGCCGTCGAAGATTTTTTAAAGCGCCGTTACGATTTATATAAAAATATTGTATTACATCACCGGGTAATAAAGACCGATTATTTGATGGAATATACCGTAACGAATTTGATTGAAAAGTATTTTAACGATGAGCCAGAGAACGGCAAGACTGATTTGGAAGAAAATGAAGCGATTCCCTTTGATATTTCCGGTTTATGGGCGCCCTTGGGTTCTGTTACGCTGACAGAACGAGACTGTGTCTTGTCACAGTGGAATGATTCGTGGCTTATGACTGTATTAAAGAAAATATATTATGAAAAGTATTATGAGAATGTGACAAGGTATACCACAGAATATATTATTTCAAAGCAGTTTGCCGAATTACTGAATAATAAGCGGAATTATGTTTCTTTAATAAAAAGAACAGAGGATTTTAAGCATGTAGACGGCAGTTTACGCAATATTTTGCTTGAAAACAGAAAAGAACTGCAAGAAAAGGTAAAAGTACTCAGTGCAAAGTCAGACCAATACATAAAGGAACATCCAGAAGTAGACAGAAGTAACATGCTGGATGTGGCAGAGTATTTAAACCAGATTATGGACTTCGTGACAGAGAGCCCCGAAGATGGCAATTTTTTTACAATGGCAAAATTATTTCATCGTAAGCAGGCGCTTATGCTGAATCAAATTGAAGCAGAAATAAAGCAAATTGCCGAAAGTATATGTCAGGAAAAGTTGAAGGACGAAAAATATTTAAATGAAATTGTTGTTTTTAAAGAAATATCACCTGGTGTCAGCCCTCATGATCCAATTTATTTTTTTGATAATAAAGAGCAGTTATGTACCTTGGAGCAAGTCAGTGGCATTGTTAAATCTTTACGTACAGAAAATTTGTTTCGGCCGGTTTTTTATCTCTATGTGTTGGTGGATGGTGAAAAAGATACCGTATATGAAAGGCGAGAAGAGCTTTTATCAGCGATTGGTGCCCGCATAGGAGAATATGTTTTGAACATAATAAATTCAACATTGGACGAACTCACCGGCCAATTAGATAATTCAAAGTAAAAGGAGACAGTTTATGTGCAAGGTGATCATTAAGAGCCCTGAAAAAAAGGCAGGATTTATTATTTTCAATCATCTTTATGCTAGAGCAAGTGAAAGCTTTACTTTGCAGGATCTTTTACAGGAATTAGTAAATTACGGCTTAAACATGTCCGATCAGGATCTGCAAAAAGAGATAGATTTACTGGTTGAAGACGGCGCTGTATCTCGGCGGGTGGGACATTACAAGCGCATTGCCATGCTTTGAGGGAATTTTTGGGGGGGCTGTAAAAAGCAGCCTCTATTTTCCGCCCCTCTCTTTAAATTCTCTTCCAGCGCCTTTCCCGCTTTTTGACGGTAACTGCCAGGTTTGAATTATAGATTGAAGAAGGGATTGCCTCTATGGCTGTGGCATTGAAAAAAATTAAAAGCGAGTTTTAGACAAACAGAAATGAGAGAAGAAATACCGCAACTGTCGGATGCCGGAATTACGGTAAGGAATGTTATCATGAAGGTTTGGAAAAAATTATCTTCTGTTCTACAGGCCGCCCTTATTACATTTGCACTGCGGATGCAATATGTCCCGGTGCTGAACAGAGCAGACTATAAATCCCGAATTCATTATCTTTACGCACAGGTTACGAATCTGCTGGGTGAGTACAGCTTTATCGGACTGCTGATCTTTTTGGCAATCCTTTATTTTGTATGTCATGTGAGGCAAAGAGAGGATGTCCGGTTGTATAAAAAGGGAATTCTGCCTTATTTCTTTTCGTTTTGTCTTTTGATAGGGCAAAGCTGCGCTCAGGAGGGAGGTATAAGTCTCTGTTTCGGAAGTGTGTTCCGAGTGGCTGCTTTTCTTTTAAGCTTTGCAGGGTATGCCATGCTGTTTCAATATTTTATAGCCTTGTTTTTGGGCCTGTATAAAAAGGCGGCCATATCGAAGTGGGGGACCGGCAGGGGCAGAAGTTTTTTGGGCCAAAAATGTTTTCGAAATGTATTTCTGCTTCTGATAATTTTGTGGGCTCCTGTCATTATTTTAAGTTACCCCGGAAATCTGTGTTATGATTTTTTGGGACAGATCGAACAGGGCTTGGGAATAACAGGCTATTCCACTCACCATCCTCTGTTACATACGTTAATTGCGACAGGAATCATTAAGTTTGGCAGACTGCTGACAGGCAGTTCAGATTTTGGGTTGTTTCTATATTGTTTACTACAGGCTGTGGTGTTGGCGGCGGCTTTGGCTGCCACCGTGGACAGGCTGGCAAAAAGGGGAGTCTCCTGCGTACTTAAAATGGCGGCGGTATGTGTGTATGTACTTGCTCCCATGTATTCCAATATTGCGTCCACTGCCGTAAAGGACGTTCCCTTTATGGCAGCATTTTTGTGGTATATTCTGTTGTTGGAGGATCTGCTGGCGGGAGGTGTGGAAAACAGGAAGCCAATGTACTGGGTCAGGCTGACAGCAGTACAGGTGCTGGTGGGGCTTTTACGAAACAACGGGATTTATGTTGTGGTGCTGACAGGCGTGGTGCTGGCCGTTATATATAGGAAAAAAATACTTTTGCTCTGTACGGCAGTTCTGCCGCTGGTGATTTGTCTTGGAGGAAATGGGCTGCTGGCTTTTGCCTGCGGGGCCGAAGCAGGCAGTCCGGGAGAAATGTTTTCCATACCCTTTCAGCAGACGGCCCGCTATCTTCAGCTGTACGGAGACGAACTGACGGAGGAAGAACAGAAGGTCATAGCGGAAGTATTGACGGATCCGGAACTGGTGGCAGAAAGGTATGATCCGAATATATCCGATCCGGTAAAGGCATTATATTTGCAGGATTGCGGCACGGATAAGCTGGCGGCTTATTTTAAGGTCTGGTTTACGGGATTTTTTAAGCATCCCTCGGTTTATCTGGAAGCGTTTTTTATTCATGTATATGGCTGGTTTGATCCTGGGGTCACAAATGCGATCCGCTATGAGGCGCAGTCGGACTTGTTCCGCCAGGGCGGACTGATTTCGGGGGCGGATAAGCTGCTATTGTTCGTTTATCGGTTTGCGGAGTATATTCCTTTTCTGGCGGTCTTGGAAAATGTAGGCGTATATACCTGGCTTTTGTTTCTTCTTGGGGGAAAAGTCAGGCGGGAGAAATGCAAAAAGGGGATTCTGCTGGCACCCATGTTTATCAGTTTGTTGATCTGCATGGCAGCGCCCTGTTTTTACCTGCATCCGCGGTATGCGTTTCCAATTATGTTTACGATTCCGTTTCTGTACGGAATCATGGGGGAAGAAGCTGCCAGGGGAATAAATCACGGCAGTTTTTCTCAGGATTTACAGAGTGCTTGTACCGCTGCAGGCAGCGGAGAGAGCACGGAGGCTTAAAGAAGGGCAGGCGCAGGGAAGGCACGGAGACTTAAAGAAGGGCAGGCAGCCGGGAAAGTGCAGATAGGGGAAAAATCACAGGCCATGAAGAAAGTGCAGGAAATGAAAAAGGAACCACGGTTTACAAAAAGGGATACGCTGGTGGTAAAGGGGATTGCTATCCTGCTGATGCTTTTTTATCATTTGTTTGAGTCCGGGGAACTTTTGGATAAACTAAACGTGGATCATAGACCGTTTTCTCAGGATACGTTTTTAATGCTCAGCGGTTTCGGGAATATATGTGTGGCACTTTTTGTTTTTTTAAGTGCCTACGGGATTACCAAAGGTCTTTCGGCGGAGGAATCGGGGGAGACATATGATTTATGTGCAGCACTGCGAGGGGCATGGAAGAGAGGGCTAAAACTGATTGGCAGCTTTGTTGTCATGTATATAAGCGTTAATCTCCTTTGGTTTTCTTACTTTGATTATGGTAAGCTTTACGGGAGTGGGTGGCAGGGCGGAATGTTCGGCCTGCTGGATATGCTGGGACTGGCTAATATTTTTGATACGCCTACTCTGAATATGACCTGGTGGTACATGGAAACAGCACTGGTGATTATCTTTTTGATTCCCCTGGTTTATCCGGCAGTTAAAAAGGCCGGCAGGTATCTGATTTTACCGGCGTTGCTGCTGCCTTCCGTAGTTCAAATGGACGGGGATATGGCCAGGTATTATCTGGTGATGCTGCTGGGGGCTGTGGCGGCCCGCGAAGGGTGGCTGGAAAAGATTTTGACCTGGAAGCTGAAAAAGTGCTGGAAGGCGCTGCTGGGGTTGATCCTTCTTGTGCTGACTGTGCTTGTGCGGCAAAATTTCATGGTACATTCTTACTTTTTGTGGATTCTGGACGGCCCCATTGCTTTGTTTTTGTGCTGGTTTGCTGCCGAAATGCTGGCAGGAATTCCGGGTTTGTCTCAAATATTGGCCTTTTTGGGAAGATATTCCATGAATATGTTTTTTGTTCATACCTTCTTTTATATGTCGCTTTTTAGAGAATTTATTTACTCCTTCCGGTATGCAGGGCTGATTTTTTTGGTGTTGACAGGAGTGTCATTATCTTATTCGATAGTGCTGGAGCTAATAAAATCTGGAGGGAAACTTTTGTTTGCTCATTTTTATAAAAAGGCTCATATCTGACTGGCTTATTTCCGTGAGGATCAAATACCTCACAGCTTGCTGAAGGGTATTTGATTTGGAGGCATTGCGATTGAAAGGTCGTGGATTACAATGAAGAAAGGATAAAAGTTATGAACGAAGATGTGTTTTCAACGGAAAAATATGCGGCGAAGGCCAGGGAAGCGGTGGCGGAGGGGATCGTGCTGCTGGAGAATCGGGATAATATACTGCCCCTGCCTGCAGGAAGCCGGATTGCGCTGTTTGGGAGAAGTCAGTTTTGCTATTATAAAAGCGGAACAGGCTCCGGCGGTATGGTAAACACCGCATATGTAACAGGTATCCGGGAGGCCCTGGAAAAGGACGGGCGCTTTGCACTGAACGGTGAACTGAATAAGATATATGAGGATTGGCTGGAAGATCATCCCTTCGACATGGGAGCAGGCTGGGCAGGTGAGCCATGGTATCAGGAGGAAATGCCGGTATCAAGGGAGCTGGCAGAGAATGTGAGAAAAGAATCCGACACTGCCGTCATAATAATAGGCCGTACTGCCGGAGAGGATAAAGATAATCTGGCAGCGGAAGGAAGCTATTTGCTGACAAAGACGGAAGAAGAAATGCTGGCAGCAGTATGCAGTGTATTTGAACGTACGGTGGTACTGCTGAATGTGGGTAATATCATCGACATGAAGTGGGTGGAAAAATATCGTCCGGGAGCGGTGCTTTATGTATGGCAGGGCGGCCAGGAGGGCGGAAACGGCGTGCTTGACATTTTAAGCGGTGATGTATGTCCTTCGGGCAGGCTTTCCGACACGATTGCCAGAGATATTGAGGATTACCCTTCCACAAGTAATTACGGGGATGATGTAAGAAATTTTTATTCTGAAGATATTTACATAGGATACCGTTATTTTTCTACTTTTGCGCCTGAAAAGGTGCTGTATCCGTTTGGTTTCGGCTTGTCCTACACAAACTTTGACATCAGAGCCACGGCGGCCGGAACCTTAACCGAGGGTATAAATATTCATGCAAAGGTGTCAAATATGGGAAGTCATGCCGGAAAAGAGGTGGTCCAGATCTATTGCCAGGCACCTCAAGGGGTGCTGGGAAAACCGGCCAGAGTGCTTTGTGGTTTTGCCAAGACAAAAAATATACTGCCGGGGAAGAGTCATGAGTTGAGCATTCGTTTTCCCATGAACTGTGTTGCTTCCTATGATGACAGCGGCGTTACGGGACACAAATCATGTTTTGTGCTGGAGCCGGGTGAATATGTCTTTTATGCCGGGAGTAATGTGCGGGATGCCAGGCCTTGCGGAACTTTTACCATATGTGGTGACACGGTAGTGCTGGAACGGCTGGAGGAAGCCCTGGCGCCGACAGAGGGCTTTGCCTGCATGAAGCCGGGAACCCAAAGGGAGGACGGCACGTATGATGTGGACTGGCAGCAGGCTTCTCTGCGCACCGTGGACCCGGCGCAGCGCAGGCTGGACAGATTGTCTGCACAGGCTTCGGGCGTGCAGCATTCCCAGCCACAGTCCGAGCCCCAACAGGCCGGGCATTTACCTTCGGAAACCGTTCAGCCGGAGCCGGTCAAGGGGCCACAGGCGGGATTGGATGACCGCTTTACCGGAGATAAGGGCTATCGGCTTACCGATGTGGAAAGCGGAAAAGTTTCCATGGAGGATTTTCTGGCCCAGCTTACGGAGGAAGAACTTTGCTGCCTTGTCCGGGGCGAGGGGATGTGTTCTCCCAAGGTGACGCCGGGAACGGCAGGAGCCTTTGGCGGTATCACGGAAGGGCTTGCACACTATGGTATTCCTGCGGGCTGCTGCGCGGACGGACCCAGCGGAATCCGTATGGATTGTGGAACCATTGCTTTTGCAATGCCCAACGGTACCTGCCTTGCCTGCAGCTTTAACGAGAAGCTTTCGGAAGAGCTGTATGAATGGGAAGGTCTGGAGCTTCGAAAAAATAAAGTGGATACCCTGCTGGGTCCCGGAATGAATCTGCACAGAAATCCGTTAAACGGAAGGAATTTTGAATACTTCTCCGAAGATCCGCTGCTTACGGGTAAAATGGCGGCAGCCCAGTTAAGAGGATTGCATAAATATAGTGTAACCGGCACCATCAAGCATTTTGCCTGCAATAATCAAGAGCATCGCCGCAGCTTTGCAGACAGTGTGGTATCCGAAAGAGCTTTGCGGGAGCTTTATTTAAAAGGATTTGAGATTGCAGTAAAAGAGGGGCAGGCTCGCTCCATCATGTCCACCTACGGCCCTGTAAACGGGATTTGGACGGCAGGCAGCTATGACCTGCTTACCACCATTCTGCGGGATCAATGGGGATATACGGGAATTGTGATGACCGACTGGTGGGCAAAGGCCAACAATGAAGGCGAGCCTGCGTCCGTTCAGAATATGGGGGCCATGGTGCGGGCCCAGAACGATTTGTACATGGTAACGGGGGATGCCTTAAGCAATTCCGGCGGAGATAACTCCATGGAGGAATTAAAGCAAGGTAAGGTGACCCGAATGGAATTTGTGCGGAACGGAGCCAATATCTGTCGTTTCCTGCTGGAAACTCCCGCATATTTAAGAATGCACGGAAGAAAGACGGAGTTGGACGAAACGCTTGAGAAGTGTGCCGAGCAGGAAAACGAAGCCATGGGAACTCTGCTGAAGGTGGAGATGCAGGAGAAAGCAAGCATTGATCCGGCCCTGATAGATACGGCTAAGGGAAAATCCACCACTATACAGGTAGCGGTGAAGGAACGAGGAACATTCCGGCTGGAATATTCCTGCAGGGCATCGGAAAATGCACCTGATCTGGCCCAGCTTTCCCTTTCCGTTTTTCAAGACAGACAGCTTTCCGGTACAGTAACTATTTCAGGCGCTGATAAGGTGTGGCAGAAAAAAACCGTGGAATTTCCAGTTCCCTTATTCCATTATACCTTTTTTATCAAGCTGTTTTTCGGAATCAGCGGGATGGAGCTGAAAGACATAAAGGTGGTGATGGTCCGCTCCATGGAGGAAGAAATGCGGAGAAAGCTGAAGGAGCGCCGGAACGAAGATATTGCACAATAAACCATTTACAATAAGATAACGTTTTCTAAAGTAAAGAAAAGCTCTTGCTGCGAATATCGGCAGTGGGAGCTTTTTTATGCTGCCATTTATTTTAGAAGCTCCCTTCTCCTTGCAGAATGGTTATCCCGATGCTATCGAAACTTCATAGTTCCTACTATTGTTTATGCAAATAGCATCGGAATAAGTTTTTACTCTAAACCATATAGTTTCCTGATCATTTCTTCATCAGTCAGCCATGCAGGTTTGGTGCTTATGTTTTCCTCCATAGACTGACTGGATTTTTCAATGGCCAGTCTTTTCATCTCCGTATCCGCATAGGCATATATCTGAGTGGAAGCCAGTGACGCATGCCCCATAAATTCAGAGAGCAGCGCCAGTGGCATGCCATTCCGGTAAAGATGCATTGCCCTGGTATGACGAAATTGATGCGATGTCATTTTCTCAAAAGCTTCTTTGCATTCCGCATGTGCCATTTTTGAAAATTCTGCCAGGAACCTGGCTACATTGTCGTCAGACATTTTGTGGCGCCTGCCAAGGGAAACCGTGTAGAAAAGCCAGTCATCCGCATGCCTTGTCGGAGCAGGGTGAAATATCTCAAGATATTTACGGACATATTCAGCAGTTTTCTTCATAAGGGGAACATACCTCACTTTGTTTCCTTTCCCCTCCAGCCTTGCAGTCGCACATTTCCGATCCAGATCCAGGGAATTGATTCTTAAGGACAGCATTTCGCAGTCCCGGGCAGCCGTATCATACATTAATACCATAAAACAGGAATCCCGCAGTCCGATTTTTGTAGCGGTTCCTGGCTGGGAAAGTGGGCACTGGACAGCTTTCTCGCTAAGAAATGCCACCGGTTCTGTGTCCTCCCTGGCTTTTGCAATCGACTGTACCTTCAGTGATGCATGCCCTAATTCCGGATTCGCCATCCTGGCATATTTCATGAATGCCCTGATTGCAAACAGCCTTTGGTTCCTTGTGGATGCTGCAATGTTACGTTTATTCTCCAGGTACAGCAGGTATTCATTTATATTTGCGGCTGACCAGTCCCTGAAACAGACGGCTTCATATTTTATGGATTTGTTTTCCACAATTTTTCGTTACGGCCTGCATATTTCCAGGCAGAACATGGCAAACTGGACGATCCAGTGTGCGGACCGTTACCTTGCGGTTCTCTACGATTACCTGCATGAAAAGATGTACTGACGGCTACCATGTGCTGCAGTCAGACGAGGCACCTGTGCTGGTAAATAAGGATGGCCGTCCTGCCGGGAGCAAAAGCTACATTTGGGTATACCGCACCGGACGGATGTATACAGACCGGCAGATCGTCCTGTATGAATACCAGCGGACGCGCAATGTCAGCCATTCACGGGAATTTCTGAAAAAATTCAGCGGTATATGCGTCACGGACGGGTATCAGGTCTACCACACGATCGAAGGCGAGCGGGAAGACCTGAGAATTGCCGGATGCTGGTCCCATGCGAGACGCAGATATGACGAGGTGGTAAAGGCGCTGCCAAAGGCAAAGCAGAAGGACAGCCGTGCATACCTTGCACTGACCATGATCCAGACAATCTACCGGGAAGAAAAACAGCTAAAAGAACTTCCCCCACAGGAGAGACAGTACCGCCGCCAGTTAAGCGTCAGACCGCTGGTGGAGGCTTATTTCATATGGGTGCGTGAAAACCTTCCGAAAGTGCCACAGAAAAGCAAGACGTGAGAAGGCTTCAGCAATTTGCTTAACCAGGAGAAATACCTGAAGGTATTTTTGGATGACGGCGAACTTCCAATGGATAATAATGCTGCGGAACAGTCAATCCGTGGATTCTGCATCGGGAAAAAGAACTGGGTCATGATCGACACGGTTGCCGGTGCGAAATCCAGCGCAAACATTTACAGCATAGCCGAAACAGCAAAAGCAAACAATCTGAAGCCGTATGATTACTTTGAATATCTGCTTACTGAGATACCCAGGCATCTGGATGACACTGACCGGGCCTTTCTGGATGATCTGCTCCCCTGGTCACCGAATCTTCCAGCGAACTGCCGCAAGCCCGACAAAGATGAAGTGAAATAATAAGACTGGAGCAAATCTGTTTCTATCATACAGGTTTGTTCCAGTTTTGTATAGGTATACACTATCCACCGGGTTTTCTGTGTGACAAGTTGGGGTGCGAGAATTTTTAAGAATAAAATAAACATTTACGCTATTTCTGAAATATTATTATACGAAATTTAAAACGGTATATACAAGATGTACATAATAATTTATAATAAGCGGAGTAAAACACAATTATTATTCATAAATAATAAATGGATCTGAATACATAAATATACAAAGGATAGGTTAAGCATATGTTAAAATTGGCAAAAGAGCAGTATAACAAATTAATTAATTTATGGCAAAGTAAAAAAGTAAAGGTTACAAATATACGTCTGAGTATTGTACTGTTTATGCTGTTTTCTGTAATATGCTTTCTTTTTGCAAGATTCGTCGAGAGCGATAAAGGATGGCTTTACTGTGTTGCATATATTGCATACTTTTACTTAGGAATTGTTTTTGCTATAATTGCTGCTTTGTTTGCTGTATGGGGATATTATTTTAATAACTCATGCCGAAGATTAAAAAATGCAGCAAAGATTTTTTTAAATGGATCTATATTTATAACAATATGTGCTATTGTTGTAGGTTCTCTATTTTTACTTGTTCTGATTTTAATTACAAAATTAATAGGTTTACGGGCTAAAAAAATAGATAATATTAATAATTTTTTGATTTTATTTGCTATTCAACTTTTAGTGATAACTTTTATGATTAATTCAAATTTAACAATGACAAGATGTGTTGTAAATAAAATTGGTTTATGGATCTATAAATTATATAGGATAAGGTTAAATGAATTTTCAACAGAATTATTTTTTATGATCTCTTTGTCTATAGGTGAAAGCTTTTTATTATTGCTAATTGTCGATTTTTTTAGAAAGCATGTAAATAATAAGTCGCAAGAAAAGTATTTAAATAATGTCGAAACAAACTTTATACAAAATAGCGGGGAACGCATTGATGATCTGCCAGAATATATAATTGCAAAAAATAAAAAAATAGATAACGAAAAGAAAAAGTTAGTTGAAAACAGTAAAGAGGAACGAACATATGTGTGGAACAGTATTAAGCGAGTCTGGTTATTGATTTTAATAATTTTCTTCATAGCTGCAGTCTTTAATATTTTGCCTGTAGAAGGAATTGAATGTGCTAATAGTGATATTATTAACGTTTTAACAATTTATACATTAATATTGCTATATTTGGATAAAAGGAAAGAATGGAAATGAGATTCAAAAGATGAGGGGGATGCAGTATGGACGAATTTATTCAATACGTTGCTATTTTTGAAGTCGTATCTACCATTTTTGATTTGTTAATTGGCGCAGGATTAACATTTGGCGCTTTAAAATGGAGAAAGGGTTTACTTTCTACAGTAGCTTTTTATTGGGGGCTCGTGTTAGGTTTTCTTGTTGGGGCCCTGTTAGTGTATATGTTTGATCTAAATGTTGTTATTGCTGTTATATCTACTTTGGCCGGTGGTATTGTTTTCCCTATTTTGACATACCGCATTGCTGCGGTAAACAGATTTGTATTAGGATTTGTTGTTACAATGAAGTTATTGTATATGCTGACAACGCATTTATTTAAAAAGGATATTATGAGTTTTGGAACAGCTATTATTATGCCGCTTTTAGTCGCTGTAATTTTGGGAGTAATATTTGCGCTGTTACGGCAAATGAGTGTATTGCCTTTTTCCCTTGCATGTGTTTTTATGGGCGCAAGTTTGATAGCGCCCAAGCTCGCTAAATATATGAACCAATTTATTTTTGGTATAACTCATGATTATTCGTTGCTTTTTGATCCGGTAGACTTTGTATTTGCACTTTTTAAGATTGAATTAACGGATGGTTGGACTTTGCTGTTTATGCTGATCCTTATGGCGATAGGTATTCCAAGGCAATTAAATTACATTAAGCGGCAGGGCTATACTTATGACACACCTATAATTGCTTTTGAAACAGATGATCCAAATATGCACGGTAAAATAATCTCTTAGGTATTATTATAATCGTTTACTAATCAAAAGCAGACACAAAGGAGGAAGTGGTTTGGCTCCCATCTCCAGCATACGCTGAAAAACAGCAATAAATTCATTTGCCCTGTCTTTTGCTTCTTCCGGATAATATTCAAAGGAATGCTTCGTTGCATTCACATAAACAGCCCTGGCCATATACATCAGTACAGGCCAACAGCCGATTTCCTGGGGCCGCAGCCCCTTATCATCCTGTATGAAATGAACATCGGCACCCTTATCCAGCAGATAAGAAATAATTCTTGTGTCGTGCCAGCCACCGCCGTTTTTGACTGCTGTCTGCAAGGCAGACGCTTGAAATACTTCTTCATTTATTTGTTCTCCCGACTGTAAAATTCCGAATCCTCCGGACGCTCCATATACTGCAGCCAATGCTGGGGAAGCTCGTCTGCATAAAGTGCGACCATACCGCCTACGATGGCGCAGGTGGTATCCCTGTCCCCCAGGGCGGAAACAGTGGTCCATAAGGCTTCTTCTATCGAAGTATAAAAATGCGCTGTGCACCAAAGGCAGAGCGGGACCGTGTCCTGCGCAGTCAGCCTAATTCCGTTTCCGAGAGTGGAAACTACAAAATCCATGCTGCTTTCCTTTTTGACAGAAACGGCAGACAATATTTTATACTTGGTATCACTTTCTGGTAAGAAGCCAGCCACATCCCGTAAAAAGTCTTCGCCTTCTCCCGCATAGTGTCCCAGCTTTTTGCGCAAAAGCAGGGCTGATCCGGCGGCCGCTGCCATTGCGCCCACCTTTCCCTCTAAATGTGCATGTGTGACCTCTGCGGACATTCCGGCATAGTGTAAAACCTTATCCATATCATCCGCAAAATAAGCCCCGATCGGCGCGGCACGCATGGCACCCCCATTTCCCATGGAGCCCATTCCGTCAAATGCCCCTGTAGAAGCTTTCCGCCAATCCGTTCCTTCGCCGATACAGCGCAGGATGGAATGTGCCGTTCCGCCGTACCCCCGATGCCAGTCCAGCAGATAATTTTCAGCAAAGACCCTGGCTAATGCGTCCTGATCTATTTTTCCGTATTGTTCCAGAATGCGGTAAATTCCGATGGCCATCACGGTATCATCCGTAAAGTGCCAGGGCTCATTTACGATCTCTCGGTCCCTGATCCGCTGGCGGGCATCTTTCTCAGGAACAAAAAAGGTTTCCCCGAAGCAGTCCCCCAGCGCAATGCCGTCTAACGCGCGCCGGGCATATTTTATTCTGTTTTCTAAGGTCATTTCCCAACTTTTTTCCATGATAATCCCCCATGCTGCTCTTGGCGGCTCAAATAGTGCGCTCCTTTAAACGGATTTTTAATTGGCCAACCCTGCTGTGATACACCTTGAAACACTTTCACACAAATTCTCAGAGAAATAGTTTTTCATCTGTTCCGTGACCTTTTCTCTTACAGACGGTATTTCTTCCTTTTTGATATAAGCAAGGGGCAAAAGGAGCAGGAAAAGCTGGCGCCCGTTTTTTAAGGTCAATAACTGCTCCACCTCTTTATAAGATATTGTCTGCAGTTCCCAATGCGGCCCGATATTCCCAATCTGTTCGTTATTAAAATAATAAAGAATACCGCCGGGATGAAATTCTATTTTTAATGATTTGTCCGGTAATTGTTCTTCCAGTGTGGCGGGGGCATCCAAGTATCCGTCACTTTCGTCAAGGACTCCTTCATAATATTTGGTAAACTGTGCCCACCAGGTTCCGGCTTCCTCTGTGTATAATTCTGCCATAAGTTCTGATACAGAAACGTCATTAAGTTCATCATACCCGTTTGGATAACAGCAGCCAAAATAATTAATCCAGAAATTAAGACAATCAACGTCTTTTATACTGATTTTTTCCATTATTTGCTCCATGTGGCAGCTTTACTGCGACTCAATTTTTCAATACATATTTTTTTAAGGAAACCTTACTTTATGGAAAAGTATAACATAAGCCAAACGGAAATTGCAAACGGATATAAATGATTTCAGGCTGGGCAAGGCTTGAACTCATTGCTTCTTTATGTAAAATATGACATAATGGTGTCATGGTTTGTTTGCTATACTGGGACAGGAAGGAGAAAAGGTGAAAATTGATAGGCTTATAAGCATTATTGTTTATTTATTAAACCATGGTCGGACATCGGCACAGAAATTAGCACAGGAATTTGAAGTTTCTTCCAGAACAATTATGCGGGATTTGGAATCGCTGGATCTGGCAGGTATCCCCATTCAATCTTTTTATGGTGTAGAAGGCGGCTATCAGATTATGGACAGCTTTGTTTTAGATAAACAGGCTGCAACAAGCCACGAATATGACTGGATTGTAACTGCGCTGGAGGGAATGGCAACTGCATATGCGAGTAAAGGTTTAAAACAGGCACTGGAAAAGGTGCAGAGTATAAGTCAAACAAGGGACACTGCTGTTTCCGTGGATTTAAGTGTTGCAAGTGAAGATGACAAAATAAATAAGCAATTAAGGCTGTTAGAAAATGCAATCGAAGAAAAACGTGCCGTTCGGTTTTCTTATACAAATAGTCATGATGAAGTCAAAGACATTCAGGTGGAACCGGTTTGTCTCCAATACAAATGGTATAACTGGTATCTGATCGGATATTATGAAAAATATCAGGATTATTGTATGTTTAAATTAGTCCGGATGGACAATTTACAGGCTACAGAGATAAAATTTACAACATCTCATCATCTTTCAGATATTAAGATGAAAGACAGCAATCAGGACATTGTAGATGTCAGATTATATGGAAAGGCAGTCATAAAGGCAAAGTGCAGGGAGTATCTGAATGGGCAGATTACGCAGGAATTTGAAAATGGGGATTTTGAGTTTTCTTTTTCGGCGCCGAAGCATGAGACATTTTGGTATGGGGTGATTCTTTCCTTTGGCAATAAGGCCAGGATCATCGAACCGCAGGAAATAAAAGACCGTATTATAAAAACCTGCAGAGAAATACAAATGGAATATGAGGAACAGAAAAAGGAATAAAAAATGATGAAAGAATATTCGAAGGAAGAAGCAAGACATATGCTGTGCCGTTATCATAATCTGGACGGTGCGGAACCATTATGCGGGAAAAAGGGCGTCGAAAAGATCATGCAGCGAATACACAGTATTCAATATGACCCGCTGAATGTAATAGCAAGAAATGCAGATCTGGTATTACAGGCAAGGGTAAAGGATTACAGGGAATCCGTTCTTTATGATCTACTATACAAGGAACATAAATTAGTTGACGGATTTGACAAAGAAATGTGTATTTACGACGCGAAAGATTTTGCCCGTTTTCAATTTGTGCGGAATGAATACGAGAAATATGCACTGCCTACCCTGAAAAACCGTAACCAGACAGGTGTATTCAATATACTGGATGATGTCAGAGATTTTGTGGAAAAGCATGGTAAGACAGGTACAAAAGACATTTCAATCGGAGAAGTAAGGGAAAGCCGATGGGGACACAAAAAACTGTCCAGTGCTGCGTTAGATTATCTGTTTAACACCGGCGTTCTTACCGTGGCCGACAAACGGGGAATACAAAAATATTTTGATTTGACGGAACGGGTGATTGACAGTAAAAACCTTTTCTGTGATCCGAATATGACCGTAGAAGAATTTTTGGAGTGGTATGTGGAGAGGCGAATCCAAAGCGTGGGCTTTCTGTGGAACAAGACAGGCGGAGCCTGGCAGGGACGCTTTGTAAGTGAAAATGAACTTCGCAGTTCTACACTTCAGGCACTTGTAGAAAAAAACAGAGTTGAAGAAATAGAGATCGAGGGAATTGAAGAGCCTTTTTATATTTCAAAGCAATCTAAGAAATTTATGCGTAATCAGGACGAAAACAGCTATGTAAGATTTCTTGCTCCCCTTGATAATATTATGTGGGACAGACAGATGCTGGAAACATTGTTTGATTTCACTTACCGCTGGGAAGTATATACCCCTGTGGAAAAAAGGAAGTATGGCTATTATGTACTGCCCGTGCTGTATAATGATCAATTTATTGCCAGATTTGAGGCAGAACCGATTCATAAGGCAGGAAAATTTATAATTAAAAGCTGGTGGTGGGAACCGGAAGTTCAACCCAATGACGAAATGCGAACAATGATTGTAAATGAAATCGAGCGTTTTACAGAATTTTTACAGATTGAAAACTCACAAAATAATACTGTCAAGTTAGGAGTGTAGGATAATGAAAGAAATCAGACGATATGACATACATGAGGATTGGGCTCATTCAGGAATAATTCAAGCGGGGGATTATTGTTTTATAAACTACTGTGTCCGTAATATAGGCGGCACGATTGAAGAGCAAATTGACGGTGCCTTTGATGTAATGGAAGAGCGGCTGGCATTAGTGGGATTGACGCTTGAACATGTGGTCCAGATGAATTGTCTGTTTAAAAATATCTGGGATATTCCGGTCATGGAAAATGTAATTAAGAGAAGATTCCATGGGAAATATCCCGTACGCAAATCATTTCAGACTGAATTTGCAGATCCGGGGAATTTGCTCTTCCAAGTGGATGGTATAGCCTATTCGGCAATAAATTCGTAGATCAATAGGCTTATGACGGTAATGTGTATTTATTGGCTGTTTTCCAGCAAAATTGTATAAATCTCCGGATAAAAGGAAGTGATGGCAATTTGTACTGTCGTTGCGACATTTAAAAGCCAGTGGCCCGCCATAATATAAGTAATGGAACGCCCCTTGCGATACTGATAGCAGATCCACAGCGTTAAAGGCAGAAAGGATAAAAAATGGTATGTCATGAATCTCAAATCCGGCATTGTGGGAATAAAGCTGTGCTGTAAGGCATAAAAAAGCGGGAATCAGGATGGCGCTCTATTTCGAGGGAAAGCTGTTCACTCCATAACCCAAATAGTATCCGTCCTCGGCGATTGTCGTTGTCAGCGGGAGCAGAAAAATATTGATTACGGCAAAATAAGGGGAAATTGGCGCTATCATCATGGGTGCCAGATAGGGAAGTTTACCATAGCAAAGCCATCCGGCCAGGTACATTCCACCCATGCCGATCAACAGCATTATAACAATAAACAGAACACCATGAAAGATATTTTTTTCACTTTTCCTGTATCGAATCATTTCCCGGTATGTCTTGCCGTTACACCTGCAAATTATCCATAATACAAAAATGGTAATACCATTGATCAAAGAGGCAATGACGGACCACCAGTTAGTAATTTCCGTTAAGTCTTTCCGGGTTATCATGCTGCACAAAGAAAATGCAGTAATGAACAGCAGGCAGCGCATTGGTAAGACAAGCCATAGTTTTTGTTTATTTTTCATGGGCAGCACCTTCATGATCATTCATGCCGTGAAAAAGCATGGCCACTGTGTCGGAAATAAACAAATCCCGCTCGGATTTGGAGAATAAATCATATCCCAGAATTTCTTTCGCATTGTTCCTGGCGAGGAAAGCAGCCTGCATGGCAGAAACAAGAATAAATGCAGGCAATTTTTGGGTTTCTTCCTGCCGGCGGCTTCGGATTGCATAAGTAAAGCCCTTTTGCGTATAAACGGAATTACTGTCCGCCATATAATTTTGCAGATCACTTAAAATGGAAATACTGGCAACCGCCTGGTTTTCAAAGAGAAAATCAAAGGTTTGGGTTGCCCAGGAAATCAGCCGTTCCTGATCGGACAAGCCGTCGTCTTTGGCAGGATCCATTACATCCGGCGCAAATCCGGCCAGCATTTTTTGTATGTATCTTATATCAACATCCTGCTCCAGCAGGAGGGTGGCAAAGGGAATATCGAAACATATGAGGCGTAATGTGTTGGCTGATGCCGGCAAGGTCGGCATAATAATTGATCATAAAGCGGACAGACTGGTCGGACAGCTTATGCCCCAGCCGATTTACAAAGAAATATCCGCAAGTGCCTATATCTGTGAGGAAGGTTTCTTGATATAAAACCAGAGCATCTATCACTTGCGGATTGCCCAGCTGAATTATTCTTTCCTTGGCACCTTTCCCGTAGATTAGGATGTTCCTGCTTTCAAGGTCTATATCAGCGGGTTTTAAGGAACATAATTCAGAAATGCGCATTCCGGTTGCAAACAGCAGTTCAATTACGGCAATATCCCTGATTCGACAGCGTCGTTGATATTCTGATACCGCCTGTCCTTTTTGGGCATACAAGACAGAAAGAAATGTCTGTATGGAGTGAAAGGGAATTGTTCTTGGCAGGAGTTTGGCTTCTCGAAAACGAATGTCAAGTTTTGTAAAGGGATTGTCTGTCAACACTTCTTTATATTCCATATAATGAAAAAAGGCTTTCAGGCTTGCAATTTTGCGCTTGACGGTTTTGGTTTTATATTGCTTGTGCAGGTTGGTGATAAATGTATCCACGGTATCTTTGGAAAAGCAATCGGGAAAGCAGCCACAGAAGCTTTCATATTGTTTCAGGTCAATCCGATAGGCTTTTAAGGTCTTTATGTCCAGGCGTTTTCGGTATTCACAGTATTTAATGTATTCGCTGATATAGGTGTTTAATGTGTTCATATGCAGGTACGCTCCTTTGTTTTTTCCTTATTATGAGAGTCTGCTTTTAAATTGTCCATCAGCAGAAAATTTTACTTTTTAGTTGTCAATCATTAAAAATAAAAAAGTAAAAATATATAGATAAGTAGAAAAGCATAGGATATAATGTACATAAATCAAATATTTGCCTGGAAGGAGGCATCATATGTCCAGTGCGATCTATACGATAGAACAACTAAAGACAATGTTGATACCAATATTTATACTGCATGGTGTAAAGCGTGCGGCATTTTAACAAGACAAAGGAGAAATCACCATGGAAGGAAAATTGCGCAACATGACGTCTGTTTACCTGTTGAAAGGAGATCGGGTGCTGCTTTTATACAGGCAGGGGAGCCGGGTAGTGAATAACCTATGGACGGGCTCCGCGGGCGGCCATTTTGAAGAGTATGAATTAAATGACGCAAGGGCCTGTGCATTGCGGGAGCTGCAGGAAGAGCTGGGTATAAAGCCGGAGGATATTGAAAACCTGCGGCTGCGATATATTACGCTTAGAAGCATTCAGGGCGAGATCAGGCAAAATTATTATTTTTTTGCAGAGTTAAAGGAGCAGGCAGGGGAGGATCAGGCGTCTAATGAGGGGATCAGTAAATGGTTTTCTCTGGACGAAATTTCTTCGCTGGAGATGCCCTTTACGGCAAAGTATGTGATGGCGCATTTTTGTAAAGGCGGACGCTATTCGGACAAGTTATATGCGGGCATAGCAAATGCTGAGGGAGTGGATTTTTTGGAACTGCGAGAAATTTGAGCTACAGGAGGGCTGTGGCACGGAGGCTGACTTATTGCAGTTTTATTCTTGAGTATTGTCGGTTTCATCAGGTAGATAAGGTGCTGTTTTTGTCACGGGACGGGGATATTTTAAGTCAGGTGTACCGGAAGCTGTATCCGCAGGAAAATACGGAATATGTCTATTGGTCCAGAAAGGCAGCGGTGAAACTGATGGCAGCCTCTGATCGTTATGATTTTTTCCGGCGTTTTCTGGATCATAAGGTGAATCAGAAGCTTTCTTTGGAAGAAATATTCCGTCCCATGGAACTGGAAGCGCTGCTGAATGAACTGCAGCAATGTGATGCGGATATGCCGGGTCAGTTAATGCAGTGCGATGCGGGTGTGCCGGGTCAGTTAATGCAGTGCGATGCGGGTGTGCCGGGTCAGCTGTCGCAGGAGCCGCCGGAGAGCCAGCTGATGTGCTGTGGCGGAGAGACGAAGCGGGTATATGAAAGGTTGACGGCAGGAACGCTGCGCAAATCGGACCCTCTGACATCGGAAAATGTTAAATATGTTAAAAAGCTGTTGACGGATAATTGGGATCGGGTCCTGGCCTGCTATCAGGAGGAACATGAGGCGGCTAAGTTATATTATGAAAAGGTGCTGTCGGGCTGCCGCAAAGCCGTGGCGGTGGATATTGGCTGGGCGGGAAGCGGGGCGATTGCCTTAAAGACATTGGTGGAAAAGGTGTGGGGGATACCCTGCAATGTAAAGGGTATGATAGCGGGAACCAATACCCTTCATAATTTTGAGCCCTTTGCCAGTGAGACGTTTCTGCAGGCGGGTGAGCTGGTTTCCTATATGTATTCCATGTCACATAACAGAGATCTGATGAAGAAGCATGATCCCAACAGGGATTATAATGTGTATTGGGAGCTGTTGCTGTCGTCTCCTACGAGGCAGTTTACAGGCTTTGGTTTCAAGCGGGACGAAGCAGGCAATGTGTTGAAAGAGCCGGAGCTGCATTTTGGAAAATATGACGAAAACCAGAAGGGCATCCGGGAAATCCAGCGGGGAATCCTGGATTTCGCCGGGCAGTATCAGGAGCATTTCGGAGATCAGGACTGGCTGTTTCGAATCAGCGGCAGGGATGCTTATGCGCCCATGCTGGCGGCAGCCGGGTATAAGGAGAAATATTTGAAGGCCGTGGCAAAACGCTTTGCCCTGGACATACAGGTATGAAGGGAATGAAGATTTTCTAAGTCTGCAAAAAACGCAGACAAAGAAAATCTAAGTCATTCCCCAAAGAACGCAGGCGAGTAAACACACCTTGGTCAGCGTTCTTCCTGAAACTTTAGTCCCATGGGATTGGTTTGCAT
The DNA here is from genome assembly GCA_910578815.1 of uncultured Acetatifactor sp. Lineage (GTDB taxonomy): Bacteria > Bacillota > Clostridia > Lachnospirales > Lachnospiraceae > Acetatifactor. The sequence continues at coordinate 48,539 of CAJTSE010000012.1, forward strand.
CAGCTTAGCTGATTTGCAAAGAACTTTTATGCTTTCATCCTGCTCGTTTCTTGCGAATTTTCTTTATGATAAACACCAGTATCAGGATCAGAAGCGTCAGCACAAGAATCACGGCCAGTACGATGATTACCGCATATTTGTTGGGATTTTTGATCAGGTCCAGAATGTTTCGGCTGTCTTCTACTACCTTGCGGCCGTGCAGCTCCTGGTAATAGGCCGGTACATCGGAAATGCCGTCACCGTCGGTGTCCTCAAAGCTGTTAATGTAGTCTGCAATGGCAGCCCAGGCCTTGATTTCCGTTCCCCGGCTGGTGGTGATAACGGCGTCTTCGATATTTTCGATAGGGGTGCCGTCTGCAAATTTAGGCTGAACGGACAGAATGCCAAAGGAGACGCTGTTTACGGCGCCCAGCATCTGGCCGCTGTAAAGATCGCAGACCACCCGATAGAGCTTATCGTCTTCGATTTCAATACGACTGCCCGCACTGTCTGTCAGATAAAGGTCCGTGACCTTGTTAAGAATCAGGCGGTGGGGGTTAAAGGAAAATTGGATGCCTGTCATGTACATTCTGGCGGAGGGCATAATATCCGTTAAGGAGGCGTCGATCTCCACACCTGTTTTCAATTCTGCCCCGGTCAGGTAAATGCTGATTAAGGGGTATCCCGGCACGCTGTCCGGGCCGACGCCTAAGGAGTAGGCGTTGAACACATCCGCAACGGTTATGTCACCCAGGGGGAAGGTGTCTCGGACGCAGCCGGAGGGAACAATGGTTACATCAACGGGATGACTGTCACCCGTATCCTCCTTTGAAACGGCATACAGGAAGGCATCAGACAGCAGGTTGCCCAGGTTATGGTCGGTGTGGATGCTGTACAGATCATCCGAAGTTGCAAATACAACGTCATTCTTGGCAAGGATCTGATCCTGTGTATAGCCGAACCGGGAGAGATAGTCGTTGTCCACGGATGCCATGAAATCATCAATGCGTTCCTGGGTGGCAGTATCGGCCTCGATTTCGGGGGTGATCGGCAGCAGTGCATAGGAAGTCATTTCCCAGCGCCCGTCCTCCCGCTGACGCATGGAAAGGGAGCCTAAATTTTTACCGTATTCTCCGCAGGATACGATATAAGTATCGCCTCGGCGAATGGGCTCGTCCAGGGCCGTATGGGTATGGCCGCTGACAATCAAATCAATTTCCGGAACCTTCTTTGCCAGTATTTCGTCCTCGGACTTTTGCTGATCGGTGTTAGTGCCGGCATGGGATACACAGAGGATCAGGTCGGCATCTTCATTCGCTTTGATCTCAGCCACGGTTTCCGCGGCGGCCTTGGCGGCATCCTTAAATTTCAGGACGCAGGTGGGAGCGCAGGCAAGGGAATCCTCTCCGAAGATACCAAGCACGGCGATTTTTACATCGCCTTTTGTAATTACGGTGTAATCGGCCATTCCGTATGCTTCAAAGGCATCTTTCAAAAGCTGCTGTTCCTCCGTAAGTCCCTCCGCCTCCATAGCCTGCCAGTCGATATTGCACAGCACCAGGGCGGGAACAGGATCTCCGCTTTCCGCAGCAGCCAGAAGACTTGATGCCAGTCCATGAGAACGATAGTCAAATTCATGATTTCCCAGGGTGGTAACCTCACAGCCTAAATCACCCAGCATCCGCAGCTCTGCGGACTGATTTGCAAAAACAGTCTGTACCAGAGTACCCATGGAAAAGTCTCCGGCATCAACGATCAGGGTGTCGGGGTTGTCTGCTTTTGCCTTATGAATCAAAGTCTTGATCCGGGGGAAGCCGCCAACCACCGCGGCCTGTCCGTCCTGCAGGGTGACAAAGCTTTCCAGATGGGAATGGGTGTCATGAAGAAAAAGAAGATCTATCTCCTTGTCGGTGCAGGAAAGGGCAGGCTCCGCCTTTGCCGTCGAAAAGAGGACTCCCGACAACAGAAATATTGCCGCAAGGCAGAGGGCAAGTGGTCTGTAATGCTGCTTCATAAAAAGAAAACCTCCTATTATCCGTGGAAACTTGTTCGCCTAAGGATTATGGGCGGCGGCTTTCGCCGCGAAAGGGTTGCTGGTATGCTCCATACTAATATGATTATATATTTGCCAATCAATAAGCGCAACCCCCAAAAGATTTAGGGGCTGGAAAAAAGCCGATTGGATACATAAAATGATTGCAAAATGCCTGTGAATTTAGGATAATAAAAAGAAAAGGGATGGTATTGATTATGGAAAGATGGGCGAGAGCAAAATATCAGCCGGTTCTTCCACTGGGTAAGGACGGGTGCCGGGTTACGGCGGGAAAGGAACATATTACCCTTTCCAAGGAAGCAGCAAAAGAGGGAATGGTACTCTTAAAAAACGTTGGTCAGGTGCTGCCAATCCCCAAGGGCAGCAGGATCGCCTTGTTTGGTAAAGCGTCCTTTGACTATGTGAAGGGCGGCGGGGGAAGCGGGGATGTAACCGTGGCCTATACCCGTAACCTCTATCAGGGTTTTCAGGAAAAGGCCTATCATGTGGAGATTTTTGAAGAGCTGGCTTCCTTTTACCGGGAGCATGTAAAGAAGCAGTATCAGGCCGGAAAGGAGCCCGGCATGACGGCAGAGCCCAAGCTGCCGGCAGAGCTGCTGAAAAAGGCCAGAGTATTTACGGATACGGCGGTCATAAGCATCTGTCGTTTTTCCGGCGAGGGCTGGGACCGAAAGAGCATTTACGACAGGAAGAGCAAAGAGGACAATCTTGCCATTGCCGGACAGGAGGAAAAAGAGCAATCAAAGCAAGAGCTTTTTGAAGACGGGGATTTTTATCTGACTCATGCCGAGCGGGCTATGGTGGAGGCGGTTAAGAAGACCTTTGACAAGGTCATTGTGGTCATGAATGTGGGCGGCATGGTAGATACGGATTGGTTTGCAGAGGACGAGAGGATACAGTCCGTGCTCATGGCATGGCAAGGCGGCATCGAGGGCGGACTGGCGGCGGCAGAGCTTTTGATCGGAGAGGGAAACCCCAGCGGAAAGCTGACGGATACCCTGGCCCGGCGGCTGGAGGATTATCCTTCCACCTACAATTTCCATGAGTCCGACGATTATGTGGAGTACACGGATGATATATATGTGGGATACCGTTATTTTGAGACCATTCCGGGGGCGGCGGAGAAGGTGATTTATCCTTTTGGATTCGGGCTTTCCTACACGAAGTTTTCTTTGTCCATGCCGGTGGTGGAAAAGCGAGGGCACCATCTGCGGGTGATGGTGGATGTGTGTAACATAGGTGAGACGTCGGGTAAAGAGGTGGTGCAGGTATATTACAGCGCCCCTCAGGGAAAGCTGGGTAAGCCTGCGAGGGAGCTGGTGGCATTCCGTAAGACAAGGCTGCTTGCGCCCGGAGAAACACAGACGGTAGTGCTGCGGTTCCAAATAAACGATATGGCCTCTTATGACGACCTGGGAAAGGTGGCAAAGTCCGCCTATGTGCTGGAAAAAGGCGAGTATCACTTTTATGTGGGAACCTCCGTGCGGGATACGGTGGAAAACAATTATGTGATGGTGCTGGATGAGGATGTGATTACGGAGCAGCTTTCTTCAAAAATGGCGCCTGTTCAGCTGAAAAAGAGAATGCTGGCGAACGGACAGTATGAAGATCTTCCTCAGGGAGAGCCTGTGGATACGGATGCCAGCGTATTTGCGGAGAAGCTTCCGCGGGAGGAAGCGGACGGGGTGACCCCTGTGGTAAGGCGCAGAGAGAGCTATCATCTGTGGGGGCAGGTTGACAGCACTCCGAAGCTGATTGATGTGGCGGAGGGGAGGATGCCGCTGGATGAGTTTGTGGCAAAGCTGCCGGATGAGCAGCTGGCAGTGCTTTTGGGAGGCCAGCCCAATACGGGCGTAGCCAATACCTTTGGCTACGGTAATCTGCCGGAGTACGGCGTACCCAATATCATGACGGCGGACGGCCCCGCGGGAGTGAGGATCCATCCAAACTGTGGTGTCTGTACCACGGCTTGGCCCTGTTCCACCATGCTGGCCTGCACTTGGAATCCGGAGCTGGTGGAAAAGGTGGGCGTGGCAGGCGGCGCGGAGGCTAAGGAAAACAATATCGGCGCGTGGCTGACCCCCGCCGTAAATATTCACAGAAGTCCCCTCTGTGGCAGAAACTTTGAGTATTATTCGGAGGATCCATTCCTGACGGGAAAGATGGCCGGGGCTATGGTAAAGGGGATTCAGAGCAATCATGTGGCAGCCACGGTAAAGCATTTTGCACTGAACAATAAGGAGACAAACCGCCGGGAGAGCGATTCCAGGGCATCCGAGCGGGCTATCAGGGAAATATACCTAAAGGCCTTCGAGATCATTGTCAAGGAGGCAAAACCCTGGAGCATCATGTCCTCTTATAATATTATCAACGGTCACAGAGCATCGGAAAACCGGGAGATGCTGGAGGACATTCTGCGGGGCGAGTGGGGCTTTGAAGGCATGGTGACTACGGACTGGTGGACCTGCGGGGAGCACTATAAGGAAGTAAAGGCCGGCAACGACATGAAGATGGCTGTGGGATTTCCGCAGAGGCTGCTGGAAGCTGTGGAAAAAGGCGCCTTAACCAGGACTGAGATGGAAATTTGTGCCAAGCGGATTCTGGAGCTGATTTTGAAGATTGACTAATGATGAAACTCGCGCCCGGCAGCGCCTCTGGGACAGCTGTACCGGGCAGCTATACAAAGTGGGCCGTGATTGACCTGCAGTAAGGATGCAGGGCGGCTGGCCGGGATACAGGAACGGCAGCTGCGGTGACTGGTGACAGATTGAAAAATATAAAAAAATTTAGACAAGGAAGGGTATGGGAATGGAAAAGAGAAAAATGGAAAAGCTGGGCATAGAAACCTCTTTTTTGGGATTTGGCTGTATGAGGTTTCCGGTGACCAAAGACGGTAAGATCGACGAAGCGGAAGCGGAGAGAATGCTGGATCGGGCATATGCCGCCGGGGTGAATTATTTTGATACGGCTTATCCTTACCATGGAGGCGAAAGCGAGCTGGTGGTAGGGAAGGTGATGAAGAAGTATGACCGCGGCAGCTTTTATCTCGCTACCAAGCTGCCCTGCTGGGAGGTTAAGAAGCTGGAGGATGTGGACCGGCTTTTTAATGAACAGTTGAAAAAGCTGCAGACGGAATACATAGATTTTTATTTGATGCACGCTTTGAACAGGGACCGGTTTCGGGAGATGGCGGAGCTTGGCTGTGTGGAGAGGCTGGAACAGCTGAAGGCGGAGGGGAGGATTAAATATCTTGGCTTTTCCTTCCACGACGGTTATTCCGCGTTTGAAAATATTATTAACTATCGTGACTGGGATTTCTGTCAGATTCAGTTGAATTACATGGACGCAAACGAGCAAGCCGGACTTAAGGGTTATAAGCTGGCGGAGGAAAAGCAGGTGCCCCTTGTAATTATGGAGCCGGTAAAGGGCGGTTCCTTGGCGGCATTTCCGGAGGATATTACACAAATGTATCATGAGCTGAATCCTGCCGCTTCCATGGCCAGTTTTGCCCTGCGCTGGGTGGGCAGCCTGCCGGGGGTAAAGGTGGTTTTAAGCGGTATGTCCACCATGGAACAGGTAGAAGACAACCTGAAAACCTTTGGAGAATTTAAAGCTCTTTCGGAAAAGGAGAAGGATACCGTAGACAAGGTGGTGGCCCTCATCAACAGCCGTGTTCAGAACGGCTGCACCGGCTGCGGCTATTGTATGCCCTGCCCTGCGGGCGTGGAAATTCCCCGTAATTTCCGTACCTGGAACACTTATCACATGTACCGCAACTATAACATGGTGAAGGATGAATGGGAGAAACGCCTGGGAGAGGAACATAAGGCGAAGAACTGCATCAAGTGCGGAAAGTGCGAGCAGGTCTGCCCTCAGAAGCTTTCTATTCGGGCGGATCTGGAAAAGGTACAGGCGGATCTGGACGGCAGGGAGTTTATCCTGTCGTGAAAAGGGCCTGGCGCGGGGTGAGGCTGTTCGCGTGAAAAGGGCCCGTCAGCGAGGTGAGGCTGCTCGCCGGATAAGGACGAGCAGTCTTACCGGTTATAAAAGGAAGGATGCAGCATATGGAAAAAGCCTTTAAGCTGGACTTTGACAATGACCGGCTGGGAAGCCTGTATGTAAACTGCTGCGGCTGTTCTCAAACCGAAAGTCTGCACAGCTTTGGGCCGGCTTCCAAGCCTCATTATCTGATACATTATGTTTTAAACGGCAGGGGAATCTTTCGCTTTCATGATAAGGAATATCGTCTGGAGGCCGGATACGGCTTTCTGATTCAGCCTAATGAGCTGGCCTTTTATCAGGCGGACGCGGAAGATCCCTGGAGCTACCTGTGGGTTGGCTTTGGGGGCAGCCGGGCGGAGGAATACCTGACAAAGATGGGATTGTCCGCCCGGCATCCCATTTTTGCCTGTGACAGGGATCAAGAGCTTTACGGAATTGTCCGGGATATGATGGAGCATAATACCTTTGGTATGGCCAATGACCTGCGCCGTAACGGCCAGATGAGCGTATTTTTATCGGTTCTGGCGGAGAGCGCCGGGGTGGTGGCACGTGACGAGGAAGATAAGGGAAACCAGTATGTGAAAAAGGCGGTTTCTTTTATCCAGAGTAATTACTGTAATCCCATTAAGGTCACGGACGTGGCGGATTATGTGTGCATAAATAGAAGCTACCTGTATACCCTGTTTAAAAATTATCTGGGAATGTCCCCCCAGCAGTTTCTGACTACCTTTCGGATCACGAAAGCCAGAGAGCTGCTGGATTCCACATCCTATTCCATCGAGAGCATTGCGCTTTCCTGCGGATACAGTGACGCCCTGGTTTTTACCAAGGCGTTTCATGCCCTGAAGGGGATGTCGCCCTCCCAGTATCGCAGGCAGAGCCATCGGGAAAACACCAGGGAGCAGCTGCAGGAGGTGGAGGGGCTGATCGACAGCAGAAATACAGATATTTAACATTTTGACAGGTTCAAAAAACATTGGGCTGTGGTAATCCGGCGGTCTTTTTTATAAGATGGAGACAGGGGCAGGAGACAGACAGGTTTGAAATCTCCGCCGCCCGTGGCAGTGTGGTCAGTTAAATTGCTTTAAAAAATTAGCGGCGAAGGCAGGCCGGCAAAAGGAAAACGGAGGGAATGACAGGCATGGAAGAAATGAAAGAGATGGTATTAAAAAAATTTGCGGAAGTATTTGGTGACAGTGACAATGCAAAGGTGTATTTTGCACCGGGCCGTGTGAATCTGATCGGGGAGCATACGGATTACAACGGCGGACATGTATTTCCCTGCGCGCTGACCATCGGCACCTACGGCGTGGCGCGGAAGAGAACGGATAACAGGCTTTTATTTTATTCCATGAACTTTGAACAGCTGGGCGTGATCGAATCCTCTCTGGAGGATCTGGTGCCTTCTAAGGAGGCGGACTGGACTAACTATCCCAAGGGCGTGATGTGGGCCTTCGGAGAAAAGGGAATGAAGGTTCCCTGCGGAATGGATCTGCTGTTAAACGGGAATATTCCCAACGGCTCAGGACTTTCTTCCTCTGCATCGGTGGAGGTGCTTACGGGCTTTATTTTGCGGGATTTGTTCGGCTTTGACGTCAGCAATCAGGATTTGGCGCTGATCGGGCAGTACTCCGAGAATCAGTTTAACAAGGTAAACTGCGGCATCATGGATCAGTTTGCCATTGCCATGGGGAAAAGAGATAACGCCATTTTCCTGGATACGGCGGATCTTTCCTATGAATATGCGCCCATTGTTTTAAAGGGGGCTAAAATTGTTATTGCCTGCAGCAATAAAAAGCGCGGCCTGGGAGATTCCAAGTATAACGAACGCCGGGAAGAGTGTGAGACGGCTTTGGCGGAGCTGCAAAGAAAAGTAGATATAAAGTCTCTGGGAGATCTGGATGAGGCAGGCTTTGAAAAGGCGGCATCTGCCATTCAAAGCGATGTGCGCAGAAAGCGCGCAAAGCACGCGGTATATGAAAACCAGCGTACCATGCGTGCCGTGGAGGCGTTGAAGTCCAATGACGTGGCGGAATTTGGCCGCTTGATGAATGCTTCCCATGTGTCTCTGCGGGATGATTATGAGGTTACGGGAATTGAACTGGATACGCTGGTGGAAGAGGCCTGGAAGGTAGAGGGCGTGATCGGTTCCCGCATGACCGGTGCAGGCTTTGGCGGCTGTACTGTTAGTATCGTGAAGGATGAAGCGATTGATACCTTTATTGAGAAGGTTGGCGCCGCATACCAGTCAAAGATCGGGTATGCCGCTGACTTTTATGTGGTAGAGGTCGGAGATGGGCCGAAGGAGCTGTAAAGTGTGAAAGGCGAAAAGATATTCTAAGGTTGAAAAGAACTCAACCTAAGAATATCTAAGTTTCGCCTCGAAGAATTGCCTTTCGGCAATTCTTCATAGAGTTTCACGGATTGTTTGTTTGAGCCGCCAAAGGCGGCATGGGGGATTAATATGGAGACAATAACGGAAAATATCAGGAAATTAGTCTCTTACGGCAGGCAGACGGGGCTGGTGCCGGAGGAAGATGCAGTCTATACCTTTAATAGGCTGCTGGAACTGTTCGGCTTGGATGAGCCGGAGGACTGCGGCGCGGGAGCCGACACTAATGTTATGTTAAAACCGGAGGATCTGGAAGCGGTTTTGGGACAGATGTGTGACTATGCTTTTGAGAAGGGGCTGATTGAGGAAAACACGGTCACATACCGTGACCTGTTCGATACGAAAATCATGAGTATGCTCATGCCAAGGCCAAGCGAAGTCATCCGCAGATTTCATGAGCTTTATGAGCAGAAGTCCCCTCAGGCAGCCACCGATTATTACTATAAGGTGAGCCGGGATTCCGATTATATCCGCAGATACCGGGTCAGCAGAGATAAAAAGTGGATTGCGCCCACAAAATATGGCGATCTGGATATTACCATCAATCTTTCCAAACCGGAGAAGGACCCCAAGGCCATAGCTGCGGCTAAGAATGCAAAGCAGTCCGGGTATCCCAAGTGCCTGCTCTGCCGGGAGAACGAGGGGTATGCGGGCAGGGTGAATCATCCTGCCAGACAGAATCACCGCATTATTCCCGTGACCATCAACGGGAGTCAGTGGGGATTTCAGTATTCTCCTTATGTTTACTATAATGAGCACTGCATTGTGTTTAACTTTCAGCATGTGCCCATGAAAATAGACCACGCTGCTTTTTGTAAGCTTTTCGACTTTGTAAAGCAGTTCCCTCATTACTTTGTGGGCTCCAATGCGGACCTGCCGATTGTGGGCGGCTCTATTTTAAGCCACGACCATTTCCAGGGCGGGCACTATGAATTTGCCATGGCCAAGGCTCCCGTGGAGAGAAGCTTTTCGGTAAAGGGCTTTGAGGATGTTTTGGCAGGGGTGGTACAATGGCCCATGTCCGTAATTCGTTTAAGCGGAAAGGATACGGACCGGATCATTGCCCTGGCGGACCTGATTCTGGAAAAATGGCGGGGGTATACGGATGAAGATGCGTTCATTTATGCCGTAACGGACGGAGAGCCTCATAATACCATCACGCCCATTGCCAGAAAGCGGGGGGATCATTTTGAGCTGGATCTGGTGCTTCGCAACAATATTACAACAGAGGAACATCCTCTTGGGGTATATCACCCCCATGCAAAGCTGCATCATATTAAAAAGGAAAACATCGGCCTGATTGAGGTCATGGGCCTGGCGGTGCTGCCTGCCCGTTTAAAGGACGAGATGGCCAGGCTGAAAGAGGCGATTCTTGCGGGAAGCGATATTCGCGGGGATGAAGAGCTGGCGAAGCACGCTGACTGGGTTGAGGAATTTATGCCCAAATATGAAAAAATAGACGCCGGCAATATTGATGCCGTGATCGAGAAGGAGATCGGTCTGGTGTTTATGGAGGTTTTGGAGGATGCCGGAGTCTATAAAAGGACAGAAAAAGGTCAGAAGGCATTTGACAGGTTTATCCGGGCGCTGGCATAAAAAAGCCAAGATGCTGCGTGTCATATTGCCGGCATATGCCGCATATACTGTATATACTAGTGGACCACTTTTGTGAAGCCCAGAATTGTCTTATACAAGGCGTTTGAGGAAAGCGCTTGATAAGCTGCCGCTTTTCTGAAATGGGCCGGAAGGATATTGCCTTGCGGCAGTTAAGTTAAAATACATCGGGATAGCTGCTCTGAAGATGTTTTAAAATCACGTTCCGGTTGGCAGAACGCAGATTTTTGGCCACGCCTCTTAGACGGTCGATTTCCTTATGCTGTCCCAGGGAGACATAATATTTGGCCAGGGAATCATAGGTGCGGCTGATGTCCGTGCCCGTGCTGACGGAAAATTCCATTAATATGGAGGCTTCTTTTTGAAAACCGGCTTCGAGCAGGTAATCCGCCCATTTTTGCAGAGTGCGTACCAAAACGGTATAGTTCTGATCATATTCCGACAGGGCTTCCAGATTTGCCGTACCGTATTCCAGCTTCAGGTCCGTGTTAGAGTAGCCTGTAAAGTTTACAATTTTCCGGGCGGTAAGGGATTCCAGAGTGCCGATGCACTCAAGCACATCCGGGTTGTCGTTCAAAAGATGGGTGGGGAAGGACTCTAAGGGAATTTTAATATAATTCAGGTCGTCAAGGGATTTGCGGCGAACGGAGTTGGCTCGTGCTTCCCGTGACCAAAAGGCAGCTTCTTGTTCGCTGACGGTTTTGCGTTGTTTTTTTAAGATGAAGAAGATCATCAGGATAAAGATAAGAAAACTTGCCAAAAAAAACAAATTCATATATAATATCCTTTCAGAGTTTTATATTTTCAGTAAAAGGCCGTGCGGAGCCGTGAGCATGGCGGAAACGAGGTACTTATGTTTAACATGAATAATAAAAAAACCAGGCGGCGCATTTCGGCGATTATTATTGTAATATTGGTGCTTGCTATGATTATACCCACTGTAGCATATTTCATTTGATTTTTCAATGAGGAACTGTGTGGCGTTTTCACGTACCTTTTGCGTTACAAATCCCGGACAGCCGGGGAGGAAGGATTAATCATGGAGAAGAGCAGGAAAATAGCCGGCAGGTTTTATTTTGTGCTGGCATGTGCATGTTTTTGGCTGTTTGCCATGCCGGTTCAGGCAGAGGACCAGCAAACCATAAAGCCGGGCATTTTTGCCGGAGAGATTGATCTGTCCGGCATGACCGGAGAGCAGGCGGAAACGGCGGTAGAAGAGTATGTGGACAGCCTTCGGGATACGCAGATTATACTGCTGTATGCTGATGATATTGAGGTCACGGTTACCGCCGGAGATCTGGGAATTGCCTGGGTGAACAGGGAGATTGTAACGGAGGCTCTGGAGATCGGTACTTGTGGCAATGTGATTGAACGATATAAGATTCTTAAAGATCTGGAGCATGAAAACAAAATATACCGGATTGATTTGTCCTTTGACATATCAAAGATGAATACTATTCTTACCGAAAAATGTTCGGTTTTCGATCAGGAGGCTGTGGATTTTGATCTTGTCCGGGAGAACGAAGAGTTTCGGATCGTGGAAGGGCAGAAGGGATATTCCCTGGACGTGGAGATTTCCATTGATTGGATATACGAATATCTGACGAGAGACTGGGACCGCGGGGATTGCAGCATCGCCCTGTGCGTAACGGTACAGGAGCCGAAGGGCAGTATGGAAGAACTGGCACAGGTAAAGGATGTGCTGGGCAGCTTTACAACCTCTTTTAAATCCTCCAATCAATCCAGGAGCGCAAATGTGGAAAACGGCTGTGCGTTGATTAACGGAACCCTTCTTTATCCGGGAGAAGAGTTTTCGACCTATGAGGCAGTGTCTCCTTTTTCGGAGTCCAACGGCTATTACATGGCTGGCTCCTATATCAACGGGAAGGTGGTAGACAGCCTGGGGGGCGGCATCTGTCAGGTATCCACCACCCTTTACAATGCAGTGCTGCGGGCCGAGCTGGAGGTTACGGAGAGGCATAATCATTCCATGGTGGTGAGCTATGTGCCCCGCTCCGCGGATGCGGCTATTGCAGAAAGCTCTGGCAAGGACTTCTGTTTCCGTAATGATTTAGAGTACCCGGTGTATATTGAGGGATATATTGATAAGAAGCAGATTACCTTTAACATATATGGGAAGGAGACCAGGGACCCCGGTCGAGAAGTAATATTTGAAAGTGAAGAGCTGGAAGTAAACGTTCCGCCTGCAGATCAGATTTATGCTGATGCAACCAAACCCATAGGTTATATTGTTACGGAGGGCGCCCATATCGGTTATAAGGCAAAGTTGTGGAAAATCGTGAAAGAGGACGGCAAGGAAGTAAGCCGCACTCAGGTCAACAGCAGCAGCTATAAGATGGTGCCCAGAAGCGCAACAGTGGGAACGGCTACTGATAACCCGGCAGCTTATGAGCAGATTATGGCAGCCGTCAATTCCGGCAGTGTGGATCAGGTGAAAGCGGTGATTGCTGCATTGACAGCACCTCCACCGGCACCTCCAGCTCCGGAGGCAGGGGAGGCAGCCGTACAGTGATCTGTCTTATTCGGGCCGGGAACGGGAAGGCTGATCAGGACGTTGGCGAAAAGATAATTGACGAAAAGAGCAGAAGAGGAATTGCAGGCATGAAGGTCGGGAAGGTGCCGGAGAACGTTTTAAAGCGGTCGGTTTTAAGGCAGATACAAACGAAGAGGCAAGAAATTATATGTGGCGCAGGGATAGGGGAAGACTGCGCCATTTTTTCGTTTGATGGCAGGAACATGATGACCTGTATGCAGACGGCGGTGGTGAGAACGGGCCGGTCGGACTCTTCTGCTGTCATGATGGGGCAGCTGATCCGCCGGTGTACCAATAATCTGGCGGCGGCAGGTGCGGAGCCTGTGGGAATCATGATAGCCCTGACGCTTCCGCCGGAGACGGAAGAAGCAGAGATGAAGGATCTCATGGCCGAGGCTTCCGTCTGTTGTGAAGAGCTGAAGATTCAGATTGCAGGCGGTCAGACCTGCGTCAGCAGTGCGGTAAGACAGCCTGTGGCTGCAGTGACGGGGTATGGCAGGCCCTTCGGTACGGGGGCGGTTCAGGCGAAGGTCGATGAGCGGGAAAAGAAGGCCGGCGAGGGACAAAAGGTTAAGGGCCCGCTAAGAAACGCCGCTTTGAAGGAAAAACTGGTGCGTGCCGGGCAGGATATAGTGATCAGCAAGTGGATCGGGCTGGAGGGAACTGCAATTTTAGCTGAGCGGTACCGGGATAAACTGTTGCAAAGGTATCCGGCGTATTTTGTGGAGGAAGCGGCGGGCTTTGGTCGATTTCTTTCCGTGATTCCGGAGGCGGCCACCGCCGTGAAGTCCGGCGTTTGCATGATGCACGATGCTTCCGAGGGAGGAATTTTTGGAACTCTCTGGGAGCTGGCGGAAAGAGCAGGCGTTGGACTGACCATAGACTTGAAAAAAATTCCTCTGCGTCAGGAGACGGTGGAGGTATGTGAATGCTGTGGAGTAAACCCATACGAGCTGCTTTCGGGGGGCGCACTGGTGATGGTGACGGAGGACGGTCCGGGACTTGCGGAAGCGCTGAAGGCGGAAAATATTCCGGCAGCCGTGGTGGGACGGATTACGGACAGTAATGACAGGATCATTCGTAACGGAGAGGAAACACGTTTTTTGAACAGGCCCGGAGGCGATGAGGTATACCGGGTGTGAAAGGAGAAAGTATAAAATGAGAGACGAATTACTTACCATTATTGAGAAAAACAGCCGCATTGATTTAAAGGAGCTGGCAGTCATTCTTGGCGCAGAAGAAATTGACGTTATCAACGAACTGGCAACGTTGGAGAGCGAGGGCATTATTTGCGGCTATCATACTATGATCGACTGGGAAAAGACGGATATTGAGAAGGTTTCCGCGCTGATCGAGGTACGAGTGACCCCTCAAAGGGGGCAGGGCTTTGACAATATGGCGGAGCGCATTCAGAAGTATCCGGAGGTGCAGAGCGTTTATCTGATGTCCGGCGGTTACGACCTGATGATTATTTTGGAAGGCAAGACCCTGCGGGAGGTGTCCTCCTTCGTATCCAACAAACTTTCTGCTTTGGATACGGTTTTAAGTACGGCCACGCACTTCATTCTGAAGAAATACAAGGATCACGGCACAGTGCTCTCCCGGAAAAAAGAAGATGAAAGGGAGATGATTACGCCATGAGAAATCCGTTAGCAGACAAGGTTGTGGAGATTAAGCCGTCAGGTATCCGCAAATTTTTTGACATTGTAAGTGAAATGAAGGATGCCATTTCTCTTGGTGTGGGCGAGCCGGACTTTGATACGCCCTGGCATATCAGAGATGAGGGCATCTATTCTCTGGAGAAAGGGAAAACCCACTATACCTCCAATGCGGGGCTTGTGGAGCTGCGTCAGGAAATCTGTAATTATATGCAGAGAAGACAGGGCATTACATATCATCCCTTGAAGGAGGTCCTGATTACCGTAGGCGGATCCGAGGCAATCGACATGGGACTTCGTGCTATGTGTAATCCGGGGGATGAGGTGTTGATACCTCAGCCCAGCTATGTGTCCTATGAACCCTGCGCGGTGCTGGCAGGAGCCAAGCCCGTTATTATCAATCTGAAGGCGGAGAATGAATTCCGGCTGACGGCACAGGAGCTGGAGGACTCTATCACAGATAAAACGAAAATTCTGATCCTTCCCTTCCCCAATAATCCAACCGGAGCCATCATGGAGCGGAAAGACCTGGAAGCGATTGCAGAGGTGATTTTAAAGCATGACATATTTGTGATGTCGGATGAAATCTATTCCGAGCTGACTTATAAGGAAAAGCATGTGTCCATTGCGGAGCTTCCTGGCATGAAGGAACGTACAATCCTGATTAACGGTTTTTCCAAGGCATATGCCATGACGGGATGGCGGCTGGGCTATGCCTGCGGGCCGGAAGAAATCATCGGGCAGATGACAAAAATTCACCAGTTTGCCATTATGTGTGCGCCTACTACAAGCCAACATGCGGCAGTAGAAGCGTTGAAGAACGGTGACGATGACGTGGAAGAAATGCGCACAGCCTATAATCAGCGCAGACGGTATCTTATGAATGCCCTGCGGGAGATGAGGCTGGAGTGTTTTGAACCTTATGGTGCATTTTATGTCTTTCCCTGCATCAAAGAATTCGGCATGACCAGCGACGAGTTTGCCGAAAAACTGCTGGCGGAAGAAAAGCTGGCGGTGGTGCCGGGTACGGCTTTTGGCGACTGCGGGGAAGGTTTTTTAAGAATTTCTTATGCTTATTCTCTGGATCAGCTGCGGGAAGCACTGAAAAGACTGGGGCGGTTTGTGGAGAGGCTGCGGGCATAGCTGAAAGCCAGGTTTTCAGGTTTACTATGGGATTGTGAGTTGCGGCAGGACCGCGACATGGAGGTCAATGTGAACATTATTCTGCATCAGCCGGAAATACCCGGAAACACCGGAAATATTGGACGTACCTGTGTGGCCACAGGTACGTC
Source organism: uncultured Acetatifactor sp. (assembly GCA_910578815.1). GTDB lineage: Bacteria > Bacillota > Clostridia > Lachnospirales > Lachnospiraceae > Acetatifactor. The sequence goes on from CAJTSE010000012.1 coordinate 64,083, forward strand.
TCTGCATTTGATCGAGCCGTTGGGCTTTCGTCTGGATGAAAAATCCATTAAACGGGCGGGAATGGACTACTGGAAGGACCTGGATGTCCACAGGTATATGAATTATGAGGAATTCCGGGAACAGCATCCGCGGGCCCGGATCTGGATGGCCACCACTAAGGCAAAGCGGGCATATACGGAGGTATGCTTTGGGGAAGAGGACTATATTATGTTCGGAAAGGAAAGCGCGGGGATTCCTGAGGAAATTCTGGTGGAGCAGGAGGAAAGCTGTATCCGCATTCCCATGCTTCCGGCCATCCGCTCACTGAATTTGTCTAACGCCGTGGCCATTGTGCTGTATGAGGCTTTGAGGCAGCAGGGCTTTCGAGGGCTGGAGGCGGAAGGGGAGCTTCACAGGCTGCAGTGGAAAAGGAATGAAGATTTTCTAAGTCCGCAAAGTACGCGAACTAAGAAAATCTAAGTCATTCCATGGGATTGGTTTGTGCCGGCTACGTCGGCACAATAATGCGCTCCCGATATTCCGGGTATTCTTCCAGAAACCGAGCAACAATTTCAGGTTTATCCCAGAAGTGCATGGGGTAAACCTTTTTTACGTTCAGATTTTTTAAAAAATAGAGGAAACCGTCTGCATAGTGACGGCCCAAATGGGGATCCAGGGGCAGGCAGGCGTGATCTATGGACAGATCCTTTAAAGGGCGGAGGGCCGCCCGAAAACTGCCTGTCATCTGTCTGCGTTCTTCTTCGGGAGTGTCCTCTGTGATCCAGTCATTCAAATCCCCCGCGTGGTAAAAAATGCCTTCAGAGCAGGTCAGCAGAAAGGCTACGCCGGAGTCCGTGGAGAGCAGGGTGCGGATCTGTGTGTGGCAAGGGAGGGTATATTCTTTGCTGTGGTATACCTTGAGAATATGATTGTCAAGGCCATCCATGGACGGAAAGCCTCTGTCTGAAGCGGCAGCGTTATCCATGAAGAGGCCTGAAGGAGGCGTTTCTTCCCAGGAAGTACTATCTTTCAGGGATATTTTAGCGCATGGAGAATCCGGCAAGAGGGACCATCCCTCAGGGTAATTTTTGGGCTTAATGTCGTTTGGCAGGATGGCACCGATTTTTTTCATGCCCATTGCGCGCAGCATGGAAAGTACGGCAGGGTTATAATGGTCCTGATGACTGTGGCTGACAAACACCAGCACGGGCTTATCTGTATCCATAGCGGGAAGATTTCCCTTATAATAGTCAAACAGATAATAGCATTCCGCCGTTTCCACCAGGAAGCAGCTGTGGTAAATGTAGGTAATGTTCATAAGGGTCTCCCATCTATTCTTTTCTGGGCAGATATTTGTCCAATATGCTCATAAGGTTACTGCTATGGACATGGAAAGAACCATGGGTCAGGGTATCAATATGTATGTTACGGATTTCATTTTTCCTTCTAAAGGAGGCTGCCGCCCGCACTTTTTGGGAATCGGAAACACATTGGCCTAAAAACACCTCTTCCACGTCATGGCAGAACCAGATCAGATCATAATTTTGTTCCTTGCAAAACAGGCTGATGCCTTCCAGTTCCTTTGCATGATTTGCATTCTTTTCATATTGATCTGTATCAATGCAATAGATGACCTGTGTTTTACCAATGGAGAAACTCAGTGTCATTTTGTGAATTTCCCGCAGGACATCCTTAGAGTTATATCGGGATTTGCTATTCATGTATATTTTGCTTATATTGGTTTTATTATCTAAATAATACCAATGTTTGATAGTTTCCGAAATATAAATGCTGTCTGTGTCAGCCCTTTTATTTGTTTCCACACAAAATATTATCTGTATTGGCATCTGGCCCTACTCCCCCAATATCCCTATAAAATCTGTGGCATCAATGTTAAAAGGAGAATCCTCTATCATCCCGTTTTTATAATAATTTTCAGGTGAAGCATTCCCTTTTGAGGTCCAGGAGACTAAATGGTTGTCACTGGATAAAAAATCTATTGAATTTTTATTTTCTTTTAGTATTGTCATGGGGTCCAGATTGTGTGTGGTAAAGCATAACTGTCCTTTGCCATAGTACATAAAATATTCAATCAGCCTGCACAAATAGACATCATTCAGGTTGGAGTCCATTTCATCTACAAAAACAATTCCGATAGTACTTGCAGCTATGAAGCAGTCAAACAGTCGAATCAGTTTTTTGATTCCGGTGCTTTCAAACTCTTTGTTGATTCTGTAAGTTCCGTAATTTAAGTTCAGATCGCATTCATATTGGTCTTCACGTTCTTTTGTATCAATATCTATAGATACCAGATTCGGCTTAAAAATTTTGAGGAAATGTGTTAAACGGGCTACTTTGTTTTTATACTTTTCAAAAAAGTCTTTACTAATAAGTTTATCATTCACACTGTAAAACGCATTAGCAAGTTCGCCATACTCAAAAAAGCTATTCTGCAGGGTCTGATTATCCAAATTTCGGTTCATTAATTTCTTCCGCAGAAAATATAACTCATGTTGATCTTCCTCTCCTAAATATACCATAGTTACAATCGTCAGTGTCAGACACATCAGCATATGAATAAACAACTGACGGTCTGTTTCGGCCTCATTTGGATTGTAATCTAAGCTGCCTCGATTGATAATGTAGAGGTAAATCAAGGAGTGAGACGACAATAAGTTCATGGATCGCTTGCTTAAAATTTCTTTTTGAGCTTCGCTGCACTCAATAAAATGCAATTCTCCATGATTGCTTTCGAAAATTGTCTTGCAATTGTTGTTTGCATAGTTTCCGCTTTTCCAGCTCAATTTTTCGGCTTCAATTTCATATAAACCTTTATCGTTTTTGACTAAGCAGATGGTATAATTATAAATTACTTTCGACTCTGCAGCGTCCACTATAAATTCACAACTGAACTTAAAATTTTTGGTTTCTTTGTTTATGATTTCGTCTAAAAATTCCTGCGTTCTGGACTCATTAAGATAGTTGTCTGCCAGAATTAGTTCCTGAAATATCTTTACGGCTGTAATAATGGCAGATTTTCCGGAACCGTTTTCACCATAAATTGCTTTAATTCTATATCTGTCAGGGTCAAAATTCTTATCAACTGTTTTTTTATAAAAATCAATTCGAATTTCTTCTTTTATATTTTTTACACCGGAAATACTCATGTTCAATAAGTAGAGCATATTTTCCATTGGCCGCACCTCTTTTTGTTATAGTATGAGCAAAACTTTATAAAATATTACAAAATGTATTTTTTTAAAAGCTAATTGGATTATAAACTTTCTTTACCGTATAATCAAGTACTGTAGAAAAAATATGGTTATGCAGGCATATCAAATTTATAAAAAGGTGTAATTATGAAGTAATTATAATCCGCAGGTACCAAAACAGAAAATATACCTTGACAGGCGAGGTATAGAATGCTATATTGTATCTACAAAATAAAAATACAATGAATTAAAAGGTAACATTTTAACGGGAAGGAGGAATGACCTTGTCTATCACATCAGACATTTTGCGGGGACATACGGAGGCAATTATCCTGTCCCACCTGTTGGAAAGAGACAGCTATGGTTATCAGATCAATAAGGATATTATGAAAAAGACGGATAACCGCTATGAATTAAAGGAAGCTACTTTGTATTCCGCTTTTCGCAGACTGGAACAGGCGGGCTCGATCAGGACTTATTGGGGCGACGAGACCACAGGGGCAAGACGTCGCTATTACGCCATCACGGATACGGGCCGGCAGGCTTATTTAAGCTATAAGCAGGAGTGGGAGGAAGCAAAGGAAATGATTGATCATTTGCTGCAATAGAAGCGGACATATCAAAAGGTAATGATCAGGAAGGCGGCAATGCTTAAAAGCAGAAGTGCCTGCCTGGCGGAAAGGGAGAGAGAATGAAAGAAAGAATAGTACAGTATTTTAACCAGCTGTTTGAGGATGCGCCGAAGACACGGAAGGCATTGGAGCTGAAACAGGAATTGACCCAGAATGCGCTGGATAAATATGAGGATATGATCCAGGAGGGAAGATGTTCGGAAGAGGATGCCTATCAGAATGTAATTCAGTCTATCGGAGACGTAGGCGAGCTGTTTGAAGATCTGGAAGAGAAAAACCTGCTGGAGCTTCCGGAGAAGGACAGGAAAAAGCGCGCCATGCTGAAATCGGTGGCGGTGGGTTTGTATATTTTGGCGGGAGTGGTGTTTTTTGGCCTGGAGATGATAGCCTGGAATATTCCCGGATATCCTTTTGACGGCATCGGGCTGGTGGCTGCCGGCCTGATCTGTATTGTACCTACCATTATGCTGGTTTATGCGGCAAATATGTATCCCGGCTACAGCAAAAAGGCAAGCACAAGTATGGTGGAGGAATATCAGCAGGAAAAATACCGCAATGGCAGAAATAAGGAGATCATGGTCGCAATTAGCGGTATTATCTGGACTGCCGCGCTGGTGCTGTATTTCCTCATCAGCTTCAATCTGGGCGGCTGGCATATTACCTGGGTTATTTTCTTGATTGCGGCCTGTGTGCAGTCGGTGGCCGTGCTGATTAACAGCCTGCGGAGAGACAAGGAGAAGAGATTAGATTGAAAAATCATGCTGATGCACTGATTTTTCAATCGGCAATTTGAGTCAGAGCCTCAAATATGCCTTGATCCCAGTCGGAAATTTGAAATTTCCGACGCGGGTCATTGCAGTAAACTGCTCTGACATGGAGGATCATAATGAAAAATGTAAAAATTGTATTAATTGTTTTTTTAGGCGTGATAATACTGGGGTTATGCGTGCTGCTGGGCATGGGGCTTGGCGGCCGGCTGAAAAACGGCGGAAGCGGGTGGTTTGGCTGGAATATAGACCGGTCAGGCAATTATCAGCTGGTTCAGGAGCAGGAATTTCCTGCGGAAGGCATTGACAGTATCCGCGTTGAATATACAAAAAGCAGCAATGACGTGACCGTATATGAGGCAGAGGGAGATTCCGTTATTGTCAGGGAGTATGCAAATTATGAAGTGTCTGACGGCGAGCTTGCTCAGATGAAATGTCAGTCGGGAAAGCTTATGGTAAAGGGGCCCCGGCGGAGCAATGCCTTTTTCGGCATCAACATTAACAAATTTATTTATACCGAAGTATACCTGCCGAAGGACTATGCCGGTGAGCTGAATATCAATACGGTCAGCGGTGAGATTTCCATAACCACAGATCTTTTGCTGGCGGGCGCGCTGAATCTGTGCAGCACCAGCGGCGACATTTATGCCGGCAGCGGGAAGCTTCAGGCAGAGGAAATCAATGTATGCTCCACCAGCGGCGAGATCCGGCTGCCTGTGCTGGAGGCCGGTAAGGTTAATATGAGTACTACCAGCGGAGATATATCTGTCAAGGAGGCGGATACCTTTGTATCCTGTTCCAGTACAAGCGGTGAGATTATTATTTCCGGCGGAGCCGGAGACAGGAGGGTAAGCAGCACTTCCGGGGATGTACGGGTAGACGGGCTTTCAGGCAGCATCCAGGCGAATACCAGCAGCGGTGAAATTCTGATTCGCGGAGAACGGGGAGAGGGAAAGCTGCAAAGCACCAGCGGCGATGTGCTGCTTTCCATAGCAGAATTGACTGGTGACGTTTCCGTCAATACCTCCAGCGGAGAGGTGGTGCTGGAGCTGCCGAAAACGGCTTCCCTGGAGTTCGAGGCAAGTACCACCAGCGGTGACATCAATACTTTCTTTGACGATGATTTAAGCTTTCCCAAGAAGGGAAATCATGCGCAGGGAACGGTAGGCAGCGGTGAAAGGAACGTACGGATCACCACTACCAGCGGGGATGTCACAGTCAGAGCGCGGTAGTGAGTCGCAGTAAAGACAAAAAGGTCAGCGGATGCTGGCCTTTTTTGTAAGTGCGCCCAGCGGCGCACTTATTCATATTGGTATCCGGTAACAGTATTGGAAAGCTGTTGAATATAAAGACATATTGGTATACAATCATATCAGCAGTTTTTTTACCGCTTTATACGAAGGAGAAGTCTATGAAATTCAACAGAGAACAGATAACGATTGCCAATTTGTGGGATGTGATTGTACAGCATGAGGGAGACAGCTTCGCCACAAAGAAGGGGCTTCCCTTTGAGTATTCCATCAGGGGTGGAGAGCTTTTTACGGACAGAAGAGAGCGCTCCATTACCCGCAGTACCTTTGAAAAGGCTTATGACAAGCTGGAGAGAGACCAGTGCGGGGAGGATGCGCCCAGGCGGATTGTGGGCCCCAAGACTCTGAACGTCTATGGTGCGCCGTATGTGTGGGCTGTCTTTGTGGGAATCGGGCTGATTGAGGAAGAAATGCAGTACTGCCAGGAAGAGCTGGATCTGTAAGGGAAGAGCGAAACGGTATGAATGCAAATTCGGTCTGTCAGCTGATGCAGGATGGTGTTTCGGATATGCACTGTATGAGTGATACGTATCTTGCAAAAGAATTAGCACTGGAATATAAAGAAAAACAAGTGCTGATAAGTGAAGTGTAAAGGCGCGGGACAAGGCAGGACTGCATCGGCTGCTGGAGGAGGATGACAGTTAGTTATTATACATGTAGAATTTTTAATTGACTTTTTTGGAGTGTTCGTGCTATAGTGTGATTGTATGGAAAACATGGGATAAGAGTCTTCCATGCAAATATTTTGGCAACATGGTTGCCTTATTGATTGAGTTAAAAGCTCAAATTTTATAAGTTGGTTACTATAAACCGGTGCTGATGCACATCTAACTTGTGAAACGGTCAATAAGAGTAGTAAAAGTAAAATATTTGCTATATAGACTCTAAAAACCACATATCTGTCCATACGTTGCTGTGATACCGGAGAGGCGGGGAAAGCTCGTCAGCCGGTATTGAAATATTTCCACTGATGATTGCGGGGATTGGGCTCGCATAGCAGGCAGTGCGGCGAAACAGACAGATTTTCAAAGCAAGTGATGAGAGCATCGCTTGCTTTTTTTGTGCACAGGGGCGCAGTGCGCGCTGCGCGGCGAGCAGGGAGAAAATCTTCTCTACTCGATTGATGGTGCGCCTGACGGCGGGATGAAAGACCGTGTAACATGAGAGGAGGCTGAATATGAGCGACAAGATTTCCCTTTATGGTTTTAATAATCTGACAAAATCTCTTAGCTTCAATATTTATGATGTATGCTATGCCAAGACGCAGCGGGAGCAGAAGGACTATATTGCCTATATTGACAAACAGTATAATTCCGAGCGTCTGACAAATATTCTGACCAATGTGACGGATATGATCGGGGCCAAAGTGTTGAATATTTCCAGTCAGGACTATGAGCCTCAGGGCAGCTCGGTAACGATTTTGGTTGCTGAAAAGAGTATGGTGCCGGTGGGAGACACCACGGTGGCTCATCTGGACAAGAGCCATATTACGGTGCATACCTATCCGGAGTATCATCCGGAGACCTGCCTGGCTACTTTTCGGGTGGATATTGACGTGGCTACCTGCGGGGAGATCACACCCCTTTCCACTCTGGATTATCTGATCGGCTCCTTTGATTCGGACATTATTACCATGGATTACCGGATCAGGGGATTTACCAGAGATATTGGGGGGCATAAGCTGTTTATCGACCATCGGATAACCTCCATTCAGGATTATATTGACGAGTCCATACTGCGCAGATATGACGCGGTGGATATTAATGTATATGATGCCAATATTTTTCATACAAAAATGTTGATCAAGGAGATTGATCTCCAGGAATATCTGTTCAACAGTGATGTCTATGAACTGCCGCCCAAAATCCGGCTGGAGATCATGGATAATCTCAGAAAAGAGATGATTGAGATATTCAGCGGCAGAAATGTGTATTGAAAGCAGGGGTCGGCGGCTTGTCCGGGGTGGTATAACTGACAGGCCGCAGCAGTATGTTGTAAACAGTGCATAAGTGTTCTGTACAGGCTGACTTTGGGATTGTGAGCCGTTGCAGGACTGCGACATGGAAACTAGTGCACTGACCTGTTCATATTTCGCCAAATGATTTGCCTGAATTTCCATCTGCCACGTTGGCTTCAATCGACGATGCCTTGTGCTCGCCTCATTCAGCCGCCTTGCAGACTGAAAATTCATTCTGCATCATTTAGCTGAAAATGAACAGGTCAGCACACTAGCGTGTCGGATTTGTATAGGAGAAAGGAGGCGCCGGATGGGCCGTTTTAATCAGTCAAGAGCCCCGATTTATGAGGCGCTGGAAGAATTCAGAAGAAACAGGGTTGTACCCTTTGACGTGCCGGGACATAAGCGGGGCCGTGGAAATCCGGAACTGGTGGAGCTGCTGGGACAGCAATGCGTGGGAATTGACGTAAATTCCATGAAGGCCCTGGACAATCTCTGCCATCCTGTGTCGGTGATCCGGGAGGCGGAGGAAATGGCGGCGGAGGCCTTTGGAGCGGCATACGCCTTTCTCATGGTGGGGGGAACAACCTCATCCGTACAGAGTATGGTGCTGAGCGTCTGCAAGAAGGGTGACAAAATTATTCTGCCCAGAAATGTACACAGGAGTGTGATTAATGCGCTGGTCCTGGGAGGTGCCATTCCCATTTATGTAAATCCGGACATGGACAGGGAGTTGGGAATCGCATTGGGCATGAAGGTTTCCCAAGTGGAAAAGACCATTCGGGAAAATCCCGACGCGGTGGCAGTGCTGGTGAATAACCCTACTTATTACGGTATTTGCTCCGATTTGAGAAGCATTGTAAAGCTGGCTCATGCAAGCGGCATGAAGGTGTTGGTAGATGAAGCCCACGGAACGCATTTTTATTTTGGCGAAAATATGCCGTTGTCGGCTATGGAAGCAGGGGCGGACATGGCGGCAGTCAGCATGCACAAATCGGGAGGAAGCCTGACGCAGAGTTCCTTTTTGCTGACGGGAGCGGCAGTGAATCCCGGTTATGTTCGTCAGGTGATCAACCTGACTCAGACCACCAGCGCCTCCTATTTGCTGCTGGCAAGCCTGGATATTTCCAGGCGGAATCTGGCACTTCGGGGGAAAGCGGAATTTGCCAAGGTCACAGCGCTGGCCGAATATGCCAGAGAAGAGATTAACCGCATCGGCGGGTATTATGCTTATACGGCGGAACTGATCAACGGAGACAGTATTTTTGACTTTGACAGAACAAAGCTGACGGTGAACACGTTGGGGATTGGTTTGGCCGGAATTGAAGTTTATGATATTCTGCGGGATGAGTATGATATTCAGATGGAGCTGGGGGATATTGCAAATGTGCTTGCCTATATTTCCATCGGCGACAGGGAGCGGGATATGGAGCGGCTGATCGGCGCGCTGGCTGAAATCAGGCGGAAATACGCCAAAGACAATTCGGGAATGTATACGCAGGAATATATTGAGCCTAGGGTTGCCGTGTCGCCCCAAAGCGCATTTTATGCGGAAAAGGAGTCTATGCCGCTGGCGGAGACGGAGGGGAGGATCTGCAGTGAGTTTGTCATGTGTTATCCGCCGGGTATTCCCATTCTGGCTCCCGGCGAAGAGATAACCGCAGAAATTCTGGAGTATATCGTGTATGCCAAAGAAAAAGGCTGTTCCATGACGGGGCCGGAGGATGCGGCGATAGAACGGCTGAACGTACTGAAGGAGATCAGATATTAAGGAGGGCAGAGCATGGAATTATGGTTTTCGGAACCGCATACGCCCAATGTCAAGCTTTCGATTCGGGTGGAGCGGCAGTTGTACAGCGGGGAAAGTGATTTTCAGCGGATTGATGTGTTTGAATCGCCGGAGTTTGGCCGGTTTCTTGTGTTGGACGGCTATATCATGCTGACGGAGAAGGATGAGTTCATTTATCATGAGATGATGGTACATGTTCCCATGGCGGTTCATCCTCATGTAAGACGGGTGCTTGTGATTGGAGCCGGGGATGGGGGCGTGGTCAGGGAGCTGACGAAGTATCCGGAGATTGAGCAGATTGACCTGGTGGAGATCGACGAGCAGGTGATTCATGTATGCAGGGAATTTCTGCCTGAAATTTCCTGCAAGCTGGATGAAAACAGGGTCCATATTTATTATGAGGATGGTCTTAGGTTTGTTCGTGCCAGAGAAGATGCCTACGACCTGATTATTGTGGATTCCACGGATCCTTTTGGCCCCGGTGAGGGTCTGTTTACCAGAGAGTTTTACGGAAACTGTTACAAGGCGCTGAAGGAGGACGGCATCATGGTAAATCAGCATGAAAGCCCTTTTTACCAGGCGGATGCCACGGCCTGTATGCGGGCACACAAGCGGATTGTGGAGACTTTTCCCATCAGTAAGGTTTATCAGGCTCATATTCCCACCTACCCTTCAGGCCACTGGCTGTTCGGCTTTGCCTCCAAGAAATATCATCCGCTGCGGGAGCTGGATAAAGACCGCTTTCTGGACCGGGAGCTGGATACCAGATATTATACGCCAAGGCTGCACGAGGGTGCGTTCTGCCTTCCGGCCTATGTGGAAAAGCTGCTGCGAAGCGTGGAAGGTGAAAAGATTTTCTAAGGCGGAGGTATTTCATGGGTGAAGGGAAGCGGCGCAGGGCAGCGGCGGTCGCAGTGGTGCTGGCAGTTATTGTATTTGCAATATTGCTGGCAGTTATAGGGAAAGTTCGGCGGTATTCGGAGAGTCAGGGACTGCCAAAGGAAGAGAGCGCGGAGACATTTCAAAATCGGGATGATATGACATTTTTGTCAGAAAGTTCGGGGAATGGGGATGAACTGTCTTTGAAGCAGGAAGAGCAGGAGATTTTCGCTTCAAGTCCTCATTTGGAAAATGAAGCAGAATTTGATTTAGAGGTATCGGAAAATATGCCGGAGGCGGGAGAACCGGAAGCCGGGAAGGACGCGGGAGTGAATTTGCCAATGGAAGCAAATCCTCAACAAGAGTCTGAAGATGGGGAGAAAACGGCAGAGAAGTCCGAGCTGGATCAGATGGCGCTTCTGCTGGAATCCATGACCGTAAAAGAGAAGGTTTACCAGCTGTTTATAGTATTTCCATGGCAAGTGACAGGGGTGTCACCTGTTACCAAGGCCGGAGAATTAACCAGGCAGGGACTGGAGGAATATCCCGTAGGCGGATTCATTTATGACAAGTCAAACATGGTGAGCAGAGAGCAGGTGACGGAAATGCTCACTACGGTGCAGACTTATTCGAAAATCCCCCTGATTTTGACCTGCGATGAGGAAGGGGGCAGGGTCAACCGCCTGATGAGTACGGTGGGAACGACATACATTGACAGTATGATGAGTTATCGGGACCAGGGAACGGAAAAGGCGGCAGAAAACGCAAAGATAATTGCCGGAGATATGTTGAGCTGCGGTTTTAACACGGACTTGGCGCCTGTGGCGGATGTGTGGTCCAATCCGGAGAATAAGGTGATCGGAGACCGGGCTTACAGTGATGATTTTGCCCAGGCAGCTGTGCTGGTGGCATCTGCGGTGGAGGGCTTTCATGCGGGAGGTGCAGCCTGTACTTTAAAACACTTTCCAGGACACGGAGACACAGCGGCGGATTCCCATAAGGGCGCGGTATATGTAACAAAGACACTGGATGAGTTAAGGGAGGGCGAGCTGCTTCCTTTTCAGGCAGGCATAGATGCGGGAGCCGATCTGGTCATGATCGGACACTTGACGGTATCGGATGTGGAAGATGTGCCGGCGGTTTTTTCTTATGAAATTGTTACCGTGCTTTTACGGGAGGAAATGGGTTTTGATGGCGTGGTTATAACGGATTCCCTGCAGATGAAGGCTGTCACGGATGCCTATGGCAGCGGGCAGGCGGCCGTGCTGGCTGTGAAGGCAGGGGTGGATATACTGCTGTGTCCGGAGGATTTAAAGGCGACGGCGGATGCTCTTCTGGAAGCAGTAGAAACCGGAGAAATCTCGGAAGAGCGTTTGAATGAGAGCGTGATGCGGATACTGAAGCTGAAGGAAGAGAGAGGTATTCTTTGATTGAGAGACAAATGCCTGAGGGAAGATGGTTGGACGTAACTTTCCAAATACTGATTGATATGCGTGCAAAAGCACACAAAGGGGTATACAAATGAAAGAAAGAGACAGAAAGCGGTTTCGTAATTTATCATTGGCCCAGAATATTGTGATCTGCCTGATTTATGCTTATATGCTGGTGAGCTTTGTGGTGCTTTGGGCGGCTATGAAGGGTCTGTTTAACACTATCAATACTCAGCGTAAGGGAGAAATAGATGATGTTGCAGGCTGGGGAATCATTATGGAAGGGTTTGGCGGGGTGCTGGGAGGCTTTGTGGTAATCGTTTTGGGCTTTCTGCTTCTGGTCTTTACGGTCTGGCAGATTATTCTGTGGCTGATGTTCTGGAAGGCAAACCGCCGGACCAGGCTCTTTTCCAAAAGGAAGCCCTGGGGAATTGCGGATCAGTTTTTTAAAATTCTTGTGGCAATATTCGGCTTGCGGGCTGCCGGAGAAGGACTGGCGGAGTTGATTAACTCGGAGGCGGCCGAGGCAGGGGACATGATCGGTACGGTTTTGGCGGTAGGCGTATTCCTGTTTTTCCTGATTACGGGAGTATATCTTATGATAATGCTTTGCAGGAAAAGGGAAGAAATTGCAGAGGGTGAGGAATTCTAACAGAGAAGCAATGAAATTGAGATACAAAATTGAGATACAATAAAAGTGCGCTAAAGGAAAAAGGACAGAGCAGAAAGAGGACAAAGTAAAAAAAAGACAAGGCACAAAAAGAAAAAGGAGGCGGCAGAAAATGTCAAAAATTTTAATTATTGGCTGTGGGGGCGTGGCTTCCGTGGCGATTCAAAAATGTGCGGGGAGGGCGGATGTGTTTTCCGAGATCTGTATAGCCAGCCGCACGGTCAGCAAGTGTGAGGCATTGAAGGAAAAAATCCAGAGAGATTATAAAGAGGCCGGAAAAAATCCTCCCGTTATCACTACGGCAAAGGTGGACGCGGATGATGTAAATGATCTTACGGCCTTGTTAAAAAGGGAGCAGCCAAAGGCAGTATTAAATTTGGCGCTGCCTTATCAGGACTTGACAATTATGGACGCCTGCCTGGCCTGCGGAGTGGACTACATTGATACCGCAAATTACGAGGCGGAGGATACAGAGAACCCCGCATGGCGGGCAGTATATGAAAAACGTTGTCGGGAGAAGGGCTTTACGGCGTACTTTGACTATTCCTGGCAGTGGGCATACAGGGAACGGTTTGAAAAGGCGGGGATCACCGGTCTGCTGGGAAGCGGCTTTGATCCGGGTGTCACCAGTGTGTTTACGGCATATGCGTTAAAGCATTATTTTGACGAGATTCATTATATTGACATTATGGACTGTAACGGGGGGGATCACGGCTATCCCTTTGCTACCAATTTTAACCCGGAGATTAATCTGCGGGAGGTTTCTGCCAACGGCTCTTACTGGGAGGACGGCCGCTGGGTAGAGACCAGGCCCATGGAAATTAAGAGGGAGTACGATTTTGCCCAGGTAGGAAAAAAGGACATGTACCTTCTGCACCATGAAGAGATTGAGTCTCTGGCGGCAAATATTCCGGGAGTAAAAAGAATTCGCTTCTTTATGACTTTCGGGCAGAGCTATCTGACTCATATGAAATGCTTGGAGAATGTAGGGATGCTGCGGACGGATCCAGTAATGTTTGAAGGGCGTGAGATCGTGCCCATTCAGTTTTTAAAAGCACTGCTTCCGGATCCCGCATCCCTTGGCCCTCGCACTGTAGGTAAGACCAATATTGGCTGTATTTTTACCGGTATCAAGGACGGAAAAGAAAAGTCAATATATATTTATAATGTATGCGATCACCAGGAATGTTATAAGGAGCTGGGGTCCCAGGCGATTTCTTATACTACGGGTGTTCCGGCCATGATCGGAGCAATGCTGGTCATGACCGGTGTTTGGAAGAAGCCGGGCGTGTTCAATGTAGAGGAGTTTGATCCCGATCCCTTTATGGAGGCGCTGAACCGGTACGGGCTGCCCTGGGTAGTGGAGGAAAATCCGGTTTTAGTGGAGTGAGGGGTCCTTTACTGCTCCGATGAAGACAGGCAGGTTTTCTTCACAGTCGATAATCATGTATACAAAGGGCCGGTCCAGATAAACCGTTTTCGGCTCAACGGGATTTAATGCCGCGGACTCCTGCTTTATTTCCACAGCGGTAGCGGCGCCGGCCTTTGTTCCCTTTTCATCCACGGAGATATAGGTTTTATGAATCACCCGGCTGATGAAAAGATTACCTGCAGGATTACTTCCCAGACCGGAAAGGTCCGCAAGCTCGGAATCAAAAGCATCAGTCATTCCCAGGGAAGTCAGCATATCATTCAAAAGAGCGCTGTATTCCGTTTCGAATTTGGGGATGGCTGCTTCCACGGGAGTTTCCATGGAATTCGAAAGCAGTTCATGAAGGTCTTTTCCCGTGAGGGTGGCGGCGTAAGCATCTATGCTGATGCCTTCCTCCGGCAGCAGGGCTGCAAAGGCATACTTTTTATCGCTGTAATATTTTAAAAAGCCTTGGGCCTGTGTGTCCTGCAGGTAAGTATATTCCGACGAATACATCATTTCCACATCAAGGATGTCACCGTCTTCACAGGTGAAGCTTCCGTCCTGGATCTGATATTCATTGTAGATTTTCTGCCATTCGGCATCAAAGGCCAGAGCATTGATCAGGTACATCACCGCATCCTCCGGAATCTGATCTATAATTTCCGGAATCATTTTATCAGTATTCTCAGAAACCCAGCTGTTAATATCTTTTAATGTGGAGCCGTCAAAGGGAGCCATATAGACGTCGGCGTTAAAGTACGCTGCATTGGTCTGCAGGAAATCCGGAGAAACGGTAAAGCTGCCGTTATCCTTTACCCAAAGGGAGTTGGCCGTATGCAGTTTGTACTTTTCATCAGACGGAAGCCCTTCACTGTAAGTCTTAAGGTAACTGCAAAGAGACTTCAGATCGGCGCCAAAGAGCCCTTCCATCTGCGTCAGGGTTTCTCCCCTTGCTCCGCCGGCGGTCATGGCCAGAGCGTTAATGACAGACAAGGGTGAAATCAGAACATTGCCTTCTGTCTCTTCCGTCACGCACTCCTGAAAGAGTTTCACTGCAAAATCTGTGTAAGTAACGGCGTCTGCGGCAGGCAGATCAGCATTCGCCGAGCCTGGCACAACGCTCCCAAAGCCTGCCGCCGAACCGACCTGACCGTCGTTTTCACCAGCAGTGCCTATTTGTCTGCCGTCTTCTCCCGCATTAGCGGATTTGCTGAGCCCCTCTTCCGCATCATTAGGCTGCTCTGCCGATACGCCATCCATCAGGTTCTGGCTGTGCCCGCAGTCTCCACAGCCGGTAAATAGGGCGAGAGCCGCCAGGGCACAGATTCCTGCAGATAAAATTCCGGGTAACTGTTTTTTCATAATCATAACCATACCTTTCCGCACTGCTTTTGTATGTAAAGTATAATGTGCCGGGCAGTGCACAGGCACAAAAGTCATGTAAAAGGTTATTATAAAAATATAGACGAAAAGCTTCTGGAAAAGTTTTACTATATTGTATTAGCACGTAAAATATGGTACAATAGTCCTAGGGATCCATTCATACAGGGCAGCTGGAAGTATATGGTCATGAGGAGGCGGATTATGGCAAAACACAGTATACTGTTGGTTGGAAAAAATAAGGTAATGATAAATGAGTTTTTCACACATATAATGAATGATCTGGAATGTCTATCCTGCACCGGGCGCTTTGAGGATATAAAGAATCATTTGAAGTATTATAAGCCGGATGCTCTTATCTATTGTCTTCTGGAAGACAGCTATGAGGAAATGCAGCAGATCGTTTCGGCCAGAAGCAAGCTGGAGGAAAATAATATTCCTCTGGTGACGATAGGGCAGAGGGAGGACTGTGATGTGTTTTCCCGATACTGTGCAAATGCGGTGGACCTGAGTATAGAAAAAGCATCCCTCACCATCAGTCAGATCGCCGCACGATTGAATCACTTTTTGGACAACAGGCCGGCGGCAAACAGTCAGATCCCTCCTGAGGATCATATACTGCAGGAGGCCATGCGCATACTGGACATGGAAGGGGCTCAGCCGGTTAAAAAGCATATTTTGGTGATAGATGATAATCCTATGATGCTGAAGGTGATCAGGGAGAGCCTTCGGGACAAATATGAGGTGGCTACAGCGATCAGCGGAAAGATCGCCAGAAAGTATCTGATGAATAAGACGGTGGACCTGATCCTTTTGGATTATGAAATGCCGGAGGAAAACGGCTCTGAGGTATTGGAAAAGCTGCGTCAAAATGAGGCCACAAAGCATATTCCGGTGATTTTTCTCACAGGAGTAAAGGAAAAGGCAAAGATTCAGAAGGTATTACAGCTGAAACCGCAAGGATATCTTTTAAAGCCAATCGAGCATGATAAACTGGTTGAGGCCATTAACGGGCAGCTGGAAAAGAATTAAGATTTCATATAAGCACAGGGGTACAGGCAATGGAGGAAATGTTATATCTTACTGACCTGATCAGTGTTGACACGCTGCAGCGGGTTCAGGATGCTTTTTCGGCAATGACGGGCATGGCGGCGCTGACTACGGACGCAGACGGGATTCCGGTAACAAAAGGCTCCAATTTTTCGGATTTTTGCATGAAATATGCAAGGGGATCAAAGGACGGTCACATACGCTGCGAACAGTGTGATAAATTCGGTGCAGAGGATTCCTGGAAGCAAGGGGGGCCAACCACATATTTTTGTCATGCGGGGCTCATCGACTATGCGGCTCCCATATTGGCAGACGGACAGATGGTAGGCAGCTTTATCGGCGGCCAGGTTTTGACGGAGCCGCCCAGGAAGGAACAGGTATTTCAAATTGCCTGGGATCTGGGGGTAAATCCTCAGGAACTTTGGAAAGCGGCCCAGGAGGTCCGGATACTGGAAAAGAAAGAGATCGACAAAGCAGCGGAGTTTCTGTTTATTGTGGCGAATGTGTTGTCGGACATGGCGTATGGGCAATACAGGAGCATACAGGCCACCAGCGAGATTGAGCGGGCAAACAATATGAAATCCGATTTTTTGGCTAACATGAGCCATGAGATCCGAACACCCATGAATGCTGTAATCGGCATGGCGGAGATGGCGCTCAGGGAAAAGCTTCCTCCGGCGGCGAGAGAATATGTTCGCCAGATCAAATCCTCCAGCAAGGCGCTGTTGACAATTATTAATGATATTCTGGACTTTTCTAAGATCGAAGCGGGGAAAATGGACATTGTACCGGTGGAATATGAACCCATGTCCATTATTAACGATATTGCAAATATCGCAGAGGAAAGACTGAAGGAAAAGGAAGTGGAGCTGATTTTTGACATTTCTCCGGAGATTCCCAGCAGGCTTTTCGGCGATAATATCCGCATAAAGCAGGTATTGTTGAATATCGTTAATAATGCCACAAAGTTTACTACCAAGGGACAGGTCGTGGTGAGGATGTACCATGAGCCACAGCATGACGGAAGGATTCTTTTGCGTTTTGCGGTGGAAGACACGGGAATCGGCATCAAGGAAGAAGATCTGCAGAAGCTCTTTAATTCCTTTCAGCAGCTGGACAGTAAGCGTAACCGCAATATAGAGGGGACAGGACTGGGATTGGCCATTTCTAGGCAGCTGACCCATCTGATGGAAGGAGAAGTCCATGTTCAGAGTCAGTATGGGAAGGGCAGCAGATTTTCTTTTGAGCTTCCGCAGACAGTGATTCGGCACGAGCCAAGCATTTCGTTAAAAAATCCGGAAAAGCTCCGGGCTTTCGGAATGATCAAAAACGAATATCTGAAACAAAATCTGGCAGCAGACTGCGAGCGTTTTGGAGTGGAATACCGGGAAATAGACTTTATAGAGGAAATAGATTTTATAGAGGGCCGGGAGAATTTCCTTTTTGTGGAAAGAGAGCTGCTTACTCCCGGTATTGAAGAATATGTACAGAATACACCAGAACTTACAGCGGCGTTTATCTTCCCCTTCCAATCTCTGGAGGGCCATTATAACGCGCCAAATATACACATGGTAAGAAAGCCGCTGTATTCTATGAACGAGGCATTGATCTTCAAACATGAAGGTCTGCATTTTGCGGATGATGATACGGATGTGATGGAGTTTAATTTTATAGCTCCGGATGCTGAGGTTTTGATCGTGGATGATAACGCCATCAACCTGACGGTGGCGGAGGGACTGCTTGAGCCGCTGCAGATGAAGGTGGATCTGGCGTTAAGCGGCAAGGAGGCTATTTCAAAGATTTCTGACCACAGGTATGATATTATCTTTATGGATCATATGATGCCTGAGCTTGACGGAGTGGAAACAACTCATATCATACGACGCTTTCACCCGGAGTATGAAGACGTACCCATCATAGCCCTGACGGCTAATGCCATGAACGGCACCAGAGAAGTTTTTTTAGAGGAAGGCATGAATGATTTTATTGCCAAACCCGTAGAATTAAAGGTGCTGATTTCGAAGGTGGCTCAGTGGCTTCCCGCAGGAAAAATTGTGAGAACGGATAAATCCGTTATCGAATCTGCAGGCGAGCAGAAAGCTGAGAAGGTGGTAGTAGGAGACCTGGACACTGCTACGGCTATCAGTATGCTGGGAAGTGAAAAATTGTTTTGGGCGGTGCTGAAGGATTTTTACCGCGTGATCGCCAAGAAGCATAAACAAATTAAAGAGATGGAAACAAATGAGGACTGGAGCGCATACACTATAGAGGTACATGCGTTAAAAAGTGCCGCCAGACAGATCGGGGCCATAGGCCTTTCGGATAAGGCAGCGGCAATGGAGGAAGCAGGAAACAAAAGGGATGGGGCAGCGATTCATCGGCATACGGGCGAAATGCTGGCGGAATATGAATCATATATACAGATTCTTGCTCCTTTTTGCGGGGAGAAGGAGATTAAGCCGGATAAGGGAGAGATAGCGGAGGCGAAACTGCGTAAGCTATTCGCGGATATGCGGGCGGCTATAGACGAATTGGATATGGACCGGATGGAGGAAGCAGCGGGTGCAATGAAGGAATATTCCTACAGCGGTAAACAGGAAGAGCTTTTCGGACAGCTATTGGAGGCAGTAGAGAATATAGATGTGGATACCTGTGAAGAGATTATGGTGGAATGGGAAAAGACGATATGAAAGAGATGGATAATTTCGGGTTGACGGAACAAGAACTAAATATGAATCTGCATGATTACAACCATGCGCTATTTCAGAATATGATTTTCTTCATGGACATCGTGTGGGAGATTAATATGCTGATGGGGACGGTGGTAATTCTGCATGACAGGAACGAACCGGATCAAAGCAGCACGGAGGTTCCCTACAGGGAAGCTTTCCGGGATTATCTGGAAAACCGGGTCAGCGAGAACGAGAGGCCCGTGTTTGAGCGGTATATGGCTCCCAAAAATCTGAAATGCCTAAGGGAAGAGGTATTCTTTGATATACGTTTGCGACAGAGAGACGAAAGCTGGGACTTGTATCGTATTGCCCTGACACCGGCCATAGACCAGTATGGCAAGCCTTACTGCATTTACCTGGGGGCCAGGAATCTACGGGCGGAAATGTCACATGACTCAGCGGAGAGCCGCAACAAGGAGCAATTTTGGATGGCAGCCATGTCCGGTGCGCTTCTTGTATACAATGTCAACCTGACAAGAAACAGGATAGAGGAAGAAGTGTATGAAATGGTTGACGGAGGCCATTTCCCGGTGCTTCAGATGCTGGGGCTGACTGCGCCCTGCTCTTTTGACGAGTTTGCGGGCAGATGGGCTGAGTGGAAGGTGATGGAGGATTCCAGGGAAAGTTTTCTGCAGATGTATAACAGAGAGTATATGCTGGAGGCTTATGCAAAAGGGCAGCGGAGGCTGGAAACGGAATTTGACATGATTCTGGGTAACGGAAGCAAGGTTACCCTATGGAATACGGCGCTGCTGGTGGAGGATAAAAAGAGCGGAGATATTCTTGCCATCATGAACGGTAAGGATATAACGGCCCAGAAACAGACAGAGCTCAGACAACAGGAGGCCCTGCGGGAAGCCTATGAGGCGGCTAATCGTGCAAATGCCGCAAAGTCAGAATTCCTGACGCGGATCAGCCATGATATACGTACCCCTCTCAATTCCATTATCGGCATTACTTCAATCGCGGAAAAATGTCAGGATAATAAGGAACGGGTGGCGGAATGCCTGAAAAAGATTTCTATATCCGGTAAATATCTGCTCTCCCTGGTAGATGAAATGTTGGACATGAGCATGATTGAATCCGGAAAAATGCAGCTTCAGGAAGAGGAAGTGGATCTTGCAGAACTGTTTAAAAATCTCGGCATTATAATTGAAATGCAGATGAAGGACAAAGGTCATGAATTTTCCGCTGAGGTGCTTCATCTGGAGCATGAGAAGGTATTGGGAGACAGGCGGCGTATTGATCAGGTCATCATGAACCTGGTGGATAACGCGGCTAAATATACACTGGAGGAAGGCAGGATCAGCATGACCCTGGAAGAGAAGCCTGTGAATAAACCGGGTATCGGCTGTTATGAGATAGTAGTTCAGGATAACGGTATCGGTATAGAGCCGGAGTTTGCGGGGCATATATTCGAGCCCTTCGTGCGGGGAACGGATCGGCGGGTGAGAAAAATTCAGGGAAGCGGTCTTGGATTAGCCATTACTCACAATATTGTCCAGATGATGAACGGTAGTATTTATGTTAAGAGTGAACCGGAAGACGGAACAAAGGTTACGGTCAAGATTTTCTTGAGGGTGCCGGGAAAAGACGGGACAGCGCCTTCACAGGAAAATAATACGGAGTCGGAGCAAAAGTCTCCTATTCAGGAGCTGTCTGAGAAGGATTTCAGCGGATGCAGGGCGCTGCTGGTGGAGGACAATGAATCCAATGCCGACATTATCTGTGAGATTCTGGAGATGGTGGGGCTGGAGATCGAACAGGTCTGGAACGGTGAAGAGGCGATAGAAAGAATATCTGCCGCTGAGGACGGTTATTATGACATAATATTTATGGATATACAGATGCCGGTTATGGATGGCTATGAAGCGGCAAAGACCATACGCAGTCTGGACCGTACGTATGCAAAGAAGGTGCCGATCCTTGCCATGTCTGCCAACGCCTTTGCGGAGGATATTCAGCTGTCTTTGGAGGCCGGTATGAATGAACATATTTCCAAGCCCGTTGACCTGAAGAAGCTGGAAGAATCCCTGTGCAGGTGGCTGACCGGGGAAAGCTGACACGGGCAGTTTGGTATCAGAAGTTTAGTTTCCGCAGTGGACGGTTTGAACGGCCGACCACTGCGTCGCGCATTGGTCGAGTGTATGTGCTGATAGGATTAGGAAGATCAGGAGCAGTATGAAGCAGTCAGAAATTCCAACGCCCTGCTATGTGATAGATCAGGGGCTGATAGAGAAAAATTTGCAAATTTTACAGGGAGTCATGGAGCGAACGGGAGTAAGAATTCTGCTTGCCCAGAAAGCATTTTCTATGTATGCTCTTTACCCTCTGATCGGAGAGTACCTTTGCGGCGCAACGGCCAGCGGACTATATGAGGCCAGGCTGTGCGCGGAGGAAATGTGCAGGCCTTTGGAGGCTTTCGGCCGAAGGATTGAGAATCACATTTATTCGCCTGCTTATCGGCAGGAGGACTTTGGGGAAATTTTGGAATACTGCGATCATATCGTCTTTAATTCCTGGAAACAGATAGAGAAGTTTGGCCAGCAGGCCAGGGCTGCGGGAAAAAGCATTGGACTGCGGATTAATCCGCAGTGTTCTACGCAGGAAGGCCATGCCATTTATGATCCCTGTGCGCCCGGCTCCCGGCTGGGAGTGACGAAGGAACAGTTTGTTGCAGGAGCGGTTTCTGCGGCAGATGATGATCGCGGGCCAGACGCTTTTTGCGGGGACGCTGCCGACAGCGGAAGCAAAGATTTGCTGAAACTGCTGGACGGACTTCACTTTCACACCCTCTGTGAGCAGGATTCCGATGCTCTGGAAAAGACGCTGGACGCAGTAGAGGAAAGGTTTGGCGAATATCTGCTAAAGATGAAGTGGATCAATTTTGGCGGCGGGCATCATATTACAAGGGCGGGATATGACATTCCCCGTTTGGAGCGGTGTATTAAAAGAATGCAGGAAAAGTACGGCCTGACGGTGTACCTGGAGCCGGGGGAGGCCGTGGCGCTGAATGCGGGATTTTTGGTGAGCAGTGTGCTGGAGGTGCAGGGAAGCAATGTGATCCTGGACACCTCTGCTGCCTGTCACATGCCGGATGTGCTGGAGATGCCCTACAGACCGCCTCTTCGGGGCAGCGGCCTGCCGGGGGAGAAGCCTTATACCTTCAAGCTGGGAGGTCCCACCTGCCTGGCGGGAGACGTGATTGGGGAATATTCCTTTGACGCACCCTTAAGGGAGGGGGACAGGCTGGTATTTGAGGATATGGCGATCTATTCCATGGTGAAAAACAATACTTTTAACGGTATGCCTCTTCCTGCCATCCTTTTGCGCGAGAAGAGCGGCGAATACAGGGTTGTCAGACAGTTTGGATACGAAGATTTTAAAATGAGGCTGTGAGATTTCAGGTATTTTCATAAAATGGACGAAAGGCTGACTAATAAGGAGAGGGCTGTCGCATAAATTTAATTTATGCGCAGCTCTGTTTTTTGTGGGATATTTCCATAAAAAAGTCAAGTTTCGGACGTCAAGTCCTGCTATACTGGTAATACATCGCGATGGAAAGAAGGAAGTAAATGAGTTATTCACCTATGGCACGGGCACTGATCAGCTATGTGGAGGGCCATCTGGAGGATCTGAATATCCGGGAAATGTCCGGAAATTTCGGGTTTTCGGAGAGCTATCTGAGGGAATTGTTTTTGAAAAATGTAAACATGCCGATTATGCAGTATTACAAAAGAAGAAAAATTATGGCATCGGCACTCTGGCTATTACATTCGGACAAAAAAATAGTTGATATTGCGTTTGAAAGCGGATTCTCCAACCATGAATCCTATATCAGGGCGTTCCGGCGGGTTTTCGGCATGGCGCCCGGCAGATTTCGGAAGGAAAGACCGTTGATCGGAAGAAAGCAGCTGGATATAGGTGTGTTTGGGCTGGAAAAGCTTGCCGGAAAAGAGAAAAGGAGCGATGAAATGAATATGGAACAGGACAATCAGAAGACTATACTGTACGGTATCAGGAAAATTGAGTGGGGAGCTTATGGAAGCAAAACAACGTTTCCTATCTGCGTGAAGGCAGTATCGGAATATTTAGGGGATGACGTTTCCTATGCTTACATTATGGCGGCCACAGGAGCGGCTTTCCGCCTTACGTGGAACCGGGCGGATTGGGATCTGAGCAACGTGGATATTTATCATACCTTGAAGGAATCCAATGACATCTACAGGTACGGGGCGAGGGCGTTGGGCAGGGAGTTTGACTTTTTAGGGAGAGAGGAGCACACAAAGAAAGAAGAATTTGCAGCGTTTATCAGGTCAAAGGCAGCCAAGGGCTATCCGGTGATCGCCCTCGGAATCATTGGACCGCCGGAGCCGTGTATCATTGCCGGATATGAAGAGGCTGGAGATTTGGTCGTGGGGTGGAATTTCTTTCAGCATGACGGTGAATATGCAGCGGATACAACCTTTATGGATAACGGATATTTCCGTTCCACGCGGTGGTGGGAAAATACGGATACACAGGCAGTCATGTGTTTCGGACCGGTATCCGGCGAGCCCTGTAGTGATAAGGAGATTGTGAAGACGGCGGCTCTTATCATGGAGCCAAGAAATGAGGGCAGTTATGCGAAGGGAATTGCTGCTTACGGCGCATGGAAAGAAATGCTGCTGAATGAAAAATGGTTTGAAGGCGGTGCCGGATTTGACTATTTGTTTTCAAAGCTGCTGGTCCAGAATGATGCCATGACATGTGTCAGTGACGGACGCAGGTGGGGTGCAGGGTATTTTGAAGAGCTGTCGGAAAGATGCGGCGAAGCAGGGAAAGACATTTGCTGTAAGATAGCAAAACATTTTCATCGGACTGGTGACCTTGCGGACGAAATGATTTCCCTGATAGGAGACTGGAGCAATGTGGAACAAATGCTGGAGCACCTGGCGGATCGTTCGGTCAGAGAAAGACTTGCAGACCTGATTGATGCTGCCGGGGCGGAGGATAACAGAGCCTTTGAGCAGATTAGGCTGTTGTTGGAGCGGCTTTAATTTACGGTAGGCAGCAGTTCAGACAACTACAACCTGACGGTGACAGCCGGCTGTCATTCTCATTCGGATACGCTTGCGCTTGGGGCTCGACGTAGCGGTACATAAACAAGCACAGTACGCTTGCCAAGTACCGACGTCTCGCACAATCCTCATTGAGAACAACAGCCGGCTGTCAACTGTTACTTGATTATGAGATTTTCGAACTGTTTTTATGATAGAACCGTTTGAAAGCCGATTATTTGGTTTTCCTTGTATTTTTTCGGGTCAATGCGTATAATGAAAATTATAAAAGAATGACCGGTATGAAACCGGTCATCTATGTATGAATAACCTGCCTTGGCAGGATTGTATTTAGTCGAAGCTGACAGAACCCTAACCAGATTGTTAAAACTCAACAGCTCCATTTGTTTATGTTCTTATCATACATTAAAGATGTGTCTGAATTATGTCATATCCTGAAAGAAATTATAAACTTTCTAAAATAAGTGATAAACCGGAGAAATGGAAATGAAAATTATACAAGAGTCTACACCGGCGGCGGACGGCTTTCGGATGCCGGCGGAATTTGAGCCCCACGAGGGCTGTATCATGATATTTCCGGAGCGTCCGGATTCCTGGCAGTACGGGGGGTATGCCGCCCGCAGGGCCTTTGCCGCCGTGGCGGAAGCCATCGCACGCTCCGAGAAGGTGACGGTGTGCGCCGGCGAGGCACAGTATGACAACGCCAGAGCCATCCTGCCGGAGCAGATTCGTGTGGTGGAGATGAGCAGTAATGACGCCTGGGCCAGGGACTACGCGCCCACCTTTGTAAAAAATGCCAAAGGGGAAATCCGGGGGATCGACTGGGGCTTTAATGCTTGGGGTGGTCTTGCGGACGGGTTGTATTTTCCCTGGGACAAGGACAACAGGATGGCCAGGAAGCTTTGTGATCTGCTGGAGAAGGATGTTTACTGCAAACGGGATTTTATTTTGGAAGGCGGCTCCATCCACGTGGACGGGGAAGGCACGGGTATGGTGACGGAAAGCTGTCTTTTGAGCAGGGGGCGGAATCCGCAGATGACCAGGGAACAAATTGAAGATACCCTGAAGGAATATCTGAATTTGTCCAAGGTTCTTTGGCTGCCCTGTGGGATTTACGGGGATGAGACCAATGAGCATGTGGATAATATTTGTGCCTTTGTAAAACCGGGGGAGGTGGTGCTGGCCTGGACGGAGGATCAGGGGGATCCCCAGTATGCCATGTCAAAGGCCTGCCTGGAGTATCTGGAGCAAGTGACGGATGCCGCCGGTCGGCAGCTTAAGGTGCATAAGCTGCCCCTGCCAAAGCCGGTGACAATGACGGAGGAAGAATGCCGGGGGCTGGACGGGTGTTGGGACGAGCCTACCCGCAGTCCGGGAGAGCGGCTGGCAGCATCCTATGTAAATTTCTATATTTCCAACGGAAATATTGTGATGCCGGGATTCGGCGTTCCGGAGGACGAGGCAGCGCGGAAAATCCTTCAGGGGCTGTTCCCGGAGCGTGAGGTCATTCAGATTTATGCCAGGGATATTTTGATCGGCGGGGGAAATATTCATTGTATTACACAGCAGATTCCGATGTGAAGGAATGCGTGACTATATACGGAATTATATTTGATGGTATTGTGTCGGATTTTTGCAGCGGGAACTTTATATGAGGAGACTGATTATGAAAAACGTAACGGCAGCGGCAGTACAGATGTACTGTAACCGTTCCAGAGAAGAAAATATAGATGCGGCGGAAAAGGCGGTCCGCCAGGCGGCAGAGCAGGGAGCGCAGATCATCCTTCTGCCGGAGCTGTTTGAAACATGGTATTTTTGTCAGGAGAGAAATTATGACTCCTATGGGCTGGCAGCAACCGTATGGGAGAATCCGGCAGTAAAACGGATGAAAGAGCTTGCGGCGCAGCTGAAGGTGGTTCTGCCGGTCAGCTTTTTTGAGCGTGCCGGAAATGTAACCTATAATTCCGTGGCGGTTATTGATGCAGACGGGGAGCTTTTAGGAGTATATCGCAAGACGCATATTCCCGATGACCATTTTTATCAGGAGAAATTTTATTTTACCCCCGGAAACACCGGTTTTCAGGTGTGGCATACTGCTTATGGCAGGATTGGTGTGGGAATATGCTGGGATCAGTGGTTTCCTGAGGCGGCAAGATGTATGAGCCTTATGGGGGCCGAACTTCTTTTGTATCCTACCGCAATCGGCTCCGAGCCGATTATAGAGTGCGACAGTATGCCCCATTGGCGGCGCTGTATGCAGGGCCATGCGGCGGCCAACGTGGTGCCTGTGATTGCGGCTAACCGGATCGGAGAGGAAAGGGTAAGCCCCACAAAGGAAAATAACAACCAGTCTTCGAGCCTGGTATTCTACGGTTCTTCATTTATTACCGACGAGACAGGGGAGGTGCTTAAGGATGCAGGAAGGACAGAGGAAGGGGTGATCCTGCATACCTTTGATCTGGATGCGGTGGAGGAAATGCGCTTCAGCTGGGGACTGTTCAGAGACAGGCGCCCGGAGATGTATGGGGAAATCTGTGCAAGGTAAGAATTTTGTAAAGTTAATGATACAGAATACTTGCATTGATGTACCGTATGCGATATAATAGATATGGCTGTAAGCCGCCGGAAAAGCTCACTTTTCCGAAGAGAGTACCCATGACAGGGCGTGAACATCCAGGTGTCGTATTGTGTATTGACCGGGGTGAAACGTAAAAGGCAGCCTCCCGAACCATTTGTCCAGCTTGCTGGAAATACATAGGAAGGGAGGTGCGTAATATGACGGCATTTGAGATTATCTCAATTTTCATTGGAATGCTGACTTTGTTAGCAGCCTTTGGCAGCTTGATTGTTGCGTTTCTTGCCTTTCTCGTGAGAGATAAGGATCACAAGAAGAAATAAAAATGCCTATCCTGTCTGCAAACAGGATAGGCGGTGTCTGTAAAGACATTCAACCTTTTCGGGAGCATCCATCTTGGGAGTGGGTACTCTTCCTATGACTAATGTATCATAAAAGTGAAGATAATTCAACCATTTTTTTGTTTTCAATCCACCAGCTTTGCATTGGGATAGATCCGTTCCATCCGCTCATCATCGAAATGTCTGTCTAAAAATGAGTTCAGTGCAGAGATTTCCGTTTCTGCCGCAGGTGCTTCCGTAGTGTGCCGCTCTGTGTACCGGGCCAGGGCCAGAGAGGAAACGGCCATATTGATTATCATAAATATAATCAGGCAGTTGAAAAGTATGGTGCCTGTGTGCTTGGGGATTTTCTCAATCAGCCGGGACAAGGGCGGATAGATAACCTTCAGCCAGACCACGGCGGCGATTCCCCAGAAAAAACAGTACAGCAGGTTGATACGTCCACCCAGATTAAAAGCAAAGCCGCTGTAATCCCAGAATACGGTGCCGAAGACCGCTTCCGTAAATACGCTGCAGATGTATTCGTAGGCACCGCCTAAAAGAGTACCGGCCAGAAAGATATGACGGTCGCTCTTATCCCGGTAACGATACAGGAACAAGGTCAGCAGGGAACATCCCAGCCCCCAGACAATGCTGAACGGGCCATAGACCACGCTGCTGCGGCTCATGAGAACGCCCATTGTGATGAAACAGAAAATCGTTTCCGTAATATCTCCTAAAAAAGCGCCGATAAAAAACAGAGCGGTCAGCTTGTAAAAGCTGCAGCCCTCTGCAAATACGGTGCTTTTTTTGCGCAGGGACCGTTCTTTTTTTCGGGTTTCTAGATTTTCTTTGGTAATGGAAGGAAAGGAGTTTGTCAAACGCTTTTCCAACAGCCCGGAAATGCGCTGGAGACGGCTGGAAAGAGGGGACAGCCGTTTAGCGGACGCCAGCATTCCCCGTACGGTCAAGGCTTCAGCCAGAAAATCAAAGGCAAGCAGAATGAGTGCGGTCCATTGCAGGATTGCCGTGATCGAAGAAGGAATCCCACGAAGCAGACTGCACAAAGCAGGATTGACGAAACAAATGGTCAGCACTGCCAGCAGACCCCAGAGCAGGGCGTACCGCAGACAGACATAGCCGCCGATATTGTACCGGATTTCAGAGTAATCCCACAATTTTTTATGAAAGATTTTTTCCATCAGCATGCCCGTGCTGTATTCCAGTACGGAGGCCAGGAGCATGCCGCCCAAAAACAGAAAAAAGGGACTGTTTATCAGTTCCGGCAGAAAGAGGGCGAAAAGAACGGCTCCAAAGCCATAAATCGGGCACAGAGGACTATTGACAAAGCCCCGGTTTATGAATTTTCTGCGGCGGAAGGCGGCATAGCAGACCTCTATGCACCAGCCGGCCAGGGAATAGATGAAAAACAGCCATATTAGGTCACTGAGAGAATATATCATGTAGATTTAAGCTCCTTTATCTGATGTGAAGAATAAATTTTTCATCGGTCATGGAAAGACGGATCCGGTACAGGTCATGGTCCCAGGCTGCCTGCAGACGGGGATCGGTGATGGGAAGCGTCTCTATGGCAAGCACCTTTGCGCCTGTAAATTCCAGACGAGACGGCCCCAATTTTATGATAGTTTCCACAGAAAGCAGGCGGGCGGGCTTCACACTGACGGATAGGTGATTGCATCCGCCCATGCTGTCAGCATTTTTCGGATTGCATCTGTCCATTTCGCCAACATTTTCAGGATTGCTTTCTTCATCTTCTAATTCCGGCTTATCATAGGTAATAAAATTTAAAATAACATTTTTACAGTCGGTTTCGTCCTGCAAGACCACACATTCCTGCTTCTTGTCCAGAAGCACTTGTCTTTTGTAGAAATGACCGCTTCCCGGAAGAGGATAGGCATTGATCAGCTCCATGGAGATTTCCGCCCGCTGTTCATCGACCTTCTGTTTTACCTCCGTGGCGCGGTAACTGCCGCCTTCCTGCTGGTCCAGTCCCTCAATGGCAGGCAGGTTATGATAGCCGGACTGCATGGTCCAGATTTCGTATCTTTGAGGGGAAAAGGTCTTTCCGGTATAGCTTTCCACGCCGATGTCCACCAGCACCGGACGGCCGTTTTTGTAAAGAGTGAGACTGCCGGTGTCGTTGTGATTGTGGTTGTCGTCGTTGTCCCCGGCTTTCACCGCCAGACTTAAATTTCGACTTCTGGCGATAAACAGACCGATGCTGGGATAATAAATATCCTTGTGTGTTACTGCCATGGAGGTGTCATATTCCATGACTTCTTTGTAATGAAAGGCGTTTAGCAGTCTGTAATAAAGGCTGAGGCGATAAGTTTCCTCATGGTAAATTTCCTCCTGAGCCGTCTGGAAATCCCTGGCAGCAAA
Source organism: uncultured Acetatifactor sp. (assembly GCA_910578815.1). GTDB lineage: Bacteria > Bacillota > Clostridia > Lachnospirales > Lachnospiraceae > Acetatifactor. Next base: position 93,643 of record CAJTSE010000012.1, read on the forward strand.
CAGCATTAAGCCCGACTGCTCCGTGTGCTTCCCGAAGAGGAATTCCCGGACTCCGGAGCGGCCTGGCAGGGGAGAGCAGTCGGCAAAATTGAAATAATAACCGCTTTCCACATGAACATTTTCAATGTAGGCGGCTATATTTTTTAACTTTCGCCAATGATACAGATGAGAGAAGGCGCCGCCTGTCACCTGATTCATGATGTCTGCGGAGGCGTCCAGGCACAGGCCGGCCCTGCGGAAGTAAAGGGCACCCTCGTCGCAGCAGCCGTCCTCCCCGTAATCCTTTAAAAAGAAGTCACAGCTTGCGGCGGCTTTTTGCAGTACGGACTTTTTCTCGCTCTGGGAGCAGTCGGAGAGAAACGCCGTAATCAGAACGTTTTGAGTACACCAGGGCGTCCAGTTGCACATGGGCTCGTCGCCCTGCCCCATCCACCAAAAATGTTGATTCAAATAAGGCGTCAGAATACGTGCCCGCAGCTCCGAAAGGATCCGTGCAGTAATAAAGGGGCTCACAGCTTCCAGTTCCCTTTTCAGCAAATAGTAAATGCAGGCAAGCTGGGCTCCCGTTTCGCAGGCAAAGAGATCCAGCACGGGTCGGGAAGCATCGGGCAGGAGTTCCTGAGGCTGATTCCGCTCATAGGAATTATGGGGCGGCAGCTGCCAGGCGCTTTCCTCACAAAGGACAAAAATGCCGTTGATAATCTGGTCCAGAAAACGCCCCTTTGCCTCCACGCATTCGGCCAGCACCAGCGAATTTAAGTTATAACGCCGTTTAAAGTAGAGGTTTTCAAAATTCACCCGGTTTCCCGTTCGTTTGAAGGCCATGAAATCCGTGGCATAAAGGGGGGTATAGGGACAGTCCAGACAGGCTTCGCCTTCGGCAATCAGCCTTTTCTCCAATTCTTTCGGCAGCCGGTCATAAGCCTTTCTGTCAGTTGCGGCAGGAAAAGGGAGAAAGCTCTGCAATTCCATGTTTTTGCCGAAAAATATATTGGCGGCTTCCTGAAAGCGTACTTCCATAGCGGTGCGGCTCCTTCCTGCTGGGATTTTATAGGAAAAATAATTTTTCTTTACACCGATTTATATTAGTATCTTTGGCTTAGTTGAATTATAAGATAAACAGCGGTCATTTGCAATCAATACAAATTTCAGGAGCCGCTGGACTGATACTTCCGCACCCCGAACCGCCACAGCCCGTAGGCCGGCAGCAGAATCCACAAAGCCAGCAGGGGCAGGAAAATGTAAAAGGGGCTGTTCCGGCGGTCCAGCAGATACAGCAGGGGGTAATATTGCACCAGCGCATAAGGCACTACAAAGGTGGTGAGCAGCAGCATTTTTTTACCATAGACCCCAAAAGGGTATTTCCCGTATTCCCTGGCTCCGTCTGTAAACAGATTCATGAATTCCAGCCCCTCTAAAGTAAAGAAGCTTAAGGCAGCATAGATCATAAACATCGCCGAGAAGAGCCCCACTCCGCCGACAAGCATGAAAAGCACCGTCACAAACTTTGCTGCTGTCCAGCGTACCTCCACATGAGTCATGCCGTAGCCGAACATCACAATGGCCTGGAGAACCCGTCCCAGACGTACCAGTTCGAATTTGCTTCCCAACACCTGCAGCACTGCGCTTCTGGGGCGCAGCAGTACCCGGTCAAAGGTCCCCTGCCGGATCATGGAGGGGAAGGTATCGAAGCCTCTGGCCCAGATTTCTGCCAGAGAAAATTCCATCAACATAATAGAGAAACATAATAGCACCTCATTGTAAGTGAAGCCTTCCACATGGGAAAACCGCTGAAACATAAAAAATACCCCTAAAAACACATTAAAGGAGACAAAAAAGTGCCCTATTGTCATAATCCAGAAGGATGCCTTATACTGCATGGCGCTTCTGAAAATGATGGACAAATAGTGAAAATAAAGTTTTAAGCCGCTTGTCTTTTTCGTTTTCATATTTATATCATGTCCTTTCATGTCAACTCGCCTGTAAAAAACGCCCGTCTTTGGCGTTTTTCCGGATGAAGAATGCCGCATTTCCGGCATTCTTCGGTGTGAGAAAAGTCTGCATGGCAGACTTAGAACTTCTCCACGAAACAGCCTCTGCTGTGAGTGAAAACTGCCGTAGGCAGTTAGAAGTTCTTCTCACACTATCCTCCTTGAACTACCGCTCTTTTTTCGCCTCCGGCGCACAGCAGCTTTCCCAAGACTACCAGAATTACCAGCCAAAAAGCCTGCAGGGCCATTGCACGCAGCATTCCGGCTTCAGCTAAATCTCCCCCGTAAATGCGGAAAGGCACGTTTCCCATGGAAGCCCAGGGATTCAGCTCCAGAATCCGCTGCACTTTTTCCGGGAAAAAGGGCAGCGGAATTACCTGGCCCGCCAAAAATTCCGAAAGGGCGGCAAATAAAATCCGCATACCGTCCCCAGAGATCGTGTACAGACAACTTCCGTAGACCAGCATATTCAGCGCCACCATTACAAACAGTCCCATGGTCAAGGATACCAGAAAGCAGAGGAAGGCCGGGAAAGAGGCGGGAAGCCCCAGCCCGTATCCTCTTGGCAGGAAAGCAGCTACCACCAGGATCGGTACACACCGAAGAATCGCCTTGGACAGGCGGTTTGCCACGCTTCTTGCAAACCACATATCATAGATGCGAATGGGCCGGCACAGCTCGTAGGCAAGGTTCCCGCCGCTTATGGTATCCAGAATCTCACCTTCAAACATCCACGCTCCGAAAAACGCAAGGAGAGCCTGCTGCAGCCATACATAGGCCGCAGTGGCTTCCATGGTCATGGGATAAGCCGCCGGGTCCGCCCTGTAAAAGGCATGAAACACCATAATTTCCATAAAACCCCAGAAAAACTGGGTGGCCATTCCTGCCAGGGCGGCGGTCCGGTATTGAAGCCCTGCCAGAAGGCGCAGTCTGAAAAAGGACAAATATTTTTTCATGCTTCCTACCCTCCTATATTTCATAGGCGCGGTACAGCTCCGCCAATGTTTCGTCCATGTTCTCACCGCCACGGCGGATGTCCTCCAGGGTGCCGTCCATGAGGATCTGCCCCTTGCCAATTAGAATAATGCGGCTGGCAAGGGCTTCTATATCCTGCATGTCATGGGTGGTCAGGATTACCGTGGTGCCGTGCTTTTGATTCAGCTGCTTTACAAAATCTCTCACTGCCAGCTTTGACACGGCGTCCAGACCGATGGTAGGCTCGTCCAGAAAGAGAATTTTCGGACTGTGGAGCAGCGAGGCCGCAATTTCACAGCGCATTCTCTGTCCCAGAGAAAGCTGCCGGGTAGGCGTTCTCAGCAATTCACCCAGATTGAGAAGTTCTGTCAGTTCTTCCAGATTGTTTCGATATACAGGTTCGGAAATAGAGTAAATGTCCTTCAGAAGTTCAAAAGAATCTATGACCGGAACATCCCACCACAGCTGCGAGCGTTGGCCGAAGACTACGCCGATGCGCCTGACATGCTCGATCCGGCTGAAGCGGTTCTGCTTTGTCAGCGGCTGTTTGCCGCCGGAATTCCAAAGCAGCCTGCCGTCCACCGTCACCTGACCGCTGTCGGGTGTCAATATTCCGCTTAAAATTTTGATTGTGGAGCTTTTCCCTGCTCCGTTCGGGCCGATGTAGCCCACCATCTCACCGTCCTTGATGGTAAAGCTGACATCTTTCAGGGCCTGGATCTCTTCGTATTCTCTGTGGAAGAGTGCCCTGCAGGCCTCGGCAAGGCCTGCGTTTCTTTTTGCAATCCGGTACGACTTACATACGTTTTCCATCGTAATCATATTGCTTCCTCCTGGTAGTTTAGATTTTGTAGATCTACTTTCCAAGTAGGCGGCGTCAACACGCCAAGTCCGCCGGATTTTGCCGGCAGATACCTGCTATGAAATTTTGCCTCGCGAAAGCGCGAGGAATTTCAGAATAGCACATCGGGAGTGGGCTGTCAAGGAATTGTTGGCGGCTGAACTGTTATTCCATATGAAGCTTTCCTAATCTGGACGTAAAAGTAAATAATTACGTTATATTAAGTTTACATTTTTTCGATCTTAGGATTTCTTATCTTTTGGAGGTCCGGAATATGGGAGAAATAACATTATTAATTCAAAAGATACATACGGATAAAAATGCTTTTGCACAATTAATCAACAAAATGACACCATTAATTGAAAAGTATACAAGGCTGTTGTACAAGGATGAAAAGGAAGATGTTCGCTCTGAAATGATGCTGGTTTTGTGGGAATCGGTAACAAAAATAAGTTATTGCGAAAAAGACGGGGAGTGTCTGGCTTATTTAAGCAAAGCGCTGAGAAACAGATTTTATGATTTGTACCGTAAAAGCAGAAAGCAGCATGATCATCAGCTGCTTACGGAAAATGACAGTGTTTTTGACATAATCAGGGATGAAAACAGTAAGGATTTAGAGGATGCTATATTCAGCATAGACATAGAGGCCTTTTTGAAAAGGTATATCGGAAAAAAACGGGAAATATTCGAAACGATAATATTTGGAAATAAATCAGACACAGAGATTGCGGAAATCTTTTCCGTAACAAGACAATACGTAAACAGACTGCGCCGGGAGCTTTATCAGGAGCTGAAGGACAAGCTATTTTTTAAAGGAAGTGATACTTAATTTAGTGCTTTTAAAAAATAGTTTACAGTTCCAGCAGGAAGTATTTTTTATACATAAAAAAGAAAAAGGACAGGTGATGTGTTATGAATGGGAAAGAACTGTGGGAAAAAGGAATTGCTGCGCTTGCAGGGGCATGGATTGGTAATCGGCTTGGATTGCTGTTTCCGGTGATATGTCTGCTGATGCTTCTTATGGCAGCGGACTATGTGTCCGGTATGCTTGCAGCAAAAAAGGAGGCATTGGAGCATCCTGGCAGCAAAAAGTACGGCTGGAGCAGCAAAAAAGGTATTTTGGGGATATTTAAGAAAATAGGGTACTTTTTTACTGTTTTTGTTGCCGTATGCGTTGATTATTTTCTCTATAAATTTGCGCAGGAGCTGGGCCTTAAGTATGAGTCGCAAACATATTTTGCATTGCTGGTGGCTATCTGGTTTGTAATTAACGAGGCTATATCTGTTTTGGAAAACGCAGGGCGGATGGGCGTAGAGCTGCCGCAGTTTTTAAAGAAAACGCTGAGTGAACTAAAAAAGGACCTTGATGATGATAAAAAGGGAAAAGAATAAACCAAATTTATAACCAGGTAAGATATATGTTTACAAATCTCCGATCTTTTTCTTTTTATTACTTGAATTTGCAAATTCAAGATACAAAAAGGAAAGAGAGGAATTATTTATGGGACAATTAAATTTAAAGCTGACGTTGAATGCAAACGGTTCAATTACGGCAAGCTGGTCGGCAGCAGTCAGCGTAACCAGATATACTGCCATCATGTATCAGACAGGTAAAAGCTATGCTATTTATAATGAAACCAATCTGCATACAACTTCTTACACCAGCAGGGCAGACCTGGAAGCAAATCAGCAGTATTCGGTTACTGTAACTGCAATTCGAAGTTCGGGAGGGAACTTAAGCGAAGCGGCAAAGATATTGATTCCGTCGGATTTCTATGACATCCAGCCCATCGCCGTACCGCAGAACGTCCGGGCGGTTGCAGATACGTCATCCGTTACGGTGAGCTTTGACCCGGTAGCCCATGCCAGGAGTTATGACATATTGTTTGACAATAACGTTACGAATGTAACAACAACCAGCAAAAGATTTACCGGGTTACAGCCGAAGACCAGTCACACCTATTCGGTGCGGGCGAAGACAACGAAAATGACAAGTGCATACAGCACAAGACAAACGATTCAAACCCTGGCAAGCGGCTCGACCGGTGCGCCGGCCGTACCATCAGGCATCAGGAAAACGGCGACGGACACCAGCGTAACGATTCAATGGAATGCGGTCAGCGGGGCCACCGGTTATGATATTTGGTTTAGCGGTGTGGTCTATAGTGAAACTTCTACTTCCAGGAAATTTACGGGTTTGACGGCAGGCAGAAACTACACCTTTCAGATCAGGTCCAAAAACGGAAATGCCGTCAGCGCCTATACGGCTTCCTATACCGTTACTACAGCGCCCAAGGCGCCGACAAATGTAGTTGCTTCAAGCACGGATACTACGGTTACGATTGAATGGGGCCAGATGACAGGTGCCACAGGGTATATTGTGCGATTTAATAACAGCGACAGGATCTTTTCCTCGGCGGATCCAAGATCCTATACCGTGGAAGGGCTTACGCCTGCAACTTCCTACAGTTATCAGGTGTGTACATTAGGTGTAGATGGAGCTGCCAGTGCCTTCAGTACGCTTAAGAGTATCCAAACAAAGGCTGCGTCTCTGAATGTACCTGCCGGGGTTACCAAGTCCGCAACGGAAACTTCGGTTACCATTGGCTGGAATGCTGTCAACGGGGCCACAGGCTATGATATTCTGTTTAACGGTTCGGTTTATAGTGTGACGTCTGTTTCCCGTCAGTTTACAGGTTTGACGGCAGGCAGAAGTTATAATTTCCAGGTAAGATCCAAGAATGCAAGCACAGTCAGCGCATACACGGCTTCCTACACCGTTACCACAGCGCCTAAGGCACCTGCGACGATAAATGCTGTCAGCACGGACACCACAGCTACGGTCACCTGGAGTCCGGTAACGGGTGCGGCGGGGTACATTGTATGGTTTAATAATACGAATATACACTGTACTGCTTCAACAACATCCTATATGGCCACCGGACTGAAGGCTAAGACAGCATACAGCTATCAGATATGCTCAAAAAGTGTGGACGGTTCTGGCTCTTTCAGTACCCTAAGGACCATAAAAACCCAGGCGCTGGGCGTCCCGACGGGCATCACTCACCAATCAACGGAAAATTCGGTGACAATCAGCTGGAATCAGGTCAGCGGCGCTACGGGATACAATGTATACTTTAATAATTTAACATACAATCCGAACAATACTTCTATTACCATTACGGGACTTTCTGCAAATCGCAGCTATACCTATCAGGTAAGGGCGAAGGATGCAGCCGAGGCCGGCGCATACAGTGCAGCACTTACGGTAAAGACAACGCCGCCGGCGCCTGCGCTTTCCGGCATATCAAGTGTTACAAACGAAAATTCTGCAACCATAAAGTGGAGTGCGGTAACAGGGGCGGAAGGCTATGACGTTCTTTTTAATGGGGCAGTCCATAATGTAAGGACCAGTACCGCTGTTATCACTGGTCTGGCGGCAAATACAAGCTATAGCTTTCAGATTCGTACCAGAAATACAGACGGCGCCAGCAGCTACAACGCCGCTAAAACAATTCGCACTGCGCCTGCCGTGCCGACAGCTACGGCAAGTGTGGGTACGAACGGGATTACAATCCAATGGAATGCTATACCGGGAGCAACCAGCTATGATTTACTATTTAATGGAACGACCTATCGTGTAACGGGAACCAGCAAGGTGATCAGCGCTCTGACGGCAGGGAAGGAGTGTACCTACCAGGTCAGATCCAACGGCGAGGGTGGCGCCAGCAGCTATTCGGCGGCAAAAACGGTTATGGCTGCTCCGGCTAAGCCTGTGGGGATCAGCGCAACGGCCGGGTCCTATTCCCTGACCATCAGCTGGAATGCGGCGGCAGGCGCAACCGGCTATGAGGTGCTTTTGAATGGCAGGACATATGCCACATCGGATACCTTTGTGAAAATTACGGGTCTGGCAGCCAATAGGAAATACACTTACCAGGTTCGGGCTAAAAATGCAGGGGGTTACAGCCAGTACACAAATATTTATGAAGCCTGGACCCTGATCAAGGAGCCTGACACACCCACAGGCATTACGGCTTCAGCCACCTGGAATTCCGTGACATTAAGATGGAATGCACCGCTGAATGCTGAGAGCTATGACGTTTTGTTCAACGGGACAGTTTATGACGTCAGGAGTACTTACACAACATTCCGCAATTTATCGGCAAGCACCCGCTATAGCTACCAGGTTCGCGCCAAAAATAAGGGCGGTGCCAGCGCGTATTCCGCAGCTGCGACGATCACCACATCGAAAAAGCCGCTTGCTGCACCGACAGGCATTCAGGAACAAGTTACGGTGGATTCCGTGACCATCAGCTGGAATGCCGTGAACACCGCAACCGGCTATGAGATTGTGTTTCATGGAACAACCTACGCTCTGACCGGGACCTCCAGGACATTCAGCGGCCTTGCGGCAAATACGGAATACGAGTATATGATTCGCGCTAAAAATGCAGAGGGCTACGGATTATACAGCGCTTTAAGGAAGGTCCGCACCCTGTCAGGAGCGCCGGATGCGCCTGACACCGTGTGGGCGGAGCCTGATTTCAACAGCATCGTAGTGAAATGGCTGAAGGTGGAGGATGCCCTGGAATATGAGGTGGAATTTGACGGCACTGCCGTTGCCGTAGCACCAGCCGGGCAGGAAGGGGCAGTTGTGGCGGTACGTTCCACGGCGGATCAGGAGCTGTCCCGGTTCTTTGGCGGCCTGCAGCCCAATACGGAGCATACCTTCCGCGTGCGCGCCGGAAATACCTATGGCTTCGGGGAATACAGCAGCCTTAAGACGGCTGCGACCAAAACGAGTAGGCAAAGCGGTATGCCCTCCACAAGGAGGCGCGTGACATATCCTGACGGCAGGCTCTCTTACACCGGACTGGATCCGGTAAATGCCATCACCGGTTCCTTCCTGTGGAGCTGCACGCTGCTGGAAGATTATGGAAAGGATGCACTGCAGCTTACGTTGATGTATGACTCCGGAAGGGACGGGTATGAGACGACTATAGGCAAGGGCTGGACCCATGCGTTGAACTATCTGTTGTATCAGGATGCACAGTATTATTATTTCAGTACTCCTTATGACCAGGTGACGGCCTTCTTCAAAGAGGAAGGCAGCAGCATTCTTCTGCCCCAAGAGGGCAGCGGGGCGGATTGCCGTCTGGAGAAAAAAGAAGACGGCAGCTTCTCCATAAAAGAATTGGGCGGCACGGAGTATTGCTTCGACGGAGAGCTGCAGCTTACCGAAATCCGGGAGAACAGCCTGTGTGTCTGCCGGTTTGAGACGGAAGCAGCGGAAGGGCCGGAGCAGACTGTACGGCTCCTGGGCAGGCATGGAGGATGTATTACCCTGACTTATGCGGACGAACATTTGTCAAGTGCTGCAGATGCCCTGGGAAATGAAGTTACGTTTACCTATGAGGGAGAGCTTCTGGTATCCGTGACAAATCCGGTGGGCAAACAGATGAGCTTTATCTACGACGAAGAGGGACGGCTTGCGAAGATCGGAGACTTTTCCGGCAATGTCTATCTGGAGAATCAGTACGACAGCCTGGGCCGGACGGTATCCCAGACGATGGCGGACCGGGGAAAGAGCACGGTTTCCTACGCCGAAGGCTGTACAAGCTTCACGGATGAGGATGGGAATGTTAAGAATTATTACTTTAACGAGGCAGGCAATGTCACCGAGACAGAGCTGGCGGGGAGCAGTATCCGGACCGGCTACAATGAACGGGGCCAGATGACGGAGCAGACGGATGCCCTTGGAAATAAGACCCTGATGGCATATGACGATGCAGGCCGTATGAATCTTGTCACTTACCCGGATCTGACAACCGAGCAGACCTTCTATAACGAGAGAAATCTGCCGGAAAGAATAATTTACCGTGACGGCACGGAAAACAGCTACACCTACGACGAGAGGAACAATTTGCTTTCCGTCCTGGACGAAAGAGGAAATGCCTGCAGCTACACCTATGATGAAGAGGACAATCTGACCGGCTTCACGGATAAGGAAGGCAATGAGTGGCAGTATAGCTATGATGAAAATCAGCATTTATGCGAGGCACTGGATCCGGAGGGGAACCATTATCTGTATGTACATGATGCCATAGGGCGGCTTATTTCCTGTACCACTCCGTCAGGGAGAACCACAGCCTATGAATATTCGGCTGCAGGAGAGCTGCTTAAGATTGTAGATGCAGACGGCAGCCAGATCTTTGCCTATGACGGCAACGGCAGATGTACCGGCATGACGGACAGGATGGGAAACAGCCAGAGACTTGCTTATAATGCCATGGGGCAGGTGGTGCTTGCCACGGATTTCCTGGGGAAGGAGTACCACTTTACCTACGACGCCAGAGGGAACCTGCTCACGGAAGCGGATCCTCTGGGCTATCAGACAGAATATGGATATGACGCTTTCGGCAACAGGGTGTCCCGGAAGGATCAAAACGGCGGTGTGACCCATTTCTATTTTGACGGGAACAACCGGCTGACCCAGGTGAAGGATGCGGCAGGCGGCACTGTCAGCTATACCTACAACAATATGGGTGAGGTGACGGCGGTGACGGATCCCCTGTCCCATCAGACTACCTTTGCCTATGACCGGCGGGGACGTGTGACCGGCAGGACGGATGCCCTGGGCCACAGTGTCAGCTATACATATGACCAGGCCGGGAATCTCCTTACGGCTACGGACGAGGACGGTGTGGTCACTACCTACGGATATGACAGGGAGAGCAGGCTGGTATCCATCGAGACGGCAGCAGGGACTACGACATTTACTTATGACGGCCTTGACCGGGTTATTTCCGTGCTGGATACGGACGGCTGTACGGAGCAGGCACAGTATGACGGGGACGGCAATTTGATTCTGTCTGCCGATAAGGAGGGGCGCTGCACCGGCTATACCTACGATACCATAGGCAGGCTTATGGAAGAAACCGCGCCTAACGGCGGAAAGACCAGATATGCTTATGATAAGAACGGGAACTGTACACAGATTACAGACCCGGAGGACCATATATATACCTATGCCTATGATGCTAATAACCGCCTGATCGGGAGCACTGATCCTGCGGGCAACAGCACGGCCTATGAGTTTGACAGCAGAGGACAGCTTGTGTCTGTCACGGATGCAAAGGGTGGCGTGACCCGGTATGCTTATGACGGCAACGGCAACCGGATCAGGGTAACTAACCCTGTGGGAGGGGTGAGGTCTTATACTTATGACAGCTTAAACCGCCTGACCGGTATGACGGATGAGTTGGGGAACACCAGTACTTACGCCTATGATGCAGCGGGCAACCGGATTTCCTATACCGATGCCAACGGGAACCTCTGGAGCTATACCTATGATGCCAATAACCGTCTCACCGGCATCACCGGGCAGGATGAAAGCAGCATGACCCTGACCTATTCCAACACCGGCAGGGTGCTGAGCATCACGGACGGGGAAGGCGCGGAGACAACATACCAATACGACGTTATGGGAAGGCTTACGGAGATGTCCGACGCCCTGGGCCACAGTCTGTCCTTTGACTATGACAGTGTGGGGCATATGGTATCGCAGACGGATGCCAACGGAAATACTACGGAATTTACCTATTCCCCTGCAGGGAACCTTACCAGTGTCACAGACGGGGAAGGCGGTATCACCAGCTATACGTATAATGAGCTGGGACAGGTGCTGACGGAGACAGATCCGCTTAGGAATACCGTAACCTATACCTATGATCTGCTGGGGCAGGTGACCTCCCTGACAAATGCCCTGGGGAATACCACTGCCTTTACCTATACGGCGGATGGCAGGATTAAGACGGTGCAGGACGCCGAGGGGGCGGTTACCAGGTATACCTATGACGCCTGCGGAAACCTTGCCGCCGTGGAGGATGCTCTGGGCAATATTGTCCGCTTTGAATATGACGCCATGAACAACCGGATCAGGGAATGTATGGACGCATCCGGGGAGCAGACCTGCATTACCCTCTACCAGTATGACAAGAAGGGGCGCAGGATCAAAGAAATCCTTCCGCTGCTGGCTGAAAAGGTGTATAATTATGACGGAAATGACAATATGATCTCCTTCACGGATGAAGAGGGGCAGGAGACCACGGCGTGCTATGATCTGAATAACCGTCCCACGGCCCTGGCCTACAGCGACGGCAGGACGGTGTCCTTCCGCTATAACCTTCGGGGAGATCTGGTGGAGATGACGGACTGGAACGGCACTGCCGCCATGGAGCGCGACATCCTGGGCAGGCTGGTAAAGGTGACGGACCACAACGGGCGTGAGACCGGATTTGCCTATGACGGGGCAGGAAACCGCACCGGCATCACCTACCCTGACGGTACAGAGGCAGTTTACGGGTATGACAGGAATAACCGTCTGGTGAAGGTGACGGACGGCGAGGGGCAGGCGGCACAGTATACCTATGACGGCGTGGGAAACCTGCTTTCCATTGCCCAGCCGGGGAGTACCTGCACGTACACCTACAACGCCAACAGACAGCCTGTAAAGGCAGCCTACAGCCTGGGCGGGAGCGTCTCCATGAGTGAGGCCTTCACCTATGACGCCCTGGGGCGCATCACAGGCTCCGAACGCACGGGCAGCCTGGCGGAATTTGCCAGGAGCGCGGCATACGCCTATGACGCAAGGGGCTGGCTGGTATCCTGGCAGAACGGGCAGGACCAGGAGACATATACCTATGACGCCTTGGGCAACCGTACAGGAAAGAGCATAAACGGCATTCAGAAGGCGGTATACCAGTATAACGAGCTGAATCAGCTCACTGCCATGACGGAAGGCGGGGCAGAATACGGCTATACTTATGACAGGCGGGGCAGCCTGACCCAGGAGAGCCGGGGAGGCATCCCGGTCCGCCGCTATACCTACGATACCGCAGGCAGGATGGCGCTGGGGAAGAACCTGGAGAGCGGGGAAGAGACCCTGTACGCCTACAATGCCTTGGGGATGCGTGTGGGCAATACCCGCAGGACCGGCACAGGGGAAAGCCTGCGTACCAGGGAGGTACAGTATGTGCCTGATTTTCTGGGGGCGGCAGGGAACGAGCTGATGTCCTATGAGACGGGCGGTGCAGGGATCCGCCATGTTTTCGGCAGGCGCTATGAGCGTCTGAGCCGGAAGGTGTCAGGAGGGGCGGAGGGCGTGCCGGAAAAGGCATATTTCCAATCCGACCTTTACGGGAGCCCCCTGTTTGCCACAGATGTCCAGGGAAGCCTGCTGCAGTACGCAGAGCGGGGGATCTGGGGAGATTTAAAGCCCGGCGTGGAAGCGGTGCCCGGACTGGAGGAAAGCCTGCGGTTTACCAGCTACAGCCATGACCCTGTGATCGGGAAATATTTCGCTCAGGCAAGATTCTACGACAGTGCAGGAGGCAGGATGCTGTCCATGGACCCCGTGAAAAGCGGGCTGAACAGGTACTGCTACTGCGATAACGATCCGGTGAACTATGAGGATGCAGACGGCGAGCTTCTTCATTTTTTGGCGCCCTTTGCTGTCGGTGCTGTCTCTCACTTCGTCTTTCATTTTGCCGGCTCTGTGGTGTCTCAGTTAATGGACGGCCATGGAGTAAACTGGCGGCAGGCGCTGGGGGAAGGGGTGAACGGCGGAATTACCGGCGGCGTCCGGATGGCGGCTGTCAGCAGCGGAGCAGGCCTGTCCTTAATGGCGGGTCTGGACTTTGTAGCCGGGACCCTGGGAGACGCGGCGGAACGTTGGATTACGGACGGGGAGTTCAATCCCCGCAAGAGCATTACCAGCGGCCTTGCGAACGCAGCAGGCGGAAGAATTTACGGGAACGACCCGCTGAAGAGCGCGGGAAGCGCGTTTCTGAGAGGCTTTGGAAGCGGAGCGGCAACCTCCGGGATCAATTACATTTCAGAGTTCCTGGGAGGCATGGGCCAGACGGGAGCAGGGGCATACCCAGGAATGCCGGGAATGGCCGGTGCATTAGTCTCCGGAGCCCTTTCACCCTACACAAACGGAAGAGACCCCAGGAGCGGCTGTGATAGTTCCGGCCTGCCGGGACAGGGCCTTGGCTACAGTGCAGCCCGCGGATACCAGTACAGCACCGGACAGGGGGAGAGCCCGCAGGGAAGGAAGAGAAATTTCGATTTTGGCGATTTCTTTCAGGGAATGCTGACGGAAGGCGTTACGGAAGGGTTATCCAATGCCGGCAGTTTTGGGCTGGGTAAGGTGTTTGACGCCGTAAAGAGGGGCATTCAGGGGAGAAAGAACAGGGTACCCGGCGGAAGCAGGGGCGGTAAAGCAACACAAGTAATTCATAACAGATATCCTGGCGAGCCGCAAGCAGGTTGGAAAGTTAATTATACAATAGAAAATGGGAAAATACACGTTGATAATGGAGTGAAAAATGTTGATTTTGTTATTGATATGAATAGAAATTTGTATATTGGTAGTGGACATTCGTATTTGGCGAATGGAGCAGATGTGCAGGCGGCAGGGACACTAAAAATTAATAGTCAAGGATATGTAAGATCCATAACAAATGCGTCAGGACATTATGCTCCAACTGTTGAGCAGGGAAGAGCATTTCCCGCAATGTTAAGAGAGTTAGGTATACGGACAAAAAACGCATGGTTGGAATTAGGAGATTATAGTTTCACGCCGTCAGGATATGTTGATGTTACACGATCAAATACGATTATCGAACAGCTAAAGTGAGGAAAAGGCAATGATAAGAGAAATGAATAAAAGAATATTTTTACAAAACTTACAGGACACAGTGGACGAAATAAATTTTCAAAAAAGCATTAATCCCGCTAGGTGTAAGTTTAAGATTAATCCAATAGTGGAACAGGGAAAGAGTATGCAGGCAAAAGATGAGATGATGCGGCTGAATATATTAAACCCCAACAGAGTAAAGGGAAAAATATTCACTATGGATGAGGTGGTTTCTATGTTGGCCTTTTATTATCCGTTGGTTCCAATATGGATAGATGTAAAATTAGATCGATATACTGACGAAGAAGCAGAGTTTCGGTTGGATTGCAGCGTGAGACTTAGGAAGCCTTCGCTATTAAGAAATCAAGAGACTGGACATCCTCCCTTTAGAGCAGTTATGTGAGAATGATATTCATTTGTGCAACAAATCAATATTATTTTCCTTTCGATTCCCAAACACTTATGGTGCAAGAGCATTTGCTAGAAGTATAAAGATATGAATAGTTTCTATAGTATTTAAACAAAACATAGAATCGGAGATGTTCTAGGGACTTTTGGTAGTTAAAGAACTTCTCCGATTTCTTATGTAAAAAAGAATTGTTATAGTTATAAAAATGATATAGAGTACAAGTATGAAGTAACAAGAAGGGACGCAGGATCAAAGAAATTTTTCCGCTGCTGGCCGAAAAGGTGTATAATTATGACGGAAATGACAACATGGTCTCCTTCACGGACGAAGAGGGGCAGGCGGCACAGTATACCTATGACGGCGTTGGAAATCTGCTTTCCATCGCCCAGCCGGGGAGTACCTGCACATACACCTACAACGCCAGCAGGCAGCCTGTAAAGGCAGCCTACAGCCTGGGCGGGAACGTGTCCATGAGTGAGGCTTTCACCTATGACGCCTTGGGCAACCGTACAGGAAAGAGCATAAACGGCATTCAGAAGGCGGTATACCAGTATAACGAGCTGAATCAGCTCACTGCCATGACGGAAGGCGGGGCAGAATACGGCTATACTTATGACAGGCGGGGCAGCCTGACCCAGGAGAGCCGGGGAGGCATCCCGGTCCGCCGCTATACCTACGATACCG